>CAWAWS010000025.1:0-79190 GCA_963785725.1 uncultured delta proteobacterium | reverse complement strand
GGTTGCGGTAGCAAGGCGACAGAATAGACCCGAGTGGAATTTGGCGGTAAACGCTCACGATCACGCGCAAGCTAGCTTTAGGCACATTGAGGCCAACGAATTATTTGAGCTATGCCCTGGCGCGTTTGTAGACCAATCCAACATGCTCAACGCGTCCAACGTCGAGCGGTTGAGCCAACAGCAAGACGCGGCGCTTGGCGTCGAACCCGCTGACGAGCTGCGCAAAGTCTCGTGACGGAGTAGCTTCTGGGAATCGAATGGAGCGATGCTAGTGTCATGGTAAAACAACCGATCACGTACACCGTCTGTCAACGTTGCGGCGCTCATGCCGTGTGCGATGGGATGGCGCTCGAAGCCGGCAAGCAAGCCGACGCGCAGGCGTTGGCGCTGCACTTCGCCGAAGCCGGCGATCGCGAGCGGGCGGCGCGTTATACGTCGCTGGCGGCGGATGAGGCGGCCGAGGCGCTGGCGTTCGATCGCGCGGCCACGCTCTATCGCGACGCGCTGGCGCTGGCGCCGTCGGGCTCGGCGGCGCGGCAGCAGCTGGCGGTCAACGTCGCCGAGACGCTGGCGTCGGCCGGCCGCGGCGCCGAGGCGGCGCGCGCGTACCAAGAGGCGGCGGCGCTGCTCGAGCCGGCGCCGAATCCCAAGACGACGACGGCGACGGTGGCGACGGAGCAAGCGCTGGTCGCGCCGCCGCATCGGCGCGGCGCGGCGCCGCTGGCGCGCCGCGAGGGCGAAGCCTACGCCGACGCGCGCGTCGCCTTGGCGCTCGAGCTGCGCCGGCGCGCCGCCGAGCAGTACCTGCGCGGCGGCCACGTCGACGACGGCCTGACGGCGGTGCGCGAGGTGCTCGGCGCCGTCGGCATGTCCTTGCCGCGCACGCCGACGGGCGCGCTGGCGTCACTCCTGTTCAACCGCGCTCGCGTGCGGCTGCGTGGCCTGCGCTTTCGCGAGCGCGCCGAGTCGGACGTGCCGCCGGCGCTCTTGCGTCGGCTCGACACCTGCTTCTCGGTCGCGGTCGGCATGGGGCTCGTCGACACGATTCGCGGCGCCGACTACCAGACACGCTGCCTCGTCTTGGCCTTGCGCGCCGGCGAAATCCATCGCGTCGCGCGCGCCTTGGCGATGGAAGCCGCGCACGCGTCGGCCGTCGGCGGTCCGAGCCGCGTCCGCGTCGCGCGCTTGCTGGCGTCGGCCGAGGCGCTGGCGACGCGCGTGCGAGCGCCCGAGGTGCACGCGCTCGTGTCGGCGACGGGCGGCATCGCGGCGTTCCTGCAGGGCCGCTGGCGCGACGGCCACCGCTTGTGCAGCGACGCCGAGCGCGTCTTCCGCGATCGCTGCATCGGCGCCGCCTGGGAAGCCGACAGCGCCCAGTCGTTCAGCCTGTGGTCGCTGTTTTATTTGGGCGAGATGGCGCAGCTGCAGCGCGCGGTGCCGACGGCGATTCGCGAGGCCGAAGAGCGCGGCGACCTCTACGCGGCCACCAACTTGCGCATCGGCGAGCTCAACTTCGTGCACTTGGCCAGCGACGACGTCGAAGGCGCGCGCGCCGCGGCCGCGACGGCGATGGCGATGTGGTCGCAGCAAGGCTTCCATCATCAACATTGGGACAACCTCTTGGCCGAGGCGACGATCGATCTCTACGCGGATGATCCGGCGACGGCCTGGGCGCGCGTGCAGCGAACGTGGAAGCCGCTGCGTAAGTCGCTCCTCTTGATGATTCAGCTGACGCGCATCGAGGCGACGCATCTGCGCGGGCGCGTGGCGTTGGCGCTGGCCTGCCGGCGCGTCGGCGACGAGCGGCAGCGCCTCCTCAAGGAAGCGCAAGCGATGGCGCGGCGTCTGCAGCGTGAAAAGATGGCCTGGTCGACGCCGCTGGCCGCGCTCCTCGACAGCGGCATCCGCTTGGCGCGCGGCGACGAGCCGGGCGCGCGCGCGGCGCTCGTCGAGGCGGCGCGCGGCTTCGATGCCGCCGACATGGCGCTGTGGGCGGCCTGCGCGCGCTACAAATTGGCGCCGCTCTTGGGCGACAAAGGTGGGCGCGCGCTCGCCGCCGCCGCCGCCGACTATTTTGCCGCGCAGTCGATCGCCCAACCGGCGCGCGTCGTTGCTACGCTGGCACCCGGTCAACCATGAGCCGCGCATGAATTCGGACCCGTCGCTGCACGACGCACGCGTTCCCCGTCGCCGTATCACGCAGAGCCAGTGGATCTTGGTCGGGCTCGTCTCCGGCATCGTCGCCGGCGCGGTCGTCGCGCGCTTCGCTACCCGGTCGCGCCGAGCTCTTCCGGCCGTTCGCGACGCTGTTCCTGCGGCTGATCAAGATGATCATCGCGCCGCTCATCTTCTCGTCGCTGGTGGCGGGCATCGCCGGCGCCGGTCACGCGCGCGCCGTCGGCCGCATGGGGCTGCGCGCGCTCGTCTACTTCGAGGTCGTCACGGCGCTGGCGCTCGTCGTCGGGCTGGGCGCGGTGAACTTGGTGCAGCCGGGTCGCGGCGTCGTGCTGCCGCCGCCGTCGGCGTCGCCGACTGACGTCTTGCCGGCGGCGCATGCGCAGCATTGGGACGACATTTTGCTGCACGCCGTACCCGAGTCGATCGTGCAGGCGATGGCGACGAACGATGTCCTGCAGCTCGTCATCTTCGCCATCGCGTTCGCGCTCGCCGTCGGCAGCATCGGCGAAAAGGGGCGGCCGATCGTCGCGCTCGCCGAAGCCGTCACCGAGGCGATGTTCAAGCTGACGCACGGGATCATGCACTACGCGCCCATCGGCGTCGGCGCCGCTATCGCTTACACCGTCGGCAAAGGCGGTCTCGGCGTCTTGTGGCACCTGGCGGCGCTGGTGGCGACGTTGTATGGCGCGCTCGTCGTGTTCCTCGTCTGTGTGCTGGTGCCGGTGGCGCTGATCGCGCGCATTCCGCTCGTGCGCTTCGTCAAGGCGGTGCGCGAGCCGGCGCTGATCGCGTTCTCGACGACCTCGTCGGAAGCGGCGCTGCCGCGGGCGATGGAGGTGCTGGAAGAGTTGGGTGTGCCGCGGCGCATCGTCGCGTTCATCTTGCCGCTCGGCTACAGCTTCAACCTCGACGGCTCGACGCTCTACCTGTCGTTGGCTTCGATCTTCGTGGCGCAGGCGGCGGGCGTACAGCTGACGGCGGGGCAGCAGATTACGATGCTCCTGACGCTCTTGTTGACGTCGAAGGGCGTGGCCGGCGTGCCGCGCGCGTCGCTCGTCATCTTGGCGGCGACGCTGGCGAGCTACAAGCTGCCGCTCGAAGGCATCACGCTCATCCTCGGCGTCGACAACCTGATGGACATGGCGCGCACGACGGTGAACGTCATCGGCAACTGCTTGGCGACGATGGTGATCGCGCGCTGGGAAGGCGTGCTCGAGCCGCCGACGACGAAGACGAAGTCCGCGGCGGCTTAGCTACGGCTGAATCCTGACGGCGCCCAGATGAAAGGGCGGCTTGAGCGTCTTTTCGTCCAACGGCGCCAGCGGCACGAACACCGGCGGCACGTTCGACTTGAAGATCGGCGCGTAGCTGACGCCGAAGTCGAGCTGCAGGCCGCCGGTGATGTCCGGCCGCGCCGCGACGCGCGCCGCCGTCGCCACGATCAGCTGCGCATCGGGCGTCAGATCGATCGACGACAGGATCTCGCGGGTCGTAAAGAGCGGACCGCCGCCGCCGTTGATGTCGGCGCGCACCATGATGCCCGGCTCCGGCGGATGCCACAGCTGCAGCGCTTTCTTTCCGCCCGTCGACGTCGCCAGGTCGAGATCGGCGAGCTTGAAGAGCGCGTCATTGAGCGACGACACGAAGACGGCCGCCTTCTCCGGCGCCATACGAATCGTCGTGCCCGACGCGAGCGGCTGCCCGCGGGCGACGGCGATGTGAATCGGCGCGGCCGCGCCCGGCACCGACTGCGTGCGCCAGACCGACAACAGGCGCTCTTTGACTTTGGGCGGCGGCGTCGCGTCACCGGTCGGCGCGAGGATGCGCAGCGCCGTCAAGCGCGTCGGCTGCAGGGCCGGCAAGCTCGACGCGTTGTCGCCGGAGACGATCCACAGCGTCTCGCCGTCGGACGAAAACGCCAAGTCGCGCACCAGCGACAGCTTTTGGTCGGGCAGCAGGTCGACGGCCGTGACGACGTCCGCCGACGGTGGCGACGAGACGTCGAGCGCCAGCAGGCGATTGCCTTCGGCGACGAGCAGCGCCAGCAGCTTTCCGTCGGGCGACAGCTCGATCGCGCGGGGCGCCTTGGCGCCGAGCGGCAGATCCATCGGCTCGAACAGCGCCGGCGCGCGCGGATGGTGCGTCTGCACCAGCGTCACCTCGCCGTCGCCGACGACGGCTGTGACCGGCGCGTCCATCGCCGACGACAAGAGCGCGCCGTGGTGCGGCAGCTTCTTCTCGGTCGCGATGCGCGGACCGCCGGGCGCGCACAGATCGATGGCGACGAGCCAGTCGCCGTCGCCGCGGCTGGCGATGACGTAGGCGGCGGCGCCGTCGCCGGAGATGCGGAGATCGTGCGCGCCGGCGAGCGAGAAGGGCTTGCCGATGAGGGTGGCGCTGTCGCGATCGACGCCGAGCACGAACACTTGGCCGCCGTGGGCGACGATGGCGTAGCGGCGCACGGGAAACGTCTTTTGCGCGCGGCCGCGCGGCTGCGACACGACGACGCTGGCGTTGCCGGCGGGCACGCCGGTCGGCACGCGCGCGATGATGCCGCCGCCGTCCGTGCGCGCCACGATCGCGGTCGCGCGGCCGCCGATGCTCACCGTCGGCAAGCGGCCGAAGTTGTCGCCTTCGATGACGAGCAATTCGCCGGGCACGGCCACGCCGTCGGGCTCGCCTTGCCACGCGCCCGAGTCGGGCACGCTCGGGCCGCCGGCATCGCGAATGCGGCTGATCCGCGGCGCGCCGAACGGCGTCATCACCTGGCGGACATCGACGACGTCGGGGAAGCCGGCGCCGGCGCAGCCGCTCGAAGCCAAGGCCGCTAGTAGGACAGTCGTTGCAGCTCGCATAGTTGCACCAACATATAGTGCAATACGTAAATCGTCATTGACGCAACTTTTTGACTGATGTTACCTCGTCGACATGCGCATCTACTTCGTGGGCTCGCACGCGACCGGCAAGACCACGATGACGCGTTATGTCAGTCGGCGCTACGGCTTGCCGATGATTACGGAAGTGGCGCGCGCCGTGTTGGCCGAGCTCGAGACGTCGCTGGACGCGCTGCGCACCGACATGGACTTGGTGGCCGAGTATCAAAAGCGCGTGTTCGAGCGCCAAGTGCAGGTCGAGCGCCTGCAGGGCACGGGCTTCGTGTCCGACCGCGCGTTCGATAATTTGGCCTACGCCGCCGAGCACACGCTCGTGCTGGCCGACCTCTTCAACACCGACGATTACAAGAAGTACGTCGAGTGGGTGTCGCAAGGGATCGTGTTCTTCGTGCGGCCGCACAAGGATCTGCTGAAGGAAGACGGCGTGCGCGCGGGCGTGACGTGGGAGTCGGTGCTGCGCATCGACGGCATGATCAAGCTGATGCTGGAGCAGTCGCGCATTCCGTATTTGCCGATCGAGTCGGTGGCGATGCAGGAGCGGGCGCGCGCGGTCGACTTCGTGCTGACGCGGACGGCGGGCTTGGCGAAGGTCGCGCCCGACGCGGCGGCGGCGGCGCCGAACGTCGTCAGCATGACGGCGCGCTCGTCGTCGCTGGCCGACTCGCGCCGCGGCTGATTCCCGGCGCGCTGCAGCCGCCGCACGACTGAGCGCGCCGGCGGTTATTTCGCGAGCAGCAGCGCGTTCTCGTTCTGCGACGTGACCAAGAGGCCGGCCGGCGTCGGCGCCATGCCGTAGGGCACGTTGATCGCGGCCGGCAGCGGGCCGACGTCGGTGCGCTGGTTGCCGTCGCCGATATAGGTCGTGACCCGATCGCCGGTGAGGTCGACCTTGCGCACGGCGCTGTTGTCTTGGTCGGCGACGTAGAGGATGCCGCTGGCGTCGTCGAACGCGAGATCGAACGGCGACGCGTAAGTGGCCAGCGCCAGCGTCGTGTCGTCGACGTAGGTGGCGTTGCCGACTTGACCGCTGAGCAGCGTGACCGGGTTGCCGCTGGCGACGAGATCGATCTTGCGCAGGACGCGGTTGCCGTCGTCGGCGACGTAGAGCAGGTGGTGCGTATGGTCGATGGCGAGGCCGGCCGGGCCGTAGAACGACGCGCTGGCGGCGGGCCCGTTCGTGCTGCCGGGGCTGTTCTCGTCGCAGACGCCGGCGAAGGTGGCGAGCGCGCCGGACACGGTGTCGATGGTGCGGATGCAGTGGTGGCCGAAGTCGCTGATGTAGAGGGTGTGCGCGCCGTCGAAGGCGAGGCCTTTGGGCGCGTAGAAGCCGGGCAGCGTGCCGGTGCCGTTGCCGGCGACGGTCTGCACCTGCGCCGTCGCCAGCGTCACTTTGCGGATGTATTCGCCGTCGCTGTCGCTGACGAAGAGCTCGCCGGCGCCGTCGAGCGCGAGCGACACCGGGCCCCCGAACGTCGCCGCCGTGCCGATGTCGTCGTGATGGCCGCTGGAGCCGCTGCCGGCGAAGACGGTGAGCGGGCCGCTCGGCAGCTGGAACGCGCGGATGCGATTGCCCGAGTAATCGGCGATGTAGACGATGTTGGTCGTCGCGTCCCAGGCGAGGCCGGAGGGCATGTCGAAGCGCGGCGGCGTCTGCGAGTCGCCGGCGTGGGCGGCGACGCCGGCCACCGTCGTCACCGGCCAGGGCGCGCCGATGGTGAGCTTGCGCAGCGTCGTGCCGTCGGTGAACCAGGCGTTGCCGCTGCCGTCGACCTGCATGAAGCCGGGGCCGACGAGCGTCGCGGCAAAGCCGTCGCCGTCGCTGGCCTCGCCGAAGCTGCTGTTGCCGGCGACGCTGGCGAACGACGGCGTCGCGCCCGGCACGATGCGATGGATGAGCCCGTCGGCGTCGAGCGCGAGGATGCTGCCGGAATCGCCGGGGCCGATGCCCTCGAGCGCCTCGAAGCCGTTGTCGCCCGACGGTAGAGCGGTCGAGACGTAAGTGGCGGCGGTGGGCGCGAGCGTCGTGTCGATGACGCGCAGCGAGGAGCCGTCGCTGATGTAGATTTTGCTGCCGATGGCGCTGATGCACGAGAGCGAGCCGAAGCGCGCCGTCGTGCTCGAGCCGTCGACGGCGGTGGACGTCGTGCCGCCGGCCGGCGGCTGACCGGCGATGGTCGACAACAGGCCCGTCTTGGGCACGAACAGGCGCACGGCGTAGTTGAGCTCGTCGAGGATCCACAAGTTGCCGCTGCTGTCGAAGGTGATGGCGCCCGGCTTGTTGAGCTGGCTCGCGTCGACGTCGCCGTTCATGTTGCCGCACACTTCGCCGCCGGCGCCGGAGACGCGCGCCATCGGAAACGCGCCCGCCGCCGTCGGGCTGCCGAGGTCGATGCGCTGGATGTCGCAGCCGTAATATTCGCTGACGTAGAGGTATTGCCCGCCGTCGTAAGCGAGGCCGACGCCGTTGTCGGTCAAGATGACGTTGCCGCTCTGCGGATCGACGAGCGTGAGCGTCGTGACGGTGCCGTCGGTGCCGACCTTGCGGATGCGGCCGCTGTACTGCTCGGCGACGTAGATGCTGGTGCCGGCGATCGCCAAGCCCAGCGGCGACGTGAAGCGCGCTTCAGCGCCTTTGCCGTCGGATTCGCCGGGACCGCCGAGCGCGCCCGCCAGCAGCGTCAACGACGGCGTCGGCGGCGGCAGGTCCGGCGGCGCCTGCGCGTCGTCGCGCGCCATGTCGAAGCCGCCGTCGGGCATGGGAGTGCCGCCCGAGAGCGCGAGCGTGAGGTCGACTTGCTCGTGCGGCACCGACGTGACGACGCCGCTCTGCTCGCCGACGACCTCGCCGCTGATGTCGAGGGCGCGCAGGGTGACTGTGACCGGCTCGGCCACAGCCGGCAGCAAGATGACGACGCGACCGCCTTGCGTCGCCGGCAAGAGCAGGCTCTGCGATTGTGCCGGGCCCAGCAACACCGACAGCTGCAGTCGCGAAAACGTCAAGCCCGACGCGGTGATATGGACGGCGATCGAGGTCTGTTCGGGCTGACAAGCGCCGAGACCGAGGGCGAGGACGAACAGGGCGGTGAGCTTCATGATCGATTGGGGCGCGGTTGGTGCAATTGTCGTTCTCAGTCGGATTCGGGGGCCGGCGCCCTCAACCGTGGTCGCGAGTGTAGCTCATAGGCCACGGCGCGCGCGCAGCATTCGCGTAGTTACCCGTCGGCAAGCGCGTTGCACAAGGGGGCGCCATGCGAAGACGGGCGGCGATCGTGCTGGCGGCGATGGTGATCGGCTGCGGCGGCAGCAACGGTGGCCATTCCGGCGGCGGTGGCAGCGGCAGTAGCGGCGGCGGCAACAGCGCCGGCGGCGGCAACAGCGGCGGCGGCACGTCGAGCGGCGGCGGCACGGGCGGCATCATCGGCGGCACGACCTGCACGCCCAGCTGCGGCACGAACGTCTGCGGCGACGACGGCTGCGGCGGCGTCTGCGGCGGCTGCCAAGCCAACGCGCTCTGCACCGGCGGCGCCTGCACCGCCATCAGCGGCAGCGGCCTCGTCGTCGACGCCACCGGCGGCGCGCACGCGATCCATCCGGAAATCTACGGCATCGCCGGCGCGCCCGCCGATCTCGTCAAGACGTTGCGCGTCGGCGTCAGCCGTTGGGGCGGCGACGGCTCCAGCCTCTACAACTGGCAGCTCGACGTCTCCAACCACGCGACCTGGTGGTACTACGAGAACATTCCCGGCGGCGCCGTCGACGGCTACGACCCGGCGAGCGGCGATCCCGGCGACGCCGGCTGGACGTCGTCGGCCGACAACTTCGTCGCCGGCAACGCCGCCGCCGGCACGCCGTCGCTGCTGACGATTCCCACGATCGGCTGGACGCCCAAGGATCGCCACGCCGCGCCTTACACGTGCGGCTTTCCCGCGTCGAAATACGGCAGCGGCAACGTCGGCCAGCTCGGCTCGACCGACAGCCCCGACTGCGGCAACGCCAAAGACGCCAACGGCAACGTGCTCGCCAATGTCGTCGGCGATCCGACCAACGACTCCCAGCCGGCGACGCCCGACTTCGAGGCGCAGTGGATGCAGCACTTGGTCGACACGTTCGGCGGCGCCAAGTCGGGCGGCGTGCAGTATTACCAGCTCGACAACGAGATGACGCTGTGGCCGTCGACCCATCACGACGTGCGCACGCTGCCGGTCTCGTCGGACGACGTGTGGAACGCGACGCTCGACTACGCGCCGGCCATCAAAGGCGTCGACCCCGACGCCTTCGTGCTCGGTTACACGGCGTGGTATGCGCTCGATCTGTTCGTCAGCGGCCTCGACACGGCCAACTCGAGCTCGGCCGATCAAGCGGCGCACGGCGGCATTCCGCTGGCGCAGTGGTATCTGCGGCAGCTGGCGACCTACGAGCAGCAGCACGGCGGGCGGCTCGTCGACTGCCTCGACTTCCACTATTACCCGCAAGGCGGCGACGTGCTCGACAACACGCGCTCGCTCTGGGACACGACCTATCACGATCCGTCGTGGTTCAACGACTTCATGGACGAGCCGATGCAGCTTTTGCCGCGCATCATCGGCTGGATCGCCGCCGAATATCCCGGCACCGGCGTCTGCGTCAGCGAGTACAACTGGAACAACGACGACCCGACGAATCCGTCGGCGGGCCTGGCGCAGGCGGACGTGCTCGGCATCTTCGGTAAGTTCGGCGTGCGCCTGGCCGCCTATTGGGGCTCGCCCGTCGACGGCACGACGCAATTGCCGGCCTATCGCGCGTTTCAGCTCTATCGCAACGCCGACGGGCAAGGTCACGGCTTCGGCGACGTCTCGGTGGCGGCCGCGAGCCCGAACGTGAAGTGGTCGATCTACGCCGCCACCGATTCGACGACGGGCAACTTGACGGTGCTCGTCATCAACAAGGATACGGCGGCGTTGTCGGCGCCATTGTCGCTGCAGCATTTTACGGCGGGCGCGTCGGCCACGGTCACACAAGTGGTGCAAGGCGACGCGCCGACGACGCCGGCGGCCTATGCGATCGCCAACGGCCAGCTCATGCTCAGCGTGCCGGCGACGGCGATGCAGCTCATCGTCATCCCCAAGCAGTAGCTGAGGCATACTGCCGCGCATGGCTTATTGGCTGCTCAAGACCGAGCCGTCGACGTACTCGTTCGCCGATCTCGTGCGCGAAAAGCAGACGCGCTGGGACGGCATTCGCAACCCCACGGCGCTGCAGCATGTGCGCGCGGCCAAGCTCGGCGACCGCGCGCTCGTCTACCACACCGGCAGCGTCAAAGCGGCGGTCGGCGAGGCGGTGCTGGCGTCGGCGGCTTACGATGATCCGAAAGATCCGGCGCTGGCGGTCATCGACCTTCAGGCGGGCAAGCCGCTCCCGAAGCCGGTGACGCTGGCGCAGCTCAAGGCCGATCCGCTGTTCGCCGACAGCCCGCTCGTCAAGCAAGGGCGGCTGTCGTTCGTGCCGCTGACGGACGCGCAGTGGAAGCGCGTGCAGCAGCTCGCCAAGAAGTAAACGCGCGTTTACTTAGACGCCGTCGGCCACCGGCACCAGCGCCATCTCCATGAAGATGCCGAAGTGATCGGACGGGTAGACCTCGTCGGCGCCGGGCAGATCGAGGACGACGCGCGCGTGCAGGATGGCGCCCGGGCCTTCGTCCTTCATCGAGCCCACGAACACATAGTCGACGCGGCGGTCGCGCTCGACGGAGCGGGCGACGTACGGGTTGCGCGCGCTCCAGGTGAAGCCGCGGGAGTCGGGATGGCGGCGCGCGAAGGCGTCGCGCCAGTAGCTGCCTTTGCCTTGCAAGGACGCGCGGCCGGTGAGGAATTGATGCACGAGCGCTTCCGGCGTGCAGTTGAAGTCGCCGGTCATGACCGTCGGAATTGGCCCGGGATTTTGCCGTGCGAACTCGTCGAGGACGAGCACCTGCGCCTCGCGCACCTGCGGGCGATCGAGCTCCCACGACAAGTGCGTCGTCACGATGGCGATGCGGCCGGCGGGCGTCGTCACGTCGCAGCGAATGGCGCCGCGCAGGTCGTTGGGCGGGCCGGGCAGCTGCAGGTGCAGCTCGTTGGTGATCGGCAGGCGCGACACGATGGCGTTGCCGATGGGACCGCCCGCCGAGTGCGGATCGACGACGCCGAAGCGATAATCACCGTGCAGCGCCTCGGCGATGATGTGGCCCTGCATGATGCCGCCCGGCCCCGGCTTTTCCAGGACCTCCTGTAGCGTGACCACGTGC
The DNA here is from genome assembly GCA_963785725.1 of uncultured delta proteobacterium. GTDB lineage: Bacteria > Myxococcota_A > Polyangia > Palsa-1104 > Palsa-1104 > JAQBQH01. The sequence goes on along the minus strand of CAWAWS010000025.1, from coordinate 67,856 downwards.
GGCTGTAGCGACAGGAGCTGCGGCACCAGCACCTCCATTCGCCGCTCGACGCCGCGCTGCCCGTTCCACAGGTTCAGGGTGACGATTCGGATCGACTGCATCGTCACTAGAATCTAGGCCGACGGCGCGAGCTCGCTAGCTGATATGGCGGCGGATGAGCTTGGTCAGCTCGCCGAGCACGAAGGGCACGATCGACATGCCGAGCACCCACACGAGATCGCTGCCGGAGAGCGGCGCCGTCTTGAACAGCGGGCGCAGCGGCGGCACGTAGATCGTGACCGCCTGCAGGATGACGCCGGTGATGACCGCGCCCCACAACGCCTTGTTCGTGAAGACGCCGACGTCGAAGAGCGAGCGGCGTTCGGAGCGGCAGTTGAACGAGTGCGCGAGCGGCCCGATGCTCAAGATGCAAAAGGCGACGGCGCGCGCGTGCGCCAGTTGCACGCCGTCGGTCGCGTGGCGCGGATCGGGCAGGAAGTGGCGGAAGGCGATGATGGCCGTCGCCGCCATGACCGCGCCGATGAGCGTCATCTGCAGATATTCGCGGCTCGAGAGGATGGCGCCGCCGGGCTCGCGCGGCGGCTGCTTCATCTGCTCGGGATCGCGCGCGTCGACGCCCAGCGCCAGCGCCGGCAGGCCGTTGGTGATGAGGTTGATCCACAAGATCTGGATCGGCGCGAGCGGCTGCTCCCAGCCGACCAGCGAGCAGAAGAGCACGAACAGGACCGCGCCCGCGTTCGACGACAAGAGGAAGAAGATGAACTTGCGGATGTTGGCGTAGATGGCGCGGCCTTCTTCGACGGCGGCGACGATCGTCGCGTAGTTGTCGTCGGAGAGCACGAGCGCGGCCGCCTCTTTGGTGACGTCGGTGCCGGTCTTGCCCATGGCGACGCCGATGTTGGCGGCTTTGACCGCGGGCGCGTCGTTGACGCCGTCGCCGGTCATGGCGCAGATGAAGCCGCGCGCCTTCAAGGCCTCGACGATGCGCAGCTTGTGCTCGGCGGTGGCGCGCGCGACGACGCGCAGCTTGTCGATGCGCGACTCGAGGTTCTGCTGATCGAGGCGGTCGAGCTCGCCGCCGGTCAAGAGCTCGTCACCGTCGGACCAGAGGCCGATCTCCTCGGCGATGGCGCGCGCGGTGGCGGGGTGGTCGCCGGTGATCATGAGCGTGCGAATGCCGGCCTTGCGCGCCTCGGCGATGGCGGCGGTGACCTCGGGGCGCGGCGGATCGACGATGCCGACGAGCCCGATGAAGGTGAGGCCGTTCTCCCACTCCGACGACGGCTTGACCGGACCGAGCGGCACCGGCAGCCCTTCGCGCATCGCCAGGCCAATGACGCGCATCGAGCGCGCGGCCCACTGCTCGGCTTCGTCGAGGAGCGCGTCGCGTTCGCCGTCGGTGAGCGGGATGGCGCGGCCGTCGCGTAGAAGCTGCGTCGAGCGCGCCAACAGCGCTTCGGGCGCGCCGCGAACGTAGGCGCGGATGGCCTGATCGCCGCCGACGAGCACCGACGCCATGCGCCGCGCCGACGTGAACGGCTGCTCGGCGAGCACGCGCACGTGCGGCAGCGCGATCGACGCGCGACGGCTCAGGATGATGAGCGCGGCGTCGGTCGGGTCACCCTGAACTTCGAAGCGATCGTCGTCGACGACGTGGACGTGCGCGCCGCAGGCGTTGGCCGCCGCTTCCAGCGCCGTCTTCAGATCGATGTGATCGCCGGGCGTATCGGCCAGCGCCGGGCGAATCGTGCCTTCGGCGCGGCGCGGATCGCCGTCGACGTCGAAGCGACAGCCGCCGACGAACACGGCGCGCGCCGTCATGGCGTTCTGCGTGAGCGTGCCCGTCTTGTCGGTGCAGATGACCTGCGCGCAGCCGAGCGTCTCGACCGCCGGCAGCCGGCGCACGAGCGCGTTGCGCCGCGCCATCCGCGTCGTGCCGAGCGCCAGCACGATGGTCGTCACCGCCGGCAGGCCTTCGGGGATCGCCGCCACCGCCAGCGCGACCGCGACCAGGAACAGCTCACGCGGCGACGAACGCGACAGGAAGAAGCCGGTGGCGAAGACCAACGCCGAGATGGCGACGCAGCCCAAGACGACGCGCTGGCCGAAGCGCTCGAGATCTTGCTCGAGCGGCGTCTCTTCGTTTTCGACGCGCGCGAGCATGCCGGCGATGGCGCCGAGCTCGGTGTAGATGCCGGTGTTGGCGACGACGCCGCGGGCGCGACCGCGCGAGACGCGCGTGCCCATGAACGCCATCGAGCGGCGCTCGGCCAGCGGCGTCTCGGCGTCGAGCGGCGCGAAGGCATCTTTCGGCACCGGCTGCGACTCGCCGGTGAGCGCGGCCTCTTCGACTTCCAGATCGTGTGCCTCGATGAGCCGGACGTCGGCGGCGATGCGATCGCCGTCCTCGAGCAGGACGAGATCGCCCGGCACCAGCTCTTCCGACGGCACTTCCAGCGTCTTGCCGCCGCGCACGACACGCGCCGTCGGCGCCGTCATCTGCCTGAGCGCGTTGAGCGCGCGCTCGGCGCGGCGCTCTTGCAGGAGGCCGAGCGCGGCGTTCAGTAGAACGATCGTCAGAATCGCGATCGAGTCGCCGAAGCGCTCCATCGTGTTCGCGCCGGGCTCGGGCGAGAACAGCCCGAGCGCGCCGGCGACGGCGGCGGCGCCGAGCAGCGCCAGCACCGTGAAGTCCGAGATCTGCGCGACGACCTTTTTGTACCAAGGCTCGGGCGGCTCTTCCGGCAAGCGATTGGCGCCGATGCGGGTGATGCGCTCGCGTGCCTCGTCCGCGTCGAGCCCACGCTCGAGATCGGACTGCCAATAGTCAGCGACTTCGACCGCGCTGGCGTGGTGCCAGGCCAATCGTGGGGGTCCGGGTGACGGTCCCGGGACCGGCGCTGACTCCGTCCGCAGGGCGGCCATCCGCGGAGTTCTATCACGGGTTGCGTCGCCGGGCACATTGGTTGCACCATAATGCGGTCATGACTCCACCTACGGCGATGTCGAGCCAGCGACGCCTGACGGTGAAGCACTTCATCAAGCAGTTCGTGGAGTCGTTCGGGCGCAATCAGCCGCTCGATCTGGCGGCGCAGCTGGCCTACTTCGCGCTGTTGGCGATCTTTCCCTTCGCCATGTTCTTGCTGACGATCGTGGCCTATTTGCCGCTGCACGGGCTCGATCGGCACATCACGCAGGCGCTCTATCAGTTCATGCCGCAGGACGCGGCCAAGCTGTGCGAGCAGACGCTGCAGGAGATCGTCGGTCGGCAGCACGGCTGGCTGCTCCTCATCACGCTGGTGTTCGCCTTCTGGACGGCGTCGGGCGGCGTCAACGGGCTCATCACGGCGCTCAATCGCGCCTACGACGTGTCGGAGACGCGCGCGGCGTGGAAGGTCAAGCTGCGCGCGCTGGCGGTGACGGTCGGCGGCACCTGCAGCATCATCGTCATCACGACGGCGATGCTGGTGGGACCGAACATCATCCACACGATCTGGGCCTTCTTCGGGCTCGGCGGCGCCTTCGACACGCTGTGGATTTATCTGCGCTGGCCGGTGGCGCTGCTCGCGTCGACGTCGATGCTGGCGATGATTTATTACTTCTTGCCCAACGTGAAGCAGAAGTTCCACTTCATCACGCCGGGCTCGGTGGCGGCGGTGCTCGGCTGGATGCTGGCGTCGCTCGGCTTTCGCATCTACGTGTCGCATTTCGCGTCGTATTCGAAGAGCTATGGCGCGCTCGGCACCGTCGTCGTCTTGCTCGTGTGGCTGTACATCACCGGGTTGACGCTGATCTTGGGCGGCGAGATCAACGCCATCATCGATCGGGTGCATCGCGGCATCGAGCACGTCGAGAAGGAGCCGGGGCCGACGGTGACGCACGATCCGCGGCCGACGACCGACGGCGAGAATCGACCGCGCCCACGGCGGCGCAGCGTGCGGCAACCGCTGTAACAGCCGGCGTTAGGCGCGGGCGGGCAGCGGCAGCGGCGTGACGCCGGCGACGTCGGCGGCGAGCGCGGCCAGGTGCGCATGGCAGGTGAGCATGAGCACCTGCGAGCGCGTCGCGAAGTCGGCCAAGACGCGCAAGGTGGCGCGGGCGCGGTCGGCGTCGAAGTTGACGAGCACGTCGTCGAGCACGAGCGGCAGCGGCTCCGACGCCGCGCAATAGTGGCGCACGTAAGCGAGGCGCACGGCGAGGTAGAGCTGCTCGCGCGTACCCGTCGACATCGCCCGCGGCGTGACCTCGACGCCGTCGGCGCGCACGGCCACGAAGGTGCTCTCGTCGTCGAGGCGCTGGTAGACGCGCTGGTAGCGGCCCTCGGTCAGCGCCGCGAACAGCGACGACAGCTCGCCCAACAATTGCGGCTGATGACGCTCTTGGAAGCGCGCCACTTGCTTCTCGAGCAGCGCGCGCGCCAAGGTCACGACCGCATATTCGTCGACGAAGCCGCGCAGCTCGGCGCGGCGTGACTCGAGGCCCATCGTCAGCTCGGCCGCTTTGGCGCCGCCGTCGAGCAGGCCGAGCTGGGCTTCGGCGGCGCCGAGACGCTGATTGGCGGCGCGATAGAGCTGCTCGACGCCTTCGAGCTCGACGCGCAGGCGGGCCAGCTCGTCATCGACGAGCGCGCGCTCGGCCGTCTCCAGCGCGGCGGCGAACGCCGGCGCCGCCATGCCGCCGCGCGCCTCGGCCACGGCGCGCACGAGGCGCTCGATCTCGCGGTCGAGCTCGTCGGCGCGGCGGGCGGCGGCGGCGGCGCGCAGGAAGGCGTCATCGTCGTCTTCGTCGAGCTGCGCGCGGCGGCGCCACGCGGTCAAGGTCGTCGCCACGTCGGCGCGGCGCGACTCGGCGCGCGCTTGGTCGTCGGTGAGCTCACGCTCGCTGCGCACGAGCTCGTCGCGCCGCTGCTGCGCCGTCGTCGCCGCGCGCAGCCGCTCGTCGAGCGCGCGCATCGCCGCCGCGGCGTCGAGCGGCTCGAGGTGCGGCACGGTCTCCTTGCACAGCTTGCGCACGTCGTCGACGAAGGCGCGCACGCTCGCCTGCAGCTTACGCAGTCGCTCGTCGTCGCGGCGCAGCTCGTCCAGCGTCTCGCGCAGCTCGACGACGAGATTGACGATGCGCTTTTGCGCCGCCAGCTCCGTCACGTCGAGCTTGAGCGTCTTCATGACCTGCTGCAGCCGCTGCTTGTAGTCGTCTTGCCCGGCTTGCAGCGTGGCGGCGCGGGCGTCGACGCGCTGGCGCTCGCCGTCGACGTCGCGCAGCGCCGCGTGGTCGCCGAGCCACTCCAGCATCGTGTCCGGCGATTGCGGGACGAAGCCGCAGCGGCTCCACAGCTCGTGCCAGGCCGACTCGGCGCGCGCGCGTTCCGCCGTCGTCGCCGCCAGCGCCGCCGCGCGATCGACGCGCGTCCGTTCGACTTCGCCGAGGCGCAAGGTCAGCTCGGCGCGCGCGGCCACGTCTTCGGAGCGGCGGCGCAGCTCGTCGGCGTGCGCATCGGCCGCCGTCGCCGCGGCGACGAACGTGTCGGCCAGCGCCACCCGCGCCGCGCGCTGCGGCGCGTCGTCGGACGTCGTCGCGCCCAGCGCCAGCCTGAGCGCCGCCCAGGCCGCGTCACGCGTCGCGCGCAGTCGAATCAGCTCCTCCGACGACGGCACCGGCCCGCCGGCATCGAGCCGCGCCCGCTTGCTCTCGAGCTCGCGCTGCTCCTGCCTGAGGCGCTCTTCGTCGCGCGCAAGCTCGGCCAACGTCTTGTCGAGCTTGGCCATGGCGGCGCGGTGCTGCTTCATCTCTTCGGCGCGCGGCACCGGCAGCAGCGGCGTGACGTCGTCGAGCGGCCAGGGCGGATCGAGCCGTCGCCGTAAGCGTTCGCGGTCGCCGGTCAGCTGCGCCTGGCGCGCGGTCAGCTCGGCGAGCTCGCGCGCTTGCTGCCGCTGCGCCGACCACTCTTCGCGCAGCCGCTCGAGCACGTTGGTGAACAGCGGATGCGGCAGGACGTCGAGCTCGTCCGGCGTCCAGCCCGCGCGCAGCTCGCCGAGCTGGCGCGTGACCTCGGCCCGCCGCGCGCGCAGCGATAGCGCCAGCTCGTCGAGCTCGAGCGTCTCTTGCGTGTAACGACCGAGGTGCTCGTGCAGCGGGCGCACGCGCGGCGCCGCCGCCAACAGCGCCTCGTCGACGACGAGCGTCGCCGCCTCGCGCTGCGTCCGGCTCAGCTTGTCGGCGATCTCGCGCGCCCGCTCGTCGAGCCGGGTCCGCTCGTCGCGAACGCGCGCATATTCTTGGCCGGCATTGGGCGGCAGCCCCGGCGGCGGCGCCAGCGCGCGCCGCTCGGCCTCGGCGCCGCGCAACTCGTCGCGCCGCGGCAACGCGCGCAGGAGCGCCTCCTGCTCGCCCGCGCGCTGCAGCAGCCGCTTGCGCTCGTCGCCGAGGCGCGCCGCCTCCAGCTTGGCGGCATCGCGCTCGCCGACGCGGGCGCGATAGTCCTCGCCGCGCACCTGCGCGTCGCTCAGCGCCTTGCGCTCGTCTTTGATGGCGCCGAGCGCGCCCGTGATCGCCTTGCCGCTGCGACCTTTGGCGGTGAACAGCTCCTCCGCCTGCTTGCGCAAGGCCTCGATGACCGCTTGCGGGCTCTTGACCGCGCCCACGCCGGCGCCGGCGAGCGCGGCGCGCAGCCCTTCATCGCGCAAGGCCTCACCGCCGCGCGCCAAATCCTCGAGCGAGAACGCGAACACCGTCGAGTAGAGCGGCTCCGACGGACGGCCGAGGCGCGCGCGCAAGAGCTCCTCGGTCAGCGCCAGCTCGCCCAACTTGCCCTTGAAGCCGCGCTTTTTCTCGCGGCGCAGCTCGGCCACGGCGCCGTCGGCGAAGGCCAGCGTGCCGGCGACCGCCAACGAATCGGACGGGAAGCGGAAGTCGAAGTGCTGGCCGCGCGGAAAGCCGAACAGAAACGCGCGCAACGCCGCCAGCAGCGTCGACTTGCCGGCTTCGTTGGGGCCGTACAGCAGCGTCAGGCCCGGGGCGAGCGGCAGCGCCGCGTCGGTGAAGTGGCCGAAGCGCTCGAGGCGCAGCTCGTTGACGATCATGTCGGCGTCACCAGCTCGGCCACGAGGCGCGCTTCGGCTTCGTCGATGAGCGTGCCGAGGTCGAGCTCGCCGCCCAGCTCGTCGCCCAACTTGTCGACGAGCGGCTGCAGCTGCGCGCGCAACTCCGCGGCCAGCGTCGGGTCGTCCTTGGCGGCGGCGACGGCGCGCAAGAGCTCGCCGACGAAGCCTTCGGACGCGCGCAACTCGTCGATGGCGACGGCCGGCCGCGTGCGCAGCTCCACCTTCTCCAGCCACAGCTCGTCGCGGTCGTCGAGGCAGAAGGCGCGCAGCTGCGCCGCGATGCGCTGCCGATCGCCGCTGATGGCCGCGTGCGCGCGGGTGGCGCCGCCGACGACGAGCCGCGCGGCGACGAGCCGACCGTCGGCCTCGCGGCGCGCGCGCTCGAGCGCTCGCCGCGCCGATTCGTACAGCTCGTCGACGCCGTCCTCTTCGCCGAGCGCGAGCTCGACGCGCTGCCAGCGCACGACGTCGAGCGGCGCCTGACGAACCTCGGACACCGCGCCATCCTCGACGGTGACGACGACGCAGCCCTTCGGGCCCGTCTCGCGAATGTGGCGCCCTTGCGTGTTGCCGGGGAAGACGACCCACGACGGTGCGCGGTGCAGGATTTCGTGGGCGTGGACGTGGCCGAGCGCCCAGTAGTCGTAGCCTTTGCGCACCAATTCGTCGACGGCGCAGGGCGCGTAGGTGGCGTGCTGCGCGTGGCCGCCGGCCGACGTGTGCAAGACGCCGATGTTGAGCGCGCCGGCGATGGGCGTCGGATAGAGCGGCACCGGCGAGTCGCGCATTTCGCGGCGCGCGAAGCTGAGGCCGTGCAGGGCGACGCCGTAGCGATCGTCGACGATGGTCTCGGCGCGGCCGTCGGCGAACTCGTGCACGTGTGAGGGCAGCTCGAGCGCGCGCGTCACTTCGCTCATGGCGTCGTGGTTGCCGCGCACGAGGAAGACGCGCGTGCCGGCGTCGCGCAGGCGGTTGAGCTGCTTGACGAAGAAGAGGCCGGTGTTGAAGTCCTTCCATTCGCCGTCGAAGACGTCGCCGGCGAGGATCAAAAAGGCGGCGCGCTCGTCGAGGCACAGCTGCACCAAGTTGGCGAGCGCGCGTCGCGTGGCGCCGCGGACGCGCTCGACCGGCGCGCCGTCGTAGGCGCCGAGCCCGCGCAGCGGGCTGTCGATGTGCAAATCGGCGGCGTGGACGAACTTCATGTGCGCACCAAGGGAGTAGAAGATAAGGCGGAACGGATGTTCAGCAAAGGGAAAGCGACATGCGTTCGGCGACCGGATGGATGCCGCGAAATTCTCCGCGAAAGCCGCGTCCCGCTGGGACTTATCACGAGCTATTGACAGTCGCTCATGATCGATTACGATATATCGCGATAGACAACTTTGGAGCTGAACGACATGTTTGGATTCGGACGAGATGGTGGTGGCGGTGGTTGGCGCGGCGATGGCGACTGGCGTGGGCGCAACGGACGCGGCGGACCGGGACGCGGGCGCGGCGAAGGCGCCGGCCTCGGCGGTCGCGGCGAAGGTCCCGGCTTCGGCCGCGGACGCGGTGGACCGCGCGAAGGCGGCTGGCACGGCGGCGGTCGCGGCGGCTTCGGCGGACCGTGGGGTGAAGGGCCGCGCATGCGCCGCGGCGACGTGCGCACGGCGCTCTTGTTGGCGCTCGTCGACGGGCCGGCGCACGGCTACGAGCTGTCGACGCGGCTCGAGCAGAAGAGCGGCGGCGCGTGGCGGCCGAGCCCGGGCTCGGTCTATCCGACCTTGCAGCTGCTCGCGGACGAAGGCCTGGTCGAGGCCGAGGAGCGCGACGGCAAGCGCATTTACGCGCTGACCAAGGCCGGCAAGACCGAGGCGACCGAGCGCGGCAAGGCGGCGGACGTGCCGTGGCAGCAGGCGACGGACGAGGATTCCGACGGGCTGCGCGAAGCCGTGCACGGCCTCAAGCTGGCGGCGCGGCAGGTCTACAGCGCCGGCAACGAGGAGCAGCGGCAAAAGGCGCGCGCGGTCATCGTCGAGGCGCGGCGGCAGCTGTACGAGCTGTTGGCCAAAGGCTGATTGAAGGAGCGGGAGAACGATATGAATCTACAGAATGGTCCCATTCTCGACGCGCGCTTCGACGCCGTGTTGGGGCAGATGATGGAGCGCGCGCATCGCCGTCCGCTCGACGGTGGACCGCGCGGCAGCGGCAGCCGCGATCCGCAGGACTACAGTGAGTTCGGCTTCTCGATCCAGCGCGATCAGGGCGAGCTCATCTACTTGTTGTGCCGCGCGATCGGCGCCACGCGCGTGGCCGAGTTCGCGACGTCGATCGGCGTCTCGACCCTCTATTTCGCGGCCGCGATGCGCGACAACGGCGGCGGCCACGTCATCGGCTCCGAGATCGTGCCCGAGAAGATCGCGACGGCGCAGCGCTACTTGCAGGCCGCCGGCCTCGACGAGTGGGTCGACATTCGCTCGGGCGACGCGCGCCAGACCTTGCGCGAATTGGGCGCGCCCATCGACTTCATGCTCGTCGACGGCTGGCCCGGCGGTGACGGCCCGTCGTTGGCGCGCGAGGTCATCGAAGTCGTGGCGCCGCAGCTCCGCGTCGGCGGATTGGTCATGAACGACAATGGCGAGCCCGATTATTTGCAGTTCATTCGCGATCCGCGGAACGGCTTTCGCTCGATGTCATTGCCATTGAAAGGCGGCACCGAGCTCTCCGTCAAAGTCGCAGGCCAAGTCGCGGGCAAAGTGGACGGCGCGCGCGATCCGGTCGCCGGCGCGCGCAGCACGGGGCTGTATGCGCGCTGGATCTCCGGCGGCCGGTAGACGTCGTGATCGTGAGTGAAGTGATCGCTTCACTATTGAGTGAGTGCGATCGCGCTGCGCCGGACGGAATGGCGGTAAACGAGCTGCGCGTCAGTGAAGCAACTGCTTCAGTATTGGAATTCCCTTTAGCGATAAGCGATGACGGCGGCGCTGAATTCGATGAAGGGCGTCGTGTGTAGACCGCCGTCGAAGTCGCAGGACGCGCCGAGCGTGCACGTCGACGTGTCGCAGGACGCGCCCGGGCTGCACGTGTTGACGTAGGGGTCGATAGTGTAGCCGACCTGGAAGGCGCCGGCGCGCGGTCCGAGATCGATGGTGATCGGCTTGACGTCGGCGCCGGGGCACCAGCCGGCGCGGTCGTACATCCAGGTGCCGTTTTGCGGGCTGACCGGGTTCTTGGCGCAGTCGTCGCGCCAGACGGCGAACTGCTTCTCGAGCAGGTTGTTGATGAGCAGCGTGTGGTTGAGCGAGCAGAACTCGCCGCAGTTGTTGACGTTGCCTTGGCCGTGGCCGGTGGCGTTGATGCGCACGGCGGCGTGGGTGGCGCCGCTCGGCAGCGTCACCGTCTGCGCGGGCAGGCTCGACGAGACCGGCTGCGTGGGGTCGCCGATGTTGAAGTTGCTCCATGGCAGCGGCAGGACGGCGACGGGGATGTTGGCCGGAATGCCGCCGACGTAGATCAGGCTCGCCGTCAAAAGCCAGCCTTGGCCGTTGCCGACCCAGGTGTCGATGAGGCCGTGGATGGTGACGGTGCCCGACAAGAGCGGGCGTAAGTCGGTGACGTCGATGTCCCAGGCGCCGGCGACGCCGAAGGGCGTGACGTAGCGGCCGATCTCCGTGATGTTCTCGACGCCGGCGTCGGTGCCGCCGGGCTGGATGACGCCGAGCGTGGCCACGCGATCGTACGGATCGCAGCCTTTGGACGGGCAGCTGAGCGCGACGTGCAGCGTGATCTTGGCGTAGGTGCCGGCCGTCGGCAGATCGACGGTGGCGGTGTTCTCGCGCTTGTTGCCGCTGTTGTCGAAGGCGAAGAGCTGATTGGTGAAGATATTGACGGTGGTGTCGACGCCGGCGCCAGGCTCGGTCGCGGACATATCCGTTGCCTCGGGTGGTTCGAGGTCGGCGCTTGGCGACATGTCGGTCGAATGCGAGGAATTACCGCAGCCCATTAAGAGGACAAATGCGAACGCGAAAGACAGTTTCATGGAACGCCACCGTTGCGAAGTCTGTGCGCTCCGTCAATCGCGCCGTCACGGGAGATAAAAGTCGGAGAGGCGAACGAAGTCCGACGAACGGCATTTAACACGCGGGAAACGCCGATTGTGCTGCGCGACTGAGCGGTCGGCATTGCCCTTCGATTGCCGACACGGAATGCAGATGAGCGCGTCAGGATTTCTTGGCGGGCGAATGGTAACCAGCGCGGAATCGTAAGACCGCTACACCGATGAGCGCAGTGAAGAGCAGCCAAACAGACCCGCGCAGACTGAATGCGGAGCCGTCGATGGCGGCGGCCAGGACTGCGGCTTTGCGCTCGGGCGGCACGGTGGCGACGGTGGCGAAGCTGCCGATCATGGAGATCGCGAAGATCGCGAATGCGAAGACGAAGCTGCCGGCGATGGCCCAGCCGAGGCGGCGCGCCGAACGGCGGAGAACGACGGGATCGACGATGCGCCCATTGCGTAGGTTGGCGACGATGACGGCGAGTAATAAAGCGGCGGATGCGAGCAAAGAGAGCCAGCGCAATATTGCCATGGCTCGCTTTTAGCACTTTTCTTAGTCATGAATCAGTAGACGCTCGGCTCCATGATCCATTGCGGCGTCTTTAACGCTGCGACAAACTGTCGCCATTCGCCGCGGCGGGTGATCCATCCCGTCGCCGCGTGGCGCAACATCGCGCCGCGCTCGCGATTGCAGATCATATCGAACGTCGCGGCGTTGAGCGCGTCGAGCATGACGATGCATTGGCGCCACAGCTCGCGCGTCACCGGCGGCGCCCAATGCGCGAAGTAATTGACCGCCAATTGCCGCTCGCGCGCCGCATGCTGCACGAGCTCGGGCACGGCGAAGCGCTCGGCGGCGTGGCGCGAATACCACTGCTGCTGCACCTCATTCAAGGCCGCGCACAATTGCCAGCGCACGCGCGCGTCTTCGATCGGCAGCGCGTCGATGAATCGGCGCATCTCGTCGGGAAACTTGAAGGAGGGTGTCCATCCCGGCGGAATATGGCGATGGCGATTCTCGAGCCAGGGGAAGTCCTTTTGTAACGACAGCTGCGTTCGCGCCGACAGCTTGCTGCGGAACTTCACGCCCGCGCGCAAGACGGCGCGCAATGTCGCGAGGAACACCAGGCCGTTCGATAAGGAAGGCGCGTAACGGGCGCGATCGTAAATCGTCGTCAATTTGCCGAGATCGGCGCGCGTCGGCTGCGCCGTTTCGCACCAGACGTCGCACAGTCGCTGGTAATCGCCGCTGACATAGGCGTCATAGGAACGATCGATCTCTATGTCTGTCGCTTGTCGAAAGAAGGGAATGCGCACGAGGCGCGGCAGCAGCTCGGCGTCGAAGCGCGGCGCGCCGCGCGCCGGCTCAGCCGACCGAAGATCGCTGGACGGCATCGCTCTTTTTGTGCGCGCGCTGGCCGGGCAACATCTGCTTCCAGTCTTCGGCCGCCATCCAGCCCAGACCATCGGGGAACAGCTGGTGTCGCTGCGTCAGTCGCTCGGCAAAGCCCCAGACGCGCGTCAGCTTGAAGAACCACGGACGCGCGTTGGGCAGCTTCCACAGCGGCCAAGTGACATTGTAGACGCGACGGCCGGGCAAGAGCGCCTTCTTGAGCAGCTGGTCGTCGGTCAAATCTCTGTCGCCGTCCTTGAGCGCCTCTTCTTGGAACCGCACTAAGGAATCGAGCCGCGCTTTGGAGCCCCATTGCATACGATAGTTGCGCGCCAGGTTTTCCGGCAGCCAGCGCCGGCGATCTTGCATGTGATAGAGCTCGGCGATCTCGCCCAACTCGTACAGCGCCGTTTGCATGACGACGTGCGGGCGGTGCCAACCCTCTTTGTATTTGAACTTGTTGAGCTGCAAGACCGCCTTTTGCGTATTGCCGAACTCGCTGTTCAATAGGGCGACATTGTCGGGACAGATGGCGTCGCCGCGCGTGTCGCCGACGACGATGGGCGCCAACGCCGTCAATTGCCGGCACGCGGTCTCGATGCCGATCGAGTAGAGCGCGTCGGTGAACCAAGCGGCATCGCCGATGAGCGCATAACGCTGCTGCGATAACCAATAATCGCTGTTGTAAGGCAGGTGCGCGTAATACTGATAAGGCTCGAGCGGCCGCGCGTCGGCGAGCGCTTTGGCGACCGGCGGGAACTTACGAATCAGCTCCCAGAAGCCGCGATCGTCGGTCTTGATGTCCGGCTGGTGCTGCGCTTTGTCGTAAGAGACGCCGACCGACGTATGGCCGCCTTTCAAGTGAATCCACCAGATCCAAAAGCCGTCGCCGCAAAAGTGAATGGTATGTCGCCGCCGATCGACGCCGTGAAACGTGCGCCAAAACGCCGGGTCGTCATTGACGTTTTCGAAGCGGTTCCACACGGCGGCGGTGTCGAGCTCGGCGACGGGACGGGTGATGCCGAGCTGGCGGCCGAGCACGGTGCGACGGCCGCTGGCGTCGATGACCCAGCGCGCCGTCAGCGATTGCGGCGCGCCTTTGTGCGCATAGTGCACGCGATGCGGCTCGCCCTTCATTGCGCCGTTAGGCGAGGCCGGGAGGCTCGCCCAATGCCACTTGCTCGACGCTGGCGCCGTCGAGATAGCGCGCGCCGGCGGCGATGGCGCGCTCGGCGACGTGGCGATTGAAGGCCGTGCGCTCGACGTGATAGGTCGGAATCAGCTTGGTGAACGCGTCGGGATTCTTTTCCAGCGGCGTCAATGACAGCAGTAATTCGTGACAATCTTCCATCGTCTCCGGCAACGGCGCATTGCGCGGGCGAATGAGGAAGTCGAAGCCGAACTTGCGATAAGCATGCTCTTTGAGCCAGTCGGTCAGCTCCAACTCGTGCCGCAAGAACACGCTCGTGCCTTCGGTGAGCGCTTCGCCGACCACCGTCTTTTGCTCTTTGCCCCACGGCCGCGACTCGAGGACGACGCAGTCGATACCGCGCCGCTGCAGCTGCAAAGCGGCCATGGCACCGACGAGACCGCCGCCGAGGATGGCTACATCGTGATCCGGTTTCATGCGCGCTCAGTATCCTTCCATTCGTTCGTCAGAGCCAGCCGCGTGGCGATTCGTGCCGACAAAGCGACCATCGGCAAGCCGGCACCAGGATGTACGGAGCCGCCGCAGAAATAGATGCCTTCGATACCGGGAAAAGTGTTGGCCGGCCGCTTGAACGCCGCCAAGCGCGAGTTCGACGCCAAGCCGTAAATGGCGCCGCGGCTCGACGGGAAGCGCGCGGCGAAGTCGGGCGGCGTGATTTCGCTCGTCGCCGACGGCGTCAGATCCCAGCCGTGCCGCGCCAACACGCGCTCGATGCGCGCGCGACAACGCGCCGACTCCGCCGGCCAATCGATGGCCGCTTGGGTCGCGCCTTTGTCAGTCAGCGGCGGCGCGTTGGTGAGGATGAAATAGGGCGCTTCGTCAGTCTCATCGGTCATTGTCGCTTGTTCGTGGCAGACATAGACCGTCGGATCTTCGGGCGGCCGCCGCTCGTCGACGAGCTGACGAAACTCACGCGCATAGTCGCTCGAGAAGAAGACGTTGTGATGCAGCAAAGACGGCTGTTTCGGCTTGGGCGACAGAGCCAACAGCACATAGGCCGAGAGCGATAATTCTTCCTCGGCATATTTGCGCATTTGCTTCCGCGCCGGCGCGACATCGGCCAATAAGCGTCCATAGGCGTCGGCGACATCGCAGTTGGCGACGACGCAATCGGCCCATTCGACACCGCCGTTGACGCGGATGCCGCGCGCGCGCAGCGCCGTCGCCAGCGGGCCGCCGTTGGGCTCGACGACGATCTCCTCGACGTCGGCGTTGGTGACGACGTCGACGCCGAGCTCGCGCGCGCGCCGCTCGAGCGCCTCGGCCAAGCGGTAAATGCCGCCGGAAACGCCGAAGATGCCGTGCGCGTTCTCGACGTGCGCGATGACCGCCAGCGTCGCCGGCGCGTGATACGGCGACGAGCCGTTATAGGTCGCGTAACGCGCGAATAGCTGTCGCAAACGCGGGTCGACGAAGTAGTCCTCGACGGCGCGCATGAGCGTGCGCATCCCGTCGATCTGCGTCAGCTGCCACAAGGAGCGCGGGCTCATGAAGTCGAACAGCGACGGCACCGCCTCTTCCATGAACGGCTTTCTGACGATGTCGAAGATCTTGTGCGCCTGTTTGCGGAACTTCATGTAGCCGTCGGCGTCGCGATTGCCGGCGAAGCGACGGATGGCCTCGCGGCTCTCGTCAGCGTCGGTGAAGAGGTCGAGCTGGCTTTGGTCGGCGAAGAAGTGGCGGCAGAGCGGATCGACCGGCGTCAAGGTCACGTAGTCGGCCAGGCGGCCGTCGAACAGCTCGTCGAAGACCCAGCGCATCGTCAACACCGACGGGCCGCCCAGAACTTTGCGGTCGCCCAAGTCGATTTCGCGCAGCTTGCCGCCGACGGTGGCCGCGCGCTCGAAGAGCCGGACGCGCACGCCGGCGCGCGCCAAGTGGATGGCCGCGGCCAATCCGCCGACTCCGGCGCCGATGACGATGGCAGTCTTCACGCGCTCTTACGTTGGATGAATCGGTCGTCCCTTGAAACCTGATCGAGTGTTCAGTATATCTCATTCGTGGCCGCCACCGCGCAGCAGATTGCGGATGTGCTGGCCGGCATGCGAGCCGAGAGCGCGCGCCTGGTGGCGGCTTCGACGCAGCCGGCCGCGGCGCGCTTGTCGACGGGATTGCCGGCGCTCGACGCGCTGCTCGACGGCGGCTTACCGCGCGGCCGCCTGGTCGAGCTGTCGGGCCCGCGCTCGTCGGGGCGCATGTCGGCGACACTGGCGATGACGGCGGCGGCGCAGGCGGCGGGCGAGCTGGTCGCGCTCGTCGACGTCGCCGACGCGCTCGACCCGCGCTCGGCCGCGCGCGCCGGCGTCGCGCTGCCGCGACTGTTGTGGGTGCGCCCGCGCAGCGTCGTCGACGGGCTGAAAGCGGCCGATTGGCTGCTCGACGTCGGCGGCTTCGGCCTCGTGGTCCTCTATTTGGCCGGCGTCTCCGCGCAGGTCGTCGACAGCGAGACGCGCGTCGGCTGGAATCGGCGGCAATCCGTCGTCCGCGGCGATGCGCCGTGGCTGAAGCTGGCGCGGCGGGCGGAGCGCGCCAAGGCGGCGTTCGTCGTCGTCGCCGATCGACCGCTCGTCGGCACGCTGGGCGCGCTGTCGCTGGCGGCCGATCGCGGGCGCGGCCGCTGGCTCGGGCAGAACGAGGCGCCGCGCCTGCTCGACGGCGTCAACGGTCGCATCGCGGTGGCGCGCAACAAGCTCGGTCCCCAGCTGGGCGCGGCTCTGTTGCCCTTGTGCGTCGACTTGGGCGAGCTGCAAACGCCCGTCGCCGTAACGGTTCGGCCGCCGCGGCGCGCGCTGCCGGCGGACGTCGACGACGCCGCGGTCATTCGCGTGCCGCCGCAGCTGGCGCGCGAAATCTACCTGCCGGACGTCGATGATCTGGGCGTGCCGCTGGCTCCCGCCGTCGTCGTGTCACCCAAAGTGGCGCGCAATTTCGGCGGCGGCGGCGGTCCCAATCCCGGTAGCCCGTCGTACGAGAACACCGGCTTCGCCGCGTCGCCCGCATTCAGCGGCCGCAGCGGCTCGAAGTAGCGCGAGCGATGGCGCGCGTGCGCACCGCCACCGCGCCGCGCATCGCGTGCGTCCTCGTGCCGCACTTGGCCGTGCAGGCGATCGAGCGCGCCGATCCCGACCTCGTCGGGCAGCCGCTCGTCGTCTGCGAAGGCCGCGACGTCTTCGACCTGAGCGCCGCCGCGCGCAAGCTCGGCCTGCGCGTCGGCATGACGCTCTTCGTCGCCCGCGCCGCCGCGCCCGACGCCGTCTATCGCGCGCGCTCGCCGGAGCTCGTGCGCTCGGCGGAGAGCGCGCTGGCCGACCTCGGCGCCGCCTTTTCGCCGCGCGTCGAGTCGGTCGCCGCCGGCGTCGCGCTCGACGTGTCCGATTTGGGCCGCCTCTTCGACAGCGACGCCGAGATCGCCAACGCGCTCTTCGTCGCCGCGCGCAAGCTGGGCCTGGCCGTGCGCGTCGGCATCGCCGGCGACAAGACGACCGCGCGCATCGCCGCCCGCGCCGGCGTCGGCCCCGACGGTGAGCCCTCCGACGTCACCGTCGTCGCGCCCGGTCGCGAGGCCGCGTTCTTGGCGCCGCTGCCCATCGCGCTCCTCGAGCCCGACGCGGCGGTGCTGGCGACGCTGCGCGGCTGGGGCGTGCGCACGATTGGCGAGCTCGAGGCGCTGCCGCAAGGCGGTGTCGCCGTGAGGCTCGGCGCCGAAGGCGCGCGCATCGGTCGCATCGCGCGCGGCCAGGCCGATTCGCCGCTCATCGCGCGCCCCGAGCCGACGCTGTTCGAAGAGGGGATCGATCTCGATTGGCCCTGCGAAAACGTCGAGCCGCTCCTGTTCGTGCTGCGTCGTTTGCTGGAGAATTTGACGGCGCGGCTCGCCTGTCGCGCGCTGTCGGCCAGCGACTTGGGCCTCTCGCTCAAGCTGTCGCCGCGCGGCCGCGACGTGCGCGTCGTGCCCGTCGCCTCGCCGACGCGCGATGTCGGTACGCTGTTGTCGCTGGTGCGCCTGGCGCTCGAGACGTCGCCGCCGGCGAACGCCGTCGACAGCATTCGCATTCGCACGACGCCGGCGCGGGCGCGGCCGGCGCAGCTGTCGTTCTTCGAGCCCGCCGGCCCGTCGCCCGACAAGCTGGCGTCGACGCTGGCCAAGCTGAGCGCGCTCGTCGGCGAGACGCGCGTGGGCGCGCCGGCGCTCGTCGATCGCCACCTGCCCGACGCGTTCACGCTGCAGCCGTTCAACTCGCCGCGCGTCGCCAATAAGCCGCTCAAAGTGACCCAAGACGAGCCATTGCCCGCGAAGATGACGCCCCCGGCTTCGGACGCGCGCCAGCTGGCTTTGCACGCGTTGCGCCCGCCGCTCGATGCCGAAGCGCGCCTCGATCGCGGCCGTTTGCGCTACTTGAGCGGCCAAGGCGTCGGCGGCCAAGTGCTGGCCGCGGCCGGTCCCTTCCGCATTCGCGACGGCTGGTGGCAAAACCCATTGATACGCGATTACTACGACGTCGAATTATCCGACGGCGCCATTTATCGCGTCTTTCACGACTTGCAACAGAACAGCTGGCATATCGACGGCTGTTACGAATGAAATGGAAACGTCATTGAATGCCCTATTGTGATTACGTCGAATTACGCGCCGCCAGCGCCTTTTCCTTCTTGCGCGGCGCATCGCTGCCGGAGGATTTGGCCGATCGCGCGGTGGAGCTCGGCTACAACGCGCTGGCCGTCTCCGATCGCGACGGCTTATATGGCGCGCCGCGCTTTTATCGGCGCGCCAGCGGACAGAGCCTACACGCCATCGTCGGCGCCGATATCACGCTCGAGAATCAGCGCTTGTTATTGCTGGTCAAGAATGCCGGCGGATATCAAAACCTCAGTCAGCTGATTACGCGCTCCAAAGCCAATCGCCCCAAAGGTCAGGCGCTCGTCACCCATTCGGATCTGGAAGAATTCGGCGCCGGTTTGTTGGCCATCAGCGATGGTCACGGCGATCTCGATCGGCTCGGCGGCATCTTCGCGGCCGGCGATTTGTATCTGGAGATCGGCCGTCATCATGACGCGCGCGAAGAGCGGCGTAACCAGGTCGTCATGGCCATGGCGAGCGCGCGCCATATTCCGCTCGTCGCCACCAATGACGTTCGTTATGCCAAGCCCGCCGGCGTCGACTTATATGACGCGCTGACCTGTATTCGCGAGAAACGAACCTTGGAAACGGCGGGGACGTTATTGGCGGCCAACGCCGAGCGCTACCTGAAGTCGGCGGCGCAGATGCGCATGCTGTTCCGCGACGTGCCGGGCGCCGTCGACAATACGCTGCAAATCGCCGCGCGCTGCGGCTTCACGCTCGAAGATCTCGGCTATTCATTCCCGAAATATCCCGTCCCGCATGGCGGAACCGAGCTCGAATATCTGAGACATTTGGTGGCGCAAGGCGCGCGGCATCGCTATCGCGACATGACGCCGGAAGCGGCCGCGCAAATCGAGCGCGAATTACAGTTGATCGCCAAGCTGGAGCTCGCCGGTTATTTCCTCATCGTCTGGGATATCGTCGATTACGCCAATCGCCGCGGCATTCTCGTGCAAGGCCGCGGCTCGGCCGCCAACTCCGCGGTCTGTTATGCGCTCGGTATCACCGCCGTCGATCCGGTCGGCATGAAACTATTGTTCGAGCGCTTCTTGTCCGAAGAGCGCGGCGAATGGCCCGATATCGACATCGATTTACCCTCCGGCGAGCGCCGCGAAGAAATAATCCAATACGTCTACAAGAAATATGGCGAGCGCGGCTGCGCCATGACCGCCAATTGCATCACCTATCGCGCGCGCTTGGCCGTGCGCGAAATGGGCAAGATCTTGGGTTTGTCGCAGCTGGAAATGGACCGGTTATCGAAGCGCATCGGCCCGTTCGAGTTCCGCTCCGCCGACGACGACATGCGCCAACAACTGCTCGGCTGCGGCATGTCGCTCGACGACGAACGGGTCAAACAGCTGCTGCGCTTGAGCGGCGAGCTCCTCGGTTTGCCGCGCCATCTCGGGCAACATTCCGGCGGGATGGTCATCTGCGCCGGCGCGCTCGACAAGGTCGTGCCGCTCGAGCCGGCGTCGATGCCCGGCCGCGTCGTCGTGCAATGGGATAAAGACGATTGCGCCGATTTGGGAATCATCAAAATCGATTTGTTGGGCTTGGGAATGATGGCGGTTTTAGCGGACGCGGTGCCGCTCATTCGCCGGCACGAGAATATCGAGATCGATTTGGCGCATTTGCCGCAAAACGATCCCGAGACCTACGCCATGATTCAAAAGGCCGATACGGTCGGGGTATTCCAGATTGAATCGCGCGCGCAAATGGCGACGTTGCCGCGCATGATGCCGCGCGAGTTTTACGACTTGGTCGTCGAGGTGGCCATCATTCGTCCCGGTCCCATCGTCGGTAAAATGGTGCATCCGTATTTGAAGCGGCGCGCCGGACGAGAAGCGGTCACTTATGCGCACCCGTCGCTGGAGCCGATCTTGGAACGCACCTTGGGGATTCCGCTCTTTCAAGAGCAGCTCATGCGCATCGCCATGGCCGCCGCCGATTTCACCGGCGGCCAAGCCGAAGAGCTGCGCCGCGCGATGGGCTCGAAGCGCTCGCAAGAGCGAATGCGCGTCCTCGAAATCGAGCTGCGCCGCGGAATGACGAAAAGAGGAATCGGCCTGACCGCGCAAGACGAGATCGTATTGGGTATCAAATCATTCGCGTTATATGGGTTTCCCGAGAGTCATTCGGCCAGCTTCGCGCTGTTGGTCTATGCCAGCTGCTATTTGAAAGCGCACCATCCGGCGGCATTTTATGCCTCGCTGTTGAACAATTGGCCGATGGGCTTTTATCATCCGGCGACGTTGATTACCGACGCCAAGCGGCGCGGCGTACGCGTCTTGCCCGTCGATGTCACGCGCTCCGATTGGCTGTGCTCGATCGAAGCGGGCGCGTTGCGGATTGGGCTGCGTCATGTGGCCGGCTTACGGCAACAGGTAGGCGAGCAGTTGGTCGCGGCGCGCGCCGAGGCGCCGTTCGTCTCCGTCGCCGACGTCGCGCGGCGCGGCGCCGTGCAGCCGGCGGAGATGACGACGCTGGCGTCGGTGGGCGCGCTCAACCACATCGGCGGCGACCACGCGCACAAGCGGCGCGGCGCGCTGTGGCAGACGGCGGCGCTCGGTCGCAGCGGCAACGCGCTCTTCGCCGCCGTCGCCGACGAGGCCACGACGCCGCTCGACGACATGTCGCTCGGCGAGCGCATCAGCGCCGACTACGCCGGCAGCGGCATGACCGTCGGGCCGCATCCGGTGTCGCTCGTGCGCCCGTCGCTGGCCGCGCGCGGCATCGTGCCCGCGGCGCAATTGGCCGAGCTCGCCGACGGCGTGCGCGTGCGCACCGCCGGCACCGTCATCGTGCGCCAGCGCCCCGGCACCGCCAAAGGCTTCTTCTTTTTGACGTTGGAAGACGAGAGCGGCTTCTCCAACGCCATCGTCACGCCGCAGCGGTTCGCCAAAGAGCGCACGTTGTTGACGACGGCGCCGGCGCTGATCGTCGGCGGCAAGCTGCAAAATCAAGACGGCGTCGTCGCCATCAAAGCCGATGAATTCGCGTCGCTGACCGAAATCGGCAGCGCCGCGCCATCGCACGATTTCCATTGAATGAGCGCGAACGCTTACTCGCCCATCGCTTTCAACACCAAGCGCTTCGGTCGGCGGCCATCGAATTCGTAATAGAAGATCTGCTGCCACGGCCCCAAATCGAGCTTCCCCTTGGTAATGGGAACGATCACTTGATGCCCAATCAATAGGTTCTTCAGGTGCGCGTCGCCATTGTCTTCGCCGCTGTGATGATGGCGATAATTCGGCCCCGGCGCGCGATCGTCGGCCGCCGGACCGGGCGCCAATCGCTGCACCCACTCCTCGATATCGGCGTGCAATCCCGATTCGTCGTCATTGACGAATACCGCGGCCGTAATATGCATCGCGCTCACCAGCAGCATTCCCTCGGCGATGCCGCTCTCTTTACAACACGTCGCCGCGTCCTCCGTAATACGCACCAACATGCGGCGCTGCGGCGTATTGAACGTCAGATATTTCGTATGTGCTTTCATTTCGATTTCGTCACATTCGAATGAGGTTTGATTTCGTTTTCGTTTAATTCTGCGACGGCATCATAATATGGCGTCGTGTTTTCGTCGCGCCTGCCGCCGTCGCTCGCCGCCAATCGCGTCAGCCGCGCCGTCGACGCCGCGCGCGCCGCCGGCCCGCTGTGCGACCTGACCGAGACCAACCCGACCGCCGTCGGAATCGTCTATCCCGCGGCCGCGATCTTGGCCGCGCTCGCCGATCGGCGCGCGCTCGCCTACGAACCCACCGCCGAGGGGCTGCTGTCGGCGCGCGTCGCCGTCGCCGACTATTATCGCCGGCACGAGCGCGCGGTCGATCCGGCGCGCGTCACGCTCACGGCGTCGACGAGCGAAGCCTATGCGTGGCTGCTCAAGCTGCTCTGCGATCCCGGCGATGACATCCTCGTTCCGTCGCCGAGCTATCCGCTGTTCGAGCACTTGGCGGCGCTCGAAGGCGTGCAGCTGCGTCATTATCCCGTGCGCTATCACGGCGGCTGGTTCATCGACGCCGACGAGGTGCGCCGCGCCATCGGGCCGCGGACGCGCGCGATCGTGGTGGTCAACCCCAATAATCCGACCGGCTCGTTCGCGACGCGCGCCGAGGCCGCCGCGCTCGGGCAGCTCGCCGCCGCGCACGAGCTGGCCGTCATCAGCGACGAGGTGTTCGCCGACTACGGCTACGAACGCGACGCCGCGCGCCTGACGACGCTCGTCGACGACGGCGATCGGTCGGCGCCGGCGCTGACGTTTTGCCTGAGCGGCCTGTCGAAGCCGGTCGGGCTGCCGCAGCTCAAGCTCGGCTGGATCGTCGCCGGCGGTCCGCCGGCGCTGCGCGCGCTCGCCGAAGAGCGGCTGCACCTCATCGCCGACACTTATTTGTCGGTGGCGACGCCGGTGCAGCTGGCGGCGCCCGCGCTCTTGCCGCTCGTCGACGACGTGGGCGCGCAGCTTCGCGCGCGCGCCATCGCCAACCGCGCCGCGCTCGCCGCCGCCTGCGACGAGCACAGCGCTGCGCAGCTCTACCGCGCCGACGGCGGCTGGTCGGCCATCGTGCGCCTGCCCGCGACGCGCACGGAAGAGGAGTGGACGCTGGCGCTCCTCGCGCGCGGCGTCGTCGTGCATCCCGGCTTCTTCTTCGACCTGCCGCCGACGACGATCGTCGTCAGCCTGCTCGTCGCGCCGGCGACGCTCGCCGCCGCCTTGCCCGCGCTCGTCGCTGTCGTCGCCGAAGCCTAGAACGCGAACGGTTTGACCGCTCACTGCGATGCGCCTGTGCGCCACCGTTCGGCGTTCTAGAGCCCGACAGATTTCGCCGATCGCCTGCGCTCGACCGCGTCGCGGGCCGCTGCTACGATCGCTGCATGCACTGCGTGTCGCACCCGTCGGCGCTCGCGGCCCGCCAATGCAGCCGCTGCCAGCGCGCCTGGTGCGCCGTCTGCGTCAAGCAGCTCACCGTCAAAGGCCAGCTTTACGAAGTGTGCGCCAAGTGCAACGCGCCGCTGGTCGCGCCCTCGACGATCGTCGCCCGCCCCGACCACGACGCCGCCGCGCTCGCCCGCCGCGCCTTCACCGTCGAAGGCGTCATCACCGCCGCCGGCCTGGCGTCGCCGCTCATCCTCTCCGGCTTCGTCGCCTGGATCCCCGGCATGAGCTGGTTCACGCTGCTCATGAACGTCGTCTATTACGGCAGCCTCGTCGGCTACTACTTCCAGATCATCGCCCACGTCGGCGACGGGCGCGACGGCCTGCCCGGCCCATCCGACCTGCTCGACGACGTGTGGTCGCTGGCCACGATGTCGCTGCGCGGCGGGTTGTGCGTCTTCGTCGCCGCGCTGCCCTATCTCGTCGCCTGGACGCAGCTGACGAATCCGCCGAGCCCGCTCGTCACGCTCATGCTGATCGCGCTCGGGCTCGTCTATTTGCCGGCGGCGCTCGTCAGCGTCGTCCTCACGCAGTCGACGCTGGGCGCGCTCTATCCCGTCGCCTGGCTGCAGGTCATCACGCGCGCGCCGGCCTCGTACCTGCGGCTGGTGGCGCTCTTTTGGGCCACGCTGGTCGCCTTCGCCCTCTTCGGCCGCACGCTCGCGCCGCTCTTGCAGAGCGTCCCCGTCGCCGGCGGCTGCCTGCGCGCCTGCGCCGCCAACTTACTGTGGTTCGCACAGGCGTGCCTGGTCGGCGGCTTCTTGCGCCGCCATGCCGGCGACTTCGGCTACGCCTGATTGATATGGTCGCGCGATGCATGTCGTCGCGCTCGCGATCGTCCTCAAAATCGCCACGCTCGCGCCCGAAGGCTCGTCGTGGATGAAGCTGTTCCGCCAGCTGCAGACCAACGTCGAGGCGCGCACCGAAGGCCGCGTGCGCCTCAAGTTCTACACCGGCGGCGTGCAAGGCGACGAGCGCGACGTCATCCGCAAGATGCGCGGCGGCCAGCTCGACGGCGCCGCCATCACCGGCATCGGCCTCAGCATGATCGATCCCGAAGCGCGCGCCCTCGAAGCCGCGCGCACCTACGCCGAGCTCGACCACGCGCGCGATCGCTTGGGCGGCCTCATCAAGAAGCGGTTCGACGAGCAGGGCTACATGCTCATGGGCTGGGGTGACGTCGGCCCGGTGCGCATCTTCTCGCAGCGTCCGATTCGCTCGCTCGACGACTTGCGGCAGACGAAGCTGTGGATGTGGAGTGACGACCCGCTGACGAAGCAGCTGTTCGCGGCGCTGGAGTTGCGCGGCGTGCCGCTCGGCGTGCCCGAGGTCTTGCCGGCGCTGTCGACGGGCAGCATCGACGCCTTCTTCGGCTCGCCCTTGTCGGCGATGGTGCTGCAATGGTCGACGCACGCCAAATACGTGACCTCGGCGGTCATCGGCATGGCGACGGGCGCGACGGTGCTGACGAAGAAGTCGTGGCAGTCGATCGCGCCCGCCGATCAAAAGATCATCCTCGAAGAGGGCGACAAGCTGGAGGCGGCGGCGATCGCGCAGGTGCGCACCGACAACACGAACGCGCTCACGGCCATGAAGTCGCGCGGCCTCGAAGAAGTGGTGACGCCGCCCGACATGCAAAAAGAGGTCGTTCGCCGCTCGATGGCGATCGCCGACAAGGCGGGCGCGCAGTTCTCCAAGGAGTTCCAAGCCGAAGTGCAGAAGCTGCTGATCGAATATCGTCAGGCGCATCCCGGTGAGCTTCCATGAAGCGCGCCGTTTGGCGGTCGGCTGCCGTGCGACGCTCGGCCTTGGTGCTACTGGCGTTGCCGCTTTTGTCGACGAGCGGGGCGCGCGCGCAAGTCGCCACGCCGTCGCCGCCCGCGGCCGGCGCGCCGCATTCGGTGCGCGACTCGGCGCAGGCTATGGGCACCGAAGTCGCGCTCGTGGCCTGGACCGCCGACGAAGCGCGCGCGCACGAAGCGTTCACGGCGGCCTTCGCCGAGCTCGAGCGCATCGAGCGGCTCATGACCGATTGGGAGCGGCCGGAGCAGGCGCCGTCGGACGTCGTGCGCGTCAACAAAGCGGCCGGGCAAAAGCCGGTCGAGGTCTCGCCCGAGACGATTGAGGTCGTGCAGGAGGCGCAAGAGCTGGCGCGCAAGTCGGGCGGCGCCTTCGACATCACCTACGCGGCGATGCGCGGCATCTGGAAGTTCGACGAAGATCTGGAGCGCAAGATCCCCGACGCCAAGACGATCGCGGCCAAGCGCAAGCTCATCAACTATCGCGACCTCGTCGTCGACGCCAAGGCGCACACGCTGTTCTTGAAGCGCGCCGGCATGCGCATCGGCTTGGGCGGCATCGCCAAGGGTTACGCCGTCGACAAATGCGCCGCCGTCTTGCGCGCGCACGGTCTTAGCGACTTCATCGTGCAGGCGGGCGGCGATCTCTTCGCGGCCGGCTCGAAGAGCGGCACGCCGTGGTCGGTCGGCATCCAAGATCCGCGCTCCGGCCACGGCGACGCCTTCGCCATGGCGCCCATCGTCGATCATGCGTTTTCGACAGCGGGAGATTACGAGCGCGGCTTCGTCCTCGACGGTCGCCGCTACCATCACATCATCGATCCGCACACCGGCTATCCGGCGACGGCCTCGCGCAGCGTCACCGTGTTCGCGCCGTCGGCGCTGTTGGCGGACGCGCTCGACGACGCCGTGTTCATCATCGGCCCCGAGCGCGGATTAGCGCTAGCGGCCTCGTTTCAAGACGTAGGCGTCGTGATTGTCGATGCGCACAACAAAGTGTGGATTTCCCCGCAGCTCGCGCCGCGCGTGCATTTCCGCCACGATCCCACCGACGGGATCTAGCGCAAAGCTACGTAGTGTTACGCAGCGCGGTCGCGGCGGACGTCGGGCTCGTTGTCGGGCTCGATTCCGTCGTCATACAGCTCGAGCGCGGGCAGGCGCTCCGTGACCATGCCGACATCCCACGGGTCCGGCTCGTTGATGATATCGATCCCGCTGACGATGACCTTGTCGCTCATGTCGATCCTCGCGCTCTCCCTTTTGCAGGCGCGATGCCGACCACCATTTTCACGTCCGGCGCGCCTTTCGACGGCGCGTCGAGGTGCGAGCGGGGTGACTTGACCCCGGCGATCCATCCCGTTCTGGAGCGCGTTTCCCCTGGGGAGATTCGCTCCACCCGCGCAACCTCGTTACCTCATGTAAGACATTGCCGTAGCTTCGGAATTCCGCCATCCCGGAATCGTCCAGCCAGGCCATCTGGGGCCTGGAAATTGGTAGCGGTGGTTGCTGGTCTCAGTGGCTAATACCGTCGCCAGCCAGCAGCCTGTCCGGCCACGATCCAGGCGGGGGCCGAGGTCGCCGGAGCGTCGCGCGGGCGTTGTCACTGTTGCCGCTTTGGCGCGCGTGTGCACGAGCGGCACGCCGAATCGTCAGACATGTGCGAGCCGTACACGTCGAGTCATGTAGCGGATGCGCCCGGGTGACGCCGTCGGGGATCCGCCGCCGCAATCGGCCGGGCGCGCGACGAGGGCTCGTGACACTCTATGGTACGGTGACATCATGAAGCTGGGACCGAAAGTGAAGACGGGCATGGCCGTGTTCGGCGTGCTCGCGATCTTGGCGGCGTGGCAGGGGCTGCGCTACTGGTGGTATCACGGCTATTCGCAGGGCGAGCGCACCGGCATCGTGCGCAAGATCGCCGTCAAAGGCACGCCCATCTGTCGCTACGCCGAGGGCGAGCTGGCGCTGACCGGCGCCGCCGCCGGCCAGGCGGTCGAGACGTTCACGTTCAGCGTCGACGATCAGTCGGACAACAATCCGATCATGAAGCAGCTGCGCGAAGCCGAGCGGACGGCGACGCGCGTGACGCTGCACTATCGTCAGGACTTGAAGTCGTGGTGGCGCTGCACGCCCGAGGAATACTTCATCACGCAGGTCGAGAAGTAGGCAGCGCCGCCAGCGCTTGCGGCGTCGGCTCCGCCGGCTCTGATTTCTGGGGCAGCCGCACCGGCGCGCGGAAGATGCCCACCGTCGCGTCGTCGGGCGTGGGCGCAAAGTGCCAGCGCTCGAACTGCGGGCGCGGATCGTGCGACAGCTCGTCACCCATCGTCGAGGACGGCGCCGCCAACAGGCACGTGCCCGACGGCAAACGCAGCTGATACGACAGGTGGCGGTGGCCGTTCATGACGGCGCGGACGCCATGGCGCGCGCAGAACTTCACCAGTGGCGCCGCGTCGCCGAGCACGGTGAACTTGGCGAACAGCCGATGCAGGAAGCCGAACGACGCCTCTTCGCCGCGCCGCACGATGTGGTGATGCACGGCGACGAGCTTGAGCGGCTCCGGTCGCGTGCGCGCCAGCTGCTCGAGTCGCTGATATTGCGCCTGGCCGATGCGTCCGATGGCGTTGAGCGCCGGATGCCGCGACACGCGCGACACCGAGTTGAGCACGAACACCACCGCGCCGGTCTCGGGCAGCGGCACGGCGACGGGAAAGAGCGCCATCAGCGTCGCGCGCGCGGCTTCGATGCGCTCGACGTAGTCGAAGAAGGCGCGCCGCTCTTTGAACCAGCGCCGCAGCCGTAACGGCGGGATCGGCAGCGTCGGCAGCTCGGCCACGAGCGGACGGACGCGCCGCTCGGCCGCGAGCCACGCGTCGGCGTAGGGTTTCGGCTCGCCGTCGACGAGCACCACGCCGAGCTGGCCGCCGAGCGTGCCGGCGAAGGCCTCGGCGAACTTGAGCAGGTTCGCCAGCTGCACGATGCCGAAGCGGTCGAGCCGGAGCGCGTGATCGCGGCCGACCACGGCGTCGACGAGCGCCAAGTCGTGATTGCCGGGCACGAGGATGGTGCGGTTTTGCAGGCCGCGCTCCTCGAGGGCGTCGACGAAGCTGCGCCACGACGCGGCCGTGCCGCGATCGGTGACGTCGCCGGTGACGATGACGACGTCGACGTCGCCGAGCTCGGGACGGTCGAGCACGCGCTCGAGCTGCGCGTTGCCGCCGGGATGCGGCCGCTCGACCATGCGCACGCGCACCCCTTCGTTGACGTGCAGATCCGACAGGTGCGCGACGACGAGCCCGCCCGCCGGCGCCGCGTCCAGCCACACCGGCGGCCGTCCGCCCATGCTCTTGACGCGCCTGAAGTCGGTGAGCATCGCGGTGACGATGCCGACGCCGCCGAGCCGCCGGTAAATGTAGAGCCCGAGCGACGCCAGGACGACGCAGACGCCGAGCCACATGGCGCACAAGACGACGAAGCCGAAGCCGTGCTGCTCGTGCGTGCCCATTTGCCGCGCCGCGTGCACCAAGCGCACGACGCCGAACGCCAGCGCCGCCGAGCCCGCGAACAGCCCCAGCTCCTTGGCGAGGTCGGGCAGCGACGAGCACCAGCCGGCGCGCGGCGGCTCTTCCCACGCCTGGCGCGGCGGCGGCGCCTCGGTGTCCTGATCGGCCTTCACGTCTCAAAATTTAGCATGCGCTGTGCTATGTTGCGCCCCTCGTAAGCCTGAAATCAGGAGTGACGAATGGCGGACGCGCGCACGGAAGAGATCACGATCGAGGTCGACGGCCAGCCGATGCCGGCATTCTTGGCGCTGCCCGCTGCCAGCGGTCCGCGGCCGGTCGTGCTCGTGTTCGAAGAGGTGTTCGGCGTCAACGTGCACATTCGCGACGTCTGCCAGCGGCTGGCGCGCGAAGGTTACGTCGCCATCGCGCCCGACTATCACCATCGCGCCTGGAAGCCGGGCACGCAGCTCGGCTACACGCAACGAGGACATGAAGGTCGGCATGGCGCTCATTCCCAAGCTCACCCTCGCGGGCTTGAACGCCGACCTCGCCGCCACCGTCGCCTACGTCAAGACGCGCAAAGAGGCCGACACGGCCAAGCTCGGCGCCATCGGCTTCTGCATCGGCGGCCACATCGCCTACTACGCGGCCGCGACGTTGCCGATCACGGTCACGGCGTCGTTTTACGGCGGCGGCATCGCCACGTTCGGCCCCGGCGGCACCACGCCCACGGTCGAGCGCTCGGGCGACATCAAAGGGCGCATCACCTGCTTCTTCGGCGCCGACGACACGCACATCACGGCCGACCAGCGCGCCAAGATCGACGCCGCGCTCACCGCCCATCACGTGCGCCACGAGATCGTCCTCTACGACGGCGCCACCCACGGCTTCTTCTGCGACAAGCGCGGCTCGTACGAGCCGAAGGCCGCCGCCGACGCTTGGGAACGCGTGAAGAAGCTATTCGCAGCGGAGCTCGGGTAGACATGGCGCAGTCGTCGACCACGCTGGCGCCGCCGGATCTGGCGGCGATCGAAGCGGCCATGCGGCCGCCCAGCGACGCCGCGTCCGTCGCGCAGCGCGCGCGTAAACGCCAGACGGCGCTGTTGGCGCTGACGATCTTGCGGGTCGTGCTCGGCCTATCGATGGGCTTTTTGGCCTGGGCGTGCGCCGAGAAGACCGACGGCTACGTCGCGGCGCAGACGGCGGCGGGCGCGCTCGCGGTCGCGCTGGCGCTCGGCATCCACCGCGGAAGAGGCCTGCGCGGCGCGCTGGCGCTGGTGGCGTTCGTCAGCTTCTTCCTGCCGTTTCTGTTCGAAGTGCGCGACACGCAGATCTATTGCGCGGTCTTGGCGGGCAAGGCGACGCTGCTCGCCGCCATCGTCTCGCCCGATATTTTCAGCGCGTAAGCGTCCGCGTCAGCTCGTCCACGATCGCGATCGATTCCATCAGCGCTTCCGGCGCGAACACTTCCAAGGTCAACACGCCCGGCCACTTGCGCTCGTGCAGCGTCGAGAGGAGCCAGCGGACGTCGGCGGGCGGCGCGTGGCGCAACGACACGTGGTCGCGACCGTCGGGGCGCGTGCCGTGCAGCTGAATGAGGCGCGCGCGCGGCAGCCACTCGTCGACGGCGGCGCGCAGCTCGCGGCCGTCGCGCATGAGGTGGCCGACGTCGAGCGCCACCGACAGATCGAGCGCGCGAACGACGGGCGCGATGAGCTGAAAATCGTAGTCGAGACACTCGACGCACAGGGCCGACGCCGGCACGCCGGAGTCGAGCAGCGCCTCCAGCGAACGCGTGGCCCGCGCCCGCCACGCGTCGCGATCGCTCGGCGGCGCCGGATCGTGCTCGCCGTCGCCGAGATAGACATGCAGCGCGTAACCCGACGGCGCAAAAGGCCGGCCCCACGCGAGCGCGCGCTGCACTTTGGCGATGCCTTGCCGCCGGCGCGCGTCGTCGGCCGAGGCCAGGCTGGCGTCGAGCGGCGTGTGCACCGAGTAGCTGAGCCGATGTTGCTGCTGCAGCCTCAGCAGCTCCGCCACTTCGGCTTCGTCGGGCACATCTTCGTCGACGCTGAACAGCAAGAGCTCGACATCGTCGACGAGCGGACCGAGCTTGGCGACGTTGGGCGCCATGCGATCGGGCCACACGAACGAGGTCGCGCCCAGCCGAAAGGGACGCGCGGTTACTGCAGCCATTTGAGGAGCTGCTGGGCCTCGCGCTGCGCCGCTTCGTTCTCCGGCTGGGCTTCGACGAGCGCGTGGGCATCGCCGTCGACGACCTCGTGCAACAGGCGGCGATACAGCGGCGCCTCGCGCAGGCGCACCGCATATTCCTCGGCGTACAGGAGGCGCGTCGGCAAATAGGCGGGCGCCGCGGCGATGGCGGCTTCGAAGTGGTCGAGCGCCTCGCGCAGGTTCTGGCGCGCCGCCGGCATCTCGCAGGCGAGCACGGCCAGGACGCGATCGGGCGCGCCGTAGCCGGCGGCGCGATCGAGGGCCAGCGCGCGGGCGGCGGCCGCTTCGATCCACGGCTTTTGGTCGATCACCGTCGTCGTGTTGCTCTCGATCGCCCACCACAAGATCGATTCGGCGTAGAGGACGAGCGCGTCCTCGTCGGCGGGCTGTGCCAGCGAGAAGACCTCGCCCGGCCGCTTGCCGCTGCGCGCCGCTTGCGCCAGCGCCGGATTGCTCGTCGCCAGGGCGCGCTCGGCCCAAGACGCGGCGTCGGAATAGAGGAGGGCCGCGCCTTTTCCGCCGCGCAGTTGCGCGCGGTAGTAGGCCAAGCGACCGAGCTGGACCATCAGGCCGACGTCGTTGGGCCGCTCGTGCAGCGCGGCGCGATAGCTGCGCATGGCTTCGCCGAGCTGCCGCGGATCGGCGCGCGCGGCCCAGGCTTTGTCGCCGTCTTCGACGAGCGCGGCGACGATGGCGTCGGATACTTCGCCGAAGCCGACCGACGGCGTGCCCCAGGCCGACGGGCGATGGGCGACACAGCCGCCGGCCGCGAGCGCGACCGAGGCCAGGACGAGGAGGCGGCTCATGATCCGGTGCGCATAAGCGCGAAGGCGACGAGCTCGGCGATGGCGCTCGTGGCCAAGAGCGCGGCGCGCGCGCTCGCGGTCTCGGTCGGCGCGTTCGCCGACGACGGCGCCAGCGCGACGAGCGCGGCGCGTAGATCGCCGGTGGCGGCGTAAGCGGCGCGATCGGCCGTGAGCCGCTCGGCGCGCGGGTAATCGGCGGCGGCGGCGGGCGCGTTGCCGTCGGCGACCGCGGCGGCCAGCACCATCTCCAGCCGGCCGCGCTGCGCTTCGGGCAGCTGCTCGGGATCGATGGCCAACGCCGCCAGCTCCGCTTGCCAGGCGAGCACGAAGTGGCTGCCGCGATCGGGCGCGCGCAGATCGGGCAAGAACAGCGCCGCCG
The DNA here is from genome assembly GCA_963785725.1 of uncultured delta proteobacterium. Classification (GTDB taxonomy): domain Bacteria; phylum Myxococcota_A; class Polyangia; order Palsa-1104; family Palsa-1104; genus JAQBQH01. The sequence continues at coordinate 35,841 of CAWAWS010000025.1, read as the reverse complement.
CTGCGCGCAAGAGGCCGGCGACGTCCTCGGCGGCGCGGCCTTCGACGAGCGGAATGCCGGCGGCCAACGCATGCATGGCGCGCGCGGCGCCGAAGCGTGCGACCGCTTCGTCGGCGAGCGCGCGGCGCGTCAGGACGAGCCGCGGCGGCCACGTCGGCTCGGCCCAGGCTATCTCGGCCGCGTCGACGACCACGGCGCACTCGAACGTGTCGAGCCCGGCGGTGCGCTGCACGACGGCGCGCAGCTTGTCGACCCACGCCGGCGCCGGGTCGGCGTCGATGGGCGCCGGCGGCAAGCCGAGCAGCAGCGGCGCCAGCGCCACGAGCGCGTCACGCAAGGTGCCCACGGCCGCTGCCGGATAGACTGCGTCATCGACGCTGAGCGCGAACGGCTCGGGCGGACCCAAGTCGCGCAGCCGCGCCGCCGCCAACTCCGTCGGCTCGACGAACGCCGCGATCGAATAGTGGACGCGGGCGCGATCGAGGTCGCCGGCGGCGTCATGCAGCCGCGCCAGCGCCAGGCGCGTGCCCATCGCCGAACGGCCGGTCGCGTCGCCGAGGTGCAGCTCGAGCGCCGACTGCAGGTCGGCGCGGCCGCCGGCGCCGAGCGCGCGCGCCGCCGCGCGTAACGCCGGATCGAGCTGCGTCAGCGACGTCACCTTGCACAGCCCGAGCAGCTCGGCCAGCCGCGACGCCGTCGGCTTGGCCAAGGCGACGACGATGGTGCCGCGCGCCTCGTCGCCGTCGAGCGCATAGCCGAGCCCGGTCTCGACGCCGGCCTCTTCCAGCGGCTGATTGAGCGCTTCCAGCTCGCGCGCCACGTCTTTCAACGACGCCAAGTCACCTTCGGCGAAATAGTAGGCGATGAGGCGACGCAGCGTGGGCGCGTGCGCGGCGTGGAGATCGGCCGCTTTCAAGTAGGCGTCATTGGCGGCGTCGTCGTTGCCGAGGCCGAGCCGCAGGATCTCGCCGCGACGGTAGAGCAGCTCGGCGCGCGCCGCCGGCTCGTGGACGAGGCGCGACAAGCGACCGAGCGCATCGGCCGCCTCTTGCCACGACTGCGCGTCGATATAGAGGCGCGTCAAGGTCTCGAGCGCCGGCACGTCCAGCGGCAGCTGCGACAGGACCAGCTCGTACCAATGGCGCGCCGACGGCCGATCGTCCAAGCGCAAGGCCAGCTCGCCCAGGTGACGGCGCAGCTCGGTGATGCGTTCGACCGCGTCGAGCGGCAGCAGATCGAGGACGGCGTGCAGCGCTTGATAAGCCGCGGCGTCGTCGTTGCGGCTGAGCGCCAGGCGCGCCAACGCCTGATGCGCCGCCAGGTTCGACTCGTTGGCGGCGATGGCGTGCGTGTAGAGCGCGCGCGCCTCGTCGATGTCGCCGGCCTCCTCGGCGAGCTCGGCGCGGCGGCGCCAGACCTCGTCGGGACCGAGCGCAGAGGCGCGCTCACCGATGAGCGCGTAGAGCGCGCGAGCGCGACCGATGTGACGCGTGCGATACGACAGATCGGCGAGCGCGTCGAGCGCGGCCAGCTGATCGGGCACGGCGGCGAGGGCGGCTTCGTAATCTTCAGCGGCCGAGGTGACGTCGTAGAGCTCGCTCTCGGCCAGGCGCCCGGCCTCGAAGTAGAGCTCGGCGCGCTCGCCCGGGTCGGCGACGGCATCGGCGCGCGCGCGTAGGAGCTGCGCCAGCCCGGCGGCGTCGTTGCGCGACTCGAACATGCGCTTGCGCGCGACGAAGGCTTCGGCGTCGTCGGCCGCGCGCGTGAGCAGCTCGCGGCTGCGCGTATCGACGGCGCCCGAGTCGCCGCGCTCGACGGCCAGCGCCAGCGCGCGGCGCAAGATCTCGACGCGCGTCGGACCTTCGGGCTCGACGGCCAGCCGCTCTTCCAGCCGGCGCCGCAGCTCCTCGGGATCGCCGTCGTCTTCGGCGAGGCGCATGAGGTTGTCGTCGGCTTTTTTGCCGGCGTCGCCCCCGAGCGCGGCCGCTTCGGCGAGGCGGGCGCGGGCCCGTTCGTGGTCGCCGGCGCGCTCGTACAGCTCGCCGGCCCGCGCCAAGGCCTCCGCGCGCGCCGGCAATTGCGTCGGGCTCGTCAGTGACGCCGCCCAGCGTTCGGCGGCGAGCGCGCCGTCGCGCCAGCGCTGCCCCTCGGCGTACATGCGCACGAGATCGGCGAACGGCGGCCGCTCGATGGGCGTGTTGCGCCGCGGCCTGACCGCGCCGTCGGCTTCCAGCTCCAGCGCCAACTCCGCGGCCTGCTCGAAGTTGCGCAGCGCCGCCGACGGATCGAGCAGCTTGTCCTCGAGCAGCCGCGCCAGCTCGACGTGCAGCCGCGCGCGCTCGTTGCTGTCGGTCGTCAGCGCCAGCTCGCGATAGCGCTGCTCGGCGGCGAGCGCCCATTCGCCGCGCGCTTCGGCCATCTCGCGCAGCGAACGCGCCGCCTCGCGCAAGTTGGGATCGCAGGCGACGGCCTCTTTATAGGCGCGATAAGCGTCGAGCTCGCGGCCGAGATCGTGCTGGAAGAGGCGCGCCCGCTGTAACGCCAGGCGCGCGCGCTCGCGGCGGTCGGCGGTCAGCGCCGCGGCGCGACCGAGGAGATCGGCGTGCTTTTCGTGCTCGCCGCGCGCGCCCGCCAGGCGCGCCAGCGCGTCGACGGGGCGGCGGTCCGCGGGATCGAGCGCGGCGGCGAGCTGATAGAGCCGCTCGGCCGTCGCCGAGTCGCCTTCGACGAGCAGCACGTCGGCGGCATCGACGGCGCAGGCGGCCGCGCGCATCGGCTCGAGGTCGGGCGCGTCGGCGGCGGCGATCAGATGCTCGAGCGCCCCCGCCAGGTCGCCGCGCTTCTTGTAGACGTCGGCCAAGGCCGCGTGCGCGCGACCGACCCGCGGCGTCGTGATGAGCGCGTGCAGGAACTCGGCCTCGGCTTCGGCATCGGCGCCCGCCTGCAAGAGCAGCTCACCCTTGGCGATCTTGAGCTGCGCGCCATCGGCCGAGTGCGGATCGGCCAGCTTCAGCTCGCGATCGACGATGGCCAGCGCGTAGATGGGCTCGTTGGCGGCGGCATAGGCGAGCCGCGCGCGCGTCGCCAGGTCGCGGCGCGCCGGATGGCGATCGAAGAGCGCGGCATAACGGCGGGCGGCGTCGCCGAAGTGGCCGAGGTCGCGCTCGAGCGTCTCGGCCGCTTCCAGCTCGAGGCGCAGGCGCTCGTCGGTGTCGAAGGCGGCGGTGGCGGCGCCGTCGAGCGCGGCCACGACCTCGAGAAAGCGGCGCTCGGCGCGGAGCAGGGTGCGCAGCTGCGCGCCGTCGAGCGGCACCGGCAGGCCGACGGCCTCGGCGTTCTCGACGAACGCCAGCGCGCGCGCCGTGTTCGCGCCCGGCGCCATGTAGGCCTCGCCGCACAAGCGCGACAGCTCGTTCATCTCTTCGGGCGCCAGGCGCGGATCGGCGAGCGCGGCTTCGAGGATGGGCGCGGCCGTGGCCAGGCGCTGCTGACGACGATAGAGCGCGACCAGCGCGTGCGCGGCGTCGAGCGCGGGCTGCGCCGCCAGCGCCGTCGTCCACGCCGACTCGGCGCGCGTGTCGTCGCCGAGCCGCTCGCTTAGGCGGCCCAGCTCGCGCGCCCAAATCGCCTGATGCTCGGGCGCGGCATGAGGCAACTCGCGCTCCAGCCGCTCGACGAGCGCCGTCGTATCGCCGGCCGCGCGCAGGCGCGACAGGATGCGATCGCGCGCCTCGTCATCGTCGCGGTCGAGCAGCAGGATCTGCTCGTCGATGGGCGGCGTCTCGTCGGCGGGCAGGTGCAGCGCCGCTTCGCGCAAGAGCGCCGCGCGCATGCGGCCCGTCGCCGTGTCGGCCTGCCGCAAGAGCGCGTGGGCGAGCTTGCCGCCGTCGCCGCGCGAGCGATAGAGCGCGCCGAGGAGCGGCCACGCCTCGGTGGCGCCGAGCGTCGCCGCTTGCGCGAGCGCCGCCTCCTCGGCGGCGTGATCTTGGCGCTTGCTGGCCTCTTGGCCGAGCCGCAAGAACACGCGCGCCATGTCGGCCGTCGCGACGACGCCGCGGGTGAGCGCCTCGCGATAATAGTCGGCTGCCGGCGTCAGCTCCTCGGCGTCGTAGTGATAGTCGGCGAGCGGCATGAGCAGCTCCGAGCGCGACCGATCGGCGGCATAGGCGCGCGCCAGGCAACGCGCGCCGCGCTCGGGGTCACCGAGCGGGCCGAGATAGAGGCGACCGAGGCGCGACCAGACCTCGGCGTCGGACGGGCCGAGGGGCAGCGCGCGTTCGAGCAGCTGCGCCGCGCGCGACGGATTGCCGAGCCGCTCGGCCAAGAGCTGCGCCGCCCGCATGAGCAAGAGGCGCGCGTCGGCGGCCGGCTTCTTGGCGGCCTGCGCCACCAGTCGCGCGGCCAGCTCGGCGAACCGACCGGTCGCCTCCAGCGCGCGCTCCAGCACCTCCGACGAGCCCGGCAGCGGCGACAACAGCTCGACGACGTCTTCCCAGGCGCCGCGCTCGCCGAGCAGCTCGCCCAAGTGGCGCAGATCGCTGTCGCGGGCGACGTTCTCGTCGACCATTTGTACGAGCGCGGCTTCGGCGGCGCTGACGTCGCCGGTCGAGCGCGCCAACGCCGCCAACGAGCGACGCAGCTCGGCGCGCAGCGGCATGAGCTCGGCCAGATTCTCGGACTCGAGCAGCGCGCGCTCCAAGTCGACGCGGGCGCCGGCCACGTCGGACAGCCGATCGCGCAGGAGCGCGCCGCGGGCCGCCGACAGCTGCGCCTTTTGTCGCGGCCACTTCGCCTCCGCCCAGGCCGTTTGCAGCGCGCGCGCCGCTTGGTAGGGCTCGCCTTGCGCGGCCAGGCCGAGCGCGGCCGGAATGTTGCCGGCGTCGAGCGCCAGCGCCTGCTCGTAATAGGCGGCCGCCGTCGAGCCGCGCACGCGATCGCCGAGCGCGACGAGCAGCTCCGGCGTCGGCGCCAGCGCCGCCGCGCGCTCCAAGGCCAGCCGCTCTTCGTCGCCACCGAGCCGCGGCGCCAGCGACTGATAGAGGTAGGCCGCGTCCTCGTCCATGATGCGCGGCGCCAGCTGCGTCATGAGCGCGAGGATCTCCGCCGGCGTCTGATCGTGGATGGCCCAGCCGAGCGCCTCTTCGTCGCGCGGCGTCTCGGCCAGCACGTCGACGGCGGCTTCGCGCGCGGACAGCAGATCGCCGGCGCGGAAGGCGACCTCGGCGCGCTTGCGCGGCGGCGCGGCGTCGCCGGCGCGGCTGAACGCGGCCGAGGCGCGCTCGTCGTCGCCCAAGCAATCGTAGGCGTGGCCGAGCAGCGCCCAGCCCGATTCGTCGAGCGCGCCCAGCTCGCCGGCGCGATCGAGCGCGTCGGCCGCCGCCGCCAACGCGCCGCCGCGCGCGAACAGCAAGGCGCCGTAGTCGCTCAGCACCGGGCCGTCGTCGGGGGCGAGCTCGAGCGCTTCGCGTAGCCGCAGGATGGCGCCTTCGAGATCGCCGGCGCGCGCCAGGATCTGGCCCACCGAACGCAGCAGCTCGGCCTCGCGCGCCGGCCCTTCGAACGTGCGCCGCGCGATGCGCAGGAGCCGCTCGAGCGCGACCAAATGGCCGGCGTCGTGGCCGCGCGCGCTCTCCAGCTCGGCCAGCACCTCGGCCGCCTCACGATCGTCGCCGTCGAGCTCGAGCGCGCGCCGCGCCAGCTCCTCGGCCGCGCTCGAGCGCTGCGCGAAGGCCGCGCGCACCAGCCGCCGCAAGGCCCAGCGCTCGCCGACGCCGTCGTGCGCCGCCTGCGCGCGCTGCCGCAGCGTCTCCAGCGCCGGCAGATCGAGCGGCTGGCTGCGCGCTTCTTCGATCTCCAGCTTCAAGCGCAGCGCCGCGTCCGGCGTCACCGATGGGGGCAGCTCGCCGATGAGCTGCAAGGCGCCGTCGAGATCGCCGCGCGCGTGCCGCGCTCGCGCCCGCTCGCTGACCGCTTGCGCGCGCCCGAGCTCGTCGTCGGCCAGCTCGGCCAGGCGACCGAGCAGCACGTCCTCTTCGGTGACGTCGTTGCGACCGCGCGCCAACGCCAACAGCGACGTCAACGCCAGCTTCGAGCGCGGCTCCGACTCGAGCGCTTTGTGCAGGACGGCGCGGGCGCGCTCGCTGTCGCCCAGCCAATCGTGCGCCAAGTGGGCCACTTCGACGTAGAGCGCCTCGGCCTCTTGACGGCGACCGTCGAGCTGATGGCGCTCGGCCAGCCGTGTCAAGAGCTGCGCCAGCGGCGCCCAGTCGCCGGCCGTGCGCAAGAGCGCCGCCAGCCGCTGCCACGCCGCCGCCGACGACGGCCGCAGCGAGATCAGCTGCTCGTAGGCCTGCATCGCCGCCGCCGCTTGCCCCGTCGTCTCCAGGAGCGCCGCGCGCCGGAAGAGCAGCTCGACGATGGTGTCGAAGTCGGTCTCGACCTCGGCGCGCACGGCCAAGAGCGCCGCCAGCTCCGCGTGGCTGCCCTTGGCGGCGGGGCCATCGTCGAGTGTGGCCGCGAGCACGGCGTCGAGCACGGCGAGCGCGCGCGGCTCGCGCGCATGCAGCGCCAGCGCGCGCCGGGCGGCCGCTTCGGCGTCGGCTGCGCGACCGCGCTGGAGCCACAGCTGCGAAAGCCGCGCCAGCGCCGTCGCCAGCGCGTCGGGATCGGCGGCGTCGGTGGGCAGCGACGTCAGCTTTTCCAGCGCGATCGCCTCTTCGTCGACGACACCGCGCGTGCGCGCATCGACGGCGAGCCAGGTCAACGCCGGGCGATAGGCGGGATCGAGCTCGAGCACGCGCGTCCAGGCGGCGCGCGCCGCGTCGGGCCGGCCGAGCTCGTCTTGCAAGAGCGCCAAGCGGCCCAAGATCGCGCGCTGCTCGGCCGGTCGCCGCGCCGTCGCCGCCACTTTGCGGCCGAGCACCTGCGCGATGCGCTCGGCGTCTTTGTCCTCGGCGGCGACGGCTTCGAGCGCGTCGAGGGCGGCCATCTGCAGCGGATCGAGCGCCAAGGCCCGTTCGTACAGCTCGATCGCCTCTTGCCGGCGATTGGCGCGCTTGCGCAAGAGCTCGGCGGCGGCGACGAGGCGGCTGGCGCGCACGGCCTCGGCCTCGTTCGTCCGCTCGTCCTCGGCGGCGCGCACTTGCAGCCGCGCTTCGGCCACGAAGTCGCCGCGGCTGCGCTGCAGGCCCGCCAGCGCATGGTAGGCGCGCAAGGCGTCGGCGGCGTGCGCGCCGGCCGCCAGCGCCGCCTCGTAGAAGCCGAGCGCGTCGTCGGCCTGGCCTTGGCGCTCGGCGATCTCACCGAGGCGCAGCGCGCGCTCGATCTGCGGCGGCAACCCGCGGGTGAACAGCGGCTCGAGCGCGGTGCGCGCTTCGTCCCAACGTTTGAGCGCGTGCGCGGCTTCGCCGAGGCCGGCGCGCACTTCGACGTCGTCGCCTTCGGGCGCCAGCGCCAGCGCCGCGCGATACGAGGCCAGCGCGTCGTCGGGACGGCCGAGGCGTGCGCGGGCCGTGCCTTGCGCCGACAGCGCGCGGGCGCGACCGGCCCCGTCGGCGCGCAGCGCGGCCAAGCGGCCCAGCGCCACGTCGAGCGCCGCATCGTCACCTTGGCGCAAGAGCACATCGACGAGCAGCTCCACCGTCAGCCGCGCTTCGTCGCCGTCGCTGTCGCCGTCGTCGGGCGTGGCCTCGAGCAGCGCGCGGGCGCCGGGCAGATCGTCGTCGGCGGCGCGCAGCTCGGCCAGCTTGCGGCGCGCGGCCAGGCTGTGCTCGCCCGTGGTCGCCGTCGACTGCTCGAGCGCGTGCCGCTGCTTGGCGGTCTCGCCCATCGCCTCGTAGATGCGCGCCAACACCGCCCATGCGGCGGGTCGCGTCTCGACGCCGCGCTCGGCGGCCGCCGCCGCTTCGGGCAGCCGACCGAGCGCCAACAGCGTCTCCGCTTGCTTGAGGCGCGCATCGACGTTTCCGCCGTCGGCCAGCTGACCGAGCAGCTCGACCAGGTCGTCGAGCCGGCCCTCTTCGGCGGCCAACTCCGCGGCCAGATGCAGCGCCGGCGGCGTGGGCGCGATCTGGAGCGACCGCTCGACGTAGGCGCGCGCGCCGTGCCGATCTTGCAGCGCGTGACGGGCCAGCTGCGCCAGCGCGACCAACAGCTGCGCGCGGGCGGCATCGTCATGCGCCTCTTCGGCGTGCTCGATGGCGTCTTGGTAGGCGTTGACCGCTTCGTCGAGCCGGCCGAGGCGCGCCAGCAGCGCCGCCACGCTCGCCAAGGCGGCGGCGCTGGCGGGCGCGACGGCGAGCGCCGCGCGCGCGTGGTCGAGCGCGACTTCCGGCAGCGCGACGGCTTCGGCGAGCGCGGCCGCGCGCAGCTCGAGGTCGAGGCGCGCTTCGCCCGTGTGCAGCGTCGCCGCGCGGGCGGTGGCGTCGAGCGCGCGCTTGGGATCGCCCGTCGCTTCCAGCGCGCGCGCCATCAGCGTCCACAAGGCGCCGTCGTCGGGCAGGCTGCGCAAGGCGCGTTCGAGCTCGTCGCGCGCGCGCACCGGGTCGGCCAGCTCGTCGAGCCAGACGCGCGCGATGCGCGCCCGCGCCGCGGCCTCGACGGTCGGATCGGTCGTCTGCGCCAGCCGCCAACGCTCGAGGCGCAAGAGGTCCTGCCAGCGACCATCGGCCGCGTAAGCGTCGGCGAGCAAGAGCGCGGCGTCGACGTCGTCGCGGGCGCCGGCGAGCGTGCGTTCGAGATAAGGGATCGCTTCGCGCGGCGAGCGCGCCGCCAGCAGCTGACCGGCGCGCAGGGCGGCGGCGCGGGCGTCGTCGCGCTCGCCGGCGGCTTCGGCCAGCTCGGCCAGGCGGGCATAGCGCGCGGCCGCCGTCGCCACGAGGCCGCGCTCGGCTTCGATCGCCGCCAACGCCAAGAGCGGCTGCGGGCGCGTGGGAAACTCCGCGTGCAGCCGCGCGCCCAGGAGCTCGGCCTCGCCCCAGCGCGCCGGCAGCGCCGTCAACAGCGCCAGCTGTCGCTCGGACGCCGCCAAGGACGCGGGCGCCGCGGCCGTGTAGGCATCGAGCGCCGCTTGCAGGTCGCCTTCGGCCAGCCGGGCGTCGCCGATGCGCGTGGCCGCGCGCGCTTCGTCGACGGCAACCGGCGCCGCCTCCGGCGTCGTCTCGGTCACGTAGCGCAGCACGATGGCGCCGTCGACGAGGCGGGCTTCGGCGAGCGTGGCGTCCTCGTAGCGCGGCAGTCGCCAGCCGGCCGGCGGCAGCGCGCGCCACAACAGCTGCTCGAGCGGGTTGAGCATGAGCTCGCCCACGCCGCGCACGGTCAGCGGATGAGCCGTGCCGTTCTCGGCTTCGGCGCCGAGGCCGAGCGCGATGCCGAGCCCGATGAGCGGCGCCGGCGCCGGCAACAGGCCGTAGACGCGCACGTCGTCGATGGCGAGCACGAGCCGCTGGCGATCGGCCGGCGCCAGCGTCACGCGCGCCGTCACCGTCGCCGCGCGATCGCCGACTTGGGCGCGCGCCGACAGCTCGATGCGCCCGTCGACGATGCGCGCCGCGAGCTGGCTCAACCCGAGGCGCGCAAGGCGCGTATGGCCGTCGAGCCAGGTCTGCAGCCGCGCGTTGTCGATGCGCAGCTCGGCGCCCACGAAGTCGCAGCGCCGGCTCTGCAAGCGCGTCGTCCCGTCCGAGACGTCGAACGGGAAGCGCAAGTTGGGCACCGTCAGCTCGAGCCGCTCGACGCCGACCAGCTCGAACAGCGTGCGCGCGGGCAGGCCGAGCACGCCGCGGCCGTCGACGAAGCGCAGCGCGAAGTCGAGCAGCGGCGCGTCGGCCATCAGTCGGCCCCCGGCGCGCGATGCTCGGCGCGATAATCGGCCAAGAGCGACAGGACGCGATCGAGCAGCGGCGCCGGAATCGTCGCCGCGCCCATCTTGTCGCGCGCCGCCCGCGCCTCGTCGAAGAATTGCGCGCGCAAGACCGGCGGCACCGCCGTCGTGTGCACGCCTTGGCGCGCGAAGAGGCCGTTCAAGAGCTCCTCGTCCTGCGCGCGCACGGCGTCGTCGAGGTGCGCGATGGCGCGCGCCGACGCCTGCCGAATCACCTGCTGAAACTCGAGCGGCAGCGGATCGAAGGCGCGATTGCTGATGATCGCGCAGGCATCGAGCGACGCCAAGCGCAGCGGCAAGAGGTAATGCGCCTGCGCCGACCACTGGAACGCCAGCGCGGCGGCGGGCGCGGCGACGAAGCCGTCGACGTGGCCTTCGTCGTACAGCCGCGTCGCCGCCGGCAGCGACGCCGGGATCATGGCGAAGCCGAGGCGGCTCAATTCGGGCCCGAGCGTGTTGTCGGAGCTCCAGATCCACAGCTTGGCCGCCTTGAGCTGCGGCAGCGTCTCGATGGGCGCGCGCGAGAACACCAGCTCGGGACCGACGCCGACGAGCCCCAGGTTGACGAAGCCCGACTTGCGAAACTCGTCGTCGATGACCTGCTTCAGACGACCGAGGACGTAGCCGAGCTCTTCGCGTCCTTGGAACAGGCCGAGCACGCGCATGACGCGCATCGAGGGCGCCAGCCGCATGCACAACATGCCGCCCGAGAAGGCGCCGTCGAGCTGGTCGCGCGCGATGCGCTCGCCGACTTCGACCTCGTCGCCGGCGATGCCGCTGAAGTAGACCTTGAGGCGCACTTGGCCGCGCGTGCGCTCTTCGATGTCGCGCGCCAGGCTGTGGATTTCGCGCGCCCACACGGTGCCGTCGGGGATGGGCGTCGCCATGCGCAGCACGGTCTGGGCCGCGGCGGGCGAAGTGAGGGTCACGAGCGTGAGGAGGGCGAAGGCGCGCACGGGCCGGCGTATCGTACCACGCGCGCCCACGCGTAGATGGCGCTGAAGCTATCTAAACCAATCAGCTGGGCAGATTAGATGCTGCCCTCGGGCGGACGGGGCGCGGGCGGGGCTTTGTACGTGCCTTTCGACTTCAGGATCGGCTTCGACGGCGCCGTGCCGGCGCGCAGGAACATCTCGGACATGTCGTATTCGTAGAAGGGCATCATGTCGGTGTCGACGACCTCCTTCCACAGCTTCTTGGCCTCGTCGAGCTGGCCGGCGCCGACGGCGCGCATGGCGCGATAGAACGCCGACTCGGCGCGCTTGGCCGGCGTGTTGACGCGCGCGATCAGCTGCGCGTCGGTCTCGCGGCCCGTCGCCCAGCGCGCCAGATCGTCGTACCACTTGCCGCCGTCCATCGACGTCAGATAGGCCGAGGCCAAGGGATCGATCGGCTGACCGGCGCGGCGCGCGAGATCGATGATCCACAACGAGCAGTAGACCTTGAGGTACTCCGAGACCTCGTTGCGGCCGAGCGCGCGGTGGTAGGCGTCGAGCGACTCGTCGAGCTCACCGCGCGGCACCAAGAAGGCGATGACGTCGGCGTAGGTGCCGCCGCGATCGGGCGCGGCGTCGATGGCGCCTTCGAACGACGCCAGCGACTGATCGCGATCGCCCATCTCGTAGAACAGCTTGGCGCGCTCGACGCCGGCTTCGGCTTTGCCTTCGTTGGTGAGACCGAGGCCGGCCAGCTGATCCCAATCGGCGAGCGCCGCTTTGCGCGCCTCGTTGGCGGCCTTCTCGTCGCCGAGCAGGTCGTAGGCTTCGCCGAGATCGCGGCGCAAACGCGAGCGCCAGTAGATCTCCTCGGGACGATCGGCCTTCGGCGTGGCGATGCCGCGCTCGAACAGCGTCACGGCGTCCTTGGCCGCGTTCTGCTTCATGCGGATCTGACCCATCAGCTGCAGCGTCGTCGCTTGCGGCTCGATGGCCAGCGAGCGATCGAAGTATTCCATCGCCTTCTGCACGCGGCCGACGTTGTAATAGCCGCGGCCGACCTCGAAGAGCGCGCCCGCCAGCGTCGGATGCAGCGGCTCGCCCGGGAACTGCTTGGCCGCCGCTTGATGGAACGCCTCGACGCGCTTCAACTGCGGCTCGAGCTGCGCCACGTCCAAGTTCTCGTCTGACGACAGCTGCAAGAGGCGCCGTTCCCACAGCTGCGCCAGGTGTTGCCAGATCTCGCGATTGTTCGGCTGCAGCTGTCGCGCGGCCTCGAACTCCATCATGGCGACGACGCTGCGATCGCGCACCATGGCGATCTGGCCGGCGCACAAGCGCGGCTCGGCGGCCGTCGGAAAGCGCACGCCGGCGTCGGCGCAGACGCGCTCGGCGACGTCGGCGTCGTCGTGACCTTGCGCCATCAGCATGGCGACGTTGATGGCGTCGCCCGGCGTCGCCTCTTTGCCGGCGTACTTCTCGACGAGCTTGCGCACCTGCTCGTCGCCCGGCCGCAGCGTCTTCAGCTTGCGCAGCTGCGCCAGCGCTTCGTCGGGACGCGAGACGCGCAGGTAGAGCCGCGTCAGATCGTAGGCGCTCGACGGCAAGCCGCCGCCTTGCAGAATGGCGCGCAGGTCGGCGGCGCGGCGCGGATGGTGCGGATCGGCGCCGAGCAGGTCGGCGACGCCGGCTTCGTTGCGCTCGAAGTAGAGGCCGGTCAGCTGATCGACGACGAAGGGCGAGGCCCAGACGCGCGCCACCGATTCCAAGTCGTCGATGACCCGGCCACGGCCGTCGATGGCGCCGCCCAGCTCCGATTCGGTGGCGCCGCCGGCGCGCAGCCAGCTGACCACCTGGTCGTAGCGATGGCGCGCGCCGTCATCGTGGCCGCCGTCGAGCGCGAGGTCGACGGCCAGCGCCATGACGACCTCTTCGTGCGCGCCGCGCTTGCGGAAGGCGACCTCGATGCGATCGGCGGCCTTGCGCAGCGCCGGATCGCTCGGTTTGTTGGCCAGCTCCGCCGGATCCCACAGCGTCGCCGCTTGGCGAAACTGCTCGTAGGCGTCCTCGGGGTGGTTGCGGTCGAGGCCGTCGCGCACCTCGCCGAGCAGCCACGCCTCCAGCGCTTGCCGTCGCTGAGCGCGATCGGGAGCGCCGAGCGGCAGGGCGTCGAACTCGGGTCGCGCGGCGTTGTACTCCTCCTCGCTCGCGATCGGCTTTTGCGGGCCGCTCGTCGCGACCACCGTCGGTGGCGTAGCCGTGTGCAGCGGAGCATGGCCGCAGGCGGCCAGCAGCGGAATCAGGGGCAACGCCAGGCGGCGGAGCGACATTCGGCGAGGATAGCGCGGGTATGTTACTCAGTCGAGAGAAGTACAATGAGCACAATGAATTCGATCGTCGTGCAGAAGTATGGCGGCTCGAGCGTGGCCGATCCGGCGCGGCTCGGGCGCGTGGCCGATCGCGTGGCCGAGACGGTGCGCCTCGGCAAGCGGGTCGTCGTCGTCGTCTCCGCGATGGGCAAGTCCACCGACGAGCTCCTGGCGCTGGCGCGCTCGGTGACGCCGACGCCGCCGCGCCGCGAGCTCGACATGCTCTTGTCCTGCGGCGAGCGCATCTCGATGGCGCTGTTGGCGATGGCGTTGGAGGCGCGCGGGCTGTCGGCGATCTCGTTTACCGGCTCGCAGTCGGGCATCTTGACGAACGATCGCCACTCGGGCGCGCGCATCATCGAGGTGCGGCCGGTGCGCATCGAGGACGAGCTGGCGCGCGACAAGGTCGTCATCGTCGCCGGCTTCCAAGGCATGTCGTACAAGCGCGAGATCACGACGCTCGGGCGCGGCGGCTCGGATACGACGGCGGTGGCGCTGGCGGCGGCGCTGTCGGCCGAATACTGCGAGATCTGCAGCGACGTCGACGGCGTCTACTCGGCCGATCCGCGCGTCGTGCCCGAAGCGCGCCGCTTGGACGCCGTGTCGTACGACGAGATGCAGGAGCTGGCCGAGCACGGCGCCAAAGTGTTGAACGCGCAGGCCGTCGAGTGGGCGAAGAAGGAGCGCATCGTCATTTATGCCCGCGCGACGGCGAGCCCGGCCGGCGGCGACGGCAAGCAGACGCGCGTCGGCGGCGAGGAGGACGTGGCCGGCGCGGCGCGCGAGCGGCGGGGCGCCATCGCCGTCACCGGCACGCGGCGGGCGACGGTGGTCACGGGCGGCGCCGATGTGTTGCGCATCGTCGACGAGGAGCGCATCGCGCTGCGGGCGGCGACGGCGACGCAGGTGCGGCTCGTGCGCGACGACGTGCCCGATTGGCCGCGCGTCGAGCAGCGCTTCTTGGCCGGCGGCGCGCACATCGGCGAGGAGGGCGAGGTCACCGTCGTCGGCACCGGTGTCGGCTCGGACGCGGCGACGCTGCGGCGGGCGCTGGCCGCGACGACGGCGGCGGGCGCGGCGGCGCTCGGCTTCGCGGCGGCGCCGCTGCGGCTGTCGATCTATGTCGCGCCCGAGGCCGTCGACGACGTGACCCGCGCGCTGCACGCCGCGCTCATCGCCTGACGGACCGTCGACGATGGATTCAACCGACGTTCGCGACCCAGTCGTCCCGATCGAGAACCTCGAATGGCGGCTGCGGATCGACGTAGAGTGGGGCGGATGAACGGGATGGACGAGACGGTGTTGGCGCGGGTGCGGGCGGCGGCCGAGCGCATCGCGCCTTTGGCGGACGAGATCGAGCGCGGGCGACGGTTGCCGGCGGCGGCGGTGGCCGCGCTGGTCGACGCGGGCGTCTTCAAGCTGGCGGTGCCGCGCGCGCTCGGCGGCGGCGAGGCCGAGCTGCCGACGCTGCTCGCGACCTTCGAGCTGTTGGCGCGCGCCGACGGCTCGGCCGGCTGGACGGCGATGATCGGCGCCGCGTCGGGCCTGATGAGCGTCTTCCTCGACGACGACACCGCGCGCCACGTCTACGGGCCGGCGGACGCCATCAGCTGCGGCGTGTTCGCGCCGCTCGGTCGCGCCACGCGCGCGGCCGGCGGCGGCCTGCGCGTCAGTGGGCGCTGGCCGTTCGCCTCCGGCTGCGAGCATTCGCAGTGGCGCATGGGCGGCGTCCTCGTCTTCGACGGTGAGCAGCCGGAGCTGTTGCCGGGGACGAGCATTCCGCACGTGCGCTGCGTCCTCTTTTCCGCCGCCGAGACCGAGATCATCGACAGCTGGGACGTCAGCGGGCTGCGCGGCTCGGGCAGCCACGACATCGCCGTCCGCGACGTGACGGTGCCGGCCGAGCGCTGCTTCTCGTTCTTGGCCGACCAGCCGCGTGGCGACGCGCCGCTCTATCGCATGCCCTTCTTCGGCGTGCTGGCGAGCGGCGTGGCGGCGGTGGCGCTCGGCATCGCGCGCGCGGCCATCGACAGCTTGGCGGCGCTGGCGGCGAAGAAGACGATCCCCGGGAGTCGGCGCACCATCGCGCAGCGGGAGCTGGTGCAGCTGGACGTGGCGCGTGCCGATGCGCGCGTGCGGGCGGGGCGCGCGTTTCTGTTCGCGGCGGTGGCGGAAGCGGCGCAGCGGCCGGCGAGCGACCTGCAGGCGCGGGCGCAGCTGCGGCTGGCGGCGTGTCATGCGGCCAGCGAAGCGGCGGCGGCGGTCGACGCGATGTACAACGCCGGCGGTGGCGCGGTGGTCTACGCGACGCAGCCGCTGCAGCGCCACTTTCGCGACGTGCACGTGGCGACGCAGCACGCGATGGTGTCGCCGCAGATCATGATCACGGTCGGACGCGTGCTGCTCGGCCTCGAAACCGACGTGACGACGCTGTGAGCGCGCAAAAGAACGGTGGCGGCGACGGCGAGCGGCCTTTGGCGGGGCGGATCGCGATCGTGACCGGGGCCAGTCGCGGCGTCGGCAAAGGGATCGCGCTCGGGCTCGGCGAAGCGGGGGCGACCGTGTACGTGACCGGTCGTTCGCGCGCCGCCGACGCTGCAGGCGCGCTGCCGGGCACCATCGATGCGACCGCCGCCGAGGTCACGCGGCTCGGCGGGCGCGGCATTGCGGTCGCGGTCGATCACGCCGTCGACGCCGAGGTGGAGGCGCTGGTCGCGCGCGTCGAGGCCGAGTCGGGACGCGTGGATATCTTGTGCAACAACGCCTTCGCCATTCCCGCGGGCGAGCTCTACGTCCCGTTTTGGCAGGCGCCGCTCGGCTTCTGGGACGAGATGCATCGCGTCGGCCTGCGCTCGCACTACGTGGCCGCGCATTTCTGCGCGCGTGGCATGGTGCAGCGACGGTCGGGGCTGATCGTCAATGTCTCGTCGTTCGGCGCCAAGATCTACGCGGTCAACGTCGCTTATGGCGTCGGCAAGGCGGGCGTCGATCGCATGTCGCGCGACATGGGCAAAGAGCTGGCCAAACATGAGGTCTGCGCGGTCTCGTTGTGGCCGGGGGTGGTCCGCACCGAGCGGCTGGAGATCGAAGCGGCGCGCTTTCCGTACGACCGCGCGAACTCGGAGTCGCCGACGTTCTCGGGGCGCGCCGTGGCCGCGCTCGCCGCCGATCCGCAGCGCATGACGAAGTCGGGGCAGGCGCTCGTCGTCGCCGAGCTGGCGCACGAGTACGGCTTCGTCGACGTCGACGGCCGGCAGCCGGCGTCGCTGCGTCGCTGAGTCACCCGCGCTCAGGCGCTCGGGCGAGCGTCATCTTCGCCGGTTACGTCGCAGCAGAGCCAACCTCACCAACGAGCGGGTTCGCGAGCGCGCAGCGGCCATACCGGGCGTTCGCCGGGCACGACCACCAGCATATGATCGAACCACCCGGTGGTCGGCAGCGTCGGATGCACCTCGCTCGAGACCGCGGAGAAGCACCACGTGGGCATCGACATGTTGCGCGCGAAGCGCCGCCGCGCCGCCGCGTCAGCCGACCGGCTCGACCGTGGCCACATGCCGATGCCGCGAGGACCCGCGCTTGGCCCACGCCGGCGGCAGCATGCGATTGCCCGCCTCGCCCATGACGACGTCCGACAGCACGCGGAAGCCGCGCGCCTGCCACCAGCCCGCCAGCTCCTTCGGCAGCCAGCCGAACCGAAACGGCTCGCCCACCCGTCGCACCGCCGCGCGAATCAGCCGCCCGCGCAGCCGCGTCGACGTCAGCGCCCGCGCATCCGCATACGTGAAGCACAGCCGCGAGCCCGTCGCCGAGTAGGCTCGCACCGTCGCCGCCGTGGCCTCGATGGCGCCTTCGGTCAGATAGATCGTCACGCCCTCCCAGATCGTGAACGTCGGCTGCGTCCGATCGTGCCCGAGCGACGCCAGCCGCGCCGGCAGCTCGCTCATCGCGTCGCGCTCGAAGTTCCACGCGACGTACGTGGCCCGCGCCTCGCCGAAGCGGTCGCGCTTGACCCGCTGGGTCGCCGGATGGTCGACCTCGAAGACGCGTGTCTCGCCGAGCCGCGCCGCCATGCGATGGGCGCGCGCGTCGAAGCCGGCGCCGAGCAGCACCAGCTGACGACCCCCGGCCGCCAAGAAGCGGTCGAGCTCGTCGTCGATGACGCGGGTGCGGATCTGCATCGCCGTCGCGCCCGTCAAGAGCGGCCACAGCGCCCCGCGCAAGAGCGGCCGCAAGCGCGGCTGCCAGCGGGCCAGGCCGAGCAGCGCCGCCATCGGCCGGCTGACGACACGCGCGCCGTACGGATCGTCGATCAATTGCGCCCCGTCGGGCAAGATGGCGCCCAGCGAGCGGCCCATGGCCACCCAGCGCGCCGTGAGACTCGGCCTATCCTCGTGCATCCGCCGATGATACGATCGAGCGATGCGGACTGCGCTCTGCTTGTGCGGCGGAGGCATCGTCGGCGGGATGTACGAAATCGGTGCCCTCGCTGCCATCGAAGACTTCCTCTCGGCGCCGCGCGTCGACAACGGCCGCAGCTTCGGCGTCAACGACTTCGACATCTACGTCGGCACCTCGGCCGGCAGCCTCTTGGCGACGGTGACGGCCTCGGGCGTGCGCGCCCGCCGCATGTTCCGTGCCGCCGTCGACGACGATCCCACGTTCTTCCCGGCGCGCCGCACCGACATCTACCGCTTCGACGCACGTCAAGGCTTGGGCGTCCTGCGCGACGTCGGCGGCGTGCTCTTCTCGGCCTTGGCGCGCGGCATTCGCGGCCAGGTC
This sequence comes from uncultured delta proteobacterium, assembly GCA_963785725.1. Lineage (GTDB taxonomy): Bacteria > Myxococcota_A > Polyangia > Palsa-1104 > Palsa-1104 > JAQBQH01. The sequence continues at coordinate 17,878 of CAWAWS010000025.1, read as the reverse complement.
GACCTCGCCGAGCTCATCACCGACTTCGGCGACGCCTTGCCTGCCGGCGTCTTCTCGCTGCGCCATTACGAGCGCTTCTTGCAGCGTTTCCTGCGTCATCACGCGCTGCCGACGCGCTTTGGCGAGGTGCCGCGCGAGCTCTACATCACCGCCAACGATCTCGACAGCGGCCATCGCGCCATCTTCGGACCGGGCGCCATCGCCGACATTCCCATCGCCACCGCCATCTGCGCGTCGTCGGCGATTCCGCTGTTCTTCGAGCCGGTGCGCTTCAAAGGGCGCGATTACATCGACGGCGCCGTCGGCAAAGCGGCGCACGCCGACATCGCGCTGGCGCGGGAGGCCGAGCTCATCGTCATCGTCAACCCGCAGGTGCCGGTGTTCAACGATCCCGATCGCGAGGATCTGCCGACGCCGCTCGTGGGCGCGCATCACATCCGCGACAAAGGAATGCTGGCCGTGTACAACCAGGCCGGCAAAATGTCGACGCGCACCAAGCTCTACTCGGGCATTCGCCGCTATCAAGCCTCGCATCCGCACGCGACGATGCTGCTCGTCGAGCCGCGCGCCGAGGAGGGCGATATTTTCCTCTCCAACCCGATGGCGTTCGCCTCGCGTCGCCGCGTCCTGCGCTACGGCTACGAGTCGACGGCGCGGCTGTTGATCGAGGATTTCCCGCGCTGGGAAGCGGCGTTCGGCAAGCTGGGCGTGCGCGTCGACTCGGCGCGGCTGCAGCCGCCGTGGGAGCTGACCGCCTGAGCGCGCGCAATGGACGAGGTTGGCATCGCGGACCGGTGGCGCCGCCGCTCGTGTGGGGCCATCGCGGCGCCTCGGCCGACGCGCTCGAGAACACGCTGACGGCGTTCCGCTTGGCGCGCACGCAAGGCGCCGACGGCATCGAGCTCGACGTGACGCGCTGTCAGTCGGGCGAGGTCGTGGTCTTCCACGACGACGATATGAGCCGTCTCGGCCGGCGTCCCGAACGCGTGCGCGATCTGCGCTGGGACGAGCTGCGCGAGATCGATCTCGGCGGCGGTGAGCGCATGCCGCTGCTCGACGACGTCTTGGCCGAGCGCAACGGGCTGCTCGTCAACATCGAGCTCAAGTCGGCGCCGACGTGGGCCGAGCGCCTCGTCGACGACGGTCTGGCCGCGCAAGTGGCGGCGCTGGTCGCGCATCACGACGCGGCGGCGCACACGCTCGTCTCGTCGTTCGATCCCTTGCTGCTCGGTCGCTTTCGCCGGCGCGCGCCGCAGATCGCGACCGGGCTTCTGTTCGCGCACGATCAGGCGCGCCCCAATCGCGAAGCCTGGATGGCGCCGCTGTTGCGACCGACGGCGCTGCATCCCGAAGGCGTGCTCGTCGACGCGCGCAACGTCCGCCAGTGGCACGCTCGCGGCTACGCGGTCAACGTCTGGACCGTCGACGATCCGGCCGAGCTGCGCCTCTTGTCGGCGCTGGGCGTCGACGGCGTCATCACCAACCGTCCGGCGGCGACGCGCGCCGTGATACAATAACGGGCCATGGCCGATCGCCCCGGCGGCTTCAACGACGAGACCAACGCCACGCCGCTCATTCGGCTGACCGGCGACGTGCAGGGGCCGAAGCGGCCGTGCCTCGTCGTCATCGCCGGCGCGCACTTGGGCGAGATCTTCCCCGTCGACGGCGAGATCATCATCGGCCGCGACGCCGAGGCGCAGCTGCGGCTGGCCGAGGACGAAGGCGTGTCGCGGCGGCACGCGCGCGTCACGCCCGTGGCCGACGGCGCGCTGCTCGCCGACCTCGGCTCGCAGAACGGCACCTTCGTCGACGGTGAGCGCATCTCCGAGCGCGTGCTCAAGGACGGCGCCAAGATCCGCGTCGGCCAGACCACGGTCTTGAAGTTCGCGCGCTACGACGAAGTGGAGGAGAAGGCGCAACGCCAGCTGCTCGAGTCGGCGCTGCGCGACGGCCTGACGCGCGCCTTCAATCGCCGCTATTTCCTGCAGCGGCTGGCGGCGGAGGTGCGCTTTGCCGAGCGTCACGAGCAGCCGTTGGCGCTGTTGATGCTCGATCTCGACCACTTCAAGGCGATCAACGACACGCACGGCCATCCCGTCGGTGACGAGGTCTTGTGTGCGGTCGTCGACGTCCTGGCCGACACCTTGCGCTCCGAAGACGTGCTGGCGCGTTATGGCGGCGAGGAGCTGGCCGTCTTGGTGCGCGGCATCGCGCGCGAGCATGCCATCGTGCTCGGCGAGCGGCTGCGGCGCGTCGTCGAAGGGCTGAAGCTGGCGACCAGAGCCGGCATCGCGCTGACGGTGACGGCGTCGGTCGGCATCAGCGTGTTCCCGCTCGACGCCGGCCTGGCCGCGCCGGCGGCTGCCGATGCGACGGCGACGGCGCCGCAACAAGAAGACATGAGCGTCAAGCTCATCGCGCTCGCCGATGCGGCGCTCTATCGTGCCAAGCAAGCCGGCCGAAATCGCGTCGAAGTCTGACCGGCCCGCCGCCTGGCGGCGGGCGCTCGGTTGGATGGTCGACGGGGCGCGCTGGCTGTGCGCCGGCGACCGCGTCATCGCCGTCGGCATGCTCCTGCTCGTCGTCTATTACCTGGTGACGCCGGGCGTGTTCCAAGGCAAGGCCTCGGGCGACGGCTGGTTCGGCTTTCAATATCTGCGCGCCATCGTCTTCAAGCAGACGCTCGACATGAAGTCGGTGCTGCCACAATACCTGCCCTATTTCGGCACCAGCGGACCGGGTCATCACATGCCGAACCGCTGCCCATTCGGGCCGGTGTTGGTGTGGATGCCGTTCTATCTCGTCGCCTGCGCGCTGCATGGCCTGGCGGCGCTCGTGAACCTGGCACCGCCGCTGACGGGTGAGGCGCCGTTCGAGGCCAAAGTGGGCGGCCTCGGCACGCTGGCCGGCGTGCTCGTCGCCTGGCGCTACCTGTTCGTGCTCGTCGAGCGGCACGCCGGTCGCGGCGCGGCGCGCGTCGGCTCGACGGCGGCCGTGTGGGCGACGCCGATCGCGTGGTACGCCGTGACGCAGCCGTTTTATCAGCACGGCCTGGCGCTGGCGACGACGGCGATTCTCGTCGAGCGCTGGGACGCGACGCGCGGCGACGCCGGCTGGCGACGCATGGCGCTCCTCGGCCTCGTCGGCGGCCTCGGCATGAGCTTCCGCGCGCAAGAGGGGCTGTGGCTGCTGCTGCCCGGCCTGGAAGCGGCGTGGCACGTCGTGCGCGGGGACGATCCACAGGGGCGTCGTCGCTGGCTCGTCGCCGGCATCGCGCTGACCGTGGCGACGCTCGTGGCCTTCACGCCGCAAATGCTCGTCTGGTGGTACTACACCGGCTCGCCGCTCCAGCCGGCGCAAGTGGAGCCGCTGCGCTGGTCGACGCCGTTTTTCACCGTGTCGCTGTTCTCGACGCGCGGCGGGCTGTTTCCCTGGTCGCCGATTTTCTACGCCGCCGTCATCGGCCTCGCGCTCGCCAACGCCGCCTCACCGATGGCGGCGCGCGCCCGTCAGCTCGCGTGGATGCTGACCGGCATCTTCGCGCTCGAGGTTTACGTCGTGGCCTCGGCCTGGGTGACGACGGGCGGCTACGGCTACGGCGCGCGCCGGCTGTCCGACGGCGTCGTCTGGCTGGCGCTGGCGCTCGGGCTCGGCTGGGCGCGCGTGCAGCATGTCGGCTGGGCGCGGCGCACGCTGGCCGCCTTCGTCGCGCTCTGTCTCGTCCTCAACGTGGGCGCGATGGAGCTCATGCGCAACGGCAAGATCCCGTCGTCGGGCGCCTACGCGCGGTCGGCGCAGCGCTTCCTCGACGATCTGCACGCGCCGGCGCCGCTCGGCCGCTTCTTCGGCGCCATCGGCTATCCGTTCGTGCAGCCGGCCGGTTGGCTGTTCGCGCTCAGGTGGCACGCGCCGCTGACGGCGTTCGAAGGCATCGTCGGCAATTGGCTGCTCGATCGCGACGGCCAGTGGCTCTCGGTGCAGACGCACATCCTCACGCTCAATCGCGTCGACGCCGGCGCCAACGTGCTCTCGGGCCTGACGCTGAACACCGATGCGCCGGCGCGGGTCACCGGGCCGATTCGCATGCTGTTGCCGATGTTCGCGGCTGAGCGCCTCGGCGTGCGCATCTTGGGCGCGATTCCGGCGGGCGCGAGCAGCGCCGAATGGAACGGCGTGACGGTGCCGGTCACGGCCATCCCCGGCGGCGCGCGCCTCGACGTGCCGGCCGAAGCGGTCAACGCCGGCGTCAACGAGCTGCGCCTGACACTGCCCGAAGGCGCCATGCTCACCAAGCTCGACTTCTCGTCCTCGACCGAGTGGTGGACGCCCAAGAAAAAGCACTTCTAGCCGCTACGCCGCCGCAGTCGCGCCACTCGCGTCCGAAACGTAGCGACCGTGAAAACGCAGCAGGCGGGCCAAGCGCAAGGCGGAGCGAGCACCGCAGCGCAGCGGCCGCCCGGGGCCGTGAGCAGCGGAGCGCAGCGACAACGCAGCGATTGGCCCGCCTGCTGCGTTTTCAGTCGTCGTAGTCGTCGGTGCCGGGGTCGATGCGCGGTATCGGCATCGTGGCTTCGGTTTGGCGCGGTTCGGATGCGGTCGGCTCGCGCTCGCTCGGGCGCTCGTCGGGCAGGTCGTGCGCCGCCGCCGCGTCGCCGGGCGCGCGGCCATACTCCTCGAGCTTGCGATAGAGTGTCTTGCGATCGAGCCCGAGGCGCTGCGCCGCGCGCGTCTTGTTGCCGCCTTCGGCCTGCAAGACGCGGTTGATGTACTCGCGCTCCAGCTCGGCCAAGGTCAGGCCGCGGGCGAGCGCGCCGGCGAGCACGTCGGCCGAGCGGCGCTCGCGCACCTGCGACGGCAAGTCGTCGGGCCCGATCTGATCGCCCTCGGTCAGCGCCACCGCGCGCTCGACGACGTTCTCGAGCTCGCGCACGTTTCCCGGCCACGGATAGGCGAGCAGAATCTTGAGCGCGCCCTGCGTGAACGCCGAGATGCGCTTGCCGGTCCGCTGCGCCGCCTCGGCCAAGAAGTGATCGGACAGCGGCAGCACGTCCTCGGCGCGGTCGCGCAGCGGCGGCAGGACCACTTCGATGACGTTGAGGCGATAGAACAGGTCCTCGCGGAACACGCCTTCGCGCATGCGCTGCGCCAGATCGCGGTTCGTCGCCGACAGGACGCGCACGTCGACCTTCTCCGAGCGCGCGGCGCCGAGCGGACGCAGCTCGCGCTCCTGCAACACGCGCAGCAGCTTGGCCTGCAGCTGCGGCGTCAGATCGCCGATCTCGTCGAGGAAGATGGTGCCGCCGTCGGCTTCGACGAACATGCCGGGGCGATCTTGGCGCGCGTCGGTGAAGGCGCCGCGCTTGTAGCCGAACAGCTCCGACTCGAGCAGCGTGTCGGGGATGGCGGCGCAGTTGACCGGCACGAACGCTTTCTTGGCGCGCGGCGAGTTGAAGTGCAGCGCGCGCGCCACCAGCTCTTTACCGGTGCCCGATTCGCCGGTGATGAGCACGTTGGCCGAGCTGCCCGACAGGCGGCGAATGAGCGCGAAAACATCCTGCATCGGCGCCGATTTGCCGATGATGTTCTCGAAGCGATAGGGCCGCGCGACCTCTTTGCGCAGCCGCGCCACTTCGCGCCGCAGCGTCCGCTCGTCGAGCGCTTTCTCGACGGCGACCAGCAGATCGTCGATCTCGAACGGCTTGGTGATGTAGTCGTGCGCGCCCAGCTTCAGGGCGCGCTTGGCCGTCTCGATCGATCCGAAGGCGGTGATGATGACGACGTGCGGCGGATTCTCGTGGTTGGCGCCGCCGGGCGCGCGAATCTCGGCCAGCATGTCGAGCCCGTCCATGTCGGGCATCTTGACGTCGCTGATGACGAGGTCGATGCCGCCCGCGCGCACGCGGTCGACGCCGGGTCGTCCGCCGGCGGCCACGTCGACGCGATAGCCTTCGTCCATGAGCGACTCCGACAGGAAGTCGCGCATGGCGGCGTCGTCGTCGACTACGAGTAGCTGAGTGCGGGCGCGGTCGGACCAATCCATCGTTGCCTTGTCATAGCACGCTCACCCGGCGCTGGCGACGCCACCGTGACGGCGACCGCTGGTCGCGACGAGCGTAGCCGCCGCTGCCAGGCCGAGCGCGAAGTCCAAATTGTGTAACGCCAGGCGCGCAAGGGCGACCACGCGCCAAACGCCAATCCGACCCACACCGGGAGACCGGCCTCGCGAAGGATGTCCATTTTCGCCTCTTAAGCGAATCAGACAGCGGCGGCGCGCGGGAGCTCCGGCTCGGCGGCGGGCAAAAAGACGCGAAAGATGGTGCCGCCCGAGGGGCGCGAGTCGAGGTCGATCCAGCCGTCGTGGTCCTTGACGATGCCGACCGAGACGGCGAGGCCGAGGCCGGTGCCGCCGTCTTTGATGCCTTGGTTGCTCGGCTTGGTCGAATAGAACGGCTCGAAGATGCGCTCGCGGTCCTCGAGCGGGATGCCGACGCCGGTGTCGGCCACCTCGAGCACGACGTAGCGGCCGGGATCGGCGGCGTCGAGGCCGGGGCGGCGGCGGACCATGGCGCGCGTCGACAGCTCCAGCGTTCCGCCTTGCGGCATGGCCTGGATCGCGTTGACGCACAGGTTCAGGCAGACCTGCTGCAGCTGATCGGAGTCGGCCAGCACCAGCGGCGACTCCGGCGGCAAGAGCACGGCCGCCGAGCCGTCGGTGCGCGTGGAGTCGATGGCGAAGCCGCGCAGCGTCGCCGTCACGCGCGACGTCACCAGCTGATGCTCGAGGAAGTCGAGGCAGTCTTGCGCCACGCGCGACAGGTCGACGCGCCGGCGCACGCTCGCCGGCCGGCGCGCGAAGTCGAGCAGCTGCTGAATGATCTTGGTGATGCGCTGCGTCTGCACGGCGATGATGCCGGCGTTCTTGGCGACGTCGACGGGGCTGTCGGCCTTCTTCTCCATCTGGCGCGCGCGGCCGCCGATGACGGCCAGCGGCGTGCCGACCTCGTGCGCGATGCCGGCGGCGAGCTGGCCGATCGTCGCCAGCTTCTCCGAGTGGCGCAGGCGCGCTTCCAGCGCCAGTTTGCCGTCGACGCCGGCGAGGATCTGCTCGCGCGCGTCACGCAAGGAGCCGGTCATCTCGTTGAAGCGCTCGGCCAAGTCGCCGACCTCGTCGTCGCGCTCGCGCAGGATGACGCGGCCGAGATCGCCGTGGGTCACGTCGTCGATCGCCTCCACGAGGCGCTTGAGCGGGTTCGAGAATCGTCTGCTGCGTCGAGAACCACAGCGTCAGGGCCAGAAGAACGCTGACGCCGACGAGCGCCCACAGCATGCGCTTGCGCGAGGTCTCGAGGATGAGCTCGAGGTCGTCTTCGTCGCGCACCAGCTCGATGGCGGCCACGACGCGATCTTCCTGGTCGCGCACCGGCTCCATGAGCGCGTAGAAGCGCTTGCCGTCGAGCTCGATGTGATCGCCGACGGCCTGCTTCTCGATCGTCGCGTGCTGCAGGCGCTGCGGGCTCGTCGGATCGGCCGGCGCCGGCAGGTAGACGAAGAGACCGTCGTCGCCGAAGGGATCGGACGGCGTCGGCTTCTGCACGGCGTCGGGCGCGGCGCGCGTGGCCACGAAGCCGGGCGTCTGCATGCCGACCTTGGCGTGCGCGACGTCGAAGTAGATGAAGCGGATGGTCGGCTCGGCGTCTTGCCAGCGGGCGACGAGCTTGCGCGTGTCCTCGAAGAGACCGTCTTTGAGCGCGGCTTCGAGCGAGACACGCGCCGAGCCGCCGACCAGCTCCATCTGCCGCTCGAGGTCGACGTTGAGCTCGGCTTTGCGCGTGCGGAGGCTGACCCAGCCGTACAAGGTGAGGGTCAGGATGACGAGCGCCACCGTCGTGAACGTAATGCGGGTGCCGATCTTCATGCGCCCGGCTCAACGGTAGCATGGGATGGTGCGGAAGCCCGAATCACCCGATGTCGAAGGTGAAGACGCTCGGCGAGCACAGCGCCTTCCAGTGCTGCTGCGGCTGGAATGTCCAGGTCTGCAACGTCGTCATGATGGCTTCGTCGCCACCCGCGATCGATTGAAGCGGCTTGATCGAGCTGACGTGACCGTCGTTCCCGATGCAAATCTGGTAGACGCCGGTGACGCGACGCACGTGGTCGTGGGCCAGCTTGAGCTTGAGCTGCTCGGGCAGATGCGGCTGGTCGCCGCTGACTTTCACGAGGTCGTTCCCAGAGCGGCCGCTGGCGGCGCGCGGCTCTGGCGGCGGGCTTTTGCCGATCTTGAAGACGAACCGCTGCATCGAGCAGATGGCGCCGTCGGGTTGCGGCTTGAACTTCCAGGTCCGCAGCGTCGCCATGACGGCGTCGTCGCCGTCGGGGATCGATTGCACCGCCGTCACCATGGCCACGTCGCCGTTGGTGTCGACACACATCTTGTACGAGCCGCTCACTTGACCGGCCATCGCGTAGAACGCTTTGACGGCATCGGGCAGCTGCGGGCTGTCGCCGCTGAGCTTGGCCGAGTCGAGCTGCTGGGGCGGGACGTTCTTGGCCTTTGGCGGCTTCGGTGGCGCGCTGGTCGTCGGCGCGGCGGTACCATTGGTGGGCGCGTCCGCGCCGAACGCGGCACCGGTCGTCGCGGCCACGCATGCCAACGCGAGCAGTAGGCGTGTCATGGGCTCCCCGACGTCTTGAAGACGAAGCGCTCGAGGAAGCGGATGCGCTCGGTCTGCGGTTGAAAATGCCACTGCAGCAGCGTCGCCACGATGGCGCTGTCGCCGCCCGGGATCGACTCGACCACGTCGATGCGCGAGACGTGACCGTCGAGGTCGACGCCGATGACGTAGGTGCCGCTGAGCTCGCTCGTCGTCGCGCGGTGGCGCACGCCGTCGGGCAGCTTCGGCGCCGGCTGCGCCTTGAGCGCCGCGCCCATCGACGCCGGCGACACGTTCTTGAAGAACAGCTTGGGCGGCGCGTCGAGCGGCACGACGCGCAAGCTCTCGGCCTCGGCCATGCTCGGCTTCATCGTGACGTTCATGTCGGCTTCGGGCGCGTGCGCGCAGCCGGCGACGACGAACAGCGCGGCGCAGTAAAGACGACGCGCGGTCATGGCCGCGACGCCGGCGTCGGACGATATCGCCGCATGATGTCCACCACGCGGTCGAGCGGCAGCGCCGGCGCGAAGTTGCCGCCTTGCCCCGTCATGTCGTCCGCCATGCACAGCGCGTTCACGATCGCCTCCTCGGTCGCCTCGATCACCGCCTCATACAACGGACCGGTCGCGCGATCGAGCAAGATTTCGATCTTGTGCGTCATGCCTTCGGACACGCGCGGCACTTTGTTGGCGGTCGAGAAGGCGAGGATGATCTCGCCCGAGCCGTGCGCGGCGTAGCTGCCGGAGCGGCCGATGCCGAGCGCCGCCCGCTTGCACAAGCGCATCAGCTGCGACGACAACAAGCGGCGCGTCGGTGCCGATGATGACGATGATGGAGCCGTAGTTGCTGATGCGCTTATTGAGGCTGTCGTACTCGGGCACGAGCAGCTGACCGACGGGAACGCCGTCGATGCGCAGGTTGGGCATGAGCCCGAAGTTCGTCAGCACCAGCGCGCCCAGCGTGTAGACGCCGATGTCGGCGGCGATGGTGCGCGACGACGTGCCGATGCCGGCCTTGAAGTCGCACGTGATCATGCCGGTGCCGGCGCCGACCGAGCCTTCGGCGACCGGCCCGCTGGTCGCCGTCTCGATGGCGCGATAGACGTGCTCGGTGCGAATGTGGCGGCCGACGGCGTCGTTCAGGAACGAGTCGTCACACTCGCCGACGACGGGGATGACGACGTCCTCGTCGTTGCCCATCGCCGGATGCTTCTTCGACATCCACTTGACGGCGGCGTCGGCGACTTTGCCCACCGACAGCGTATTGGTCAGCAAAATGGGCGTCTCGATGAGCCCCCATTCGGCGATCTGCGTCAGGCCCGCGACCTCGCCGGCGCCGTTGAGCACGAAGGTGCCGCCGATGAGCCGGTTGCGATAGACGTCGACGTGCGGCATGACGCAGGTGACGCCGGTGCGCACCGGGCCTTTGCCGCGATCGAGCTTGCCTTCGCCGCTGATGATGGTCGTGTGGCCGACGCGCACGCCGCCGACGTCGGTGATGGCGTTGAGCGGACCCGTGGGAAAGCGACCGATCCCGATGCCGAGATCGCGCAGCCGCTTGCGAATCAGGTGGACGCCTCCGGCACCTTGGGCGGATCGATCTTCTCGATTTTATCGGTGCGCTCGGCCTTGTGGTTGTCACCGCGGGCGTCGCTGCGCGGCTCGCGTCGCTTCTCGCGCAAGCGCTTCAACCCGCCGGCCATGATCTCGGCGATGAGCGTGCGGTAGTCGATGCCCGCCGCCTTCGAGATCAGCACCAAGTCCGAATAGTCGGGCGTCAAGCCGGGCAGCGGATTGACCTCGAGCACGTAGACCTGGCCCTCCTTGTTCATGCGGATGTCGATGCGCGCGACGTCGCGGCAGTCGAGCGCCGTGAACGTCTCGCGCGCCGCGCGCTCGACCGAGCGCAGCTCCGCCGGCGACAGCTTGGCCGGGCACTCGTAATAGACGTGCTTCTCCCACTCCTGCTTGATCTCGAAGTCATAGACGGGTCGCTGCTTGCCCTTGTCTTTGAAGCAGATCTCCATCGGCGGCAGGATGCGCGGCCGCTTGTCGCCGAGCAGACCGACCGTGAATTCGCGGCCCGAGATGTACTCCTCGACGAGCGCCGGCTGCCGATATTTCTCGATCATCGACAGCACCGCCGCCCGCAGCGCCGCTTCGTCGTCGACGACGCCGGAGCCGGTGATGCCCTTGGACGAGCCTTCGGCGTTGGGTTTGACGATGAGCGGAAATTTGTGCACCAGCGCCGGATTGAGCTTCTCGCGGCCGCTCGCGAAGACCTGAAACTCCGGCGTCAAGATGCCGTGCTGCCGCAAGATGCGCTTGGCCAGCGCCTTGTCGAGCGCCAGCGCCAGCGTCGCCGAATCCGAGCCGGTGTAGGGAATGCCGACGAGCTCGCACAAGGCCGGCACTTGCGCCTCGCGATTACGGCCCGACAAGCCTTCGGCGATGTTGAAGACGATGTCGACCTTGGCGTCGGCGAGCCGCTGCGGCAGCTCGCTCGTCGCTTCCAGCGGAATGACCTCGTAGCCGAGCGACTCGATGGCCGAGCGAATGGCGTCGATCGTCTCCGGCGGATCGTATTCGGCCTCGGTGTCGTTGCCGGCTTTGGAGTCGACGCGCTTCATGTTGAAGGCGAAGCCGATGCGCGTGCGCTCCGACTTCTTGCGCGGCGCCTCGGCCTTCGACAAGCCCCAGCGCACGCCGGCGGACTTGACGACCTGCGCGATGGTCTGCTCGTAGCCGAGGCCTTCGCGGCGCGCGGCGGCGAAGATGGACGCGCCCGGCTCCAGCGACGGCAGCGCGTTCACTTCGAGGAAATAGATGCGGCCGTCGTCGGCGAGGCGGAAGTCGATGCGGCCGACGTCGCGCATGCCGAGCGCGCGCACCACCGTCTTCGAGATCGCCTTGAGGCGCGCCAGCACGTCGCGCGGCAGCTCCGCCGGGCAGCGCACTTGCACCTTATGCGGATCGGTATTCTTCAGCCGATAGTCGTAGATGTTGAACTTCGAGCGCGCCGTCGGATCGATGACGTACTCGACCGGCGACATCACGCCTTCGTCGCCCAAGCCTTCGACGAAGGGCACGGTGACGTCGGCGCCGGCGATGAACTCCTCGACCAGCACGCCGCTCGGATACTGCTTGACCGCCTTCTCGACGAGCGTGCGCAACGAGCGCCAATCGCGCGCCACCGAGTCGTCGCCGATGCCCTTGGACGAGCCTTCGTAGTTGGGCTTGACGATCGCCGGCACCGGCACGCCGAGCGAGCCTTCGATGCGCTCGAGATGCGCAAGATCGCGCAAGGTCACGAGCCGCGCCCGCGGCGTGTCGACGCCGACGTCGCGCAGGACGCACTTGGTCAGCCACTTGTCGAGCGTCACCGTCAGCACATAGGCGTCGGAGCCGGTGTACGGATAGTTGAGCTCCTCGAACAGCGCCGGATAGAAGGCCTCGCGCGCGCGACCGCGCTTGCCCTCGGCGGTGTTGAAGATGAGATCGGGCGCGAACGCTTCGATGCGCGCCGCCAAGTGCGAGGCCGGGCCGGAGACTTCGATCTTCTCCACCTCGTGCCCGCCGGCGGCCAGCGCGGTGGCGATGGAGTCGACCGTCTCGACGGTGTCGAACTCGGCCTCTTCCTCGGCTTCGGTGAGCTTGAGGTTGTGCGTGAAGGCGATCTTCATCGGCGGTGGGCCAATTTACCACGGCCGGGGACGCGTCGCGCGCCCCGTTTATGGCGCCTCCGGCGATTACCGGAGGCGCGGAGCTACGCCGCCTTCTTCTTCGCCTTGGGGCTCGTCTTTGGGGTCGTCTTGGCGGTCGTCTTCGTCTTCTTGGTCTTGCCTTTGGTCTTCTTGGGGCCGGGCTTGGCCGTCGCCTTCTTGGGCGCGGGCGTGGCGGCCGCGGCGCCGCCTTGCTGCGACTTCCACTGCGTCAGCAGCTTGGCGCGCTCGGCTTTGGGCGCGTCCTTATGCTTGTCGCACATGAACGACCAACGCGGACCCTTCGACGGGTTCGTGCAGTTGGGATAAATGCAGTTTTTGGGGACATTGCGCTTCTGACCGGCGCCGCCGCGCGGCTTGCCCGTCTTCGTCACTTTGACGGCCTTCGTCCCCTTGGCGGCCTTCGCCGTCGCTTTGGCGACCGCCACTTTGACGCTGGGGACTTTGACGGTGACGGCGCGTCCCGAGCCGGCACGGCTGGAGAGCAGGCGCTGGATCTCGGCTGACATCTCCTGCCGAACGGCCGTGGCAATCGCCGACGCGGCCGAACCGATGATGCTGCCGATATGGGACTCGAGACTCTTGTTTGCAGTTGAGCGCGGCATTGGTGCCACCAATATTAACGATGCTTAGTGACCTAATGCAACATTCCTAAGCCGAGCCGCGTCAATCGCATTTGCCTTTAGAGGAAGTCGCGACGAGAGGGATTGAGCGGAAGCGCACGAGAATCGAACTCGCCGAACGACGCAGAACGCCGTCCCACCGGTTTTGAAGACCGAGCCCGGCACCAGCCCAGGACGCGCTTCCACCCTCGTAACTACTCGATGGCGGCGGCCTTGTCGATTAAAAGGACCGCTAAGCTCTAAGGAAATAGCGCGCGAACCGAGGCGCCGAACGTGCCTTTCCAGATCGGCTCCGGCTTACGGCGAACGAGCCACATCGTCAACAATATGAAGACGAGGTAGACGAGGCTGATGAGGATGCACAAGTCGTCCTCGCCGCCGATCTGCCACATCATGATCGTCGTCGACGCCGAGGCCATCGCCAAGAGGAGCGCCACCGGTTTGTAGCGCGGCCATAAGAAGGCAAAGGCCAGCATGAACGAATAGTAATAAGAGGTCAGCTCGGCGCAGCAGACGATGAGCGCGATACCCAAGATGAGCGTCGTCGCCTCGTCGGCGGCCTGCACGACATAAGCAAAGAGCACCATGAAAGCGGCCAAGAGCGCCAAGAAGAGCGGCATTCGCGCGCGGTACAGGTTGCGCCGCTCGACCTTCCAGGTGTGGAACGGATCGACGAGGCGATTGTCGCGCATGAGCGTCGCGCGCGTTCCCCACGACCAGCCCACGATGGACTTGAGGCCCATGTTGTTCGTCAGCGGCGTCGACAGATGCTTTTGACTGTTGTGGACGAAGCCGACCCACGATTTGGGGCCGAATGTGGCCGAGGAGATGGCGACGCCTGCGCAGAGCGTCAACGCGAAGGCGAGGACGGTGCGCTTGGAGGCGGCCGGCGGCTGCCAGTCCTTCTCGCGAATGCCGCGCCACAGCCAACGCAGAATCAACGCGCCGATGACGAAGCCGGGGAAAATTCGCAACAGCGCCGAGATGCCCAAGAGGACGCCGGCGGCGGTGGGGCGATTCTTCTTCATGAACGCGAGCGCCGCGATCAGCGTAAACAGCCAATCCATGCGCAAGAAGGCGCCGCCGTTCCAATAGTAACGCGCGGGATGATTGGTTCCCCACAGCAACATGGCGACGACCATCGTGCGCCAGCCGAAGGCCCAGGCGACGCAGATCCACATGCCGGCGATGAGCGCGACGTCCAAGTAAGCGAGCTCGCGAATGTTGGCGCGCGTCGCCGGCAGCCAGCGCGCGAAGAGGCCGGCGCCGACCGACCAGAACGGCGTGCCATTGAAGCCGTGGTCGCTCTGTATCGATTCCCAATTGGTGGGATTGAGCTCGCCGCGGAAATAGCGGACGTCGGCCTTGAACTGCTGCCAACGCTCGGGCGTGAAATGATCTTTGCACAGCTGCGGCTGCGCCAATATCGGCGCCGTCTCTTCCAGGTCGTTGGTCTCTAGATTGCGCTGCTTACGATGGAGCACGCGCGCGCGCAGGCCGTCTTCCGCTTCGGCGATGGCACTGCAGTCATAAAGACGCGTATAGCCGAGCTCGCTGAAGTATTTGCTGCCGATGTAATAGTGATAGTGCTCCCAAAGATGGACGAAGCGGCCATCGTGAAAGTCGCCCCAACTGTAAAAGGCACCAATCGACAAGAGGCCCACGGCGATCATCAATACGTCGTAGAGGCGACCGCGATAGAAGAGACCGAGCGCGAAGACGAGGCAGCCGAAGATGGCGACGGCGAAGCGCTCGACGGCGATCTTGAACTCGAAGTTCTTCCAGTCGAAGCGCGGCGGCGCGATGAGCTTCGGCGGCCATTGCGGCGGGATCTCGCAATAGGCGCGCAGCTCGGACACGGCGTAGTTGCCGTCGCCGCCTTCGCCGCGGACGCGCACGAAGCGCGCGGCTTCGGGCCGCGGCAACGGACCCCAGCGCGTGCGCAGTCCCGGATTGGGCTGCGGCTCGGCGACCCAAATCGGCCGCCAGGTCTGCGCGTCATCCGAGGTCTCGACGAAATAACGATCGTCGTTGTCGGCCTGGACGACGAGCGCGCGCAGCTCGTACTCGCCGCCGAGATCGACGATGAGCGAGCTGGCGGGACCGCCGAGCACGACCGACTGCGGTGCGTTCCAAATGGTGCTCTCCTGCGCCAACATCCCGTCGACGACCACGCCGGGATAGCCGCTCGTGCGCACCGGCATGACCGGCTTGTGCTCGGTCAGGTTGCCGGGAATGCACGCTTGCAGGACCAACGTCAGTAGTGCCAGCGTCACGAACGCACGCTAACACGAGCCGCGGCCGTCTGTGCGCCTCGCCACGTCGATCGGGCACGACAAAGATCCGTCACGGATTTCTGAGACCTCGCCTAAATACGTGTTGCAGCGAGGTATCACCCTTGCTTACGGTATCCCTGAGTGCGCCATGAAAGTATCGCGCACCGTCGAGGCGACGCCGAATCGGCCTACTATTTCCCGAAGCTGGCGCCGGACGCGAGAGAACATGAAAGAGGATCGCCACTTCGTCACGGCTTTGGCGCGCGGGTTGAGCGTGCTGGCCTGCTTTCGTTCGAGCGATCGGCTGCTGTCGAATCAGGAGATCGCCAAGCGCTGTAAGCTGGCCAAGTCGACGGTGTCGCGGTTGACGCACACGCTGACGCAGCTCGGCTATCTCATCCAGCTCGAGCCCGACGGTCGCTACGCGCTCGGCACGGCCACGCTCAGCCTCGGCAGCGCGATGCTGGCGCGGCTCAACGTGCGCGCGCTGGCGCGGCCGGCGATGCAGGCGCTGGCCGATTTCTCGCGCGCCACGACCTCGATGGGCACTTACGCGCAGCTGCACATGATCTACGTCGAGCACTGCCGCAGCCCGGAGGCGCTGACGCTGGCGCTCGACGTCGGCTCGCGCATCCCGGTGGCGACCTCGGCGATCGGGCGCGCCTATCTGACGGCGCTTTCACCGGCGGCGCGCGACCAGGTGCTGGCCGAGGTGCGCGACCACGATCCCAAGCGCTGGCCGAAGCTGCGGGCGTCGGTCAACAAGGCGATCGCCGACGACGCCGAGCTCGGCTGCTGCACGTCGTTCGGCGAGTGGCAGCCCGACATCAACGGCATCGCCGTCCACTTTCGCCACGGCGAGGGCTTGCCGCCGATGGCGCTCAACTGCGGCGGCTTGGCGTCGACGCTGTCGCCGAAGTTCCTGTTGAAAGAGGTGCGCCCGCGCCTCATTCGGATCGCGCGCCAGCTCGAAGAAGCGCTGGGGACGCGGCCTTGACGCTGCGCGCGACGCGCTCGCGCTGGGCACGGCTCGCCGCGGCGTAGGCCGGATCGCGCGCCGCGCCGTCGGTCATCGCGCGCCGGCTCGCCGGCGGCGCTGGCGCCGCGGCTCCCGTTAGCGGCAATGCCGATCGGATAGCTGCAAGTGATCGTCGCTGCGGGGTTTTTGCATAGCGCTCCGCAGAAAGTAGCGCGCGGCGCTGAGGAGATCAGGATTCAGCGATCATCCCTGGTGCAATCGCATGCTACTCGAAGGCGCCCTACAGTATACGGCAGTCCGAGCGACGCCGGATTCGTTCGAGAATTTCACCCGCCACCTCAACCCGGTGCAGCTTGAAGAGGCACTGGCCGCAACCGGCGTCGCAACGCTGCGCAAGCGACGGCTGCCGGCCGTGCAGGTGCTGTGGATTGTCCTGGGCATGGCGCTGTTTCGCAATCGCGCCATCGAACGCGTCGTCGCGAGCCTGGACCTGTGTCTGCCCAGCGCGACGGGAAGGCTGGTGGCTAAAAGCGCGATCGCCGAGGCTCGCCAGCGACTCGGCGAGGAGCCTCTCGCCTATTTGTTCCATTCCACCGCTGCCGAATGGTCGGCGCGCAGCGCCGAGCGCCATCGATGGCGCGAGCTGAGCGTTTACGTATACGACGGCACGACTTTACGTGTGCCTGACTCCGTCGATAACCGCGCAGAATTCGGCGGACAATCCGCGGGTGCTCAACACGGGATGAGCGGTTATCCGATGGTTCGTATCGTCGGGCTGATGGCCGCGCGTTCGCATATCCTCTCGGCCTTTCGTTTCGCGAGCTACGCGACCGGCGAAGTGACGCTCGCCAATGAGCTGTGGCGCGAAGTGCCCGAACATTCGTTGACGCTGGTCGACCGAGGTGCACCGTTGCCGTCGCTGGTTCAACTTCGCGCCAGCGGCAAAGAGAAGCACTTCCTGACGCGCCTCAAGTCGCGGACTCCGGTGAAGATCGTAAAGAAGCTCGGCAAAGGCGATCATCTAGTCGAAATCCCACTATCGCGAGAAGCGCGAAAGGAGACGCCCGAGCTGCCCGCGACAGTCTGCCTGCGTGCGGTCCGCTATCAACGCCGCGGCTTCCGTCCATCGACGCTGCTGACGTCGCTGGTAGATGCCGAGCAATATCCAGCGGACGAGGTCATCGAGCTCTACCATGAGCGCTGGGAAATCGAGCTCGCCTACGACGAGGTCAAGACGCACTTGCTGGCGCGAGAAGAGTGCATTCGGAGTCGAACGCCAGCGGGAATCAGACAAGAGCTCTGGGGGATCGCGCTGGCGTACAACCTGATCCGCTTGGAGATCGAGCGCGTGGCCGACGAGGTTGGAGTGGCGCCCACTCGCATCAGCTTCATCAACGCGCTCGATCTCATTCGAGATGAGTGGATCTGGTGCTCGAACTCGCCGCCGGGCGCCATCCCCAAACAGCTCGACGAGTTGGCCCGTCGGCTCAGGCTTTTGGTGCTGCCCGAGCGTCGCACAGGCCGCGTGCTGCCTCGGGAAGTGAAGATCAAGATGTCCAGCTACAACCGCAAGCGTCCCAAACCGGCACCATGACCTCGCCGACGCTCCACCTTATCCGAACGGCATT
>CAWAWS010000024.1:0-226150 GCA_963785725.1 uncultured delta proteobacterium | reverse complement strand
ATGTAGGCGCGTACGCGTGCTGGCTCGACGCAGTTCGTCGGAGGCGGTGGCCAAGAAGCGGCCGTCGCTGCTGAAGACGGTGCCCATGACGTCGTCGCGATGGCCGACGAGCGGCTGGCAATCGAGCGTCGCGACGTCGCACAGCGTCACCAAGCCGCCCACGCCGCCGGCGACGATCTTCTTGCCGTCGGGCGAAAACACGACCGAATACAGCTCGCTGTCGGGCAGCTTCACGGCGCGCGTCGCGCGCGGCACGCTCCACAGGCGCACCGTCTTGTCGGCCGAGCCGGTCGCGAAGTGCAGCCCATCCGGCGCCACCGTCAGCGTCGTGATCGCCGATCCGTGCCCGCGCAGCGTCACGTTCTCGCCCGTCGCCGTGTCCCACACGCGCACGATCTGATCTTCGGACGCCGTGATGAGCCGCTTGCCGTCGGGCAAGAACGCCAACGCCGTCAGCTGCGCCGCGTGGCCGCGCAGCGTCTTGAGGGCGCCGCTCTTCAGGTCGACGAGCTGCACGATGCCGCCGCCGGCGGCGCGCGCCAGCTTGCCGTCCGACGAAAACGCCCACGCCGGTAGCTGCTCGCCGCGGCCGACGAAGGTGCGGCTCGTCTTGCCGTCGTCGCTCCACACTTTGACGACGTGGCGCTCGTCGCCGCTGATGATCGTCTTGCGATCGGGCGCGAACGAGACCCGCATGATCGGGCCTTCGTGCTTGCCGAGGATGCGATTGCTGCCGCTGGCGACGTCCCACAAACGAATCTTGCGATCGCTGCCGCCGGAGACGAGCGTGCTGCCCTCGCCGAAGTCGACCGAGCGCACGCCCACCGTCGCGTCGGCGATGCGTTTGCGCGCGCCGCCGGGCAGCGACCAGACGTCGAGGCTGCCGTCGCGCGCCACCGCCGCCAGCCACTTGCCGTCGGGCGCGATGGCGATGGCGCCGTAGCCGACCTTGCCGTCGGAGACGGGATGGCCGCTGGCGTTCGCCAGATCCCACAGCTCGACGCCGGTCTCGCCGCGCAACAGCGCCAGCGTGTCGCCGCGCTCGGTGAACGCCAGCTGGTTCACGTGCGCGCCGCCGCCGCCGAGCGTCTGCTCGTGACCGTCTCGCGACCAGATGCGCACCGCCGAATCTTCGCCCCACAAGACGAGCCGGCCATCGGGCAAGAAGCGGGCGCGCGACACCCAATTCCACACGCGCTCGGCGATGCCGCGGCTCTGCGCGTCGGCGAAGATGGCCTGCGCCGCGCGCCAGTCGCCGGTGTCGGGATACTGCTTGAGCCACGCCAGCGACGCCGTCGGATCGTCGTCGAGCGACTGCTGCGCCTGCGCCAACACCAGCTCGCTCGCGCGCTGCTCGGCGATCGCCAGCGCGGCCAGCGCCGCCGCCCGCTCCTTGCGCGCCGCATCTCGCTCTTGCGCGATGCGCGACACGCCGAGGATCGACATCATGAAGATCGCCGTCAGCAGCGTCACGCCCACCGACACCGGCGCGCGATGCCGTTGAATCCAGCGCCGCCACATCTCCATCGTCGAATAGCGATGGGCGCTGACCAGCTGACCGCCTTGGAAGCTGACCAGATCTTCGACGAGCTCGCGCGCCGTCGGATAGCGACCGGCCTGATCGCGCGCCATCGCCTTGTGCACGATCGTCACCAGATCGCGCGGCACGCCCGGCTCGCGCGTCGACAGCGGCGTCGGCGCCTCCGACAACACGCGCGCCAGCGTCTCCGCCGACGACGAGCCCGCATACGGCGGCGCGCCCGCCAGCACGTGATAGAGCAGCGCGCCCAAGGCGTAGACGTCCGCGCGCTCGTCGACGGCCTTGCCTTCCGCCTGCTCGGGCGGCATGTACGTCGGCGTGCCCAGCACCGTGCCGATCTCGGTGTCGTCGTCGGTATAAGGCGCCATCATGGCGTCGCTGCCGACCTCCGTCCCCGTCGACAGATCTTTGGCCAGGCCCCAATCGATGAGCACCGTCTCGCCGAAGCTGCCGACGAGCACGTTGGCCGGCTTCAGATCGCGGTGAATGATGCGCTGGCTGTGCGCATAGGCCATCGCCTCGGCGACGGCGATGACGTTCGGCAGGAGCGTCAGCCGCTCGGCCAGCGTCTTTTTGCCGCGAATGACCTGGTCGAGCGAGCGGCCCGACACCAGCTTCATCGCGTAGAACGGCTCACCCGACGGCCAGCGCCCGGCCTCGTAAATGGGCACGATCGCCGGATGCTGCAGTCGCGCCGTGATCAGCGCCTCGCGAATGAAGCGCCGCGCCGCCTCCGACCCGCCCGCCAACAGCTGCTTGACGGCGACCGGACGCGCCAGCCGCTTGTCATGCGCGCGAAAGATGCGCCCGAGGCCGCCGCGCGCGAACTCGTCGCGCACGTCGTAGCGATCCTCGTTCACCAGCGGCAGCACCGACGCCACCCGCGCCGCCGCCTCCATCGACACGTCGCCCGGCGGCTCGGCGCCGGTCATGGCCGCCGTGCGATGCAGCGGCTCCGGCTTCGGGAAGTCGCCGCTGGCGCCGGGATCGACCGGCCGTTCGTCGAGCGTCGTGCGGTTGATCGAAGGCGCGAGGCCCGCCAACAGCGCGCGGCACGAGGTGCAGCCGTCGACGTGACGGTGGACATCGGACCCTTTTTGGGGGCCGAGCTTGCCGTCCAAAAAGTCGACGATTTGCTGTTCGGAGGGACAGGCGCTCATTCGTAGCTAATCCTTTGTTAGAATAGCGCGAAACGAACCGTCAAAAAATGAAACAGCCTTCATGACGAATACGCTGCCGCTGGCGCTGGCCTTCGCTGCCGCCGTTCCCGACGCGACCTCGATCACGGCCGACGCCGGCCTCGAGCTCATGCTGCAGAACGTCGTCGACCGTGGCCGGGCGCGCTGGCCCGAGCTGGAGCTGGAAGAGCCCGGCTTCGTGGCCCACGTCGCGCGCGGCTTGGGCGGCGCCGACATCGCCGCCGAGCTGCACGAGCTGCACGCCGCCGACCTGTGGCTGGCGTTCGGCTGCACCGTCGGCGACAAGGACGCGCTGGCCTCGTTCGATCGCGAGGTCTTGAGCCAGGTCGGCATGCTCATCGCGCGCATGGCCCCGACGCCGCAGCTGGTCGACGAAGTGCGCCAACAGCTGCGGCACAAGCTGCTCTTGGCGCCGCGCGCGGGCGAGCGGCCGCGCATCGCCGATTACGCCGGTCGCGGGCCGCTGCAAGCGTGGGTGCGCGTCGCCGCGACGCGGGCAGCCATCGACTACTTGCGCTCGGCCGGCGCGCGCTTCGGCGCCGAGGTGCAGCCCGACGATCTCTCGTCCGATCCCAACGCCGGCGACAGCCCGGAGGTCGACTACCTCAAAGAGCGCTATCGCCCGCAGTTCAAGGCCGCGTTCCAGGCGGCGCTGCGCGAGCTCGACTCCGAGCAGCGCAACGTGCTGCGGCTGCACGTGGTCGAAGGGCTCAACATCGACGAGATCGGCGCGCTCTTCAAAGTCCATCGCTCGACGGTGGCGCGCTGGATTGCCGCCGCCCGCCGCCAAGTCCTGGCCGCCGCGCGCGCCAAGCTGTCCGACGAGCTCGGCCTGAGCGCGCCCGAGTTCGACTCGCTGGCCGGCGTCGTGCGCTCGCAGCTCGATCTGTCTGTCGCGAATATCCTACAAAAAACCAAGGTTTAACCGATCGCGTCCGGCGCTTTGCGACAAGCGGCGGCGGCCTCCGTCAACCGTACGAGAGGCCGAAGATGGAAAATAAAAGTAGATTGATGATGAAGATCACGTTGGGCGTCGCGGCGGCGGGGCTTTCGATCTTGAGCTTGCTGCCGGCGCCGAGCGCGCCGATGTCCGAGGACGAGACCGCCAAGGCGCTGGTGTACGGCCGGGCGAATGACGCCTGGACCGACCGCGCCGCGATGCTGGCCGCGTCCGACAACGCCTTCGCGGCCAAGCTGGGGCAGCTGGCCCAGCGCGACGGCGCCGATTCCTTGAGCCGCGACCGCGTGCTCGACGCGCTGGCCAAAGCGGGCACGCCCGCGGCGCAGCGGGCGATGCGCGCGACGCTGCGCGCCCCGGCGGTCGCCGCCGACGGCACCTACGCGCTGCTCGTGGCGCGCCTCGGCGGCGTGCAGGTGCCGACGGCGGACACGCTCGAGTTCCTCGGGCAGGCGCATGTCAGCGCCGTCGCCGCCGGCGATACGCAGCTGGCGTTGGCGTCGGAGGCGGCGCTGGACAGCGCCTTCGACCGTCGGCTGGCGCAGCTGAGCCGCCATGCCCGCCGCTGGCCGCGTCATCAGTCACGGGAATAATCGCGCGGCGCGACGTTCAAGCTAGGAACACGACGGAGTCAGGCAAGATGAGCGGAATCGAGGACGGGGCGACCGAAGAGATGGTCAAGGGCATGCAACTGGGGCCGTATTTGCTGCGCGAGCGGCTCGGCCTCGGCGGCATGGCCTCGGTGTGGACGGCGATCGACGACAAAGGTCGCGCCGTCGTCGTCAAGCGCATCTTGCCGGCGCTCGCCGAGGATCCCGAGTTCGTCAAGATGTTCGAGCGCGAGGCGACGCTGTCGGCGCGCATGCGGCATCCCAACATCGTGCGCGTGTTTGCCCATGGCGACTACGAGGGCGAGCGCTATCTGACGATGGAGCACCTGCACGGCAAGGATCTGGCGTCGGTGATGCACGCGCTGTCGCGCTCGGGGCCGCCGCCGGCCGGGTTCGGCGTGTTCGTCGCCCGCGAAGTGGCCCGCGCGCTCGCCTACGTGCACGCGCTCGCCGACGACAAGGGTCAGGCGCTCGATCTGATTCATCGCGACGTGTCGCTGTCGAACGTCATGCTGTGCTACGACGGCGCGGTCAAGCTGGTCGACTTCGGCGTCGCCAAGGCGCTCGCGGACGAGCGCTCGACGCGCACGCAAGCCGGCGTCTTGAAGGGCAAATGGGCCTATCTCGCGCCCGAGCAGGTGACCAGCAGCGAGGTCGATCAGCGGGCCGACATCTTCTCGCTCGGCATCGTGTTGTACGAGATGGTGACGGGCCGGCGCGCGTTCAAGGCGCCGACGGGCCTCGAGACGCTGCAGAAGGTGAAGGCGGCGCAGGTGCTGCCGCCGACGGCGCACAACCCGACGCTGCCGCCCGAGCTGGACGCGATCTGCATGAAGGCGCTGGCGCGGCTGCCCAACGATCGCTATCAGACGGCGGACGAGCTGGTGAAGGCGCTCGACGAGCTCGTGGCCAAGCTCAACTTTGCCGCGCCCGAGCTGGCGTTGCAGATGAAGCGCCATTTCCCCGACGAGACGCGCGCGTTCCACAAGCTGCGCGCGGCGACGCCGGCGGGCGAGTGGCCGATGGTGCCGGACGAGGAGGGCGAGACGCGGCCGCATCCGAAGCTGGCGGCGCCGTTGACGTTGGCGCAGCTGCGCGCCGGGCGGAAGTCGCGCCAGTCGCGGCGCACGCGGCAGATCGCGCTGGCGGCGGTGTTGGCGATTACGGCCGGCGGGCTCGTCGGCTGGCGATTGGCCGGCGCGCAGGCGCACGCCACCACGCATGCGACGACGAGGCCGGTCGCGCCGTCGCGGCTGGCACTCAAATAGACGAGCGGGTCACACGCTCGACGCCGTCTTCGGTGCCGACGTAAGCGAGGCTGGCCTCGTCGAGGAAGAAGCCGTGCTCGACGACGCCGGGCTGCGCCTTGATGGCGGCGGCGAGCGCGCGCACGTCGACGCCGGCGCCGATGGGACAGTCGACGATGAGGTTGCCGTTGTCGGTGACGACGCCTTCGCGCACGCGCGGCAAGAGGCCGAGCGCGCGCAGGCGCGTCTTCGTCCACTCGCCGCCGAAGGGTAAGATCTCGATCGGCAACGGCATGTGCTCGCCCAAGTGGCGCACGCGTTTGCCCGCGTCGGCGACGATGATGAGCTGCGCCGAGGCGCGCGCCACCAGCTTCTCGCGGGTGTGCGCCGCGCCGCCGCCTTTGATGATGCGCAGCGCGTCGTCGAGCTCGTCGGCGCCGTCGATGGTGACGTCGATTGCCGGCACGTCGTCGGGCGCGCGGACGACGATGCCGACCGAGCGCGCCAGCGCCGCCGAACGCTCGCTGGTGGCCACGCCGACGATGTCGAGCCGGCGTTCGCCGAGGAAGCGGATGGCGCGCGCCGCCGTGTCACCGCTGCCGAGCCCCACGGTCATGCCGCTTTGGATGTGGGCGACCGCGGCGCGAGCGGCGCGGTCGCGTGCAGCGTCGAGGTTCACGCTGGCGAGTATACGCCGCCGATCACGGCGCGCCGCGCAGCCGCGTCCGCTGCGCTAATTTTTCGCGTGATTGGTTCGACCAGCCGCCTCAGCGCGGTGTCGTCCGTTGCCGCCCGCTCGCATTTGTCGCTCGTCGCTGCGCAGCAAATTCACGCTCGCCCTAACGCCTCATAAAGCGCCGAGATGTCCGCAAACGAATGCTGAGGACCGTGCGCGCGATGCGGCCGGCACTGGATCTTTGGCGCAAAAGATACATTCTCTAATCATGGCGCCCTCTCGCATTACATTGGTGGCTCATACGCACTGGGATCGTGAGTGGTATCAGCCGTTCGAGGTGTTTCGCGCGCACCTGGTCGAGATGCTCGACGAGGCGCTCGACGAGCTGGAGCGCGATCCGCGGCTCGTGTTTACGCTCGATGGCCAGGCGGCGCTCGTCGACGATTACCTCGAGCTGCGGCCGGCCGCCGAGCCGCGTATTCGCGCGCTGGTCGTCGCCGGCCGCCTGCACGTCGGGCCTTGGTACACGCAGGCCGACACGCTGCTCGCCGACGGCGAGGCGCTGGTGCGCAACTTGGCCTGCGGCGTCAAGCGCGCCGAGATGTTGGGCGGCGCCATGCGCGTCGGGTATATGCCGGATCAGTTCGGCCACGCCGCGCAGCTGCCGCAGATCTTCCGCCTCTTCGGCATCGACGGCGCCGTCATGTGGCGCGGCGTCGGTCCCGAACGGCCGCCGCACGCCTTCAAGTGGATCAGCCCCGACGGCAGTGAAGTGACGTCGCTGTGGCTGCAAGATGGTTACGGCTCGGGCCGGCGCTTGCCGTCGGATCCGCAAGGCTTCTGCGACTCCGTCGATCGCACGTTGGAGCGGCTCGGCGACTGGATCGGCGAGATGCCGATTCTGTTCCCCGTCGGCGACGATCACGTGCGTTTGGCGACGTGGCTGCCGGAAGCGGCGGCGGCGCTGTCGGCGCGCCATCCCGGCATCGACGTGCGCATCGGCGGCTACCACGATCACCTGCCGAAGATGGGCGCGCCCACGCACACCGTGCGCGGCGAGATGCGCTCGCCGGCGTTCTCGCCCGTGCTCGCCGGCGTGGCCTCGGCCCGCGTGCGCGAGAAGCAGGCCGCGGCGCGCGCGACGACGCTGCTCTTGCGTTACGCCGAGCCGCTCATGACGTGGGCGCGGCAAGCCGGCGGCTCGGGCTCGGCGACGGCGGAGCTGACCGCGCGCGCCTGGAAGCAGCTGTTCCACAATCAGGCGCACGACTCCTCGGCCGGCTGCGGCGTCGACGAGGCGCACGACGACGTCAAGGCGCGCTATCGCTGGGCCGAGCAGCTGGCGATGTCGGCGCAGAATCAGGCGTTGGCGCAGCTGCGCGTCGACGCGGCGGCGGTGGCGTTCAACGCCGGTCCGGCGAGCGCGGTGGTCACGATCGAGACGACGATCCCGAAGTCGCTCGAAGGCGACATCGTCGCCAAAGGCCCCGACGGCGTCGCGCGGCCGGTGCAGCTCGTCGGCTCGGGCGACGGCGCGCCGATGTTCGAAGGCGAGTTCGCCGCCGGGGAGATTCAGCAATATTTGGGCGGCATCGATCCGCGCACGCCGCTCTTCGGTAAATATTTGATGGGCATCACGGCGACCGAGACGGCGCCGGGCACGGTGCGGCTCGACATCGGCTTGGGCGAGGTGGCAGCGTCGCCGGAGTCGCTCGTGGAGGCGCAAAAGCGCATCGAGCCGTTCTTGAAGCGCGCCGAGAAGTTCAAGATCGTCATGCACGCGGGCGGGCTCGTGCGGCCGGCGCTCGTGCAAGTCGGGTCGGCGCCGGAGTTTGCGCTGGTGCCGATCACCGTCGGCAACGGCACGGCGGCGGCCGACTTGGGCGCGGCCAAGAAGACCGGCGAGCGCAGCATCGCCGCCGGCGCGCTGACGGTGACCGTGCTCGACGACGGCGCCATCGAGATCGGCGACAGCAAGCTGAACCTCAAAGTGCGGGCCAACGATCTCGCCGACGAAGGCGATCGCGGCGATCTGTACCACTTCGACGGCATCGGCGAGACGGTGCGGCCGACGCTGAAGAAGGTGACGGTGACCGAGTCGGGGCCGCTGCGCGCGCGCTTGACGATCGAGCAGGAGCTGACGTTGCCGACGACGCTGAGCGACGATCGCAAGGCGCGCAGCAAAGAGACGCACCCGACGCGCGTGACGACGACGGTGACGCTGACGGCGGGCTCGCCGGCGGTGGAGCTGGCGACGACGTTCGACAACCAGACGCTCGATCATCGGCTGCGCGCGATCGCGCACGCGCCGTTCGCGGCCGAGCGGCTCGACGTCGATCAGGGCTTGGCCGTCGTCGCGCGGCCGCTGGACACGGCGACGCTGGGCGCGGCCGGCGCGGTCGAGCGGCCGGCGCCGACGGGGCAGCACCACCGCTTCGTCGATGTCACCGACGGACGGCGCGGCTTGGCGATTCTGCCGCGCGGTCTCCTCGAGCACGAAGTCACGCGCCACGACGGCCAGACGGAGCTGGCGTTGACGCTGGTGCGCTCGGTCGGCTGGCTGTCGCGCGGCGACTTGGCGGTCATCGATCACGCGGCCGGCCCGATCATGGCGACGCCGGCGGCGCAGGAGCTCGGGCCCCATCGCTTCGAGTACGCGGTGCTCCTGCACGACGGCGACTGGCAGAAGGGCGACGTCATGGCCGAGGCGCGGCGGTTCGCGTCGCCGGCCATCGCGGTCGCGCCCTCGGGCAAGCACGGCGCGCAAGTGGGTCGCGCGCTCGTCGACGTCACGCCGTCGCCGGTGACGTTGTCGGCGGTGCATCCGTCGGAGAACGGCCGCGGCGTGGTCGTGCGCGTCGTCAACACCTCGCCGACGGCGCAGACGGCGACGCTCAAGCCCGGCTTCGAAGCCAAGGAGGCGCTGCTCATCGACCCGCTGGAGCGCGTGCGCGACGGGCGCGTCGAGTGGAAATCGGGGACGGCGGTCGTGCAGCTGCGGCCGTGGGAAATCGCGACGCTGCTGTTCCGGGGCTGAGATGAGCGCGATTTTCGTGGCGTTCCTGCTCTTGCTCTCGAGCGAGGGCTATAAGCAGATCGGCGACAAGCATGACGTGACCGTCTACCGCCGCGAGGGTCACGCGATCGATTTGGCGGCCGAGGGCGACATCGCGGCGCCGCCCGACATCGTGCTCAAGGTGCTGACCGATTACGCGTCCCATCCGAAGTGGGTGCACGGCCTCAACACGAGCCAAGTGCTCGACCACGATGCCCACGGTCTCGACGTCTATCAGCGGCTGAAGTTACCGATGTTGGAAGATCGCGACTTCGCGCTGCGTGTCGATTGGTCGGCGCAAGGCGAGAACCGCGCGATCAGGTTTCACACGTCGGACAGAGGGCCGCCGCCGGCGCCGGGCTGTATTCGCGTGACGCTGCACGAAGGCAGCTGGGACCTGCAGTCGCTCGACGGCGGCAAGCGCACGCACGCGATCTATCGTTTTCGAATGGAGCTGGGCGGATCGCTGCCGATGTGGCTGGCGCGCGGTCGAGCCGGCAAAGACGTGCCCGACCTGTTCGAGGCCATCCGCCGTCAGGTGCAGTACTACCACTAGACAATCGGCTGACTGCAACCCAGGCGACCTCGGCAGCGACGACTACGGCAGCTGGACCGGCGGCGGGATGATGATCGGACCCGTGCCGATGCGACCACCACCGGGACCCGGCGCCGGCGGCGGCTCGCAGCCTGGGTCGGGCTGGTTCGGCATGCAATGGATATCGTTCGCGCGCTCGCCCGCCGCCTCTTTGGCGGGCGCGGTCGCTTCCGCCTCTTCTGCGGGCGCGGTCGCTTCGGCTTCGGCCTTGTCGTTGGGCGCCTTGGCGGCGGCCGTGGCCGACGGCGTGACGATGACTTCGGGCTCGGCGCCGCAACCCGCAGCGGCGATCAACAAGAAGCTGGACAGAGAGAGAACGATTCGACGCATGGCCGCGCTTCCAAGCAAATGCCGGACCTACGTGCGACGGCGATCAATCGCACACTTATCGCCGCTCGATGTAGCCGTCTCAGCCACAGCGGCAACGGCAGCTGCCGCTATTGGAAGAGCATGACGTCGCGGATCCACGCGTCTCGGCCGTCGCGCAGCGCCTGCAGCCGCGCGTCACGCAGCGCGATCGCCGGTCGCGCGCCTGCGTGAATGCGCGACTGCACGTCGTCGAAGAAGCGGGCGCTGGCGACGTCGGGAATCGGCGCCGCCGAGCCGAACACGGCCCGCGCGCCGGCGGCGACGAACGCTTGCGGCAGGCTCCAAGCATCGTGCAGCGCCGGCGCCGGCTGGGCGGCGTTGCAGGCACCGAGGATGACGAGCGGCGCGCGCGCGAGGTGCAGCTGCTTCAGGTCGTTCGCCGTCAGCGCCCAGCGTCCTTGACCGTCGGCGCTGAGCACGAGCATCGAGGCGTCCGACACGCCGAGATCGATGAGGCCGTGCACGTCGAGCTCGATCTCGTCGGCGTCGGGCAGCTCGGCGAGCACGCGCGCCGGCGTCGCCGCGCTGCCGCGTAAGACGCGATCGACGCCCGCCGGACGATCGGGCGGCGCCGTGTACGGCTGCAGCGGCGGCAGCGTCAGTGACGGCGGCGGCGTGACGTCGGCCACGATGAGCCGGCGCGGCGACGCCGCCCGGTCGACGACGGCCGGCGACGGCGTGCCCGCGCCGTAGCTCCAGGCGAGCTCGGGCGGCAAGAGGTCGGGCCGGCCGTTGAGCGGCGGCAGTGCCAGCACGTGCAGCTCGTCGCAGCCGCTCAGTCGCGCCCGCAGCGCCTCGGGCACGAGCTGCGCCGGCGGCGGCATGACCGTTTGGCGTCGGCCCAGCTGTCCGAAGGCGCGGCCGTGCTCGTCGCGCGCCGCGGCCAGCATGCGCTCGTCGTCGAGCGCGACGGCGACGACGCAGCGGTCGGGCGCGCGCAGCTCGAGGTGATCGGCGACGGCGGCGATGGCGTCGTCCCAGCGATCGGCTGCGGCGGCGATGAAGGCGCGCTCGCTGTAGGCGTTGCCGCGCGCGCCGCGAGCGTAGGCGTTGCCGCGGGGCAGCGCCTCGGCGGCCGCCACCGCGCGCGCGATCTGCTCGGCGCCGGCCGCGCGATCGAAGTGCGCCAGCGCCCGCCCGCGAATGACCTCGAGATACGCTTTTTCGGCCGCGCTCGCGTGCGGGCTCTTCTCCAGCGCCGTCAGCGTCGACTCCAACGTCGCGCGATCGATGGGGCTCTGGTCGACGCGCTGCAGGTCGGCGGCGAGGGCGGCGCCGATGATCGTCAGCCGCGGCTCTTCGCACGTCGGCACCGCCGTCAGGAAGTGGCGCGCGTCGGCAAAACGCAGCTCCCGATGGGCCAGCTCGGCGCGCAGCTCGTCGGCATGACGCTCGGCGAAGCAGCGCTGATCGGCCAGCTGCACGCTCTCGTCGAGATAAGCGGCCACGAGGCTGTCATCGCCGCGCCGAACCGCCCACTCGACGAGGCTCATGACGAAGCCGCGCTCGTAGCTGAAGTCGTCTTGGCGCGCGCGTCGCAGACCCTCGCGCGCCAGCAGCTCGGCTTGGCGCAAGCGCGTTTGCATGACCAGCGTCTGGCTCCATTCGTAGGCGACGCGCAGCCAGCGGAACTCGAGGCCGCGCGCGCTCGCCAGGTCGAGCGCCGCCTGCGTGTCGCGCTCGACGGCGGCCAAGTCGCCGCGCGCGCCCTCGGCCTTGGCGCTGAACTGCAGCGCCAACACGGCGTACCAAGGATCGCCGCTGGCACGCGCCAGTCGCAGATAATCGGGCAGATGATCGAGCTGGCGATAGCCGAGGTAGTAGGCGCCGAGGAGAATGTCGTCGGCGTCGCTGCCGGCGTGGGTCAGCGTCGCCAGCCAGGCTTCGGCGGCGGCGCCCGTCGGCGGATGGCGCAGCGCCGCGGCATAAGCCTGTGCCAGCGGCGCGCGGCGATCGAAGTGCTTGGCGGCGACGGCGTCGACATAGGCGGCGAGCACGGGACGATCGGCTTGCGCGTCGAGCTGGACGGCGAGCGGCCGCAGCGCGCGCACGCGAGCGGCCGACGGCGCGGCGCGCACGGCGTCGTACAGCCAGCTGCGACTGACGCCGCCGTAGTCGCGCACGATCGTCGCCGGCAGGGGCGTGCCGTCGACGGCGAGCGCCAAGCCGGCGGCGTTGGCGGCGGCGACGCCGGCCTTGCGCTGGGCCACCTCGTCGCGCAGAGCACGGGCGCGGGCGCGCGCTTCGTCGGCCCAGCCGCGCTCGCCGGCAGCGGCCACGACGTCGAAGCTGTGCGCCGCCGCCAGCGGCAGCTCGAGCGCGACGAGCGCCAGCGCGCGATTCCAGGCCGCCGCCGCACGACCGGGCGCGGCGGCGAGCGCGGCATCGGCGGCGCGCAAGGCTTCGTCGGGATCGCCGAGCGCCAGCGCCGCTGCCGAGCGATCGATGGCGATGGCGATGGCGATGGCGCTGGCGGCCGCCGCATCGGCATCGGCAGCATTGGCGGCGCGAGCGAGCGAGCGCATGGCATCGGCCGCGCGTCCGGCGACGAGCTGCGCCTCGGCCAGCAGACGCTGGTCGCCGCGCGCCTCGATCGCCGCCAGCGTCGTCAGCGAGACCGTCGCGCCGGGCGCAAACGGGCGCGCGCGATCGAGCGCCGGCGACGCCAAGCGCGCGTCGAGCGGCCGCGTCGGACCGGCCGCCAGCTGCGCCAACAGCGCGTCCGGTCGTCGCCGCGCGCGCCACACGCCGCCGGCCACGAGCCCGAGCGCGACCAGCAGCCACGCCGGCCATCGCCGCCACGTCAAAGTGCGTCCCCACGCATCCGTGCGCCACGCTAGCACGCGCGGCGTGGCGCTCTAAGGCTGACTGCGTCCGTGCCGCGTGCCGCTGTGGCGGTCTTCGCGGTCGAGCAGCGAGCCCAGCTGACGGCCGAGGTTTGCCACCATATCGGGCCGACTGAAGCGGCGATCGTCCTGCTCGTGCGGATCGCGACCCAGATCGAACAGCTGCAGCCGCTGCCGCGTGCGGTTGTAGATGAGCTTCCAGCCGTCGGCGATGAGCCCCACTTGCAGGTCGCTCACGACGCCGCGCAGCAGCACTTGATCGTGATAGACGAGCGGCGTCTGCGCGGCCGCGTTGACGATATAGGCGCCCAAGTCGGCCAGCTGGCTCGGCAGCTCGTCACTGCCGTAGCGACGGTGCGCGCCCGGCGACCAAGCGATGATGGGCACCTGCAGCGCCTCGTCGTAGAGCGTAAAGCCGTGATAGCGCTCGCCGTGCTCGTTGAACTCCTCGCCGTGATCGGCCGTCACCAACACGAGCACCGAGTCGCCGCCCGGCATGTGCCTGAGCGCGTCGACGAGATGGCCGATGGCGGCGTCGCTGCGGCGGAGCAGCTGCGCGTAAGCGGCGATCGAGCCGTGCTTCCACGGGCTCTCGTCGTCGACGATGTAGGGGAAATGCAGATCGGGATAGTGCGCCCAAATGAACGCGCGCTCGTCGCCGCGATCGGTGCCAGCGCGCAGGGACTCGCGCACCTTGTCGGCGATGCGCGCCGTCAGATCGTCGGCGCGAAAGGGCGACGTCACCGTCGCCGCCAGCGTCTCGTCGACGTCATCGAACGACGCGCGCAGGCCGGGAAACGCCAGCGGCTGCGGCAGCGTCATGATCGCGTGCGTCACGTAGCCGGCTTGGCGCAGCCGCGTCGGCAGCCCGTCGTGGATGCTGGCGCGCTCGCTGACCCCGGGATCGCCGGTCATGAGCGCCGCCATCGACGGCGCCGTCGTCGGCACGTGCGTGCGCGCGTCGAAGCGAACGCGCCCCTCGGCGGCCAGCTGCGTCAGCACCGGGCAGGCGTCGCGCAGCTCGGGCGGGCCTTGGCGATCGAAGCCGCAGCGAAAGGCGTCGATCGTCAACAGCAAGATCACGCGCGGCGTCGCGTCGGTCACCGTCGTCGCCGTCGCGTGCATGCGGGGCGGCTCGTCGTGACGGCGCCAGTCGAGGCAGTCGCGCGCCGGTGACAGCGGATAGGCGGTGGCGTCGTGATCGTCGCAGTCGCCGCCTTCGAGCCACGGGCTGTAGCCGTCGTGATCGCGATCGGTGAGCCGGCGCGCCCAGCCGAGCGTCGTCAGGTACGGCGTGCGCGCGCTGACGATCTCGGCGACGATCGTGGCGTGATCGCGGCCGCTCCAGATGGCCAGCGCGGCGACCAGCGGCAACAGCGCGGCGACCGCCCAGCGACGTGCATTCGCGGCCGGCACGGCGAGCCAGGCGGCGGCGCCGAAGCCGAGCGTCGTCAAGAGGAGCAGCGCGCCGTGGACCGGATATTCGCCGCGCACGCCATAGCCGTCGAGCAGGCCGGCCGCGAGCGCGTCGACGGCGAGCCAGACGGCCAGCGCGCGCTCATTGCCGCGGTCGTCGCGGGCCGGCCAGCGACGCGTCGTCCACGCGAGCAGCGCGCCGGCGACGATCGCCGCCGCCAGCGTCAGCCGATAACCGATGTGCGAGCGCGCGCCGAACGGTGCGTCGATGACGACGAGGTTGACCAAGAAGACGCCGGCGACGAGCAGCAGCAGCGGCACTTCGGCGACGGTGGCGAGCCGCGCGACCGGCACGCCGCGCGCCGCCGCCCGCGACGACAGCCGGCCGAGCGCGGCGCCGACGAGCGCGCCGACCAGCGCCGGCACCGACAACAAGAGGGCGGTCAACGACCAACCACCGACCGTGGAATGCGGGAGCGGCAAAAGCGCGGTCAGGACGCTGCCCAAGGCTGCAGCGGCGACCCATCGCGACCAGCCGAGGCGACGGAACCAGGCGAACATGGATAGACCTACAGCGAGCTTAAACGCGGCGCGGCAATTGCCTCTGGAAAATTACATAACCTTTACGTTTCGGCGTCTGTCGAGCAACGGTCGTCCGACACGGCCGGCCATTCGGTGACGTCCGTCAGGCCGGTGCGGCGCGGCGCGGCGCGGCGCGGCGCCGAAACGAAAAGGGCCAAACCTCGTGAGGCGAGAGCGTTGTCGCTACCGCGCCTCAAGACAGCCGGCGCAGCACCCGATTGACCTGCTCCAGCATCTGCGCGCTGCCGGTCGCGCCTTTGGCCAGAATCGCGTCCACGTCGCCTTTGAGCCGCGACTCGATGGCCGGGGTCATCTCCTGGCCGGTCAGGAGGATGATGGGCAGCGATCGCCCACGCAGCGCCTCGATGACCTCGATGCCCGAGAGATCGGGCAACACGAGATCGAGCAGCAGGAGATTGACCGGCCCACGCAGCGCCGCCTCCAAGCCGCTGCGTCCGGTGAGCTCCGTGTGCACCAAGAAGCCGTGCGGCTCCAGCGTCGCGCGCGCCAGATCGAGCTGCGCCGCTTCATCATCGACGACGAGGATGTGCACCGGGCGCTGCTTGACCTTCGAGGTGAACGTGTGACGCCGCAGCGCCGCCATCAGGCTCTCGGGCGCGATCGGCTTGACCAGATGCTCGACGGCGCCGAGCGCGAAGGCCGTCGTGTGGTCGCTGGAGATCGTGGCCATGACCACTGGAATCTCGGCCGTCAGCGGATCGTTTTTCAGGATGCGCAAGGCGTCCCAGCCGTCGATGGTCGGCAGAAAGACGTCGAGCGTGATCACCTGCGGTCGATGACGCCGCGCCAGCGTCAGTGCCTCCTCTCCCGTCGCCGCCGCCAGCGTGCGAAAGCCCTTCCCTTGCAGCGCCAGCACCAGCAGCTCCTGCGCCGCCAGATCGTCGTCGACCACGAGCGCCAGCGGAGCGCTCGCTCCGGCCGCGTGCAATGCGGGCGCGGGCTCGGCCGCGACCTCGGAGACGCTCGGCAGCTCCACGAAGAAGGTCGAGCCCACGCCGAGCTGGCTCGATACGCCGATGTGACCGCCCATGAGCTCGGTCAGCTGTTTGGTCAACGCCAGGCCGAGGCCGGTACCACCCTTGCCGCGCGCGTTGGCCAATTGGGTGAACGGCGCGAACAGTCGCGGCAGCTCCTCGGCGGTGATCCCGGGACCGGTGTCGGTGACCGCCACGCGAACGCACGACGGGCGCGGCTCGACCAAGACCGTCACCTTGCCACCACGCGGCGTGAACTTGATGGCGTTGGACAGGAGGTTGTACAGGATCTGCTTGAGGCGAACGGGATCGGCCAGAACGGCGACGACAGCGCCGTCGCGCGCCGGCTCGACGAGCATCACGACCTGTGCCGCCTCGGCGACCGGCTGCAGCGTCGCCAGCGCTTCGGTGACGACGGTGCGCGGCGAGCACGGTCGTCGCACGAGCTCCACACGGCCGGCCTCCACCTTCGACAGATCGAGCAGGTCGTTGATCAAGCCGAGCAGGTGGCGTCCGCTCGAGTGCACGTTGTTCAGATAGCGCTGCTGCCGGTCGGTCAGCGCGCCGAACTTGCCGTCGATGAGCACCTCCGAGAAGCCGATGATCGAGTTGAGCGGCGTGCGCAGCTCGTGCGACATCATGGCCAGGAAATCCGACTTCGCTTGCGTGGCGCGCGCCAGCTCGTCGTTCTGCTCGGCCAGGCGACGGTTGAGGTGGCCCAGCTCGTCATTGGCCTGCCGCAACGCCTGCCGCGAGCGTCGCTGCTCGGTCGTGTCGCGGATGGCGCTCGAGACGAGGACGCCCTCCTCGGTGTGCAGCGGGCTCAGGCTGATCTCGATGGGAAATTCGGAGCCATCCTTGCGCACGCCATGGCGCTCGAAGCCACTGCCCATCGGGCGAATCGCCTCGCCATTGCCCTCGTCGGCGGCGTGGCGCGGAATGAGCAGCTCGACCTTCCGGCCGAGCAGCTCGGCGCGGCCGTAGCCGAAGATGCGCTCGGTCTGGGCGTTGACGAGCACGATGTCGCCGCCGCCGTCGGCGATCACCATGGCGTCGGGCGCCGACTCGAGCAGGCCGCGAAACTTCTCCTCGGCCTTCTTGCGCAGCGTGATGTCGCGGATGGCGCTCGAGATGAGCTGCCCTTCGGGCGTGTCGATGGGGCTGAGGCTGATCTCGATGGGGAACTCGGAGCCGTCCTTGCGCAGGCCGTGCAGCTCGAGCCCCGAGCCCATGGCGCGCACCTTTGGACTCTCGGCGTAGCCGACGCGATGGCCGGCGTGCGCGGCGCGCGCGGCGACGGGAACGAGCATGTCCACGCTCTGACCGAGGAGCTCGGCGCGCGCGTAGCCGAACAGCTTCTCGGTCTGCGCGTTGACCAGGCGCATCTTGCCGTCGCGGCCGACGATGACCATGGCGTCGGGCGCGGCCTCGAGCAGATCGCGAAAGGTCTCTTCGGCGCGCTTCTGCTCGCGCTCGCGCAGCTTGCGCGGCGTGATGTCGCGAAAGCTGGCGGCGAATCCGTCGGAGAGCGGAATGACCTGCAGGCGCGTCCAGGCCTCGCCGTGGCCAAGCAGGTCGCTTTCGAGCTCGTCTTCGAACGTGGCCGGCACCTCGACCGCGCGAACGTAGCGGCCGAACAGCGCGTCGCCTGCGAACGCCGGAAAGAGCGTACGCAGGCTCTGGTCGATGAGCGCGTCGCCGGCCTGGCTGAGCCGCTGCTGCCCGGCGAGGTTGATGTCGCGGACACTGAAGTCGCGAATGTTGCCATCGGGCCCGCGAATGGCGCGGAAGATGACGAACGGATCGGGACCGCCCGCCATGGCGGCGC
The DNA here is from genome assembly GCA_963785725.1 of uncultured delta proteobacterium. GTDB lineage: Bacteria > Myxococcota_A > Polyangia > Palsa-1104 > Palsa-1104 > JAQBQH01. Next base: position 208,233 of record CAWAWS010000024.1, on the reverse strand, counting down.
GATAGAGCGTCTCGCTCTCTTGCAGCGCGCGGAGGGCGACGCGCAGCGCCTCGGGGCTCGGTATGGCCAGCGCGGCCGGCACCAGTCTGACGAGGAGCACCGCGGTCATCAGCGAGGCGACGGCGGTGAACGCCTTGACGATTCCCGACAGCCAATAGACGGGCGTCCACAGCGTCAGGATCTCCATGGCGTGCGTTCCGCCGCAGGCCACGATGAACATACCGAAGCAGAGGAAGATCCAAGAGAACGGCAAGTCGCGCCGCTTGCGAATGAAGTAGAGCAGCGTAAACGGGATGCTGAGATAGGCGAGCGTGATGAGTCCGTCGGTGAGCACGTGCAGCCAGACCAGGCCCGGCTTCCACAGGTAGCAGTGGCCGTGCGGCATGAACTCGTCGGACGCGAAAATGCGACGGAGTAGATTGAACATCAGACACCTCGAGAGCAGACGAACCGCGGCGGTCGAAAGGTTCGCTGCGGAGCCGGAAAACGACGCGAACGGCGCCCGCTTATGCGCGTGAGGACAAGACCGGCTTCCTGGAGCATGTCCGAACGGAGCGGCGAGCGCGCGAGCAGCCCGCGCTAGATCGATTGGGCACGTCCCCTGGCATGCACTCCTCCCCGATTCCCACCCACGCCCGCGACATGAAAGAGAGTGTCGCTACGAGGCGCTGGGCCAACGCACGCGCAATGCAAGCACGATTCGAATGGGATGGCTAGTGAGAATCCCCGAGATCGCTGGAAACCGGCGGCGCCGTAGGCTTTGCAATCAAACGATCTGCGACAAATTGTCGCACCTCGCCGATCGAGAATGGCTCCTCGAACACGCGCCCTTGGCGCTGCACGGTGTCTCCGGCCGTCATGAACGCGAGCGCCTCGGCGTGCTGCGGACTGTGCCGCTGCACGAGCTTGACGAGCGCCGTGCCGCGGTCGCCCGCGAGCGAGAGATCGGCGAGGATCGCGTCGTAACGGGTGGGTCCGTCGAGCAGCTGCATGGCGCGCTCGAGCGAGGGCGCAAAATGGACCTGATGAAGCCCAAGAACCCGGCGCAGCGTCCGCCAGATCCGAGCGTCGTCGTCGACCACCCAGACCACCGCCACATCCGCCATGTTTTCCCCGCTAGAAACGCTGCCAGCACTGGAGGCTGTCAGTGCAACTGGACGGCCAGCGCTCGATCCAGGCCGGCAGCGTCGATCCGCGCACCGTTTGCGGCGTCGGCGACATAGCCCCGGTGGAAATAGTCGACGAGGCAGGGTGGTGCGACGATTTGCCGCACCCCCTTCTCGATCGCTTCGCGCTCGAGAATCGCGCCCTGATTAGCCTCGATCAATGAGGTCACCCGCCATTTGCTCCGTTTCGGACGTCGGCGCCGTGGTGCGACGATTCGCTACCGACCGCTCAGCAAGCCATGCGCCAACGAGAATCCGCCGTTCGGACGATCGCCGGCCGCAAAAGCTGCACGCGCCACGCCGCGAAACGCAGCTTTTGCGCGTTCCCCCATCGTCGCGCCGATCGGCGTGCTGGAACGGTTCGTGCTCTCGAGCCTTCGCGGGGGCAAACGCAAATGAACGACACGCGCATTCTCGTAGTGGACGACTCGCCGGACGCGCACCTGGTGCTGGCGCGGCAGCTGCGGCTCGAAGGGCTCGAGCTCTTCGCGGCCTTGACGTCCGACGAGGGACTCGACGGCGCGCGCAGCCTGCGACCGGCGCTCATCCTGCTCGACATGAACTTGGATTGCATGAGCGGCCTCGATTTCTACGAGCGGCTGAAGGAGGACGCGCACACGTCCGACATTCCCGTCCTGTTTCTGACCAGCGACGACACCATCATGACCAAGCTGCACGCCTTCGAGCTGGGCGCCGTCGATTATCTGGTCAAGCCCTACTCGGTGGCCGAGCTGCGCGCGCGGATCAAGCGCGCCCTCGGCACCAAGCGCGATCATGACCGGCTGGCGCGCATCGCCTATCGTGACGCGCACAGCGGGCTCTACCAGCGCCGCTACTGCGAGGACGAGCTGCGGCGCCAGCGCCATCGGCACGAGACCCAGGCGGTCGTGCTCATCGGCATCGACGATCTGGCGGCGCTCCGCTTGCACCACGGCGCGACGGCGACCGAGGGCTTCATGCGGCGCACGGCCGCGGCGCTCGCCCGCTCGCAGCCCGCGGCCGCGCTCTTGTGCCAGCTCGACGACGGCTGCTTCGCGCTCTTCGTCGCGCGCGACGGCCAGGACGTGGCGGAAGCGGCCGTCGCCGCCATGCGCGCCGAGACGACCGGCCTCGTGCTGCACCAAGAGCAGGCGCACTCCAACGTCGCGCTCAGCTACGGAATCGGCCTCGCCAACGGTGACGTCGACAGCGAGCGCCTCCTAACCGCGGCGCGGACGGCGCTGGACCGCGCACGCGCGCAACGTCCGGCTCAGCTGTCGCTCGTGGTGGCGGCCTGATGATCGTCGCACAGGCGCGCTGGTCCGACGGTCGTTGGGACGAGCTGCCGCCGCCGGCGCCGTTCGATCTCGTGCTGCTGTTCGGCTCGCCATCGCGGCTCGCCAGCGGCCTCATCGACGACGTGCGCGCGCGCTTTGCGGGCGCGGTCGTGCTCGGCGGCTCGACCGCAGGCGAGATCGTGGGCGCCCGCGTTCACGACGACTCGTTGACGCTGACCGCCGTGCGCTTCGCCCGCGCGCGTGTGGCCGCGGCCGAGGTGCGACTCGCCGCCGCCAGCTCCAGCTACGACGCCGGCCTGCGCCTGGCCCGTGCGCTCGATCCGAACGGGCTGATCCACTTGTTCGTCTTGTCCGACGGCACGCAGGTCAATGGCAGCGATCTCGCGCGTGGCCTGGCTGCCGGGCTTCCGGCCGGCGTGCAAGTGACCGGCGGCCTATGCGGCGACGGCGCCAACTTTCGGCAAACGCTGGTCGCACTCGACGGCCCGGCCGAGAGCGGCAAAGTCGTCGCCGTCGGCTTCTACGGCGCCGGCCTGCGCATCGGCGTCGGCTCGCTGGGCGGCTGGGATCCGTTCGGCCCCGAGCGCCTCGTCACGCGCGCGGTCGGCAACGTCGTCTACGAGCTGGACGGCTGCTCGGCGCTCGAGCTCTACAAGCGCTACCTCGGCGAACATTCGACGCAGCTGCCCGCGAGCGGCCTGCTCTTCCCGCTCAGCGTCCGCTCGGGCGACGCGCCCGGTCTCGTGCGCACGATCTTGGCCGTCGACGAAGCGGCCCAGAGCATCACCTTCGCGGGCGACGTGCCCGAAGGCGCCTACGCGCGGCTCATGCGCGCCAACACCGACCGCCTCGTCGACGGCGCGCAAGGCGCGGCGCGCATCTGCCTGAGCGCGGATGCGGCGCCGGAGCTGGCGGTGCTGGTGAGCTGCGTCGGTCGCAAGCTGGTCCTCAAGCAGCGCGTCGAAGAGGAGGTCGAGGCCGTCCGCGACGTGCTCGGCGCTCGGACGCGGCTGACCGGCTTTTATTCCTACGGCGAGCTGTCGCCCTTCGCCGCGCTCGGACGCTGCGAGCTGCACAACCAGACGATGACCATCACGACGTTCGGGGAGCGCTGATGCACAAGCTGCTCGAACGCCAGCTGCGCCGGCACATCGGCGAGCAGCCGATCGCGCCCGAGTGGCAACGCCTGCTCGACAGCGTCGACGCCGCCTACACGCAAGCCGACGCCGATCGGCTCCTCGTGGAACGATCGCTCGAGCTCATGTCGCAGGAGCTCGTCGGCCGCCATGAGCGCTTGCGCGAAGAGCAGTCGGTCCTGCGCTCGTTCATGGACGGCGCGCCGTTGATGATGGGGCTCATCGAGCGGGTCGATGACGACATCCGCTTCGTGTCGGTCAATCCGGCGCTGGCGGTGACGATGCAGCTGACGCAGGAGGAGCTCGTCGACCGCCGCGGCGGCGAGGTCGGCCTGACGCCGGACGAGATTGCGGCTTGGCTGCAGCTCGTCGGCGAGATCGAGCACGCCGACGGGCCGGTCCACATTTCGCGCGAGTATCCGACGCGCTCGGGCGTGCGCGCCCTGCGCGCCAGCGGCAATCGCGTCGCCTCCTTGCCCGGCCGGCCGGTGCGCGTCTGCCTCCTCGTCGAGGACGTCACCGACGAGCTGCGCCAGCGACAGCAAGCCAAGGAGGAGCTGGAGCGCGCGCACAAGCAGCTCGTCGATGCGGCGCACCAGGCGGGCATGGCCGAGATCGCGGTCGGCGTGCTGCACAACGTCGGCAACGTGCTCAACAGCGTCAACGTCTCGGCCACGTTGGTGAGCGAGCGGCTGCGCAGCTCCAAAGCCGACAACCTGGGCAAGATGGCGTCGCTGGTGCGCGAGCAGCTCAAGGATCCCGACGCCTGGAGCCGCGACCCGCGCGCCCGCCAGCTGCCCGATTATCTCGGCAAGCTCGACGAGCATCTGCGCGCCGAGCGTGCGCAAGCCCGCGACGAGCTGACGCTTCTACAGTCGCGCATCGATCACATCCGCGAGATCGTGGCCATGCAGCAGAGCTACGCGAGCGCGTCCGGCGTCACCGACGTCGTGGCGGCGCAGGCGCTCATCGAGAGCGCGGTGCAGATGAACCAGAGCTCGATCGAGCGGCACGGGCTCAAGCTCGTCTATGAGCTCGCCGAGTGTCCGCTGATCGTCGTCGAGAAGCACAAAGTGCTGCAGATCCTCGTCAACCTCATCCGCAACGCCTGCCAGTCGTGTCGCGCCTCGGAGCGCGCGGACAAGCAGCTGACGGTGAGCTTGCGGCCGCTCGCGGGCGCGGGCGTGAGCATCGCCGTCGTCGACAACGGCGTCGGCATCGGCGCCGAGAATCTACGCCGCATCTTCAGCTACGGCTTTACCACGCGCGCCAACGGTCACGGCTTCGGGCTGCACTCGAGCGCGCTGGCGGCGCGCGAGCTCGGCGGCGCGCTGCGCGTGCACAGCGATGGCGAAGGACGTGGCGCCAGCTTCACGCTGGAGCTGCCGCTGCAGGCGCCGAGCAGCAGCGTTCGGCCGGCGCTCGCCGTCAGCCGCTGACGGTCGCCGACGGCCCGCTCCGACGGCGTCGGCGAGACGTCTCCAAGATCGCGACTCGACGCGGCTGCCTGCGCCAACGGCCAAGCCGGCGACCTCGTCGCGCCTGGTGCCGCAGCACCGTCACATCACGTTAGATTGGCGTCGAAACGAAGAATGACGGCAGTGAGCGATGCCGTGGCGCGTGGTCGCCGCGCGAATCAGCCGACGCTCGCCAGTCGCGCCGGTGCGCTCGCCGCCGCCTTGGGCGCCGGCAGCGTCAGCGTGAAGCAGGCGCCGCGGCCGACGCCGTCGCTGTGCAGCGTCAGGCTGCCCTTCATCTCGAGCGCGGCGCAAGCGCTGGCGTGGAGGCCCAAGCCGTGCCCGCTCTTCTTGGTGGTGAACCCGAGGCTGAAGATGCGCTCGCGGTCTTGCTCACGAATGCCGACGCCGCTGTCGGCGACCGCGATCCGGATCGTGCCGTCCTCGGCGTCCTGACGGCAGCGCACGGTGATGCGGCGCTCGCCCTCGCCGCGCGCCTCAATCGCCTGCGCCGCGTTGGTCAAGAGGTTGGTCAGGATCTGCAACACCTTGTGCCGGTCGACGGACACGAGCGGCAGCTCCTCCAGCGCGCGCTCGATGGCGATGCCGTCTTGCGCGTGAACCAGCGCGTGCAGCGCCAACGCGTCGTCGATGAGCTGGCGCAGCGACAGCGCCTCGTACATGCCGGCGCCGCCGGCGTACGCCTGCTGCATGTTGACGATGCCTTTGACGTGCTCGAGGTTCTTCGTGAGCAGGTCGAGCTCGGCGACGATGTTCTGCCGTTCGCCGTCGACGGTGTGCGCCAGCGCGGTCAGATAGTCGGGCAGCCGCCGGCCGCGCTCGTCCTCGGTCAGAAAGCGGCCCAGCTGCGCCCTTTGCTCGACGAGCAGCTGCGCCACGCGACCCAGCCCCGCCGACTTCGAGCGCCGCACGCCGTCGGCCGCCAAGGCCGCCGAGACGTTGATGCTGTTGAGCACGTTGCCGACGTTGTGCAGCACGGCGGTGGCCGCGTCGGCCATGCCGGCGCGTCGCGAGGCGTCGACGAGCTCGCGCTGGGCCACGTGCAGATCCTCGAGGCTCGCGCGCAACAGGCCGTTGGTCTGCTCGAGCTCGCCGGTGCGCTCGGCGACGCGCGCTTCGAGCGTCAGGTTCATCTCCTCCAGCCGCGACTCGCGCTCGGCGACGACGGCCAGCTCGGAGTCGCCGCGACGACAGCCGAAGAAGAGCACGGCGTCCTCGAACAGCACCCAGAACGAATGCTCCAAGAAGCGCCACCACTCCGGATTGACGACGCCGTAGATCGACTCCGGCAAGAGCAGCCCGCGCAGCAAGTGATCGAGCGAGATCGTGAGCGTCGCCGTCACCAGCAGCGTCCAGTCGCGATAGAAGGCGAGGAAGGCCAGCGCGCCGAAGATGTGGAAATGCGTCTCGATGCGCCCGCCCGTCAGATGGACGAGCAGCCCCGACCACAGCATCTCGCTGGCGGCGATCACGTGACGCGTCAGCCACCAGCCCGGCCGGAGCACGATGAGCACGATCGGCAGGACGTTGAGCGCGCCACCCAAGATGAACGCCACCTCCAAATGCAGGTGCATCGACCGCGTCTTGCCGGCCCAGGTGTAAGGCGACAGCTTGACCGCGACCAAGATCGCGAGCAGCCACTGGACGAGGAGCACGACGAGCATCGTCCGATCCATGCGCGCGTGCAGCCGCGTCCGCGACTGGCGGTAGAGCTCGAGCGCGCGGCTCATCGGCGCACCTGCTGCGGATCGCCGAGCGGGCAGCCGAAGACGCGACTGGACGGCGTCGGACCGGGCGCGGCCAGCGCTTGCAGGAGATGGTGGCGGCCGGCGCTGTCGCCTTCGTCGCCGCGCGCCGGCGTGATGCCGCCGGCGAAGGCGAGGGTGCCGTCGGCGGCGTAGACGAAGGTCTGTCCCGAGGTGCGCGCGCCGAAGCGCGCCGCTTCGCGACCGTCGCGATCGACGATGCGCTGCGCGCCCGGAATGTCGCCGGCGGTCTGCCAGTTCTCGGTTCGCGCCCAATCGTCGGTGAGGCTGGGCGGACGCAGGAACAGGATGAGCACCGCCGGCGGCACGGGCTGCTGCGCGACCACCGATCGCAGCGCCGCCAAGCTGGCGCGGCTGCAGGCGCAGCGCGGATGGATGAACTGCACCACCGTCGGCCGGTCGTGCGCCCGCGGCAGCGCCGAGTCGCTCGGCCACCTGGACGACGACACGGCCGCGGCGCCGGCGCCGCGCTGATAGCGCCACAAGACGGCGAGCCCGACGGCGACGGCGCCGAGCCACGCCAACGTCGCCACGGCCCAACACAGCCCGCGCAGCCACCCCGTTTTCGCCGGCTCACTCGCCGGACCGAGCTCGCGCTCACGCACGGCGCTCACGCCGCCCTCGTATCGCGCGAGACGATGACGCGCACCGGCTCGCGCAGCGTCCGCGCCGGATAGTGGGTGAGGCGCGCCAAGAAGCCGGCGGTCACCTCGTAGCCGCGCGCGACCAGCAAGAGGCCGTTGGTGAAGTACAAATCGGCGGCGATGATCATGCCGACGCGCAGCGCCGAGGCCGACAGCTCGCGCAGCTCGTGGTCGGCCGCGCCCGCGCCGTGCAGATGCGCCAGCGCCTCCAGCAGCGCCGCCGGGTAGCCGGTGTCGCGACCGCGCAAGACGTCGATGGCGGACGCCGGCGGCTCGCCCGCCGCTTCCAGGACGTCGAACTCGATGGCCAGCCGCAGGATCTGCGCGCTCGCCTCGATCCGCTGGCGCGCCCCGTCGTCGCCGGCCTCGCCCCAGCGCTGCGGCTGGCCCATCAGCAGGATGATGCTGCGTACGCCTTCGAGCCGCGGGATGTGACCGAGCAGCTCCTCGGTCACTTTGGGCACGCCGTCGACCATCGCGCGCTCGCGGTCCGACAGCGGCTCGCCGCGCTGCACGCGCTCGGCGGTCTCGACCGGCAGCGTCAGATAGCCGAGCTGCGACAGCGTCGCCGCCACCTCGACCGGCCAGCGCTCGACGAGGCCGACGCGCTCGGCCAGCGCCGTCACGCGGCGACGAATGCGCGTGGCGCGCCCGAACGACACCGGGTTGGTCAGCGCCAGCACGTTGGCCAGCGCCTCGATGCTGCCGTTGAGCGTTCGCTCGAGCAGCACCTGCTGATCGGTGACGAGCCGGTGCTGCTCCAAGGCCGCGGCCACCGCCGCGCGCAGCGTCGCCGACGCGCACGGCTTGGTGAGAAAGCGGAAGATGCGCCCTTCGTTGATGGCGGCGATGGCGGCGTTGACGTCCGCCTGACCGGTCAAGAGCATGCGCACCGAGTCGGGCGCCAGCTCGCGCGCGTGACCGAGGAAGACGGCGCCGTCCATCTTGGGCATGCGCATGTCGGAGATGATGACGGGGCACGAGCGGTGGGCCTCGAGCAGCGTCAGCGCGGCGGCGCCGCTGGTCGCGGTCAGCACGTCGAAGCCGCGCCCGAGGGTCAAGGCCAGCCCTTCGAGCACCAGCGGCTCGTCGTCGACACACAGGATCTGCGGTCGCTCACCCTTGGTCGCGCTCATGTCGTGCTCCTGCGCGCTTCGTTGACGAGGTCACTCCAGCGCGACCGCTCGTTGCCGGCGAGATCGTCGAGCAGTCGATCGACGTCGGCTTGGCTGGAGGCGGCCAAGAAGGACTCGGCTGCCCGTACGGCGCCCCACGGCTCGATCGCGGCGCCGCGCTGCGCGGCCGGGCGATCGGCGCAGGCGACCGTCTCCACGACCGCCGGCGCGATCTTCCACTCGCCAAGTAGCGCGGCGCTGATCGCCGCCATCGTCTGGGGCGCGTCCAGCGCCGCCTGCGCGTCGTCGGAGAGCTCGGCGCGCACGCCGAGCGCTCGCGTCAGCACGATGCGGCCCACGTCGCGCAAGAGCGCGGCCGCGAACGCGGTCGGCGCCGCCCGCGAAGCGCCGAGCAGCCGCAGCGCCAGCCGCGCCACCCGCAGCGCCTGGTCGGGCAGCCGAATCAGCGACGGCGGCTCGCCGGCGAGCGCGAACAGCGATGCCGCCAACGTCAACGCCTGCAGCAGCTCCGCCGTCAGTCCGTCGAGGCTGCCGAGGCCGGCGCCTGCGGCCAATTGCGTGACCGGCGCGCACACGAGCGCGTCGCCACGCACGAGCGTCGCGGCCGCGGCCGTGCCGGCCGAGCGCCCATCGCGAGCCAGCCACGCCAGCGCGTGGTAGGTCGGCGGCAGCGTCGGCAGCGGACCGAGCCGGCGCAAGAAGTCGCGCAGCCCTTCGTTCCACAGCGTCGCCCGCAGCGCGCAGGCCCGCTCGATCGCCGCCTTGAGCACGTTGCCGTCGCAGGGCTTCTCGAGGAACTGATGCACGACCGGCAGCACGCGCGCCACCGCGTCGCGATCGGCATCACCCGACAGCACGATGCGCGCGATGTCGGGATGGCGCAGCTCGACCGCGCTCAGCAGCTCCGCGCCGTCCATGCCCGGCATGCGCATGTCGGAGACCACGACGTCGAAGGGCGCGCGCGCCAGCTCTGCCAGCGCCTCGTCGCCGCTCTGCACGAAGACCATGTCCCAGCGACCGCGCTGTCCGCGCAGGCGATTGCGCAGCCCCGCCAGCACGTCCTCACTGTCGTCGACGAAGAGCACGCGGCTCATGCCGCCACCGCCGCGCCGTCGAACGGCAGTCGGATGTAGAAGGTCGTGCCCTGGCCGGCTTCGGTCGTGAAGCTGAGGCTGCCGCCGTGCTTCTCGACGATGACCGAGCGCGCCATCGCCAAGCCCTGGCCGGTGCCGCGACCGACCTCCTTCGTCGTGAAGAAGGGATCGAAGATCTTGTCCTGGATGGCGACGGGGATGCCGCCGCCGGTGTCGGAGATGGCGATGACGACGAGGTCGCCCTCGGCGCGCGTCGCGACCTTGATGCGCCCGCGCTCGCCGCCGGCCGCGACGACGTCGGCGATGGCGTGCGCGGCGTTGACGACGACGTTGAGCACGACCTGGTTGATCTCGCCCGCCAAACAGGTGACCGGCGGCAGCGCGCCGAGCTCGGTCGTGAGCTCGGCGACGTACTTGTACTCGCCGTGCGCGATGGCGAGCGTGCTGGCGATGATCTCGTTGAGGTCGACGCGCGTCTTGGCCTGGCTGTCGGCCTGCGCGAACTGCTTCATCGAGCTGACCAGCTTGGCGACGCGACCGAGCCCATCGAGCGCGCGGTCGACGGCTTTGGGCAGCTGCTCGCTCAGATATTCGACGTCGGCGCCGCGCTCGACTTCTTGCAGCTCGGCGACGACCGGCTGCAGCTCGGCGCGTGTCGCCAGCGTCGCGATGACCGCCGACTGGCGCGCGCGCAGGTCGAGCAGCTCGCCCACCGCCTCGCGCACGAACTCGACACTGTCGCTGACGAACTGCACCGGCGTGTTGAGCTCGTGCGCCAGGCCCGACGCCAATCGGCCCACCGCTTCCAGCTTCTGCGCCAGCCGCAGCTCGATCTCCATCTGCTGCCGCTCGTGCATCGTCCGCCTGAGCGCCTCGTTGGACTGCTCGAGCTCGGCCGTGCGCGCCCGCACCGTCGCTTCGAGGTCGTCCATGCGCCGCTGCACCTCGCGATGCAGCGCCCACTTGCGCGTCAGCGTGCTGGCGAGCTGGACCGCCTCGATGATGTCGAACGGCTTCTTGAGGATCAACAGACCGTCCGACGGATCGAGCTCGTGCGTGATCTCGCCCCAGGAATAGTCGGAGTAAGCCGAGCAGATGACGATCTGCAGCGAGGCGTCGACGCGCCACAGCTGACGAACGGTCTCGAGCCCGTCCCAGCCCGGCGGCATGCGCATGTCGACGAACGCCAACGCATACGGCGACGCCGTCGCCGCCGCCGCGCGCACCAGCTGCAGCGCCTCCTCGCCTTGGTAGGCCGAGTCGATCTGATAGGCCAGCGGGCGCGCGCTCGTCTGGTCGGCGCCGAACATCAGCGCCTCCAGATCGTCGATGGCCGAGGGCGCGTCGTCGGCGAGCAAGATCTTGCGGAAGTCGTCGTGGATGGCGCGGTTGTCGTCGACGATCAAGATGCGGCGGCCGTTCTCAAGCATCGGCGCTCTCCGGCAGCTCGATACAGAACACCGTCGCCAGCTCCGGGCGCTCCTCGATCCAGATGCGTCCGCCGTGAGCCTCGACCGCCAGCCGGCAGAAATAGAGCCCGAGGCCGAGGTTGGTGCGGCCCGATTCGGCGCACAGGCGGCTGAACTTCTCGAACACGATCGTGCGCGCCGTCTCGGGCACCGCCGCGCCGCTGTTGCCGACCTCGATGCGCAGGCCGTGCTGGCCGCGCGCGACACGCACGACGATGCGGCCGTTCGGCGGCGTGTAGCGCACGGCGTTGTCGAGCAGGTTCTCGAGGATGCGGACGAAGATCCCGCGATCGACGTTGATCTGCTCGAGCCCATCCTCGACGCTCCAGCCGATGTCGACCTTGCGCCGCCGCGTCTCCCATTGGCGCGGCGTGACGAGGTCGCGCAAGAGCTCGGCCGCGGCCACCGGCTCGCGCACGAGCTGCAGCCGCGCCTCCTCCATGCGCGTCATGTCGAGCAGGTTGACCAGCAGATCGCCGAGCCGGCGCGACGAGCGCTGCGCGTCTTGCAGCGCCTCGACTACTTCGACGGGCAGCTTCTGCGACTCCTCGAGCGCGTACTCGATCGTCGACAATACGGCGAAGGCCGGGTTCTTGAGATCGTGCACGATCGTCTGCGACATCTCCGTCCGAAACCGCTGCATCTCCACCAGCTCGACGTTGCGCTCGAGCTGCGTGGTCGCGTTCTGACGGATCGCCAGCTGCTTGCCGACGCGCAGCGTGAGCTCCTCCGGATCGATGGGCTTGGTCAAGAGATCGTCGGCGCCGGCGAGCAATGCATGGCGCCGTGACTCGATGTCGGTCAGCGCCGTCACCATGATGACCGGCAAGAAGACACCGGCGCGCCGCTTCAAGCGCTCGACCGTCTCGAAGCCGTCGATGCCCGGCATGAGCACGTCGAGAAGGACCAGATCGGGCGGCTGCACGTCACACTGCGCCAGCGCGTCATCGCCGCGCCCGAACTCGATCAGCGTATGCCCACACGCGCCCAGGAACGCCGTGATGAGCTCGCGATTGGTGGGCTCATCGTCCACCACGTAGACCACTGCCATGTCTCGTTTTCTCCCCCGCGATCGTCGACCGCGCTCTGTCCCCCTTGGAAGATTCGGGCCAGCGAAAGCCGCCCGTCGCGCGTCAATTCGTTGACGCTGCTCCCGTCGCTGTCAAGGCGAGCGAACGACGACTCGGCACGCGGCGTGAAGGGACGACTCGGCGATCGGCACGAAGGCGCCGAACGGAGATGGTGTAGGCCCGATGACCAGCAAACCGAACCGTCGCATCTTGATCGTCGACGACAGCCCGGCGATTCACGACGACTTCCACAAGATTCTCGGACCGCGCCGGGCGGCGGCGCCGCTCGCCGACCTCGAGTCGCAGCTATTCGGCGACGCGGTCGTCGCGGAGACGCCGGAGCGCTACCTGCTCGAGTCGGCGCATCAAGGGCGCGAAGCCGTCGCCATGGCGGCCGCACGCGCGGCCGCGGGCGCGCCCTACGCGCTGGCCTTCGTCGACATGCGCATGCCGCCGGGCTGGGACGGCGTCAAGACGATCGAGGAGCTGTGGCGCGTCGACGGCGATCTCCAGGTGGTCGTCTGCACCGCCTACTCCGACGATTCGTGGGTGGACATGCGCGCCCGCCTCGGCGCCAACGATCGGATGTTGATCCTGAAGAAGCCCTTCGATCCGGCCGAGGTCGCCCAGCTGGCGCTGGCCTTGACCGAGAAGTGGAATTTGGCGCGGCAAGCCCACCTCAAGCTCGATCAGCTGGAGACGGTGGTGCGCGGGCGAACCGAGGAGCTGCACAGCGCCAACGAGCTCCTGCGCCACGAAATTGCCGAGCGGAAACAGCTCGAGACGTCGCTGCGCAAGAGCGAGTCGCGCTACGCGCTGGCCGCCGCCGCCGCCAATGACGGCCTGTGGGACTGGGATCTCGAGAGCGATGTCGTCTTCTACTCACCCCGCTGGCGCATGATGCTCGGCTATCAGGACTGCGAGCTGGGCACGACGCCCGCCGAGTGGCTCGATCGCGTCGCCGTCGACGATCTGCCGGCGCTCGAGCGCGCGATCGACGATCACCTGAGCGGGCGCAGCCCACAGCTGGCGATCGAGTATCGCATTCGCCATCGCGACGGGCAGATGCGCTGGGTGGCGTGCCGCGGTCTGGCCGTCCACGAGAACGGGCGTCCGGTGCGGCTGGCCGGCTCGCAGAGCGACGTCACCGAGCGCCGCCTCGCCGAGCAGCGGCTGCGTTACGACGCGCTGCACGACTCGTTGACCGGTCTGGCCAATCGGGCGCTCTTCGCCGATCGGCTGCGCCAGAGCCTCTTACGCTACAAACGCAAGGAGAGCGCCACGTTTGCCGTGCTCTTCCTCGATCTCGACCGCTTCAAGGCCATCAACGACAGCTTGGGCCATCAAGCGGGCGACGAGATCTTGATCGGCATCGCACATCGGCTGGCCAAGTGCGTCCGCGCCAGCGACGCCGTGTCCCAGCCCGCGCCGGGGAACGTCGCGCGCCTCGGCGGCGACGAATTCGTCGTGCTGCTCGACGAGCTGCGCAGCGAGGCCGACGGCTTCCGCGTCGCCGAACGGATCATCGCCGCCGTCGCCGAGCCCTTCACCATCGGCAGCACGTCGGTCACGGTCGGCGCCAGCGTCGGCATCGCCTTCGCGCATCACGACTACGGCAGCCCCGACGCGCTGTTACGCGACGCGGACATCGCGCTCTATCAGGCCAAGAGCCGCGGCAAGGGGCGCTACGAAGTGTTCAACCGCGAAATGCACTCCAGCGCGCTGACCCGTTGGCGCCTGGAGAACGACCTGCGCCACGCCATCGAGCGCGGCGAGCTGAGCTTGGTCTATCAGCCCATCGTCTGCGCGCGCACGAGCCAGACCGAGGAGCTGGAGGCCTTGTTGCGCTGGAATCACCCGCAGTGGGGCGCGATCTCGCCGGCCGAGTTCATCCCGGTCGCCGAGGAGACGGGGCTCATCGTCCCGCTGGGCGCCTGGGTGTTGCGGCAGGCGTGCGAACAGCTCGCGCGCTGGGATCGGCTGTGGGATCGCGGCGAGGTGTCGGTCGCCGTCAACGTCTCGAGCCGTCAGCTCACGCAGCCCGGCTTCGCCGACATGGTCGCCGAGGTGCTGCGCGACACGGGCATCTCCGCGCGCCGGCTGCATCTCGAGCTCACCGAGACGGCGCTGCTCCACCGCGACGAGGCCATGACGCGGCTGATGGCGCGGCTGCGCGAGCTCGACCTGCGCCTGCACCTCGACGACTTCGGTGTCGGATATTCGTCGCTGAGCTACCTGCATCAGCTGCCGGTGCAGGCGCTCAAGATCGATCGCTCGTTCGTCGGCACCTTGGGCACCAATTCCACCAGCGTGTCGATCGTCCAAGCCATCGTGGCGCTGGGACATGCGCTCGGGATGCAGGTGATCGCCGAAGGTGTGGAGACGGCCGAGCAGCTGGCGCTGGTCCGCGAGCTGCGCTGCGACCGCGCGCAGGGATACCACTTCAGCGCACCCATGCCCGCCGCCGACGTGTCGCAGCTCCTCGGGCGGCGTCGCTTGGCCGCGGTCGTCTGAGCGGCGTGTGCGCGCCGGGCGATCGCGCACCGTTTGCGGCCGGCGCGTCGAGCGGCGCCGATTTTGCGCGATCGCCCCATTCGTCGGGGCGCACGCAAGCTGCCGGTTCGGCGGCCGCCAGCGGCAGGCGCATGACGAAGCGTCACCGGCGCCATCGCGTGCCGCAAGGCCGATCGGGCGCACGGCGCGGCCCGAACGCGCCGCGCTGCCCGCCGTCCGCTGAGGTCGTCGCCGCTGTGCGCGCGTCAGGTCGGCTCTTTGGTGGCTACGTCATTTCCATATTGCTGCAAGCGGTACTGGATCGTACGCGGCGAGATCTTGAGCAGCTCGGCCGCGCGCGAGGTCGAGCCGCCCGTGTGCTCGAGCGTCTTCAAGATCGCGAAGCGCTCCAGCTCCTCCATCGTCGCGCCGGGAATCTTCGGCATCCCGTCGCTGCGCTTCTCGGGGCTGGCGATCGCCGCCGCGAAATCCTCGACGCCGATGCGCGCTCGCTTGCACACGACGACCGCCCGCTCGATGGCGTTCTCGAGCTCGCGCACGTTGCCCGGCCACGCGTAGCTGGCGAGGCGAGCCAGCGCCTCGTCCGTAAAGCCGTCGAACGTTCGGCCGTTCTCGCGCGCCAGCTTGTCGAGGAAGTGCGTCGCCAGCAGCACGATGTCCGATTCTCGCGCGCGCAGCGGCGGCATCTCGATCCCGACGACGTTCAGCCGATAATAAAGATCCTCGCGGAACTGCCCCTGTTTCACGCGCTCTTGCAGGTTGCGGTTGGTCGCCGTCACGATGCGCACGTCGACCTTGATCGTCTGGTTGCCACCCACGCGCTCGAACTCGTGCTCCTGCAGGAAGCGCAGCAGCTTGACCTGAATCGTCGGCGAGATCTCCCCGATCTCGTCCAGGAACAGCGTGCCGCCATTCGCCTGCTCGAAGCGACCTTCGCGCCGTCCGATCGCGCCCGTGAACGCGCCGCGCTCGTGACCGAACAGCTCCGACTCCAGCAGCGACTCCGCCAGCGCCGCGCAGTGCAGCTTGACGAACGGCCCCTTGGCCCGCGGGCTGTACTCGTGGATGGCCGCCGCGATCAGCTCCTTGCCCGTGCCGCTCTCGCCCGTCACCAGCACGCTCGCCCGCGACGGCGCCACTTGCAGCACCGCCGCGAACACCTCCTGCATCGCCGCCGACGATCCGATCAGGTTCTTGATCCGATGGCGCTCCGCCAGCCGCGCGCGCAGCTGCCCGGCCTCCCTGCGCAGCCGCTTTCGCTCGAGCTCGCGCGTCAACACCAGCAGCAGCTCGTCGAGGTTCACCGGCTTGGTCAGGTAGTCGGCCGCGCCCTGTCTCATCGCTTGCACGGCCGAGCCCACCGCCGCGAACGCCGTCATCACGATCACCACGCACTCGGGATCCCGCGCTCTGGCCTTCTCCATCAGCTCGAGCCCGGTCAAGCCCGGCATCTTCAGATCGGTCACGACGACGTCCGGCTCCAGCTCCTCCAGCTTCGGCAGCGCTTTGAACCCGTCCGCCGCCGTCTCGACGACGTAGCCTTCCCCGCGCAGCAGCTCCGCCAACGCCGTTCGCGCGTTCGCTTCGTCGTCCACGATCAGAATCCGCTCCCCCGCCATGTCCGCCTCCGCTGCACGCGCGCGCCGCCAGATGATGACACGGAGCCCGCGGTGGCGCAGCAGCGGCGCGGCTGATGGTATGGTGAACGCGGCAACATCATGCCCAGCGCATCTTTCGGAGCGACAGGCGACCGGCCGCGCGGCGTCATTCTGCTCGTCGACGACAACGTGGCGCTCGTCGACAATTTGGCCGAGATCCTCGAGGACGCCGGCTACCGCGCCCTGCGTACACATGGCTACGCCGCGGCGCGCGTGCAAGCGGCCGCGGGCTTCGACGTCGCGCTCGTCGATCTGCGCCTGCCCGACGGCGACGGCACCACGCTGGCGCGCGAGCTCAAGGACGACGCGCCCGACTCGGAGGTGATCCTCTTGACCGGTCACGCCAGCACGCAGTCGGCGGCGGCCGCGGTGCGAGCCGGCGCGTTCGCCTACCTCGTCAAGCCGACGCCGCCCGACGATCTGCTGCTGACGGTCGAGCAGGCGGTCGAGCACGTGCGGCTGGTGCAAGAGCGGCGCGAGCTCGGCCGTCGGGCGCGGCGCGCCGAGAAGCTGGCGGCGGTAGGCACGCTGGCTGCGGGCCTGTCGCACGAGATCAAGAACCCGCTCAATGCCGCGGCGCTGCAGCTCATGGTACTGGAGCGCCGGCTCAAGCGGATTCCCGAGCTGCCGGCCGACACCTTCGAGCCGCTCGTCATCGTGCAGGCCGAGATCAAGCGACTGGCGGCGTTCCTCGACGAATTCCTGCAGTTCGCCCGGCCGCGCGAGATCGTCCGCGAGCCGACCGACCTGAGCGCGACCATCCGCTACGTCGTCGACCTCTTGCGACCACAAGCGGTGCAGGCGCAGGTGACCTTGGAGGCGAACATCGAGCATCTGCCGCTGGCCGAAGTCGACGAGCCACGGCTGCAGCAAGCGCTCATGAACCTCGTCTTGAACGCCATTCAGGCTACGCCGAGCGGCGGCCAGGTTCGGCTCGATGCCCGCCTCGATGGAGCCGACCTCTCGTTGGCGATCGAGGACAGCGGCCCGGGAATCGCGCCCGAGCTGCGCGAGCGCATCTTCGAGCCGTTCTTCACGACGAAGGACAGCGGCACCGGCCTCGGTCTGCCGATGGTCCACGCCATCGTGCAGCAACACGGCGGCACGATCTCCGTCGAGGCCGGCGGCGCGGGCGGCGCGCGCTTCGTCTTACGGCTGCCGCTGCGCGCGCGCGAGCCGTGACAAATTGCCGCAGCGACAAATGCGCGGTGCAGCCCTATAGTAGGCGGCTGGGGTGAGCTGATGAACGATGCATCGGCTGAGGGCGGGCGGGGAATCGAGGAGCACATCGAGCGTTTTCTGCTCGTCAAAAGTGTTCGGGAATACGCCATCGTCATGCTGGATCGTGAAGGCAACGTCGTCACGTGGAACGAGGGCGCGCGGCTCATGACGCAGTACGACGCCGACGAGATCGTCGGCCGGCACTTCTCGCTGTTCTATTCCGAGGAAGATCGCGCCACCGCCAAGCCGAGACAAGAGCTGGAGATCGCCGCACGCGTCGGGGTCTACGAGGAACAGGGCTGGCGGCATCGCAAGGACGGCTCGCGCTTCTGGGCGTCGGTGGTCGTCACGCCGCTGCGCGGCGCCGGCGGCCGGCTCGACGGCTTCTGCAAGATCTCGCGTGACCTGAGCGAACGACGACAGACGGAAGAGCAGCTGCGCCTGAGTGAGCAGCGTCTGCGGCTGCTCGTCGACGGCATCTGCGACTACGCCGTCTTCATGCTCGACCCGACCGGGCATGTCGCCACCTGGAACGAAGGCGCTCGCCGGACGAAGCAGTACACCGCCGCCGAGATCATCGGACGGCACTTCTCGATCTTCTATCCCCTCGACGACGTGCGGGCGGGCAAGTGCGAGCGCGAGCTGGCGATCGCCGCCGCCGAAGGCCGCTTCGAGGAGGAGTCTTGGCGCGTACGCAAGGACGGCTCGCGCTTTTGGGCCAACGTCGTCATCAGCGCCATGCGCGACAGCACGGGCCAGCTCGTCGGCTTCGCCAAGGTCACGCGCGACCTCACCGAGCGACGCCAGGCCAACGAAGAGCGGCTACGGCTGGCGCGCGCCGAAGAGGCGGTGCGCATGCGCGACGAATTCCTGTCGATCGCGTCGCACGAGCTCAAGACGCCGCTGACGAGCGTGCAGCTCCGCTTGAGCGGCATTCAGCGGCTGGTCAAAAAAGGGCTGCCGGACGCCGACGGTTTCCGCAAGCTGGTCGAGCGCGTCGATGCGATCGAGGGGCAGCTCGACTGTCTGGCGCAGCTCGTCGAGAGCCTGCTCGATGTCAGCCGCGTCGTGTCGGGGCAGCTCCGGCTCGAGCTCGGCCCGGTCGATGCCGCGCGCCTCGTCCGCGACGTGGTCAAACGCTTCGAATATGACCTGGCGGAGCGCGGTCAGGTTCGGTTGGAGCTGCAAGAGGAGCTGATCGGACAGTGGGATGGCAAGCGAATGGAGCAGGTGGTCACCAACATCCTGTCCAACGCGATCAAGTATGGCGCGGGCAAGCCGATCGAGGTCCGCCTTCAGCGACGTGACGGCGACGCCGTGCTGGAAGTGCGCGATCACGGCATCGGCATCGCCGCCGAGGATCAAGAGCGCATCTTCGAGCGCTTTGCGCGGGCGGTGCCCATCACTCATTACGGCGGGCTCGGCCTCGGGCTGTGGATTGTCCGCTTGATCGTCGAGTCGCTGGGCGGCCGCATCGGCGTCGAGAGCGAGCCCGGCTCGGGCGCCAACTTCGTCGTCACGTTGCCGCTGGCCAAGACAGGCGCGCAGCGCGGTGAGCAGCGCCGCGCGTGATACGATGAGGGCAGCCATGGGCTCGCTCGATCACTGTCGCACCGTCCTCGTCGTCGACGACAACGAGGGGATTCGCGAGTCGCTCATCGACGTGCTCGACATCGAAGGCTATCTGGTCGTGACCGCGGAGCACGGCGCCGAGGCGCTGGCGAAGCTGCGCAGCGGTGTTCGGCCGTGCGTCATTCTGCTCGACTTGATGATGCCGGTGATGAGCGGCGCCGACTTTCGCCACGCGCAGCGCCAAGACCCGCAGCTGGCGCAGATTCCAGTCGTGCTCATCTCGGCCGACGGCGACTTGATGACGAAGGCGGCGGAGCTGCAGCTGCCCTTTATCGCCAAGCCGATGAAGATCGACAAAGTCTTCGCGGCGGTCGCGCTGCACTGTAAATGACGCTCGAAATCATCGTCGACGTCGTGCGGTCGAGCTCGCCAAGGCTGACGCTCGGCTCAGGTCCGCGCGCGTAACAGCCAGCGCAAGAAGTCGGCGCCCGTGATGACGCCGCGCAGCTTCGAGTCGTGCAGCACCACCAAGGCGCCCGAGCGATGCTTCAACAAGCTCCGCGCCGCTTCCCATGCCGAGGATTCGTCGCGGATCAGCCGCACGCCGGGGCTCATGGCGTCGACCACGAGCGGCGCGGACGTCATCGAGCCGTTGGGCGCGAGGCGAGACGCCAGCAGCACGTCGCGCTCGCCGAGAATGCCGATGACGGCGTCGAGACACATGACCGGCAGGTAGCGCGCTTGGGTCGCTCGCATCTGCCGCCAGGCTTCGTCGAGCGTCGTGGTCGCGCTCGTGACCTCCGTCGGCGGGCTGGTCATGAGCTGCGCCACCGTCGGTCCGCCGCGATTCGACAGCTGCTCGAGGTCGAGGACGGACAGCACGAATTTGAGCGCGTCGGTGCGAGTGAAGATGCCCACGAGGACGCCGCCATCGACGACCGGTAGGCACGAAATCCCAGGCGCGAGGAGAAGCTCGCACGCCTGGCGAATGCCGACGGCGGGCGAGACCGTCCAAATGGGGCGACGCGTCACGTCGGCGACCGACGCCGACGCGTCGGCGAGCAGCACGTCGCGAAGCGTAATCAACCCGACCAGGCGGCTGCCGTCCATGACCGGCAGGTGTCGGACGCGGCCGGCGCGGAGACGCTCGACGGCAACGGCGATGCTGTCGCGGGCCGAGACGACGATCGGTCGCGCGGTCATCAGCTCGTCGACGCACGGCTCGATGAGCGCTTCGTGTCTCTGTGCCAGCATGTGCCGCGTCAGAGCAAGCGGTGCGCCAGGTCGGGAACGCAGTATGCGCGCGGTCGTGCGACGCGAAGACGCCGGCGCGCGCTGCCGCCAACGGCCATCTCGCGCAAGAATGGCGTGGCCGAGCCCCGCCGCCGCAAAAATTGCGCCGAGCCGAGACCGGTAAGCCGCGAGTCTTGGCTCACACGTCACGTCAAGTGCTAGGGACGCAGAGACCGGCTCGCTCGGGTCTAACCGCAGTTTAGGGCCTTCGTGATGGGGTGACTGACGGGGCTTGAACTCGTCAATGGCAGACAACGACAAACTGAGGCACGACGCTGGCTTGCGACGTATCTATTCGTTTTTTTGCTGTTGATTGCGTTGCCAGCCCCGGTCCAGTTCTGTCCCTTTCGACCCGCTTCGAAACCTTGAAATCCAGGCCCGCGTGGCATCAACCGTGGCACTTTTTCGAGCCCCAAAGTGCTCCGCCACCGACGGGAGTCGGGACCCTCGGCTCGCTGCGCCGGCCCGTTCCATCGCCCAACCGAACACTCGCGGGCGCGCTCGGGCGCTTGCTGGCGAAATCCTCGCACTCGCCGCTGCTGCCGCCGCGGCTAGCCCTGCTGTGATCGCAGTCGCGGAAAGGCGAGCCTCGGCAATGGTCTACTGTTGCCATGAACACAGTTACCGCGCTCGTCGAACCGCTGTCGCCTCCTGCGCCCACGGTGTCGCCGCCGCCGATCGCGTGGTCGGCGGCGCGCCGTTTCGCCTTCCGCTTCTTGTTCTCGTACGTGGCGCTCTACTCGTTCTCCCTCGCCAGCAACTCACAGTTTGGTTGGGATTGGCTCACGCTCAACAAGCTGTGGCACACGCTCATCCCGTGGCTTGGCAAGCACGTCCTGCACCTGCCCAAGGCCATCGACAACTTCACCAATGGCAGCGGCGACACGCTCTATGACTGGCTGCTCGACGGATTCTGGGCCGTCACGGCGCTCGTCGCCGTGGCGGTGTGGTCGGTCGTCGATCGCAGGCGCACACAGTACGAGCGGCTCCACGCCATCTTGCGGGTGTGGGTGCGCTATGCGCTGGCGTATCAAATGCTGAGCTACGGCTTCGCGAAGGTCTTCAAGCTGCAGTTCCCGCTGCCCGCGCCGTCGCGGCTCGTCGAGACCTACGGCGAATCGTCGCCCATGGGCATTCTGTGGGCGTTCATGGGCGTGTCGACTGCCTACACCATCTTCGGCGGCTTATCAGAGGTGCTAGGCGGTCTGTTGCTGCTGTTCCGCCGCACGACGACGCTCGGCTCGCTCGTGGTGATCGCGGTGATGACCAACGTTGTGATGCTCAACTTTTGCTACGACGTGCCGGTCAAGCTGCTCTCGTCCCACCTGCTGTTGATGGCCGTGTGGCTACTGTTGCCGGACGCGAGGCGGCTGGTCGATGTCTTGGTCCTGCATCGTTCCACGACACCGTCGCTGAAGATCTGGCGGCCGGCGTCGGCGCGCGGCTTGTGGGCTCGCCGAATCGTCAAATACGGCCTAATCGGTTTTCTCGGCTTTCAATTCATCCATGGGTCGATCAAGGCGATGCAGCTCTACGGCGACAGCGCCCCCAAACCGAAGGAGTACGGCGCCTACGAGGTCGAGCAACTCGTTCGCCGCGGCCACGTCGTCGAGCAGCGGCTCGACGATCCCAAGCGCTGGCGCGCCCTGGCCATCGGGCGGCGGGGCGGCATGGTTCGGTTCGTCGACGGTACGAGGCAGGAGTTCGGCGAGGTCAAGGACGGACAGATCGAGCAGTGGACCGACGATCCCGATCATCACTTCATGACGTTCGCGATGCCCGACGACAGCCACATCGTGCTGAGCGGCAAGTTCGTGCCTTTCGACAATGACGAGGTGAAGGTGACCCTCAAAAAGGTCGACGACAAGGATATGCTGCTCATCAATCGCGGCTTTCACCTGATCAACGAGTCCCCCTTCAATCGCTAGCGTCACTCGCTCTGAGCGTGACGGTCACGCAGAATGACGTGAATCGAGCGCTTTGAGCCCGCCGAGCGAAACGTTTCCGTCGGCGGGGGCCAGCGCAAAAGAGTAGTGTCCGTGCAGCTGGTAACGCGCGGCGGACGCGCGGTGATGCTCAAGCTGAGCCTCGACCGCGACGATCATGCCCGGTGGCTGGCAACGCGTTGGAACGAGGTGCTAGCGGCGGCGCAGGCGCCAGCCGCGCGACAGGAGGCTGTCGGTCGGAAAAACTGGCTCTTCGTGGGCGACGACGACACCGGCGAAGTCAACGCGGCCTTCGTGTCGCTCTTGGCGAGCTGCCAGATGCACGGCATCGAGCCGTGGAGCTACTTGCGCGACTTGTTCTGCCTGATGCCGAGCTGGCGGAAGAGTCGCGTACTCGAGCTGACGCCGGCGCACTGGAGTCGGACACTGGAGAGGCCCGAGGTGCAGCAACGCCTCGACGCGAATATCTATCGTCGCGCTACGCTCGGTCCGTCCTCCCTCGCTACGCTCGACACGGTTCCCTGAGCTCGAACCGCAACGCCTCGGCGCCTCGGGCCACCCTCAGAGACGTCGTTCGACGAACGCTTACGCCCGTCGAGGCGGCATTAGTTGAATCGAATCGTGGGAGTTAGTGCACCGTCACACTGCGGGACTACACACCTAGCGTCAGCGCCAGCAAGCACGTCGTCATGCTGATCCCGCGCGAGGCCAGGACGACAGGCAACGCCATGAAGCCAGCCGTCACGACCAGCAATAGCACCTGCTGCACCTCGAACCAGCGCACCAGATAGGCGCTCAGCGCGTGAGCTTTGCGGCTCGGCGTTTTCACAACCGAATACCTGCCATCATCGCGGCGGGACGGCGCAGGCGAACACGCGGTCCCACTCGGGCTCGACGGCTGCGATCGCCGCGAGCAACGTCATGCCGATGCCGGCGATTCCGCTGAGCAGCGACTCGTCCTCGACTAGGCCCGACTCTCCCTGCGCCAAGAAACCTGCGCACGCTCCGCCGAGCCGCCGATAGGCGAGCGTGTGATCGAGCCAGGTGAGCGCTGACTGGCGTAAGCACGTGTTGCCGGTGGCTTGAAACGCGCGGTTGAATAGGTGCGTCAATCCGGCGGCGCCGTGGCAGATGCCGGCATCGACCACGCCCGACGAGTCGAGCGAATGCGCCGCACCGCGCGCCATGATCTCGAGCGCCGCCTGCTCCCATGCGTTCACGCCGACCGCGCGCGCGGCCCACAGCAGCGCCGCGCCGGCGCCGGGATCGCCGTAGCACCAGGCGGCGCGCGACGGCAGCGCGACGCCGGTCGCGAGATCAATCCAGCGCGGCACGATCGAAAGCGCGCCGGCGCTGCGCTGCGCCAGCAGGCAGCGCACGACGTCCTCGAGCAACGGCCGCGCTCGCTCGACGGCGATACCGGACTCGCACGCCAGCGCCAGCAGCACCAGCGTTCCGGGCACCCCGTGCGCCGTGCCCAGCGTGATGCGTCCTTCGGGGTGATCCGGTAGCACCTCGGGGTGGAGCGCCTCGGGCAGGGTCAGCCAGGTGCGGCCGCCGTCGCGCGCCACGGCGAGCTCGTCGAGCCGCGCCACGACCTGCTCGATCAGAACGCGCGCCGACGGACGATGCCGTCGCTCCCAGGCGTACACTCCGAGGCCGGCCAGGCCGTACATCAGCTCGTTCGTGTCGTGCGGTCGCGAGCGCGCGGTCAGCTCCAGCAGCGCTTCGTCGATCGCCTCGTTCGGATCCGCGTCGTCGGAGTCGAGCAGATGCCCCTGCAGGTGCTCGACGACCCAGGCGGTGCCGGCGAAGCCGTTGAACAACAGCGGCGCCATCTCCTCGTCGCTGATCTGGCTGATCGCGGCGTCGAGGCAAGCGCCGGCGAGGCCGCTCCACGCGTCGTCCGGCCAAGCGTCGGCGAGATAACCGAAGAACAGCGCGCGCGCCGCGGCGCCGTTGGGGAACGCGGCGTGCTTGCGCGAGTCGCGCAGCACGTCGGCGATATCGAGCACGACGCGGCGGATGCCTGCGGCAGCTTGACCGTCGACGATCGGCATCCAGCGCGCGCGCGTCCTGGCCATCGATTCCTCGCTGATGTTGATGAAAAAGAACCGGGCCCCAAGGATTGCGCCTTGGGGCCCGGTCGTGATCAGCACAAGTTGCCGGGCGGTCGGTTCGTTTCGCAGCCGGCGCCGAACGTCTGACGCGGATGGCAGACCAAGCCGACCGTGCCGATGCCACCGTTGACCTGGGTCATCTCGTTGTTGTTGAGCTTGCTCAGCGTTTCCTTGTTGAGCGAGAGCTTCTGTTTGCTGATCGTCTTCTTCACGTCTGGCCTCCTAGGGGTTGCCCGATTGCGGGTGGCGCACGTTATTGCAGCGCGCGTGCCGCTAGCGATCTCGCGCTGCGAGCTCACGTTCAGCGCGGTCACGAGGCATCCCCGCAGCGTTAGGCAGTCGTTGTTGCCATGAAGACTACGACGCCTGGTCACTGTCAATTCAGTGGCAACAGGCGAATGTGTCGCAGCTCTCCGACGGTGTGGATTGCAGCACATGCGCGATCGCTCTACGACGCGTGAGCATCAGCACGAGCGTGCTTCGTCACCGAGCTGAGCGCTCAGCGCTTGCGCGCGCGCGACTTGCGACTGATAGAGCCGACATTTCTTGTTTTGCGGCCATGCGAGAGTTTCAGTGAGGCGCGGTCGATTTCTCGGCGTGCTCAGCGAGCTCCTTCAGCGTCTTTATCAGCCGCTCAATCTCGACACGAATGCTCGTCGAATAAATGGCATCGCGAACTTGATCGCCCCAGGCGGCGACAGCCGCAGAACTAGAAGCATTTCGCGAAGTGATCACAGAGGTGCGCGAAAGTCACTTCGACTCTTCGCGACCCTATCACACGATCGAGTGGTGGACCGCTCCCGTCGGTGTCTTCGACTCGATCACGAACATGCGGAGGTTATCGGCGGCGAGAAAGCTGCGTGCGAGTGCTACCTCTGGCAGCTCCTCATCGCTTCTGCTGCTCGCGAACGAGCACCTCGGCCGGCTCGACGTTGGCCCTGTCCAGCCAACGCGCCACGCTCGGGCAGCCGACTCTCCGCCAGATGCGAGGTGGATCACGAGCAGGCGACGTAGCCGCGTGGTATCAGGGGACTCATGCGTAGTCGTTTGCCGGCGATGTGGCTCGGGGCGACGTTGGTGGGCGCGTTCGCCGTCTCCGGCTGCGCCAGTCGTTCGCTGCCGACCGGTGTCCCGTCGGTCGTCGACATGGCGCCGCAGCCTGCGCTCGACCTGGCCGCGCCGCAGCCGCTCGACATGGCGCCGCAGCCGCTCGACATGTTGCTGTCCAATGTCGACTTGTTGGTCGAGAAGGAATGCGGCTCCATCCTCGAGTGCGTCATCGACAGCTGCATCTCGTCGGACACGGGCTGCATCGAAGGTTGCGAAGCGGGCCACTCGGCCGCGGCGTTGATGGACGCGCAGACGCTGCTGGCGTGCGCCATTCCCAACTGCGGCTCGACGTTCATGGGCTTCGGCGCGAGCATCTTCAACGCCATCCCCTGCATGGCGAACATGTGCAACGCGCAATTTCAGACGTGCTCGATTCCGTTGCCGCCGGGACCGTAACCGCGGTCGACTGCGCGCGCGTCGGCGCGCTCCAGCGGCGCCAGATCGCGGTCGCTATCCATTCCAAGCTCAACCGTCACGACGCGCCTCGATGAACGAGTACGATCGATCTCTGTGCGCGCAGTTGTCGCACGCAGATCGACCGCGGAATCGGCGCCGCGGTTTTTCGACTGCAATGATCTATGTTCACGTGGCGAGCGTGTCACCAGAGCAGTTTTCGGGGAGCTACCGACAGCGGTCCGGAACGAAAAAGGCCCTAACCGCGGTGGGTTAGGGCCTTCATGATGGGGTGACTGACGGGGCTTGAACCCGCGACCCGTGGATCCACAATCCACTGCTCTACCGACTGAGCTACAGCCACCAGACCTTTTCTGCGCGAAGCGAGATTCTGACTACTTCACCCCTGGTCCGCAAGTCAACTCAGTTCGACACGCACGCGACCAGTTGTAGGTAGGGCAGCGCGGCGCTGGCGGGCGGCGTCGTGCCGGTGAACGTGACCGGGCTATTCTTGGCGTAGCCGTCGGCGCAGCAGCCGGAGACGAGCGCCACGCCTTTGGCCGTCGTCGCCAAGGTGCCGGTCAGGTTGTGCGTGTGCGTCCGCCCCTCGCCCGACGCCAGCGACGGGCCGCCGAACGACGCGCCGATCGCGCCGCCCGCCGGCAAGCCGACGAGATAGCGCCCTTGCAGCGACGACGGGCGATTCCAACCCGCCGGGCATTGATACTCGAAGTAGCCCAGGAGCCCCGTCGGCAGCGGCAAGGACGCCGGCGTCGGGTTCGCGACTTTCTTGCACGCGAGCAGATCGACATACGGGAGCGCGGCGTGATCGCTCGACCCGGCGACGGCGACGGTGACGTCGCCCGACTTGCCGACGCCGAGCCCGCCGCCGGCGATGCCCGCGAACGAGGTCGATCCGAGCGAGCTCGTGAAGACGCCGCCGTCGTGGCCGTGCTCGCGGTCTTCGCCGTCGCCGAGCGGGTCGCCCCAGCTGTCGCCAGAGCCGCCGTCGACGTCGGGCGCGGGGACGATCGTGCGCCCCTTGGCCAGGGGATAGCTGACCCAGCCGCTCGGGCAGCCCTGCGCATGGAACAGCTCGATGATGCTCTTGGGCAAGGGATCGCTGGCGGCAGCGACGGCGAGATCGTCGGGGACGCCGGCGTCGTCGGCCATGTCGAGGCCACCGGCGTGGAATTTACAGCCGCTCACGGCGAGCGCGAGGAGGAGCACGAGTCGTCGCTTCATGGCTTTTTGCACACGATGAGCTGCGTAAAGGGCAGACCGGTCGTCGCCTCTTCGGTCATCCCGGCCGTCGCGATCGCGCCGGCTTGGGCGGCCGAGTCGTTGCCGCCGCCGGCCGCCGCGATGTTCTTGTTGTCGATCGACGCCGTCGCTGCGAAGGAGTGCGTGTGCACGCGATCTTCTTGGTCGCCGAGCGGCGTGCCGGTGCCGAGGCCGATGTTGTTGACGTCAGTGACGCCGACCACGATGCGTCCGGCCGCCTCGGTCGCCGCCGTCCAGCCGTTGGGACAGCCGTTGGCGCCGGTGAAGTAGGCGATCATTCCGCTCGGCACGCCGTCGTCGGCCGGCGCGCTGCCCGACGGTCGCGCGAAGAGCACGAGGACGCCCGCCGCGAGCCAAGCCGAACGCCCTCTCCAGTTTGCACCCATCGACCCGAATCATTGCACGGTCACCCCCTCCCACCGCAATCCAACTACTTTTGCGTGGATTTACGCAGGCGAATCACCGTTTCCGCTTGAAACCGCCGCGGCGTCGTCGCATCTAAACGGAACATGCTCAAGATCGGCGACAGCGCGCCCGATTTCAGCGCGCAGACGACCAACGGCGAGCCCGTGTCGTTGAGCGCGTTGCGCGGTCGGCCGGTGGTCATCTACTTCTTCCCGAAGGCGTTCACGATGGGCTGCACCATCGAGACGCGGCAATTTCGCGACAACTACGACGAGATCCGCAAGATGGGCGCCGAGGTCATCGGCATCAGCGCCGACAGCTTCAGCGCGCAATGTCGCTTCGCCAGCGACAACAAGCTGCCGTTCGCGCTCGTCAGCGACGAGGACAAGCGCATCTGCGAGTCCTTCGGCGTGTTGTGGCCGCTCATCAAGCTGCCGCAGCGCATCACGTTCGTCATCGACGAGCAGGGCGTCGTGCAGGCGGTGTTTCACCACGAGGTGCAGATTTCGCGGCACCTCGACGACGTGCGGAAGTTTCTCGAGCAGCGCCGCGCTATTTGACCGGCTTGGCGGGCTTGGTCGGCGGCGTAATCGTCGTCATCGGTGGCGGCGCCGGCGGAGCCAGGAATTTGCCGAGCTGATTCGCCGTGCGCCATTTCCCGTCGAGATAAAAGAAGGCGTCGTAGCGTAGGCCGCGCGGCTCGGTCGCTTTGCGGACGCGCACCGAATACAGCGGGTGCGGCTCGGCGAGCGCGGCGGCGAGCGGCGCGTCGTTTTCGTCGGTGACGACGTCGATGGCGTCGTATTTGCGGTCGAAGACGTTGGCCACGAGCTCGACGGCGCCGCGATTGACGAGCGTGCCCATCAGCTGGTGATAGCGCGGCACGAGCGACGGCGCTTTATCGCCGAACAGGCGCGTCAGCTCGGCGTCGCTCATGAACGTCGTCGCCATGAGGTCGTGCACGCGCTCGCGTTCGTCGCCTTTGGCCGCGTCGAGGATGTCGGTCCACAGCTGCTTCAGGCCCGCCGGACCGTCGGGATATTGCGGCGCGACGAAGAAGCTGCCCGACGCATGGCGCGCGCAGCCGGCGAGCAGCACGATCGTCGCCAGCATGCCGACGCGAGCCGAAACCCGGGCGCGAAATCGAGAGTGCATGATCATTTGGACTCCGCTCGGGCGTGCGAGTTCCCGTTGGCGCGCCGGACGAGCACGGCGGCGTCGACGAGGCGGCCGCGGCGCGCGAGCACGTGGGCGAGGTTGCGCAGCGCGGCGGCCTGCGTCGGGTCGAGCGCGAGCGCCGTCTGCAGCGCTTGTTGCGCCTTGGTCAGGTCGTTCGCCAACAGCCAAGCGACACCGAGGTTCGCGTATGCGGTCGCGCGATTGCCGTCGCCGTGTTGGGCTTCCGCGGCGAACAGCGCGATGGCGCGCGCATGCTCGCCCTGCGCCGAGAGCGTCAGCGCCAGCTCCATTCGCGCGCGCGGATGCGGCGGATCGGCCGTCGCGTAGGCCGCCGTGAGCGCCCGCGTCGCGCCCGCCAAGTCGTGGCGATCGCGCAGGAGCAGCCCTAAATTCAGCTGCGCCGTGCCGTTCCGCGGATCGAGCGCCACCGCCTGCCGATACTGACGCAGCGCCTCGAGCGGCTTGTTCAGCCGCTGCCACAGCGCGCCCAGGTTCACGCGCGGCGGCGCCCACGTCGGAGCGAGCACGCAAGCGCGGCGAAAACCAAAGAGCGCTTCGTCGCTGCGCCCGTCATCGGCGAGCGCGATCGCGGCCAGATTGTGGGCGCGAGCGAGCGCGTGGTCGACGACCGCCGCGTCCGCGCCGGCTTGGCGCGCGGCCGAAAACGCGGCGATGGCGTCGGCGGCGCGCTCGCGTTCCAGCGCCAGCTCGCCCGTCACCATCAGCAGCAGCGGATGATCGGGCGCGCTCGCCAGTGTCGCCTGCAGGAGACGATCGGCTTCGGCCGCCCGCGCGGACTGCGCGGCTTCAGCGGCTTTCGCGGACCGTGTCGCATCGGCTGCCCGCGCGGACTGTGTCGCATCGACCGCCTGCGCCGACCGAGCAGCATCAACCGCCCGCGCGGGCTGCGCAGCCTCGCCAAACGCCGGTCGCGACTGCAGCCCGAGCCGCCGCGCCAGCGCTGCCGCCGCCAACGGCCAGCTCGGACGCAGCTGCAACGCGCGCCGGTAATGCCGCTCGGCCTCGTCGCCGCGGCCGTTGCGCTCGGCCAGGCGCCCGAGCGCGAACGGCGGCTCGGCCGCGTCCGGCGCCAGCGTCGCCGCGCGGGTCATGGCCGTGCGCGCCGCGTCGTCGTCCCCGGCCATTTGCGCCGTAAGGCCGCGCGCGAGCTCGGCACGCCACAGGCTGCCGACGCGACCGCCGCGGCGCGGGTGCGTGCGCATGGGTGAAAGATCCTTGCTGCCGCCTGTTTTGGCAACCCTAATTCCGTTAAGATACGGCGTGGCTACCGTCTCCGCCCGTCAACCGAGCTCGCGCTCCGCCAGTCTCCTCGTACCGCGGTCGCGCGATTTCGGCCCGTTCAAGCCGCTCGTTCCCTTCACCGAGGTCAATCGTTCGCTCTTCTTCGGTCGCGAACGAGAGCTGAGCGAGCTGACCGAGCTGCTCGCCGGCGATCGCGCCTCGGCGCTGCTCTTCGGCGAAGCGGGCGTCGGCAAGACCTCGCTCGTGCGTGCCGGCGTGATTCCGACGCTGAAGTCGCGCGGCGTCGCCTGCGGCGTCGTCGAAGGCATGACGCTCGACGAGGAGGCCGTGCCCGCTGCGGCTCCCGGCGGCGCGCTGCTCGTCGTCGACGACTTGGGCGCCGCGCTCGACGGCGGCGTGCGCATGGAGCAGCTGCTGCGCATCCTGCAAAAGGCCGGCAGCGTGCGCGGCATGAAGATCCTGTTCGTCATCGAGGACGGCGACTTGTGGCGCCTGCAAGCGATCGAGAAGAAGATCGGCAGCCTCGGTGGCGGCGGCGGTCGCATGCACCTCGAACGCATGGAAGAGGCGCACGTCGCCGACGCCGTCGAGCGCACCGTTCTCGGTGGCGGCGCCTACTTCGAGAGCGGCCTGTCGCGCGAAATCGCCGTCGATCTGTGCAAGTCGGGCCCGGTCTCGCCGTCGGAGCTGCAGCTCGTATGCGGCACGGCGGTCAACCTCCGGCTCAACACGGCCAAGGCGTGGCGTCGCTCGGGCGGCGCCGAAGTGTTGGCCTGGCGCTTCTTCGAAAAGGCGTGCGCAGCGGCCGGCGGTCGTCCGGCGGCGCGCGCGTTGGCCGAGCTGGCCGCGCTGCCCGATCGCGGCGTGGCGACGCTCGATCAATTGGCGCGCGCGGCCGATGTCACCGAAGCGCACGCCAAGAAGCTGGCCGACGATCTGCGCGCCGAGCACCTGACGCGGAAAGTGGACGGCGGCTATACGATGTCGACCGAGTGGGCGCGCCCGTTGGCGCGCGCATACACCGGCGAAGCGCGCGGTCGTGGCGTCGCGGCGCGGCTGACGATGCGCGAGAAGATCGAAGCCAATGGGCTGCTGTCGATCGGTCAAGTGCGTGAGATTCGTCGGTTCGCGGGTGCGCTGGCGCCGGAAGAGGAGGCGCTCGTTCGCCGTTCGCGCCAAGTCGGCATGGCGGTGACGGCGGCGCTGCTGGCGTTGCCGATCGTCGGCCTGGCCGCGCTCTATGGCAGCTACGGGCGCAATTACTTCCTCGATGCCGCGCCGGATCCGGGCGCGCCCGTCGTCGTTCGGCTGGGCCGGCCGGCGATGGCGCTCGGCGTTCTGCCGCATTCGCCACGCTTCGGCGCCGTCATCGCCGACTCCGGCTTCGCGCGCGCCGCGCTGGCCGGCGGGGTGCCCGAAGGTGCCGGGCCGCGCGGCGGCGACGATTGGCTGCGGCGGCTGGTCGGCGCGCTGCGTCCGCTGCCGCGCGCGGTGATGTCGCTCATCGTCGACGGTGACGTGAAGCTGCTCGCCGAGGCTTACGAAGATCCGTCGCTGCGACCGGCCGTCGTCGAGGCGTTGGCGGGCGCGGCCAAAGGTGGTCCCGAGACGATCGCCCTCTTGACCAAGGCGCTGCAAGATCCGTCCGAGGACGTGCGGCGACGGGCCGTGCAAGCGGCGGCGGCGCTCGAACGGCGTGAGGCCGGCGCGGGCGCGCCCATGCTCTCGTCGGCGTTGCGCGACGGCTCGGCGTCGGTGCGCGCGTTGGCGTTGGAGGCGATCGGCCGTCTGCCCGACGAGCAGTCGGCTCCGCTGTTGACCGCCGCGTTGGCGCAGACGGGCGATCCCGTCGTGCGTCGCAACGCGCTCGAAGCGATCGGCGCGCAGACGGCGCGCTCTCCCGGCGCGGCGGCGGCGCTCGGCAAAGCGATGATCGGCCCGGCCCGCGCTGACGCGACGGCGATCCTGTCGCGCCTGCTCGACGGCAGCGGTCCGTCCGCGGACGCAGCCGAGCAAGCGGTCACGCAGGTGGCGCTCGATCCGAAAGCGCCCGACGACATTCGCCTCGAAGCATTGCGTATGTTGCGGCGACGGCCGAAGACGCCCGAAGCGCTGGCGACGATCGCCGGCTCGCCACGCGTGATGGCGATGGCGATGCCGCTGCTGGCGCGCGCCAAGCCTGACGAAGCGCAAGCCAAAGTCGTCGAAGCCATGAAGGGCCCGACGCCGATGCGCGCAGCCGCCGCGGCGACGATCGGTCTCCTGCCGAAGACGGTCGATACGCCCAAGCAGCTCAAAGTGCTCGAATACGACTCCGCTGCCGAAGTCCGTGCCGAAGCGGTGCGTTCGTTGCCGGTGCTCGGTCGGGAGGCGTTGCCGCTGCTCATCAAGGAAGCCAAAGGTGGCGGTCCCGAAGTCGAGAAAGCGGCGGTCGAGACGCTGGGCGCGCAGGCGCAAAAGCTCGGTGTCGCGGCGGCGGCGCAGGCGCTCGAGGCGACCGTCAAAGGCGCGCGTCCGACGACGCGCAAGGCGGCCATCGAGGCGCTCGGTCGGCTCGCCGAAGCCAAGCCCGGCCTCGCGGCCGGCGCGCTCGGTCGGCTCGTGCATGACAAGGTCGCCGACGTGCGCGCCGATGCCGCCGGTGCGCTCGGTGACGTGCTGGCCCATGGCGGCAAAGAGGCGATCGCAGCGTTGAAGGCGGCCGGCCACGATCCCGACCCGGCGGCGCGCAAGCGTGCGGCCGGTGCGCTTGGTCGCGCTGCCAAGACGCCGCTCGCCGGCGCGGCCGCCAAAGCCGCGGCGTCGTTCGGCGCCGATGCCGATCCGAGCGTGCGCGCCGAAGCGGCGATGGCGCTGGGCGCGCTCGGTCCGGCCGCGCGCGAAGCCGGTCCGGCGTTGGCGGCGCTCGTCGGCGACAAAGATCCGACGGTACGCGCAGCGGCGCGACATGCGGCGCGCGAGATCGGCCCCGGCGCCGGCGATCTCGACAAGAGCCTGCTGCAAGCGTTCGCCAGCGGCTCGCCCGCCGACAAGATCGAGATCGCGACTACCGCCGGCGCCGTCGGTGCGGCGGGCGCGGTGCGAGCGGCATTGGCCGACTCCGATGCCGGCGTCCGTCGCGCGGCAGCCGAATATGCCGGCGGTCTCGGCGCAGCCAACGTCGCGTCGCTCGTCGGTGCGCTCGGCGATCGCGATGCCGCCGTGCGCGTCGCGGCCGTGCGCGGGCTCGTCGGCGCCAAGGCCGCGACGGCGCTGGCGCAGGCCGCGCGCAGCCCCGATCCCGACGTTCGCCCGGCCGCGCTCGAAGCCATCGGGCAGGTCGGCGGACCGATCGCCGAGAAGACGCTCGAATCGGCGCTCGGTGACGGCAGCGAACGCGTGCGCGTCGCCGCCGTGCGCGGCCTCATGCGCATGGGCAAGGACGCGGCGCCGCTCCTGACGCGCGCGCTCGCCGACCCATCGCGTGACGTGCGCGCCGCCGCTGTCGCTGGGCTCGGCGTGGCGTGGGCCGAGCTGCCCACCGATCAGCTGGTGACACGGCTGGAAGAAGAGGCCGACGCCGATGTTCGTTATGCCGCGGCCCTCGCGCTCGCGCGCCAAGCCGACGGTCCGCACGGAACCGCCGCGCAAAAGGCGCTCAACGACGTCGCCGACCGAGGCGCGCCCGCCGCCCGCTTGAGCGCGCGTGTGGCTCGCGCCTTCGTCGGTCGCGCCGACGACATGGTCGCCTTCCTGCACATCCTGCGCGACGGCGACTAGCAGCCGTTCAAAACCTGCCGCCGACGCGCACGCGCTCAGTCGCGATCGGCCGAATGGATCAGCTCCGGCCGAAAGTCGCTGCGCAGGTGCAGCAACGAGCCGAACTTCGCCTGTTTGCGCGCGAAGACCTCCTGACCTTCGGCGTTCGCCAGGCCGCCTTCGACCACTTCGTCGTCGTCGATATCGATACGCTGCGGCCGTGGCTGCGGCGTCGTCGCGGTCAGCCCGAGGATCAAGAGCAGTGGCATCATGAGAGACCTCCGCTGCGTTCGAACGCACCAAAGGCGCTGACGATCTATCTTCTTCTAATGAACCGCGGACTGCTCCCGACGCACCGCCGCTGGTGTCGGCTGACTGTCGAGCAGCTGCGGCTGTCCGTGTAGCTCGCGATCGAGCTGCAGCATTTGTCGATAGATGACCTGCCAATCCTCGAACGGCAGCTGCGACATGCTCACATCGCGCGCGATCCGCGTCATCGCTTGTAACAGCGGCTGCGAATCGATCTGCCCCGGATCGCGATCGAGCTGCTCCCACAAGCGGTGAATCCGCTGCTCCAAATCCTGCGCTTTGGGATCGAGCGTCTGCAGCGCCTGCGAGTGCGACAGCGCCTCCGAGACCAGCGCATGCGCCCGCGCCACGCGCAGCTTCGGCCCGCGCAGTAGCAGCCCGTTCGGATAGAGCGCGACCTCGAGCGTCGGGCTGCGGAAATATTCGAGACGATCGGGCACGTAGCCGCGGAAGGCATCGCCGCCCAGCCGCAACAGAATCGTCGTCGGCGCCGTGATCCACCAGCCCGGCTTGGCCGGTCGCACCGGCATGTCGTGGCGGTCGAGCGTCTCGACGACGAGCTCCGCCACTTCGTGATACGTCGACGAATGCGTGATGAGCGGCATCTGCTCGTCCCGTCGGCGGCGCAAGAGCGACACCAGCTTCAGCGCCGGCACCGTGAAGAACATCAGGAAAAACGAGGAGGCCAGGCCGATCGTGATTGGCCAGCCGCGCGCAATCCGCTTCCACACCGGCTCGCGCAGGCTTCCGCGAGGCGCTTTCGTCGCCACCACCAAACCGACGACGATCGGCACAATCAGCGCCAGTGACAGCCAGACCACGCGGAAGATCCACGGCGGCACGTGGTTGTGAAAGGGGACGAACGCCAACACCATCGCCGCTACTTTCGGGAACGCGATGCCCAACAAGAGGATCGGCCAGGCCGCCGCGGCGCCGACCACGCCCGTCAGGAACGGCTGCTCGGCCTGCGTCGGCTGCCCGAACAGCGCGCGCACGGCCCAGCCGAAGATCGCGTTCAGAATCGTGCCCGCCGAGCGCGAGATGAACGCGATGAGCGCTTGCAGAATCGCCATGAGCTCGATCGGTAGCAACATTCGCGCCTCGTTCGATCCGGTCCAGCGATTGCAGACTGTCAACCGAGGAGGATTTCAGCCGATGAATGCCATCGATCTGCTCGAGACGCAGCACCGCGACATCGACACGCTCTTCGAGCGTCTGCAGCAGGCCAAGGGCGCCGACCGTCAACCGCTCTTTAATGATGTGGCCGATTTGCTGGCGATTCACGCCAGCATCGAGGAGCTGCACTTCTATCCCGCGGTCAATGAAGCCGACACCGAGAAGATCTTGCGGCGCTCGCTGGCGGAGCACCTCGGCATCAAGCGGAAGCTGGCCGCGTGCCTGGTTGCGCCCGTCGCCGGCGACGGCTTTCGCGACAAGCTGCGCGGGCTTCAAGCGGAGGTTGATGAGCACGTGCACGAGGAGCGTACGGAGCTGTTTCCCAAGGTTCGCCGGCTCATGAACGACGACCAGCTCGAGGCGCTCGGTCAAGAGATGACGTCGACGCTGGCGCAGCTGCAAAACGGCCGTCCACGCTTCGACGTGCCGCTGCAGACGCTGGCGCCGATGCCGCTGACCGCGCCGCTGCCGGCGCAGACGCGGCTCGGCTCCCACCTCATCCCGCGGTTCGGCCGCTTGCTGGCGCTGCCGCTGCAACTGCTCGGCGCCGCTCAATCGATTCGCCGCAAGGGCGAAGCCTTCGTGCGCAGCTTGCGACGCAGCCTCGAAAAGCCGGCCAAACATCAGGCGTAGAGCGCGCCATGTCCGCTCGGCCAGCGCGCGAACATTTACGGCCGTGAGGCGATCGGCGACGGCAGCCTGCGTCAGCGACGACTGCGCATGGCCGCCGCGACCTCGCGCTGAGCGTCCTTGCGCTTCTGATCTTCGCGCTTGTCGTGCTGCTTCTTGCCTTTGCAGACGCCGATCTCGACCTTGATGCGTCCACCGCGCAAATAGACCTCGAGCGGCAGCAACGTATAGCCCTCGCGCATCGACGCTTCGTCGAGCTTCTCGATCTCTTTGCGATGCAAGAGCAGCTTGCGGTCGCGCTTGGGCGCATGATTGAAGTAATTCGCCCAGGCGTACTCGTTGATCTGCAGATTCACGAGCCACGCCTCGCCATGACGCACCATCGCGTAGGCGTCGCTCATCGTCGCTTTCGCCTCGCGCAGCGACTTCACTTCCGAGCCCTGCAGCACCACGCCCGCCTCGACACTCCATTCGACGAAGTAGTCGTGACGCGCGCGCTTGTTGCGCAAGAGGACCTTCTTGTCCTCCGTCTTTTTCGCGTCGGCAGCCATTGGAGCGCGCCATCATGTCACCGCTCTTCCAAGAGTCAAGACGAGCACCGACGTCGCGCCCGCTTTGTAGAGCGCCGACGCACACGCATCGGCGGTCGCGCCCGTCGTGAGCACGTCGTCGACGAGCAACACCCGACGATCGCGCACGCGGCGCGGGTCGCGCACGACGAACGCGCCGACGACGTTTCGCCGTCGCTGATCGATGCCGAGCCCGGTCTGCGGCGGCGTGTTGCGCACGCGCGTCAGCGCTCGGGTGTCGACCCGAATCTTCGCCCGCGCCGCGTCCTGGCCGCGTACGAACGGATCGACGCGCGCCAAATCGTCCTCGGCCCGCGCTTTGGCCGCGGCTTTCATCGCCTGCGCCAGCACCGCCGCCTGATTGAACTCGCGCTCGCGCAAGCGTTTCGGATGCAGCGGCACCGGCACGATCAGATCGATCGCGCGATAGACCGGCGGCGCGCGGGCCCACGTCTCTTCGAGTAGCCGACCGAGCGGCGCCGCCAGCTCCGGCAGCTGCGACCACTTGAGGCGGCGAATCGCCTGCGCGACCGCACCGCCGAACTCGAACGTCGCCCGCGCGCCGTCATAGAGCGGCCGTCGTTGTAGACAGCCTATACAAGGAGGCGGCGGCGCCAGCGCGGCCGGCAGCGGTCGGGCACAGTGCGGGCAGGCGCGCGCAATCGGCACCAGCGACAGCGCGCACGCGTCGCAGAAGGCGGCGTCGTCAGCCGCGACGAGCGCATCGCACGCGGTGCAGCGGCTGGGATAGACGAGCGCGAGCGCCGCGCGCACGAGCCGGGCGCCGAGCGTGAGTGTTCGCAACATGAACAATCATCGGCGGCGCTTCTAAAAAGTTGCGTGGTCGGCGAAAGAAAAAATTCCGAAGAAAGTCTGCAAGACTTTCGGCGCTGGCTCGTATCACTGCACCGAGAAATTCAGCGTGCGAGGAGCGAGTGACCTTCCATCTCTTTCGGCTGCGGCAAGCCCATGAGCGACAGCACCGTCGGCGCGACGTCGCACAAGCGTCCGCCATCGAGCAGCGCGTGGCCTCGTTGGCCCGCGTCGCAGACGATGAACGGCACTGGGTTCGTCGTGTGCGCCGTATGCGGATGGCCGTTCTCGTCGAGCATGGTCTCGCAGTTGCCATGATCGGCGGTGATGACGACCGCGGTGTCGTGCGCCTCGGCGCTATTAATGACGCGGCCGATGCATTGATCGATCGTATCGACCGCGCTGATGGCGGCGGGCAAGACGCCGGTGTGACCGACCATGTCCGGGTTGGCGAAGTTGACCAGCATGAACGCGTATTTCTCGCTCTCGATCGCCTGGCAGACTCCGGCGGCGACGTCGGCGGCGCTCATCTCCGGCTTCAGATCGTAGGTCGCCACGTCTTTGGGCGACTGCACGAGGCGGCGCTCTTCGCCGGCGAAGGCTTCTTCGCGGCCGCCGTTGAAGAAGAAGGTGACGTGCGCGTACTTCTCCGTCTCGGCGGTGCGGAACTGCGCGAGGCCGAGCTGCGCCAAATATTCGCCGAGGATCATCTTCAGCGACTGCGGCGGGAACGCGATCGGCAGCCCGAAAGACGCATCGTACTGGCACATGCAGACGTAGCTGCCGAGCTTGACGCGAACGTCGCGCTTGAAGCCGTCGAAGTCGTCGAAGTTGAGCGCGCGCGAAATCTCGCGGGCACGATCGGCGCGGAAGTTGAAGAAGACGACCGAGTCACCGTCGGACAAGAGGCCCTTTTCGTCGATGACGATGGGCTTGATGAACTCGTCGTTTTCGCCGGCGGCATAGCGGCTCTCGACGGCGGCGACGGGATCGGTCGCGCGCTCGCCTTCGCCGGCGGTCAAGAGGCGATAGGCTTTCTCGACGCGATCCCAGCGGTTGTCGCGATCCATGGCGAAGTAGCGGCCGACGACGGTGGCGATCCTGCCGACGCCGATCGCGGCGATCTTCGTTTGAATCTCGCGCAGTGTCGCGGCGGCGGACTTGGGGGGCGTATCGCGGCCGTCGGTGAAGGCGTGCCAGTAGACTCTGTCGAGACCGCGGCGTTTGCACAGCTCGAGGATGGCGTAGGCGTGCTCGAGCGACGAGTGGACGCCGCCCGGGCTCGTCAGGCCAAGGAGGTGCAGCGCTTTGCCGCGCGCTTTGGCGCCGTCGATGGCGGCCACCAACGCGGCGTTCTCGAAGAAGTCACCGTCGCTGATCGACTTGTTGATGCGGGTGAGCTCTTGATAAACGATGCGGCCCGAGCCCATGTTCATATGGCCGACTTCGCTGTTGCCCATTTGACCTTCGGGCAATCCGACCGCGAGCCCCGACGTGTTGACGAGCGTGTGCGGATATTCGCGATAGAGCCGGTCGAAGCTGGGGGTTTCGGCGAGACGGATGGCGTTGCCGTTGCGATCGGGGCGCTCGCCGAATCCGTCGAGAACGACCAATACCGTACGTTTGATGGGCTTTGTCATGGGCGATGGTAGGGCTCGCCGCGGATGATGGAGATGGCGCGGTAGAGCTGTTCGACGACAATAAGGCGAGCGAGACGATGAGGCAACGTCAGCTTGCCGAGTGACCACGTGAAGTCGGAGCCGCGCACGAGCTCGCGCGGCAATCCGTCGGCGCCGCCGATCACGAAGGAGACACCATGCTCGCCGCTGTTCATGATTTTGGAGAGCGTTTGCGCCAGCTCGTCGGAGGTGAGCTCTTTGCCGTGCTCGTCGAGCGCCCAACGCTTGAAACGCGGCGGCAGGCGGCGCGTCAAATCGGCGTCGTCTTTGGCTTCGATGATTTCGAGGGGGAATTTACCGCGCAGGCGGCGGGCATACTCGTCGCAGCCCGCCTGCACCCAGGCGTCCTTGAGCTTGCCGACGGCAACGATGCTGAGCTTCAGAGCGGCCTACGTGCCGTACATTTCGTCGACGGCGACCCGGGAATCGGGCGGAATGTCGACGGGAACCCGCGGCGCATCAATCCACAGACCCTCGAGGTCGTAGAACTCGCGCATCGGGTGGTAGAACACGTGAACGACCAGGTCTCCGAAGTCGAGCAGCGCCCACTGGCCGTCTTTGTTGCCTTCGACGCCGAATGGGATCAGCCCTTGGTCCTGCTTGAGCGTCATCGCAACCGCGTCGGCCACCGCCTGCACGTGGCGGTCGCTACGTCCCGACAGCACCAAGATGAAATCGGTGTAGGTGGACTGCTCGCTTACGTCGAGGAGCACCGGCTCGAGCGCCTTCTTGTCGAGCGCTGCCTCCATCGCCGCCATCGCCAATTCTCTGCTTCTCAATTCCGTCTTCGCCTCCTAGCGAGTGTGTCCCTCTCCAATGACCACGAATTTGGTGGTCGTCAACTCCTCGGCGCCCATTGGCCCGTAGGCATGCAACCTTGTCGTGGAGATTCCGATTTCGGCGCCCAGCCCGAGCTCGCCGCCATCGGCAAAGCGGGTGGATGCATTTACCATGACGCAGCTCGAGTCGATCTCGTTAATGAAGCGCTGGGCGGCGTTATCGTCGCGGGTGACGATCGACTCGGTGTGCGACGAGCTCCAGCGCTCGATGTGCCGAACCGCGCCGGAGACGCCGTCGACGACGCCGACCGCGCACACGAGATCGAGGAATTCGGCTGCGAAATCATTATCATCGGCAGCTTTCCAGGCCGGGACGACAGCCCGGGCTCGGTCGTCACCGCGAAGCTCGACCCCGGCGGCGCCGAGGCGTTGCGCGAGCTGCGGGAGAAAAGAGGCCGCGATCGCTTCGTCTACCAGGATCGTCTCCGCGGCGTTGCATACGCCGGGTCGCTGCACCTTCGAATTGTAGCAGATTTCGAGCGCCATGCCGGGATCGGCGCTGCGCTCGACAAAAACGTGACAATTGCCGCGGTAATGCTTGATGACCGGGATGCGCGAGTGCTCGGCGACGAAGCGGATGAGCGACTCGCCGCCGCGCGGGATGACGAGGTCTATCTCCTCGTCACGCGTCAGCAATTCGGCCATCGCCGCGCGATCGGTGGTCGGGAATGAGCTGCACCGCTTTTTCGGGCAGGCCGACCGCGGCGAGGCCGTCGGAAACGGCGGCGGCCAAGGCGCGGTTGGAGTGGATCGCTTCGGAGCCGCCGCGCAGGATGACGGCGTTGCCGGCCCGCAGGCACAGCGCGGCGGCGTCGGTGGTGACGTTGGGGCGCGACTCGTAGATGATTGCGATGACGCCGAGCGGGATGCGGCGGCGGGCGATCTGCAAGCCGTTGGGTCGCGTCCACGACTTCACGGTCTGACCGACTGGATCGGGGAGCGCGGCCACCTCGCGGACGGCGGCGGCGATGACGTCGAGTCGCTTGTCGTCGAGGCGCAGGCGATCCTGCATGGCCTTGGGCAAGCTGGCGGCGATGGCGACGTCTTCCGCGTTGCCGGCGAGGATCTCGGCGCGGCGGCGATCGATGGCGTCGGCGATGGCGATGAGCGCGGCGGTGCGGCGCTCGCTCGCCCGCCTTGGCGACGGCGCGGCCGGCGCTGCGGGCGTCGCGGGCGATCTGCGCGATGTCGACTTCGGAGCGGCTCACGTCGGGAATCATAGCAGCACGAGATCGTCGCGGTGGATGACTTCCTCGACGGACGGCGTATCCGAGCAACGCGGCGATCTCGGATGAACGTTTACCGGCGATACGCTCGACCTCGTCGGCGTCGAAGGCGCACAGGCCGCGGGCGAACTCGGCGCCGGTTTCGTCGATGACGCGCACCGGATCGCCGGCGCCGAACTTGCCGTCGACGCGGCGGACGCCGGACGGCAGGAGCGACTTCTTGCCGTCGACGAGCGCGCGCCGGGCGCCGCCGTCGACGACGAGCGTGCCGGCGGGCTTGAGGGCGTAGGCGATCCAATGTTTACGACTTTGCAGGCGCGAGACGCTGGGCCAAAAGACGGTGCCGCTCGCTTCGCCGTCGAGAATGCTGGAGACTGGGCGCTCGCGACGGCCGCTGGCGACGACGGTGACGACGCCGAAGCGGCCGGCGATCTTGGCGGCCTGGACTTTCGAGGCCATGCCGCCGGTGCCGAAGCCGCCGACCGAGCCGCCGGCGACGGCGACGGCTTCCTTGTCGATGTCGCGCACTTCGGGGATGAGGCGGGCGCCGCTGGCCGGATCGCCGTCGTAGAGGCCGTCGACGTCGGTGAGGATGACGAGCGCGTCGGCTTCGACGAGCGACGTGCACAAGGCGGCCAGGCGATCGTTGTCGCCGAATTTGATCTCGTCGACGCTGACGGTGTCGTTCTCGTTGACGACGGGCATGGCGCCGGCGCGCAAGAGCTCGGCGAAGGCCAGGCGCGCGTTGAGATAGCGGCGGCGGTTGCGCACGTCGTCGTGGGTCAGGAGCAGCTGGCCGGCGGCGAGGCCGTGGGCCGCGAGCGCGCGCTGCCAGGCGTGGATGAGATGGCCCTGTCCGACGGCGGCGGAGGCTTGCAGCGCCGGAATCGTGCGCGGCTTTTCGGGGTAGCCGAGGCGTCGCCAGCCGAGCGCGATGGCGCCCGAGGTGACGATGACGACGTCGATGCCGCGGTCGCGCAAGAGCTTGGCTTCGCCGGCGAGCGACGTGACGCGGGCCTCGATGTCCTCGGCGAGCAGGCGCGAGCCGATCTTGATGACGACGCGCTCGACGGCGCGCAAATCGGAGCGCTGCTTCACTTGTGGCCTTCGAGCTGCGCCTGCTTGTGCGGCGCCCACGCCACGTCGAACGCGCCCAAGAGCGCCGCGACGTACGCCGACGCCGGACCGGCCAGCTCGGCCTCGATCTGCTCGTCGATGGCGCGGCGACGGAAGCGCGCGGCCAGCTTGCGCGTCGACTCGATGGCGCGGCGGAAGTTGGCTTCGAACGCCTGCCCGCGCGCATGGCGAATCGCCTGCTCCATGGTCGTGCGCAGCTTCAGCCCTTTGGCGCCGTCGACGCCGAGGCCGACATGATGACGCGTGCAGTAGTGATCGAAGAGCGTACCAATCTGGAAGGTCTCGATCGCTTCGTCGGCGCGGCGGACGACCAGGATCGACGCCGCGACATGCCGCCAGACGCGCTTGGCGCCACCGAGCGCGGCGGCGCCGAGGCCGGCCGCGCCGAGCAGATGCGACGGCGTCGGGGTCGCCAGCGCGGCCACGGCGTTGCCGTCGAGGTCGACGTGGTTGAGCTCGGCCAGCCTGCGCAGCAGCTGCGAGCGCACGCCGCCGGCCAGCAAATCGTCGAGATACGGAACCGGCACCAATCCGGCGGCGCCGGCGAGCAGCGCGCGGCCGAGAATCAGCGTGCGGTGGGCGCCGAGATGTCGTGTCGCTTCGTTCACGTGAGCCCTTCGCGCGAGCGCAGTTTAGCGGCGGACGAACCGGCGGCAGTCACGCGAGCGTCGCACGCGCGAGCAGCGTTGACGGCTGACGAACCGGCAGTGGTTACGCGAGCATTGCGAGTGCCAGCAGCGCTTACGGTCGACGAAACGATGGCGGTTACTCGAACGTTGCCGGTGCGAGCAGCGCAGGCGGCAGACAATGCGGCGGCGGTCACTCGCGCCTTGCGCGAGCGCACCGCTCTGACGCCCGATAATCCGGCGGTCGTCACTTGAGGCCTCGAGCAGCTGCTGCTTGTCGAGGATGGGCCGCGCCCGCCCGAGCTCGGCGAAGTCGGCCGGCGGCGAAATCGCCGACGTCGCCGACGTCGTCGCCTGCTTGAACGACAGCGTCGCCTGCATCGGTTACCGTCGCGCATAAAGCCGTATGCCGCGTCGAGCCGCACTTGCAGCGGCGCGCCCGTCTTGGCATCGAGCACGATATCGCCGTCGACGAAGCGCACCTGCAGTGTCTTGCGCCACTGCTTGCCCGGCTCGGTCTCGGTCGGCGTCGACGACGGGGACGTCCGCGCGCTCAGCTTCAGCTTGAGGCCCGCGTGACCGGCCACCGACACCGCGCCCGCCTCGTGAATTTGCAGCCACGGCGACAAGAGCCGCACGTACGCCGCCGCCGGAGTCTCGGCCGCGACCCGCAGCCGCGACAGCTCGTCACCCTCGATGCGCCGATGCACGAAACGGCCGTAACGCGGCTTGACGTACAGCTGACCGCCCGTCGCCAGCGCCTCGAAGCCGTTGCCGCGCGAGTTGTCATGCAGCAGATGGACGTCGCCCGCGCCATTGGCCTCGACGGCGAAGGTCTCGTCGAGCGCCTGCGACTCGTGCGCCGCCGACTCCAGCTTCAACGTCGACGACGCGTCCATCTTGTGCGCGCCCAAGCGCGCGTCCAAGTCATTGCCCGACAGCGACAGCGCGCGCACCAGCTCGTCCGGCTGCGCCAGCTTGGCCACGTCGACCGTCGTCGTTTGGCCCGACAAACCGAGGTTCTCTTGGCCCGACGAATGACAGCCGACGACGAGCACGAACGGAAGCAGACGACGCATTCGGGCTAACGCTAGCACGGTTTGCTATGCTCGCTCGCGATGCCTGACGTCGACGGACCGCTGGCGCTTCTCGTGCTGCCGCCTTGGGGTTGGCTGGTGGCCGGCCTCACCGGCGCGTTATGGGGCAGCTTCTTCAACGTCGCCATCCATCGTCTCGGGCTGTACGAATCGGTCGTCCATCCGCCGTCGCACTGCCCGCGCTGTGGCCACGGCATCGCCGCCGCGCGACAACATCCCCATCTTCGGCTGGCTCATCCTCGGCGGAAAATGTCGCCACTGCGCGCTGCCGATCTCCATTCGCTATCCCCTCGTCGAGCTCTTGACGCTGCTCTTGGCGCTGGCCGTCTATTGGCGCTTCGTCATCGACGGCCAAGGCGACGTCGTCTCGCGCGTCGCGCATTTCCTCGTCTATTTCACGTTCACGGGCTCGATGATCGTCATCTCTGGAATCGATCTCGACCACAAGATCATTCCCGACAGCATCACCTACCCGGCCGTTCCCGTATTCTTCGTCTTCGCCCTCGTCTTGCGCGACATTCACCCGTCGAGCGCCGTCATCGGCATGGTCGCCGGCTACGGCAGCGTCGCCCTCACCGCCGAGCTCGGCTATTGGCTGCTCGGCCGCGAAGCGATGGGCTACGGCGACGCCAAGCTGCTCATGATGGTCGGCGCGCTGCTCGGCTGGAAGGCCGTCTTCTTCAGCTACTTCGGCGCCGCCGTCATCGGTGTCGGCGTGGTCGTTCCGGCGCTCATCGTCCGCCGCGGTCGCGTCGCCGGTGTCGAGGTGCCGTACGGTCCGTTCCTCGCCGCCGCTGCGCTCGTGTACTTGTTCTTCGGCCGCGAGATTTTGTCCCTCGTGCTCTTTTGATGCGCGTCGAGCTCGCCGTCGAACGCGATCGGCAACGCTTGGTCGCGCTACGACAGGTCGCCGGTTGGGACGCCGATCTGGTC
This sequence comes from uncultured delta proteobacterium, assembly GCA_963785725.1. GTDB lineage: Bacteria > Myxococcota_A > Polyangia > Palsa-1104 > Palsa-1104 > JAQBQH01. Next base: position 163,267 of record CAWAWS010000024.1, on the reverse strand, counting down.
GACGCCTGGCTCGCCGAAGCCGCCGCCGGCCGTCGCGTCTTGTGGATCGCCGTGCGCGACGGCGTCGACGTCGGGATGGTCGCGCTCGTCCTCGTCCACGACGAGCCCGACATCGCCGACGGCCGGAGCCGCGCCTGTGTCACCAGCCTCGTCGTCGCGCCTTCCGAGCGGCGGCGCGGCCTCGGGCGCGTCTTGACCGAGCACGTCGAGAACGAGGCGCGCGGTCGCGGCTTCGGCACGCTGACGCTCTACACCGGCGTCGACAACGGGGGCGCGCTCGCGCTCTATCGCGGGCTCGGCTACACGTCGTGGAAGGAGACCGTCCGCGACTGGGGCACCGCCGTCCACCTAAGCAAACAGCTGTAACGGCTACTGCGGCCGCAGGTGATGGGGCGCGCTCGCCGCGCCGACCCTGCAGCGCCAACGCTCGCGTCGCCGGCGGCCGCGCCGACTGCCGCGGCGGAACTGCACGGCGCGCTCGCCGCATCGACGACGCGAGCGGCAAACGGCGCCGTGTCGTCCGCGAATGTCGCTACGCTTTCAGCGCCGCTTCGACGAACTGCAGGCGATCGTTGCCCCAGAACAGCTGCTCGTCCACCAGCATCGTCGGCGCGCCGAACGCTCCGCGCGCGATCGCCTCGTCGGTGTTCGCGCGCAGCCGATCCTTGATGCGCGCGTCTTCGATCGCCACCAACGCCGTCGTCACGTCGAGCCCGCCCGCGGCCGCAATCCGCCGCAGCTCGGGCTCCTCGGTGATGTTGCGATCCTCGGCCCACAGCGCGCGAAACGCCGCCAGCGCCACCGTCTCCGCCTTGGTCTCGTCGAGGAGCACGAGCCGCATCGCCTTGACCGTGTTGAGCGGAAAGTGCGACGTCATCTGCCACGGGATGCCGTAATGCGCCGCCCAGCGCTGCAGATCTTGGCCCATCCAGCGCGCTTTGTTGGCCACGCGCGCCGGCATGTCGTTGCCCGTCGCCTTCATGACCGCGCCGAGCACGAACGGCCGCCACGCGATCGTCGCGCCGGTGCGCCGCGCCAGCTCCGGTAGCTGCGTCGCCGCCAAATACGAATAGGGCGACGCCAGATCGAAGAAGAACTCGACGCGCTTCATGACTTGGGCGCCGCCGCCGGCGTGCTGATGAGCGCCGCCGCGCCCAGCATGCCCGCCGAGTCACCGAGCGCCGTGTCGACGACCTCGAAGCCTTCGCGCGACGGCTGGTTCACGAAGTCGAACAGCCGCGCCACCGCGCGCCGCCGCAATTCGGGCGCGCCTTGCCACACGCCGCCGCCCATGACGAGCCGCTTCGGATTCAGCGTCGTGACGACGTTCGCCAGCGCCAAGCCGAGCAGCGTCGACACCTCTTCCCACAGCTGGCCGGCGTAAGCGTCACCGCGGCGGGCGGCCTCGTCGAGGAAGCCGGCGTGCACCTTGTCGATGCCACCGGCCAGATCCGTCGCCAAGCTGCGCGCCCCGCTGCGCAATTCTTCTTGCGCGCGCAGCTGAATGTTCTTGCCGGAGGTGTACGCTTCCAAGCAGCCGCGCATGCCGCAGCCGCAGAGCCGGCCGTTGGGCACGACTTTGGTGTGGCCCAACTCGCCGGCCAAGTGCGTCGAGCCCGAGTAGAGCCGGCCGTCGAGCACGATGCCGGAGCCGACGCCGGTGCCGACGTAGACGCAGATGATGTCGTTCTCGCCGCGCGCCGAGCCGTAGCGGGCCTCGCCGTAGGCGATGGCGTTCAAGTCGTTGTACAGCTCGCACTGCTGCCCGACCTTGGCGCGCAAGAGGCTGCGGAAGTCGACCTCGTGCCAGCCGAAGTTGGGCGCGATGACCACGACGCCGCTCCAGCCGCGCAGCATGCCGGCGAAGCCGACGCCGACGCCGACGCGCTTGCCGTCGGGATCGATCTCGCGCACCGCTTGACCGACGATCGCCGCCACCGTCTCCGGCGAGTGATCGGTCCACGGATGCTTGTTCTCGGCCAGGATTTTGCCAGCCGCGACGTCGACCAGCGCCACACGCGCATTGGTCGCGCCCAAGTCCACGCCGACAGCGATGGCCATCAGCCCTTGACCTCGCTCTCGATCTTCTTGAGCTCGGTCTCGACCCGCGTGCGAATCGTCTGCAGCCGCTCGGGCGTCTCGGCTTCGAAGCGCAGCACCAGCGCCGCCTGCGTGTTCGACGCGCGCACCAGCGCCCAGCCGTCTTTCCACGTGATGCGTGCGCCGTCGACGTCGACCACGTCGTGCCCGTCATCCTTCTCCGTCGCCTTGAACTTCTCGACGACGCGCTTGACGACCTCGAACTTGATCTCGTCGCTCAGCTCGTAACGCAGCTCGGGCGTGTTGAACAGCTTCGGCAGCTTGTCGACGATTTGATCGAGCGTCTCCTCCGACTTCGTGAGCAGCTCGACCAAGCGCGCGGCCGCGTAAATGGCGTCGTCATAGCCGTAATAACGATGCGCGAAGAAGATGTGGCCGGACATTTCGCCGGCCAAGAGCGCGCCCTCGGCCTTCATCTTCTCTTTGATGAGCGAGTGGCCGACCTTCCACATGATCGCTTTGCCGCCCGCTTTGGCGATCTCGTCGTAGAGCGCCTTGGAGCACTTGACCTCGCTCACGAACGTCGCGCCCGGCACCTCTTTCAAGATCGAGCGCGCGAACAAGATCATCAGCTGGTCGCCCCAGATGATGCGGCCCTTGTTGTCGACGACGCCGATGCGATCCGCGTCGCCGTCGAGCGCGATGCCGACCTCGGCGCCGACCTCGGTCACTTTGGCCTTCAGGTCGGCGACGTTCGCTTCCACCGTCGGATCGGGATGATGATTGGGGAAGCGCCCGTCCTGCTCGATGAACATCGGCGTCACGTCGAAGCCGAGCTTTTGCAAGAGCGGAACCGCCGTGCCGCCGACGCCGTTGCCGGCATCGACGACGACTTTGAAGCGGCGCGGCCCGAGCTGAATCTTCGACGCCGCCATGTCGAGATAGGCCGGCTCGATGCCGCGATCTTCGCTCAAGCCGAGGCCGCTCTCGAACTGCTTGGACTCGACGATCTTGCGCAGCTCCTGAATCTCGCCGCCGTGAATCGTCGACTTGCCTTTGAGGATCTTGAAGCCGTTGTCCTCGGGCGGATTGTGCGAGCCGGTGATCTGCACGCCGCCGTCGCTGTCGAAATAAAAGACGCTGAAGTAGAGGAGCGGCGTGGCCACGATACCGACGTCGATGATATTGATTCCCGTCGATAAAATGCCGGCCTTGAGCTCTTTGTGCAGCCTGGGCGAGTGCACGCGGCAGTCGCGGCCGAGCGTGATGCGGCGGGCGCCCGAGCGCTTCAAGTGGCTGCCGATGGCCTTGCCGAGCAGGTTGACGAAGCCGTCGTCGAGGTCGCGATCGGCGTTGCCTCGAATGTCGTACTCACGGAAGACGCGCGGGTTCATAACAGCTCCTTGCGATGCGTCGTTTCTAGGCGCTTGACGACCTCTTTCACGTCTTGGGCGCGCGACTTCGGCATCACCAAGATGGCGTCCCCGGTGGCGACGATCACGAGATTCTCGACTCCGACGGCGGCGATGAGCTGCTTGCCCTCGGCGTACAGGACGTTGCCGCGCGCGTCGATCGTCACGCTGTCGGCCGCGCTCGTGTTGCCGTCGCCGTCGGCGGCGCGCAAGCTGCCGAGCGCCGACCAGCTGCCGACGTCGTTCCAGCCGAAGTCGCCGGGCACGACGAACACGTCGCCGCGTGGCAGCTTCTCCATGACGCCGTAGTCGATCGACTGCGCCGGCGCGCGCGGATAGAGCTCCTCGGTGCGCTCGGGCGCTTCGGCGATTTGGTGGAGGATGTCGGCCAGCTGCGGCATGTGCGCGCGCACGGCTTCGAGCAGCCGCTTGGCCGCAAAGACGAACATGCCCGAGTTCCACAGGTGACGTTTGCCGGCGACATACTGCTCGGCCGTCGCCCTGTTCGGCTTCTCGACGAACTTGTCGACGACCCGGACGCCGCGCTCGGTCTCCGCGCCCAGCTCCAAGTAGCCAAAGCCGGTCTCGGGCGCGTCGGGCACGATGCCGATGGTGACGATGGCGCCGCTGCGCGCGACGTCGATGGCGCGCTCGAGCGTGTCGCGATAGCCGGCGGCGTCGCGCACCCATTGGTCGGACGGCAACACCGCCAGCACGCCCGCCGGATCGCGGCGCAAGACCTCGAGCGCGCCCAAGCCGATGCACGCCGCCGTGTTGCGCGCCTGCGGCTCGACCACGACGTTGTCGCGCGGCACCGACGGCGCGGCGCGCAGACACTCGTCGATTTGGTCGGCCGCGGTGACGATGAGGATACGCTCGGCCGGCACCAGGCCTTGCACGCGCGCCACCGTCTCGCCGAGCAGCGTACCGCCCCCTTCGAGCATGGGCAGGAACTGTTTCGGCCGCCGCTTTCGGCTCGCCGGCCACAGTCGCGTCCCGCCACCACCCGCCATGATCAACACATATGCGTCGCCGGCCACGGCCCGTCTTACCATAAATCGGCCGCGTAATCGGCCGCCAAAGTTCGTGCTAGCCTCGCTCCCCATGCACGACTGGCAGAAGCTGCATCGCGCGCACCTGGCCGAGCTCGAGCGTCGCTACGCGAAGGCGCTCGGCGAGCACGGTTACGACGCCGTCGCCATTCACTCCGGCGTCGCCAAGTCGCGGACGATGTTCGACGATCAATATTGGCCGCTACGCGCGACACCCGAGTTTCAGCATTGGTTGCCGCTGGCCCAGCCCGATTGCGCGCTGCTGATTCGACCGGGACAGCGGCCGAAGCTGATTTGGTGTCAGCCGCCGAACTTCTGGGAAAAGCCGCCGGTGCCGGACAACGACTTCTGGCTGGCGCAGCTCGACATCGTCGTCATCGAGGACGTGGCCGACGCGCGCGCGCATCTGCATCCGTCGGGTCGGCTCGCGTTCGTCGGCGAAGAGACGGCGCGCGCCGATCAATGGGGCATCCGCGAGTCCAATCCGGCCGGGCTCATGAAGGCGTTCGATCAAACGCGCGTGCACAAGACGCCTTACGAGCTGGCCTCGATCGACGAAGCCAACCGCGTGGCCGCGCTCGGTCATCGCGCGCTGCATCAGGCGTTCTTGGCGGGCGATCGCTCCGAGCTCGACCTGCACCTCCTGTATTTGCAGGCGACGGCGCAGGACGATCCGGAGACGCCGTACAAGAACATCGTCGCGCTCGGCGAGAACGCGGCCACGCTGCATCACGTCTCCTATCGCAAGCAGCCGCGGGCGCGCTCGGCCGAGTCGCTGCTGCTCGACGCCGGCGCCGCCTGCAACGGCTACTGCAGCGACATCACGCGCACCTATGTCAAAGGCGACGGCGCGGGCGCGAGCGCGTTCGCCGGCCTCGTCGCGCAGACCGAAGCCATGCAGCAGCGGTTGTGCGCCGCCGTCGCTGTCGGCAAGCCGTACGAGCAATTGCACGACGACGCGCACCGCCAGATCGCCGCCATCTTGTGCGAAATAGGCGTCGCCAAAGCGAGCCCCGACGAAGCGCTCGCCGCCGGCCTGACGCGCGCCTTCTTCCCGCACGGCCTCGGCCATTCGCTCGGCCTCACCTGCCACGACGTCGGCTGCGCGGAGGTCAAGCCCAAAGCCGAGAACCCGTGGCTCCGCAACACGTCGAAGATCTCCGTCGACCAAGTGTTCACCATCGAGCCCGGCATCTACTTCACGCCGATGCTGCTCGATCCGTTGCGCGCGGGCGTCAACGCGGCGCGACCCGGCCTCGTCGATTGGAACCTCGTCGACGCGTTGGCGCCGTTCGGCGGCATTCGCATCGAAGACGACCTGCAGGTGCGCGCCGACGGCGTCCGCAACTTCACGCGCGAACAGCTGCCCTAAGCTCGCGCCTCTCGCCTAATCCTCGAAACAGTTGATGTATTTGCGACCTTGCAGTCGCGTCGTCGGCGCGTGCGCTAGCGGATGTGGGTGTCAACTCCTGGTTGACGCTAACAGCAGTGTGCACATAAAATCGCTCACATGCGTTTTACTTTCGCGCGCCTTAGCACGGCTTTGGTCTTGTCGGTCGTCGGCTGCCATCACGCGGCCGAGCACGGTCTCGTCGATGCCGGTCCGGTCGTCGGCGCCGACATGGCGGTCACGCCCGTGCAGGACGCCGGCCCGCCGGTGAGCACGGACATGAGCGGCCCGCTGGTGCTGTCGCCGCTGAACCAGGTCATCACGATCGCACCCGGCGCCACGACGCCCGGCGTCAACTTCACCGCGACGGTCAATGGCATCGGCGTCGATCCGGCCTGGACGATCGATCGCGGCGAGATCGGGCAGATCATCGTCGGCACCGGCGCCTTCAGCCCGGCCGGCACCCTCGGCGGCAAGGCGACGATCACGGCCACCTATCAAGGCGAGACCGCGTCGACGTCGGTGACGGTGGTGATCGCGCAGACGCAGAACGGCGACCCGGCCTATCCGCCGACGGTCGATGCCGGTGCGGGCGGTTACGGCGGCGTCGGTGGCGGCGGTCCGGCGGGCGGCGCCAGCCCGACGCAGACCGGCGTGCTGACCGGGACGCCGACCGCGCCCGATACGGCCGTGCACATCCTCTATCCGTACGACGGCACGGTGTGGCCGCGCGGCCTCTTGGCGCCGCTCATCGCCTGGGATCCGTCGGCCAATCACACCTTCGACGCCGTGCTCATCAAGCTGCACGAGGCCAACTTCGATTACACGGGGACGTTCGCGGCCAACGCGACGCCGTTCATCAACATCCCGATTCCCGACGATGTCTGGCACACGCTGTCGTATTCGAACAACGGGCAGGGCGACGACGTCTCGGTGAGCCTGACGTTCGAGGACACGAAATCGGGCACGCCCACGGCGATCGGGCCCTACACGATGACGTGGCACATCGCGCCCGGCACGCTCAAGGGCACCGTCTATTACAACTCGTACGGCACCGCGCTCGTCGCCGATCCGACGAATCCGGCCAACGTCGGCAACTCGGGCGAGCCGAGCTGCGCCACCACCGATACCATCGCCAACTGCACGGCGGCCAAGCCCGTGCGCACGGGACCGCAGTTCGGCGCCGCGACGCTCGCCATCAAGCCCGGCGACACGGCGCCCAGCGTCGTCGCCGGCACTTACAGCGCCAACATGACCGGCTGCCGCGTCTGCCACTCGGTCTCGGCCAACGGCTCGACGCTCTTGACCCAGCACGGCGACAACTACGACGTCTCCAGCCTGTTCCAGCTCACCAACAGCAACGCGCAGGTTCCCGTCGCCGGCACCGGCCACGCGTTCCCGGCGCTCGCGCCCGACGGCAGCTGGTTCATGTCCGACTCGGGCGCCATGATCAACGGCGACTCGAAGAGCGAAGCCTGGACGGCGGCGGGCGTGCTCATGGCGACGCAGCCGACCTTGCCCTGGGACTCGTTCAAAGCGGCGCTGCCGGTGTTCTCGCCCGACGGCAAGCATCTCTCGTTCAACTATCAGTCGTCGACGACGAGCGGCACGACGACGAGTGACGGCAAGTCGATGGCCGTCCTCGACTACGACGCGGCCACGACGACGTTCTCGAACTTCCGCCTGCTCGACGAGCCGGCCAAGGGCGTCGACTCGTGGTCGTCGTTCCTGCCGACGAGCGACGCGGTCGTGTTCGAGCACGAGATCACGTCGACGCACTTCGGCTACACGTGGCAAGGCGGCACCGGCGAGCTCATGTGGTCGACGACGGCCAGCGCCGCGCCCGTCGCGCTCGCGCAGCTCAACGGCGCCGGCTACTTGCCGTCGTTCGGCGCGCACACCGGCGCCGCCGACGCCACGCTCAACTACGAGCCGACGGTCAACCCGGTCGTGTCCGGCGGCTACGCCTGGGTCGTCTTCACCAGCCGGCGCCTCTACGCCAACATCGCCACCATCGACGCCAAGAGCAGCGATCCGCGCCTCTATCATTGGCTCGACAAGACGCAGTACACGCCGAAGAAGCTGTGGGTGGCGGCGATCGATCTGAACGCGCCGGCGGGCACCGATCCGTCGCATCCGGCGTTCTACTTGCCGGGCCAGGAGCTCATCGCCGGCAACGCGCGCGGCTTCTGGACCGTCGATCCCTGCCACGCCGACGGCACCTCGTGCGAATCGGGCGACGAGTGCTGCGGCGGCTATTGCCGTCCGCCGGTCAGCGGCGGCGACGGTGGAACCGGGCTCATCTGCACCGACCAGCAGCCCAGCTGCTCGCAGGAGTTCGAGAAGTGCACCGTCGACAGCGACTGCTGCGGCGTGTCCGACGGCTTCACCTGCATCAACGGCTTGTGCAGCAACAACCACCCGATTTCCTGAGGCCGCGCCGCGCCTCGTCCTTCCGCCTTCACCGCCAATCATTCTCTCGACCTAGACAGCAGCAGCGCGTTTTCTGCACGCCGCCCGCTTGCGTGGGCGTAGGCGGTGACTAGAGCCTCTGCCGTGGAGGATTCACACATGGCCCAAGGAACGTCGCCGTTCATTTCCGACATCAAAGAGCTGCGCAAGCGGGCGCGGGCGCACATCGAAAAAGGCGCGATCACCGACGGCTACAAGGTCGATCGCGAGACCGCCATCAAGCTGCTCAACGAGGCGCTGGCGACGGAGATCGTGTGCGTCTTGCGCTACAAGCGCCACTATTACGCCGCCGAGGGCATCCACTCCGAAGGCGTCAAGGCCGAGTTCCTCGAGCACGCCGGTGAAGAGCAGGGCCACGCCGACCAGATCTCCGAGCGCATCACGCAGCTCGGCGGCGAGCCCAACTTGAACCCCGAAGGCATGCTGACGCGCAGCCACTCGGAGTATGTCGAGGGCAAGAACCTGCTCGACATGATCCGCGAGAACTTGGTCGCCGAGCGCATCGCCATCGAGAGCTACTCGGAGATGATCCGCTTCTTCGGTGACGGCGACCCGACGACCCGACGCATGCTCGAAGAGATCCTCGCCAAAGAGGAAGAGCACGCCAACGACATGTCGGATCTGATGAAGCATCTCGACGGCAAATAGACGCGTCGACCGCGGCGCCCGGTCGAGCGCGACCGCGGCGCCGGTGTTATATCTGCACGGTCATGAAGACGCTGCAGGAACGACTCGTCATCCTCGGTTCCGGTCCGGCTGGGCTCACCGCCGCCATTTACGCCGCGCGCGCCGCCATTGTGCCGCTCGTCATCGAAGGCCTGGTGCGCGGTGGACCGCCCGGCGGCCAGCTCGTCAACACCACCGAAGTCGAGAATTATCCAGGGTTTCCCAAGGGCATTCTCGGTCCCGAGCTGATGCAGAGCTTTCGCGCGCAGGCCGAGCGCTTCGGCACGCGCTTCGCGCAGGGCGACGTCGAGAAGGTCGATCTGTCGGCGCGCCCGTTTACGCTGCACGTCGCCGGCATCGAGGAGGTCGAGGTCAAGGCCGACGCGCTGATCATCGCCACCGGCGCGCAGGCGCGCTGGCTCAATTTGCCGTCGGAAGAGCGGCTCAAAGGCTACGGCGTCTCGGCGTGCGCCACCTGCGACGGCTTCTTCTTCCGCAACCAAGAGGTGCTCGTCGTCGGCGGCGGCGACACGGCGATGGAGGAGGCGACGCATCTGACGAAGCACGCCGCCAAGGTCACGATCGTGCATCGACGCTCGGAGTTTCGCGCGTCGGCGATCATGCTCGAGCGCGCCCGCAAAGATCCCAAGATCGCCTGGCTCACCGACAGCGCCATCGAGGAGATCGAGGGCGAGCGCAACAAACGCGGCGTCACCAGCGTGCGCATCCGCAACTTGAAGACCGGCGAGATCACCAGCGTCCCGGCGCACGGCGTGTTCGTCGCCATCGGCCATCAGCCCAACACCGACCTCTTCCGCGGCCAGCTCGACCTCGACGACAACGGCTATCTGGTCCTGCCCGGCATCAAAACGGCGCAGACGGCGACGAAGATTGCGGGCGTGTTCGCCGCCGGCGACGTCGCCGACCACGTCTATCGCCAGGCGGTCTCCGCCGCCGGCACCGGCTGCATGGCCGCCCTCGACGCCGCCCGATTCCTCAGCGAATGACGCATCTGTTTTGCGATTTAGCGGGTCAGGTTTACGATAGCCGCCGATGACGCCCGTCGAAGCGGTGGAGCTGCTGGGCACGATCAAATTCTTTGCCGGCCTGCCTGCGGCCTATTTGCGCCGCATCGCCGACATCGGCTCGGAAGAAGAGCACATCGGCGCCACGACTATTTTCCAAGAGGGCGACAAGGGCGACAAGTTCTACCTCATCATCGACGGGGCCGTGCGCATCTCGCGCATGGTGCCGGGGATGGGCGAAGAGGCGCTGGCCGTCCTGAAAACGGGTGCCTACTTCGGCGAGATGGCGCTCATCGACGACTTCCCGCGCTCGGCGCACGCCATCGTCCACGAGAAGTGCCGCCTGTTCGTCATCCGCAAAGAAGATCTGGAAGATCTGCTGTTCGTCGATCGCGACCTGGCCTACGAGCTCTTGTGGAACTTCGTGCGCACCTTGTCGGGCCGCCTGCGCGAGACCAACGACAAGATGACCTTCTTGTCGGTGACCAATAAGTTCTGAGTTCGAACGCGAGGTCTTGCGCGTCAATCGCCGCTGGATCGACGAAGTGGTCGTGCAGCACGGCGTTTGCCCGTTCGCGGCGCCGTCGCTGGCGGCCGACGGGCAGGTGCAGCGGCGCGTGCTCGGCTCGCTCGACGACGCCCGCGCCGCCATCGACGCGCTCGCGGCCGATGCGCGGCTGGCGGTCGGTCTCTTGATCTTTCCGCGCCTGACGCTCGATGCCGAGGCGTTCGATCGCGCCTGCGTGCCGCTGCGGACGGCGCACTCGGCGTTCGTCGCGGCCGTGTTCCATCCCGAGACGCCTTTTGCGACGGCGACGGCGGCGCAAGCGGTCGGCTTCTTCCGCCGCGCGCCCGATCCGACGCTGCAGCTCGTGCGCGCCCAGGCGCTCGACGACGTGCGTGGCGGTAAGGACGTCGCCGGCAAGTTCCTGTTCGACTACTCGGCGGCGGCATGGCAAGAGCTGGAGCGCCGGCAGAATCGGCTGCCGCTGTCGGAGCGGATCGCGCGCGACAATCATCGCCTGCTGACGGAAAAGATCGTTCTTCTGCAGTCGATCTATGATGACATTCGCGTCGACCGAGATCAGTCGTACGCGCGCGTCTCCGGAGGCTGAAGATGGCTCAACATCCCTGGTTCACGAGCGGCCTCGATTGGCACACGGGGCTCGACGCCGCGTTGGCCGACGCCGACGCCGCGCACAAGAAGCTCATGCTCGTCTTCGGTCGTCCCAAGTGTCCGGGGACGCGGCTGCTCGTCGAGCGTACGCTGGCGAAAGTCGAGATCGAAGAGTACACGCGCGAGCACTTCGTCACGATCGCCGTCGACGTCGACATGGCCGAGCCGCGGCTGGCCGAGGTGCTGGCCAAGCTGCCGGTGCGCGCGCCGACGCCGCTCATCGCCTATTTGTCGCGCGACGCGCGGCTGCTCGGCAGCACCGCGGGCGGCCGTCCGCCGGCCGTGCTGCTCAACGACATGCTGGGAGCGACGTCACGTCCATGAGGAAGCTGCGTAGGACCTCGTTCGCGCTCGCGTTGTTGCTGGCGCCGCTCTGCGCTCGCGCGGCCGATGCCCCCGCGACGCCGGCGCCGGCCGTGTTCCATTGCGGGCTGCGCGATCTGACGTACAAAGATCCGTCGACGGGCGCGGCGACGCAGCTGACGGTCTATTACCCGACGCCCGGCGGCGAGTCGTCGATTCGGCGCGACCTGTACACGCTGTCGGCCGCGCAAGATGCGCCGCCCGCCGACGGCAAGCTGCCGGTGATCGTGTGGTCGCACGGCTCGGGCGGCACGACGCTCAGCCACCATGACTCGGCCGAGTGGCTGGCGCGGCGCGGCTTCATCGTCATCGCGCCGCTGCACGCCGGCAACAACCACTTCGATCACTCGGGCGAAGGCACGGCGCGCATGTGGCAAGGTCGCCCGCGCGCGTTGACGGCCGCGCTCGACGCGGTCATCGCCGACAAAGTGTTGGGCCCGCATGTCGACGTCGCGCGCGTCGGCGCGGCCGGCTTCTCGGCCGGCGGCTACAGCGTGCTCGCGGCCGCCGGCGCCGTCGGCGACATGACGCAGCTCGGCAAGCACTGCGCGGCCCACGCGAGCGAGGATCCCGAGTTCTGCAGCCTGTCGCACGGTCAAGCGGCGGACGAGGCGACGAAGCCGGCGCCGATTCACGTGCAGGACAAGCGCATCCGCGCCGTCGTCGCGATGGCGCCGGTGGGCGCGCTCTTCGGCAACGACGCGATGGCGGAGCTGACGGCGCCCGTGCGCATCTATCGCGCCGAGAAGGACATGGTACTGCGCCAGCCGTTTCATGCCGAGCGCGTGCATCAGCTGCTGCCGAAGGCGGAGTATGTCGTCGTCAACAACGCGGGGCACTATGCGTTCCTGTCGCCGTTTCCCGCCGGGCTCGGGCCGGGCGTCGGCCCCGTCGCCGATGATCCGCCGGGCTTCGATCGTCCCGCCTATCACGCCAAGCTCAACGCCGAGCTGACCCAGTTCTTCCTGCGGACGCTCGCGCCCGCGTCGTCCGCCGCCGCCAAGTAGTCGCCGCTCGCCGCAAACGCCGCAAAAACGAAACGGGCGCGCCCATCGCTGAGCGCGCCCGTCCGTTTACTGCCTGAAGCTGTCGACTAGTGGATCTTGCCGAGCAGCGAGAAGAAGACGACCAGCGAGTAAATGACCAGCGACTCGATGAGCGCCAGGCCGATGATCATCGGGGTGAAGAGCTTGTCGGACGCGCCCGGGTTGCGCGCGATGCCTTCGAGCGCCGCGGCCGCCGCGCGGCCCTGGCCGAGCGCGCCACCGAACGCCGCGATGCCGACGCCGAGCGCCGACGCCGCCGCGATCCACTTGTCGCGGTCGTTGAACGCCGTGGCGCCCGCCGCTTCCTGCGCGAACGCGGAGGCCGCGACCAACATCGTGAAGAGCGCAGCGCCCAAACCAGCCAGAGTCTTGCCGAACGTTTTCATTCTCGTGTCCTCCAAAAGGGAAACTTTTTAGTGGTGATCCGCGTGGGCGTGCTCATCGTCGGCGTGCTCGTGAGCCACGGCGCCTTGGATGTAGACCATCGCGAGGATGCAAAAGACCATCGTCTGGATGATGCAGACGAGCACACCGAGGATCAGAAACGGCACCGGCACCAACAGCGGCACCAGCGCGAAGAAGGCGGCCACGACCTTGTGGTCGGCGGCGATGTTGCCGACGAGGCGCATCGTCAACGAGACCGGACGCGCGATGTGGCTGACGATCTCGATGAGCAGCATGAGCGGCGCCAAGTACCAAACGGGCCCCAAGAAATGCTTGAAGTAGGCGAGGCCGTTGTCCTTGATGCCGTAGACGTGCGTCATCACGAACACGATGAGCGCCAGCGCCAGGTTCGTCTTCACGCTCGCTGTCGGTGGTGCGAAGCCGGGGATGAGCGCCATGCAGTTCGAGAAGAAGATGAAGAAGGCGAAGGTGCCGATGAGCGGCAAGAAGCGGCGCGCGTTCTTGTCGCCCATGATGGTCGAGGCCATGCCGACGATGGCGTCGGTGAACATCTCGAACATATTGCGCAGCGTGAACTTCGCGGGCGGGACGATCGCGTCGCGGCCGCCTTTGGAGACGGCGCCGGCGAAGGCGATGGCGCCCACCGTGCAGAACGCGAGGACGAGCAGCGCGCCCATGACGTGGGTCAGCGAGAACGCCGACGGGAAGCCCTGCACGCCCATTTGGGTGCGCGCGAGGTACTGCTTGGCAAACAGCTCCAGGTTCCGCATGCCCGGGAGCAGGTCGAACCAGGTTGTTTCTTCACCCATTCGTGGAGTCCTCGCGACGAAGGCCGTGCTCGATCCCGACGATGAGAATCGCCGCCGGCAACACTGAGATGCCGATGGCGAACCACTTCGGATCGACGTGCACGTAGTTGATCAGAATCCAGCAGAGCGCGACGATGGCGCCCATCTTCAAATTGAACAGCAGCATCGCGAAGCCGGGCCGCGCACGCAAGGCCAACCCGTAGCGCTCGGCGATCGTGCGGATCGACCACGAGTTCGCCGCCATCAGGCCGGCACCGAGCGACAACGACAGCGCCGCGTGGCGATCGAGGAAGACGATTCCGGACGCGAGCACGATCACCGCCAGAAGGCAGGTCCACTTCTCGAAGGCGATGAGGTGCTTCAGCTCCACTTACTTTTCGTCCTTCATGGCGCGCTTGCTAACCGTATAAAGCTCACGAAAGCCGGTGACCACTCCCAACAGCAGGCCGGCGACGGTGAGCCACGGGGTGGTCTTCCAGCGATGATCGGCCCAGCGTCCAGCGAACACGCAGATGCCTACGGCTAGGCCGAAGAATATCCCGATGTAGCTGTACCGGGCGGTGGCCTGAATCATCCGCTTGTCGATGCGACCCGTCCTCCGTACCTCGTCGAATCGCTGAAAAGCTCAGCCATTGACGTGGGCGCTATTAACACGGCGTGTCGCGGCGGTCAACGGCTTTGCTGCGACGGTCCGGGGGCTTGGGCGGCCGTCGGCGCGGGCAAGGTGTCGAGCTCGGTCTGACAGGTCGGGCGACCGGCGGCACAGGCGCGATAGAGCTGGCGTGCGCGCTCGATGCGGCCGGCGCGAACGTAACAAGCGGCGGCGCCTTCGGCGAACAGGTCGGGATCGACGGCCGGTGTGGGCGGATGGGCGCGATATTGCGCCACCGCCTCGTCACAGCGGTCGAGGTAGGTCCAGGTGAACGCTTCGAGCGCGAAGGCCGCGTGCACCTCTTCCGTGTGGTCGATCTCGGACGCTTTGTGGAAGAGCGGGGCGGCTTCGGCGTAGTGGCGCAGGCCGAGCTGGTTGATGCCGAGCGCGCGCCAGGCCCAGGCGTCGTCGGGCGACTCTTCGACCATGGTGGCGTAGAGCTGCGTGTCGGAGCGCCAGGTGGGGATGGCGCGCTCGGCGGCGATGAGCCACGACGCGGCGACGATTGTGAAGAGCGCGAGCTGGCCGCGCGGGCTCAGCCGCTTGGCGGCCGCCAAATAGAGGCACAGGATGAGGCCGGGCAGGCCGATGTAGAGCCAGCGCGCCAAGCCCGGCCACGGGTAATCGAGGATGACGATGGCCGTCGTCGGCACGAGCGCGCCCAGCCACCAGACGAGCCCGAGCGCGGCCAACAGGCGCCGACGAGCGACGAGCACCGCCAAGATGCCGAAGACGGCCAGCGACGCCAAGGCGTAGGCGGCGTGCTCTTTGGGGCCGAGCGCGTGTAGCCAGCTCGACAGCGTCACCGGCGCGCGGTCGAGCGGCACGACCGCCGCCTGCGTGGCGCGCATCCACAAGGCGGGCAGGGCGCGCGCGGCGTCGGCGAGCGCGCCCGTCGGCAGCGCGCTCCGGCCGAGCGCGCCGGCGCGCAGCGCCACGTAGGCGACGAGCGCGGCGAAGCAGGCGACGACCGGTGGCCACGTCGGTCGCAGCCGCTCGCCGGCGGTCTCGCGTGGCTCCATCCAGGCGACGGCGACGGCCAGTGGCACGAAGAGCGCGCCCGTCTCCTTCGCCAACATCGCCAACAGCAGAAACGGCGCGAGCCACAGCGGACGACGCGCGGCCGCCGCCCACAACGCGAGCGCGCCGAAGAGGAGCGCCAGCACTTCGGAGCGTCCGTTGATCCAGGCGACGGCTTCGGCGTTCGCCGGGTGCAGCGCGAACAGGAGCGCCAACGCGGCCGCGGCCACGTCGTCGCGCAGCAGGCGGCGCAAGGCCAAGAGCAGCGCCAGCGTCGCCAGCATGTGCAAGAGGATCGAGGTCGCGTGATAGCCGGCCGGACGCAGCTGCCACAGCTGGTAGTCGATCGCCAACGTCGCCAGCGCCAGCGGACGATAGGTCGCGACCGTCGTCTCCGGCTGATCGGCCGACCACATGGCGTGATGGCGGAAGACGTCGACGATCGCGCGGGCGTGATGCAGCCGGTCGGAGTGCACGATGTCGTGCTGATCGTCCCACACGAAGTCGCCGCGCAACGCCGGCGCCCACGCCGCCGCGACGCCAACAGCGACGACGGCGACGAGCAGCGCCAAGCTGGGCGGGCGCGGCGGGGTCATGCGTTTTTACAGCGCGGCGAACGCGTGCCGGGCCGCCTCGAGCGTGCGCTCGATGGCGCGGGCGTCGTGCGCGGTCGAGACGAAGGCGGCCTCGAACTGCGACGGCGCCAAGTACACGCCGTGGTCGAGCATAGTGTGGAAGAAGCGGCCGAAGCGCGCCGTGTCCGACTTCTTGGCGCTGGCGTAGTCGAAGACCGGCTCGCTGGTGAAGAAGCTGGTGAACATCGAGCCGACGGCGTTGGTGTGCGTCGGGATGCCGAATTCTTTGGCTGAGCGCGCCCAAGCCTTCGACGAGCGTCTGCGTCGTCTTGCCGATGGCTTCATAGGCGCCGGGGCGACGCATGATCTCCAGCATCTTCATGCCGGCGGCGACGGCGAGCGGGTTGCCCGACAGCGTGCCGGCTTGGTAGACGGGGCCGAGCGGCGCGATGACGGACATGATGTCGCGCTTGCCGCCGTAAGCGCCGACCGGCAAGCCGCCGCCGACGATCTTGCCCAGCGTCGTCAGGTCGGGCTCGACGCCGTAGAACGCCTGCGCGCCGCCGTACGCCACGCGAAAGCCGGTCATGACTTCGTCGAAGATGAGCACGGTGCCGTGCTCGCGCGTCAGCTTGCGCAGCGCCTGCAAGTAGCCGGCTTTGGGCGGCACGCAGCCCATGTTGCCGCACACCGGCTCGACGATGACGGCGGCGATCTGGCCGGGATTGGCGTCGAAGAGCGCGCGCATGGCCGCTTCGTCGTTCCAGTCGACGGTGAGCGTGTCGGCGGCGGTGCCGGCGGTGACGCCGGCCGAGCCGGGGATGCCGAGCGTGGCCGCGCCCGAGCCGGCGGCGACGAGCAGGCAGTCGCTGGCGCCGTGATAGCCGCCGTCGATCTTGACGATCTTGTCGCGCCTGGTGAAGCCGCGCGCGACGCGCAAGCGCCGCCATCGTCGCCTCGGTGCCCGACGAGCAGAGGCGCACCATCTCCATCGACGGCACGGCCGAGATGAGCTCGGCGGCGAACTGCACCTCGCGCTCGGTCGGCGCGCCGAAGCTGGTGCCGCTGGCGGCGACCTCGGCGATCGCCTCCAGGATCTCCGGATGCGCGTGGCCGGCGATGAGCGGACCCCAGCTGCCGACGTAATCGACGTACTCGTTGCCGTCGACGTCCCAGACGTAGGCGCCTTTGCCGCGCGCGAAGAACACCGGATCGCCGCCGACGCCGCGGAAGGCGCGCACGGGCGAGTTGACGCCGCCCGGAATGACGCGCTTGCCGGCCTCGAACAGCGCGTGCGACTTCGGTCTCGACTTGGATTCGCTCATTCGGCCTCGCCTTCGCCGCCACCATCATCGTCGCCGTCGTCGTCTTCGGCGTGCGTCTTGACCTGGATCGTGTCGTCCTCGTCGTCCGACAGATCCTCTTCGCCTTCGATGACCTCGATCGGCGCCGCTTGCACTTCGCCCGCTTCGTCCTCGCGCTCGGCCAAGCTCTCGACGGCGACGACGTTCTCGCCCGCGTCCATCTTCACCAGGCGCACGCCCTGCGTGTTGCGGCCGAGCGTCGGGATGCCTTTGACGGGGATGCGGATGACCTTGCCGCCGTTGGTGATGAGCATCAAGTCTTCGTCGTCGGTGACGAGGCGGCAGCCGATGACCTTGCCGTTGCGCTCGGTCGTCTTGATGGTGATGACGCCGTAGCCGCCGCGGCCTTTGACCGGATATTCGGCGACGGCGGTGCGCTTGCCGTAGCCGTGCTCGCTGACGGTGATGAGCGTCGCCGGCGCGTTGCGCGGGAAGCTCTCGCAGGCGACGACTTCGTCCTTGTCGCGCAGCGCCACGCCCTTGACGCCGCGGGCAGTGCGGCCCATGACGCGCACTTTCTCCTCGGGGAAGCGAATGGCGCGGCCTTCGCGCGTCGCCAAGAGGATGTCGTGCTGGCCGTCGGTCAAGCGCACTTCGACGAGCGCGTCGCCTTCGTCGATCGTCAGCGCGATGATGCCCGAGCTGCGAATATTGGAGAACGCGTCGAGCGCCGTCTTCTTCACCACGCCTTGACGCGTGGCCATGACGACGACCTTGCCCTCTTCGAACTCCTTGAGCGCCAACATCTCGACGACGCGCTCGTTCTCCTTGAGCTCCAAGAAGTTGACGAGCGCCTTGCCACGCGACTGCCGCGAGCCCTCGGGCAATTCGTAGACGCGCTTGACGTAGACGCGGCCCATCGACGTGAACAAGAGGATGTGATCGTGCGTCGAGGCCACGAACAGCTGCGCCACGAAGTCTTCGTCCTTCGAGGACGCGCCGGTGATGCCGCGACCGCCGCGCTTTTGCGCGCGATAGTCGGACACCGAGCTGCGCTTGACGTAGCCGCCGTGCGACACGGTGACGACCATGTCCTCTTGCGCGATCAGCTCCTCGATGGCGATCTCGCCTTCGGCGTCGACGATCGTCGTGCGCCGCTCGTCGCCGAAGTTGTCGCGAATCTCGACCAGCTCACCCTTGATGACCTGCATGAGCCGCTCGTCCGACGACAGGATCAGCTCCAGCCGATCGATGGTCTCGCACAGCGCGCGGAACTCCTCGTCGAGCTTCTCGCGCTCGAGCCCCGTCAAGCGCTGGAGGCGCATGTCCAAGATAGCCTGCGCCTGCCGATCGGTGAGCGCGTAGTCGCCCTTCTCGGTGCGCTTGGCGATCTCGGCCTCGGGACGACCGGCGCGGCGAAGGAACTCCTCGAGGCCGGCCAGCGGCTCGGCCATCAAGTTGACCTTGGCCTCCTCCGGCGTCGACGCGGCGCGAATGATCTGGATGACGCGATCGATGTTGTCGACGGCGATGACGAGGCCCTCGACGATCTCCTGACGCGAGCGCGCTTCCTTGAGCTCGAACAACGACCGGCGCGTGACGACGTCGCGGCGATGCTCGATGAAATACTGAAGCATCTCCTTCAGTGTCAAAACCTTCGGCTGATTGTCGACGATGGCCAGCATCGTGACGCCGAACGACGACTGCAGCTGCGTCATCTTGTACAGGTTGTTGAGCACGACGGCGGCGACGGCGTCCTTGCGCAGCTCGAACACGATGCGCATGCCGTTGCGGTTGGACTCGTCGCGGATGTCGCTGATGCCTTCGAGCCGCTTCTCCTTGACCAACTCGGCGACTTTCTCGACGAGGCGGGCCTTGTTCACCATGTAGGGGATTTCGGTGACGATGATGGAGCTGCGGCCGCGCTTGTCCTCTTCGATGTCGGCCTTGCCGCGCATGACGACCGAGCCGCGCCCGGTGTGATAGGCGGCGCGGATGCCCTGGCGGCCGAAGATCGAGCCGGCCGTCGGGAAATCGGGGCCGGGAATGAGCTGCATGAGCTGATCGATGGTGACGCTCGGATCCTCCATGACCCGAATGACGCCGTCGATGATCTCGGTGATGTTGTGCGGCGGAATGTTCGTCGCCATGCCGACGGCGATGCCGCTCGTGCCGTTGATGAGCAGATTGGGAACCTTGGCCGGCAGGACGATCGGCTCTTGTTCCTTGTCGTCGTAGTTCATCTGCCAGTCGACGGTCTCCTTCTCGATGTCCGCCAACATCTCGGACGCGAGACGCGTCATGCGCACTTCGGTGTAGCGCATGGCGGCCGGCGGATCGCCGTCGATCGAGCCCCAGTTGCCCTGGCCGTCGGCGAGCGGATAGCGCAGCGAGAAGTCCTGCGCCATGCGCACGATGGCGTCGTAGATCGACGCGTCGCCGTGCGGGTGGAACTTGCCCATGCAGTCGCCGACCACGCGCGCCGACTTCAAGTAGGGCCGGCTCGCCGTGTTGTTGAGCTGGCTCTGCGTGTAGAGGATGCGGCGATGGACCGGCTTCAGGCCGTCCCGAACGTCGGGCAGCGCGCGCGCGATGATGACCGACATCGCGTAGTCCATGAAGGACGACTTCATCTCGTCCTCGATGGCCACCGGCGTTCGCTGTTGCGCGGGCGCGCTAAACGGAGGCGTCTCAGGCATGCGCAGCGTTCTAGCACATTTCCGCGGCTACAGAACGCTCACGAGCCGCAAATTTCGCGCCCGAAAAGTGGCGATTTTCTCGACGGAAAACGCCGGTTTCAGCCGGCTTCGGGCGGGCGCTTCTTGTGCCAGTCGCTGGCCGCTTGCAGCTGCTTGCCGGCGAAGACGACGGCGTGCTCGTCGAGCGCTTTGCCGACGAACTGCACGCCGATGGGCAAGCCCTTGTCGAAGCCGCAAGGCACGCTGATGGCCGGCAGCCCGCACAAGTTGCCGAGACAGCCCAGCGGATCGGGCAGATCGTCGGCCTCTTCGAGGTTGGCGTCGATGGCGAAGGCGGTCTCGCCGCGCGCCGGGCCGGCCAAGACGTCGAAGCGTTGGAAGAGCGCGCTCATCTTCTTCTGCGCCACGAGTCGAACGCGCTGGGCCGTCGTGAAATCGGCGGCGGGGACGGTCTCGTAGAGGTAGCCGCCGATGCGACCGAGCGGATCGGCGAGCTCGGCCACTTGACCCGAGGCGATGAGCGGGCGCAGCGACGACGCGGCTTCGGCTTGCAGGATGACGACCGTCGCCGCCGTCCACGGCCCGTCCGGCAGCGTCACGGGCTCGACGGAGCAGCCGCTCTTGCGCAGGACCTCGACGGCGGCGCGGCAGGCGGCGTCGATGGCGGCGACGGCGCCTTTGGACTGCTGCGCGACCCAGCCGATGCGCAGCGACTTGCGCGCTTGGTCGGGCGGCAGCGGCCAGGCGAAGGCGGCGTCGGCTTGCGGCAGCGAGCTCTCGTCCTGCGGGTCGTGGCCGGCGAGCGCATGCAGGATGAGTGCGCAGTCGTCGGCGGAGCGGGCGAGCGGGCCGATCTTGTCGAGCGTGTACGATAGCGGCATGGCGCCGCGACGGCTGACGCGGCCGTACGTCGGGCGCAAGCCGGTGACGCCGCAATGCGCGGCGGGGCACAAGATCGAGCCCCAGGTCTCGCTGCCGATGGCGAAGGCGGCTTGGCCGGAGGCGACGATGGCGCCCGAGCCCGACGACGAGCCGCAGCTCCAGCGCTTACTGTCCCAAGGATTACGCGTGGCGCCGGTGGCCGAAGCGGTCGGGAAGCGATAGCCGAGGCCGCCGGCGAGCTCGACCATCGCCGCTTTGCCGAGCAGGACGGCGCCGGCTTCGGTCAGCCGTTGGATGACGGCCGCGTCCTCGGCGAATTTCTGCTTGGCCAGCGGCGCGGCGCCCCACGTCGTCGGATACCAGCGCACGGCGAGCAGGTCTTTGGCGGCGTAAGGAATGCCGTGCAGCGGGCCGCGCCAGTTGCCGGCGGCGATCTCGTC
Organism: uncultured delta proteobacterium; assembly: GCA_963785725.1. Taxonomy (GTDB): domain Bacteria; phylum Myxococcota_A; class Polyangia; order Palsa-1104; family Palsa-1104; genus JAQBQH01. Next base: position 141,838 of record CAWAWS010000024.1, on the reverse strand, counting down.
GGCGGCGCGATGGGCCTGCGCCAGCGCCAGGTCGCGCGTGATCGTCACCCAGGCGTGGCTCTCGTCGTTGAGCTGCTCGGCGCGATCGAGATAGGCCGTCGCCAGATCGACCGGCGACAGCGCTTGCGTGCGCAGCTTCTCCGCCAGCTCGTGCACGCCGGCGAAGAGCACGTCGAGGCCGACGTCCATCAGCGATGCGTCCGCGGCGCGCGAAACTGCAGCGCCGGCTCGTCGGCGTAATCGAGCGGGAAGGCGCGCAGCTCGTCGAGCAGCTCCTGTTGCGAGCGGGCCATGCGCGTCAGCTCGGCGCGCGCGTCGGCTTTGAGCCGCGAGCCGTAGCGCGCCAGCACCAGCTGCACGCGGGCGTCGGCTTCGGCTTGCGACGCGGCGGCCAGCTTCTTGGCCGGATGGGTCGCGGCCGCGGTCGTCGTCCGCGGCGCGTCGTCCGCCACGGCCGGGCGCGGCAACAGCGCCGCGCCGGCAATCGCCGCTCCCGCCGTCCGCGCAAACTGTCGCCGCGAAATCATACGACCATCTTAGCCGGTCAGCGCGGGACTTCGTTGCCGGCCGCGACCTTCTCGCGCCGATCGTCCTCGACATGGCGAATGAACACCGGCACGAGGTCGGGATCGAACTGCGCGCCCGAGCAGCGCTCGAGCTCGGCCACGGCCACGTCATGCGGCAGCGCCTTGCGATAGGACCGATCGCTCGTCATCGCGTCATAGGTGTCGGCGATGGCGACGATGCGGCCCAACAGCGGAATATTGTCGCCCATGAGCCCGCGCGGATAGCCCGAGCCGTCCCAATTTTCGTGATGACACCACGCGCCCGGGATCAGCTCCGCCATCGACGGGATCGGCTCCAAGATGCGCTTGCCCTTGGCCGGATGCGTGCGAAACATCGCCACTTCTTCCGGCGTCAGCTTTCCCGGCTTATTCAGTTTCTCGTAGCGAATACCGATTTTGCCGATATCGTGCATCAAGCCCGCCTGCACGATGCGCTCGGTCTCCGACTCGCTCAGCGATAGTCCGCGCGCGGTCAACGACGAGTAGAAGGCGACGCGCTCGGAGTGGCCGCGTGTATATTTATCCGATTCTTCCAGCGCGTGCGCGAATCCGATAATGGTGGCGCGGAAATTCTCCGCCAGCGACGAATTGACCGACGTCAAGTCGCCGTTCTTTTGCACCAAGTCTTCGTACAGCCGCGCGTTCTCGATCGAAACGGCCGCGCGATTGGCGAGCACGGCAAGCATCTTGCGCTGGCCTTCGGTGAACTTGTAGCCGCGCGTGTACGAATACGCGTTGAGCATGCCGATGACGCGATCCTGCACCTTCAGCGGGATCGAGCAGAACGAGACGAGGCGGCGATCTTTGGGCGGCTCGGAGAAGAACTTGAGCGCCTTCAAGCCGTGCGCGAGCAGCGGCTTGTCGAGGCGATAGTGCTCGAGCAGCTCGGGCAGGTTCAGCTCGCCGACGAAGCCGCCGTCGGCCATCGGCGACACTTTGCGCGAGCGCTCGACGAAGAGGCCGGTGCGGCGATCTTCGAGCATCAGCGTCGCCACGTCGGCCTGACCTTCGACGAGCACGGCGTCCAGAATCAAATCGAGCACGCGCTCGAGCGACAACGACTCGGCGATGGCTTCGGAGATCTTGTAGAGGCTGACCGCTTCCTTGAGCCGAATGTTCTCCGACTTGAGGCGCTGCCGATCGAGCCCGCGCTCGACGACGTGCACGACCTCTTCGATCTTGAACGGCTTCAAGATGTAGTCGTAGGCGCCCTTTTTCATGGCCTCGATGGCGGTCTCGACGGTGCCGAAGCCGGTCATGATCACCGTCAGCACGTTGGCCTTGAGCTCGTCGATGCGCTCGAGCAGCTCGAGGCCGCCCATGCCCGGCATCTTCAGGTCGCTGATGACGAGGTTGTAGCTGCGCCGTTCGAGCTCGCGCAATGCCGCGTCGCCGTCTTCCACCGCGCGGACGACGTAGCCTTCCATCGTCAAAAAGTCAGAAAGAATCTCGCGGATGACCTTTTCGTCATCCACCACCAATACGCGCGGTGATTCCTCGTGAACCTGGTACTCCATTCCCCTCTCGCGTGATTTCCCTTGTTACAGGGCTACTAACGATGACGAGTGTTTGATGCAACCCGAGCGTACCGTTTTGTCGCACCTTGCGTCAATCGATTTTGCGACGAGAAGCGTGACGAAAGACGCCGCGGCGTCGCTGCGGATTGCAGGCGCGGAGCTTAGTGGCTGGAAGCGGACTTGGCGGTGTCGAACTGGTTCTTTTGTGCTTCGTAATCGCGCTGCATCCGGTCGACGTCGGCCTGCATCTTGTCGGCGTCCATGCGCGCTTCCGAATACGTCTGCTGCTTCTTCATATTGTCGGTCTCGAAGTTCATGAGATTGAAATCATCCGACGGCTTGATGCCTTTTTGCTGCGCCAGCTTCGCCTTCTCCAGCTCCAGCCGCGAGTCGGCCGCCGCATAGTGCGCGTCGGCGGCGTCGCGCTGCGCTTTGATCCACTTGCGCTTCTTCGAGAGCCAGTCGACCTTCGAATCGGCCGACTTCACGCCCAACTGCGCCACCCGCGTATCGTTGGCGACTTGCTGCTTCTTCGTGACGTCGCCCGATTGCTCGACCGCCTTTTGGCTCAGCTTGGCGCTGTCGAGCTGCAGCTTCGTCGTCTTGTATTCATTCTCCGCCAGGTCGAGCTCGGTCTCGACGCCGCGCAAGTCGGCCTCCGCCTTCGACTGCTCGGTCTTGGCCACTTCCTTCTCTTGTTGCGCCGCCAAGACGCCCTGCTTTTCCTGCACGCTCGCGCCCGCCAAGGCATTGTCATTGACGTGATACTTGGCCCCGCCGCCACCACACCCGACCGCGCCAGCGACTGCTCCGGCGAGCAAGATCGAAAGCATCATCTTATGCATGTACCGTCTCCTTATTGAGGCTCGGGAACCACGAAAAGAACACTTTGAGCTGCGCCTTACGGGTGTCATCGACATAATCGAAATTGGTTCCGCGGTCGATGACTTCCCAGAAGTCTTTCGATTCGACTCGTAACAGTTCGTCGCAAATGGAGCGCAATCGCTCCGGCTGCTCGTCCTGCATGTCCTCGTAAATCTGCCGCGCATACGCTTCGCCGCGCTTGTCCTTGGCCACCAAATAAAAGCTCGCCAGCTTGGCTTGCGCTTTCCGCACGCCGCGCAACGACTTCTCCTGCGCTTGGCTCTCCGGCTCTTTATCGACCTCGAGCAGCAGGCGCAACACCGTATCGTGCGACGGCGCGTGCGTATCGAAGGCGCGCTCGCACAGCGTCGCCAAGTCGTAAGCGACCGTCTCGGTCACGAAGCCCAAATCGAAGTTATGGGCAATCTGCGCATAGTATTTGAAGAAGAACGCGATATCGGAGACCAGCGCCGTCTGCTTCATCTCCAGCGCGCGCTCGGCCAGCTGGCGATATTGATTCAAGATATTGTAAGCGGTACGAACATTCTGCGCATTCAAGGTGGCGCGCAAATAGGTATTGAAGAACTTCACCGCCAACGACAGCGCTTCACCGTCGCTGGCAGCGAGCGCCGCTTCGCCGATGTAACGGGTATTGATGGCGATGAGATAATTCAAGTCCGGCATTTGCCCCAAGGACTCGCTGTATATCGCTTGGTATTGCCGCAGTATCTTGTATTCGAGCCAAATCTTTTTCTTGTCGATATCCTCGATCGATTCCACCGCCAATGAGACGAAGTCGGGGTTCTGGCGAATGGCGGGACCGATATGAAACCAATCCTCGGGCACGCGCTTCTTTTGTCTTAGATAGGTCGTCGCCAAGTCTTTGATGGCATCGACCGAGCCCGACGCGATCGCCTTGTCCTTTTGCGACGTGGCATTGATGGCGATATCGGACAGCTGCTCGACGCCGGTGAGCGCTTTGTGCTGCCGCTCGTTGATGTCGCCGGCGACGGCGACGCGCGAACCTTGGCCGATCGCGCTTTGCACCGCCTGTTCCTGGATGCGACCGACGACGCGATCGGGATCGAGGAAGGCGAACACGTAAGCGAAATAGGGGACCATCATCAATAGCGATGACGTCACCAATAGCATCGTAAAGATGATCGAGACGCGCGGCAAAAAGTCCTTGGTGACCGAGACCGAGACCCACACGGCGTTGATGCAGGCGACGACGAAGAAGCCGAGCACGCCGAGGTTCGTGCGATCGCGAAAGAACATATCGGCGATGCGCGGCGTATAGCGCGTCGCCGCCAACTGCACGACGATCGAGACGACGGTGATGACGATGCCGAGAATGGCGGCGACGACCTGCGCCATGTTGCCGAGCGCGTTCTGCAGCGTATCGACGTCGAAATCGAAGAGAATGCGAATCGGATTCTCGTGTGGCTTTAAAATATACCAATCGATCAGATAGAGACCGAGGAACACGGCCAGCGCGATCCCGCCGAGAAACAGCAGCGGATAGAGCAGCGTCTTGCGACTGGGACTGGCGTGGCCGGCGAGCGCCATGGGCGGCGGAATTTTAACGCGAGCCGGGGCCTCGTGTCACCAGCTGCCTTCGAAGATGCAGGCGTCGGCGCCTTTGGCGCGGCACTCGCGCTCGACGACGTAGGCCTTGCCGGCGCCGGTCATGACGCAGGCGTGCGTGAGCCAGGCGCGCATCATGGCGCAAAAGCCGGCGTCGACGACGGCGAAGTCGCGCAGCGTGCCGCGAATCCAGTGCGGCCGCGAGTCATACGTCCACGTGCCCGAGCTGTGCCGGCCGCGCCAATGTTGCGCGCCGCGCTCGAGGAAGAACTGCGGCGACGTAAAGCGCATCGCCAGCCGCTGCAGCCACGTCAGCTCGTAGGCGGCGGCGGCCCAGCCGAGGCGCGCGTGAAAATCGGGCGGGCCGAAGAGCTCGTGCGCCGTCGCCTGCGCGGTCACGAGATGCAGCGTCGGCAGCCAGGTGCCGAGCACGATCGGCTGCGGGAGCTCGATGTCGTGCTGCTGCTTCAGCGCCTCGCGCAGCCGCCGAAACGAGCCGGCGCCGTAGGTCTCGTCGACGAACTGGCGCAGCGACAGGAACGACGTCGCCCACGAGACTGCCGGTTCGACCACTCGTCCATGATAACGCAAGCGACCGCGCAAAACTAACGGGCGCAAAAGACGTCGGCGCGCCGCCCGCTGATTGTGCCGCGCCGCCATGTTACGCTTACCGCCGCATGCTCCTCGTGGTCGACGTGGGCAACACCAACACCGTGGTCGGCGTGTTCTCCGCGGAAGGCGGACGCGCCGGCGCCTTGCGCGCGCATTGGCGGCTGGAGACGCGCGCGCGCCGCACCGCCGACGAATACGCGGCGACGCTGCACGAGCTGGCGCAGTTGGCCGGCTTGCCGTGGAAGCTCGACGGCGGCATCGTCTCGACGGTGGTGCCCTCGGCGCTGTTCGCGCTCACGGGCTTCTTCGAACAATATTTACATACGAAGCCGTTCATCGTCGGACCCGGCATCAAGACGGGCATGCCGATCTTGATCGACAACCCGAAAGAGGTCGGCGCCGATCGCATCGTCAACTCCATCGCGGCGTTCGAGCGCTTCAAGTCGGGCTGCATCGTCGTCGACTTCGGCACGGCCACGACGTTCGATCTGGTGACGCCGAAGGGCGAATACGCCGGCGGCGCCATCGCGACCGGCATCACGACGTCGGCCGACGCGCTCTATCAAGCCGCCGCCAAGCTGCCCAAAGTCGAGTTCATGCGGCCGCCTTCGGTCATCGGCAAGAACACCGTCAACTCGATGCAGGCTGGCCTCTTCTACGGCTACGTCGGCCTCACCGACGAGATCGTCACGCGCATGCGCGCCGCCGTCGACTTTCCGTGCACCGTCGTCGCCACCGGCGGCTTGGCGCCGCTCATCGCCAGCGACTCCAAGACCATCCAGCACACCGACGAGATGTTGACCTTGAACGGCCTCGGGATCTTGTGGGAGCGCAATCGGTGACGACGTGGCGTTAGAGCTGACGCCGCTGACGCAGCTGCCGCCCGGCGTCGAGCGCGCCGTCGGGCCCAAAGCGCCGGCGCCGCTGCGTTTGATGGCCGCGCGCGGCCTCGCGCCCATGCCGCCCGGCGACTTGGCGGTCGCGCTCTATCAGCTGTCGTTCGCGGAAGACGAAGCGGTGAGGTCGGCGGCGTTCAAGACCGCGGTGGAGCTGCCGGAGAAGATCTTGGGCGGCGCGCTCGGCGAGCCGCTCGACCCGCGCGTCTTGGATTTTTTCGCGCGCCGGGTGTTTCAAAAGCCGGCGCTGCTCGAGCGTCTCTTGCTCAACCGCGCCGCCGACGACGAGACGTTCCGCCACCTGGCGACGCTGGTTGACGACACGGGCCTGGAGATGATCGCCAAGAACGAGGAGCGCCTCTTGCGCCATCCGGCGATCATCGCGGCGCTCTATCTCAACCCGAAGACGCGCATGTCGACGGCGCAGCGCGCGCTCGAGCTGGCCGTGCGCAACAACGTGCGCGTCGAGGGCATCGCGGCGTTCGACGAAGCGGCCAAGGCGATCGAGCAGTCGGGCGGCGCGCCTACGATTTCGCCGGAAGAGGACGCGAAGTTCGCGGCCGCGGCGACCGTCGCCGTCGACGCGTCGGCGGGCCTGCAGCTGGTCGCCGTCGACGAAGCGGAGGCCTTGGCGCAAGCCGAAGCCGACGCCGCCGCCGCCGAGCTCGCGGCCGAAAGCCCCGATGAAGAGAAGACGCTCAAGATCTCCGAGCTGTCGCCGGCGGGCAAGATTCGGCTGGCGACGCTCGGCAACTCGTTCGCGCGCGCCGTGCTCATTCGCGACAAGAATAAACAAGTTGCGATGGCGGCCATTCGCTCGCCCGGCGTCAACGACATGGAAGCCTTGCGTTATGCCGGCAATCGCGGGCTCGACGACGACATCATCCGATTCATCGCCAACGCGCGACAATGGGTGCGCCTCTACGGCATCAAAGTAGCGTTGGTCAATAATCCGAAATGTCCGCTGCCGATCTCGATGCGCTTCTTGCCGCACCTGAGCGTCAAAGATCTGAAGGCGCTGTCGCGTTCCAAGGGCATTCCCTCGGCGCTGGGGACGGCGGCCAAGCAGATGTTGTCGCAGCGCAACGCATGAGCGGCGGGGTGGCGCGGCTCGGGTTTGCCGCGCGCGTCGGCGGCGTGCTCGTCGCGCCGCGGGCGACTTTGGCGCGGCTGGCCGACGGCGAAGCGCGGGCCGGCGACATCGCGCTCCTCATGTGCGGCTGGCTCGTCGCCGGCTGGCTGCCGCTCATCGCCCGCGCGTTCGTGCTCGGCGTCGAAGCGGGCCTCGACGCCGGCCTCTTCGGCTTGATGGGCACGTTCCAGCAGCTGCTCCCCGACGTGCTCGGCGTGTTGCTGGCGGGGATCGATGATGTCGCTGTTCGTGCCCAAGGGCGCGCGCGGTCATGGTCGCTCGGCCGATCTCGCGGCCTACGCGTGGGTGCCGTATCTGAGCGTGCAAGTGGCCGGCTCGCTGGCCTACAGCGCGGTCGGCCACGCGCCGTCGCAGCTGGTGCGGCAGATCGTCACCGGCATCGCGGTCGCGTGGGCCGTCGTCGTGTGGGCGCTGGCCGTCGATGCCGCGCGCCGACCGCCGTCAGCGGCAGCCTCGTCGAGCGCAACCGCTAGCGCGCCATCGCCCTCCGTGAGCCGCTGGGCCGGCCGCGCGCTCGTCGCCGCGCTGGTTGTGCTCGGCGCGCTGAACGCTTGGCAGCTTCAGCGCAACTGGAGCAGCGTGGCTCACGTCACGACCAAACCGGGCGCGCTCGCCCCCGACTTCTCGGCGCCGCTGCTCGACGGCGGCACGCTGCACCTCGCGGCCGAGCACGGCCATCCCGTCGCGCTCGTCTTTTGGGCCTCGTGGTGCGGGCCTTGTCGCGGTGAATTGCCGGGCGTCGAGCGCATCGCCGAGCGCCTGAAACAGCCCGGCCACGCGACGCGTTTGTACGCCGTGAACACCGAGGGCGATCGCGACGCCGCCGCCAAAGCCGCGCGCGAGCTCGGCCTGCACATGCCGGTGGCGCTCGACGACGGCTCGATCTCGGTCGCGTATCAAGTCCAGACCATCCCGCATACGGTGTTGCTCGACGGCGAAGGCAAAGTGGCGACGGTGCTGCGCGGCGTCCACAGCGAAGCCGACCTGCAGACGGCGATCGATCGTGTCGAGGGCAAGCGGTGAAGGAGGGGATGGGCGATCTCCGCTTCGGCGATCTCATCACCTTCTTGACGGTTCATCGCTGCGGCGCCATCACCGGCGCGGCGCGGGCGTTGAAGGTGACGCCGTCGCAGGTCTCGAAGGCGGTGCATCGGCTGGAGCGGCAGCTCGGCGTGCAGCTCTTGGCGCGCTCGACGCGCGGCGTGCTCGTCAGCGACGACGGCCAGCGCATCATTCCGCAGCTGGAAGAGGTCGCCGCGCGCTTGACGCAGCTCAGGCCGCAGCCGGGCGCGGAAGAGGAGCTGGCGCTGGCGGCGCCGTCCTATTTGAACGTGATCTTCCTGCCGCGCATCGCCGCCGCGCTGACCGGTGCGCGCTTGCGCGGCCTCGAGCTGCCGCCGGCGCTCGTGCGCGCGTATGCCGTCGAGAACTTCTTCGATCTGGCATTGATCGTCGGTGACGAGCAGCTGCCGGGCGCCTGGGTCAACCTCTCGGTCGGCCACGTGCGCAAGGCGCTTTACGGTCCGCCCGAGCTCGTGCGCTCACTCGGTCCGGGGCCGGTCGATCAGCGCAAGCTGCAGGAGATTCCGTTCGTCACACCGATCTACAACGTCAACGGCCAGTTCGTGCCCGCCGACGACGGCTGCCCGCTGTCGCACAGTCGGCGCCGGCTCGGGCATCAGTCGCAGACGCTCGTCGTCGGGCTCGATTTGGCGCGCGAAACGGGGCAGCTCATCTTCGGCCCGGCGATCGCAGCCGCGGCGCACGTGGCGCGTGGCGAGCTGGCCGAGGTGCGCGTGCGCGGCTGGGACGTGCGCGATCGCCTGTCGCTGTCGGTCGATGGGCAGCGGGTGCGGGCCAAGACGCAGCGGACGATCGCGGCGGTCGTGGCGCGGACGCTGACCGAGCTGGATTAGGCGAGCGCTCGCGGCTGCATTCTCCGCACGCAACTTTCCGGCGAGGTTGGCGATAACGAGGGAGGGCGGCTGGGGGCCGCCCTTGGGGACCCGCCGTCCCACTTGATCCGCGCGCGACCGCGAGAATCGATCGTCGCCGGCCGCAACCCTCCGGCGGCGCGGGCGGCCCGCCTACTGCGGCTTCGCCACTTCCTCGATCGCCGACGCGTTGCGGTGTCGCGCCGTCGGCAAGTGCGCGTCCCAGCAGCTCACCGAGCAGAACATCAGCTTGATGCGCCCCGAGTTGCAGGTCGACACCGAGCAGCGCCAATACTTCGATCCGAGGTTGATGGGCTTACGGCACATCGAGCAGACGGCGAGAGGCGCCATGGCCCGTGAGCGTATCACAACGACGACCCGCGGCTCGCACCACGGCGCAGATGTCTGCGAAAACCGTCAACAAAGTCTGACCTGTAAAGAAATGTAAGAAATGTGGGTGTGAAATTTGAGATCGCCAAATGCGGGTGATAGCCTCTTGAGTTGTGCGGCTCTGGGCTTTCGTGCTGCTCGAGTGCCTCGCCGTGGGGGGAGCCGGCGCCGGTGTGTTTACCGGCGCGCAACGGTTGCGCCACGCGGTCAGGCCGGGCGGGGCGTTACATTCGACGATGCTGGTTCCGCTCGACTCCGAGCGGTTCGAGCCGTCGCCCGTCGACGTCACGACCGAGATCACCGGCACGTTCCTCGGCATGAACGACGAGATGCTGATCGATCGCATGCGCATCTCGGAGATCAAGCAGGCCAAGCTCAATAAGGGCGGCTCGTCGATCAGCTTTCGCCTCGACTTCGCCGACGGATCGCGCGCCGCCTTCAAGCCCGAGCAGATCAATCCGCAGACGGTGCCGCGCAAAGAAGTGGCGGCCTATCGACTCAATCGCTGGCTCGGCTTCAACGTCGTGCCGCCGGCGACGATGCGCACGTTCCATCACGACGATCTCGTCGGCAAGCTGCCGCCCGACGCGCTGTTTCTCGCGCGCCGCATCGAAGCCGAGACGACCTTCGACGACGAAGGCTTCACGCGCGGCGAGCTCAGCTACTGGATTCCCGTCATCGTCGACTCGCACCTCGACACGCTCGACAACGTGCTCGCTTGGTGGCGCTGGATGACCGTCGGAGAAGAGCTGCCCGCCGACAAGGTCAACTTGATGAGCCAGCTGTCGTCGCTATTGCTGTTCGACATGCTGACCAACAACAGCGATCGCTTCTCGGGCGGTAACTTGATGACGTCCAAAGACGGCCGCGTCCTCTTCTGGATGGACAACACCTTCGGCTTCCAAATCGAGCCCGAAGGTCACCTGCGCTGCCGCACCTATCTGTTCCGCTGCCAAAAGTTCTCGAAGAAGATGGTGGCGGCGCTACGCCGTCTCGATTTGGTCGGCCTGCGCCAAGCGCTCTCGCCCGAGCCCGGCGTGTTGACCGAGCCCGAGATGCAATCGGTGATCGCGCGTCGTGACGTCGCGTTGCGCTACGTCGACGGCCTCATCGCGCAGTTCGGCGAAGACAAGGTGTTGGTCTTTCAGTGAGCGAGCGTGAGCGAGCGAACGTGAGCGTCCGGCCCGTAGGGCCAGCGGAACGAGCGGCGGGCTCGCGGACGCATCTGGTGCGGCCGTGAGCGAGCGTGAGCGAGCGAACGTGAGCGTCCGGCCGGCGGATCGAATCCGCGGGCCAGCCGCGGCGCGCGCTTCCACCCAGGCGTTTCGATTACGCGAGAGGCCGCAAAGCGGCCGTCGGCCGGGAGTCCGGCCGTGGGGAGGCTCGTCGAGCTCAGCTCGACGAGGGGGGCTTGCCCCCTTCGATCGAGACGAGTGCCGTCCCGGAGCAGAATGCTCCGGCCGCGGCACGAGTGCGGCCGTGAGCCCGTCGGTGCCCAATCGCCGGCGCGACGACGCGCGGCTCTCGCGCGACCTGAAGCTGTTCCAGGTCTATCGGCTGTTGTCGACGTCGTATCTGTTTCAGCCGGTGATGGTGAGCTTCTTCGCCAGCCGCACGCTCGATTTCACGCACATCGCGCTCCTCAACAGCGTCTACGCGTTGACCGCCATCGTGTTCGAGGTGCCGACGGGCGCGCTCGCCGATCGCTTCGGCCGCTGTCGCGCCATGATGCTCGGCTCGCTGCTCATGGCCATCGGCTGCGTCGTCGACTACAACGGCCGCGACTTTTGGACGTTCGCGCTCGGCGAAGGCTTACTCGCGCTGGGCATGACGCTGACCTCCGGCGCCGACTCGGCCTACCTGTACGATCTCTTGCGCGCCAACGGCCGCGAGCACGAATATCGCCGCCGCGAAGGCTCGGCCACCGCCGCCAAGCTCATCGGCACCGCCTTGGCGCTCGCCGCCGGCGGCTTCGTCGGCCGGCACGCGCCGGCGGCGACCTACGCCGCGACCGCGTGCGTCTGCGCCGCCGCCGCGCTCGTCGCCATGATGATGCGCGAGCCGCCTTTTACGCGCGACGACGACAGCGACTTCCTGCACGGCATGGCGCACGCCGCCCGCGCCGTCGTCACGCAGGCGCCGCTGCGTTTCGCCGTCGGCTTCAGCGTCCTCATCTTCACACTCTTGCGCATGTCGCTCTATTGGCAGCAGCCCTACTTGCACGTGGCCGGCCTGTCGACGGTCGGCATCGGCATCACGATGGCGGCGATGTCGTTCGTCGGCGCCGCCGGCGCGCAGCGCATCGACGGCTTCCGCCGCCTCATCGGCGAGAAGTGGATCGTCTGGAGCTTGCCGCTGGCGCTGGCCATCAGCTACGCCATCTTGGGCCGCTTCGACTCCATTTGGTGCGTCACGCTCTTGGCCGTGCAAGCGCTCGTCAACGGTCTGTATTCGCCGTTTACGAAGGAGCTGCTCAATCGCGAGATCGCCGACTCGGGCCAGCGCGCGACCGTGCTCAGCGTCGAATCGATGGCGCGCCGCCTGGCGTTCGGCGCGTTCGCGCCCATCGCCGGCGTGCTCATCGACGCGCACGGCCTGTCGATGGCGCTCTATTTGTGCGCCGGAACCGGCGTCGTCGGCGGCTTCTTGCTCGTCGCCTTGAGCGCGCGCCGCCGTCGCCGCGGCCTCGGCGATTTCGCCGGCGAGCACGACCGCACGCCGGTGCCCGACGTCGCGCCGGTGTCGGTCGAGGCCGTGCAGTCCTTGACAGGCGGCCCGCACTAGGTCAGCTTTTGCCGTTTTCATGAAGAAGCAAGCGGTCTACTTCGTCTCTCTCGGCTGCCCGAAAAATCGCGTCGACACCGAAGTCATGCTCGGGTTGACCGATCGCGCCGGCTACACCATCACGACGACGCCTGAAGAGGCCGATCACATCGTCGTCAACACCTGCGGCTTCATCGGCGAGGCGAAAGAGGAATCGGTCGACACGATCCTCGAGATGGCGCGCTTCAAAACCGAGGGCGCGTGCAAGAACCTCGTCGTCACCGGCTGCTTGACCCAGCGCTATGCCGGCGATCTGGCGCGCGACATGCCCGAGGTCGACCACTTTCTCGGCTCGGGCGACGTCGACAAGATCGTCGGCGCCATCAAAGGCAAGGTCGCGCGCGACGGCGTCTCGCTCGATCCGGCGTACCTCTACGACGACGTGACGCCGCGCCTGTTGTCGATGCCGGCGTATACGGCTTACGTCAAGATCGCCGAAGGCTGCGATCGGCCCTGCTCGTTCTGCATCATCCCGAAGCTGCGCGGCGGTCAGCGCTCGCGCGACGCCGCGTCGATCGAGCGCGAAGTGCGCGACTTGGTTGCGCGCGGCGCCTTCGAGATCAACCTCGTGGCGCAAGATCTGACGACCTACGGCAAAGATCTCGACGGCGAGCTGCAGCTGGCGTCGCTGGTGCGGCGGCTGGCGAAGGTCGACGGCTTGCGTTGGCTGCGCTTGCACTACGCCTATCCGACGGCGACGACGGATGCGCTGCTCGATGCGGTCGCCGAAGAGCCGCGCGTCGCCAAGTACATCGACATGCCGCTGCAGCACATCGACGACGACGTCCTGAAAAAGATGCGGCGCGGTCACGTGGGCAAGACGACGCGTGCGCTCGTGAAGAAGATTCGCGAGCGCATCCCCGGCGTCACCTTGCGCACGACGTTCATCGTCGGCCATCCCGGCGAGACCGACGAGGCGTTCGCGCGCTTGGCCGACTTCGTCAAAGAGGCCGAGTTCGACCGCGTCGGCGTCTTCACCTACTCGAACGAAGACGGCACGCACGCGGCCAAGCTCGCCGACGAATTGGGCCTCGTCAGCGGCAAGGACATGGAGAAACGGCGCCGCGAGATCATGCGCATCCAACGCAAGATCTCGCGCACGAAGATGAAGGCGCAGATCGGCCAGGAGATCGAAGTCCTCGTCGAAGGGCCGAGCGAAGAGTCCGAATACCTCATGGTCGGACGTCACGAAGGGCAGGCGCCCGAGATCGACGGCTCGGTGTTCCTCGCGCTCGGCGACGACGTCAAGGCGCCGCGCACGGGCGATCTCGTGCGCGCGCGCGTCACCGGCTACGCCGACTACGACTTGGCGGCGACGGTGACGGGCACGGTCGCGCCGACGCGGATGAAGCGCGCGTCGACGCGACTGCCGGTGTTGAGCGCGTAGCTACACGAGCGGTTCACGCCCGCGGATGAGGCTGATGACAACCGCCACGACCGCCAGCACCAACAAGATGTGGATGAACCCGCCCATCGTGTAAGAGGTCACTAGGCCCAGGGCCCACAGCACGACGAGGATCACGGCAAGCGTCCAGAGCATCGGTTTTGTCCTCCTGTCCGGCTACTAAAGCAGGAGCCGTACCAGCCGCTCTGACGGCGGCCGTCGACGTCACGGTCGTCACCGCGGGCACGCCGATGCGAGAGGCGGTACACTGGTCGCGTGAGTGACTCGCGCGGCGCGTTCTTGTCCTGCCCCGCCTGCACCGGCCCGTTGGCCGAGTGGCGCGCCCGCGACGAGGACGACGGCCCATCCGGCGGCGAGAGCGTCGTGTTCGCCTGCGGCGCCTGTCGTGGCGTTTGGCTCGACTGGTTCGGCGAGGAGCCGACGCGGGTGGCTCGCCGCGTCGAGCCCGCGCCGGGCAACGGCCCCGAAGGGCGCGCCGGCGGCAGCTGCCCGCGCGACGGCTCGGAGCTGGTCTTGCGGCCCTATCTCGACAGCGGGCCCGTCGTCGAGCGCTGCCCGACGTGCCTCGGCCTCTTCGCCAGCCGCGCGCAGCTGGCGCCGTTGGCGGCGTTTCACGAGCGCATCCCGTTCGACGCGCCGGAGCCGATCATTTGGGTGTCGTGGATGACGCGCTTCTGGCACGCCTTCGTGAAGTAGCGACGATCTAGCGGTAAACGGTGGCGATCAGGTCGCCTTCGCCGGGACGGCCGTCGTCGCCGACTTGGTAGAGCACTTCGCCGGCGGCGAGACCGAGCGGGACCGGCGGCGCGCCGCGCACCCACCACGAGCGCTCGCCTCTGGCCAACGCCGCGTCGCCGCGCGCGACGATCAGCTCACTGTAGAGCTGCGAGTAGATCACCGCCGGGCCGACGAGTAGGCGATGGCAGACGTACGGCTTGTCGCGCTTGGGCAGCTTGCACGGCACATCCGGCCCCGGCCACAGCCCGACGGTGACGAGGCGCGTCGGGTCGATCGCCAGGCGCAGCGGCAGCTGCTCTTGCTCGGCGAGGCGATGCGCGTGCTCGGCCTGCTGCATGGCCGCCGCTTGCTGCGTCTGTTGCGCCTGTTGCGCCTGCAGGGCCGCCTGCGCTTGCTGCGCCTGCGCGATCGAAGCGAACGATAAAAGGGCGAGGACGATTGCGGGTCTGATCATCGGCGCATGGTGCCATGAGTCGCCGAAGCGCCACGTGATCCGCGTCGTCGCGTGATGACGCTGGAAATCGATTTCTACATTGATGGAGGTACGGCGGCTGAAGGCGGAGTCAGCGGCGTCACCGATCGGTACGATATTCGGCGCCCGTCACGCCCCAGATGCACAGGACGAGCAGGATCGGCGTCAGCGCGAGCAGCAGGAGCGCCGACAGCCACGCGGGCACGCCGACCATCATGAACTGCGTCGCCGGCAACGGCAGCTGCGCCAGGTTGCGCAAGTGCCAGCTGCCCGCCATGAGGTCGAGCACGATCGGCGCCGAGCCCAGCGCCTCCTCGATGACCAGCAAGTAGCCGAGCACGGCGATGAGCGGATGGCGCGAGAAGATCGAGCCAATGGTCACCGCCAGCGCGCCATAGAAGCCGAGCCCGATGAGCGCCGCCGCTTCGACGCGCAACAGATGCGGCCACTCGTTGGCGAAGTCGTCGGGAAAGCGCGCGTTCGAGACCGCCCAGCTGACGAGCAGCGACGGCGCGACGACGGCCATCGCCGGCAGCGTCGCCGCCAGCCACTTGCCGAGCACCAGCGCGCCGCGCGGCGCCGGACGCGCGAAGACGAACGTGAACGTCTTGTTCTCGACCTCCTCGGCCACCGCCGCCGACAACAGCAGCGTCGGCACGAACGGCACCAAGAAGCGGAAGTAGAGCTCGTTTACCTCGTCGAAGACGCCGCGACCCCAATGGCCGGCGATGACGAGCCCGACGACGTAGGCCAGCGGCAGCGCGAACATGGCCGCCGCCGCCCACGCGATGCGCCCGCGCTTGAGACGCGTCCAGCTCAGCCGCGCGTGGATGCGCGTCCCCGTTGCCATCGTGATCACGACGCCGTCTCCGTCAGGTACTTGAACACCGCGGCCATGTTGTCGTCGGGCGACGTGAGCGCGCGGATATAAACGCCGGCCTCCTTCGCCGCCGCTGGAATCGCCGGATAGAGCTCGTCCGGCTTGCGCGTGTCGACGACCAGCGCGTCGCCCTCGACGCTGACGGAGACGACGTGCGGCGCCTCGATGAGCACGCGACCGAGCGCGCGCGGCCGATCGCACTCGACGCGCACCTGATGCGGATGGGCGTCGATGAGCGCGCGAATCTGATGCACGTCACCTTCGGCGCGCAGCTGCCCTTTGTGGATGAGCAAGATCTGCGACGTCATCGTCTCGATCTCGTGCAGCACGTGCGAGGACACGATGACGCAGCGACCTTGCGCCGCCAGCTCCGAGATGACCGCCAGGATCCGCACGCGCGCCAGCGGATCGCAGCCCGTCAGCGGCTCGTCGAGGAAGATGACCTCGGGATCGTGCGCCAACGCCTGCGCCAGCTTGGCGCGCTGCCGCATGCCTTTGGAGAACTCGCCGAGCCGCCGGTGCATGGCGTCGCCGAGATCGACCGTACGCAAGAGCTTCTCGGCGCGCGCTTTGGCGTCGGCGTGCGTAAAGCCGTGCAGCTCGGTCAGCGCCGTCACCATCTCGAGCGCCGTCAAGTCTTCGTAGGTGCCT
Source organism: uncultured delta proteobacterium (assembly GCA_963785725.1). Classification (GTDB taxonomy): domain Bacteria; phylum Myxococcota_A; class Polyangia; order Palsa-1104; family Palsa-1104; genus JAQBQH01. The sequence continues at coordinate 125,350 of CAWAWS010000024.1, read as the reverse complement.
TCATGCTCGGGGCAGTAGCCGATCTGGCGTAGCAGCGCCGGATTGCCCCAGATCGGCTGGCCCAGCACTTTGACGCTGCCTTTGGACGGCCGCAGCTGCCCGACCATCATCTTGAGCAGCGTCGATTTGCCGGCGCCGTTCGGTCCCAATAAGCCGGTGACGCCCGGTCCGACGCGCAAGCTGACGTCGTTGACGGCGATGATCTGGCCGTACCACTTCGCGGCGTGCTCGCACTCGATCGCGATCCGCTCGCTCACGGCTGCACCTCGCCGGTGCGCCGTGAACGAACCGGTCGATCCGCTGGCCCGACGGGCCGGACGCTCACGTTCGCTCGCTCACGCTCACTCACGAGGCCACCACTTCCACCGACGCCAACCGCCGGCGCAAAAGCCAGAACGAGCCGCCGATGAGCGCGCCCAAGAACGCCAGCGAGACCCACACCGGCAGCGCCGGCTCGTCGCTGGCCCAGGGAATCCGATAGAGCGCGTGGGCGATGTTCTCGAGGTGCGCCGGCACGCTCGGCAGCGTCGGCCACGCCGAGCGCGTCACGCCGACGAAGATGCGTCCGACCAGCCACGGCAGCAGATACAGCGTCGCGAACAGGCCTTGCACGTAGCCGCGCCGCTTCGACAGCGACGACGCCGCCACCGCCGGCACCGCCAGCGCCAGCGCCTCGATGAGCCCGACGAGCAGCGTCGCGCCGACGATCGGCAGGTGGTGCACGACCTCGGCGCCCGTCGGCAACAGCGCCAGCCGCAGCAGCGCCAACAACAGCGACGGCATGAGCGACGCCACCGCCGTCAAGCCGATGACCGGCACCAGCTTGCCGAGGAGATACTGATCGCGCGACACCGGCCGCGAAAAATAGAACTGAAAGGCGCCGGCGCGCGCGTCATCGGCCACTTGCCCGCTGCCCGCGAACAGCGCCAGGAAGAACGCCAGCGTCGTCGTTCCCCACGGCATCATGACGATGCGATCGGGCTGCATGACGTCCTTGGCGCCCTCGACGCCCGCCATTTTCGTCGCGATATAGAGCACGACGCCGCACACCACCGTCGGCAGCGCCGCCAGCACCAGCATGACGATGACCCACGGCTGCCGCGCCGTCGTCTTCAGCATCTGCCGCGCGATCACCGCCCAATGCCCCGACTGCGGCAAATAGCGCCCGCGATACGGCTGATAGCCGCGATCGAGGATGACGCCCTCTTTCGCCGCCGTTTTGTCGATCGCCTTCGCCGCGGCTGCTTTTTCCGGCGCGCTCATGACGCTTTCGCCTCGGCCACGACGCGCACGAACGCCGACTCCAGCGTCAGCTTGCGCGGCGACAGATGCCGTACCTGCAAGCCTTCGGCGGCCGCGAGCGCGAACAGCGTCTCGGTCGGCCGCGCATCGTCACCGACGTTGACGACGATGAGCCCGCCTTCGCGCTCGACCGACAGCCCGCGCTTGCGCAGCGCCGCCTCCAGCCGCTCGACGCCGCTCTTGACGCGTAATTCGTAGATATTCTTCTGCCCGTCCGCGCGCAAGGCCGCGATCGAGCCCGAGTAGACGATGCGTCCTTCGTGCAGCAAAATAGCCCGCTCGCACACGCGCTCGACGTCGTGCAGCAGATGCGACGACAGCAAGATCGAGCAGCCCGTGCGCGCCGGCAGCGACTGCACCAGCGCCAACATCTCGTCGCGCCCTTGCGGGTCGAGCCCGTTCGTCGGCTCGTCGAGCAAGAGCACTTTGGGATCGTGCACCAGCGCCGACGCCAGCTTCACGCGCTGCTTTTGCCCCGTCGAATAGCCGTCGATGCGCTGATAACGCTTGTCGCCGAGGCCGATGAACTCGAGCACCATGTGCGCCCGCTGCATCGCGTCCGTCGGCGGCAAGCCCGACAGCTCGCCGGCGTAGGCGCACTGCTCGACGGCGGTCATGCCGATGAGGTGGCTGTCGCGCTCGGGCATGTAGCCGACGAGCGAGCGGATCTTCGTCGGCTGCGCCCGCACATCGTGACCGAGCACCGTGGCCGCGCCTTCGAACGGCAGGAGGCCGAGCAGCACCTTCATCAGCGTCGACTTGCCGGCGCCGTTGGGACCGAGCAGGCCGACTGTTCCTTCGGGCACGCTCAGCGTCAGCCCTTGCAGCGCGTGATGCTGCCCGTAGCGCTTGTGGACGTCGGAGAATTCGAGCAGCAAAGCAGCGTCTTTGGCGGTCACGTCGGGTTCACTCGCTTCGGCAATCGGCGCACAATGGCACACTATTCACGGCGCGAGCACCTCGAGCCGCACGGGAACGATGCCAGCTTCGATCATTTGCAGCTGCTTGGCTGCGGCGAAGCTCACGTCGATGATGCGTCCGTGCGAATAGGGCCCGCGATCGTTGATGCGCACGACCACGCTGCGCCCGTTGCGCAAGTTCGTCACCCGCACGCGCGAGTTCATGTGCAGCGTGCGGTGCGCGGCCGTCAGCGCGTTCATGTTGAAGCGCTCGCCCGACGCCGTCGCGTGGCCGTTCTGCTCTTTGCCATACCACGAGGCTTTGCCCTCGAAGACGGCGATCACGCCTTCGCGCGGCCCTCTTTCGCCGCTCGGCAGCTCGCGAATCGTCGAGGTCGCCGGCGCCGGCTTGGTCGTCGCGCATCCCGTGACAACGAGCGCCAGCGTCACGATCATTCCCGCTGCCAGCCGACGCATGAAACCTTAGTGCGCCGCCGCTTCCAGCGCCTTCTGCCGAATCTCGTGGCCCGTCGGTCCCGCGCCCAATTTCGCGCGCGCCGCCGCGCCGTGACCCTTGCCGAGAATGTCGCGCAGGTAGGGCACGAGCGTGAACGTGTCCGAGTGCTCGCGGGTATGACAATTGTCGGCGCAAAAGCGATCGGCCGGCCGCCGCGTCATCGTGTGCGGCGACTCCATGCCCGATTCGTCGACGTGCTTCGATCCCGGCCCGTGGCACGTCTCGCACTGCACGTTGGTCAGATTGCGCGCCTCGACCGTCGCCAGATTGACGCCGCCCGGCTTCTGCCAGCCGGTCACGTGGCAGCCGATGCAGTCGTAGTTGTACTGCTTGTCGACGTCGACCAGCGTCTTCCACGCCTGCGCATGCACCGTATGTTTCCAGAAGTCCACTTGGCTCTTATGGCAGCGCGCGCACTCGCGATCGCCGACGTAGCTCGGCTGTCCCGCCTCGGCCGGCGGCGCCGCCTGTCCCTTGGCCGCCGCCAGATTCGCCTGCCCGATGTCGTGCGCCAGCGTCTTCAGCTGCGCCGCGATCGCCGGGTCGCGGGCGATCTTGTGATTGATCGGCGTAAGCTCGTAGGTGAACCAGCTTCCCGTCGGTGGCGTCAGCTTCTGGCTCGCCAGCTTCGTTCGCTCGGCGACCAGCCCATCGAGCTCCGCTTGCCGCGCGGCGACGAACGTCTTGTCCGCCGTCGCGTCTTTGGCGAACGCCGCCAGCTGCGTCTTCAGATCGACCACGCGCTTGTCGGTGCGATCGAGCTGCCGCTTGCGCCCCGGCTCGCCCGCGAACGCCTGCAGCTTGCCGGCGCCGTGCACTTCGAGCGTCAGCTTCGCCGCATACCGCGCCAGATCGGCGGGCGCGACGATGAAGCCGCCGCTCGCCGGCTCCGGCTCGCTCATGCCGTCGCCGACCTCGGCGCCGACGATCGCGAAGTCGATGCCGGGCACGGCTTTGACGAGCGCGCGCGTCTCGGTGCGGCTCATGCCGCACAAGGCGACGACGACCTGCGCGTGCTCTTTGCGCAATGTCGCGATCGCCGCTTTGGCCGCGACCGCCGCCGGCGTCGCCGACACGCCGGCCGCGCCCGCGAGCCGCGCCGGCTCGACGACGCCGAAGACGCCGATGCGCACGCCGTCGACGACACGCACATGCGGCGCCGCCGTCGGAACGCCGGTCACATTGCACGCCTGCCGCGGTGGCCCGACGTGCGCCGCGCCGCGCGGTAGATCCCCCGCGCCCAGCCCGACCTCGACCGTTCGGTAGATCTTGGCCAGCTGCGCGGCGGTGGCGTCGGCTTGAGGTCGCCGATCGACCGACATCGCCTCCGGATCGTACAGGAGCGAGCCGGCATCGAGCCACAGCCCGCCCGTCGCCAGCGTCGCCACGCGCGCCACGTCGCCGAGAGGATCGGAGTTACAGCCGCACGGCTCTGGTGTACCTTTGACCTCGGCCGTGGCCACGATGGTGACCAACAAGGGAAGCCACATCATAAGAGGTGTAACTGTACTCTCGACTTGACAGCTTCCCAAGCGCCGACTACTTTTCGACACCTTTCGGAGGCAAGCTGCAATGTCCGTGAAGTTGCGTCTGTCGCGCGTGGGCGCCAAGAAGAACCCGTTCTATCGCGTGGTCGTTACCGACTCGCGTTCGCCCCGCGACGGAAAGTTCATCGAGCACGTAGGTATCTACGATCCCAATCGCGATCCGGTCGAGATTCGCTTCGACATGGAGCGCGTCAAGCACTGGCTGTCCGTCGGCGCCCAGCCGTCGGATACGGTCAGCGAGCTGCTGCAGCAGGTCGAGAAGGCTCAGGCCAGCCCCGCCAAGGCCTGATTTCGTGCCTCCCGCTGAGCATCCGCCGCTGCAAGACCTCGTGAAGTTCCTGGCGCAGTCGTTGGTCGACCGCGCCGACGAGGTCATCGTCGAGGAGATGGAAGAGGACGGCGCTGCCGTCTTCGAGCTCACCGTTGCCGAGGAAGATCTCGGTAAGGTCATCGGCAAGCAGGGCCGCACGGCCCGCGCGCTGCGCACCATCCTGTCGGCGGCGGCTTCGAAGCTGCGAACGCGCGCCGTCCTTGAAATCCTCGAGTAGCAAAGTCGACGTCGGTTACGTCGCGCGCGCCCACGGCATCAAGGGCGCGCTTCGTATTCGCACGTCCACGGATCTGTCGTCGCTCGCCACCATCGAGTTGGGCGAGCGCAGCTGCCGCGTCGTGCACGCGCAGCGCGACAAAGACGACTGGCTCGTCACGATCGAAGGGGTCACCGACCGCAACGCCGCCGAAGCGTTGCGCGGAACGCCCGTGCGTGTCGATCGCGACAGCATCGAAGTCGGCGACGACGAGCTGCTCGTCTCCGACTTGATCGGCTGTCGCGTCGTCGACGTCGCCGGCGAGCTCCTCGGAGAGGTCTCGGGCAGCTTCGACTCGGGCGCGCACGAGATCCTCGAGGTCAAACGCGCCAACGGCAAGGAGTTCATGCTCCCGCTCGTCGACGCCATGGTCACCCATGTCGATCTGGCGACGCGCACGGTGACCTGCGATCCGCCGCCCGGTCTCGTAGATCTCGACGAAGTCGAGTCATGACCGCGTCGCCGGAGATTCCGTCGGCGCCGGCGATCGTGTTCGACGTCGTGACGCTCTTTCCCGACATGTTCGCGTCGGTGCTCGGCGCCGGCCTCGTCGGCAAAGCGGTCGCCAACGGCGTCGTCGCCGTGCACTTCGTCGATCCGCGCACGTTCACCACCGACAAGCACCACTCCGTCGACGACACGCCTTATGGCGGCGGCGCGGGGATGGTCATGCGGCCCGATCCGCTCGTGAGCGCCATCGAATCGGCGGAGAACGCGCGCGGTCGCGCCCACAAGATCTTGTTGGCACCGACGGGCGCGCCGCTGACGCAGCCGACCGTCGTGCGCCTCGCGCAACAGACGCATGTGCTCTTGGTTTGCGGTCGCTACGAAGGCATGGACGAGCGGGTGCGCGGCTTTTGCGACGAGGAGCTGTCGATCGGCGACTACGTGCTGACCGGCGGCGAGCTGGCGGCGATGGTCGTCGTCGACGCCGTCGCGCGGCGCCTGCCCGGCGTGCTCGGCAACTCGCACTCGGCGGTCGACGAATCGTTCGAAGCGGGCCTGCTCGAATATCCGCAGTACACGCGCCCGGCGGTCTACCGCGAGCAAGCGGTGCCCGAGGCGCTCATCTCGGGCAATCACGAGCGGATCCGTCGCTGGCGCCGCTTGCAGTCGCTGTTGCGCACGCGCGAGCGCCGTCCCGATCTCTTCGCGACGCTCGTGCTCAGCCCCGAAGATCGCCAGCTCCTCGACGGTAAAGCGCCATGAGCGACGCTTCAGCAGCGACCGGTGAAGGCGGCGCCGGCGAAAACGACCGGCCCATCCCGTTGCGCCTCTCGGTCGCGCTCGTCCACCATCCCGTCTATGACAAGCATCATAAAGTCGTGGCGACGGCGCTGACGAACCTCGATCTGCACGACATCGCGCGCTCGTCGCGGACGTTCGGCGTCGAGCGCTTCTTCATCGTGCATCCCGTCGCCGCGCAGCGCGAGCTGGCCCAGCGGATCGCGGCCCATTGGACGGGCGCCGAAGGGGCCGAGAAGAACGATTTCCGCCGCCAAGCGATCGATCTGCTGCAAGTCGTGCCCGATCTCGACGCGGCCGTCGCGGCCATGACGGCGACGCACGGCCGGCGCCCCAAAGTCGTGGCCACGGCGGCGATGGATCGCGGCGGCGGGGCGCCGATCGGCTTCTCCGCGTTGCGCCAGCTGGCCGCGCACGAGCCGGCGTTGATGGTCCTCGGAACGGGATGGGGCCTCACAGACGAGCTGCTGGCAACGTGCGACTTTCGCCTCCCACCGATTCGCGGCGCAGGCGCTTACAATCACCTGAGCGTCCGTTCCGCGTGTGCGATTCTCCTTGACCGCGTCTATGGGGATCGTGAAGACTAACGCACCTTTCGATCCCGGAAACAGAAGGACCAGAAAAATGAGCGACGTCACCCCCATTCTCGAAGCAATTGAGAAGCGCCAGTTTCGCAAGACCAATCTCCCCGACTTCAAGGTGGGCGACACGGTGAAGGTCTCCGTGCTCATCAAGGAAGGCGAGAAGGAGCGCGCCCAGGCCTTCGAAGGCGTGGTCATCAAGAAGACGGGCGCCGGCATGCGCGCCTCGTTCACCGTCCGCAAGGTCAGCTACGGCGTCGGCGTCGAGCGCGTCTTCCCGACGCACACGCCGCGCATCGAGAAGCTGGACGTCATCGCCCGCGGCAGCGTTCGTCGCGCGCGCCTGTACTACTTGCGCGACCTCGCCGGCAAGGCGGCCCGCATCAAGGCCAAGGCGGGCATCTCGCACGCGCTCATCGCTCCGGCCGTCAAGCCCGACGAAGCCCCGCCGTCGCAGTAGTCTCGTGTCGCGCGCGCTAGGCGCACACGCCGAAGCGCGCGCGGCTCAGTTCCTTCAGCGCAAGGGTCACCGAATCCTCGACCGCAACTGGTGTTGTCGCGGCGGCGAGATCGATCTCGTCTGCGATGACGGCGGCACCGTCGTGTTCGTCGAGGTGCGCGCGCGCCAGGACGATCGACATGGCTCGCCCGCCGAGACCGTCGTCAGCGTCAAACGCCGCCGCCTCATTCGCGCCGCCGAGCTCTGGTTGCTGCAGGCCAAGCGCGGCGACGTGCCGTGTCGGTTCGACGTCCTCGCGATCGAGGGCGACACCATCGAACACTTCGAAGATGCGTTCACGACGGATTGAGGTCGCGGCGAGCGTCGGGTAGGGCTGCGTCCGACGATCGATTCCGGAGGATGGTGGGTTCCGACGGGCGGCCCCCGCCGCCCGCCCTAAGTCATCGCGCGCCGCGCCGAAAAGTTGCTTCGCAACGCAGCACTTCCGCCGAACGGACGCAAGGTATCGACAGCACTAGCTAATTGACCAGCTCGAGAGCAAGTCGTGCGGCTGTCAGCCGATCAAGCCGGGAGCGAGCGAAAACTGGGATGGCGATGCGAAACCCGACGCCGCCGGCGTGACCGGCGACGTCGAGCGCAGGATTACTTGACGTTCGGGCAGGTGATGTTGGTGTTCTGCTTCGGGTCGCACGAGAACGGCGTGATGACGCCGCCGTCGGGGTTCACGTTCGTCCCCTCGACCAAGTCCGTGCGGCAGATGCAGATCTTGCGGCAGCAGTAGTTACCTTCTTGGGTGGCGACGGCGCAGACGAAGCCCGACGGGCAGCTCGCCTTCGTCTCGGCTTCGCAGTCGCCGCTGTTGTCGCAGGTCGCGGTGCAGGTCGCGCGGAAGGCGCCGCCGTCGCTGCCGGAGACGTTACCGGTGGCGGCGTTGGGCGGCTCGATTAGGCACAGCCGCGACGGGCATTCCAGCGCCGGCGAGCTGATCTGTGTTCCCACGACGGCTTGTCCGCCCGGGTTGACGCAGGGGCGACCGATCGAGTTGGGATTACACGCGAACAGCGCGCCACCCACGACCACCCCCATCAACGCGCACAGTAGCAGGGCTCTCATTCCCGTTCCTCCGACGGCATAGGCTGGGCGGACCGTTACATGGCCACGTGCTGCAAGTCAAGGATTCGTGAAGCCATCTTCGCGCCCCGAGAGTGGATTGGTGGCAGCTTCTAAGTCCGTCTCGGCAGTTTCTACATCCGCTTCGCTATTCCGCTCTAGGTTCAATTTTATATTGCAAACATAACTTGTCCGGAGTAGGTTCAGAATTGCAGTGCAGTAAAGCGGGCGTTTTCCACTGAGCGGGGATCAAGGAGAAACGAAGATGGCGTTCACGGGCGTCAAGGTGTTTTCGGCAACGAAGGCGAGGGAGCGGGAAGAGCTCGGTGAGAACGTCACCCGCTGGATTCGCGCCAACCCGGGCGTGCAAGTGACCGACAAGATCGTCACGCAGAGCTCGGACCGCGAGTTTCACTGCTTGACCATCACGCTGTTCTACGCGCACGCGGAAGCTGCTGCCGCGCGCTAATTTGTCACGATGACTGCGTAATTCGCAGTCTTCCTCCACAGCATCTGCGCAGCTCCAGGCGTGACTTCACGTCGACGTCACCAATTCGGCCAGCATTTCGAGCGTTGCCGGCGCGGCTTTCGCGCCGAAGCCGATCCGTCGCAAGCTCGCCCATCGACTGCCGCCGTTCGCGGCGCGAGCGCAAGCGAGCACGCGCGAATCGCGGGCGAGCGCGCCGGAGCGCAGCTGTCGTCAGCCGACTATTGCGGGCGGAGAGGCGCCGAGCGGCGCTTGTGATTACAGTGATGCGGGAATTACTGCGCGGGCTGGAGGCGCTCGGTGAGCGCGGGAATTTCCGACAAGATCGCGTGCTCTTCCGGCGTCAGCGTCACGACGCGTTCGAGCTTTAGCGTGTCAAATTCGAGCTTTACGACGAAGCGGTCGGCGTGCGCGCGGACGAGGACGCGATCGGCCGTAGCGACGTCGCGCTCGAGGCCGCGCAAGAAGCGGTGCAGACGGCGCGCCTCTTGGCCGAGCTCGGTCGCGTGAGCCTCGAAATGCCGGTTGCGCGGCCAGCTGGCCGCGCGTAACGACCGGACGAGGGCATAGACGTCGTTCACATAGTCATGGTAGCACGCCAAGGTGGCCGACGGTCTCAAAGTGTTCGCCGGCTCGTCGCATCCCGGGTTGGCGCGGGAGATCTGCGACGAGCTCGGCATCGTGCTCGGTCGAGCGCACACGACGCGCTTCTCGAACGAGAATCTGAAGGTCAAGATCGACGAGAACGTGCGCGAGCAGGACGTATTCGTGGTGCAGACCGCGTGTCCGCCGCTGCACGAGAACATCGTCGAGACGCTGATCCTGCTCGACGCGCTCAAGCATGCGTCGGCGAAGCGGGTGACCGCGGTGCTGCCCTATTTCCCTTACGCGCGCAGCGACAAGAAGGACGAGCCGCGCATTTCGATCACGGCGCGGCTGATGGCGGACCTCTTGGCGACCGCGGGCGCCGATCGCGTGCTGACGGTCGATCTGCATTCGCCGCAGATTCAGGGCTTCTTCTCGATGCCGGCCGATCAGCTGTCGGGCGTGCCGGTGTTGTGCGAGCGGCTGAAGAATAGCGACCTGTCGAATACGGTCGTCGTCGCGGCCGACGTGGGCGAGGCCAAGGACGCCGGGCGGTTCGCCAAGCGGCTCGATTTGCCGTTGGCGTTCATCGACAAGCGGCGCGCCGGCGACGACGAGAAGGCGCGGCCGGCGCACGTCATCGGCGACATCGTCGGCAAGGACTGCCTGCTCGTCGACGACGAGATCGCCACCGGCGGCACGCTGTTCGGCGCCACCGAGTTCTTGCTCGATCGCGGCGCGCGCAGCGTGTCGGCGGCGGTCGTGCATCCGGTCATGTCGGGGCGCGCGGCGGAGCGGCTGGCGGCGTCGCGGATTTCGCGGCTGCTGGTGACGAATACGATTCCGATTCCGGCGGACAAGCACTGCTCGAAGTTGGAAGTGCTGTCGATGGCGCCGTTATTGGCGACGGCGATTACGCATATTCACGACGGCTCGTCGGTGTCGGAGCTGTTTTCGTAGCGCCGGTAGCAACTTCTGGCGCAGATTGCCGATGACTAAGGGAGGGCGGCTGGGGGCCGCCCTTCGGAACCCACCATCCTCCGGAATCGATCGTCGGTCGGTGCGGTCGGCTGCTGCGGTCGGTTGATGCGGTCGGTTGACGCGGTTCGGCTACTGCGGTCGGCTGGTGGCGCGGTCGGCTCCTGCGGTCAGCCAGTCGCCGTCATCCCCTCAGAACGTGTCGGAATTCTCCTTGTCGGCCGCCCACCGCCCGCCGTCGTTGTCGCTCTTCTCGTAGCCCCAACGCCCCTCGATATGCTGGCCGTCGGGCGTAATCTGCATGAACCCGCGCCCGTGCGAATGCGGCCGCCGCTGGTCCCAAATGAAATGCCACAGGTCGCCGTCGAGCGTTCCCGACAGCCCGCCCTCGCGATAGCCCGTGAAGGTGCCGTGGATTTCGTGGCCGCTCTGTCGCAACACCATCTTGCCCCACGTCGATTCCCAGGTGCCGGCGAAGCTGATGCCGGGCGGCAGCCGTCGCGGCTTGGGATAGTCGACGCCGGCGCACCCGGCCGTCACCAGCAGCATGGCGAATAGGGCTCGCACCGACGGAATGATTGCGCGGCGCCAAGAGAATCGCAACATTATGTTGGCAGTCATGGCCGAGCACATTCTCTTCTTCGACGGCGTTTGCGGGCTGTGCGACCGGCTCGTGCAGCTCGTCCTGCGGCACGATCGGCGACGGCAGTTTCGCTTCGCCGCGCTGCAGACCGACTTCGCGCGCACGACGCTGGCCGCGCACCATGCGACGCTCGACGAGCTCGACACGATGTACGTGCTCAGCGACGACGGACGGCTCTTGCGTAAGGCGCGCGCCATCCTGTTCGTCGCCGGCGTGCTGGGCGCGCCGTGGTCGTGGCTGCGGCTGGCCGCGCCGTTGCCGACGCGGGTGCTCGATTGGTTTTACGATCGCGTCGCGCGCAATCGTTATCGGCTGTTTGGGAAGCGGGACGCCTGTCGGCTGCCGACGGCGGAGGAGAAGCTACGGTTTCTGAGCTGACTGCGTGAGGACGACGACGCGATCTTTGCCGTCGACTTCGCAGTAGCCGGCGCCGATGGCGAGCGAGCCGGCGCCCGACTTGCCCTTCCAGCTGAGCGTGCCGGCCTTGAGCGCGGTCAGAAACGGCGTGTGACCGGGCAGCACGCCGAACTCGCCGGCGAGGCCGGGCACGGTGACCTCGTCGACCTCGGCGGTGACGGCGGTCTTCTGCGGCGTCAACACCTCGAGCTGCATTACGAAGCTTCCTTGATGAGGCGCGCGCCCTTCTCGACGGCTTCTTCGATGCCGCCGACGAGGTGGAAGGCCGCTTCCGGCAGATGGTCGTGCTTGCCGGCCAAGATCTCGTTGAAGCCGCGGATGGTGTCCTTGATCTCGACGTACTTGCCGGGCGTGCCGGTGAACGTCTGCGCGACCGTGAACGGCTGCGACAAGAAGCGCTGGATACGACGCGCGCGACCGACGAGCGCCTTGTCGTCTTCCGAGAGCTCGTCCATGCCGAGAATGGCGATGATGTCCTGGAGCTCCTTGTAACGCTGGAGCACGCGCTGCACGTCGCGGGCGCACTTGTAGTGCTCCTCGCCGACGACGTCCGGAGTCATCAGCGTCGACGTCGAGTCGAGCGGATCGACGGCCGGGTAGATGCCGATTTCCGTCAGCGCGCGGTTCAAGTTGGTCGTCGCGTCCAAGTGCGCGAACGCCGTCGCCGGCGCCGGATCGGTCAAGTCGTCGGCGGGAACGTAGATGGCCTGGACCGACGTGATCGAGCCCTTGTTCGTCGACGTGATGCGCTCTTGCAGCTCGCCCATCTCGGTCGACAGCGTCGGCTGATAACCGACGGCCGACGGGATGCGGCCGAGGAGCGCCGAGACTTCCGAGCCCGCCTGCGTGAAGCGGAAGATGTTGTCGACGAAGAGGAGCACGTCCTGGCCCATCTCGTCGCGGAAGTATTCGGCGCAGGTCAGCGCCGACAAGCGCGACGCGAGCGCGCGCGCCCGGCGGCTCGTTCATCTGGCCGTAGACGAGCGCCGTCTTCGAGAGGACCGACTCGCCGGTGCCGAGCTTGGCCTCTTCCATCTCGTGCCACAAGTCGTTGCCTTCGCGGGTGCGCTCACCGACGCCGGCGAAGCAGGAGTAGCCGCCGTGCTTCTTGGCGACGTTGTTGATGAGCTCCTGGATGAGAACGGTCTTGCCGACGCCGGCGCCGCCGAAGAGGCCGATCTTGCCACCGCGACGATACGGGGCGAGCAAGTCGATGACCTTGATGCCGGTCTCGAACATCTCGACCTTGACCGACTGGTCGACGAACTTCGGCGCCGGACGGTGAATCGGCAGCGTCTGCTTGATGTTGATCGGACCGCGCTCGTCGACCGGCTGACCGACGACGTTCAAGATGCGGCCGAGGACTTCTTTGCCGACCGGCATCATGATCGGGTGGTGCGTGTTCGTGACTTCCATGCCGCGGACGAGGCCGTCGGTCGAGTCCATGGCGATCGTGCGAACGGTGTGCTCGCCGAGATGCTGCGCGACTTCGACGGTCAGGTCGCGCGCGCTGTCATCCTTGTCGACGTTCGGGTTGCTGATCTTGAGCGCGGTGTAGACCTCGGGCAGCTCGCCGGTGACGAACTCCACGTCCACGACCGGTCCGATGACCTGCGTGATCTTGCCCTTGTGACCAGTGCCGTTGCCGTTCGTCGGTGTCGCCATGTTTCCTTGTCCTTTATCGTAAAAGCCGCGAAAAACTGCAGCTTCCTTAACTGATTAACCTTTGAGTGCCTCGGCGCCGCCGACGATCTCCATGAGCTCTTTGGTGATCGCCGCCTGGCGCGCGCGGTTGAACTGCAGCGTCAAGCGTGCCGATCATTTCCTTGGCGTTCTTCGTCGCGTTGTCCATGGCGGACATACGCGCGCCGAACTCGGACGCGATCGACTCGAGGAGCACGCGCAAGAGCTCGATCTCGACGTAGAGCGGCACCAACGTCGACAAGACGTCCTCTTTGGACGGCTCGTAGTCGAAGTCGAGCAGCGACGCCGTTGCGCCCGCCTTCGGCTCTTGCGGAATCACCGGCAGCAGCTGCTGGATCTGCACGACCTGCGAGATGGCGCTCTTGAACTCGTTGTAGGCCACGAGGACGGCGTCGATCTTGCCGTCCAAGTAGTCCTGCGTCGCCGCTTGCGCCAATTCGCGCGCGCGATCGACCGCCGTGTCCGACGCCGTGCCGGCGTACTCGCCGACGACTTTGGCGTGCGCGAACGACGCCACGCCGGCGCGCCGCTTCCAATGCTCGCGGCCTTTGCGACCGACGACGGCCAGCTCGACGTTCGGATACTTCGCCTTCTCGTCGACGAGGAAACGCTCCACGCGACGCGACAGGTTGCTGTTGAAGCCGCCGGCCAGACCGCGGTCGGAGTTGACGACGATGATGCGGACGACTTTGATCGGCCGCGCCGTCAACAGCGGATGCTGCTGCTCGTCGTCGGCGTCGAGCTGCAGCCGCGCCGACACGTCGGCGATGACCTCCTGCAGCCGCGTCGCGTACGGGCGCGCCGCGATGATGGCGTCCTGCGCACGACGCAACCGCGCCGCGGCCACCAGCTTCATCGCCTTGGTGATCTTCTGCGTGTTCTTGACCGACGCGATACGCGTGCGGATCGCCTTCAGGGACGGCATTTAGGCTTTCGCGGCCTTGTCGACGACGAACTCTTTGTTGAACTCGCCCAGCGCCGACTTCATCAGCTCGACGAGATCGTTGAACGCCTTGGAATCGGCGGCCTTCGCGCGGATCGTCGAGAGGACGTCGGGGCGGCGCGACTCGAGCCACGGCCACAGCTCGCGCTCCCAACGACCGACCGCTTCGACCGGCAGCGTGTCGAGGTAGCCGTTCGAGCCGGCGAAGAGCACGAGCACCTGACGCTCGACCGGCAGCGGCTGATACTGACCCTGCTTGAGCAGCTCGACCATGCGCGCGCCGCGAGCCAGCTGGTTCTGCGTCGCCTTGTCCATGTCGCTGGCGAACTGCGAGAAGGCCGCGAGCTCGCGATACTGCGCCAGCGTCGAGGCGCAAGCGTGCCGGCGACCTTCTTCATCGCGTTGACCTGCGCCGAGCCACCGACGCGGGAGACCGAGAGACCGACGTTCACCGCCGGACGAACGCCCGAGTAGAACAGGTCGGTCTCGAGGTAAGATCTGACCGTCGGTGATCGAGATGACGTTGGTCGGGATGTACGCCGAGACGTCGCCGGCCTGCGTCTCGATGATCGGCAGCGCCGTGAGCGAGCCGGCGCCGCGCTCGTCCGACATCTTGGCCGCGCGCTCGAGCAGGCGCGAGTGGAAGTAGAAGACGTCGCCCGGGTAAGCTTCGCGACCCGGCGGACGGCGCAGGAGCAGCGACAGCTGGCGATAGGCGACGGCGTGCTTCGACAGATCGTCGTAGACGATGAGCGCGTGGCCGCCGTTGTCGCGCCAATACTCGCCCATCGTGACGCCGGTGAACGGCGCGAAGAACTGCAGCGGCGCCGGCTCCGACGCGGTCGCCGCGACGACGATGGTGTAATCCATCGCGCCGAACGAGCGCAGCTTGTCGACGACCGAGGCGACGGTCGACTGCTTCTGGCCGATGGCGACGTAGATGCACGTGACGCCCTGGCCCTTTTGGTTGATGATCGTGTCGAGCGCGACGGCGGTCTTGCCCGTCTGACGGTCGCCGATGATGAGCTCGCGCTGACCGCGGCCGATCGGGATCATGGCGTCGATCGCCTTGATGCCGGTCTGCATCGGCTCGTGCACCGACTTACGGGCGACGATGCCGGGCGCCTTGATCTCGACCTTGCGCAGCTCCTTGGTCAGGATCGGGCCCTTGCCGTCGATGGGCTGGCCGAGCGCGTTGACGACGCGGCCGACGAGCTCGTCGCCGACGGGAACCGAGGCGATCTGGCCGGTGCGCTTGACCTGATCGTTCTCGCGAATCTTCTCGTACTCGCCGAGGAGCGCGACGCCGACGTTGTCCTCTTCCAAGTTGAGGACGATGCCGCGCACGTCGTGCGGGAACTCGAGGAGCTCGCCGGCCATGGCGCCGGCGAGGCCGTAAACGCGGGCGATACCGTCGCCGACGGTGAGGACGGTTCCGGTCTCGACGACCGAGACCTTCTGATCGTACTCCTCGATCTGCTTGCGGATGATCTGGGAGATCTCTTCGGCTTTGATGTCCATCTTTTACCTGGGTCCCCTGGTTATTCGCTGAGCAGCTGCTCGCGCATCTGCTGAAGCTGCGTGCGTACGCTGCCGTCGTAAAGGGTGTCGCCGAGCTGCGTGACCAAACCGCCGACGATGCTCGGATCTTCGCGCTTCTCGAGAATTACGGTCTTGCCCGACTGCTTCTCCAGCGCCGTCTTCAGGCGCGTCTCCAACATCGGATCGAGCGGCCGCGCCGACGTCACCAGCGCGCGCACGCGACCGGCGTGCTCGTCGACGAGCGTGCGATAGACGCGCGCGATCTCCGGCAGCAGCTGGATGCGACCCTTGTCGAGCAGCAGCATCACGAAGTTGCGCACGATCTTGGAGAGCGCGATGCGGCGCGACACGTCGTCGAGCACCATGCGGCGCTTCTCGACGGCGAAGATCGGGTTCTCCAGCGTCGTGCGCAGCTCCGGCGAGCGCTTGAACGTCTCGGCGGCGCGCTCGATCTCCTTGCCGAAGGCGTCGAAGCTCTGCTGGGCGATGCCGATCTCGAGCAGCGCCTTGGCGTAGCGGCGAGCGAGCATTAGGACGGGCTCCCGGTCGAGGTCTTCGTTGCATGCCTGCGCTTCGACGTCCCCGACGTAGCGCTCGGCCATCTTGCGCTGATCGTCGGCGGCGATGTTCTTCTTGACGGCGGCATCGGCGGCAGCGACGGCGGCTTCGATGACGCCGCGGCGCAGTTCACGACGCGCGCTCTCGATTTCGGCGGCGATCTGGCGCTCGGCGTCTTCCTTCAGGCGCTTGGCGTCGGCTTCGGCGGCGGCGATGATGCGCGCCTTCTCCTGCTCGGCTTCCTTGCGAATGCTGGCCAACAAGGCGTCGACCTCGCCGTTGATGCCGGCCACTTTCGCCTCGAAGGTCTTGAGCTGCTCTTCGGCCTTCTTGTGCAGCTCGGTGGCCGAATCGAGCGAGCGGGCGATGCCGTGGCTGCGCTCGGCGATCATCTTTTGCAGCGGCTTCCAGGCGAGCTTGCTCATGACGCCGAGGAAGATGGCGAAGTTGAGGAGCGCGATGCCGAACGGAGGCGGCCAGCCCTTGTGCGTCGGGTCCTTGGCGCCGGCGCCGTAATCGAAGCTCCACCAGTTGGTGATGTGGCCCGAAGACTCCGACTCGTCGACGTCGACACCGGGCATGCCGGCGCCGCCTTCGGGCGAGCGCTCGTTGGTCTGGCGGCGATGGGGCGCGGGCGCGCCTTCTTGCGCGACGGCGACGCTGCTACCCGCGACGCCGGCCAGCGCGCCCAAGAAGCCGATCGCCAACAGCGTGCGACGCAGCATCAGGCGACCTCCCGACCGAGGATCTTCTTCACGATTTCGCGCGCCAGCGAGACCGACTGCTGCTCGAGCTGCGTGCGCGCCGTCTTGGCGTCGCTGTCGATGCGGCCGCGGGCGCTGGTGAGCGTCTTCTGCGCCTCGTCGCGCGCGGCGCCGACGACCTGGCGCTCGTAGACGGCGCCTTCGGAGCGCAGCCGCTGCCGCTCTTCGCCGCCGCGCAGGCGCGCCGCCGTCAGCTTGGCGTCATAATCGGCGACGATGTGACGGGCGCGCTCTTCCATCTTGTGCGCGTCTTCGCGCGCGCCTTCGATGCCGGCGTGGCGGGCGTCGCGCAGCTTCCAATAGGGCCGGAAGAGCACACGCGACAGAATCACCAGCAGAATCAAGAAGAGCGCGAACTGAACGAGCAGCGTCCCATCGACGTCGATGAGCGGCGGAGCCTCTTCTGGCGCGCGCGTCAGCAAGGTGGCAAGAAGCATCTATTCTCCAAGGAAGCAGCGGGCAAAGGCGCGACGCTCTTAACACCCTCGCTGCACAGTGTCAACACGGAGGATACGTAACGTGGGCGGGTATGAGCCGCCAGTGAGACACAGTATGTAGGTGCGGGTTACTTCTTGGGCGGCGTGGACGATGACGTCGGCGTGACGGCCGGCGTCGACGCGCTCGACGACTGCGCCGCCGCGGCCAGGCCCTGCAGCGTGCGCGGCGGCGTGGCCGCGCCGATGTTCTCCATCTTGCTGAAGCCCTCGAAGACGACGCCTTTGTCGATGTACAGCGACGGCGTCTCGATGTTGCCTTTGACCCGCGCCGGCGCGTGCAATTCGACGGCGCGCTTGGCCTTGATGTTCCCGGTCACGTTGCCTTCGACGATGATGACACCGACGTCGATCTCGGCGTTGACTTGGGCGCCTTCGCCGATGACGAGGACGTCTTCGGAGAAGATTTCGCCCGATAATTTACCGTCGATACGGACGGTGCCTTCGAAGGTGAGCTTGCCTTCGAACTCCGATCCGCGGCCGAGCAGCGTGGTGATCTCGCCCTGCGGTCTTTCACTCTGCGCGACAAGTGCCATGGCCCGTCAGCGTACTCCGCGCTACTTGGCCTTTTCAAGCGGGATCGACACGTTGAGCGTTCGTTTACCGGCCCAAGACAGTGTCGCGTGGGCGACTTTGTAGCCGCGTAGGCGCAGCTCGATGACGACGTCGTCGTTGGGCGGCAGGTCGGCGACGGTCGTCGGCGTCGTGCCGCCGACGCGGCCGTTGACGATGGCCTCGGCGCCCGGCGGCGTGGACGCTGATGGACAGCGTGCCCACGGCCGGCACCAGCACCGCCTGTACGCGCACTTCGCGCTCGTGCGGCGCGAACTTCACGTCCGATTCCCAGGCGTCCCAGCCCGCCTTCGAGACGCGCACGTGATGCGTCTGCCGCGGATCGATGTCGACGAGCTGCAGCGGCGTCAGGCTGGACGCGGCGTTGCCGTCGACGCGCACTTCGGCGCCGGCGGGCAGCGACACGATGCTCAAGGTGGCGCGCGCGTCGACGGCGCCGAGCATGACGGCGGCGAGCGCGGCCAGCGCCAGCGCCAGCGCCACGGCGATGACGATGAGCAGGATGCGCATGCCGCGCCCTTCGTGGCGCAGGTTCGGCTGCTCGCCCGTCTGTTGCAGCGGCGAATAGGGCTGCGCCATCGGCGGATGCTGCGAGTCGGACAGCCGCGGCTCCCAGCGACCGGAGTCGATCGGCGGCGGGATCGCCGGCGGAATGTGGGTCGGCTCGTCGAAGCTGGCCTTTAACGCCGCGCGCGAGCCCGACGACGCGTTCGACTGGTTGCCGAGCGGATGCTGCGACGGCGGCAGCGTCAGCGTCGCGGCATCGGACGAGGACTGCGGCAGCGGCTGCACCGGCCGCGAGCGCGCGGACACCGTCGGCGCGTCGGGCTCGTCGAAGCTGCTGCTGGAGACCGGCCGCGTGCCCGAAGGCGGCCGCGCGCCCGTCGCCGACGCGGCTGAAGTGCGCGACT
This sequence comes from uncultured delta proteobacterium, assembly GCA_963785725.1. Lineage (GTDB taxonomy): Bacteria > Myxococcota_A > Polyangia > Palsa-1104 > Palsa-1104 > JAQBQH01. Next base: position 106,503 of record CAWAWS010000024.1, on the reverse strand, counting down.
TCGGCCCCAGATCGCTGGTCGCCTCGTCGTCGCCGAAGCGGCCGAAGGGCTGCGGCGGCCGCCGCTTGGGCGCCTCTTGTCCGCGGGCCGGCCGCACGCCCGGCAGCGGCTGCGAGGGCGGATGGTCGTCGTCCACTTCGACATCGACGTCGACGGCCGGCTGCAGCACCGGCAGCGCCAGCGACGGCTTGGGCAGGCGGCGCGCGCTGGTGACGATGTCTTCCTCGTCGGGCATCGCCTTGCGCAGCGGCGCCGTCCGCGACTCGCGCGCGTCTTGGTCGTGCGCCGGATCGTCGGGACCGAGATCGAACTTGCCCGACGGCATCTCGGCCGTGCCGCGCTTGATGGCCGGGCCGACCGGTCGCGTCGCGTCGTTGTCGCCGATATCGCCGGTCACGCCATGGCCGGCGTCGACGATGGTCGCTTCGTTCTCGCCGAAGTCCGGGCGCGGCCGCACGTTCGTGGCCACGTCGGCGCGGCGCGGCGGCGGCGCCTTCTCGGCTTCGGGCTTGAGGATCGTGCAGCTTGAAGAGGAGCGAATTCTCGTCGCGGACCTTCTGTGCGTCGCCGGCGCGCGCGGCCGGCGCCGTCGCCGTGCGCGGATCGCGGTGCTGCGCCGTCTCCTCGTCGCCCATGACCTCGCGCACGAACGTCGCCAGGCGCGCGCGGCTGAAGTCGGGCGCGAAGCCATGCACGAACTCGCCCAGCACTTGCGCCAGCTCGGTCGCGGACGGCCAGCGATCGTCGGCCCGCTTGCGCAGCGCGCGCATGACGATGGCCTCGAGCTCGCGCGGCACGCCCATGCGCTTCGTCGACGGCGGCGCGATCGCCGCGCGGCGTACCACTTCCAGCAGCTTGTCGATCTCCTCTTCGAGATAGAGCATCTGACCGACGATCATTTCGTAGAGCAAGATGCCGGCCGAGAAGATGTCGGTGCGCGCGTCGATCGGATCGCCCCACGCCTGCTCGGGCGACATGTAATAGTACTTGCCCTTGATGACGCCGGCCGCCGTCTGCTGCGAGCGCATGCGCGGCCTTGGCGATGCCGAAGTCGACGATCTTCACGCCGCCGTCGAAGCTGACGAGCATGTTCTGCGGCGAGATGTCGCGATGCACGATCTGCAGCGGCCGGCCGCGCGCGTCGCGCTTGCTGTGCGCGTAATCGAGGCCGGCGCAGACCTCGGCGCGATGAACGCGGCCACCTCGAACGGGAAGTCGATGTCGCGCTCGGAGGCGCGGCGCAGGAGCTTGTAGAGATCGACGCCGTCGATCAGCTCCATCGCGATGTAGTACTGCTCGTCGACGCGGCCGAGGTCGAAGGTCTGCACGATGTTGGCGTGCTGCAGCTGCACCGCGAGCTTCGCCTCGTCGACGAGCATCTGGATGAACTCGGGGTCGGCCGAGAAGTTCGGGATGGATCACCTTGAGCGCGAGCAGCTTCTCGAAGCCGCCGACGCCGCGCGGTCTTGGCGACGTAGATCTCGGCCATGCCGCCGACGGCGAGCTGCGACAGGAGCTGGTAGCTGCCCAGCGTCCGTCCGCCGTCGTGCTGCGGCATGCCTAGCCCGCCTGCGACTCGCTGCTAGCTGGCTGCTGCGCTGCGCCTCCCGGATAGACGAACACCGACAGCGCGCGCAGCGGCGAGCGCGCGTTCTTGCGATCGAAGGTGCACACGACCTCGGTCGCCATGCCGGGCGCGACGTTGAGCACGAACTGCGTCGCGGCGTTGGCGACGAGGTAGATGCCGAGGCCGGCGCCGTAGGTCTTGCGATCGATCTGTTGCGGCGAGTGCAGGCACTTGTCGATGTAGCGCAGCACGGTCGCCTTATCGAGGCGGCCGAAGCGATCGCGCACGGAGACCGCGAAGCCGTTCTCGGTCGCGGCGTAGCGGATCGACACCGGGCGCGGCGAGAGCTTGTCGAGGCGCTCCTTCGAGCTCGACCTCGGCGAACATCGGCGTGCCGTGCTCGTCGACGGGCGCGTCGTAGAGCGCGTTCATCAGCAGCTCTTCGCACACCTGGCCGATCGACGAGCGCACCTGCCGGCGCACGCCCACTTTCTCGGCGTAGGCGAGCACCTCGTCGATGGCGGCGGTGCGGCCCTTGTATTCGCGCAGTCGCGTCAGGTGCACGGCGGCGTCGCCGCGGCAGATACTTCTCGATGCCGAAGAGGTCGCCGGTCACGAACTTCTGCACGGTGATGGCGACGGTGGCGAAGCCGGCGTCGTCGGCGGTCAGCACGTGGTTGCAGCGCGGATCGTCGAGCAGCCGGGTCAGCTTGGCCAGGTTCGCGGGCGGGGTCACGCCGACGAGCTGCGCGCCGTCGCGCATCTTCGACGTCACCAGCTTCAGGTGCTCGTCGGAGCCGTCGAAGGCGTAGACGGCGAAGCGAAACGGCAGCTGATCGGGCGCCGTTTCCAGCATCTTCGAGCTGCGCACGAGAACGGGCGTTGCGCCACCAGCTTGGATTGCCGAGGCGATGCGTTCGAGCGAAGCAGGATCTTCGGCGATAGCGAGGATGCGCTGCGTGGGGGCCGCTTGACTCAGAGTCGTGGCTCCTACCCCAGATTCGCGGGGCAATCCATCGTAGCGGATTGTCAGAGGAAGTCAATGAACGCGGTCTGTACTTGCACATGTAAGAAGTGCGGCTTACGGTACGTTTCCGTAATGGGCAGACGCCTCCTCATCGTCGATGACGAGCCCGACATGCTCGACTTCCTCGATCGCGTCTTTCGGCGTGAGTACGAGGTGCTGCGCGCGCAGTCGGTGGAAGAGGCGCTGACGCTGTTCGCGCGCGGGCCGCTCGACGTCATCGTCACCGACCGGCGCATGCCGCGGCGCTCGGGCCTGGAGCTGCTGGAGCTGGCCTTTGCGCAGCAGCCGCAAGCGGTGCGCGTGCTCTTGACCGGCTATGCCGACTCGCTCGTCGACGAGAAGGTGGAGCAGTGGAAGCTGGTCGACGCCTGGGTCTCGAAGCCGATCGACTCGGCGTCGCTGAAGGAAGCGATCGCGCTGGCGATTCAGAAGCGCACGGCCGCGCTCGCCGCGGCCAACGCCGCCAAGTCGCCGAAGCCCGTCAAGTAGCGCGGTCGCGCTGATCGAGGATGACGGAGACGATCTCGGCGAAGCCGTGGCCGCCTTCGTGGTCGGCGACGTAGCTCGGCGGCGGCGCCAAGCGATCGAGGTAGCGGCGCACGTTGGCGACGCCGGCGGCGAGCGGGAAGTAGGCGAAGCAGGGCTGGTCGTTGGGCGAGTCGCCGACGAAGAGGTAGTCGCCGCGCGTCGCCGCCAAGTCTTCGTGCCACCAGTCGTGGGCGACCCGCTCGCACATGCGCGCCTTGTCGTAGTCGCCGAAGTAGGCGTGCGCGTGCACCGATGACGTGATGCAGCGGGCGCCGGCGGCACGAATGCGGCGGCAGATGTCGTCGACGACGGCCGGTGGCAGCTGCTGAGTCTCGCCGATGTCCATGGCCAGGTCGCAGCGGCGCAGCCATTGATTGTCGGCGACGCGCGCACCGGGCACGTCGCGGAGGAGCGCGGCGGCGATCGTCTGCAGCTGCGCGTGATGGCCGGCACACAGGTCGGCGCTTTCCCACGTCGTGCGCTCGACCGAGCGGCCGCTGCGACGCACGGCGAAGCCGCCGTTCTCGGCGATGGCGCCGGCGATGGGCCAGGTGCAGGCGAAGACCTCGGCCCAACCGGCGGGGCGGCCGGTGACGGCGACGACGCGCAGCCCGGCCGCCGTGGCGCGCGCGATGGCGTCGAAGGCAGCGGGCACGAGCGCGCCGTCATGGGTGAGCGTGTCGTCGACGTCGCAGAAGATGCCGCGCAGCCGCGGGGCGAAGGCGGCCAGCGCGCGATAGTCTTGCATGCGGAAGTCTTACTACGACTGGCGCCGCGGAAGCGGGTTAGAAGCGGTAGTTGGCGCGGGCGAAGAAGTTGAAGCCGGGAGCCGGATTGGGCGTCATTTCGACCGTCGGCGTCAGGTCGTTGAACGTGTCCGGGTACCAATAGCGCTGGTTGAGGACGTTGTAGAACTGACCGCTGAACTGCAGCCGATCGGCCATGAAGCGCAAGCGGAAGCCGAGCTGCAGGTCGGCGACCGGCGTCAGACGATCGAACGTCAGCGACGACAGCGGCGCGGCCGTCGTGCTGACGACGCCGGTGTTCGTGCCGCCGACGCTGCCGGCCGGCGCGCTCGGGTAGCGGTTGGGATCTTCGTAGGCGCCGTAGATGGCCAAGGTGGCGTTGACGTCGAACAGGCTCTTGATGATGTTGAAGGAGCCACCGATGACGAACCAGTTGTTGGGCGTCGAGCGAATGACGCCGGCGTCGGTGGTGATGGCGTACAGGTACGTGTACGACGCCTGCAGGTAGTGGTCGCCGTTCAGGTAGAGCTTGGCGTAACCCTCGGCCGAGTGGATGGCGCGCTTGCCGAAGTTGGCATAGGCGCCCTTTTCGATCTGAATGAGGTTCGACAAGACGGTGTACGAGTAGTCGGCGCGCAGCTCGAGCTCGCGGACCTTGTGGACGTTGCGCAGCACTCGCGCGTTGAGCTCGCCTTGGAACGCCTGCGACGACTCGGTCTGCAGGTGCGGGTTCGAGCCGTAGTCGATGCCGCCGGCGGGGATCGACGTGTTCTGGAAGACCGGTGCGCGGAAGCCGGTCGAGTAGTTGAGCTTCAAGTGGTAGTCGGGCAAGAAGTTGTAGACGATGGCGGCCGAGCCGAGCGGCACGAGGTTGTAGGGGAGATCGCCGAAGCCCTTTTGGATACGAACGCCGCCGTCGAGCGTCAGCTTCTGGAACGGACGCCACTGCGCGTCGACGTAACCGGCGCCGACGAAACGGCCGGTGTCGGCGGCGAACTCGCGCGGGCAGGTCGAGAGCGGCTGCGTGCCGCCCGAGCCGCCGACCGGGCAGACGACCGGCGTCTGCGTCGAGTCGATGGGCGCGTTGAACTTCTCGGTCGAGCCGCGGATGCCTTCGTAGAAGAACTCGCCGCCGACGAGGATGCGGAGGTTGAGCGGCAAGACCACGTCGATGTCGGCGGTGGTGCCGGCGCGGAAGATGGTCTGATCGATCGAGATGTTGAGGCCGCCGAGCCCGGTCGGCTGTCCGGCCGGGTTGGTCAAGTTGGGGAAGAACTTCGACGGCGGATAGAGCTGTATGCCGAAGTCGCGCACGAACTCGGTGCCGTAGCCTTTGACCGTGATGCCGAGCCGATCCTTGAGGAAGCGATCTTTGTACTCGAGCATTCCGTAGCGGTCGTAGACGTTCCACAGGTTCTGGTTACCGGGCTGGATCGAGTTGGCGAACGTCAGGTTCGAGTGCTGATCGCCGAACGGCACCATGTAGTAGAGGCTGAGCGGTCCGAACGTGTACTTGCCGTCGACGATGACCATCCAGCTGCGCGGCGGATCGATGGTGCGCGTGTTGCCGAAGTAGGCGAGACCGCCCGGCTGCGGCGCCGGCGCGGCGACGATGAACTGCGGCACCGTGTAGACTTCGCCGATGTCGCTCTCGTACGAGATGTGCTGGAAGATCTTCAGCTTGCCGCTCAGGAACGTCTTGCCGAAGAGGCCGTAGGTCTTGAAGTCCTGCTTGTTGCCGCTGCCGTCGCCGTAGCCGGCCGAGAGCTCGACGCCGTTCACGTCCTCGGCGTCCTTCGAGATCATGTTGACGATGCCGAGGAACGAGTTGGCGCCCCAGAGCACGCCGCCGGGGCCGGTCACGACTTCGATACGTTTGATGTTCTCGACCGGCTGCGTGCGGTTCGCCCACGGAATGTTGCCCCACGGATCGAAGAGCGACATGCCATCACGCATGAAGAGCGCGGCCTGGCTGACGCCGCGGACCATCGGCAGATCGACCTGATTGCCGAGGCCGTGGACTTCGAGCCAGCCGGGGACCGTCGACAAGGCGTCCATGATCGTGCGATGGCCGCGCGCCTTGATCTCGTCGGCCGTGATGATCGTGATGATCGCCGGCGCCTCTTGAACCGTCGTGACGCCTTTGGCCGCCGAGGTGACGACGTTGGCCAAGTCGATCTCGCGATCGACGTCGAGCGCGATCTCGGGCTCGCCCTCTTCGCCGGCTTTGCCGTTGGCGGCCGCGGCCGGCGGCGGCGCCGAGTCGGGCAGCGCGACGTCTTGCGCGTGGGCGACCGTCGACGCCCCAAGAACGACGAAGGCGGCGGCGCCGGCCAGTGAAGTGATGAACGTAGACTTGATCATCCGGTTCATCCGTTACTGCTCCACGATGATGAACTCGACGCGACGGTTCTTCGCGCGAGCTTCAGCCGTCTTGCGTTTGTCGATCGGGTGCGTGTCGCCGTAACCGACTGCTTGCAGGCGATCCGGCTCGACGCCCTTGCGAATCATGAAGGCGCGCACCGCTTCCGCACGCAGCTGCGACAACTCCAGGTTCTTCCGCGCCGAGCCGACGTCGTCCGTGTGGCCTTCCACGCGGATGCGCTTCACTTGCGGGTTGGCCTTCATCTTCTCGGCCACGCGCTCGACCAACGCTTGCGAGCGGGCGATGAGGCGATCCGAGCCCTCCTCGAACTGGATGTTCTCGGGCAGCTCGATCTTGCCGCCGCTGATGGCGATGCCGCCGCCGGCGCCGACGCCGGAATCGGGGCAGCCGTCGCTGTCGTCGATGCCGTTGAACGTCTCCGGCTCGTTCGGGCACTTGTCGACGGAGTCGGGGATGCCGTCGCCGTCGTTGTCGAGGATCGGGGCAGCCGTCGTCGTCCTGGAAGCCGTCCTTGTCCTCCGGATCGTTGGGGCACTTGTCCTGCGCGTCGGGGATGCCGTCGCCGTCGTTGTCGATGTCGGGGCAGCCGTCCTCGTCTTGATAGCCGTCGCAATCTTCGGCTTCGTTGGGGCACTTGTCGTTCTTGTCGGCGATGCCGTCCTGATCGTTGTCGAGATCGGGGCAGCCGTCCTCGTCGTCGAAGCCGTCCTTGTCTTCGGGCTCGGTCGGGCACAAGTCGGACGCGTCGGGGATGCCGTCGCCGTCGCTGTCGATGCCGCCGCCGACGCCGCCGCCGCGGTTGCCTTCGGACGGCGCCCAGGTGATGCCGCCGAAGACGCGGAAGTCGTCGTGGCGCTCCGACGTCGTGATGACGCCGGCGCCGGCGCCGACGCCGACGGCGACGTCACGCACGGGGAAGAATTGGAAGCCGCCGAGCACGTCGGCCGTGAAGTCTTTGCCGGCGTCGAGCGGGGTCGAGGCCGACGTCACCAGCGGGATGAGGCCGAAGACTTCCGCCGCGACGCCCGCCCAATGGACGAAGCGATAGGCGACGCCCGCCGACCACGTCAGCTCGTCGCTGACGTCGATGAGCGAGCGCGGGCGCGCCAAGCCGGTCGTGCCCGCCTGCACGGGATCGTTGGGCGAGTAGATGATGGTCTCTTTGCGGACGATGGCGCCCAAGTTGATGGCGGCGGTGAACGGTCCGCGCGTGACGTCGGCGATGAGCGTGGGGCGGAAGGTGAAGTCGGCGTCGCCCAAGAAGGCCGCGTCGTCGCCGAAGGGCAGGGTGACGACCGCCGACAAGCCCATGCCGAAGATGCCGGAACGGAAAAGTCGCGCCTTGAAACCGACACGCCAGTCCAACGGCGCCGCATTGGGTGGAGGTACGTTGGTGAAGTTTCCGTTGCTATAAAACCCGGTCCGCGAGATGTTAGGGTCAGAAGCGGAGCCATAACTCCCGTATTCCGCGGAATAACTTTGTGCGGAGACCGGCAAATCGACGACGAACTCGAGCCAGTCGGTGAGGCCGAGGTGGATGCCGAAGTTGAGCACCGCCTGGTAGTTCATGATCGCTTGCAGTCCGGGCGCCTTCGGATTGGCGCTGGCGAGCGAGCAGGTGCTCGTCAGCGGGCACATCCCGAGGCGCAGCGGGTTCTGCGCGTAATTCAGGAACAGCTTGAAGCCGAAATCCCACGCCTTCGAAGTCTGTGAGCGATCGACCGTGAAGATGCCGTAGCTGTCGAGCGCGGGATGGAACAGCTCGCTGTCGACGCCGCGCTGGGCCTCGGCGCGGCTGCCCCACGCCATCAGCGCCGAAAGCGCGACGGCCGCGATCAGTGGTTTACGCATGGTCGAATGAGCCCCCATTCATGGTTGCCATCGGCCTAGCCGCCTTAGTTCGGGTGAAAGCGAGAGATGAAGATGATGTGAGCGGCCGATCCGCCCTGCTGCGTTTCCCACGTGATCGCATTGCCGCTGCCGTCGACGCCGCCCGAGCCGCTGAACGTCGCGATGTTGCCGGTGGGCGGCGGCGAGATGCCGGCGCCGATGGCGCTCGTCACCTTCAGCGACGGGTCGACCGTGCTCAAGTCGGTGCTGAAGTAGACCGTCGACGTGTCCACGGGATTGTTGCTTCCCGACGGCAATGAGACGGCCACACCGGCGACCGGGTTGGTCTCGGTGGCGCTGAGCATCGTCGGGTCGGGCTTCGGGTCGCTGTAGAACTTCGAGATGTAGCCGCCGCTCGTGTACCAGTCGGTGCCGCCGGGCGCGGACGTGCCCCAGCCGTTGACCGTCGAGCGTTGTAGCGCGTAGATGTCGACGAGATAGATGCCGCCCATGGCGATGCCTTGCGCGCCCGAGGCGGCGCTGACGAAGGTAGCGCCCTTGTTCCCGCTCGCGATGTCGCTGTCACCGGCGACGACGGCGATGAGGCCGAGGCCGGGCGGCGTCACGTCTTGAAAGATGTAGCCACCCGCGCCCGCGGCCACGTCGGTCTGGGCAATCGGGGCGCTGCCCATGATGAAGGCGAGCGGGTCGTAAAGCGCCACGTGGATGGCGCCCGTGAAGGTGGCGCCGGTCAAGAAGTCGCGCACCAAGCCGTTGACGCAGATCTTGCCGGTGGCCGGCTTGGCGCACGGTGGAGCCGACAAGGTGCCGCCGCCCGTGCCGATGCAGACGCCGTTGACGAGCGTCGTGCCCTGGCCGCAGGTGAGGGTGGAGACGCACTTGTCGCCGACGATCGAGGCGCCGGCGTCGGCGTCGCAGACGATGCCCGACGCCTGGAAGTCGACCGGCTCGCACTTGAGCGCGCCGCCGCTGACCTGCACTTGCTTCGTGCCCGGCCCGCACGTCGGGTTGTTACACCCGCTGACCATCACGGCCGCGACGGCCGCACCCGCGACGAGAGACAACCACCGGTTCATGGAATCCTCCTGCGATCCGTCCGTGCGCATCAGAACTCCACCGGGTCTTGATCGAGCGTGTTTTCCACGGCCACGGCGCCCGACGGGCCGCTCGTGGCCACCGACGTGAGCGCGAACTGCAAGATGTCGCGTCCGCCCGGCACCAGCTGCGAAACGACGTAGAGCGAGCCGGGCACCTTGACGTCGGCGATGTCGACCGTCTCGAGCGTCATGAAGAGCGCCTGCAAGCCCTCCAAGTTGACCGGGACGTCGAAGCGGAAGCCGTCGTAGTTGGCCGGCGGATTGAGCGTCTGAAAGCCGATGAAGCCGTAAATCGACCCGTGAATCGGCGCCGTGACCTGGCTCGGCTGCGGGATATAGAAGTTGGGGTCGGCGGTGGCCGCGTCGGTACAACCCTTCTGCCGCTCGTCCGGCGTCGGCGTGGTCGTCGGCATCCCATCGTGCACGAACGACACGACGACGCTCGTGAACGGCAGCACGGCCAAGAGCGGCGTCGCCCCCGGCGGATTGAGCTGCTCGATGCGATTGATGATCTGCTGCGCCTGCTGCTGCGGCGTCTGCGTCACGCCGGCCTGCTTGATCGTCGTCGGATAGGCGCTCGGGTCGGTCAGCAGATGACCCTTGCCGTCGGTCATGCAGGGGTCGTCGAGCGTGATGGCGGGCTTGATGATGAAGCCCGGCTGGCTCAGGTACTTGTTCTCTTCGTAATAGGGCGCGAGGCGAATGATGTCGTTGTTCGCGTTGCGCGCCCACAGCTCGAGGTGCGTGCCGGCCGCGGTGGCGGGCGCGTTCTCGAGCGTGAACTGCATGACCGCGCCCGAGAATGTCTTGACGGAGAGCGCGTCACAGCCAAGCGTCCCCGCCAAGAGCAGCGGCAGTGAAGTCCGCACGAGAGTTCCGGCCCAGCTTCGTTTCATCACTCAGGCCCTCGAATGCGGCACATAAAATTACGCCGCGTCGCCCGCATCGTATCGTTTTTTTGAATTCAAAGTCAAGGTCAACTAAACGAGTTTTCGCTACCGCCGATATACTACTTTGAGTACACCTCGACCTTGAACGAGGCCGGTTTCTCGACGGGAAATTGCGTCGTGACAGCGCGTCAGAAGCGGATTTGCGCGGAGAGCTCGGCCGAGTAAACGGTGGCCGAGTAACGCCCGGTTTCGTTTTCCGGCGCCGTGGCCGGAATGGGCGTGGAGACGACGCGCGCCGCCAACGGCAGGAACGACTCGAAGGCGCCGTCGATGAAGATCTTCCAGAAGTGCAGGCCGAAACCGGCGGCGATGGTCTGCTTGACGGCGTCCTCGTTCTCGCGGCGGACGTCGCGATCGGGGATGGCGTTGCTGTCGTACGTGTAACCGACGCGCAATAAGAGCCAGCGCGTGATGATGCCCTGCGCGCCGATATGCACGGCGTAGGTGTCCATGTAACGCAGCTCTTTGGGCACGGCGATGCCGGCGACGGTCAGGTCGAGCTTCTGCAGCGACGACCAGCCGGTCCAATCGGCCTGCGCGCTCAGCATGATGCGCGAATAGGGCGTGACCGCGATGCCGGCGCCGGCCGACTGCGGCCAGTGGATGTGCACGCCGAAGTCCTGCTGCGTCGGCGCCGCCGAGCCGATCGAGACCGGGCTCGTGCCGCTGATGGCGACCGACATCGGCGAGCGATAGACGAGGCCGACTTGCACCATGCGATGCAGCTTCACCATCGCGCCCAACGTCGCGCCGACGCCGACGCCGGTGCCCGACAAGTTGGCGGCGAAGGCGGTCTCGGTGTCGTCGACGCTGAAGGTGTTGACGCCGATGCGCAACGACGCGCCCACCGACAAGCGGTCACTCACTTGATAGGCGAGCGTGGGCGCGACTTCGTAGGACAAGACCTTCGACGACGTGATGCCGATGACCTTGCCGGCGCTGGTCACGCTCGACGGGTTGAAGCTGATGCTGCCGCCGTACGCGTCATAGGCGGCGATGCTGAAGGCGAAGCGCGTGGGCGCGTTCTTGCCGAGGCCGAAGCGCGTCGTGAAGCCGAGCACGGGAATGAACGTCGCGCCGGTGTTCTCGGTGATCTTGTTGGTGATGCCGGCTTGGCCGAGCGTGCTCTGCGCGTCGGGCGTATAGCTGCGGTTGGCGAAGACGAGCTCGCCGCCGACGTAGCCGACGTTGTCGCCGTAAATGGCGGTGCCCGACGGGTTGTACCAGACGGCGGTGGGATCGTCGGCGACGGCGGTGAAGGCGCCGCCCATGCCGATGGCGCGCGCGCCGACGACGTTCGGGCGCGACAGACCGGCGCCGTAGGCGTAATTCGACAGCGCGATCAGCGCGAAGAGCGCGGCGTGCTGATGGACCCGGGTGCGGCGGCTCATTGGTCGTCTCCCGTCGTCGGGCCCGAGTCTACGATGCTGAGGTCAGTGGCCGCCGTGTCGGCGACGCAGCTGGTGGCGTTTTCGCAGTGCTCGTTCTCGTAGCAGTCGCTGTCGAGCATGCAGGCGCGCGAGGGATAGCTGCCGTGCGCGGCCGGGCAGCCGGCGAGCGTGGCCGCGGCGGCCGCGGCCAAGAGAATCCTACCGAAGGCGCGCACTAGAAGCGCACCGTCGCGACGAGGCTGCCGCCGTTGCGATCGATCGCCGGCGCGATGACGTACTTCTGCGTTTCGTGGGTCTCGCCGCGCGACGGATCGGCGATGAGGATGATGGCGCCGGCCAAGAGCGCCGCGCCGCCGACGGCCAAGCCGGCCTCGGCCACGTCGCCGTAGATTTGCCCGGTGTGCTCCTTGGCGTTGACGTAGCTGCGCGACGTCATCGACGGATCGGCAGCGACGGCGTCGCGATGCAGCTTGGACTCGGCGATGCCGAAGCCGGCGCCGACCGCGCCCGTGACCGCGGCCACGCCGAGCATGATCCAGCCATATTTCGCGTAGCTCTTCTTGGGGCCGGTCGACTCGTCCACCGGCACCGTCGACTGCGAATTTCCCGTCGGCGACACGATGGGCACGATCGCCGCCTGCGCCAGCTTGTTGATCGTCAGCTCGACGTCGCGACGCTCGCCGGGCCCGACTTCGACCGTCGCCGACGCGCTCTCGAAGCCCATGCGCGCCAGATCGATCTTGTGCACGCCCGCGGTCACCGGAATCGTCATCGGCGTCGCGCCGCGCACGAGGCCGTCGACCTTGACCGTCGCTTCGTCGGTGGCCTCGCCGCCGATGAGGTTGGCCGCGACGTGCAAGATGCCCTGCGCCATCTCCGGATGCGGCTGTTGCGCGGGTGCCGTCGTCGTCGGCGGCGGCGTCGGCGTCGTCGTGACCGGCGCCGTCGTCGGCTGCGGCTTGGCCTGCCCCAGCTTCGTGCGGCACAAGTCGATCTCCTTCTTGACGCGCTCGGTGAAGCGCGACTCCGGCTTCAGCGACAAATACTTCTCGTACACCGGCAGCGCATCGGCGCAGCGATTGAGCGCGCGATAGGCCAAGCCCAGGTTGCGATAGGGCCCGGGCAGCTTCGGCTCGGCCGCGATCGCCGCACGAAACGACTCGATCGCCGCTTCGTACTCGCCGCGCGCATAGCGCTCGTTACCCTCGGCGAAGCGCTTCTTGGCGTCTTCGTTGCCCGAGGCTGCTACTTCACGTTCATCTTCGTTCGCCCCCGCGCCGCGTGCAGCACCGGCGGTGAGCAGCGCCGTCAGCGCAACTCCCAAAGCACATAATCTGAGCAAGTCTACTCCTCCGGGTTGTCATCCCAGATGTTGCCGGTTTGGTTTTTAGACTTCGGATTGGGGCTGTTGTGCTTCGCTTGCGACGTCTGATGCAGCTTGTTCGACGCGTCTTCCGAGGCCGCGCCGCCGCGCGCGATGCGCAGCCGCGTGTCGATCGCCGGCGCGTCGCCGCGCTTGACCTTGAGGACGAGCGCGCCGCCTTCGCGCGCCAGCGCCGCCGACTCCTCCTCGAGCACGCGCTTCCACGAGCGGGCGTCGTGGACCACGCGATCCATGCCCGACAAGATCAAGTCGCCCTCTTGAATGCCGGCGAAGCGCAGGCTCGAGTCGTTGGCCACCTTCGTGACGACGGCGCCTTCGGTCACGTCGAAGCGCCAGCCGAGCTCGGGGAAATAGGAGACCGCTTTGGCGCCCATCGCCGTCTCGGGCGTGGCGTAGGACTCGACGAGCTTCTCGAAGTTCGCCTTCGGGATGGCGTAGCGAATGCTGACTTGGTACTTCAGCCCGTCGCGCGTCTGCAGCTTCTCCCAATATAGATCGTTGCGCTCGGTCGGCGCCAAGCCGGCGCCCGTCTTGCGCAGCGACTCGGCCACGCGCCGCCGGCCTTCACGCGCCGCGCGCCGCGCTCGCTCGATCTCCGCCGGATCGCCGGACACCGTCGCCTTCTCCAGATCGCCGATCGCCTTGGAGCGGAAGGCTTCGTATTGCGTGCGCACTTGATCGAGCCACGCCGGATCGCGAATCGAGAGGCCCATTTGGTTGGCCACCTCTTCGAGCGCGCCCGATTCGGCCTCGGCGAAGCCATCCGCCTTGTCCGAGACCAGCGTCGAGTGGCCGACGAAGAGCAGCCGGTCACTCTCGCGGAAGAACGTCTGATCGACCCACGCCGGCCGATTGGGCTGCGACGCCTCCAGCTTCTCGCCCGAGTCGGCGCTGCCGTGATTCTGCGCCAGGCTCTTGACGACGAGGATCGCGCCGCCGGCCACGACGACGATGCCGGCCGCCACCAGCGCCGTCAGCCACGAGAACGCGCCGCGCCCCGCCGACGACTGCGCCACCGGCAAGCTCGGATAAGCCGTCGCGATCGGCCCCGAATTCTTCTGCAGCAGCGACTTCTTGAGCGCCTCTTCGCGGAAGGTCTTGAGCTGCTTGCGCAGCTCGTCGGGCACATCGGGCCGCGGCAGCGACGGCAAGTGCGCGAGCAGCGCCTCCGAAGCCGCGCACGTCGTCGGTGAGCCGCAATCGGGGCACTTGAGCTCCGGCGCCGACGCGAACTTCAAGACGTCCCAGTGCTGCGCGACGTCCACTTCGCGCGCCGACGTCGAGCGGCAGGTCGGACAGGTGTAGGGCATCGCGAACGATAAAATCAGCCCTTTTTGCCCGAGATCTTCCGCTTTGGTGAGCCGCTCGACGAACGCCGCCGGCGCGCCCACGATGACGATGCGCTCCGAAGGCGCGGCGATCTGCGCCATCATCTGCCGCCACTCGGCCGCGCCCGCGGGATCGATCTTGCCGATGCCCGAGAGGTCGAAGAGCACGTCACCTTCGGCGCCGTCGGCGATCTTCTCGCGCGGGAAGCTGCCGTCGAGGTCACCCGAGAGCTTCAAGAACGTGGCGCGGCCGTCGATCTGCTTCTCGATCTTGAGCTTGCGCGCGCCGGCGTCGACCGTGTAGTTGAGCCGCGTCGCCAAGAACGCCGCCACGTCCGGCGGCGTCGCCACCGGCGGATGCGACTGCAGGAACGAGAAGAAGGTCAGCGGATCTTCGTCGAAGTATTCGGCGTTGCCGCACGACTCGCAGACGCGCTCGGGCAGCTTGCCGGTCTTGAGCTGCTCCCACTCCTGCGCCACTTGCACGAGGCGGCGGCGATCGTCGTCGCAATAGTCGCAGCGATAGGGCGCGTAGAAGCTGATGAGGTGGCCCAAGCCGCCGAAGTTGGCGACCATGTTGAACTGATCGACGACCTTGGGCGCGCACTCGACGAACCACAGCGACTGCACTCTGCTGGAGACGGCGCTGATGAAGTCGACCCACTCGCGGATGCCGAAGGAGCTGATGCGCTCGATCTCGGCCAGCTCGAGCAGCAACGTGCCGCCTTTGATGCCGGACGCGATCTGCTTGCCCTCGAACTGCTCGTCGATGGTGCCCGCGAGCTTGAGCAGCGTGATGCCGCCCTCGGACGTTTTGTCGACGCGCAGCTTGGGCTTCGTGCCCGGATCTGTCGAGCCGGTGGGCATCATGTTCCCTCTGGAAAGTGGATCGTCTTCGGCAGCTGGCGGAACTCGCGCAGGTTGAGATCGAGGTCGAAGAGGCCGGTGACGCGCGTGCGCAGGCCCGGGTCGACGTCGTAAAACAGCGCCGTCGTCGAGCGATAGGCGACGAGCATGCCGAGGCCGGCGCCGCCGCCGGCGGTGTCCATCTGGCCCGCCTTCAAGCCGCGCACGAGGCCGCCGAAGACGTGCTGGCGCTGCAGGCGGCCGAAGCGGTCGACGATCTCGACGGCGATGCGCACGCCGTCGGAGCCGCAGCGGAACTCGGCGGCGTCCAAGTCGCTGAGCTGAATCTCGGCCTTGCGATCGTGGGCGAAGCGCGGGCGGCCGAACTCGTCGACGGGCGCGTCGTAGAGCGCGTTCATGATGAGCTCGTGCGCCAGCTCGCCCAGCATCTCGCCGACGCGCTTGGGCGCGCCCAGCTTGCCGGCGAACGCGATGGTCTCGTTGACGGCGTGATCGCGCCCTTTCATGTCGGTGAGCGAGTAGGCGAAGCCGGCCGCGCCCCACGCCAAGTGCGCCTCGAACGGCGGCGACGCCTTGTCGATGGCGCGGCGGGCGACGTGCAGCAGATCGTCCTCGCGCGGCGGCGTCTCGAACGACGAGCGGCCGAGCAAGCCGACCAGGCGCGGCTCTTCCAACGCTTTGCCGAGCAGCCGATCGAGCGGCTCGCCTGAATAGAGGGCCGCGCGCAGCCTCGCGTGAGCGCGCAAGTGCTTCATGACTAGATCGGCGTCGAAGGCGTCGGCCATCAACAGCTCCGCCGCGTCAATCGCCGCTGCATCGATCTTGTCCGGCTCTTCGAACGTACGTACTTCGAAGCCGGCACACCCGAGCACGCGCGCGATCCTTCGCAGGACTAGCTTGTTTCTCTCGAGCACGATTGCCTGAGGAACGGATACCGTCATGCGCCCCGTGGCCAGAGTGGCCTGGCCGACTATCGTATCGAAATTTTTTGACGAAAGCAATCAGCGGCCGTGTTAAGGTGACCCTGCCGAAAACATGAGAACGCTCGCGTTGGCGGTCGCGTTGTTGCTCTGTTCACCTCTGGTTGCGCCGTCGCTGGCGTGGGCCGCGGATGATGGTGCGTGGCTCGAGAAGGCCGCCGAATCGGCGGTCTCGAACGGGCAATATGCCCGCGCCGTGACGCTGTTGCGCGGCCTGGGCGCGCTGCGGCCCAAAGATTCGACGCCGCAATATCGGCTGGCCGAGGTCTACACGCTCGCCGGCCAATATGAAGATGCGATCGTCGAGTACAAACGCTT
This sequence comes from uncultured delta proteobacterium, assembly GCA_963785725.1. Lineage (GTDB taxonomy): Bacteria > Myxococcota_A > Polyangia > Palsa-1104 > Palsa-1104 > JAQBQH01. The sequence continues at coordinate 90,083 of CAWAWS010000024.1, read as the reverse complement.
CGCCGCGCGTCCCGACGCCGATGGCGCGCGCAAGTCACGCGCCGAGTCGGAGGCGCGCCGCCTGGAAGACGCGCCGGCGCCGTTCACCGAGACGCTGTTTCGTCCGACGCCGGCCACGAACGAGTCCAAGCGGCTGTTCGAAGAGGGCAAGAAGGACGCGCAGACCAAGCGTTATCAGTCGGCCGTGAACGAGCTGCAGGCGGCGCTGCTGCTCGATCCCGACCTGCCCGGTCCTTATCGTCTGCTCGGCGCCGTCTACGGCAAGATCGGCGACCGCACGCAGGAGCGGAACTTCCTCGCCGATTATTTACGCGTGCGGCCAGACGGAAAAATCGCCGACACCGTGCGCGAGAACTTGGCCAAGGATCACATCCTCGGCTCGATCAGCGTCGACGCGTCGTTCCCGTGCAAAGTCACCGTCAACGGGCGCGACACCGGCCGCTCGACGCCGCTCAAGCGCTACACGCTGCCGCCGGGCAAATACATCGTCGGGCTCGAGAACGAGCAGTTTCACATCGTGCGCAACCTGCGGGTCGACGTGGCCTCGAACAAGGACGCGACCAAGTTCTTCGCGTTCGGCGTGCTCGTGACGAAGCTCGACCCGTGGGCGCGCGTGCGCGTCGACGGCAAGGACATCGGCTTGTGGGACGAGGCCGGAATCCCCGAGGGCAAGCACGTCATCGCCTACAAGAGCTTCGACAACTCGCGGGAGAAATCGCTCCAGCTCGATATCAAAGGTGGAGCACGGCAGAAGCTTAGCTGGTAGAATCGGCCGAGACTCCTGATCATGGCCGCGATGGATCATTCCTCGGCGAAGCTGCAGCCCGGCTCGCCGCTCGACCCGACAGCGTTCGGCAAATATTTGCTGCTGGGCATGATCGCGCGCGGCGGCATGGCCGAGGTCTATCGCGCCAAGACGCGCCAGCCGGCGACGGGCATTGGCGATCGACTGCTGGCCATCAAGTGCATGCGGCCGCAGCTGGCCAAAGAGGCGCGCTTCGTCGAGATGTTCATTCGCGAAGGCAAGCTGGCCGTGCTGCTCGACAACGACTCGATCGTTCGCACCTACGAGATCGGGCGCATCGAAGGCCGCTACTTCATCGCGATGGAGTACATCGGCGGCAAAGATCTGACGCAGATTCTCCGTCGCTGCCAGGAGTCGAACCAGCGCATCCCGGTGCCGCACGCCTGTTACATCGCGAGCAAGATGTCCGAAGGCCTGAACTACGCGCACACGCGCTCGGACGCCGAAGGCCGGCCGCTCAACATCGTCAACCGCGACGTCTCGCCCTCGAACGTGCGCGTCAGCTACGACGGCGAGGTCAAGCTGCTCGACTTCGGCATCGCGCAGGCCATGCTCAAGTTCACGTCGGAGATCGGCGTGCTCAAGGGCAAGTTCAGCTACATGTCGCCCGAGCAGATCCGCGGCATGCCCGTCGACGCGCGCACCGACGTCTTCTCGACCGGCATCATCCTGCACGAGATGTTGACGACGGAGAAGCTGTTCCGCGGCGACACCGAGTTCGCGCTGATGGAGAAGGTGCGCAAGGCCGAGGTGCCGCCGCCGTCGAAGTTCAATCGGCGCGTGCCCGAGGCGCTCGACAAGATCGTGCTGAAGGCGCTGGCGCGCGATCTGCCCGATCGCTATCAGTCGGCCAAAGAGCTGTCGGAAGATCTCGGCAACTTCATGTCGCAGTATCGTTTCCAGCCGACGGAAATGCAGGAGTTCGTGCGCGGCCTGTTTCGCGCCGACTACGGCAAGGAAGCGAGCGAGATCGAAGCCTGCCGGCGCGCGTCGATCGATCGCGAGCCGGAGGAGATTTCGATCGAGTCGGGCGCGATCCAGATCGACGCCACGCAGCCGATCGCGACGCCCGATCCGATGCCGTCGCCGGCGCTGCCTTCGACGATTCAGCCGACGCCGGTCACCTCGACGCGCGACACCGGATCGATCAAATCGCCGACGTCCGCCAAGAACGACAAAGGCGACGACAAGATCCAGTCGAGCGGCTTGTGGTCGCGGCTGCGCGACAAGTTTACGAAGTAGGCAGTCGCCCTACTAAGTACAAGGTTTAAAAGCAAAAATCGTTTCGCGGTCACTTTGCAAGCGGGCCTACGTCTGTTACACTGGGGGCATCGCATGCGTGTGGTGACTTATGCCTGATGGGCTCCAGCCGCCCGCTTCGGCGTCCGGGGCTCGACGCGGACCGCCGCCGCTCCCGCGCGCCGCGGTCGACTCCCAGCCTTCCATCGTCTCGCCATCGGCCGACAATCCCGTCGACGAGCTGCTGGCGCTCGTCGCTGCCGAGGCCGAGTGGCAGCAAGAGCCCGAGCGCAAGAAGGGGCAGCCGCAGACGGCCGAGGCCGACGCCAAGGCGAAGCGGCGCGCCGCCGACTTGCGCGTGCGTGCCGCGTTGCTCGCTTGGGATGGGCGCTCGGACGTGCAAAAAGCGCTCGCGCTCGTCGACAAAGTGGACCATCCGCTGGTGCCGGCGCTGAAGCTGGCGGCGGCGATCGAGCTCAAGGACGAGCAGCTCCTGCACGCGTGTATCGCCGAGGCCAAGAAGCGCGGCGACAAGGCCGATCTGGCGGAGCTGGGCTCGCTGTTGATTTGGCGGCCGCGCGACGCGGCGCAGGCGGCCGAAGTGCTGGCGCTCGCCGGCGATGAAGGCAAGCTCGCGCGCCGGTTGGCGTTGGCGCTCGCGGGAAGCTGGGCGCCGCTGGCGAAGCTCGCCGGCGCCGACGAGCACGACGTCGACGCCGTGACCGAAGCGGCGGCGACGGCGCAAGATTGCTTGGGCGACGTGAGCACGGCGCGGGCGCTGTTGACGCGCGCGTTCGCGAGCGCGACGGCGGAGCATTCGGAGCAGCTGCCGTACATCATCGAGCGGCTGCTCGAGCTCGACGATACGTCGGCGGCCGATGTGCATCGCGTCAAGCTGGAGGCGCTCGAGCACGAGAGCGGCGCCGGCGCCGAACGCGCGGTCGCGCAATATCTGTTGGCGACGACGCTGGAGAAGTCGGGCGGCGAAGGCGAAGCGGCGGAGCTGATCGCCGAGCTCGTCGAGGGCGGTGGTCCCGGCAATGTGCGCCGCGACGACTTCGGCTCGCTGCTGGCGTGGCGGGCGCGGGCGCGGCTCGAAGCCAAGCGCGGCGAGTGGGCGCGCGCCGCCGACGCGTGGGAGCAGCTGGCGCGCATGGCCGGCTCGGCCGCGTGGTCGAACGCCTATCTGCGTCGGGCCGCCGAAATATGGGACGCGCGAGTCGGCGATGCCGCGCGCGCCGAAGTGCTCTACGGCCGCTTGCACGCGGCGGCGCCGTCCGACGGCGCCGTGGCGATGGTGCTGGCGCGCCTGCGCATCCTCCGCGGCGCGGCGTCGGAAGCGGCGCAGATTCTCGAGCAGACCGGTCGCGCGCGCGGCGCGGCCGGCGTCGGGCATTTGGCGCTCGCGGCGCGCGCGTCGGAAGTGGCCGGCGATCCGCCGGAGACGATGGTGGCGCGCTGGCGCCAAGCCGCCGACGCCTCGGGCCAGCGCGCGCCGCTCGAAGCCTTGGCGCGCGCGCATCGTCGCGCCCACGACGCCGGTCAGCTGGTGCACACCTATCAGCGGCTGGGCGCGGCGCCCAACGTCGACGCGCGACGCGGCGCGACCTACTACGCCATCGCCGGCGCGCTGGCGCTCGAAGCCGGGCAGGCGGGCGAGGCCGAGTCCTCGTTCAACGCCGCCGCCGATCGCGATCCCGATGATCTGCTCGTCCACGCCGGGCGAGTGATGATCTATCGCAAGAACCAGAACTACGCCGAGCTGGCGACGGCGCTCAAGGCGATCATCGGCCTCGTGCGCTCCAAAGAGGCGCAGGCGCGGCTGCATCGGCAGCTGGCGCGCGTGGCCGGCGAGCATCTGCTCGATCAGAAGACGGCGCACGAGCATTACGAGAAGGCGCTGGAGTTGGCGCCCGAAGACGTCACGACGCTGCATGCGTTCGCGCGGCTGCTCGGCGAGAGCGGCAAGTGGGCGCGCGCCGTCGAGCTGCGCGAGCAGGCGGCGAAGACGGCGGCCGGCACGCGCGCGGCCACGCTCTTGTGCGAGATCGGCGACATCTACGAGAAGCGGCTCAACGACGACGACTCGGCGCGCCGCTCCTACGATCGCGCGCTCGAACGCGACGGCGAGTGTATGCAGGCGCTGGCGGCGTTGGCGACGCTGCATCGGCGTCATCGGCGCTTGCCCGAGCTGCTCGACGTCTTACGCCGCGAGCTCAAGCTGACGAACGATCGCGATCGTCAGCTCGAGCTGCACTTGGAGATGGCGCGCGCCGCCGATCAGGCCGAAGGCGGCGACTTGAAAGCGGCGCTGGCGGCTTATCGCGAAGCCTTGCGCATCGACGCGGCCAACGCGGCCGCGCTGTCGGGCCTCGAGCGGCTGTGCCGTCGCGAAGGCAACTGGGACGTGCTCGCCGACGCGCTCAAGCGGGCGCCGCGCAGCGTGCGCACGGTGCGCGCCTTGTGCGAAGCGCTCGAGCACCTCGAGCGCTGGGACGAGCTGGCGCAGGCGCGCGAGTCGGAGCTGTCGCTCTTGGAAGAGCCGAAAGAGATCGCCCGCGCCGCGCGTGCGCTCGCCGATCTGTACGAGCGGCGGCTCAACAATCCCGACTCGGCGGCGCGCGCCTGGCATCGCGTCGACGAGGCCGATCCGCGCGATCCGCAAGCGGCGCGCGCGCTCGAGCGCATCTACGAGTCGCGCGGGCGCTTCGCCGATTTGGCGGCGGCGATCGAGCGCGAGCTGTCCATCGGCGACATCGGCAACGGCGAGTCGACGCTCGACTCCGCGCGCCGGCTCGAGCTGTGGCTGAAGCTGGGCGAGATTCGCAAGTCGCGCCTGTCGCGGCCGGAGACGGCGGCCGAAGCCTACGAAAACGCGCTGCGCGTCGATCCGCATCACGGTGAAGCGCTGGCGTCGCTGGCGGAGATTTACGCGCAGCTCAAGCGCTCGGACGATCTCAACCGCATCCTCGACGTGCGCGCGCTGGCGACGACCGATCCGCAGCAGCGCGCGAGCGTGTTGGCGCAAAAGGGCGATCTGCTCGAACGCTCCAACGATCTCGACGGCGCGCTCGCCGCTTACACCGAGGCGTTCAAGCTCGATCCCGGCTCGCGCACCTGTTTCACGGCGTTCGAGCGCGTCTGCTATCGCCGCGAGAAGTGGCGGCAGGCGATGGAGCTGTACGACACGGCGATTCGGCTCGTCGAAGTGCAGCGTTCGCGCGCCTATCGACTGGCCGATCTCTACGCGCGCCGCGGTCAGCTGCAGCTGCAATATCTCGGTCAGCCGGGCGAGGCGGCGGCGTCGTACTTGCGCGTGCTCGAGCTCGATCCCGAAGCCGACACGGCGCAGACGGCGCTCGAGCGCATCTTCTCGGCGCAGTCGGATTGGCAAGGGCTCATCAACGCCTACGAACGGCGCGGCGAGCTGGTCAAAGACGACGTCAAGCGCGTCGAGATTCTGCGGCGCGCGGCGCGTGTGGCGGCGGCGAAGCTGAAGGACGCGGTCGAAGCGGCGCGCATTTATCAGCGGCTGCACTCGGTCGATCCGACCGACTCCGAAGGGCTCGACGCGCTCGAGCGCCATTACGAGCGCACGCGCGACTGGGAGAAGCTCGTCGGCATTTTGACGACGCGGCTGTCGCTCACCGCCGGCGGCGACGAGGCCATCGCGCTCTACTTACGCATCGCGCAGATGTGCGAAGAGGGCTTGCGCGACGCCGATCGCGCCATCGAGAGCTATCGCAAGATCCTCGACATCGCGCCGTCGCACAAAGAGGCGATCGAGGCGCTCGGCCGTTTGTACGAAGGCACCGAGCGTTGGGCCGAGCTGGTCGAGGTGACGCGGCGGCAGATCCGCATCGTCAACGATCGCGCGCAAAAGGCGATCCTCTACTTCAAGTGCGGCTCCGTCATGGAGTCGAAGTTCGGCAAGGAAGACGACGCGATCCGCTATTACGACGCGGCCATCAAGACGTCGCCCTCGTGCTTGCCGGCCGTCCACGGCTTGCGCGACTTGTACCTGCGCAAAGAGGATTGGCCGCGCGTCATTCAGACGTTGGAGCTCGAAGCCAAGCTCTGGACCGAGGATAAAGAGCGCGCCGGCGTCTTCGCGCACATCGGCCAGATTTACGGCGACAAGCTCGGCGACCAAGATCGCGCGATCCAGTATTACGAATCGGCGCTGACGGTCGATCGCGAGTGTCTGCCGGCCAATCGCGCGCTGTTCGAGCTCTATTTCGCGCGCGGCGAGTTCCCGCGCGCCCTGCCGATCGCCGTCATCCTCACGCAGAAGGTGACGCGCGAAGGCGATCCGGTCGAGCGCTCGGAGTTCTATCGCAAGCGGGCCGTCGTCGCCGAGAAGACCGGCGATCTGCGGGCGGCGGCCGAGAGCTTGGTGGTCGCGCTCGAGATTCGGCCGGAAAACACCGACGCGCTCGAGAAGCTGGTGACGCTGTGCCAGACCGCGCCCGACGCTTACGACTTCATCGGCACCTTCCGCGAGCTGGAGAAGCTCTATCGCAAGCGCGACACCGGCAATTCGCTGGCGCGCGTGCTCGTCGCGCAAGGCTCGCTGCGTGAGCGCGAGTACGAGATCGAGCAGTCCGAGCAGCTCTATTTGGAGGCGCTGCGGCTCAGCTCCGACGAATACAGCATCATCGACGCGCTCGTGTCGCTGCACGAAAAATTGCGCCGCTTCGACTCGGCCGCGGTCGTGCTCGAGGCGTTCATCAGTCGCTCCGACAGCGTGCCCGCGAAGTCGGCGGCGCGTTATCGCCTCTCGGAAATCTACGGCGACGGCGCGATGGATCCGGCGCGCTCGGCGATTACGCTCGAGGAGCTGATCGAAGAAGATCCCGATCATCGCGACGCGCATTATCGTTTGGCGCAAGAGCTGTACCTGCTCGGTCGTTACGGCGAAGCCCATCGCGCCTGCGAGCGGCTGATTCAGCTGGCGGCCGCGCCCGGCCGCACGGTGCCGCCGGAAGAGCTGGCGCGTTATTACGATTATCTCGGCCGCATCGCCGAGGCGTCGGGCGATTCCGCGGGCGCCGGTCGCGCCTATCGTCGCGCCATCGATCTCGATCCGTCGTATCCGCCGGCGGCATTGTCGCTGGCGCGGCGCGCGGCAGCGGCGGGCGATCGCGGACAAGCGCAGATCATCATGGACGAGGCGCTCAAAGTGGCCGAGTCGCGCGGCTCCGAAGTCGAGCTGCAGCTGCGTCGCGGCATGGCGCGCTACTTCGTGTCCGTCGACGACACGCCGCGCGCCATCGACGCCTATCGCCAAGTGCTGTCGCGCGCGCCCGAGAGCCACGACGATCGCGTCTCGGCCGCCGAGCTGCTCTCGATGTCCGACTCGACGCTGAATCTGGCGCGCGAGGAGCTCTTGCTCGTGCTCGGCTCCGATCTGCGTCACGCGCCGGCCTATCGACTGCTGGTGTCGGTCTATCAGCGCTCGGGCGATCTCGATCGCGCGGCGCGCGTGGGCACCATGCTGTCGCTGCTCGGTTACGCCGAGTCGACCGATCGGCCGCCGGTCTTCCGCGCCAACGTCAAGCGCGGCTCCTTGTCCGACGACCTGCGCCGCACGCGTCTGTTGCCGCCGCCGGTGCTCGGCTCGTACACCGAGGCGCTGTCGGCCGTGCGCGAGACGCTCGACGATCACGTACGGCGTGCCGATGGTGCAGAACGCGATGCCGGCGTCGGCCGTGTCCGATCCCGGCTTCAAGGTCTGCGTCGTCGACGCGCAGCGCCTGTTCGGCGTCAACGCCGACGTGTACGTGGCCGAGCAGGTGCCGGGCGGCGTCATCATCTTCGACTCGCCCAAGCCGACGGTGGTCATCGAAGCGTCGTTCGTCGAGCGTCCCGACGGCGAGCGCCGCTTCCTGCTCGGTCGCGCCTTCGAGCCGCTGCGGGGCGGCTACGCGCTGGTCACGCGGCTGCGCGCGAGCGATCGCGCCGAAGTCGGGCACCTCATCGATCAGCTCATCAAGCCCGAGAGCGAGCGCGAGCCGCAGGTGCAAGAGTTCGTGCGTCAGCTGCCGCGCAAGGCGGCCAAGGCGGTCGAGCGGCTGCAAGGCCTCGCGCCCGGCACGTCGATCGACGGCTGGTTCGCCGCGCTCGGTCAAGCGGCCGACCGCGCCGGTCTGCTCGCGTGCGACGACGTAGGTGCGGCGGCGCGCATGTTGGCGCGGCTCGGCGGCGAAGAGCTGGCCGTGTCACCCGACGGCGCGGTCGCGCTCGGCCAAGTGGTCGGCGGCGCCGAGCTGGTCAGGTTCTTCTTGTCCGATGCGTATCACGAGCTGCGATCTACATTAGGTGATCCGGCAGGACGCTTATGACCGGCTCAATGATGACGATGGACCACCCAGATTCGATGATGTCGAGCCGCAGCCGCAGCCCTTACCTGGCGGCGGGGTCGGCTGGACAGAAACTCAACCACGAAGTAAGATGGCGGGGAAAATGAATCCCAAGTTCCAGGCGAGTGTGCACAACCGGGAGGACGTTACCTACGTCAAGCTCGCGGGAGTCATCGACGAGGACAACGAGCTCGCCAGCCTCAGTGAGAAGATCGGTAGCGGCACCGCGGTCATCGACGTCTCCGAGATCGAGCGCATCAACTCGTGCGGCGTGCGCGACTGGGTCAACTGGCTGGGCAAGGTCGAGAAGAACGGCGCCAAGGTCGTGCTCGTCGAGTGCTCGCCGGCGATCGTCGCGCAGATCAACCTGGTCAACAACTTCACCGGCCAAGGCGTCGTCAAGAGCTTCTACGTGCCGTATTTTTGCCCCAACTGCGACGAGGAGAAGGTGCTGCTCGTCGAGACCCGTGACGTCGCCGGGACCTCGCCGTTCAAGGCGCCGACGTGCCGCTGCGACGAGTGCGACGGGCCGATGGACTTCGACGACATGGAGGAGTCCTACTTCGCCTTCCTGTCGAACGCCAAGAAGATCGTGACCGACTCGCGCGTCGACAGCGTCATCAACGAGTTCACGCCCACCGACGGCGATCGCAAGATTCGCGCGCGCACCGGCGGCACCAACCCGGGCAGCACGAGCAACCCCGGCTCGAAGTCGGGCACGAGCGGCGTGCACTCGAGCTCGTTGCCGTCGATTCCGTCGCTGCCGAGCATTCGCACGACGGCCGGCACCGGTCCCGGCTCCGGCTCGGGCTCGAGCATCTCCGGCATCAACGGCTTCGGCGGCAGCTCCGGCGTCTCGGGCGTGCGCTCGACGGCGGCGGCGCTGGCCGAGCTGGAAGCGCGCCGCGCGCAGACGTCGCCGCAGCTGAAGGCGCCCGACAAGTCGAGCGGCTTGTGGGCCGCCGTCGTCGTGTTGATCGTCGTCGCGGTGGCGTTGTTGGCCTACGTCATGTTCGGCAAGCACTAAGCAAAACGCCGCGAGCGGCCCAATCGCCGCGTTGTCGCTGCGCGCCGGTGCTCACGGGCTTGAAGCCCGCTGCGCGCCGGTGCTCGCTCCGCCTTGCGCTTGGGCCGCTCGCGACGTTTTGCCGGCGGTCAATTTTGTTTCAACGAAGCTGAAGGCTCGTCAGGAACTTCTCTCCGCGCGCGGAGAGGGTGACGCCGCGGTGGCCGCGATGCCCATCAGCCGCTCGAGCAGCGCGGCGGTAACGAAGCCGGCGCGGCCACGCTTCGAGCGCCATCGAAGCATTCGGCAGGCGAATGTGGCCGGCCGGTTGAGGTCAGTGCGCGCCGAAGCGGCGGTCGAGCTCGCGAATGGCGGGGTGGTCGGGCGCGACGGCGTGCAGGACGCGCATGACGACGTCGCGCTCGGCGCTGCGGCCGATCACGTGGAACAGGATGGCGAGCGCGGAGTTGGCGCGGATGCTCGTCGGCGACGCGGTCACCATGCGGCGCAGCTCGCCGAGCGCTTGGCCGATGCGCGCCGCGTCGCCCGAGCGCGCCGCCTCGGCCGCCGAGCGCTCGGGCGCCGCCGGGTCGATCGCGCCGAACGCCAGCGACGCGAGCTCGGGATGGGCCGCGCGCACGACGTAGACCGACGCGGCGTCGCTCCAGTAGACCATCATCCAGCGCGGGTCGGCGAAGAGGTAGCGATGGGTGAAGCGCGCGTCGCCGTTGGAGCCGATGGCCCAGGTGGCGTTTTCGAGCGGCAGCTGCGCGAGGAAGCGCGGGTTGCGCTCGGCCTGAATGCAGGTGGCGACGAACGCGGGCGGGTAGAGCTGATCGAGCCGGCCGTCGACGAGCACGGGGACGCCGCGCCACAGCAGATAGCCGCCGAATTCGTAGGAGTGCACGAGTGGGCCGTCGAGCCGATGGGCGCGCGCGAAGTCGAGAGCGTCGGCCGGCTCGACCGCGCGCTCCTCACCGAGCGCGAACGCAGCGCCGTGGCGCGCCCAGCCGGCGCCGGCGGCAATGATGACGATCGTCAGCATTGTCGCCGCCAGCGCGCGCGGACCCGGCAGACGCGGCGCCACTTCGTCGATGGCGATGACGAGCACGAGCGCGCTCGCCAGCGTCAGATAGGGGAGCCAGCGGACACTTTGCGTCGACAACGCCGCGAAGAGCGTCAGTAAACCGAGGTGCCAGCTGTCGAATGGCGCGCGCTCGTGGCGGCGAACGGCGACGACGAGGCGCACGACCACGACGGCGATCGCGACGCCGCCGAGCGCGCCGCTCCAGTTGGCGAGCGCGCCGAGACCGAGCTGCTTCCACTCGGCGATGTAGACGCGCAAGACGGCGCTGCCGGCGACGTCGACGGCGCTCGTGAACGCCGCGCGCCCCGCCGGATTCAGCAGGCCGACGAGCGGCGCGACCCCCGCGGCGATGGCCGCTTCGACGAGCTCGCGCGACGACGGCGGCGCGCCGGCGACGAGCGACAGCCGCGGCCGACGCGCGCACAGCCGCGCCAACCCGAGCTGCACGGCCCGCGCGAGCAGCAGCACGTAGCCGAGCAGCGCCGCGCGATGCAGGATGATCCACAGCCAGCTGACGACGACGAGCGGCAGGGCCGAGCGGCGCCGCTGGATGAGCGCGAGCAGCGTCGGGAACAGCGCCAGCGACAAGAGGTTCGGCCGCATCGCCCACGGTAACAGCGGCAGCGTCACCGCCAGCGCCACCAGGATCGGCAGCGTCCGCCGCGTCACGAGGTGCCAGCCGAGCGCCATCGCCGCGCCCGCGACGGCCGCGCCCAGCCACAGCCCGACGAAGCCGCCGCCGCGATAGGCGAGCCAGATCAGCCCATCGGCGACGAGATCTTTGTAGCGCCACGCCGCGCCGTAAAAGCTGAAGCTGAAGGGATCGGTCGGCAGCGTCGAGCGCGTCGCCAACGCCAGCCGCCCCGTCGCCAAGTGCCACCAGGTGTCGGGATCGCGGGTCGGCTGGAACGTGATGAGCGCCGCGGCACACGCGGCGACGAAGACTGCGAGAAAACCGGACCGCGCGCTGCGCACGACGCGGCCCAAGAATGCTTAGACGCTGAGGCCTTTTTTGTACGAGAGCAGCTCTTTTTGCACGCGCAACAGCGTCTGGTTCGTCTCCAGCAGCTCTTTGGTGCGCGAGCGAATCTGCGCCGCCAGCCGCTCGCGCTCGCGCGCTTCGTTGTCGAGCATGTCCTGATACTTGACCTGCACGACCGCCTCGTCGGTGACGTCGCGCTGGATCTCGAGCGCGCCCACCGGATTGCCGGCTTCGTCGAGGATCGGGATCGCCGACAAGATGAAGCGCATCGGCTTCTCCGAGCCCGCCGGACGGCCGTCGATCTCGTCGAGGCGCACCGACTTCTTGTCGGTCCAGCACTGCTGCGCGATGCAGCGGTCCTGGCAGATGTTGAGCGCGAGCACCTCGTAACACTTCTTGCCCTTCAAGCCGCGGGCGATGTTGCGCGGCAAAAGGGAAAAGAATGCGCGGTTGAAGTCGACGATGTTCCGCTCGTGATCGCAGACGAAATAGCTGTCGATGATGACGTCGCTGAACTGCTTGAACTGGGAGAGGAAGTTGTCGAGGGCGCTCACGACCGTCGATCATAAGCGCAATTGACGGTCGCGACAAGTCCCTGTAAACTTGGCGAACTTGGAAGGGTGTTCGTGCCCTTCTTTACAGTCATTACAGGGGAGTGCGCGAGCTCATGGAGAAACGCCGGGGAGCCTCGATCAGCGTAAAGATGATCGCCACGTCTACGCTGCTCATCCTCATGATCGTTGCGCTGTTCGGAATATTGAACATCGTCAACACCAGTCGGGTATTCGACGAGCAGGCGCTGCGTCAAAGTGACGCGTTCAAGACGTCGCTGCAGAAGCGCGGCACGGTCCAGACCAAGGATCTCGTGCAGGCGAGCCGCACCGCTATCGTCCAGAACGACTTCACGACGCTGCAGAGCTTCGTGCCCGACATCGCCAACGGCGATCCGGAGGTCGCGTACGTCTATGTCGCCGATAAGGACGGCATGGTCATCGCGCACTCGGACAAGGCGATGCTCGGTAAACCCATGACCGATCCGGCGGCGAAGGACATGCTCGCCGCCAAGGACGCGGTCACGCGCGAGGTGCAGAGCGCCAACGGTAAGCAGTACGTCTTCTCGCGCCCGGTCATTCAGGACGGCGTGCGCCAAGGCACCGTCGTGCTCGCCTACTCGCAGACGCTGCTCGACTCGACGCTGCGCCGGCTCGACGCCGAGAAAGAAGCGGCGTTCCAGGCGGCGTGGGTGCGCACGGCGCTGGTCGGGCTCTTCTTCGTGCTCGTCGGCACGGCGCTGTCGATCTTCCAGGGCCTACGAATCTCGCGGCCGATCAAGATGCTGGCGTGGCGCGCCGATCAGATCGCGCGCGGCGATCTCGACACGCGCGTGCGAGATTTCGTCGGGCGACGAGATCGGCATGCTCGGCGAGAACTTCAACTACATGGCCGATCGACTGCTGATCCTCATGCGTGAGACGGCCGAGAAGGCGACGCTGGAGAAGGAGCTCGAGGTCGCGCGCACGATTCAGGAGACGCTGGTTCCGCCGGGCGATCTGGTCGAGCGCAGCTTCGTGCGGCTGGCCGGCTACTTCTTGCCCGCGTCGCAGTGCGGCGGCGATTGGTGGACCTATGCACGACATGCCGGACGGGCGCGTGCTCGTCGTCATCGGCGACGTCACCGGCCACGGCGTGCCGTCGGCGATGATCACCGCGGCGGCGAAGGCGGCCTGCGACGTCGTGCGCGCCACCGAGGGCAATCAGCTCACGGTCACGCGCCTCCTCGAGGTCATGAACCGCGCCATCTTCGAGAGCGCCAAGCGCAAGTTCGTCATGACCTGCTTCGCGTCGATCTTCGATCCGAAGAAGGGCACGATCACCTACGCCAACGCCGGCCACAACTTCCCGTACCTGTTCCGGCCGAGCGTCGGCGAAGGCAACGACTTCCAGGTGCTCATGTCGCGCGGCAATCGCTTGGGCGACCTCGAGGAGTCGACGTACGCCGAGAAGGTGCACCAGCTGCAGCCCAACGACATCCTCGTCTGGTACACGGACGGCATCGTCGAGTGTGAGAACGATCGCGGCGAGGAGTATGGCGAGAAGCGCTTCCGCGCCGCCATTCGTCGCGCCGCCGATCTCGAGCCGGTGCAGATGCGCGAGAGCGTCGTCGGCGCGGCCGGCGCGTTCTTCGGCGAGCGCGCGCGCAAAGACGACATCACGATGGTCTTCGCGCGGATTGCATCGTAATGAAGGCGCTGCGTCTGACCGCGCTGGCGGTTGGCCTTTCGATGGTGCTGGCGGGTGGCTTCGCGGGTCGGGCGGCGGCGCAGGCGGGCGGTCGCAGCGGCTCCGACTCACCGGGACAACAGGCGCTCAACGACGGACGTAAAGCGCTCGAGAGCGACGACTTCGCGACCGCCGAGGCCAAGTTCCGCGAGGCCATCAGCCTCGATCCCAAGCTCAACGACGCCTATTGGCGCTTGGCCGCGATCCTCTACGGCAAGAAGAAGTACGCCGAGGCGATCACCGAGCTGCGAAAAGCGCCCGATCAGTCCGACCCCGACGTGCGCGAAACGCTGGGGCTCGCGCTCTACAAGACGGCGAACCCGCCGCCGGCGGAGTCGATTCGGCTGCTCGAAGAGGTCGTCGCGCAGCGGCCGGAGTCGTACGCGGCGCAGCTGCAGCTCGGACAGTTCTTGGTCAAGACCGAGCCGAAGCGCGCGGCGGCGGCGCTCGAGCAGTACCTGAAGAATCGTCCGCCGGCCGCGGCCAGCCAAGATCCGCAAGTGCACGAGCGCCTCGGCACCGCTTACATCTACGCGAAGGATTGGGAGGCGGCGCAGCGCGAGTTCGAGGCGCTCTTGAAGACGAAGCCGAACGACATGACGGCCAAGCTGATGTTGGGCTCGGTGTTCGTCGGCAAGAACGCCTGTAGCCAGGCCATCTCGCTCTACGAGCGCATCCTCGGCGAAGCGGTGCGGCAGCCGAGCATCTACTACAACCTCGGCACCTGTTATCTGCGCGAGCGCCGCGATGCCGACGCGCTGCGTGAAGCCGACCTCTACGTCAAAGCCAAGCCGCAAGACGGCAAGGGCCACGTCCTTCTGTGCGACGCCTTGTACGAGCAGAAGAACTTCACCCGCTCCTTGACCGAGTGTCAGGCGGCCGAGCGGCTCGATGCCAACAACGGCACCATCAAGGGCAAGATCGGCCGCATCTACTTGGCGACGAAGAATTATCAGGCGGCGATCACCTACCTCGAGCAGGCGTCGGCGAGCGCCAAAGCGGCGGGGCAACCGCGCGATCCGGAAATCTTGGGCGCGTTGGCCGAGGCCTACGCGGCGATTCACGCGCCGCGCGACAAGCTGAACGCGATGGCCGACGAGCTGTCGTCGTTGACGCGCGATGCCAAAGCGCTGGCGACGGCCGGTCAGGTCTACTTCTTGGCCGGCAACGACGAGCGCGCGACGACGACGCTGCAGGCGGCGTTGAACCTCGATCCCAACAGCGGCGTCGCGCGCGCCGGGCTCGTCAAGGTGCTCAACCGTCGCGCCGGCGTCGCCGTCGACAAGGGCGAGACGGGCTTGGCCTATCAGCAGCTGTCGGATGCGATTCGGCTGACGCCGGAAGATCTGATGACCAATCGCAACCTCGGGCTCGTGCTGTTGTTGGCCAAGAAGTACAGCGAGTCGGAGACGGTGCTGCAGAAGTCGCTCAAGAAGGTCCCCAACGACATGGTGCTCAATCGCATGTTGGCGCGCGCGCTCCTCATGCAGCACAAAAATACGGCGGCGGTCGTCGCCTACGAGAAGGCGGCGCAGATGGCGCTGCGCTCGCGCGGGCCGGACTTGGCGGCGATTTACACCGAGCTCGGGCCGCTCTATCTCGACAGCGACAAGATCGATCAGGCGGTGACGGTGCTGGAGACGGCGGTCAAAGAGGCGGGCACGTCGTCGCTGTTGCCGACGGCGCAGCGCAACCTGACGATCGCCTACTTCAAGCGCGCGCTCGTGCGTCTGCGCGATCCCAAGCAGACCGACGGCGCGCTCGACGACTTGATGGCGGCGGCCAAAGCGCCGCGCGGCGTCTTGAACGGCCGCGAGATGGCGACGGTGTCGTGCGGCGAGGCGCTGGCGGCGTTGAAGGTCGGCAAGATCACGCAGGCCGAGGACGCGTGGGATACGGCGATCAAGTCGGGCGGCGACAACGCCTGCGCGTTCCGGCCGCCGTACGACAAGCTGGGCACGAAGTTCTTCGTCGCCTACACGCAATATCGCGACAGCGGCAGCCCGCAAAGGCGCGAAGGCGCGGTCAAGCTGTTCGGCCAGCTGACGGCGAAGGCGACCGGCGGCACGGCCGAGTGGATGCGTCAGCTGTTGCGCTCGGGCTACGAGCTGCTCGCGTACGACTACTATCAGCGCTCGGACGAGAAGCGCGCCGGCGTCTACCTGGCGAGCGCGTCGAAGGTGCAAGCGAAGGGCGATCGCCGCGATCTCGAGCACAACATGGCGGTCATCGATCTGTTCTCGGGCAAGACGCCGTCTGCCGAGCGCACGTTCGACGCGCTCGGAACGCGGCCGTGTGAAGCGCGGCTCAACTTGGGCATCCTGCGCGACCGCCAGGGCGACTCGCGCAAGGCGCTCGAGCTCTACAAACAGGCGCGCACGTGCGGTGCGCACGCGCCGAAGCTGACGGAATGGATCGACGTCAAAGAGCGCCTCTTCGGCGGCGGAGGTGCGCAGTGACTTTCCGGTTCGCCCTCGCAACAATGGTGGCTTCGTTGGCGGCGGTCGTGACCGCGACGAGCGCGCACGCAGCCGAGAAGGCGATCACCATCGCCATCTACGCGCCCAATGCGCCGTTCGATTCGGGCACCGAGCGCTATGCGTTCGTCAATCGCCTCGCGCAGCAGGTGACGTCGCTGGGCGTGCCGGCGAATGGCAAGGCGTTCGCGCGCGCCGCCGATTCTCGAGAACGCCATCAAGGCCAAGCAGGTCGATTTCGCGGTCGTCGATGGCGTCTACCTGGCGCAGCGTGGCGTGCCGTGGCAGGTGTTGGCGACGGCGACGTCGGGCGGCGACGTGGCGCCGAAGTGGGCGCTCTTCTCCGGCTCGGTGACGAAAGTGGAAGACCTGCAGGGCAAGAAGCTGAGCCTGGCCGCCTCCGGTCCGCGCGACGCCGACTTCCTGTCGAACGCGCTCTTCGACGGTGAATTGCAGGTCGCCAAGTTCTTCGCCTCGCGCGCGCCGGCGCCGGACATCGCGGCCGCGGTCGCGGCGGTGAACCTGCACAAAGCCGACGCCGTGTTCGCGCCCGAGAGCCAAGGCAAGGGCTTGAAGGTGCTGTTCGAAGTGCGCGATCGCGTGCCCAATCCGGCGTTCTGTGAGGTCGCCACCGGCTTGGCGCCCGATCTCGTGGCCAAGGTCAAAGCCGCGGTGCTCGGTCACGGCGCCGCCGGTCCCGGCCTCGACGGCTGGAAGGCGGCCGGCGGCGAGCCCTACCGCGCGCTGGCGTCGCGCATGGGCGGCAAGACGCGGCGGCCGGTCATGGTCGAGCCCGAGGTCGTCCGCATCGAGGATCAGGACGTGCTCGTGGCGCCGACGCTCGATCCCGGCATGCCCGAGCTGAAGTCACTCTACTGGCAGCCCAACGCTCAATAAGCGCGCGCGATGCAAGCAGCACTACAAGCACGCGACACAGGACCAACCCCAGGGTTAGATGGGCACTAGTTACGCTGGCGGCGGAGGCGAGCCGTTCAGCTGGCGTGTGGTCGGCGAGGATCATGGCGCTTTGCAGGTCGAGCTACGCGGCGAAATCGACGAGAACGCCGACTTCTCCGAGCTGCGCCAGCGGTTGCGCGGCGACGTCGAGATGGGCTTGGAAGGCGTCACGCGCATCAACTCCTGCGGCGTGCGCGAGTGGGTCAACTTCGTGCGCGGGCTCGACGCCGTGCGGACGCTGTGGTTCGTGCGCTGCTCGCCGCCGGTCGTTCTACAGCTCAACACCATCTTCAACTTTCGCGGCCGCGCGCGGGTGCGTTCGTTCTTGGCGCCTTATGTTTGCGAAGCGTGCCGCGCCGACGAATACAAGCTGCTCGACGTCGAGGAGCACTTCGGCGACCAATTCGAGCGCGACGACGCCGGCCGCGCGGCGCCCGACTGGCAAGCGCACGTGCCGGCGTTCCGCTGTCGGCGCTGCGGCGGCGTGCTCGTGTTCGACGAGCTGCCCGAGCGTTATCTGTCATTCTTGGCCGAGGCTGAATTGAATCCGAGCGGTGGCGAATGACGACGATCAACCCAGCCGATGATGCGCTCGCCGACCTGAAGCGCGTGCTCGAAGGCGCCGTCGACGCCGCGGTCATCCTCGATCAAGAGCATCATGTCCTCTATCGCAACTCGGCCTATGACGCCTATACCGGCCGGCGTCCGCGCGAAGTGGCGGCGGCGGCGGCGGCGGGAACGCCGTGCCACAAGCTGTTCAACCTCGAGATCTGCGCCGAGAGCTGCATCATGCGGCGCGCGGTGGCCGTCGGAAAGCCGCTGCGCATGCACGAAATTCACGCGCGCCGCGGCGACGGCGAGGACCTGACGCTCATCGTCACCTCGACGCCGCTCGGCAACGGCCTCGTGCTCGAGACCTATCGCGACGTCACGGCCGAGTCGCGCGTGCAGCGCAAGTATCACTCGCTGTTGGCGCGCGAGCGCGGCGTCAAAGAGGATCTCGAGCGCAAAGTCCTCGAGCGCACCGAAGCGCTGAGCCGCGCGCAAGATCAGCTGGTCTTGAACGAGAAGATGTCGTCGCTCGGCCGGCTCGTCGCCGGTATCGCGCACGAGCTCAACAACCCGATCAACTTCGTCTACGGCAACGTCGACTTCCTGGCGCAGTATTTCCGCCATCTCATCAACTTGATCGGGCTCTACGAAGCGGCGCAGCTGACGGACGAGACGCGCGCCGAAGCGCAGGCGTTCAAAGAGAGCATCGACTTCGAGTTCCTGATGGAGGATTGGGAGCGCCTCTTGAAGAGCGTGCGCGCCGGCGCCGAGCGGACGGCGCAGATCGTCGCCGGCCTGAAGGCGTTCTCGCGGCCGCAAGTGGGCAAGATCGAGGAGACCGACCTCATCGCCGGCCTGGAGACGACGCTGCACTTGCTGGCGCCGATGATGCGCGATCGCGTGACCGTGCATCGGCTCTATTCGCCGCTGCCGCGCGTGCGTTGCCGCGGCGGGCAGGTGCAGCAGGTCTTCATGAACCTCCTGACGAACGCGACGCAGGCGGCGGGGCCGGGCGGCGAAATTTACATTTCGGCGGGGCCCGACGGCGACGGCGTGCGCGTCAGCGTGCGCGACAACGGCCCGGGCGTGCCGGCCGAGCTGGCGATGAAGATCTTCGACCCGTTCTTCACGACCAAAGACGTCGGCGAAGGCACGGGCCTCGGCTTGGCGATTTCGCAGCGGATTGCGCGCTCGCACGGCGGGCGCATCGATCTGGGATCGCGGCCGCCGGGCCAGGGCGCGGAGTTCATCGTCTGGCTGCCGCTCGAGCCGCCGGGCGAGCCCGAAAAAGACAAAGACGGCTAGCGGCTACTCCGATTCATGGGCGGCGGCGCGCGTCGCCGCGGCGTTGTCGTGCGCGTCGCGCTTGGTCTTGTCGGCGTTCTCGTCGAGCGTCGCCTTCGCGGCCGGCGTTCCGCCTTTGACCGCGGCCTTCGTCGTGCGACCGACGGTGCGCCCGCTGTCGACGACGGCGTCGATGCCGGTGTGTGCCGCGTTGCCGGCGGTGTCTTTGACCTTGTCGTCGGCGAATCCGAGGGCGGGCGCGAACAAGACGGCGAACGCGGTGACTCGTACGAAGTTGCGCATGCAGCCGGAGATAGGTCGGCTAGTCGAGCTTCAAAGCCTCGCCCGACAGAATGCTCGCCCAAAACTTCGCGCGCATCGTGTCGCCGTAACCGCCGCCACCGGGCGTGGCGATGGTCAAGCGATCGCCGGCACGCGCCGCGAACGTCACCTTGGGCGGCAGGCGGCGGCGTTCGTCACCGCGCTCGATCCAGTCTTCGCCGGGAACGCCCGGACCGCCGCCCATGAGGCCGTACGGCGGTCGTCGCCGGCGCTCGCCGACGAGGGTGACCGTCATGTCGGCGAGCAGCTCGAGCTCGCGCACGACGCCGTCGCCGCCGGCGAACTGCCCGCCGCCGCCGGAATGCCGCCGCCGCTCGTAGCGCACGACGCGCACCGGCAGCGCCTGCTCCAGCGCTTCGACGGGCGTGTTGCGCGTGTTGGTCATGTGCGTGTGCACGCAGCTGGCGCCGGGTCCGTTGGCGCTGGCGCCGGCGCCGCCGCCGATGGTCTCGTAATAGGCGCGCTCGTCGTCGCCGAGCAAGAGGTTGCTCATCGTGCCCGCGCTCGCTGCCGGTAGACGACCGGGCAGCGCCTGCGCCAACGCGCCCAAGACGACGTCGACGATGCGCTGCGACGTCTCGACGTTGCCGGCGGCGACGGCGCGCGGCGGGTTGGCGTTGACGATCGAGCCTTCGGGCGCGATGACGTCGAGCGGCGCGTACAGCCCATGATTCGTGGGCGCGTCATGGGGCATGAGCAGGCGAAACGCGTAGACCACCGCCGATAACGTGACGGCATACACGGCGTTGAGCGGGCCCTGCACTTCGCCGTCGGAGTCCGAGAAGTCGACGACGGCGCGGTCGCCTTGGATGTGGATGAGCACGCGGACGCCGACGTCGTGCGTGCCGGCGCCGTCGTCGTCGAGCGAGTCGGCGAAGGCGTAGACGCCGTCGGGGATGGCGCTGATGGCGGCCCGTAACAGCGCTTCGCCGTAAGCGATGAGCTCGTCGCCGCGGGCGCGCAAGGTGTCGGCGCCGTAGGTCGCGGCCAGCGCTTGCAGCCGCCGGCAGCCGACCTCGAGCGCCGCCTGCTGCGCCGCCAGATCGCCGCGCCGGTCATCCGGCGCGCGCGCGGCCGCGCACAGCCGCGCCACGATCGCGTCATCGAGCAGCGACGGCGCGATGCGCACGCCTTCCTCGTCGATCGTGACCGCGCGCGTCCGCAACGTCGCGCTCGGCGCCTGCGCATATTGCGGCCCCATCGCCACCGGCGTCTCTTCCGCTTCCGGCAGCGCGTCACCGACGGCGCGCACGCCCATCGGCATCGACCCGGGCGCGCCGCCGCCGACGTCGGCGTGATGGGCGCGATTGGCGACGTAGCCGATGCGCTCGCCGCCCGCGAACACCGCGCGCACGAGCGTGATGTCGGGCAGGTGCGTGCCGCCCGCGTACGGATCGTTGACGATGGCGACGTCACCGTCGGCCAGCGTCATCGTCTGCAGCACGGCGCCGAGCGACAGCGCCGTGGCGCCCAAGTGCACCGGAATATGCGCCGCCTGCGCCACCAGCCGGCCGAAGGCGTCGAAGACCGCGCACGAATAATCGCGCCGCTCTTTGATGTTGGGCGAAAACGCCGCGCGGCCGAGCGCGACGCCCATCTCCTCGGCCACCTGCGCCAAGCGATGGTTCCAAATTTCCAGCTGTGCCGGCGATGAAGCCGAAGAATGAGAAGGTGTCATGGAAAATAGCTCAGCCCGGCGAACAGCTGCGTCGAGCCGATGGGCTCGAACACGGTGCCCGCGTCCAGCGTCGCCGACGGCGTGACGATGAAGCGCGCCGCCAGGCGCAGCGCCACGCCGCCTTGCTTCGGCCCGCCCCAAATCGGCACCTCGACGGCGACGGCGGCGTGCAAGCCGGCCGTCGTCACGCTGTCGTCGCTCGTGCGTAGGTGCTCGATGGTGATGCCGAGCTGCAGGTCGATGCCCGACAACAGTCGACCCGTCCACGAATCGCGATCGACGCCGAGCAGCATCAGCGGACGCGCCGCGAAGCCGAAGGGGATCGAGATGCGATCGGCGAACGACGGCTGCTGCACGCCATTGACCGTCGGCGTGATGATCGGCGCGCCCTCCGACGCCAACAGCGAGATGAAGCCGCCGATGCGCGCGCGATGCAAGAGCTCGAGGCCGGCGCCGAACGCCACCGGCGTGCCGCGATCGTGCGGCTCGAAGCCGATGAGCGCGTGCATGTCGACCGTCAGCGGCCACGTCACCGAGCGCGCCTCGACGATGCCCGGCTCGTTGTCGAGCGGCGCCGACTGCTGCACCGGCCCCGGCTGCGCACGCGCCGGCGCCGACAAAAGCGCAATCGTTAGAACGAGTAAGGTTTGCCGCCGCCCAAACACGGACGGCAGTCTACTACATCGGGCGCGTGCGTTCCGCCCGCCATTCGTCACCCTTCATGCCGATGACGTTGTAGATCTGCTGCTCCATCTCTTTGCCCTTGAGGCGCACGGGCGGCAAGGTCACGAGGTCGACGTGGCCGGCCACGCGCCGCATCGTCGCCTCCGACAGGATGATCTCGCCCGGCTTGGCGACGGAGCACAAGCGCGAGGCGGTGTTGACCGCGTCGCCGATGGCCGTGTACTGCAGCGTGCGCGACGAGCCGATGGCGCCGGTGATGACGCGTCCGGTGTTGATGCCGATGCCGATCTTGATCGGCTCGAGCCCCTCGGCGACGCGCGTGCGGTTGAACTCGCGCAGCGCCTTCTGCATGTCGACCGCGCAGTGCACCGCGTGAATCGGCGCGTCCGGCATGTCGACGGGCGCGCCGAACAGCGCCATGATCTCGTCGCCGACGTACTTGTCGAGCGTGCCTTGCGCGCGGAACAGGATGTCGACCATCACCTCGAAGTATTCGTTCAGCATCTGAACGATCTCGGCCGGCTCCTTCTTCTCCGACATGGCCGTGAAGCCGCGAATGTCGGAGATGAGGATCGTCACCTCGCGCAGCTCGCCGCCCTTCTCGAGGTGCAGCTTGCCCTCGACCAGCTGCTCGACGAGGTTGGGCGACAAGCAGGCGCTGGAACTGCGCGCGCGTCTTCGTCTCTTCCTCGATCTTCTTCGCCAGCCGCGCGTTCTGAATCGCGACCGCCGCCTGCGCCGCGATGCCGGTGAAGATCTGCAGATCCTTCTCGGTGAAGGCGTTGGTCGCGATCTGCGAGTCCATGTGCATGATGCCGAGCAGCTCGTCGCCGTGGATGAGCGGCACGCACATCGTCGAGCGAATGCCCTGCATGATGATCGAGTGCGCGCCCGAAAAGCGCGAATCCATCGTCGCGTCCGACGAGAGCACGGCCTTCTTCTGCGTCTCGACCTCGGCGATGATCGACTTCGAGAGGACGATCTGATCGTCGTCGCGGCCGGTGCGATGCTTGACGTAACGCGGCGTCAGCTTGCTGTCGTCGATCGTAGAGCAGAATGACGCCGCGGTCGGCCGCCAAGAGGTCGAACGCCTTGTCGAGAATGCTGCGGCAGCAGCTGCTCGAAGTCGAGCACGCCGACGATGGCGCGACCGAGCTCGTGGGCGATGCGCAGCTTCTCGTAATCGCGCCGCACCTGCTCGATGTCGCCGATCTGCTTCTCGGGCAAGAAGTCGCGGTTGGCCGAGGTCGCGTCCACTTTGTGGCGCACGATCGATTCCAGCGACGAGGGCGCGATGGTCACGCGGTTGAGCGACTCTTCGGTCTCGGTCTGCTCGACGTACATGAGGTGCGTCGAGCCGAGCACCAGCTCGTCGCCGTGCTTGAGCAGCACCTCGGACACGCGCGCGCCGGCCACGTACGTGCCGTTGAGCGACCCCAAATCGCGCAAGAGGAAGCGACCATCGCCGCTCTTCAGGATCTGCGCGTGCTCTTTGGAGATGATGCGGTCGAGGATCTGGATCGAATTGTCCGGATGGCGGCCGATGGTGTTGAGCGCAGCGAGCTCGAACTCTTGACGCTGCTCTCCCGACGTGAGGATCAGCTTCGCCATGCTCGT
Source organism: uncultured delta proteobacterium (assembly GCA_963785725.1). Lineage (GTDB taxonomy): Bacteria > Myxococcota_A > Polyangia > Palsa-1104 > Palsa-1104 > JAQBQH01. Next base: position 66,731 of record CAWAWS010000024.1, on the reverse strand, counting down.
GTGATTTTACTCAAACCGATGTGTGGGGTAAAGCGCCATCACGAAAACGTGGATAACGGGATCCGTTACGACTTGTCGCTAGTTGGCCATCATTTGGGTAGGAGCTTGCGCACCTCTTCCACGACTTTCTTGGGCGACACCGGCTTGGCCAGGTAATGGTCACAGCCGGCGGCCCGCGCGCGCTCCTCGTCGCCGCGCATGGCGTGGGCGGTCAGCGCGATGATCGGCACGGCCTTGGTGCGCGCGTCGGCCTTGAAGCGGCGGGTCACCTCCCAGCCGTCGATGCCGGGAATCGACAGATCCATGAGCACGATGTCGGGCAGCTGTCTGGCCATCTCGGCGATCGCCTGATGACCATCCTCGGCCTCGACCACCTCGAACCCCGAGTGCGTCAACATGCCGGAGAAGATCTTGCGGTTGTGCGGATTGTCTTCGACCAACAGCACCCGCTTCGTCATTTCGTCCTCGCAATCGGCGGTGGCGGCACCGCGCGTAAGGTACCAGATGGGCGCGTCGACGGTGGCGCCGGCGGACGGCCGCGCGGCTCGGGCGGCAAGGTCAAGGTGAACGTCGAGCCCGAGCCGGCCGAGCTCTCGACGACGAGCGCGCCGCCGAGCAAGAGGGCGAAGCGGCGCGCGATGGCCAAGCCGAGCCCGGTGCCGGCGTAGCGGCGCGTCGAAGAGCCGTCGACCTGGCGGAACTCTTCGAAGATGAGCTGTTGATCTTCTTTGCGAATGCCGATGCCGGTGTCGCGCACCGCCAAGTTGCAGCCGCCGTCTTTGGTCGGCGTAATCTCGATGGTGACCGAGCCGCGGTCGGTGAACTTGATGGCGTTGGACACGAGGTTGGTGACGATCTGCTGCACCTTGGCGGCGTCGGTCTTGACGACGATGCGGCTGCGCGCCACGACCGACAGCTTCAGCCCCGGCTTGTCGCGCAACAGCACCTGCGCCTCGGCCGCGACGTGCTGCGCGATGTCGTGCATGACCACTTCGGTCACGTAGATCTCGATCTTGCCCGACTCGACCTTCGACAGATCGAGGATCTGATTGATGAGCGTCAGCAAGTTGCGCGACGATTCTTCGACGCCGCCGAGCGCTTCGACCTGTTCGCCCGTCGTCGGCCCGTAAATGCCCTCGGCGATGAGCTCGGTGTAGCCCAAGATGGCGTTCAGCGGCGTGCGCAGCTCGTGCGAGACGTTGGCCAAGAACTCCGACTTCAGCCGGTTCATCTGCTGCAGCTGGTCTCGTTGCGCGACCAGCGCCGAGTTGCGCTCGGTGAGCTCGCGCGCCAGATGCTGCAGCGCCGCGTAGGCGCGCGCGTTCGAGATCGCGATCGCCAATTGACCGGCGGCGCGCTCGGAGAAGCCGATGGCGTGCGGCGTCGGATCGAGGAGAGCGATGGCGCCTTCGGGCTGGCCGCGAAAGACGATGGGGATGATGGCGCGGTTGTCCTCGACGAGCGACGCGCCGGTCGTCAGCGCCGCTTGCGTCGGCACGGTGCCGAACGCCGGCGGGCTGTCGCCGCGCGCCGCCGCCACCTGCAGCTCGAACTCGAGCGCCTCTTCGTTGGTCAGGAGGATCGCCGCCGCGCGCACTTCGGTCGCGGCCACGAGCGTCACCAAGGCGTGATCGAGCAGCTTCTTCAGCTCTTCGCCTTCGTGCGCGGCGTTCAAGACGGCGGTGAACTCGGCCGAGCGGCGAATCTCGTCGGTGCGCCGCGACACTTCGCCTTCCAAGTTGCGATTGAGCGACTCGAGCTTCGTCAAGGTCTCGCGTAATTCGGCGGCCATGGCGTTGAACGACGTCGCCAAAAGGCCGATCTCGTCGTCGGTGCCGGCGTGGATGCGCACGTCCAAGTTGCCGGCGCGGATGGCGTCGGCGCCGGCGGCGAGCGCCAGAATCGGGCCCGAGATGCGCCGCGCGATGAAGAGCGCCGCCAGCGCGCCCAAGCAGGCCAGCGCCGCCGCCAGATATTCGCCGGTGCGCAAGACCTCTTGCAGCTGCTCGCGCGCCGGAGTCAGCGACAGGCCGACGCGCGCCAAGCCGACGACTTCGCGCGCCGTGGCCAGGCCGCCCGGCTCGGACGACAGCGCCGCCGCCGCCGGTCGCGCGGTCGTGACGATGGGCGTCCACATGTCGTCCCAGCCTTCGGCGGCGATGCGCAGCGGCGGCGAATCGGGATCGCGCAAGAGCTGCTGCAGCATCGCCAGCGGCGGCGGCGGCGGCGTGCCCAGCGCCGGCGCCGAGAGCCGCAAGATTTCGCGCCCGCCCGGATCGTAGACGCCGGCCAAGACGACGTCGTCCTCGCGAAACGTACGCCGCGCCGGCAGATCGCACAGGCTGGCGTCGCGCGCGTAGGCGCCGAGCTCCGCTTGCGTCGCCAGGCTCGTCAGGAGCGTGTTGGCGCGGCGGGCGCGATCCTGCTCGATGAACTTGAGCTGCAAGCTGTAGAAGACCCAGCCGGAGACGACCGACGTCACCAGCGACAGGCCGAGCAGCGACAAGAAGACGCGGGTACGAAAGCGGCGGCGCGGCTTCGGCTTGGCTTCGAGCGTCATCGAGACTCCTTCGGAGCTCGACGACGAGACCCAACGGGCCGGACGCTGACGGTCGCTCGCTGCCGCTCGGTCACGGCTACGCCGTGACGGGTCGGTCGACCCGCTGGCCCGACGGGCCGGACGCTCACAGTCGCTCGCTGCCGCTCGCTCATTCGAGCCGCGCGCCCATGCGTGACAGCGCCGGCAGGTCGGCGCCGAGCCGCTGCGCGACGGTGGCGTTGACGGTCAGCCGCGCGCCCGAATACAGGTCGAGCTGCGCCGGATCGACCGACAGGCCGTCCAAGTAGCGATTGGCCAGGTCGGCGGCGATGCGGCCGGACGCGCGCGCGCTGAAGTCGGCGGCCATGAGCGCGCCCGAGTGCACCTGCTGGCGCGTGGCCGCGATGAGCGGCAGGCCGCGTTCGAGCTGCAGCTTGAGCGCGTACTGGAACACCTGCGGCGTCACGACATCGGAGTCGCCGGGCAGCCACAGGGCGTCGACGCGCGCCGACAGCTCGTGCAGCGCGCGCACGGCCTCCGGCCCGTCGGCGACGCGCTTGGCGATGAGCTGAAGACCGAGCCGAGCGGCCGCGTGCTCCGCCGTCGCGATCAGCGCCGCCGAGCGATTGCCGAACACGACGCCGATGACGTGGATGCGACCCGGCTTGGCCAGCGCCAGCAGCTTCAAGGTCAATTCGGGATGCGGCGACGCCGGCGGTCCCACGAGATCGGGCGACGCATTGAACGCCAACGTGGGAATGATGCGCGCTCTTTGGCCGCGCACGGCGTCGAGCGCCTCTTGCCCGACGGTGACGACGAGCTCGTCGGCGCCGAAGCGCGCGCCGTGCAGCCCTTCGTCGCCGAAGCTGACCACCCGCACGTGGACGCGGCAACGATCGCCGAACTCCTCGGCGACCTCTTCGTAGGCCATGACGCCGGCGCGCTTGACGACGACGACCTGCAGCGGCGCCGCGCCGGCCGTGTTGGCGACGGTCAAGCCGCACACGAAGGCGCAGGCGCGCCACGACGAGCTGCCCGGACGCGACCTCGGCTTGCCGCTGTGGGTCGCGTCGTCGGGGCTCATTCCCAGTCCACGCGTTTTATGTTCGTCGACTCGGCGCGATGAAAATGCAGCGTCGTCCGCTTATTGATGTACGGATGCTCGACGACGACGCTGTACTCCGCGCTCACCGTCACGATATCGCCGTCGAGGTTCATGCCCACGTACAAATCGGGATCGGTGACGTTGGCCTTCTTGACGATGTTCTCGCGCGCCAGCTCGACGATGAGCTTGAGCTGCTGCGACCGCGTCGGCTCCGGCAAGCGCGCCACTTTGTAGCTCGTCGAGGCCGCCTCGTGCAGCGCGTGATCGACCGTCCAGGCATCGAAATAGGCGGGGAAAAAGCGCCAAACCCAATAGGCCGCGGCCAGAGCGCACAAGAGCATGAACGCGGTGAGCGCGTTGAAGCGGCGCGGGCCGTAGGCGACTGCCATCAGCTGGCTTCCGCCGTCTGCTCGACGTCCATGACCGGCTCGATCGGCTGCGGCTTGATGCCGATCGCCGTCGCCCAGCGCAGACAGATCGTGCCCAACAGGATCTGCAACATGAGCGAGATCAGCGACGTGCCGAGGCTATAGGCGATGACCGCTTCCGGGTTGGGATGGCCCGGCGTCCCCGTAAACGGCGTGAAGAACGCCAGCGCCACCGGCTGCGCGATGCCGATGCCGTTGACGTTGAACGGCAGCGACTGCGCGGCGAAGTAGACGGGCAAGTAGAGCAGCGCCGCGCCCACCGGAACATGCACGTCGAACATGCGCAGCGAGATGAAGTGCCACAAGAGGAGCACGCCGATATGCGGCAGACGCACGAGCACGCCCATGACGTGGCCGGGAATTCCCATGTCGAACAGCGGCTTCAAGAGCGCGCGATCGGCCAAGACGCGCGGCTTCAACGTCAACAGCCCCGCGTAGAAGACGACGCCGATGCCGGTGGCGAGCGGAACGAGGCGCAGGATGCGTAGGTTCTCTTGTCCCGTCTCGCGGGTCGCGCCCGCCGACGCCAGGAGGAGCAGCGTGCCGACGTTGATGCCGATGATGAAGAGGATCCAGCCGCTGGCTCGCAGCAGCGGCACGCGCTTGACGCGATAGAGGTAACCGACGATCGCCGCTTGCCCGACGTGATAATTGACGATGGCGAGCAGGTACGTCGACGCGCGCACGAGGTACAGATCTTTGTACCGAACGTGACAGCCGAAGCGCGCGAACACCGCCGACATCGCGAAGGTGTCGGCCGCGCAGTTGACGACGAGCATCAGCGCCGACACCGCGACGAACGAGACCAACGGCGCCGCTTCGATCGCCTTGGCGAGCTTCGTCGGATCGGTGCGCTTGTAGACCCAATAAAGAGCGATCGCGGCGATGAGGTATGGGCCGACCTTCTTGGCGATCGATAGGGCAATAGAACCGGCGCTGGCGCCGAGGCGCGCTGCGCCTTGCGGAGACATGGTGGCTAACTATAACAGAAAGCTGCGCAATCGTCGATTCGGAGTGAGCTCGGCCGTGGCGCCGGCAAAATACGCAGCTTCATACGCAACTTCTGGAACGCCTCGCCGATAAGGAAAAGAGCGATCGAGGTGGAGCATGCGAATCGGTGAATATCGCGTCGTCATCCAGAACATGCAGGGCGAGCTGCTGGCGGAGGTCGAGCGAACGGCGGCGATGGGGCATCCGGCGGTGGGCGAAGAGATCGTGCTCGATGGGCACATCTACGTCGTCGAGCGGGTGCGCCACGAGGACGACGCCGACGCGCGCACGCGACGGCGTTATACGTGGCCGCGGCTATTCGTACGCCGACGCGACGGCATCGTCAGCGGGCGGCGCAAGGACGCGGTGCGGGCGCCGCCGCGGGTGTTGCCGTTTCCGCGCGGGCGACGGCGGCGCGGCCTGGAGAGCGTGATCTTGCCGGCGCCGTTGGTGGCGGTGCTCGTCGCCTGCGGCTACGACCAGCAGGCGCGCTATTTCGCGCGGCGAGCGCGCGGCGCGGCGCGGCTGTTGCGCATTGGGCAGGGCTGGTTCGTCGAGGCCGGCGAATCGCCGACCGAGGCGCTGCACGAAGCGCGCGAGGCGCGGCGTGGGCGACGGCGCATGGAGGACTGGCTGGCGGCGTTGGCGGCGCCGGAGACGATCGCGCGCGTGCGTGCCGAGCGCTCGTTGCTCGAGTGGCAGCGTGAGCGCGAACGGGCGGAGGCGGCGGAGGCGGAGCGACAGCGCCGCGAGCGCGGGCCCGACTTGCGCCTGCTCAGCGACGGGGCGGCTTGGTCTTGGCGGGCGCTTTGGCGGGCACGTGCTGCTCCAGCTGCAGCTTCAGCTCCGCCAGGCTAGCGTTGGGGACGCGGCGCACGATCTCGTGCAGGTCGGCGCGCGCGCCGGTGCCCGGCCAAATGAAGAGGTCGGCTTCGTCGACCTTGAAGGCGTGCGCCAGCGCGATGACGACGTCGAGGCTGGGTCGGGCCGTGCCGCGCTCGATCGCATAATAGTGCGACGGATCGACGCCGACCATGACGGCGATGTCGACAGCGCGCTCGCTGCGCTCTTCGCGCAGCTCTTTGATGCGCGCTCCGAGGAGCTTGGGCACGGGTCGCATCGACGATCCCGACGCTAACAAGCGACCTCGGGCCGCGTCCGGGGCTGTATCCCTTAGTGTGTTCGGCAGTTACATCAGTCGAGCATGTTGGAGATGATGATGAATTAGTGAGTTTAAAACTCAGTCGATGATAGGTGAGGCGAGGGCCCAGGCAGCGAACGCCGGGTCGACGTCGAGATCTGTTCGCCGGTGGCGGGCTGTTGCAGCCTGGCGCAGGCGCGGCGCGCCGTGGCGCTGCGGTGGGACCGCGCGCTCGCGCTCGCCGCCGCCGGCTTGCCGCGAGCGTTCAGCGGCTCGGGTGGTGGGTTGCTCGCCGGCCGCACGCCGCCGGCCGCACGCCGCACGCCGCACGCCGCACGCCGCCGGCCGCACGCCGCACGCCGCACGCCGCACGCCGCACGCGCGGCTAGCGTCTCGGGCGGCGGCGCGGCTCGCGTGGCGGCGGCTCGTCGCGGCCGTTGGCGTCGGCCGGCTCGGCCGGCGTTCGCCGCGCCGCCGTCGACGACGAGGTTGACGCGCCCGCTGCCGCGCGCCGGCTCGCCGCGCTCCTCGGCCGCTGCTCACGCTCGTGCCGGTCGCCGCGTTCGCCCGGCCGCTGCTCACGCTCGTGCCGGTCGCCGCGCCCGCGCCGATGACAACGCCTGCGCCGACAGCGACACCAGCGATGCCTGCGCCGACGTTGGCGAGGGCGGCTTTGAGCGCCGCCAACGCCGGCGGCGTCGCCAATCGCACCTGCTCGCGCACATCGTGACGCAAGCCGCTGCCCGGCCACGTGAACAGATCGGCTTCGTCGACCTTGAACGTCTTGGCGATCGCCAGGAGCAACGCAAAGCTTGGCGGATGCGCGCCGCGCTCGATCGAGTAGTAGTGCGAGACATCGCAGCCGATGAGCGCGGCCACGTCGGCTGCGCCCAGCTGCTGCTCCTCGCGCAGCTGGCGGACGCGATGGCCGAACAACTTGTGAATCGAATGCATGCGCGCGTGCGACGCTAGCATGGTCACGTCGATCTACGCTGGATTGGTACACCAACTGCATGACGAGGCATCGTCCGTCGTAAACAGCCCCGAGCTCGGCATCTTGTGGGATTAGCGACCATGGCGAGGCGACTGAGGCCTGATCCCTGTCGAGATCTCGCCTGCGTCAATTCGCCACAAGCAATGACGCGATTGGCCTGGATTGAGTTACTGGCACAGTGTCAGGAGTTGGCAGTAGAGATCGCAGCTGCGTCGACGCGTCATTGACATCGGCCCACGACACAGCATAAAAGTGTGATTTAAAACCACTACAAGATCGGGGCCGCCGTGGAGTCGCCGCGTACGATCGACAAGTACGAGCTGGTGGAGAAGCTGGGCGAGGGCGGATTCGGCGTCGTCTACAAGGCGCGGCATCTGGTCACGAAGCTTCCGGTCGCCATCAAGATCCTGGTCACGCGCACCGATGCGCACCCCGATGTCGCGACCCGCTTTCGCCGCGAAGCCTCCATCGGCAACGAGATCGATCACGAGAACATCGTGCGCGCGCTCGACTTCGGTTACGTCAGCGGTCAGCCGTACTTGGTGCTCGAGTTTCTCGACGGCGTCGGCGTCGACGAAGCGGTCCGCACGCACGGCCCGATGGCGCCGCATCGCGTGGCCCGCATCGCGCTGCAGGTCGCCGACGCGCTCGCGGCCGCGCACGGTCACGGCGTCATTCACCGCGATCTGAAGCCGGAGAATATCTTCCTCGTGCGGCGCAGCGGCCGCGACGACTTCGTCAAAGTGCTCGATTTCGGCATCGCCAAGCTGACCTCGGGCGCCTCGCAAGACGGCTTGGCCACGCGCAGCCAGACGCTCATCGGCTCGCCGGTGACGATGTCACCCGAGCAGTGCCGCGGCGCCGACATCGACTCGCGCAGCGACGTCTACGCGCTCGGCGTCGTCATTTTCTTCGCGTTGACCGGGCGCTACCCGTTCTTCGGGGCGCAGGCGGACATCTTGAGCATGCACCTGCGCGACCGGCCACCGCGCGTCGATAGCGTGCGGCCGGGCGTGCCGGCGTCGTTGGCGGCGCTGGTCGAGCGCGCGTTGGCGAAGGATCCGGCGGAGCGCTATCAGACGATGGGCGAGGTGGCGCGCGTGTTGGCGCCGCTGACGGCCGATCCGGCGCTGGCGGCGACGCCGCAAGAGCGGCCGACGGTGCAGCTGCGCGGCGGACGACGCGCGGGCGCGCGTTGGCCGGCGATGGTGGCGGTGGCCGCGGCGGGCGCGGCGGTGGCGCTCGCCGGTGGTGGCGTCTGGCTGTTCGCGCGCGGACCGGCGGCGGGCGAGACGACGGCAACGGTCGCGGCGGTGGCAGGCCGGTCAGCAACAACGAGTGGAGCGATGACGCGCGAGACGACGGTGGGGACGAACGAGGCAGAGCAGGTGGGCGACGCGAGGACGCGCGGCGACGGACGCGCTTCCGTGACGGCGGCCGGCGGCGCGATGAGCGGCCCGGCGAGCGCCGCCGCGGTCGGCGACCATGCCGCGAATGTGGCGAACGGCGCGCATGATCCGAACGCGGCAGGGGCGGGCTCGCCGGCGGGCGGTGGCCGAACGACGGACGCCGACGGCGCGGTGGACGCCGCTCTGCTTGGACGTCGCGCGACGCATACGACCGGCGTGGCCAATGCCGTCGCGCCCAAACCCGGTGCCGCGAACCCAGCCCGCGCGTCCGCTGCGGCGACGACGGCCGGCCATGCGGCGACGACGGGCGGCCATGCGGCGACGACGGCCGGCCATGCGGCGATGCCGGGCGGCCATGCGGCGACGCCGGCCGGCGCTCCGGCAGCGACGAGCGGCGACGACAGGGCGAACGAAGCCGCGCCGCCGAAGCTCGCCACCGCCGCGCCCAGCGACGAGACGGAGGCCAACGCACGCAACGGCTACCTGACCGTCGCCGTGCTGCCCTTCGCCGAGGTGCTCGTCGACGGGCGCGTGGCCGGCACGACGCCGCTGCGCAATCTGCCGCTGCGACCGGGCGCGCACAGTGTCGAAATCAGCAATGTCGGCCTGCATCGCCACACGCGCCGCAACCAGCGCATCGACGCCGGCGCGCATCATCGCATTCAGCTCGATTGGTCCAACTGATGCGGGCGTCGGCGGTTATGGCGGCGCTGGCGTTGGCGCTGGGCGTGTCGGCGACGGCGTTGGCAGCGCCGCGGCGTTGGGCGATCGGCGAAATCCGTGTCGAAGGCGACGTCGACGAAGCCGCGCGCGCGGCCGTCGAAGAGCGCGCTTGGCGGGCCTTGTCGCTGGCGCTGCCGACCGATGCACTGTTGGCGCCGCACGACGCCGTCGCCGCGGCGCTCGCCGCCACGCCGGCGCTGCGCGGCTGTGCCGAGGATCGCTGCAGCTTGACGCTCGGCGATCGGCTGTCGGTCGAGCGGCTGATCACGGTGCGCATCGAGCGGCGCCATGACGGCTGGACGGCGCACCTGCTCTCGTTCGCCGTCGACGCGGCGCAAGTCGCGGGCACGCTCGAGCTGCCCTGTCCGGGCTGCAGCGCCGACGCGTTGATGGACAGCTTCGCCCGCGCCGCCGCGCCGCTCCTGCGCGACGAGCGCAATCGGCCGCTGTGCACGCTGACGGTCGCGGCGCCGACCGGTGCGGCCGTCAGCGTCGATACGGTCGCGCTCGGGGCGGCGCCGTTCGCGCATTCCGTCGCCGCCGGCCGACATACCGTCGCGGCCGCGGGCGCGCGAGCGGAGATCGACTGCGCCGCCGGTGCCGCGCGCACCGTCACGCTCGGTGCCGCGGCCGCCGGCGCGACGTCGCGGCGTACGCTCGCGCTCGGGCTGGGCGCGACCGCCGCCGGGCTCGCGGCCGGCAGCTTGGCCGGCCTCGTCACCGCCGGCGCCTACGACGACCGCGCCGCGTGCTCCGGCCGCTGCGGCTATCGCTACGACACGACGATCGGCATCGCGCTCGGCGCCGTCGGTGTCGCGGCCTTCATGGCCGCCGCCGCCGCGCTGCTCGTCACCGCGCGCAAACCGGCGCCGCGCGCCCTCGCGTTCACGCCGACCGATCGCGCTCGGGCTGACGCCGCGTTCGCGCCGTGGTCGCGCGCCGCCGTCGCCGCGCCGTGGTCGCGCGCGGCCGTCACCGCGCCGTGGCCGCCGACGCGCCCGTCCACCGACGCTCGACCGCCGCTCGGCGCGCGCGACTTCACGCCGCCGCCACCCATCGCGGCCGTCGCCCCAGCGGCCACCGCCATTGCGCTCGTAGGGAGCTTCTGATGCGCGCCTGCGCCCTCGTCCTCGCCGTCGCCACGCTGCTCGTCGGCTGCCGCAAAGTCCCCGTGCGCAACGTCTACTGCGACGGCACGTCCCGCTGGCCCTGCGCCGATCCCGCCTATCCGCGCTGCGACGTGCAAGCCAAGCTCTGCCAGCCCGCGCTCGCCGACGGCGGCAGCCCCGACCTCGGCGTGGCCGATCTCGCCGGCTGCAGCGCCAACAGCGACTGCCCCGACGACCACCCCATCTGCGCCGACCGCGTCTGCCGCGCCTGCACCGGCAGCGGCGACGACGGCGCCTGCCTCGGCCGCTCGTCGGCGACGCCGCGCTGCTTCGCCGCCACCGGCACGTGCGCCGCATGCGCCACCGCCGGCGTCGAAAGCAGCGACTGCGCCGCGGCCACGCCCATCTGCGGCGCGAGCGGCGTCTGCCGCACCTGCGACGCGCACGCCGAATGCACCGCCGCGCTCTGCAACCCCGACGGCACCTGCGCCGCCGCCGCCACCGTCGCCTACGCCGACAACGCCAACGGCACCTGCATCGGCAGCCACGCCGCGACGCTCGCCGACCCCGCCTGCGACGTCACGGCCGCGCTCGCCGTGCAGCCGCTCGTGCGCGTCATCGGCTCGTCGACAGCCTATCCGCACGTCGCCATCACCAGCGGCAACATCCGCATCGTCGGCGCCGACACCCAGCCCGCCGCCACGCTCAGCGGTGACGCCACCGACCCCGCCGTCGGCATCAGCGGCGCCACGACGACGGTGCTGCTCGACGAGCTCCAGATCATCGGCAGCGGCGTCAATCAGCCGGGCATCGCCTGCGTCAACGGCGCGCTCGGGCCCACGCTCACCCTCCGCCGCAGCGCGCTGCACGGCATCAACGGCGTCGCCCTCAACGCCAACGCCTGCGCGGTCACGCTCGATCGCGACCAGATCGGCCCCGGCAACGCCGGCGGCGGCATCTCCATCAGCGGCGCGCCCTACACGATCACCAACTGCTTCATCGTCGGCAATGGCAGCGGTGGCGCGGGCGTGCTCATCGGCTCGGGCGCGACCGCCGCGGCGCCCGGCTTCATGCACGACACCGTCGTCAGCAACGCCGCCGGCGGCATCTTGTGCTCGGGCGCGACGACCATCGCCAACTCCATCGTCGAAGGCAACGCCATCAGCGACACCAGCGGCGCCTGCACGCTATTGGGCTCGACGTCGCTCGTCCCCGACTTCGTGAGCGCGACCGACTATCACCTGAACGGCCGCACGACGGCGAATCTGGCCTGCTGCATCGATCAGCTGACGACGTCGCCGGTCGATCACGACTACGACGGGCGCGCGCGACCGCAGCCGACGAACGGCAAGTGGGACGTCGGCGCGCACGAGGTGCCGTGAAGCGCGTCGCCGTCTGGTGCGCAGTCGTGACCGGCGCGGCGCATTCGGCCGCGGCGGCGCCGCGCGCGATCGTCATCGAAGCGGTCGTCGCCAAGCCCGATTCCGGCGCCGACGCCGATGGGCAGACGTCGGACGTGCACGTCTATCTGCCCGACGTCGTCGCCGCGCTCGGGCAGCCGCTCGCCGATCGCGCGCTCGCCGACGCCATCGACGCCCGCTTCGGCCCGGCGCCGGCGCAGCTGTCGGCGAGCGCGCTGGCCGAGATCGCGGCGCGCGCGCGGCAAGCCGAGCGCAACCTGTTTTTCAGCGGCACGCGCGTGCGCGAGTCCATCGACGAGCTGGAAGCGGCGCGTGCCCGCCTCGGCGACGCGCAAGCGACCTTGGCGCACGATCGCGACGCCCGCGCTCTCTATCAGCACATCCTGCTGAAGCTGAGTCGCGCCTATCAAGTGACGCACGGCCCGGAAGCGGCGCAGCTGGCCGAGGCGCGCATGCTGGAGCTCTTGCGCAACGTGCCCGATTTGCCGGTCGATCCCGGTCGCAACGAGCGCGAGCTGGTGCAGCTGCACGACCGCTTGGGCGCGGCGCAAGCGACGACGGCGCGGCTCGTCGTGACGCTGCCGCCGGCGCCGGGCGCGCACGCGTTCGTCGAGGGCCAGGCCGTCGATGGCGCGCGTCCGCTGCCGATGCGCCCGGGCGACTATCGGCTGTTCGCGGCCGGTGAGCACGGCGACGGGCGGCTGCATCGCGTGACGCTCGCGCGTGGCGACGTGCCGGTGGCGATCGACGTCGACTTCGAGGCCGCGCTGCGCAGCGATCGCTTCGTCGGGCTCGCTTATGCCACGCATGCTTCGCGCGCCAGCGAAGAGGCCCATTGGGTCGGGCAGCTAGCGGTCGCGCTCGCGGCCGGTCGGGTCTACGTGTTGGCCGCCGACGCCGCCGATGGTCGTCCCGGTGTCGCCGTTTGGGGCTATGTCGTCGACGGTCGCGGCGCGCGGCTGGTGGCGTCGTCGAGCGCGCGCGGCGCCGCCGGCAGCGCGGCGGCGTCGGAGGTTGCGCGGGCCGCCGCGCGCGTCGCCGCCGCGCTCGACGGCGGGCCGCCCGCGCCCGGCGTCACCGTCATGTCGGCGCGAAAAGTCGCCGCGCCGCTGCTGCTCGCCGCGCCCGCAGCTGCTGATGCCGACGAGGGCGCGGCGCACGCGCTGACGATCGCCGGCTGGAGCGCGATCGCCGTCGGCCTGCCGCTCGCGGTCACGGGCGCGGCGTTGTGGCACCACGGCTCGAACGCGCAGTCGGCCGCGCTCGTGACGTCTGGCGCCGGCCTCGCCGTCGCCGGCACGGTGTGGACGCTGGCGACGATGCCGGCGCATCGTCCGCGCGCGCGCGCCGTCGCCGTCGTCTCCGCGTTGTGGGGCGCCGCTGCCATCGCCGCCGCCATGCTCGCGACGGTCAAGTAAAGCGAAGCCAGCTCACCAACCATCGCCAATCAATCGAACGCAACCTCTCGTCCGGCCGTGATCGCGGCGCGGCTCCACGCCGACGCCGCCTACGCGTCGTGGAATTGCCGCCCCGTCCACGGCTCGCGAACGTGGCTGAGCGGTCGCGGCTGCGACGGCGGGGATGACGAAAGTGGCGAAGGTGAAGGCGTTACGAAGAGAGGCGAAGCGACTGCGGAACGCTTACTGGGCGATGGTGCTGCACTCGACCGAGGCGTTCGTGTTGGGCGGCGCCGCCATGCCGTTGCGCTCGACCGTCATACCGACGCCCTGCGGCGAGATGCCGTTGCAGAGCGCGTTGGGGGCGATCGTCCAGCACGGGAACACGTTCGCGCCCGCCGTCGCGCACGCCGGAATCGACGTGATCGTCTGGCCCATCGCCGTATCGGTCACGTCTTCGACGATGCACTCCGGGTTGTTGAGGTCGGCGAGCTTGGCCGGGATGCAGCCGGGGCTGATCTGCGACGAGATGAGCTTGCCGAGCGCCTGCAGCGCCGAGGTGAAGTCGGGCGCCATGTTCAAGTCGTCGCCGCAGATGCTGCTCGTCTGCTTGAACTTGGCGCTGTTGACGACGGCGTTGATGCGCACCGACGGGTCGGCGAAGAACGGCGGCGACACGTTGTTCTGGCAGACGTGGTTGAGGCGCTGCACGCAGTTGGTGCCGAGCGCGCCGCAAGGCACGTACGACGGGTTGGGCGCGACGCCGAGGCCGGTGCCGCTGGTCACGAGCGCCGTCGAGACCGGCGTCTCCGGGCCGTCGATGGCGAAGAGCAGGACGTCGTCGGCGCTGGCCTTGATGCCGCCGCGGCTGATCGGCTGCGTGAACGCGTTGGTGTAGCGCGAGATGTCGAACGCCAAGTTCGGATCGGGCGTCGGCGAGAGGTTCGGCGCCGCGGCGCAGCCGGTGAGCGACATCGGCATGCCGTACGGGATCTTGACGCCGCCGCAGTAAACGGCGAACTCGGTCTGGCGATACGTGTCGTACGCGCCGTACATGCTGGGGTCGGCGGCCGACTCGTAGAACTTGGCGGTCGGCGGCGCCGAGCCGTCATCCTCGTTGGTCACGAAGACGACGGCGAGGAGCGCGTCGGTGCGCAAGAAGCCGTTGTTCTCTTTCGTGTTCTTGAGCGCCTGCAGCACCGACTCGAGCTGGTGCTCGAAGCCGCAGCCGCCGGCGCCGACCGACGCCATGCAGGTGAACGTCGGCACGAGGTCCTGCCCGGCCGGCAAGTTGCTGATGGGCGTGCCGTTCTTCTGGAACGCGTACTGAATGTAGGGCGCGTTCGTCGGCGCCACGCAGCTCGCGTCGGCGGCGGCGCCCTTGGCCTGCAAGAGGCCGTTCTGACCGCCCGGCGAAGCCTGGCAGCCGCCGCCGGCCGTGTCGCCGGCGCCGTAGTCGGACGTCACGACGCCGATGTGCAAGTCGGCGTAGGTGCCGTTCGTCGCCAGATCTTGGAAGACCTGGAAGAAGTCGGCGAAGCGCGCCTTCAGCTCGGTCTGCATCGCGTCCATCGACGGTGAATTGTCGATCATGAAGAGGACGTCGATCTGGTTTTGCTCGTTCTGCGGCACGCGCACTGGCGTGTCCTGAACGACGACGGTGGTCGGTGATTCCACGGGCGGGTTGAGGCACGCCGTGGCTACACCGACGGTGAAGAGGGAAGCGAGGACGACACGAATCCGACTTGACATGGCGCGCAGCATAGCACGCTGGTTTAATAGTCAAGCATGCGATTGCAAGACGCTTTGTAACTCGAAACGCCTACATTGTAAGGATGGGCGCGCGCCGCTGGGTCGTTTGCTCGCTGCTTGTCGTTAGCGGATGCGCGCGCGGCGTAGATCTCGCGGGCACCTCGGTCGATCCATTGGCCGGCGGCGGGGTTACGGCGCTCGTGTTCGTGGCGACGGGCTGTCCGCTGTCGAACCGCTCGGCGCCCGAGCTGCGCCGGCAATACGATAAATGGCGCGCGCGCGGCGTGGCCTTCTATCTCGTCTATCCCGACGACGACGTGACGGCGGTGCGCGCGCATCAGGCGGCGTACGGCTTGGCATTGCCGGCGTTGCGCGATCCGCGGCATCGGCTGGCGCGGGCGATGGGCGCGACCGTGACGCCGGAGGCGATCGTCTACCGCGGAAGGGAGCGCGTGTATCGCGGCCGTATCGACGACCGGCAGATCGATTTCGCGCGCGAGCGGCCGGCGCCGACGACGCACGAGCTCGACGACGCGATCGCTGCCGCGCTGGCCGGCCGCGCGCCGCCGACTGCCGAGGCGCCCGCGTTCGGCTGCGCCCTCGGCGACCCGCTGTGAACGGCCGCGTTTGTAGACGCGCAATTGGCGGGCAAATTCTCGAGCGCGACGCGGGCCGCGTTTACCGCTGGCGGAGTAGGGCTTCGAGCGTGGCGCGGGCGGGCGCGAAATTGGGATCGAGCGCCAGCGCGCGCTGCAGCTCGGCCACGGCTGCGTCGCGCTGCCCGGCGGCGACGAGCGCCCGGCCCAAGTTGGCGTGCGCCGTCGCCGACTCCGGCCAGCGCCGCGCCGCCGCGTCGAGCTGCGCGCGCGCACCCTCGACGTCGCCGACCGTGAGCAGCGCCGCGCCCAAGTTGACCTGCGCGGCCATCAAGTCGCCATCGAGCGTGAGCGCGCGCCGAAACTCCTCGATCGCCTCTTTGGCGCGCCCCTCGGCCATGAGCGTGTTGCCGAGGTTGTAGCGCGCCTTCGCGCCGGCGCCCGCCGCCAGCTGCCGGCGAAACTTGGCCTCGCGCAGCTGCAGCTTGTCCGCCGTCGACGCCACGCGCGCCACCAGCGTCACGTTGCCCATCTCGTCGATCGTGCGCTCGCCGGTGACGACGCGCGCCGGCGGCCGATTGGGATTGCGCGGATTGGCGGCCGAGTTGTCGTACGTGAACTCCATCGCCACCGTGCTGCCGCGCGGCAACGCCAGCGGCTCGGCCAACACGTATTCGTCTTGCCACGCCGGATCCCAGTCGTCGATCGTCAGCAGCGGCTGCTCGTGTCCGTCGGGAAATCGCGCCCAGACGCGCATGTGCTGCGCCAGGTAATGCGCGTGCGGGAACAGCGACACCAGCTCGACGGCGACCGGCAGCGTCCACTGATCGTGGATCTTGTAGTCGCGCACGCCCGGCGCCAGATCGATGGGCACGTCGCCGATGCGCAAGGTGACGCGCGCCTGCGTCGGCGGCGTGGGCGCGAGATAGAGCGCGATCGTCGGCGCGATGACCTCCGGCTTTCCCGTCGGTCGCAGGTGCAGCTGCAGCACGAGGTCGGTGCGCGCGTCGAGCGGCCAGGCCGCGTGCGGATCGGGCGGCGTCGGCGCTTGGCCCGGCGTCCACACGAGGTAGAAGCCGTCGGGCGCTTGGATGTCGCCGGGGTCCATGCCGTCGAAGCCGGGCGCGGCGTCGAGCGCGTCGCGTTTGCGCGCCCAGCCGGTCGCGTCGAGGTTCAAGATCGCGTGATGGATGGCGCGCGTGTCGGGGCGAAATTCCCAGGCGGCGATGTAGCGCGTGCCCGGCAGCGGCGACGGCAGCACGAAGTTGCGATAGACGTCGGGCCCGTCGGCGGCGAGCGTGTACGGCGGCAGCTTGACGACGGCGTCCGGCGTGCCCAGCTGCCAGCCGTCGCGGAAATCGGGCGCGGTCGGCTCGGGCCCGTCGCCGCGCGGCGCGCCCGCCGTCGCCCAGCGCTGCAGGAGCGCGCGCTCACCGGCGTCGAGGATGCGCTCGTTCGCGTAATGCACCGTCGGCGCCGCTTTCCACGGCGGCATGTAGCCGCGCGCCGTCACGCGCTCGATCTGCCGCGCGCGCGGCTTGGCGTCGGCGTAGGTGACGAGCGGGAATGGCCCGGCGCCGCCCGTGTGATGGCAGGGCGCGCAGCGGCTGTGCAGGATGGGCGCGATGTCGTGCGTGAACGTCGGCGAGCGGCTGCAGCCGGTGACGAGGACCCCGGCGACGACGACCAAGCCGCGCGCGCGCATTCGCCCGAGCATACACGAGCGCGCGCGCGAACGCCGTCAGCGCATGATGTTGATCGTCGGGCTGTCGTCGGGCGCGGGCCAATATTGCCCGTTGAAGATGCACATCTCGTTCGTCAGCGCCGACTCGCCGAACGTCAGCTCCGTCGACGAATCGTTGTCGATCGTGCACGCCCAGTTGATCGTCGTCCCCGACGGCAGCGTCACCGGCGGCGTATAGGCTTGCAACGGCGGCGAGTCCCACGAATCGGTCGTGTACAGCATCGTCGCCGCCGTCCCGTAGGTCGCCGTCAGATTGAGCGACTTCTGATGCATGTGCGACACCGCGTAAATGACATTCATGTCCTGCGTCGTCGTGTAGCTGGCGGTGATCGTCTTCGTCGTGTTCGGCGGGATGCCGCCGCCGAGCGACGGCGTGAGCGCGCTGATGTTGTCGAAGAAGAACACGCCCGCGTGCTGCTGCACCGTTCCCGGCGTCGCCTTGTGCAGCGTCACCGTGACCGTGGTCGACGGGATGTCGGCCATCGTCGCGTTCAAGTAGTGCACGACCAAGTTGAAGCCTTGCGTCGACTTCACCAGCGCCGCGATCCCCGACGGATAGGTAATCTCGCCATCCGGCTGCTGCGTCCCGTACGGCATGGGCCCGAACGTCAACCCGCTGCACGGCGTGAGCGTCCCGTCCGTCGCGCCGTCCTGAAACAGCAGCAACATATGATGCGAGCCCGTCGTCATGTGCGACTCGAAGCTCGAAATCTCGACGTCGGCGCCGAAGGGATTGGCGAACGTCTGACAGTAGTACAGCTCTTGGCCGGCCGCGACCGAGAACGGCGTCATCGTGAACGTCGCGCTGTCGGTGGTCGTCCCGCCGCCGCCGCCGCTGCCGCCGTCGCCCGTGCCCGACAGCCCGGAGTGCCCGCTACAGCCCGTCGCAATCAAGCCCACCGCACCCAAAATCGTCGCTACCGAAGAAGCGCGCATCATCGGGACCTCCGCGCCATACGTGCCGCAACGCCTATCATTGGGGTCAGCGGACGACGGCGGCGGCGAGCGTATCACGGCGGCGCGGGGCTTGCCGCAGCGCCTGCGCGACGATCGCGAAATCGTGCGCGTCGAGCGGCAGATGGCCACGACGCAGCGCGAAACCCCAGTGCGGCCGCGCCGTCAGATGGAGTTGCGGCGCCAGCTCCGCCAGCGCCACCTGCCCGACCGGCTCGTAGCGCACGTCGCGACGATGGGCGCGCCAATCGCCCAAGTCGACCTCGTAGATGCGATCGTCGACGAGCTGGCCGAGCGCCGTGAACGCCTGCACTCGCTCGCCGCCGCCCATCTCCGCCGTCGCCGAATAGTAGACGAGCCAATCGCCCGCCCGCATCCGCTCGAGCGGCGCCGCGCGGCCATGACACAGCTGCGCGAATCCGCCCGCCACGCCGCGCTCCACGTGCGCCCGCGACACCACCCCGAGCCAATGGTTCTCCATGTCGAACAGCGTACGCGCGCGCTCCTGACAGCCTTGTGTCAGTAAAGATCAGACGAGCTGGGCGTCCAGGATGCGATCGAGCCGAAACTGCCGTCGCTCACCCTTGTCGAGATCGTCGCAGTTGAGGAGGGTGAGGCTGCGCTCCATCACCACCGTCACCAGCCGTACGACGCGTGTCGACACGATGTCGTCGGCGCCGCGATAACGAATGCGGATCGGCTGCCGCTCGAACCACGCCGACTCGATGGCCGCGCGAATCGCCGGCGACGCGCCCAGCGCCGGCACGCCGACGAACTGAATGGAGTCGATGTGCTCGACGAGCTCGCGCTGCGCCGATGCGCCCAGCGCGCCGCGCACTTTGTCGAGCGCGCCGGCCAGCGTCTCGACGAACGGCAGGATGCGCAGCTCCGCCGCCCAACGACCGAGCGCGACCAGCAGCGCCGCCTCGCGCGGCGTGAAGTTCACCGGCGGCAGCGTGTAGGCGCGATCGAGCGCGTAACCGCCGCCGGCGCCGCGCTCGGCCTTCACCGGCAGCTCCGCGTCGCGCAAGCTGTCGAGGTCGCGATAGATCGTGCGCACGGTGACGTTGAAGCGCGCCGCCAGCGTCTCGGCCGTCACGCCGCTGCGGCGGCCGCGCAAGTGCTCGGTGATGGCGAACAGTCGCTCGCGGCGGCGCATATGCTCATTGCTGACACAGAGCTGACAGCTTGGGAAGACGCGAAATGGAGCGGCGCGTGGGCGTCAATTGCTGGCGGTGACGGAGCGGCGGACGACCTCGCGGCGGATGCCGTCGAACAGCTTGGGCAGATCCTTGGCGGCGCCGCCCGAGACCATCCACTTCGGGATCGAGCCGGCCATGTCCATCTGCACGCGGTAGACGGCGTGGGTGGCCGCGCCGCCGCGAATCGGCTGCAAGTCCCAGCCGCCGGTCATGTTGGTCAAGCGGACGATGCCGTCGCGCGCCGCCGGACCGTGGCTGTTGTCGATGGTGAAGCGCGTCCACAGGTTGGCGCCGCGCGCGCCCCACAAGGCGCGCAGCGTGAAGTCGCGGTCGCTCACCACCGGCAGCTTCAGCCGCTGATAGACCATGATCTCGTGCGCGCCCGTCGTCAGGACGCGGCTCTCGGTCACGTGATCGCTGAGCGCGTGCGCGTTCGGATAGTCGAGCAAAATGCTGCGAATCAGCGCCGGCGGCGCGTCGATGTCACCTTCGGCCACGAGGTCGATCGTCGGCGACTCCATCTGCCGAAAGACTTCGACCGCATGGTTGCCGCCGACGTGCTGATAGCGCGGGCCGGCCTGTGACACGAGCATCGAGACGATGAGCATGAGAGGACGCATGGGGATACCTCGAGAGCGACGTGGCGGTTAGGCGATCAAGTGCTGCGGAGCGGGGCGCTCGGCGGGCCAATGCTCGTCGGCGTCGTGGTCGAGAAGGTCGGGCTCGGCGTGCATCGGCGCCGGAATCGCCGCCAGCGCGTCACCCTGCGCCAGCTCGTAGCTGCGCCCGCGCCATTCGACCTTCCGCTTGAGGAGGTTGGTCGCCAGCACATAGGGAGAGATGAGGAAGACGCCCCACGCCGCCCACGCCAAACGCAGCGGAATCGGCGAGCCGCCATAGCGCTTGTGCAAGAGCAAGAGCGAGTCGCCGACGAGGAACAGCGCCGCCAGCGACGGCACGGCCGCCCGCACCCCGCCCACCGCCAGCGCGCCCAGCGACAGGAACAGCGCGACGAAGAACGACGCGCCGACGAGCCACTGACGCCACGTGAACGACAGCGGCAGGCCATTCTTCGAGAAGCTCATCCAGCGACGGTAAATGGGGATGAACTCGCGCAAGGTCATGCCGCCGGTGGCGATGTGCAGCGGGTTGCGGCTCATGACGTTCTCCCAGCCGGCTTCGTGCAGCGCGCGACCGATGGCCATGTCGTCGACGAGCTGACCCTTGGCCGCGCTCACGCCGCCGATCGAAGCCAGCGCCTGGCGACGGAAGACCATCAGCTGACCCATGATGAACGGCAGCGTGCGCGACGGGCCCGACGCATGCGCGGCCAACGGCGAGTACATCGAGTTCTGCATGAAGGCGTAGAGCGCGTCGCCGGCGAACTGCGCCGGCTGGTAGACGAGGACGGGCGCGAACGCCGAGCCGGCGCGCGGCCGCGACAACAGCGCATCGACGACGCCGCGCAGCACCTTCTTGTCCGGGCGCGTGTCGGAGTCGCCGAACGCGATCAGCTCGTTCTTGGCGCGGCGCTCGCCGGCGATCATCGCGTTGAGCTTGCCGGTGAAGCCGGCCGGCGGTGCGCCGGCGACGATGACGCCGGCCGTGCCGGCGCGGCCCGAGGCCATGTGCGCGGCCACCACTTCCCGCGCGAGCGGCAGGCCGGGGTCGTTCTCGTCGTCGAACACGAACAGCGTCTCGACCTCGCCCGGATAGCCGGTGTCGAGCGCGGCGCGGAAGTTGTCCTCCGCGCCCACGTCCTTGCCGCGCACCGGGCGGATGACCGTGACCGACGGATAGCGCGACGCATGCGCGGCCTCGCCGGTGTACGGCGCGACGGCGCGCAACATCATGCTGTGCCAGCGCCACACGAGCCCCAACAGCACGACGCCCGCGCCCAGCAGCCAGCCACCCGCCGTCGGCACGGGCAGCTGCGCGAACAAGGACGGATCGACCGCGTAAGCGAAGGCAATCGCCGACAGGGTCAAGATCACTCCAGACAAAAGGCGCATCAACAGCTCCTCGAGTTTCGCGGGTTCACCGACTGTCATCGCAAGCCGCGTGCCCAGCGCAAAAGCGTCTGCGGCCGCGGAAAACGGGTTCGCTCGCGGTGACGGCCGTTGTCGAATGCTGGTGAAAAACCCGACGCAACGGTCAAAACCGCGACGGTGGGCAACTTCGGTCACGTCGCCGCAACGCCTGGTCGTGCACCGAGTTAGGGCACGCGCGTGCCGTCGCTGGGCTCTGCCGGTGCGCGGGCGTGCGCGTGTCCGCCCAGCGGCACCGCGCGCGTCCGGCACGCGCGTTGCTTTGCGCGCGAACGGAAAACGGATGGACTTCGTGAGCCAGTTCTATAGCGAGCTTTTTCGCATCGGCGCCGCCGCGGGCGACCTCGGCATCTACGCCTGGGCGCGCAGCGTCTACGTCACGCCCGGTGCTTTGGCGCTCGTCTTCAGCCTCGCCGGCAAACGGCGACGGCCGGCGCCGCGCCTAGCGCCACCCACATAATAGTGTCGCGCTTTTGAGCACTGCGCGCTCTTTTCCGCTGTTCGAAACCCAACACTGACTTTTGTTTCGTAATCTTAATCGACACTTGCAGCTGGTATCGCCCTTGCTGTAGCAGCGGCCGTGGTTCGACAAGCACAGCACGGTTTGGGTACACTGGGAGCGCCGACGATGGCTGCTTCTACCGAGCTTCAAGAGCTGCGCGACGGGGCCATGCGCGAAATCTTTCGCCTGCCGCGTTGGACCCACGCCGCGGTGACCGCGCCCGCGATGGGCGTCTTGATGCTGTACCTGATGCTCGGTCCCGAGATCGAGCCGTGGCGTCGCATCGCCGCGCTGTCGCACTGCCTCGTCTTCATCATGGTGAGCTGGCTCGCCGGTCGGTTGCCGGCCATCAAGCGCGTCGTGCTGCGTTCGGTGGCGGCGATCATGCTGGTCACGATCAGCGGCGGTCTCGCCAGCCCGATCGCGCCCGGCATGTTGATGGTCGCCGTCTTCATGCCGGTCTACTTCGAGAGCCGCTTCGCGCTCGGCTCGACGATCATGAGCGTCCTGTTCGTCTGGACGTTGGCGGCGCTGCAGCTGGCGCATTGCGGCTGGATCATGCCGCGCGCCTTCAACGCCGGCGGCAGCAGCAGCTACACGCTGTTGTTCGCGTCCTGCTCGTCGACGCTCATCGTCGCCGGCTACGGTCTCGGCCATCGCATTCGCAGCGTCACCGACGCCATCTTCCGCCGCTCGTACGAAGCGCGCGACGAGCTCTTGCACACGCACGTCGAGCGCATGCGTGAAATGACGACGTATTCCGCCGAGATGGCGCACGAGCTCAAGAACCCGCTGGCGAGCATCAAGGGCTTGGCGGCGCTGATGGAGCTCGAGCCCGAGCGCGTGCCCGAGCGGCTGGCCGTGCTGAAAAAAGAGGTCGAGCGGCTGCATGGCGCGCTCGATCACTTCCTCAATTTCTCGCGGCCGATGTCGCGGCTGGCCTTGGAGACGGTCGATCTGCGTCACCTCATCCTCGACGTCGTCGACCTGCACGAAGGCGTCGCCAACGACAAGCAGATCGGCTTCGACACCAGCGCCGTCGACTCGGTGGAAGCGCGCTGCGATCCGCGCAAGCTGAAGCAAGTGGTCGTCAATCTCGTGCAGAACGCGATCGACGCCAGCCCCGCCGGTGGGACGGTCGAGCTGACCTTGTCGCGCAGCTCCGATCGCGTGCGGCTCGGCGTGCTCGACCGCGGTCCGGGCGTGGCGCCGGAGGCGATCGAGCGGCTGTTTCAGCCCGGCGTCACGACGAAGGACAAAGGCTGCGGGCTCGGCTTGACCATCGTCCGCGCGCTCGTCGACCAGCAGCAAGGCACGATTTCGCTCGAGAATCGCAAAGGCGGCGGCTTGGCGGCGAACGTCGATCTGCTCGTGCAGTGTCCGCATCAGTCGGGCCGCGAGCTCTGCTAGGATGCGTCTCCGGATGAATCCCTAATGCGCGCACTCGTCGTCGACGATGATTCGGCCGTTCGTTACACCCTCCGCGGAATCCTCGAGCACGCCAAGCTGACGGTCGACGAAGCGGTCGATGGCGTCGATGGGCTCGAGAAGCTGGACGCGGGCGAATACGACATCGTGATCACCGATCTGCAGATGCCGCGCATGAACGGCCTCGAGCTGTTGGCGGCGATTCGCGATCGACCGGGCAAGAAGCCGAAGACGATCATGATCACGGCGCACGGCTCGGAGCGCCACGCCGTCGACGCCATCAAGGCGGGCGCGTTCGACTACTTCAAGAAGCCGTTCGAGGTGACCGAGCTGATGGCGGTCGTCGGGCGCGCGACGGAAGCGGTGCGCTTGGGCGCCGAGGTCGAGCGCCTGTCGGGCGAGCTGCATCTGTCGCGCTCGCTGATCTTCCAGTCGCCGGCGATGAGCAAGCTGGCGGTGCTGGTGCAGCGCATCGCGCCGCGCGACGTGACCGTCCTGTTGACGGGCGAGAGCGGCACCGGCAAAGAGCGCGTGGCCGAGGCGCTGGTGTCGGCGTCGCATCGCGCGGAGAAGCCGTTCGTGCGCTTCAACTGCGCGGCGCTGACCGCGGAGCTCGCCGAAGCGGAGCTGTTCGGCCACGCCAAAGGCGCGTTCACGGGCGCGGTCAAGACGCGCTCGGGCCTGTTCCGCGAAGCCGACGGCGGCACGATCTTGCTCGACGAGATCGGCGAGCTGGCGCCGGCCGCGCAAGCCAAGCTCTTGCGCGTGCTGCAAGAGGGCGAAGTGCGGCCCGTCGGCGAGGATCGCGTCTTCAAGGTCGACGTGCGCATCATCGCCGCGACGCATCGCGATCTCCTGCAGCTCGCGAACGAAGGCAAGTTCCGCGAGGATCTGTATTACCGCCTCAAAGTCGTGCATCTGCAGATCGCCCCGCTGCGCGAACGACTCGAGGACATTCCGGTGCTGGCCAAGCACTTCTTGAGCGAGTTTTCGCGCCGCTTCGGTGTCGGGCCGTTCAAGCTGACGCCGCCCTTGCTCGAGCGGCTGACGCAATATTCGTGGCCGGGCAATGTTCGCGAGCTGGAGAACGCGATCGAGAGCGTCGTCGCGCTGTCGCAAGGCGAGCTCGACCTGTCGCTCTTGCCGTCGGCGAATCCGCACGCGCACGCGGCGACCGTGCAGACGACGGGCAGCCAAGCCGGCCCGCTGCCGACCGCGCCCGTCGCGGCGACGGCCGCGGCCAAAGAAGGCGCCGGCCAGCTCGAGCTCAAAGATCGCATCGACGCTTACGAGCGCGGGCTCATCGTCTCGGCGCTCGAGGCCAGTCGCGGCAATCGCAGCCACGCCGCGCGTCAGCTCGGCATCAACCGCGCGACGTTGCACGGCAAGCTGCGCAAGTACGGCTTGTCCGACAGCGACACCGATATCGAAGAGTAGCCGCTCGCGCGCGCGTCATTTCGTTTCGTCCTCACCCGCGGTCATCGTCCGCTCGCCCACATCGCGTTGGCGCTCGTCGAAATTCTGGCGTTCGCAGCGCACGCTGTCGTGTGGTCGATTTCGCGTCGCTGCCGGCGCGCGCGCCGCCCCGTTTTTGCGCGCGACTAGGGCTTTGGCGCGTCGATGCAAGTGGCCCGACGCTTGCTCATTGTTCGAGGCATGAGTGACTTGGAGACTCTCGAAGCCGGCATTCGTCACGTCAAAGCGCTGCTCGGCCTGGTGGTCGAGGATCGCAGCCCGCTCGTCATCGCCAGCGCGCTCGACGCCGTCCAGTCCGTCGGTGCCGAGCTGCGCGGCGCCGAAGCGGAGGCGCGCGACGCGGTCGACCGCGACGTCCTGCAGCGGCTGTCGGACTACTTCCACCGGCTCAACGGCGCGCTCTACGAGATGCTGCCGGAGCCGTTGGTCCGCTGAAGCACTGTCCGATTCACCGGCAGCGCTGTCGCCGAAACGAACAGTCCGGAAGTAACCCTGCCCAGTCGCGCCGAAGATGTCCCGGCGCCACCCATACCGCCCGCGATTAACCTTAAATATCCGTTGCTTCCGCTCGTGTGCAAAGCATTGTCTCGTTGCGCTAGCGTTTCCGACGGGCTTACAGATGCGCTTTCTCAACGGAGGCGCACATGCGATTCACACTTTCCTTTCTACTCGTTCTGAGCGTTGGCTGCGGCGGTTCGAACAAGGGTGGCACCGGCGGTAACGGCTCGGGCGGCGGCGGCGGCTCGTCGAGCGGCGCCGACATGAGCGTCGGCGGCGCCGGCGGCGGCAGCGGCAGCAGCGACGGCGGCGCCGGCGCCGACATGAAGATGCCGGCTTGTAGCGTGCCCAACCAGACAGGCTGCCCGACGGGCGACAAGTGCGTGCCCGGCAAAGGCGGCGGCACCTGCGTCGCCAACGGCACGGTCGCCGAAGGCCAAGCCTGCACCGTCGACATGACGACGAATCAGGACAACTGCCTCGCCGGCTTCATTTGCGACGACACCGTCGGTGGCATGCCTTTGTGCCGCAAGGTCTGCACGGCCGATTCGACCTGCACGACGAGCGGCCAGTCCTGCGCCGGCTTCACGTCGAAGTACGGCGTCTGCTTGCCGACCTGCACGCCCGGCGGCACCGACTGCGCGACGGGCACCGACTGCAGCACCGCCGTCGACGACATCAGCACCACGCAGGCGACCGAGAACGGCTTCTTCGTGTGCAAGCTGACCGGTACCGGCGCCGAGTTCACCGCCTGCCAGCAGGACAGCGACTGCGCCACCGGCCTCGAGTGCGACAGCACGGGCCAGCAGGGCATTTACTGGTGCTTGCCGAACTGCAGCACGGCCACGGCCTGCCCGACGGCGCCCGGCACCGACATGGGCGCTGTGACGTTGGCGTGCAACGCCTTCGCCAACCAGGCGAACGGCGCCGGCTACTGCGCCGGCCAATAAGCGACTGATTCCGCGGCTCGCCAGCCTGCGCACGCAGTCTTGACGCGATAAATTCCGCGGCCGCTCGACACGATCGGGCGGCCGCGGGAATACCTCGATGGCGCTTTCCGTTGCGGCAGGGGAAACTTTCCCTTCGCAGCGGACATTATACAGAGGCGCCATGATCTTCCTGCCCGTCTCGCCCCGATCGCCGATCTCGCCCGTTGCAAGCGACTGCAGCTTCGAGGAACCCGTGCGCGCGTGGTAATGGCCATGTGGCTCGAGTACGTCAACATCGCGCGCAAAGTCCTCGTCGCGCACAAGTTTCGCTCGCTGTTGACGGTGCTCAGCATCACCGTGGGCGCGTTCTCGATCGTGCTCATGTCGTCGCTGGCGCAGTCGGGCTCGACGACGCTCTTGCGCGACCTCGAGGAGCTCGGCGGCGCGCGGCTGTTGGCGGTCTTTCCCAAAGAGGCCGAGCGCGAAGAGGGCAAGGCGTCGAGCTACACGCGCGGTCTGACGCGCCAAGATCGCGACGCGCTGTTCGAGACGGTGCCGCATCTCGAAGGCCACACGATGTACTCGCGGCTCGGGCGCAAGGACGTCATCGCCGACAACGGGCAGCTCGGCCGCATCGACGTCTTCGCCGGCGACGGCGACTGGTTCGACAACATGGGGCTCGCCGTCGGCAAAGGGCGCTTCTTCAGCGACGAAGAGAACATGCGCCATCAAAAAGTGTGCGTCATCGGCCACAAGACGGCGCTGCGTTTGTGGGACGGCGACGCGGTCGGTCACACGCTGCAAGTGGGCGGCTTGCGCTGCCGCGTCGTCGGACAGTCGAACAGCCGCGAGTTCCTCGGCAACTTCTTCGGCCTCGATCGCCTCGACTATTTGGTGGCGCCGTTCGAGACGATGGCCGACGTCGATCCCAAAGTGAGGCCGTCGGCGCATCTGCAGCTCAAGAGCGATGTGCAGCAGTCGAACGAGATCGTCAAGCGCGTCGCCAACGTCATCCTGACGGAGCGCCATCACGGCGTCGACGACTTCCAGATCTTCGACTTCTCCGGGATCATGAATCAGTTCACCGGCTTTTTCCGCATCATGTCGATCATCGTCGGCTTCATCGCCGGCATCGCGCTGCTCGTCGGTGGCGTCGGCGTCATGAACATGATGCTCGTCAGCGTCTCGGAGCGCGTGCGCGAGATCGGCATCCGCAAGGCCATCGGCGCCAATCCGAGCGACATCGGCCGCCAGTTCCTGCTCGAAGCGATGGTCTTATCGGGCACGGGCGGGCTCATCGGCGCCGGCAGCGGCGTCGCGGCCGCCATCGCCGCGTCGACGCTCATTCGCCACTTCAAGCCGCGCTGGGTCACCGTGGTCGCCGACGAGAGCGTCATCATCGCGCTCGCGGTGTCGGTCGGCATCGGTCTCTTGTTCGGCTACTTTCCGGCGCGGCGTGCGTCCAAGCTCGACGCCATCACCGCGATACGAGGGAACTGATGCGGCTCGTCGACCAAGTGCGCTCGGTGCGCCACACGCTGACGTCGAACGTCGGGCGCACGCTCTTGACGCTGCTCGGCATCATGATCGGCACCGGCTCGATCGTGCTCTTGGCGTCGCTGTTGACGGGCGGCGAAGAGGCGCTCTTGAACAGCGATCAAGACGCGACCGGCAACGACGTCGTGCAGGTCGATGCCGACGAGGCGCCGGTCAAGCAGGCGCAAAAGACGCGGCGCGAGCTGGGGCGCGCCGACAGCCAGGTGCTCGACGGCTCGCCGGTCTTGCCGGGCGCACACGTCACGAGCGAGAAGGACCGCTGGACGCGCGTTTATTACGGCAAGGAGAAGAAGCGCATCGCGTTGACCGGCGTCGAGCCCGTCGCCATGTCGCTGCATCGGCTCGGCATCGACAAGGGCCGCTTCATCAGCGCTGACGACGTGACCCGCGGCGATCGCGTCTGCGTCATCGGCGCCAACGTCGCGCGCGAGCTGTTCCCCGACGGCGACGCGCTGGGCAAGGCGTTGACCGCCGATAAGTCGCAGTGGACCGTCGTCGGCGTGCTCGTGCCCAAGCCGGGCCTCGGCGGCGGCGACGGGCCGTGGATGTGGAACTCGAAGGTGCTCGTGCCGCGCTCGACGTTCGACGCCGTGTTCGACAGCGCGCACAGCGTCGATTCGATCTTCGTGCGCATCGGCGATAGCGAGATGCCGCTGCCGGCGCGCCTGGACATCGCGCGCAAAGCCATCGAGGCCACCGTGTCGCGGCGCCATTACGGCGTCGAGAACTTCAAGATCGATCGCTCGAGCCAGGACGCGCAGCAGTTCGAGGTCATCGTCAGCGTCATCAAGGTGCTGCTGCTCGGGACCGGCTTGTTGTCGCTCTTCGTCGGCGGCATCAACATCATGAACATCATGCTGGTGACGGTGACCGAGCGGACGCGCGAGATAGGCGTGCGCCGCGCGATCGGCGCCAATCCGACGTCGATCCTCGTGCAGTTTCTGCTGGAGTCGGCGCTGATCGCGTTGACGGGTGGCATCATCGGCGTGCTCGGCGGCGTGGCGATGGCGTCGCTGATCGCGTTCGTGCTGACGAAGATGCTGGGCAGCTGGACGATGCACGTCGAGTGGTGGTCGATCGGGCTCGGCCTGGCGCTGTCGATTACGACGGGGATCGTGTTCGGCCTGTTTCCGGCCTGGCGGGCGGCGCGGCTCGATCCGGTCGAGGCGCTGCGCTACGAATAGCGAGGATTACGCGGACGCGCTCAAGACGGGCTGCTGCTGCGACAACGGCGCCGGCATCGGGCGCAGCCGCGCGTAGATGGTCGCGACCATCAGCCAGCCGAACAGCGTCGACAAGAGCTGGAACGACAGCGCCACCGGGAAGAGGAACGGAATCGACTGCAGGATCAGGTTGATGAACATGCTCGACAGCCCGAACAGCGCCATGACGTTGAAGTACCTGCGCTTGTAGCCGTACATCAAGGTCCAGCTCGCCTTCATCGAATCCACGACACCGATCTCGTCGTCCTCGATGATGAAGTAGTGCGCCATCGAAAAGCCCGTCGCCGCCATGAGGCCGGGAATCAAGAACAGGATGCTGCCGCAGCAGATCGCGATGCCCACGAGCAGACTCGACGCGACGAGGGTGCCGGCGCGCTGGAACGGTCGGCTGAAGAGGTCGGACATCTGCGGCTTTCCGCCGCGGGCAGCGGCCACGACCATGCGGAAGCTGGCTGGGCCGATCATCGTCAACAAAACGACGACGCCGGCCGCCGTGCCGACACCGGCCGTTATGCCGACACCGGCGAGCAAGTTGTTGTGCGCGCCGTGCGTGAGCAGCGCCGTGCCGCCGACGAGGATGCCGCAGACGAGAATGGGGATGAAGATGCAGCCCATCAGCACGAGCTGTGAGAGGACGAGCGGCTTCCAGTTTTCCGAGAACGTTTGTGATGCAGAGGAGACGATCTCACCCAGTTTGAGCTGAACCTTCTGCACGCCGCCGTTGTCCTGCATCGTTGCCTCCCTGTGTGAGCTGCTTTGTGCACTCGTCGTGCCGCTCGTTGCTCGTTGTGCCGCACGGGTTTCGCGCGTCCTTGTGGCTTCGCGAGGTGGCGACCGCGATTGCGCGTGGCGCTCCCATGTGGCCTGCGAAAATACAGGGCGCAAACTTCCTTGCCGCGCTCTCCAACTAGTTTGGTGCCGCGCGGGCGGCGCCGTCGCTATCGTGCGTTCCATCGAGGGGGGACGACATCGCGCGCCGTTCGTCCTGGGGCAGCGCCTGGGACGTTACGAGCTCATCGAGCGGCTCGAGGTCGGCGACGTGGCCGAACGCTGGCTCGGCCGGGCGGCGCCGGGCGAGCTCGCGCTCGTCGAGCGGCTGGCGCCGACGCCCGATCGCGCGGCGCTGGGACGGCTGCTCGAGGACGCGCGCACGTTGGCGCCGCTCAGACACGCGCATCTGACGCCGATCGTCGCGGTCTCGCCGACAAGCGAGCCGGCGTGGATCGCCGTCGCGCAGCGGCCGGGCGAGGAGCTGAGCGCGGTGTTGGCCAAGCTCGTCGAGCGCGGGCAGCGGATGCCGGTGGCGCACGCGCTGCAGCTGGCGATCGCGCTGGCGGCGGCGCTGCACCATATTCACGAGAGTCGCGCCGGCAGCGGTCGGACGCTCGTGCACGGCCATGTCGCGCCGTCGCGCGTGCGCATCGGTCACGACGGAAACATCATGCTGCAGCTCGGGCCGGCGGCGACGTCGGTGGAGCGGCTCGTCTACTTCAGCCCCGAGCAGCGGCGGGGCGAGACGTTCGATCGGCGCAGCGACGTGTTCGCGTTGGGCGCGCTCGTCTACGAGCTGACCGTCGGACGGCGACTGCATTCGGAGGCCGCGCCGGCGCCGCCGTCGACGCTGGCCGGCGGCTTCGACACGCGGCTGGAGGCGATCGTGTTGCGCGCGCTCGATCGCGAGTCGGGGCGACGTTTTCCGACGGCGCGGGCGCTGCAATCGGCGCTGGAGGCGCTGGCGCACGAAGGGCTGGCGTCGTCGTCGGCGATGGCGTTGGCGGCGTGGGTGCGCGCGCTCGTCGGCTCGAGCGGCTGGGACGGCGTCGAGGTCACGCGCATCGAGCGCGGCCGCACGGCGTTGGCCGTGGCGCGACCGCTGACGTCGCCGGTCGCCGTCGGTCACAACAGCGGCCCGCTCGACACGCGCTTGCCGGCGTGGCTGCCGCAGCCGCCGCTGGCGGCGCGCACGACCCTGACGTGGCGCACGGCGGCGGCGCTGGCGCTCGTCGCCATCACGGCGGGCGCGACGGCGGGCGTGTTGCGGCATCTGCGCCATGCGGCGACGGCGACGACGGCGACGGTCACGACGCGGCCGACCGAGCCGGCGCACGTCACGCCCGAGCCGGCCACGCGCGCGGCGACGGTCGCGCCGGTGCCGCCGGCGCCGGCGCCGCGGCCGAAGGGCACGCTCGAGGTCGTCAGCGTGCCCGGCGGCGCGACGCTGCGGCTCGACGGACACGAGCTTCCCGAGCGCAGCCCGACGCGCCTCGTCGGCATCGACGCCGGCGCCGTGCACG
The DNA here is from genome assembly GCA_963785725.1 of uncultured delta proteobacterium. GTDB lineage: Bacteria > Myxococcota_A > Polyangia > Palsa-1104 > Palsa-1104 > JAQBQH01. The sequence goes on along the minus strand of CAWAWS010000024.1, from coordinate 35,272 downwards.
TGCTGGCGGTCGAGCTGGGCGCGCGCGGCGTGACCGAGCAGTTCGTGCTGCAGCCGGACGAGGACGCGAGCCTGGAGATCGACCTGCACGCGCGGCACCGGCACAAGACGATCCGCAAGCGCGCCATTCGCGTCCCCAAGCCGTAGCGGCGTCGTCGCCGGCCGGCTTGGATGTGGGCGCCGGCATTTCGTTACAGCTTTCGTGGCGATGTGCGCGGCGACTTCCGCGCGAACGACGCGGCCCCGGCGGTGTAAGCTGGCGACGGAGGTTCATCATGGCTGTCGCTCGCTCGGGTCATCTGCCGCGTCATCGGTTCGGCGCCGGCGCGGCCGTCTTCGTCGCGGTCGGGCTGTTCGCCGGCGACGCCGACGCGCACTTCAACCTGCAGGAGCCGGCCTGTTGGATGTCGCAGGATTCGCTCGGGCTGCCGGAGAAGCTCGGCCCTTGCGGCGACGAGACGCCGGGCACACCGACGGGAACGGTGACGGCGTTTCAAACGGGACAGACGATCACGATCACGATCAACGAGATCATCTTTCACCCCGGGCACTATCGGATCGCGCTGGCGACGAATCGCAGTGACCTGCCGCCCGAGCCGACGGTGACGCCGGACGACATGTCGCCCTGCGGCAGCGTGCCGATCCAGTCCCCGGCGGTGTTTCCCGTGCTCGCCGACGGCATCTTCGAGCACGATCAGCCGTTCACCGAGCCGCAGACGATTCAGCTGAAGCTGCCGGACAACGTCACCTGCGACAAGTGCACGCTGCAGGTGCTCGAGTTCATGGGGCAGCATCCGCTGAACAATCCGGGCGGCTGCTACTATCACCACTGCGCCGACATCTCGATTCAGTCGACGGCCGTGACCGTCGACGGCGGCGGTGGCGCCGGCGGCGGCGGCACGACGGCGACGCCGGCCAAGCATGCGAGCGGCTGCAGCGTCGTCGCGGGCGCGGCTTCGTCGGCGGGCGCGGCGCTGTTCTCCGGCGCGCTCCTGCTCCTGTTCGCGCGTCGCCGCCGACCGTCATGAGCAAGGGGCGGCTCGAGGCGTTCAGCGACGGCGTGCTGGCGATCCTCATCACCATCCTCGTGCTCGAGCTGAAGCTGCCGCACGGCGAGGACTTGCCGTCGCTGCGCGCGCTGGCGCCGACGTTCTGCGCCTACGTGTTGTCGTTCGTGTTCGTGGGGATTTACTGGAACAACCATCATCACATGCTGCATATGACCAGGCAGATCAACGGCAAGATCTTGTGGGCCAATCTGCATCTGCTCTTTTGGCTGTCGCTGGTGCCGTTCGCGACCGGCTGGATCGGCGAGACGCATTTGGCGTCGTTGCCGACGGCGTTTTACGGCATGGTGCTGCTGTTCGCGGGCGTCGCCTACGTGATCCTGCAGAACCTCATCGTCGCCCATCAAGGGCCGGATTCGCCGCTGGCGGCGGCGATTGGCAACGACTTCAAAGGGCGCGCCTCGGCGGTTGCGTACCTGGCGGCGATTCCGCTGGCGTTCGTGCGTCCGTGGATCGCGGCGGCGATCTACGTGGGCGTGGCGCTGATGTGGCTCGTGCCCGACCGGCGCATCGAAGCGCGCATTACCTCCGCCCAAGAATGACGTAGGCTCTCGCGCATGGGCATGTTGGATGAGCCGGGGCTGGACGCGGCGGTCGATCGCGGCTGCACGGCGTGTGGCTCGCATCGGCTGCTGTTTCGCACCTACGTCGATGGGCGCTTGCCGCTGCTCGGCGGCGAGCCGGTGGGCGCGCTGACCTGGATGTACGACGGCGAGCGCTTCGTCGACGGCGTGTTCGACATCGCCTGCGCCGACTGCAAAGCCGCGCTGTGGCACGCCGACGTCTGCCCGCGCTGCAACGCGCCCGACCAGCTGGCGACGATCTTGGCGACCGAGAATCGCTGGCCGGTGCCGGCGACGTGCGCGCGCTGCGACGGCGAGGAGGTGCGTTATACGGCGCTGGTGCCGGCGCGGGTGCTGCACGAGGGCAAGCGCGCCGAGAAGGCGCGGACCTCGACCGAGCTGCACGAGCCGGGATTTCACGGCTACAGAGCCGATTGTCGCGACTGCGGAACGGTCACCGAGCTGACGAAGAGCTGCCCGCTGTGTGGTGCGGCCGGCTCCGCTACGACCGCGGCCGGGCGGCTGAGCCGAAGCCGCGACCGCGGCGGCCGGAATCAGCGCGTGAAGCGCCAGGCGATCGCGGCCACGATGGCGGCGACCACGATCGCGACCGAGAACGCCAGCAGCGCCAGCGGCGTGCGCGACGCGGCGGGCGGCTGCTTCGTCGTCGACGGCGGCGGCGCGGTCACGATTGGCGGCTGCACGCCCTTGCGCACCGTCGCCAACAGGTCGGCGGGAATCGGCCCGCCGCGCATCGTCACCGCTTCCGCCGACGCCACCTGCTTCGGCGGCGGCGCGGCGATGGCCGCGAGCTCGGCGCCGAGCTCGCGCATCGTCGGATGGCGCTCGGCTTTGTCCTTGGCCAGCGCGCGCAAGATCGTCTTCTCGAGGCGCGCGTCGACCGTCGCCAGCGACGACGGCAGCGGCACCGGCTCGCGCAGATGCCCCATCAAATAGTCGCCGAAGCCGGGACCTAGAAACGGCGTTCGCCCGCAGGCCATCTCGAACAGGATGATGCCGAGCGCGTAGATGTCGCTCTGTTGATCGACGAACGCCGCGCCTTTGCACTGCTCGGGCGCCATGTACGCGGGCGTGCCGATGAGCGCGTTCGGATTCGTCATGACCGGCATCGCGCCCGCGGCGCCGGCGGCGCCGGCCGGCTCGGTCAGCTTGGCGACGCCGAAGTCGAGCACCTTGACGCGCCATCCCGACGACGACGACGCGTCGTTGAGGAGGAACACGTTCTCCGGCTTCAGATCGCGATGAATGATGCCTTTTTCATGCGCCGAGCCGAGCACGTCGGTCAGCTGGCGCGCGATGCTGAGCTGCTCCGCCAGCGTCGGTGGCTGCCGCTTGATGCGCGCATGCAAGCTCTCGCCTTCGAGCAGCTCCATGATGATGTAGCCGCGACCATCGGGCAGCTTGCCGGTGTCGATGACCTCGACGCAGCTCGGATGGCGCAAGAGCGTGACGGCGCGCGCCTCGCGGAAGAAGCGGCCGACGAGCTCGTCGTTGCGCGAGTGCTCTTCGCGCAGCACCTTGATGGCGACGCGCTTGCCGATGAGCGTGTGCGTGGCGACGAAGACCTCGCCCATTCCGCCCGCGCCGAGCAAGGATTCGACCTGATAGCCGCCGATCGTCGCGCCGAGCATCGCGATGCGAACTTAGCTCATTTGTCGCGCGGCGGCCATGGGCGCTTTTCCATGTAGACGAGCGCGTGGCTGCCGTTGGGGATGGTCTTGTAGCGACGATAGCCGAGGCGCTCGTAGAGCTTGATGGGGCCGAGGCTGCGGTCGCCGGTGAACAGCTCGAAGCGCACGGCTTCGGCCAGCTCGGCCTCGATGGCGCGCACGAGGCGGCCGCCGAGGCCGCGGCCTTGCTCGTCGGGCGCGACGATGAGGCGGCCGATGTGGCCGGTGCCGGCCTCGTCGACGCGACCGCGCACCGAGCCGATGACGGCGTCGCCGGCGACGATCTGCAGGAAGCGGCTGCGCGCGAATTCCGCCTCCAGCTCGGGCAGCGTCTGCGTCAATGGCGGCAGCAGCGGATCGTCGTAGCGCGCCGCTTCCGACGCGAAGGCCAGCTTCTGCAGCGCGAGAATTTGCGGCAGATCTTCGCGCCTGACCGGACGAATCGGCGGCGCCTCACTCTCATCGACCATCGCGCGGCATCCTACACGAGAGAAATCGGGCGTAGGTTCGCGTATGTTCGCGCCCGGGAGGCCTCGTCATGGCGTTGAAGATCGTTCGGGAGCAGCTGACGCTCGTCTATGGATTGCGCCTTTTCAACGGTCGGGCCGCGGCCGGCGGTCCGCACATGCACGCGACGTTTCGCGGCTTCGACGGCGCCGACGAAGATCTGGCGCTGCACACGATGTCGGGCACGCGCGACGAGATCCGCGCGCAGTTGCTGCAGTCGATCGACGCGTTCTTCGAGCTGGTCGACGCCAGCGATGCCACGCCCGGCGACTGACGGTTGCCGTCGCTGGCGTGAGTCTGCCAGTCCGCCCTGGCGCGATCTTCGGCGGTGCCTTCAGTCGTGCCGGCTGAGCCCGACGAGCGTGAGCACCAGCCCGACGACCACGTGAACGCCGCCGACGATCATCGTGTCGATGTCGGCGCCGGCGTCGAGCGGAAACTGACCGCAGTCGACGGAGGGATGGTTACAACTGGACTTGAGGGTCTCTTCGCGGTCGCGCACGGCGACGCCGTAACCGGCTCCGCCTCCGACCAGCAGCACCGTGCCGACCCCGCCGATGGCGATGCCGGTTGCCAACAGCGCCTTGCGCCGGGTCCAACGCTCGGGCGCGGGCGGGAGTGTCGGAGGAGTCGGCGGCGGTCCATTCACCTCGACCATCGTCGGCTCGGAGGTCATCGAGAGGTGCGCGCAGCCGGACCCGAGGGACAGCACCAGAGCGGCCACGAGAGCGAGCTGGAGGCGCATGGTCAGCCGAAGATACCGCTTCGCGGTCGTCGCGGCTGTGACCTGGGCACGTTGGGCCCGACGGCAACGGCAGCCAGCGTCCGCGCAGCGTCGGGACGGACGTGCGGCTGCCTCAGACGCCTATACAGGTGAGCGTCGCGCCATCGAAGCTGCAGCCCGTCTCGTAGGAGTCGCAGATCGACGAGAAGCAGCCGAAGTACCGGCCACCCGAGCCCGGCGGTGCGTCGCATCCGCCACAGCTTTGGCATGCTGCCGGCAGCGCGAGGCACGAGTGGTTGTAGGGGTCGGAGACGGGCAAGCCGCCATCCACGGCGCGCCCGCCATCGAGGGGAAACGACAGGTCGCGGGCCGGCGGCACACCCGGCTGATGCGCCACGCAGATCGAGCCCGGTGCGCACGTCATTGAACCGCATGACGTGGACGTGGTTGGCGCTGTAACACCGCCGAGGCACCCAGCGAGGTCCGATTGAGCAAGATCCGATCGGTCTGCGACAGTCGTGTCCGAGCCGCATCCGGCAAGAGCCAAGCTGATCACAACGATGCTGCGCATGTGTGCTTCCAAGGCAATGTTGATATCAAACAACACAGCGTTCTGCTCAGCGTCTGATGTCGTTTGGCGCGACCGACAGCGGCCACGCCAGCTCGCGCTCGGCTCGCGATGCTCCTTCGCCGCATTGGAGTTGCCTCTGTCAGATCGGACGGGCCGGGCGAGTTGCTGAGCTCTTGCGGGAGCAGCGCAAGACGCAGCTGGCGTGCGCGAGCAGTTGCAGGTTCTCGGTTGAGTTGATCGAGTCGACCGAACGAGCCTGACCACCGGGCGCGCCGCGCCAGCTCGGGCGGCGCGCTGTTTCTTTGCAGGAGCTGCACCGAATGAGACGTCTCGGTAAAGCAACCATCGGGATGTAAAACGTGGCTGAGTACGTCGGCTTAGATGTTACGCGGCGTGAGTCTGGCAGCCACAGGCGCGGGAGTTGGGGCCCCACTCGAAACGCAGCATCGGCGTCGGGTTCAGGGCGCGTTCGTGTCGGATAAGGCGGTCGCGGCTGCGTCGCCGGCGACGCCGGCCGGCCGGCGTAAACGAGCGTCGCGCTTGGCGATCGGCGCGGTGGCTCGGCGCGCCGCGGCCGCGTCCTGGCCGTCGGCCGACGCTGGCATGGCCGTTGCGATAGCGGGGCCCAAAAAGGGGAACCGATCGATGAGCCGAGCTTGGTGTCACTGCTTAGTCCTATTCGCCTTGGCCAGCTGGAGCGGCTGCAGCAACAACGTCAAGATCAGCAACGTCGACTCCGGCATCATCGGCGCCGACGACATGGGCACGCACGTCGGCCTCAGCACCGACTTGGCCGGCGCCGATCTGTTCAGCAACGGCACCGGCGGACCGTTGCCGCCGTCAGGCGCTCCCGAGACCGGGCCCTTCGCGACGTTCACGGCGCAGTACGCGACCGCGCTGTGCAAACACTTCGAGCGCTGCGGCTTCGTGGCGACGTCGGAGGACGCCAGCTGCCAGGCCGAGCAGACGCTGTCGATCACGTCGCCGCCGCCGTATACGCCCGACGACGGCATCGCCGCCAATCGCGCCACGCTCGACACGACCGTGACCCAGGCCTGCTTGGCCGCCATCGCCGCCGGCGGCTGCGGGCTCGCCGACGGCAACGCCATCCAGAACGCGTGCAGCGGCGTAATCAAAGGCACGGTCGCCAACGGCGTCGGCTGCCGCGGCAGCTTCGAGTGCACCAACGGCTTCTGCTTGGTGCCGGGCGACGGCTGCGCCGGCACGTGCAAGGCGTTTGCGACCGCCGGCTTCTCCTGCGCCAGCGCCGTCTGCGACAACAACAGCTACTGCGCTTCCGACACCGCCGTGTGCGTCGCCAAAGGCACGAGCGGCTTGCCCTGCGGCGCGGCGCAGCCGTGCCAGCCCGGTCTCGTGTGCAAAGGCGAAGCGGACGACGGCACCGGCGGCACCTGCGGCGCGGTCGTCAAGAGCGGCGGCAGCTGCGCCGCCAGCACCGACTGCGACGTCGGGCTCTACTGCAGCGTCAGCACGGGCACGGCCAAGTGCACGGCGCTGTTGCAGTCGGGCGCGAGCTGCACCGACTCCGACGCGTGCGGGCCGTCGCTCGACTGCATCGGCCTGACCGTCTCGGACGGCACGACCGTCGGCAAGTCGGGCACCTGCGCCAGCTGGCTCGACATCACCAAGACGTGCGATCCGACGGCGACCGAGACCGGCTGCACCTTCGACGCCACGTGCGACGCCGGCAGCAAGAAGTGCACGGCCATCGGCACCGCCGGCTATTCGTGCCAGACGTCGAACGACTGCCACGTCGGCCTGTACTGCAACGCCAGCAGCGTGTGCGCCGCCGAAGTCCCTTATGGCAACGCCTGCAATACGAGCGATTCGGCCGTCGACCAGTGCTTATCCGGTCAGTGCGATTCGACGAGCAGCGCCTGCCTCACGTATTGCCCGTAATTCCGCACATTCCGTAACGCTCGCTTTGCAGCCTCGATGTCGCGTTCGATGTGTCGTCAGCGTCCGCGCATCGGCGAGGGCACGGCCTCGCGCTTCGCGTCGACGGGGTTGGAGTCGTCGGTGCCGCTGGCGAACTCGGCGCGGCTCGAGCTGATGACAAACGGTCCGCCGCTCTCTTCAGGCACTTCTTGGTCCATTTCGTCTTCGCTGACGTACTCGCCGGAGGTCGCCGCCATCAAGAATTCCTCGGCGAGCTCTTGCGCGAGATCGTCTTTGATACGCGCCGGGCCACCGTCTGGGTCCGGCAGGAAGGCGTCGGCGTCGTCCGGACGGCGACTGCGCTGGCGCACGATCTTGTTTCGTTCGCTCATCTTCGCCTCCATCTCTTGCCGTTACTTTTTGATCTTAGGCCGATCACAGTAGATCGCAACGAGGGCGGCAGAACGATGCGGAAGAGCGCGCAATCGGCGATCGCAACGGCGACGGATGACGAAGCGCAGTGCGCGGAAGACTGCGCGTGAACGAATCAGCGCCGCAGCGAAGGAAGCGCCAGGCGCGCCGCCGTCTGCCCGGCAACGAGGTAAGCTTCGCGAAGCCGCCGCTCGGCGAAACCGGCGAACGCGTTTCCCTCCAGCTCGCCCGGCGGCCGGATCGTGATGACCTCGATCGGTCTAATGTCCAGCTGACGCAAGATCACGTCGAGCTGCTGTCCCGTCAGCTCGCCGCGAAGCACGAGCGCGCGCAACCGCTCGATCGAGTCATTCGTCTTCTGCGCTTGCAGCAGATCGCGAAACAGTCGTTCGTGCGTCAACATGTCGACGAGGTGGGTGAGCATCTCGATGCCACCCGCCGTCGGCCGCGGCTTGAACTCCGCGGGATAGGGCGCGATGACGATGACGCGATCGGCGCCGCCGTCGATCGCCAGCTTCAACGGCGTGTCGTTGACGATCGCGCCGTCGTAGCAGGGCCCGATGCCCGCGACTTGCACCGGCCGAAAGACGACCGGAAAGGCCGCCGACGCAGCGGCTGCGGCGTAGACGCGCTCGCGTCCGGCGTCGTCATCGAAGTCCTCGCCTTCGAACGAGCACACGCCCTCGAAGGTGGTGGCGCGCTCCGAGCCCAGTTGGCCGACGACGCCGTCAATGGCGGAGACGACGAGGTGCAAACGCACCGGATTCACGGCTGCCGTGGCGACTTTGGGGATTTCGGTCCGCATCAAGTGCAGCAGCTTCGTCGAGTCGGAGAGCGCCCGCCGGCGCAGCGCGTCGCGAACCGTGAAGTGAAAGACGTGCATCCAGCTCGCCTCGTCACGCCACAAGTTGAGCAGATCCGGCATGGCCTCGCGTTCGCGGTTGGCGCGAATGGCGGCGGCAAGCAGGATCGCATTGAGCGCGCCCGAGCTCGTGCCGACGACCTGTGCCAGCTTGACGCCGTGCTCGACCAGCACCTGAATGGCGCCCGCTTCGAAGGCCCCTTTGGCGACGCCGCCGGCGAGCACGATAGCCGTCGTTCCGTTCGAAGTCGTGGTCATGGATCGCTCAATTCCTCGATTGCAGGAAACCTACGCCGCCGCTCTCGGCGCGCTCGACGCGGCATTTCAGCTGACGCTGGATCCGTTGTCAGCACAAGGATTGTGCGCGCACGAGCGCTACGCTACGGTTTCGAGGATCTATCCGTATGCGCTCGCGAAATCGTGTGACGGCAGACGTGACGTGGCGGCGACATTCGGGCTCCAAGGATTTCTGAAACGCGATGAGGCTCGAGGCTCATGAAGACGAACGCAGCACGCATCTTGGATTCGCTCGGCATCGCTTACGAGCTCCGGACCTACGAAGTAGACCCGAATGATCTGACGGCTGAACGCGTGGCCGAAAAGATTGGCCTGCCTTCCGCTCAGGTGTTCAAGACATTGGTCGCGCGCGGAGATCGCAAGGGTGTTTGCCTGGCGGTCGTTCCGGGAGACACGCAGCTCGACCTGAAGGCGTTGGCGCGTCTGACGGGCGATCGCAAGGTCGACACCGTCGCGCTCAAAGAGGTGCAGCCGCTGACGGGCTATGTTCGCGGCGGCGTGACGGCGCTCGCGTGCAAGAAGGACTATCCCGTCTACGTCGACGAGACCGTCGAGCTCTTCGATGTCGTGTCGATTTCGGCCGGTGTTCGCGGCACGCAGATTATGATCGCCCCGACGGACTATCTTCGTGCGACGACCGCGATCGTCGGCGCGATCGCGACTTAGCCTACCCGCGTAGGCTGTCGAGATCAGGGTGCGTCGTGGTCTTTGTCGGGAGTGGTCGTGCTCGACGTGCTGTCATGCGTCGTCGTCGTGTCTTGCGTCGCCTTTTGTTTCGTCATGTGCTGGTCGACGTCGCCGGTCGTATCGCTGCTCCGAACGGGATCGCTGTCACGGGTGCTGTTGCCTTCGCGATCGATTCCCAGATTGCCGGTACGCGCGTCGCTGCCCGTGGGCTTGCCGTCATCGAAGGTGTCAGTCTGCGTCGTCGTCGTGGTCGTGGCGCTCTGCCGAGCCGATGTGTTATCCGTCGCTCCGATCGTCCCCGAGCTGCTACCGCCGGCCGACTGCGCGGATGCCACGGCGGGCAGCGCAAACGGAAGTGCGAATAACGACGCCCTAACGAAATTTCCGAGCCTGCGGTTCATTGGATTCTCCTCCTTTGTTTGCCGAGTGGTCTTTGCCTGCTTCGCTTCGCGGTTGATCTTTGCAGTCGCCGTTCCAGCCGGCATCTGTCACTTGCAGCCGTCACGTCCGGTCGCGAATCGCGCTCATTGCAGCGCGGCGCGCGAGATCGGCAGCGACTGCGTATGCATCGGTCGTCGCTCCGCCATGAGCCCGGCATACAGCGCGGACGCCGCCAGGCCGGCGCCGAGGTAGCGTGCGAGCGCGAGCTGCGTCGCGGCGGGCGCTGCGCGCAGTCGACGGTCGATGCCGAGCGCAGGAGCGGTCGCGAGCGCCGCGATGCCGGCGACGAGGCCGCCGAGCGTGCCGCGTCGCCACGGGCGCGGTCGACCGGCGAAGAGCGCGCCATAAACGATCGAGTTGGCGACGAGATCGCTCAAGATGCCGAGCCGCCGCAGCTTCGTCGGTCGTGGACGGCGAGCACCCGCGCGGCGTAGCCCGGCGGCGAGCGCGCGTTCGCCGATGAGCTCGAGCCGAGGTGCCCTCGGATCGAGGCGGCGGCTGATTTCATTGAGGATCGAGAGCGACGCCGCACCGGCGAGCCCGGCCCCGACGACGGCAAAGAATCGGCGCATTCGTCATCTCCTGGTCGATTGGGAGGATGATGCGGCTCGTCGATGAACAAGCAAGCGCAGTCGTGGACCTGAGCGGTCGGGGCGCGCTGCACTGCTAAATGACAGGAGCGGCGGAGGGATCCGAGATCAGGCGCTGCGAAGTGTGAGAACGGCGAGCTCGGCAGGCGCGCCGAGTCGCACGGGCGGGCCCGTCGTGCCGGCTCCCCGATTGACGTAAAGCCAAGAGCGTCCGCGGCGGTAAATGCCGGCCGTGAACTGGGTGATGAGGCGCGCGAGCGAGAGTCGCCGGACGCCGGGAATGGCGAGCTGACCGCCGTGGGTGTGGCCCGACAGCATGAGATCGACCGCATGTTCGCTCGCTTGCGCGAACAGGTTGGGATCGTGCGCGAGCAGCAACGTCGGCATTCCATCGGGTCGCGCCGCCAGCGCCTGGACGACGTCGTGACGTTCGGTCCACGTGTCGTCGACGCCCGCCACGTACAGCTGCGCCGTGCCGCGTTCGATGACGACGCCGCGATTGCGCAGCACGACGAGCCCGACGCGCGACAGCTCGGACACGAAGCTCTCGCCGTCGGTGAAATAGTCGTGATTGCCCATGCAGGCGAAGACGCCATCGCGCGCACGCAGTCCGCCGAGCGCCCGCGCGACGGCGGCGACGTGACTATCGCCGTGGGTGATGAGGTCGCCGGTGACCGTCATCAGGTCGAGATCGAGGGCGTTCAACCGCGCGACCCATTCCGCGACGCGCGCCTCGGGCGTGTGCGGTCCGCAGTGGACGTCGGACAGCTGACCGATGCGGTAGCCGTCGAGGGCGGCGGGCAAGCCGTCGATTCGGATGTCACGACGGCGTAGTCGCGGACGGCGCTGCACGGCGTCGATTCCGCCCCACAGCGCGACGATTCCCGCGCCGCCGTACGTGACGCCGGCCGGGGCGCCGACCTTCGTCGCCAGCCACGCCAGCGGCAGCAGCAGCGCGAAGACGAAGCACGCCGACCACCAGCCGAGCGCGACGAACATCGACAACGATCGATCTTCGGTGTTCCAAGGCGTCCGCAAGCGCCGCAAATAAGGATAGGACAGCGCGACGGCGAGCGCGATCGGCCACAGCGAGCCCGCCTGGACGCACAGCCAAGCGACCGCCGGCAGCTGCATCACCGTGACCATGGCGACGGCAATGACGCGGAATCGGTCGCGTAGTCGTTTGCGATTCATCTCGACAGCATTGTGTCACGAGTTATGCTCGGCGCATGCGTATCGCCCTGGCGCTGTTGCTGCTCGGTTTGCCGCGAATCGTCGCGGCCGCGGATCGCGCGCCGACGACTCCTGCGCACGAAGCGCTGCCCTTCATCGAAGACGACTATCCGCGCGCGCTGGCCGAGGCACGCGAGCGCAAGGTTCCGCTCTTCGTCGATAGCTGGGCCACTTGGTGCCACACCTGCCGCTTCATGCGCGCTTACGTCTTCAGCGATCCGATATTGTCCAAAGAGGCCAATCGCTTCGTCTGGTTGAGCATCGACACCGAGAAGGAACAGAACGCCGCCTTCTTGGGCAAGTATCCGATCGATGTCTATCCGACGTTGCTCGTGATCGATCCGAAGCGCGAGGCGGCGGTCTTGCGTTGGCCTTCGAGCGCCAACGCCGCTCAGCTGGTCAAGCTGCTCGATGATAGCGAGCGCGCGGCGCGCGGCGGCGGCGATGGCGGCGCCCGCGAGCGCGCCCGCGCCGATCGTTTGGCGGGCGAGCGAAAGTGGGCTGACGCCGCGGTCGCGTACCGATCGGCACTGCCTTTGCTGCCGGCGAGCGAGAAGCCGCACGTGATCGAAGCCCTCATTGGCGCGCTGTCCTTCGCACACGATGAAGCGGGGTGCGGCCGGGCGGCGCAGGAGCTGCTGCCGACGATGGCGCGTGGCCCGTCGTTCGCGAACGCGGTCATGAGCGGCCTCGGCTGCGCGCTCGACGTCAAAGGCGAGGAGGGCGCCGCGGCGCGCGCGGCGTTGACGCCACTGGCCGAAGAGGCGGTCGCGCTTCCCGGGCTGCTCGCCGACGATCGCTCGGGGTTGTACGAGGAGCTCGTGCAAGCGCGCACGGACGCGGATGATGCCGGCGGCAAGCGCGCGATGGCGCAGCGATGGCTCATCTTTCTCGAAGGCGAGGCGGCGCGCGCTCCCGGAGCCGAGCAGCGGGCGGTGTTCGATCCCCATCGCGTCAATGCGGCGTTGGCGATGGATGAGCCGATGCGCGTCGAAGCGGCGCTCAAGATGAGCGAGCGCGATCTCCCGGGCGACTACAACGCGCCGGCGCGGTTGGCGCTGATCTACCGCGCGGCCAAGCGCTACGACGATGGTCTGGCCGCGATCGATCGCGCGTTGTCGAAGGTGTACGGCCCGCGGGCGTTGCGGCTGTTCGATCTGAAGGCGGACCTGCAGCGCGACAAGGGGGATCTCGGCGGCGCGAAGAAGACGCTCGCGCAAGCGCTGGCGGCGGCCGCGGCGCTGCCGGTCGAGCAGCGCCGGCCGCAGCTGGTGGCGCAGCTGCAGCGGAAGCTCGACTCGCTGCGCTGATGGCGGCTCGCGGTGGACGCAAAGCGCCGGGCGGCGGCGCCGTCTTCGCTCGCGTGCAGGCGCTCGTCGCAAAGATTCCTTATGGACGCGTGGCGACCTACGGGCAGCTCTCGGAGCTGATCGACGGTCGCTTGTCACCGGCCGGCGTGGGCTGGGCGCTGCGTGCGAGTGACGGCTCCTTGCCTTGGCATCGCGTCGTCAACTCGAAGGGCGGCGTGAGCACCGATGGCGACGTCCCCGGTCGCCAGCGCGCGCTGCTCGAAGCCGAGGGCGTGACGTTTTCCCCGGATGGACTCGTCGACTTGCAGAAGTATCGCTGGAAACGCTCGGCGCCGCGGGATCGAGACGGGCTTTAGAACAACCTTCGCGGTTTTGGGCCGAGGCTGCAACCGGCGGCGCGGCTACGCCGGGATTTCGAGCGCGACGGCCGTCGCCTGAATCGTGGCCGCGATGCGGACGGCGTCGTGCACGTGATCTTCGGTCAGCCCGCCCTCGGTCACGACCTTCTCATGCGCTCGCACGCACATTTCGCAGCCGTTGATGGCGCTCACCGCCAGCGCGAACAGCTCGAAGTCGACCTTGTTCGACGCCGGCTGGCCGAGCCGATTCATCCGCAGCCGCGCCGGCTTTTGCCCGTACGACTCCTTGCCGATGACGTGGCGGAACCGGTAATAGACGTTGTTCATCGCCATCAACGCCGCGGCTGCTTTCGAGTCCTCGATGACGGTCGCATCCACTTGCGTCCGCGCCTCGGCCAACACCGCTTCCAACAGTCGCGGATTGCGCGCCGCGATCGCCGAAGCCAACGCCACACCCCAGCGCTGCGCCGGCGACAGGACGCTCGTCTGCATCACCGACTGCAGGTTGAGCTTGATGTCACGCGCCGCATCGGGGATGAGCGCGCGCAGCGCCTCGATCGAGGACGCTGCGCCGGTCGTCTCCACTACGCCGCCTCCAGCGTCTTGTCGCCCTTCTTCCAGTTGCACGGGCAGAGCTCGTCGGTCTGCAAGGCGTCGAGCGTGCGCAGGACCTCGTCGACGTTACGGCCGACCGACAGATCGTGGACGCTGGCGAAGCGGATGACGCCCTCGGGATCGACGATGAACGTCGCGCGCAAGCAGACGCCGTCCTTGTGCAGGATGCCGAGCGTCTGCGACAGCTCGCGCTTGATGTCGGCGAGCATCGGGAACGGCAGCGACTTGAGGTCGGCGTGATCGCGGCGCCAGGCCAAGTGGACGAAGTGCGAGTCGGTCGACATGCCCAGCACTTGCGCGTCGCGGTCGGCGAAGTCGCCGTTGCGGCGGCCGAACTCGGCGATCTCGGTCGGGCATACGAACGTAAAGTCCATCGGCCAGGCAAAGAGGACGAGCCACTTGTTCGGGAACGAGCCCTGGTTCAGGCGCTTGAACTCTTTGCCCTGCTCGATGGCCACCACGCTCTCGAGGTCGAATGCAGGAAGCTTGTCTCCAACGGTCAGCATGATTCAGATCTCCTCATTGTTAGAATCGGTCTCGAATTAGACAGTGTCTAGATGCCGGGCAAAAAAATTCGTTTCAGTGGCGCGCGCGATTACGCCGTTTGGTGCCGCGCATGACGACCGTGTATTCGCGGACGTCGTAGCCCGTGAGCGAATCGAGCTTGGAGACGCGCAGCGCGTCCCACGGAACGTCATGCACGAGACCGGTCTGATCATCGATGAAGTGATGATGCGGATCGATGTTGCAGTCGTAGACGCTGCGGCCGGGGGCCAAGGTCAGCTCCTGGAGGAGGCCTTTGTCGACCAGCAGATGCAGCGTGTTGTAGACCGTCGCGCGCGACAAGACCGGCAGCCGCGCGCGCACACGAGCCAGCACTTCGTCGGCGGACGGGTGCTCCTCGGTCGCCAGCACGTACTCGGCCACGGCCAGGCGCTGAGCGGTCGGCGGGATGCCTCGCTCGCGCAACAGAGCCCCGATGTCGCGTACCAACATCGATTTAGAATGTGTCTAAACTTGTACCTTGTCAAGGGACTGGACGAAGTCGCGCGCACGCGTCAGGCTGGCCGCGGAGGAACAGTCATGGATGACGCGTTCAAGGGCATCGAGGTCGGGTATCAAGTGTTCCTCAAAGATGGCGGCGACGAGGTCGGCGCCGTCCGGGACGTGCGCTTCAAGACGCACGAGATCGTCGTCAACATCGAGAATGCAGGCGACTTCGTCATCCACGGGACCGCGGTGCGGGCGGTGCATTCGCAGAAGGTGATCCTCGACGGATCGAAGCTGCCGAAAGACGTCAAAGCGGCGCTGCGCCACGCGCACGACGCGGAGGAGCCGGGGCTCTGAACGACGCGGCCTCGCTGGACGCTTGGTTGCCGCATCTCGTCGCCGCCTGGCGCCGCTTGCGCGGCTCGGCCGCGACCGGCGCGCTGACCGCGGACGAGCGGCGCGACGTGGTCGCCGGCGCCGCCCGACTGACCCGCGGCTTGACCGGCGACCGCGAGCTGGCCGGCGCTCGCTACTTCGACGACACGCAGCTCCTCGGCGCCTATCTACTGCTGTATTGGCCGGTCTCGTACGCGCAGGCGCGCGCCGTGCTCGCCGAGCTGCGGGCGCCGCTCGGCGACGTGCTCGATCTCGGCAGCGGTCCCGGTCCGCTGGCGCTGGCCGCGCTCGATGCCGGCGCCACCGCGGCGCGGGCGATCGACCGCGTGCCGGCGGCGCTGGCGATCGCCAAGTCGTTGGCCGCGGACGCCGGTTGCGCGCTGACGGTCGAGGCGTGGGATCCATCGCGCCCGCTGCCGAGTGGCCCGTTCGATACGATCCTGGCCGGCCACGTCATCAACGAGTTGTACGGTGGTGATTTGGAGCGACGGGCAGCGCTCGTCCTGCAGCTGCTGGCGCGCTTGCGGCCGCAGGGCGCGCTCGTCATCATCGAGCCGGCGCTGCGCGAGACGTCGCGCGCGCTCTTGCAGCTGCGCGATCGACTGCTGCACGAGGGCGCGTCCGTGCGCGCGCCCTGCCTTTATCGCGGCGACTGTCCGGCGCTCGTGCGGCCCGGCGATTGGTGCCACGCCGAGCAGCCGTGGACGGCGCCGCCGCTCGTCGAAGAGCTGGCGCAGGCGGCCAAGCTGCATCGCGACTCGCTCAAGATGACCTATCTCGTGTTGCAGCCGCCGAGCGCAGGTTGGCCCGAGCTTCCGGCTGGGCGACTCTTTCGCATCGTGTCCGAGCCGCTGCCGGAGAAGGGCAAGCAGCGCTTCGTCGGCTGTGGCCCCGAAGGGCGCTTTCCGCTCGTGTTACCGGACAAGCACGTGCGCGACAACAATCGCGGCTTCCTCGATCTGCAGCGCGGCGATCTGGTGCGCATCGATCGTCTGGCGACACGTGGCGACGGCCTGCGATTGGATGATCAATCGGACGTCCACGTCGTGCAGCCGGGTGGCGCTCGCAACCGACGATGAAGCCGTTACGGTTGCGTTGGGCGGCGTGTGGGCGCCGTCGACCAGCCGCTCGACGTCGAGGACGTGACGCTGCCGACGTTGCCGCCGCTCGACGAAGCCTTGCACGACGCGGCCACGATTCGCGCCGATGTCGTCTTGCGGAGGAAGCGCGTGCTCGCGGCCAAGCACATCACGCGCGACGACTGGGCGGACTACGCGCCGACGTTGGCGTTGGCGTTCCTACCGTTCATTGAGTATCCGGCGACGTCTTCGCTGCCCGAGGCCGCCGGCTGCGTCAGCGGCGCGCGCGCAGCGCCGTCCACGCGCCGGCCGGATCGAGGAACGTCAGCACGCAGTCGCCGAACGCGATCCGTTCGCCCCAGTGGATCGGCTGCGGCTGACCGCGCTTCGGCAGCTCGATGTCGCCGATGCGCGTGCCGTTCACCGAGCCGGCATCCGCGATCAGCCAGGCGCCGTCGATCAGTCGAAAATAGGCGTGAAACTTCGACACCAGCGGATCGGCGAGCACGACGTCATTGTTCTTGGTGCGGCCGACCGTGATCATGCTGGGGAAGCTGCCTTGGATCTTGCGCACCGGCAGCACGAGCCGCGACTCGGGCGGCTTCGGCGCCGTCAAGCGATCGACCGCGGCCTGCTTGCGCAGCGCGGCCAAGGTCGCCGCCGCGTCGCCGCGCAGCGTCTGCGTCGGTCCGGTCACCGGCTTGTCGAGCGCGGCGCCGAGCAGAAACGGGAAGGGAAAGGCGCTCACGAACTCCGCCTGCGGGCGCTCGGCGGCGCGCGTGACGAAGTCGTCGATCATCGCTCGATCTTACCCGAGACCGGGCCGCGTGAAACATCGGGCGCGAGCGACTGAAGCAGCAGCCGCGAGTGCGTCAGAGATGGCGCTCGATGGCGTGCAAGAGTCGCGGAACGTCGACCGGCTTATTGAGGAATTCGTCGACGTGCAGCCGCTCCGAGGCCGGCGTGCCCGCGGGCGACGCCGACAGCACGACGACCGGAATCGTCGCCAACTTCGGATCGCCCAGCTGCGCCGCGCGGAAGGCCCAGCCGTCCATCACCGGCATCATGAGATCGAGCAAGATGAGGCGCGGCGGCTCGTCGGCGCCGTGCAGATAGTCGATGCCTTGACGACCGTCGTGCGTGATGACGACCTGCAGCCCGTGCGCTTCCAAGATGTGCGACAGCGCTTCGCAAATGTCGTCGTCGTCCTCGATGACGAGGATCGTGCCGCCGGCCTGCGCGCGCGGCAACACGCGTCGCTTGACCTCGTCGAGCAGCTCGTCGATGCGGCAGGGCTTCTGCAAGAACGCGTCGCAGCCGGCACCGCGCGCGCGCTCCAGGTGCTGCGCGCTGACGTGTCCCGTGAGCATGACGATGGGAATGTGCCGCGTCTCGGGATCGCTCTTGATCCGCTGCGTCGCCTCGACGCCGTCGGCGCCTTTGAGCTCGTAGTCCATGACGATGAGGTCCGGCTTGTGCTGGCGCGCCGAGGCATAGGCGTCGTCACCGCTGTCGGCACCGACGACGGCATAGCCGGCGCTGGCCAAGATTTCGGAGTACAGCTCGTACGTCGTATGGCTGTCCTCCACGAGCAGGACCAGGCACTGCTTGCGCTCTCGCGGGCCGGTCGTCATGGGCTTCGCTAGCGTATCACGCTTCAGCGGTCGTTGTTGCCAGCCTTCGACAGCACGTCTTCGACCAGCGTCACTTCGACTTCGCGATCGGCCGGAGACACGGTCGCCGACACCCGCGCGCCTTTGTTGGCTTCGTCGGTCGACGAGACGAATGTGACGCGATACCGGCTATTTTGTGTCTCGACATACACGACGTGGCTGCCTTGATCCTCGACGAGCAGCCGGCGAATCGGCGTCGACGTCATCTGCCGCTCGTCATCTTGGCGCACGACCAGATGGCCGCCGACCGCTACCGGCGCGACCAGCCAGCCGTGGACGCGTTTGGTGCCGCGTCCGCCGCGCACACGCTCGACGATGACCTCGCGAAAGAGGGTCTCCTTGGCCTTGGCGCGCACACACTCATGTTAGCACTGACTAGCCCATTCGCGCGACCGTCCCGTGCATTTCGGGCGCAAACCGGTGACTCGCGTCGCTGACGGGCTCGGTCGGCGGCCGGATCGCGCCCTGCCGGCGCACGCGCAAATGGCCGCGCCACGGTGCATTTGCCGGCGCGGCCGGTGCGGCGAGAGGGCCAAGTTGTGGTGGCGTCGCGCATTCGCTATCGTCGGCGGACGCGCTATCGAGGCCTCATCGCGACGCTGCTGTTGACGACCCTGGGCAGCTTGGCCTGGTGGCTGTTGGTGCGTCATGTTCCGGCGGGCGCGCCGCGGTTGCGGCCGCCGGCGCCCGCTCATGCGCGCGCCGTCGCCACGCCGCCGGCAGGCGCGACCGCGAGCGCGTCGGCAGATGACGGCGGAGCGGTCGCACCGTCGGGCGCGCCGCCTGCGCCACCCTCGGCGCCGCTCGGACGCACGCTCGATCGCGCCTATGCCGCGCTCGCCGCCGCCGCGCGGTCTTGCGCGGCGCACGCGGCCGCCGACGCCAACCCAGCACAGCACATACGTCATCATGTGCGCGTCGATCATGGGCGCGTCACGAACCTGCAGCGCGTCGATGGCGACATGGCGCCGGCGCTCGTCGACTGCATCGAGCAGCATTGGCGCGCGGCGCGTTGGAACGACGACGATCAGCCGCGCACGGTCACGCTGGAGCTGGTGCAGACGCTCGATCAGCTGCGACACGGGCGCTGATCGCGGTTCTTGTGCCGCGTGACCGCGTGGTAGCGTGCGCGCATGTCTCCTCGGATCGGAATCATCGCCGGTATCGTCGTGCTGATGGGGCTCGCGGTTTGGGCGGCGTTGCCGAGCGCAGTCCCGCCGCCGGCGGGGCTCGGCGTCGCGCCGGTCATTCCCGCGCCGCCGCCGGCGCCCGCGGTCGCGACGCCGCCGGCCGTTGCCGCGGTGGCGCCGGCGCCCGCCGGCGACGTGCACGCGCGGGTCGAGGCTTGCCGCGCCGCGCAGGCCCAAGTGGCCGAGCGCCGCGCGACGCGTGGTGGGCCGACGCCGCCGGGCGAGCCCACCGACGCCGCTGTCGTTTCCCGTGCCTGCGCGCCGCTCTTTCGCGAGGCCGGTTGCCGGCAAGCGCAGCTCGATTTCGACAAGCCGGAGCCGGCGGCGCGCATGACGACGGTGCTGCAAGCGTGTGAGCGCGACTATTGTCCGCTCTTGGCCGCGCCCAAGCCGGGCGTCTGCAATCCGGCGAAGGCCGCGCCTGCCGACGGCATGGAGACGTTCACGGCGTGGGCAGAGCTGCGCACGGCGATTTTGAGCCGCGACATCGGCGAGGCCGAAGGCGCGCGCGCGTTCGCCCGCTGACCTGCGTTCGCCCGGCCGACCGCGTTGCCACGACTGACCCGCGTTCGCATGTGACCACGCGTTCGCGCGCGGGCCGACCGCCGCTCGCTACGTCGGGCTCCTTCGACGGTCGGTGCGCTCTCGTGACGTGATTGGCGTGCGGCGCAATCGGGAGGATTGCGTGGGTGCGGGCGGGAGTAGGCGTGAGCGGCGCGGGCGCGCTGCAGTTACGGCGTGGACATCGTCGCGGCCGCGGGCGCGACCACCGGCGGCACGCGCACGAGGTCCGTCAGCGCGAACAGCCGCGCCGCGCGACCCCAGCCGATGGTCGCCACCGCCAGCTGCGTGACCAAGAACGCGAGCCAGAACAGCAACGCGTTCGCGCCGTCCAAGCGGATGCGCACGACGAGGAACACGAACGCGACTGCCAGGCTCACCAGCGTCGGCGCGAGGTACAGCCCCAACACCGGCAGCGGACGGCGCACGAGCAGCTTGACGCTCGCCCACCACGCGCCCCAAGCCGAGCGGCGCGCATCGTCGGCCGCGAGCTGCGCGCGACCGGCTTCGATCGTGGCGTGCACGAGGATGAACAGAATGAGCGTGATGGCGGTCGACACGTGGCCGGCGCGATCGGCGGTGGACTCGAGGACGGCGTGCTTGGTCACCTTGCCGACGATCATGCCGACGAGGCCGTTGATGCTGCCGACGACGACGCCGAGGACGACGAGCGATACGATCATCATGCGGAACATGCGACCGTAGAAGGCCATGCCGCGCTCGAGCAGCGTGCGCATGCGCATCGGCTCGAACGGCTGCCGCGCCGCCGCCGCCGTGACGCCGGCCAAGAGCGGCTGCACGAGCACGAACGTCAGACCCGCGGCCAAGAACGCGCCCGCGACCGGCGCCATCGAGCGACCGAACGCCGAGATGACATCCTCGAACGCGAGCATGTCGAAGTGACGCGCGATCTCGACCGCGCGCGGCGACCGATCGAACGCCACGGTGAGCAGCCGCCAGATCGGAATGGCCGCGACCGCCGTCGGCACGAGCAGGCCGACCGTCCACACCAGCAACAGGCGCCACTGCGCCGCCGCGCTCAACGCCTGACCGACGCCGAGCGAACGCTTATCGTTGACGCCGTTCATAGCGCACCCAAGAGTGAGTAGAGGACTTCGGTAATCGCGGCCACGTCACCACCCCAGCGACGCGACGCCGCCGAGCTCGGCTCGCGCAGCTTGCCGTCGTTGAGCTTGTCGAGATCGAGGAAGCGCTGCCGCTGCGGATCGAGCATCGCCGACTTCGCCTTCACCGGCTTGACGAACACGAAGCGGCGCCAGCGCTCTTGGTCGTTCCATTGCACGCGCTCGACCGAGTCGTCTTCGAAGGTCACTTCCAGCGTCTGCGGCGTCGGCGCGCCATCGCGCTTGACGGTCACGATCGTGCGGTAGGGATAAGGCCCTTCGCCGTGCTTGGCGTTGGGATGCGCTTTGTCCCACTCCTTGCGCTTGGCCGAGATCTCCTTTTCCAGCGACTCTTCCGTGTCTTCGACCCACACGCCCTTGTCGAGGCGCGTGCCCGGCTCGGGTTTGATCTCGTCGCTGGTGACGCTGGTGACGCGATCGTCGACGGGATCGGCGCCGTAGACGTTCTGGCGGAACGCGGTCTCGACGGTGGCGGCGTCGCCCGAGGCGTCGATGATCGCCTGCTTCAGATCGGCGGTCGACGGATGACGGAAATGCCAGCGCTGATAATAGAGCTTGAACGCCTTTTCGATCGTGTCGTGACCGAGCCGCTCTTCGAGATCGTGAAACACCGTGGCCGTGCGCGAATAGACGGTGCCGTAGCTGTTGCTGGAGAAGCGATCCCAGGCGTTGGCGCCGATGGGATCGGCCGGATGCGGATCGAGCGCGCCGGTCGCGCGTTCGTACGCGAAGCCGCTCGTCTGCGGCTCGATGCCGAGCAGCTTCAAGAACGGCGTCGTGACGTGGATGTCTTGGTTGCGGGCGCGCATCATGCGCATGTCCCAATATTCGTTGAGCCCTTCGTCGAGCAGCGGCTCTTCGAACTCGTTCGAGGCCAAGAGGCCGTAGAAATAGCCGTGACCGAACTCGTGGATGACCACGAAGTCGACGAGCGCCGCCGGCAACGTGTTGGGCTCGACGACCGAGTAGCCCTCGCCCGTGAAGATCGTCTGATACTCCATGCCGCCCGCTTCACCGGCGTTGAACGGCGGCACGATGCAGGTCGACGTCTTGTACGGATACGGTCCGAGCGTCGACGAGAAGAAGCCGATCGAATCGATCGTCGCCTTCAACGACGGCGCCGCCGACGCCTCCATCTCCTTCGGATAGAACACCTTGACCGTCACGTGCGGGCTGCCCGGGCCGTCGTAGGCGCCGACGAGCGGCGGCGCGAAGTCGTTGGCCGCCATCCACGCGAAGTCGTGCACGTCGCCTTGCGTGAAGTGGTGCGTCGTCATGCCGTTCGCTTCGACCGGCGCGCCTTGCTCTTCGCCCGCCGACGCCACTTGGTAGTCCTTCGGCACCGTCATCTTCACGTCGTACTCGGCCCAGTCGGCGTAGAACTCGGAGTGCAGGTGGAACTCGTGCACGTTCCAGCGCGGCGCCGTCGCGCCACGCTCGCCCGCCAGCTCGAGCACGCCGATCTTGGGGAACCACTGGCCGATCATGTGGAACGTGCCCCACCAGCCGGTGCGCGCGATGACGCGCGGCAGCTGGTCATGGAAGGCGATGTCGACGCTGGTCGAGCCGCCGGCCGGCACCGCTTCCGGCAGATCGAAGCGCACGACCGTGTGGTCGGTCTCGGGGCCGCCGTCGGGATGCACGTACGCCCACTTCACGTCGGCGCCGTTCTGCGCGACCTTCTTCAGGTCGATGTGACCCCATTCGCCCTTCTCGACGCCGACGTCGCTGCGGAAGCCGAAGCCGTTCTCGCGATGCTCGGTCAAGAACGTGCTGCCCGGCCCTTCGAACGCGTTGAGATAGAGGTGCAGATAGATCGATTTGACCGGGCGATTGCTGCGGTTGTGCCAGGTCATCTTCTCCTGGCCTTCGACGGTGTGCGCTTTGGGATCGAGCGTCGCCGCGATCTCGTACTTCACGACGCGATCGGACAGCGTCGCCTCTTGGCCGGTGCGCGGACCACCCCACGCGTCGGGCGCGCTCGGCGTCGTGACGGCGTTGGCGCGCGCGGAGACGAACGGGATGTCGCCTTCGGCCTCGGGCATGCCGCCGGGAACGGGCGCCAATTCACCACCGACGGCGCGCTTTTGATCGGTAGCGGGCGCCAGCTTGCTCGCCGGCGACGACAACGGTGACGGCGCCGGCCCGCGTCCTACGGCGATCCACGATACTCCGCATACGACTGCGGCCGCGGACGAAGCCACGGCCCACTTCCTGGTGCGGGACACTGAGCGCATGCCGACCTCCTGTAAACGCCGCGCATCATACGCCGTTAGTGACCAGTGACGCTTGCGGGTTTCAGGAATCGAACCGAGCTCGCGGTTGCCGCATTCCCGCGCAACCTATCTTTCTCCGTATGAAAACCTGCGCACACAAAGGCTGCGACTGTCCCATTCCGACCGAGCGGGCCAACCGCGGCGACGCGTTCTGCTCCGACTATTGCGCCAAGGGGCTCGCCTCGCAGTCGAAGCTCAAGGACGACTGCGGCTGCGGCCACCCGAGCTGCCATCATCACGGCACGTAGTCGCGCCCGCTCGCGGTCACGCGCGTGTCAGCCGAACGCGCGGCGCGTCGTGAGGTCGGCGAACGCTCTGCACGTCTTGATCTTGGAGGCGAACGTCGGCGCTCCGAGACCGATCCCCCTATAAACCAACCACGCCGTTGCGCGCTCGACCGCTGTCCGTCACGACGGAGCTCCGCTCGCACGCGCCCACCGGGCGCCCGTGCGAGCTGCGCCAATCGCGCAGCCCCATGCGCGCTCCCGCGCCACGACATCCCCGCCGACGCGACCGGCGGCCGCGCGCTCGCCGTCAGCCCGCCGATCGCCGAAAGACGAGCTCGTTGCACCCCAGCGACGACGTCGTCGTCATGCGCTCGAGCGTAAAGCCGCGCTCTTTGACGAACGCGAACAGCGCCTCCGGCCGCGCGACCTCGAACGGGAAGCCGCCCAGCCAGTCGAACCAATCGTGCACCGCCGACATGCCGCGCGTCGATCGCGCCCGCTGCGAATAGCGCTGCAGCGGATTACGCAGATGCGTCAGATCTTCCTTCAACCCGTCGGCCACGAAGTAGGGGATGAACAGCGCCGACATCGCCAGCTTGCCCGTCGTGCCCGAACAGTAAACCCGCTTGACCTGTTTCCACCCGGCCGATTTGCGCCCCTGATCGTTGTAGATGGCGATGAACAGCTGGCCGTTGGCAGCGACGGTCGCGCAGGCATTGTCGATGGCGCCCCACATGTTGCCGGTGTGGTGTAAGACGCCCCAAGAATAGACGACGTCGAACTGCCCGAGCGCGCGCACGAACGCCGCGTCGAGGATCGAGCCTTGCTCGACGATCCAGTCGTCCTCGTCGTCGCAGTAGCGATCGTGCAAGGTGCGCGTGCAGGCGACCGAGCCCGTGTCGTAGTCGAACGAGCGGACGCTGGCGCCGAGCCGGTGCGCGGCCAACGACATGAGCCCGCTGCCCGAGCCGATGTCGAGAAAGCGCTTGCCGCGCAAGTCGTCGACGCCGAGCATGGCGCGCAAGGCGTCTTCGGCGGCGGCGACCTTGCCGTCGTTGAGCGTGTCGAGGAACGAGGTCCAGTTGCGCCCGAAGTCGAAGCGGCGGCCTTGGGCGATCTCTTCGATGGCGGACATCGAGAAGTAAATGTGCGCGCGCGGGCTCGTCTCAAGCCCCGCGCGCGTGTTTTGTGGCGGGCGTCGGAAAACTTACCGCGGCTAGCTCTTGCGCCCGCGCGGCAGCTCGACCACGAACGCCGCGCCGCGCTCGAGCTCGCTCTCGACGTGCACGCGTCCGGATAATTCCTGCACGATGCGCGAGATGATCCACAAGCCGAGCCCGAGCCCGCCGAAGTCGCGCGCCGACACCGCCCGCTCGAAGCGCTCGAAGATGCGCGCCTGATGCTCGGCCGCGATGCCGATGCCGTGGTCGCGCACCGTCAGCCGCGCCGTCTCGTCGTCGCCGTCGACGATGACTTCGATCGGCCGCCGCTTGCCGTACTTCATGGCGTTCGTCATGAGGTTGGTGACGACTTGATCGAGCCGCATGCGATCCCAATGGCCGACCATCGGCTTGCTCGCGTGCACCGTCGTCACGCAGCCGACCGCCGCCAGCTCCTCGCCGAACCGCTCGACGACCTCCTGCGCCAGCCCGCTCAAATCGACCTCTTCGAGCATCAACGGCAAGCGCCCCGCCGCGATGCGCGACACGTCGAGCAGGTCGTGAATCAGCCGCTCCAAGCGACCGAGCTGTTTACGAATGACCGCCACTTTCGACTGCATGCGCTCGGGGCTGGCGTTGCCTTTGGCGAGCGCGTTGGCCATGCCGTCGGCGGTCAGCCGCAGCGTCGTCAACGGCGTCTTCAGCTCGTGCGAGGCGATGCCCAAGAAGTCGTCGCGGATGCGGCGCGCGTTGACGTAGTCGGTAACGTCCGTCACCGCGCCCATGAGGCCACGCACGTGGCCGTCGTCGTCGCGCAGGATCTCGATGCTGAAGTCGAAGTAGCCGGCGGTGAGCGCGCCGTCGCCGTTGCGGCGCAGCTGCAGCTCGAGCTCCGTGCCCGAGAACGGCTCGCCGCGCTTGTAGACGTCGGCGAGCAGCTGCAACAGCGGCGTCGCCTCCGGCTGCGGGAAGAGATCGACGAGCCGCTTGCCCACGAAATCCGTGCGGCGGAACAGCTTGCAGAAGCGCTCGTTGGCGAGCTCGAACAGCTGGTCGCGCCCGGCGATGACGGCGACCGCTGCCGGCGCGCGCATGAGCAGCGTGTACAGCCGGCGCCGCTCGTGCTCGGCCTGGCGCCGCCGCTCCTCCTCGCGCGCCAGCTGCTGCGCCGCCTCGCGCGCACGAAACAGGTCGACGAACACCGAGACTTTGGCGCGCAAGACATCGGGATCGAACGGCTTGACCAAATAGTCCGACGCGCGGTGCAAGTAGCCTTGGACGACGTCGCGCGGATCGGGCTCCTTGGCCGTGAAGAAGATAATCGGCACATTTTTCGTGCGTTCGCGCGCACGCATCATGCGCGCGACGTCGAAGCCGGTCATGCCCGGCATCATCACGTCCAACAGCACCACGGAGTAGTCGCCCATGAGCAGCTGCTGCAGCGCCTCCTCGCCGGATTTGGCGAGCACGACGCGTTGCCCGAGCGGCTCCAGAACAGCGCCGACCGCGGTCAGATTGGCGGGGTTATCGTCGACGACCAAGATGTTGGTCGTGAGCTCGGCCTGGTTCGGCATTCGCCTCCCAAAAGTGCCCCCCGAAAGTGGCACCAGACTCGCGCAAACTGCCCACTGATTCAAGCTTATGCACCGCGTCTGCCGTGTGCTCATTCGCGTGCTCAGTGGGGCACTCACCACATCGGGGTCCGAGCACTACAACGCGCCCAGTCAACGGAGTTTGTCAGCGCCGGCGATGAGCCTCTGAAACCGCGAGAAATCGGCCTGCCGCAGCGCTTTCGCGGGCTGGAACATCGGTTGCACAGAGTCCGCGGCGTGATGACCTTTCGAGCGACCGCGATGCAGGTGAGCCTGGTGCTTCTTCTCCTCACGACGTGCGTGGGCTGCGTTCCGCAGTGGACGTCGTCTGCGACCGCCGATGGCACCGCGGACCTGACGACCTTGGGCTCGATGCTCGCGACCGCTCAATATCGCGGCGGCGGCTTCGTGCAGATGGACCCCAAACCGTACGAGAGCACGCTCACGCCCGGCAGCTTCATCACGATGTACGTCTCGAACGCGGCCGCCGCGGCCTACGCGACCGTCACGCCCGAGAGCATGACCGGCGGCGACGGCTTCCCGGTCGGCGGCGTCGTCGTGCGCGAGGTCAGCGATGCCGCCGGCGACGTCACGCAGCTGACGACGCTCATGAAGTGCAAGTCCGGCTACAACCCGACCGCGGGTGACTTCATGTTCGCCGTCACCGACACCAACGGCCAGCCCGTCCAGGCCAACGGCGTGTCGCAGTGGGGCCCGCTCGCCGAGTGCAGCTCCTGCCACCACGGCCGCGCGTCGTCCAACTACCTCTTCGGCGTCGAGGAGAGCGTGCGCGCCGCGCTCGTCGCGCACACGACGGGCAGCCCGGCCAACTAGAGGGGCTGTTCTCAATCAGCTCCCGTCGCCAATTGAGAACAGCCTGCCTTCGCCCTCCACCTGCGAACCGGAAATTTGCGTCTCGCCGACATTTCAATACAATGTCCTACATGCGTGAACAACTGTTTGGATCCCGTCTGTTTCCGCGTGTTCCGGTGGCTTCGCTGTGCAACGCCGTCGTCGGCGAGCAGGATCAATTCGCCCTCGTCGTCGACCTGTCCGAGCGCGGGCTGCGGCTCGAGCGACCGCTGCGTGGCCGCCGCGAAGGCCGCATCGTGCAGCTCGAGTTCGAGATCCCCGAGGTCGATGAGATCGTGTGGGCCAAAGGCGAAGTCTGCTTCGATCAGCTGCGCGCGGGCGAGCCGGCGCGGCCGGTGCGCGCGACCGGCGTGCGCCTCGTCGCGGCCGCCGCGCGGCACCTGCGCATGATCCGCGACTACGTGCACGCCGCGGCCGCCATGCGCGACGCGAGCGTCAGGTCGTCGGACCCAGCGCTCGCGCCGCTACACTTCGCGTGATTTGACGTTGGTTGCGTGGCGCGACGTCAGGACGACGTCGCGGCGGAGTGCTCAGCGGCAGTAGCCGCGGCCCGGCGCGTAGCCGTAGCTGGCGTGACCCCAGCCGCGCTCGCCGCCGCGCCCGCGTTCGAAGCCGCCGCCGCGCCGACCGTACTCGCCGCCGCGCTCGTGACCGCGGCTGAACCCGCCGCGCTCGCCGCCGAAGCCGCCGCGCTCTTGCGCCGAAGCCGGAGTCGCCATCGCGCCCACGCCCACCGTCGCCACCAGAGCAGCCAGAGCCATCTTGGTCAGCATTTCCGTCCTCCTGCCTGCTGAGACGGCGCTCGTTTGCGGTCCATCCAACCCTTTACCGAAGCTTTACGATGCGACGATTTCGCGACAGCTTGCGGTCGTTTAGTCGAGATCTCGGCGGTGTAGGGCGGTGCCGGTTCGTATTGAATGCCGCGCTGCACGCGGCGCGCGAGCTCGATGCCGTCGCGCTGCCCGACGAGCCACAGCGCCATGTCGATGCCGGCCGAGACGCCGGCGGCCGTCACGAGGTTGCCGTCGCGCACGAAGCGCATGTCGTCGACGACGGTGATGTCGCCGCGCTTCCGCAAGTCGTCGACGAACGACCAGTGCGTCGTGACGCGCTTGCCGCGCGCCGGTCCGGCTTCGTGCAAGAGCAACGAGCCGGTGCAGACGCTCGTGACCCACGTGGCCGTCGCCGCGGCGCCGCGCAGCCACGCCATCAGCGGCGCGTCGTGCACGGCGCGGCGCGTGCCGCGACCGCCGGGCACGAGGACGACGTCGAGCGGCGGCGCGTCGGCGAGCGCGACGTCGGGCACGATCGTGAGCCCTTTGGCGCAGCGGATCGGACGCGTCGATTCGGCGATCGTGAGCAGCTTGTCGCGGCCGCTCAGCTGATTGGCGTAGCCCAAGACCTCCCAGGGACCGACGAAATCGAGCTCCTCGACGTCATCGAAGATCAGCATTCCGATGTGGCGCATGCGGTCGATCATCGGGCGATCGGCGGTTGGCTGCAATGACATGATGCCCACAGTTTCTGCCAAGTGGCGCGCGACATGACGGCGGCCAATCGTGGTGCTACCTTCTGGCCTCGCGAGGTGACCGATGGCGACGACGACGATCCCGGACAAGTACGTGGACTTGGTCGACCCGAAGAAGAAGACGTTCGCGCATCTGGCGACCGTCATGCACGACGGAACGCCGCAGGTGACACCGGTTTGGTTCGATTACACGGGCGGTAAGATCCGCGTCAATACGGCGCGCGGTCGCGTCAAGGACAAGAACATGAAGGTCGATGCGCACGTGGCGCTGTCGATCCTCGATCCCGAGAATCCCTATCGTCACATTCAGATTCGCGGGCGAGTCGCGAGCGAGACCGAGAACGGCGCGCAGGCGCACATCGATTCCTTGGCCAAGAAGTACATCGACAAGGACAAGTATCCGTGGGGTCAGCCGGGTGAAGTGCGCGTGATCTACGAGATCGAGCCGCAGTCCGTCTCGGTCATGGGCTGACGATGGCCAGGCTCGACGACGAGCTCGAGCGCGCGCTCACCAACGCGGCCAACGGTGTGCCGCTCGCCGATGAGCACGCGCTCCTGCTCGCCGACGCGCCGGCCGACGCGCTGCCGGCGTTGTGCGCGGCGGCGGCGGCGGCGCGCGATCGCGCGTTCGGACGGCGCGTGACGTTCTCGCCCAAAGTGTTCCTGCCGCTGACGAACCTGTGCCGCAATCGCTGCGACTACTGCTCGTTCCGCCGCTCGCCCGGCGACGACGGCGAGTGGACGATGCGGCCGTCCGAAGTCGACGACTGGCTCGATCGCGCGCACGCGCAAGGCTGCGCCGAGGCGCTGTTCTGCCTCGGCGACAAGCCGGAGTCGGGCTTCAAATCCTATCGCAAGACGCTGGCGACGTTCGGCCATGACAGCACGGTCGAATACCTGTTCGCGGCGGCGGAAGCGGCGCTGGCGCGCGGGCTCTTGCCGCACACGAACGCCGGCATCTTGAGCGAGGCGGACATGATTCGGCTGCGGCCGGTCAACGTCAGCCTGGGCTTGATGCTCGAGAATGTAAGCCCGCGCTTATGCGAGCCGGGCATGCCGCACCATCGCGCGCCCGACAAGCGGCCGCAGCGCCGGCTCGACATGATCGAAACCGCCGGGCGACTGGCGATTCCGTTCACGACGGGGATCCTGATCGGCATCGGCGAGACGCGGCGCGAGCGCATCGAGAGCTTGCTGGCGATTCGGCAGCTGCATCGCGCGCACGGGCACATCCAAGAAGTGATCGTGCAGAACTTCCGCGCGGTCGAAGGCGTACCGATGGCCGACGTCGACGAGCCGGACGAAGCGGACGTGACGCATTCGGTGGCCTTGGCGCGCCTGATCCTCGACGCGAGCGTGTCGCTGCAGGCGCCGCCGAACCTGAATCCGGCGGGCGCGCCGGCGCTGCTGGCGGCCGGCATCAACGACTTCGGCGGCATCTCGCCGGTGACGCCCGACTACATCAATCCGCGCCATCCGTGGCCGCACCTCGACGCGCTCTTCGGCGACTGCGAGCGCGCCGGATTTGCGCTGCGCGCGCGTCCGCCGATTTACGATCGTTACGTCGACGATCGCACCTTTCTCGACGAGCGGCTGCGCGCGCCCACGCGTCGCGTACAAGCGCGGCTGGCGACGATCGCGCATCCGTCGCAGCTCGCGCAGTCGATGGTCAGGAGCGTGGCATGAGCCTCGAATCGTTGTTCGCTGGGGTCGACCCGGAAGTGCGCCGCATCTTGGAGGCGTGCCTCGACGGTCACGAATTGTCGGTGGCCGACGCGCTGCCTTTGTGCCGCGTCAACGGGCGCGACCTGCAGGCGCTGCTCGCCGTCGCCGACGAGCTGCGCCGCCAACAAGCGGGCGACGAGGTCAGCTACGTCGTCAATCGCAACATCAACTTCACCAACGTCTGCGTCAAAGCCTGCCGTTTCTGCGCGTTTTCACGCACCCAGCGCAGCGACGAAGGCTACTTCCTCGACGTCGAAGAGATCGTGCGGCGCGCGCTCGAGGCCAAGTCGTTCGGCGCGACCGAGGTGTGCATCCAAGCGGGCCTGGCGCCGGGCATGGATGGGCGCTTCTACGTCGACCTCGTGCGCGCGCTCAAAAAGGCGGCGCCCGATCTGCACCTGCACGCGTTCTCGCCCGAGGAGATCAAGTTC
The DNA here is from genome assembly GCA_963785725.1 of uncultured delta proteobacterium. Classification (GTDB taxonomy): domain Bacteria; phylum Myxococcota_A; class Polyangia; order Palsa-1104; family Palsa-1104; genus JAQBQH01. The sequence continues at coordinate 4,579 of CAWAWS010000024.1, read as the reverse complement.
GGCGCGGCGCTGCGTAATCAGCCGATTCGCGCGTTCTTGGAGGAGCTGCACGCCGCCGGTCTCGGCTCGCTGCCGGGCACGTCGGCGGAGGTGCTCGACGACGAGCTGCGCCATCGCATCGCGCCCGGTCGCATCACGACGGCGGAGTGGATCGAAGTCGTCACCAGCGCGCACGCGATCGGGCTGCCGACGACGTCGACGCTCATGTACGGCCACGTCGAGACCGACGAGCAGCGCATGAGGCACCTCGAGCTGCTCCGATCGATCCAGAAGCGAGACGGGCGGGTTCACCGAGTTCGTGCCGCTGTCGTTCGTGCATCGAAGAGGCGCCGATGCACGTGAAGCAGTACCTGCCCGATCTGCGGCCCGGTCCGACCGGAAACGACGACGATTCGGCTGTATGCGATCGCGCGGCTGATGCTCGGCGCGACCTTCCGCAACATCCAGGTCTCGTGGGTCAAAGAGGGCATTCGCATGGCGCAGTTGCTGCTCGGCTGCGGCGCCAACGACTTCGGCGGCACGCTCATCAACGAGAGCATCTCGACGTCGGCGGGCGCGGGTCATGGGCAGTTTCAGTCGCCGGCCGATCTGCGGCGCGTCATTCGCGAGGCGGGGCGCGTGCCGGTGCAGCGGAATACGGCCTATCGCGCGCTGCGCACGTTCGCCGCCGTCGGCACGGCGGACGAGGAGACGGCGCTCGATCGCATCAGCGACGCCGAGGCCGAGGGCAAGTTCGGCAGCTACGCGCAGCTGGCACACGACGCGCGCTTTCGCTTTCGCCTGCCGGTTCGTCAGTAACCGCTACCGCCTACTGACGGAACGTGAGACCGAGCGTGACCTGGTGGTCGGTGCGCGATTCGTCCGAGTCGTCGGCCACGCTCGTCTCGAAGCGCAGGCTGTAGCCGATCGTCAACGCCGTGCGCGGCTGCAGCCACAGCTTGGCGGTGACCGCGCCGCCGTATTCGCTGTCGTTTTCGCCGTTGAGGACAGCGAGCGCGCCGTGGCGATAGAAGCCGCCGATGCCGAGGCCGGCGTTACGGCTGAGCCAGAACATGGCCGACGCGTCGAAGCTCTCGCCGATTTCTCCGCCGACCGGCAGCAACAGCGCGGCGCCACCGTCGAGCTCGATGCGCCGGCGGATGACGGCGTGCGCGCGCAGGCCGACGTAGGGCAAGACGACGACGTTGTCGTCGAATACGTCGATCGTCGTGCCACCGACCGCGGCGATGCGGACGTCGCCGAAGCGGACGCCGATGGCGAGTGCGACCGATGGCTCGTGGATGTCGGTGAAGCCGCCCTCATCCGTCCATAAATGCTCGAAGTGGTAGCCGACGCTGGCGGCCAAGTAGAGGTAGCGATGGCTGTAGGTCTCGGCGGAGACTCGCACGGTGGTGCCGCCGAAGCTTTGCTGAGTGGGCTCGGGCGAATCGCTGGTGAGGTTGTGGTAGCCGATATCGGCGCCGACGGCGACGCTGAGGCTGGCCACGCGCTGCAAGAACGGCCGCAGCGACGGCGGCGCATCGTCGTTGCGGACGGGCTGCACGAACAGCGTCAGCTGCAGCTGCGCGTTGGCGCCGATCTCGAACTGATCGCCGATGTCCGAGATCGGCCAGTGCGCGACCGCGGGCGTGGCGTGCAAGGTGAAGTCGACCTGATAACGGCTGGTGTCGTCGGAGGGCGGCAGCGACAACGCGAAGGCCAAGGGAAAGACTACGGCAAGCATAGGCGCTCAGTGTCGGCCTAGGGCACGGCGTCGTCGATGATGCGGCGCACGGCCGGCGCTCGGCGCGTGCCTGGCGCACATCGACGCGTGCGTGGGTCAGCCGCGGAGGTCGTCTTCGTCTCGCGCGGCTTCGGCGAGCGAGCGCGGGATGAACGGCTTGCCGGCGATGACGCGATCCCACGCGGCGCGCATTTGCCGTGCGCAGCGGCCGACCGGCATGCGGCCGACAGCGGTGGCGAGGCCGGGGCACAAGAGGCTGCGAATCGACGCCTGGCGGCCGCGATTGTGCGCGACGACGGCGAGCAAGGCCGCGCGAAAGGCGAGGTAGGCGTTGAGCGAGTCGCCGACGAAACCGGGGACACGCATCGTCGGCGCACTGATGCACCAGGGAATCTCGGCGCGGCCCGTCGGCACGATGACCGCGGCGCCGATGGGCAGCTCGCCACCGTGACGCTCGGCGAGCAGCGCGCGCAGTCGCTCCTCGACCTGCGGGCCGAGCTGATAGGTGTAGACCGCGTCGACGCCGCCATCCATGAAGCCGAAGCTGTTGGCCGGGCTGACGATGGCGTCGGCGCGAACGTCGATGGGATCGCTGGCGAGGACAGGGCCGTCCTTGGTCGAGAAGATGTCGCCTTGGCTGATCGTCACCGAGGGAACGTCGGCAAACTCGCGGCGCCAGGCCTCGATGAGCGGTCCGCCCAAGTCGCGCAAATGCAGCCTGAGGCGGTCACTCATTCCGCGAGCCTATCGCGCCAACGCGCGTCGTAAAAGTAATCGTCGGCTCATCGTCCGCAGGTTCGCGCGGCGCGGGACGATCGGAATGGCGGTGCGACTAAGCCGAGCGAGCGCGCGCGGCTTGCAGGCGCGCGTGATCGTCGGGCCCGTCGACGTCGAAGGCGACGCGCTCGTTGTCCAAGATGGCGACGCGCAATCCGGCGGCGCGCGCGTCGGCGACGTGCGCGGCGAAGCTGTCGCTGCGGCCGAAGCGCGTCGGCAGCCGATCGGGCGGCGTGAGGCCGAGCGCGTTCGTGTGCAGGCCGTCGTCGGCGCGCACGAGCACGACGTCGGCGCGATCGAACGCCGCAGCCAGCGCGCGCACGTCGTCGGCGACGAGCTGCGGCAGATCGGCCATGAGCACCATTGCGCGCGTGACGCCGCGCGCGGCCAGCGCGGCCAAGCCGCCGTCGACGACCGTCGACAGCACGGCGCCCGCCGCGAGGTCGCGCAACACGTCGGCGCCATGGGCATGGGCGGCCGCGGCGACGTCGTCGCAGCCGGTCGCCACGAGCACGCCGTCGAGCTCGCAGGCCGCGAGCACCACCAGCACGTGGTCCAAGAGCCGCCGCGCAAAGACGGCCCGCTCCTCGTCTCGAGCACGCCGGCGCAGCCGCGACTTGCCGTGCGCGAACGACTTGGCGGGCACGATGGCCCAGACGGCGTCATCGAGTCACCCCCGCCGCGAACTCGAGCACCTCGCGCGCCAGGCGCAGGCGGTCGTCGCGCGTCCGCATCACCGTCGACGTCGCAAGCACGGGCATCGCCACGACCGCGCCTCGTCGCCGCGCTCGACGACCATCGCGCTCGAGCAGACCGCCGTAGTGCCGCGCGACCGCGCCCGCCGACGGCGGCTCGCCGGTGAGCTCGGGAATCATCGTCGCCAGCGGGCCCTTGATCGCGTGCGCCGCCGACGATGGGGCTGAGCGCGACGACGGGCTTGCGGGCGATCGCATCGCGCACGCCGTCGAGCGCAGAGGATGGGATCGACCGAGACATACGGGTTCGACGGCCGACGATCACGAACGTCGCACGCGTCGATCGCCGCCAACGACCCCGGCGCCGGGCTCGGCGCCCCGTCGAAGCGCACCGCGCGCACGGCCGGCTCGGCGCGCCGCGCACGAACCACTGCTGAAACGGGCAGCGTGCCGTCCGCGGCCGTCTCGATCATCGTGCGGCAGGGCGCGTCGGCCATCGGCAGCACGGCGTGAACGAGCCCAGCGCCGCGCACAAGCGCGCGGTGATCGCCGACAGCGTGCGCGCCGCGCGTAGCGCCTCGGTCCGTAGCAAGTGCGTCGCCAGATCGCGGTCGCCGAGCGCGAACCAGTCGGGCGCCCCGTAGCGTTTCACCATCCGAGGCCGGCGAACGTCTCCCCCGCGAGCCCCCAGCCGCGCTCTTCGTCGGCGAGACCGGCGAGCGTGTACATGACCGTGTCGATGTCGGGCGAGATGTTCAGGCCCGAGTGCACGAAGTCGTCGCCGGTGTTGACGATGGCCGTGAGCGCGCCCGGTGGCAAGCGCGCGCGACGAGCCCGTCGAGCAGACGAGCGCCGCCGACGCCGCCGGAAAGCGCGACGACTCTCATGCGTAAAGGTCCTCCTCGGGCTTGCGCGACAACGCTCCGGCACCGTGATCGCCGGAATCGAAGCGCAGGCCCCGAACGAGCACCAGCGGCCGCCCCTCGGCCGCCTGACCGGCCACGAGGTCGGCCACTGCCGCGACCTGATCGGCGAGCGCCGTGATCGTCTTTTCGAGCGCGCGCCCGAAGAGATCCGCCTCGCCGCGCCGATCCCACAGCGGCGGCAAGCCCGACGACGCCGATCGCCGCGCCGACGGTGCCCACGCCGGAACGGGCGGCCGAACGAGTCGGTGATGACGACGCCGATGCGCGCGCCCGACGACTCGGCCAGTCGATCGCGAATCGCCGCCGCCGACCCATCCGGGACTCCGGCAGGAGCAGGACCCATGGCCGGCCTCGGGCCCGCGCCGGGGGGCACGGCGTTGCTCGCGTCGATGCCGGCGTTGGCGACGACGAAGCCGAGCCGATGGCGCACGATGATGACCCCGGGCGCGCCTTTGGCC
>CAWAWS010000023.1:0-38177 GCA_963785725.1 uncultured delta proteobacterium | reverse complement strand
GGTGGTAGTGTTATGTGCATCTCCTTCGTCAGTTCATCTGTCGCGCCGACAAACTCGTCGCGCGCATTGACGCAGCGATTGAGCTCGGCCGTCTCCGCCGCCAGCTTGGCCAACAGCTCGTCGCGCTCGTCTTCGGATTGGCTGCGCTCGATGGCGATCCCCGCTAAATAAGTCGCCACTTCTATCAAGCGTAAATGCAGCGACGAGGGGCCGATCGGCTGGCGATAATAGATGGCGAAGCTGCCGATGACCTCGTCGTGTTTACCGCCCTGCTTGAAGATCGGCGTCGACCAACACGCGCGTAATCCCGCCAATAACGCCGGCGCTTTCCATTGCGTCCACAATGAATCGTGCGCGATGTCGGTGACGATGACCTGCTGCTTACGATAGACGGCCGTGCCGCAGGAGCCGGCGCTCGGGCCGATGACGCCGTCGGCGATGGCGGCGGAGAAGCCGGGCGGCAGGCTGGGCGCCGCGCCCAAGATCAAATGGCGACGATCGCGCGACACCAACAAGATCGAGCAGAGCATCCCTTCGCTCTGCTGCTCCAACGCTTCGATGAGCTTCTCGAGGATGGCCGTCAAGGGCGCGCTCGTCGCCACCATCTCCAATAGCCGCGACTGCGCCAGCATGAACGCGTGCAGCTTGTGCGGCGCTTGCTCCTCGACCAGCTTCTCGATGCTGCGCAAACCCATACCCACCCTCCCCGTTTGCATCGTAACCCGGGTGCGCAGAATTAACAGGGTGTTGAACCGCCCGATGCGACTGTTCGTCGCTCGATCGAGCGCGCTAAGCTTGTGATAATGCCCGATACTTGGTCGGCCAGGGCCGCTGGCGCCGACGGCCGGCCGACGACGTGAATTCCCGGTATCGCCCCGCGTCATTCGGCGAAGAAGCGCGCGAGCGCGTCGGCGCCGGTGACGAGCGCATGAACCATCGGCATCGTGCCGTCGAGACGCGCGACACTCTCCGGCTCGTCGCGCAAGAAGCGTTGTAACGGCCAATGTTTCACCGCGTGCTCGGTCAGCGCCGCGGCCACGGCCCAGCGCAGCGCCGACGGCCGCAAGGCCCGGCGCGCGCGATAACCATCGACGAAGGCGCGTGCCAGCGCCGGCGATTCCAGCGGCAGATGATTCAGACAGCGCACGACCTCGTATTCGCGCGGCGCGCCGATCGCCCCTTCCCAATCGAGGATCAGCGGCGGCGAATGATCGTCGAAGAGGTAATTGTATTGATTATAATCGTTATGAATGGGGTTTTCGCGATCGTCGGGCAGCGCGCGCGCCGGCTCGGCATGCGCCGCCAGCAGCTGCAGACGATCGTCGAGATAGCGCGACACGGCGGCGGCACGCGTCGGATCGTGGGCCACGGCGCGCGGCCGCACGGCGGCGATGGCCGCGCGCTCGGCGGCGACGTCGCGCGCGATGATGGTCGCGCTCAGACGCGCCAGCGGCCGCGGATAAGCGTCGAGCCGGTCGTGCAACGCCGCCAGTGACGCGCCGAGCGCGCGCCATTCGTCGCTGGTGATGGCGCGATAAGGCTTGGCATGGCCGTTCTCCCAGCGCGTCACCAGCGCGACGCCGGCGTCGACGGCCAAGAGCGGCGCGCCGGCGCGCGTCAGCAGCAACGTCTGCACCCGATAAGCCGCGTTCGGCCGCTGCAAATGCGCCAATAAATCGGCCTCGAGCTGCGCGCGCGCGCTTTCACTGCTCGCGAACAGCTTGACGGCGACCTCGCCGGCGGCGCTGCCGACGTGCGCGACGCGCGTGTCGCGCGTGCCCAAAAGGCGCGCACCGTCGAGCGCGTAAGCGTCGGCGATGGCGTGCAGCGCGGCGTCGTTCACAGCGCCTCGCCGGGGCCGAAACGATAAGGATGGCCGGTCACGAACGTGTTGTGACCGATGAAGCGAACCTTATACATCGCGGGGCGAAAGAGCACCTGCGGCGAATTGTCCTGCAGCCCGAAACGGGCATAGAGCGACTGTTCGACGAAGAAGGCGTTATTCCCCATTTTGTCGCAGCAAATGAGCTCATAACCCTTTTGTTTGGCGAGCCAATAAAGCGACTCCAGGCTGGCGCCATAATAGGTCGAGCCGTCCCAGGCGTGGTCGGCGTTGTATTTCATGACCCAGCGCTCGGGCGGCGCGTAATAAGGGTTGTATTCGATGACGACGACGCGCGGCCGATAGCGCTCGAGCGCGCGCCAGACCCAATAGTCATTGCCGTCGATATCGATCGAGAGCAGGTCGAAGTCGTTCGGCACGTCGCATTCGCCGAACAGCCGCTCGACAGTGGACGGCTCGACGCGCGCTTGTAACAGCTTTACATTCGCGGCGTCGCCGTAATGACGACGCAGCTTATCGAACCGATAGTCCGACGCTTCGATCAAGACGCCGCGCCACGCCTGCTCGCGCAACAGGAGCGCCGTGTTGCTGTTGCGCAGGCCGTCGCTGGCGCCGAACTCGACGCAAAAGCGCGACTGCGGCGCAACCAGCGCGAAGATGCGCGCGAGCATGTCCTCTTCGGCGCCTTGCGAGTAGATGCCCTGCGCCAGCGCGGTCAGATCGATCGGTGGCTGCCAGTCGGCCATCGTCGCGACGTTAACAATGGCGCCACCTTCACGCAACCGCGCCGCCCGGGGGGGAACCGATATTGAGCTTACGCGGTTGCGCGCCGGCCGTGATCTCACCACACCTACGGCCGTCGCGCGCTCGGCGTCAGCGCCGCCCACGCGTTCATCGGCGGCTGCGCCTCCGAAAAGCCGCGGCCGTCGGAGATCCACACGCGCGTCCGACCGCTGCCGTCTGCGACGAGGATGTCGGCGCGACCGTCGCCGTCGACGTCGCGAGCGCGCAGGCGCCAGCGCGCATCGCCGCCGGCCGCGGCCACGCGCGTCGACGAGCGCGGCGCGAAGCTGCCGTCGGCCTGCGCCAGCGCGACGTCGAGCCAGTAGTCGTCGCCGTAGCGGCGCCAGCTGACGCGGTCGAGCCGCCCGTCGCCGTCGACGTCGGCGGCGACGTCGTCCGCGGCGCCCCGCTTGGCCGCGGTCGGCAACAGCGCCGACGTGCCCGTCACCAGCGTCAACAGCGCCGCCCGCGTCCAAGCTCCCCAGCTCATCCACTTCGACATCACGTCACCTCCACGCTGCAAATGATGGAACCTGCATCGATGCAGCACCAGACCTTCCAATGCAGAGTGCCTATGCAATAATGCAGACCATGGCGAACAAGATCGACTGGACCGACCTGCGTTTTCTCCTGCACGTGCAGCGCGGCAAGACGCTGTCGGCGGCGGCGCGCAAGCTCGGCTGCGATCAGACCACCGTCGGCCGCCGCATCGAGGCGCTGGAGGCGGCCCTCGACGTGCGCCTCTTTCGCCGCACGCCCGACGGCTACTATCCGACGCGGCAGGGCGAGCTGGCGTTGGCGCGCGCCGAGCGCGTCGAGGACGAGGTCATGGCCATCGAGCGCGAGGTACTCGGCCTCGACGAGCGGCCCGAAGGGCTGGTGCGCCTGACGACTTACGAATCGCTGGGCACGGCGTTCTTGGCGCCGCGGCTGGGCGCGCTGCGCAAGCGTCATCCCGGGCTCGAGCTGCTGCTCAACATGGACAATCGGCCGCTCAACCTGTCGCGCCGCGAAGCCGACCTGGCCTTGCGCGCCGGGCGGCCGTCGCAGCAGTCGCTGCACATTCGCAAGCTGGGCGTCGTCGTCGCCGGCCTGTATGCGTCGCCCGGCTACCTCAAGAAGCGCGGCGAGCCGCGCGTGGCCGAGGATCTCGCCGGTCACGATCTCATCGACGACGAGGAGTCGGCCTACTCGTTGTCGCGCTTCCTGCACGGCCTCACGCGCGGCGGTCGCGTCGTCTTGCGCAGCGACAGCGCCCACGCGCAGGCCGCGGCGGCCGTCGACGGCCTCGGCATCGCCGTGCTCTATCGCTACCTCGGCGATGCGCAGCGCGGGCTCGTGCGCGTCTTGCCGAAGCAGGAGCTGACGCACGACTTGTGGCTGGCCGTGCACCGCGATCTGCAATATGCCGCTCGCGTGCGCGCGCTCATCGACTTCCTCGTCGAGCTGACCACGCGCGAAGCGGGGCTGTTGACCGGCCGCTGACGGGCACGCTGCAGGCACCGCGAAGGTGCGCTATCGCCGCCGCGCCCACGGCCAAGCCGTCGACTGCCAAGGCTGAATCGCCTTGCCGCGCGGTGACGCGCGATGCATTCGCCTCGGTCACGAGGGTCACGCGCGCGAAAAATGCGGCTGCGGCTCGACGCTGCCGGCCGCCCATGGTCGTCGTCGTGGCGTAATCGGTGCAATGGCTCATTGCTGAGGAGGCGGCATGCGCGAACCATCCGATCCGCGAGCCATGGACACGACCGATTCTCGTCAAGGAGCTGGCGGCCGACTCCTCGCTGCTGGTGAAGCGGCAGCTCGCGCTGGCGAAGCTGGAGGTCGAGAGCGACGTGCGACAGCGCCTCGGCATCTTCGAGACCTTCGGCATCTTCGGCCTGATGGCCTACGGCGCGCTCATCATGCTGCTCGTCGCCGCGGCGTCGGCGCTGTCGACCGGGCTCGGGCTCGGCCTGTGGTCGGGCGCGCTCGTGGTCGCCGCCATCCTCATCACGCCGGCGGCGCTCGTCGCCGCGATCGGCTATCGCAAGCTCGGCCACAAAGACGAGCTCTTACGCCGCAGCAAGCAGGAGCTCGACAAGGAGCTCGCCTTCTCACGCACGCTGTCGACGATTCAATAGCGAAGCCGGCGACGGCGGTTCGCCAGTCGCGGCTACGACGCGGAGCCGAGCACGCGCTGCACTTCGCCGATGAGATCGTTGCCCGCCGTCTCCGCCTTGGCGAGCACCGCTTCGATGCTGCCTTGCAGGCGCTGGCGATCGCTCGGCGACACCTGATTCGCCGTCAACAGCAGCACCGGCAGCCGCTTGGTCGCTTCGTGCTCGCGCAGCCGCATCGCCACTTCGACGCCCGACATGCCCGGCAACACCAGGTCGAGCAGCACCAAGTCGACCGGCTCGGCCCGCGCCCGCGCCAGGCCCTCCTCGCCCGTCGGCGCGATGGCGACGACGAAGCCGCGCGGCTCGAGCGTCGCGCGCATCAGCTCGCAATGCTGTTGGTCATCATCGATGACGAGCACGCGCACCGTCCGCTGCTTGACCTTGGTCGTGAAGCTGCGCCGCGCCAAGGCCGCCATCAGCGCCTCGCTCGTGAACGGCTTGACCAGATGATCGGCCGCGCCGAGCGAGAACGAGTGCTGCCGATCGCTCGAGATGGTGACCAGCACCACCGGGATATGCTGCGTCTTCGGATCGGCGCGCAACGTGCGCATGACCTCCCAGCCGTCGCGATCGGGCAGGAAGACGTCGAGCAATATCACCGCCGGGTTGAGCGTGCGCGCCGCTTGCAAGCCGGCCTCGCCCGACGCCACCGCGTGCCAGCGAAAGCGCGCCTGCGACAGCGTCAGCTGCATGAGCTCGCTCGCCGCCGGATCGTCGTCGACGACGAGCACCAGCGGCGCCTCGGGCGCCTCCACGATCGGCCCCGACGACTCGGCCTCCACTTCGTTCGCCACGCCGTCGGCGGGCGCGATCGGCAGCTCGATCCAGAAGCGCGAGCCTCGGCCAGCCGCGCTCTCGACACCGACGCGCCCACTCATCAGCTCCATCAGCCGCTTGACCAGCGCCAAGCCGAGCCCGGTGCCCGCCAGCGACTCGCGGCGCGCGTTCGGCAGCTGCGAGAACGGCAGGAACAGCTTGGTCTGATCCTCGACGCCGATGCCATCGCCCGAGTCAGCGACGGTGATGCGCAGCGTGCCCGCGTCGAGCGGCGCCACCGTGACGGCGATGCGCCCCTGGCGCGGCGTGAACTTGATGGCGTTCGACAGGAGGTTGAACAGCACCTGCTTGACGCGCAGCGCATCGGCCCAGACCGGCGGCTGCAGCGGCTCGGGCGGCGGCACGATCTCGATCTGCTTCTCGTCGGCCAGCGGCTGCAACAGCGACAGCGCCTCGGTGATGATCGGCCCCACGAGACAACGATCGCGCGCCACCTCCAGCCGGCCCGCTTCGATCTTCGACATGTCGAGCAGATCGCTGATGAGGCGCAGCAGATACTGCCCGCTGTCGTTGATGTTGCGGACGTAACGACCTTGTCGATCGTTGAGCGGACCGAACTTGGCGTCGATGAGCACTTCCGAGAAGCCGATGATCGAGTTCAAGGGCGTGCGCAGCTCGTGCGACATGAGCGCCAGGAACTCCGACTTGGCGCGGCTGGCCAGCTCCAGCTCGACGTTGCGCGTCGCCAGCTCGCGCGACAGCTTCGTGTTGGCGATGGCGCTGGCCAGCTGGCGCGCGAAGATGTCGAAGAAGCGCTGCAGCTCGGGTCCCACCGACTGCGTGTCGCGCACGACCATGACGGCGGCGTGCGTGATCTGGCCGCGCGCGCGCAGCGGCAAGACGATGTAGCGCGCGATCCCGAGCGTGCGCGCCACCGCGTTCTCGTAATAGGTGTCGTCGCCGACGTCGTCGACGATGAGCATGCCGCCGCGCGCGATCGCGGCCGCCACGGCCGTGCCTTCGAGGGCGCGTCCCGTCGCCGGCGGCAGCGCGAACGTGCCCGGCCACGACGCCACGCGCCGCACGTGCACGTCTTGGATCTCGACCAGCATCATGAACGCGACGTCGATGATCGGCTGCAGCGCCTGCGCCACCTCGTTGAGCAGCCCGTCGAGCTCGAGCCCACCGACGCGACTGACGGCGCGCAGCGTGTCGGCGTGGCGGTCACGCTCGCTCAACGACGACGCCAGCGAGCGCAACGCCGTCGCCAAGGGCGCGATGCTGTCGCGCTCGTCGGCGATCGTGGTCGCGAACTCGCCGCGCGTGATGCGCTGCGCCGACGCCACCAGCCGGCCGACGCCGCGCCGCAGCGCCAGCGACGACATGAACCCCAACGCCAGCACCACGATGCCCGCCAGCGTCAGCGACAGGCCGATGAACCGCTTGAGGCGCTGCCGGCTCTGGTCGAGGTTGGCGATCCGCTGCTCGCGCTCTTTGGCTTCGCCGGCCAGCAGCCGCTCGGTCTGCGCCAGGCCGGCCTCGATGAGCGTGCGGCCGGCGCCGTCGCGCAGGTGCGCCTCCAGCTCCGGCGTCACTTGTCCCGACGCGCGTCGCAGCGCCATCTCCGGCTGCGCCGCTTCGACCTGCCAGCGCGTGATCGTGGCCGCCAGCTCGTCGACCTCCTGCAGCCCTTCGGGATGGTCGGCGCGCAGCTTGCGCAGCTGCGTCAGACGCGCCGGAATCTCGCGCGTCGCCGCGTCGTAGGGCGCGAGCTGGCGCGCGTCGCCGGTCAACAGGAAGCCGCGCTCGCCGCTCTCGAGGTCGACGATCAGCCGCTGCAGGCGCGTCGTGGCGTCGACGGCGGCGCGTCCGGCTTCGCCGCCGACTCGCCCTTCGGTGAACGACGACTGCAGTCGCGCGTCGGTCAATGCGATCGCCAGCGCCACGATCAGCGCCGCGCCCAGGATGACCACGATCAGCGACCTCGACACGCCTCGGCTCCCTGCGCGGTTCCGCCGCGCACGCTCGGCATCGTAGCGTGTCGTGGCCGTATACACCATGCATGCCCGCCGGCAACTGCGCGTGACGCGTGGGTTATGCGACCATCAGCGCGCGCATTCGGCACCGCGGCGTCGGCTGCAGCCGATCGCGCGGACGCGCAGCCGCCGAGTCGGGCGCGCCGGCAGCGGTCGCGCGAACGTCGCCAATGAACGCTGATTTACCGAGGGATTCGTCGATCGCGCGGCTCGCCTGGCGATGGCCGCGCGCCTGCAGGTGCCGCGCCGGAGGAGTGACGACGCGCGCTATTTCCCGTCGTCGTCTTCGGGCAGAATTTCGATGGCCGCGCTCTCGATGCCGAACGCCTGCGCCGGCGGCGGCGGCACCAGCACCGAGCCGCGCCCGCGCGGCGGATCGATGCTCAACACCTTGACGCGATATTCCAGCGTCTTGTCCGCGAGCGGGTGCAAGAAGCGCACTTTGACGAGCTTGTCCTCGAGCTCGACGATCTTGAAGCGCACCATGTCCGGGCCTGCCGTCTTGGCCTCGAAGATGCGCCCCACCGTCAGCTTCTCGCTCTCGGGAAACTCGCGCCGCGGGATCTCGCGGATCGGCAGCACCGACTCGTCGCCGAACGCCTCCGCCGGCGGCAGCTCGCCCTTCTTCTCGTCGCCGACGGCGCAGCCTTCGATCTGCCGCTCGAGCCCGGCCAGGAACTTGCCCTGCCCGTGCACGTACTGCAGCGGCCCCGTCTGCGCCGACGATTCGAGAACAGCTCCGCCTTTGATCTTCAGCTCGTAGTCGAGCCGCACCGTATGATTGGCCGAAACTTTCATGGCGTGATGATACAGCCGGGCGCGCTCTGAGTCAGCCGCCTTCGCACGCGACACGCGCGACTCGACGCGCGACTCGGCTATGATGCCGCGATGCAAACGTCGTCGTCGCGCGCGCGGGGGCGCGCTTTCCTGCTCGCGGGCGCCGTCGCGCTGTCGGCGCCTGTCGCGCACGCGGCGCCGCGGCCGGACGACGCGGTCGACACCTTCGTCGCCGACGTCATGCGCAAGCTGCACGTGCCCGGCGTCGGCGTCGCCGTCGTCCGCGCGGGCAAGGTCGAGAAGCTACGCGGCTACGGCCTGGCGAACCTGGAGTGGCAAACGCCCGTCGCCGCCGATACGCGCTTTCAGCTGGCCTCGACGACCAAGCTGTTCACCGGGACGCTGCTGATGCTGCTCGTGCAAGACGGCAAGCTCGCGCTCGCCGACCCAATCGGCAAATATCTGCCCGACGCGCCACCGGCCTGGAAGAACATCACGATCGCGCACCTGGCCGCGCATGCGTCGGGAATCGCCGGCAACCGCGACGACAAAGCCGCCACCGTCGCCGACGCCTATCGCGCCGTGCGCGCGCGACCGCCGGCGTTTTCGCCGGGCGCGCGCTCCGACTACGGCGGCGGCGACTTCGACGTGCTCGTGCACATCTTGGAGCGCGTCTCGGGCCAGCCGTTCGTCGAGCTCGTGCGTACGCGGGTGTGGACGCCGCTCGGCCTGACCTGCACCTCGTTCGACGACGCCAGCCAAGACGGCCTCATGCGGACGGCGCGCGTCATCCCGCATCGCGCCTCGGTCTACGGCTTTGTCGACGGCCAGCAGCAGCTGCAGTGGTTCCTCTTTCCCGCGCACACCTACGCGATGGGCGGCGCCTATTCCTGCTTGTCGGACCTGGCGAAGTGGGCGCAGGCGATGGATCGCGGCACCCTCCTGACGACCGCCGGCGAAGCGCGCGCGGCGACGCCGTTTGCGCTCGGCGACGGCAGCGCCGGCGAGTTCGGCGTCGTGTTCGCGACCGGCAGCTTGCGCGGCCGCCGTCGCTACGGCCACAGCGGCGGTCCGGCGCTCGCCGACGTCGTGCGCCTGCCCGACGAGAAATTGACCGTCATCGTGCTCGCCAATCAGCAGCGGCTCAACCCCAACTTGGCGCCGACGATCGCCGGGCTCTTCTTGCCGCCGCCGACCATTGCCGCGCTCGCCGACACGCAACCCGAGCTGACCAAGACGCTGCGCGCCGTCGCCGCCGGTTATGCGGCCGGCCAGCTCGACGACGCCGCGTTCGCGCCGTCGGTGCGCGCCGAGCTGGTGCCCGAGTTACGCGTGTGGGGCCCGGTCATCGCCGGCATTTGGCCGGCCATCGACCGCTGGACCCTCGTCGACGAGAGCCAATCCGCGAGCGGCAGCGTCCGTCGTTACGCCGCGCAGGCCGGCAAATTCAGCGTGCGCTGGACCTTCACGCTCGACGACGGCGGCCGAATCCTGCAGGTCGAGCCCAAGCCCGACTGAGCACGCACGCCAGCAGCACCAACACGAGCGCGCCATCGCCTGCGCCGTCACCGCCGACGGCGCAGCCGCCGCGCACGGCCGGCTTCTTCTTGACGCCGCCATCCTCCTCGGCCACGCCCGCGTCGCGACCCGCGTCCACGACCGCGCCCTCGTCGTCGCCAAGGCCGCCGTCCTCGCTGGTCGCGCCGGCGAAGCCCTTCAGATCAGCCAGCGTGCCGTTGAACTCGTCGAGATCGACGTCGGCGGTGCCGGTGATGCCGGCGACGGTGCCGTTGTCCGCGTGCTGCCAGAACTGCCAGCCGCTCCACGCCGTCGGCAAATTGGGGCAGGTGACCTGCCAATTAGCGACCCACAGCGTGTATCCGCCAAATCCGGCGGGCGCGCCCAGCGTCGAGCCGTAGAACGACTGCGACGTATACACGATCGGCGTGCGCCCGGTCTGCGCGGCGACGCGCGCCAAGAACGTCAACGCCGACTGCGCCGTCTCGGCCGCCGTATCGGTATCGGTGACCTCGAGATCGAGCGTCAGCGGCAAATCCCCAGCCAACGGAATCCCCGCCGTCGCGATGAAATAGTCCGCCTGTGCGACCGGATCGACCTCGGGCCTAAAGAAGTGATAGGCCCCGCGCACCACGCCCGCCGCCCCCGCCTCCTGCCAATTCGTCGCAAAGTTGGGATCGATGAAGTCGGTGCTCTCCGTCGCCTTGATAAACGCGAAGTCGATCCCACCCGCATGAACCTGCGCCCAATCGATGGTGCCTTCATAATGCGAGACGTCGACGCCCTGCACGACCGGCCCCGTCGGACAAATCTCCATCGCCGACTGCACGCTCCCAATCCCCGCCCCGCCGCTACACCCGGCGAAGACAAAGACGAACACGCAACGAACGATCACCCCGCGCATTGTCGCCCTACTAATACTCCAATTGGTCGGACCATGAACAAACATTCGTCCACAGGCTCCGCAGCCTAGTCGTTAGCCCGCCAGCGCCAGGGACGATCGCAGGCTAATCCGCAAGCGCCAGGGGCTAAGCCGCAAGCGCCAGGGGCGATCGCCGCTCGACGTCTGCCACCCAAGACCCCCGCCAAGCCACGAGGGAATCGGATCCACCGCCGGGGTGGCGTCGCAACCTTCTTGTCCGCGCGCAGGCGGAGCGCCTCCCGAGCCAGCACGCCCCTCCTCACCGCACGAACCCGGGATCGACAGCGCCGACGTTCGCGCACTGGGCGCGCAGACGAGCACGGACAAGAAGGTTGCGATGACAGGACCCCGACGCCGCGCCAGGGCCCCACGTGACTTGGCCTCCCAGCGAGCAGCGCCCCTTGGCCTCCCAGCGAGCAGCGCCCCGCGAAGCGCCCACTAGCCTAGCCCCCCGCGCCAGCCACACACCCGATCACATCATGCACAAACCGCAGCTTCCTAATCGCCGACTGCGACAACACGAACGGATACAAATCCGGCAGGCCCATCCCCCGATTCAAGCTATTGAGCGCCAACGTCAACGGCACCCAGCCGGCCACGAGCTCGTCGAAATCCCCCGGATCCAACCGGCGCGCCTTGACGTCGGCCAGCGCCGCGCCGCCCACCGCCTGCGGATGCAGCGCCAACCCATAGCTGCGCGCCGTCTCCAGCGTGTCGACGATGTGCAGATAGTGCGCCCACGTCTCCGCCCAATCCTCGAACGGATGCATCGACGCGTAGGCGCTCACGAAGCGCTGTTCCCAATCGGCGGGCGCGCCGCCGTCGTAATGACGCTGCTGCGCCTGCGCGTAATCCTCGCGCTCGTCGCCGAACAGATCGCGGCAGGCGTCCAAGCGATCGCTCCCGTCGATCAGCCGCATCCAATAGTAATGGCCGATTTCGTGACGGAAATGGCCGAGCAGCGTGCGATACGCCTCGCCCATTTGCAGCCGCATCTTCTCGCGGAACGGATCGTCGGCTTCGGCGATGTTGAGCGTGATGATGCCGTCGCTGTGGCCGGTGAAGACGTGCTCCTTGCCGCGATCGGCCAGGAAGTTGAAGCCGAGGCCGCGCGGCGACTTCGTCTTCGGCTCGACGGGCAGGCCGAGCTCGAGCAGCGTATGAAACAGGCGCCGCTTGGCCCGCTCGACGCGACGCCAGGCCTCCTTGGCATGCGCGTCGCTCAAGTCGGGGATCATGTCGTTGCAGGCGCACGCGCGACAGAAGCCGTCGTCGCTGTCGCTGGGAATGACCCAGTTGCAGGCCGCGTGCTCGGTGTAATTGCGGCAGAAGCGATAGCGCGCGCCGTGGGCGGCCGGCGACAGCGCGGTCCATTCGGGCGCGCCGGCGACGGCCTCCATCGCGCTCAACAATCCGCAGTCGGGCAAATAGGCGAGGACGTGGCCGCAGCGCGTGCAGGAGACGTTCTCGAAAAATAGGACCTGCTGGCAGGCAGCGCAGGTGAAGAGCTTCATCTCTTAGTATTGAGCGCCGATTCGTCGAATGACAGGTGCAATGCGCCGTTATCGATAAGGACCTTGCGTCTCCGCGACGCCTTTGACGAGCTTGGTGGCATGATCGGGTCCAATCGGAATCTGCGCCGGCTCGAGCGCGAACCACTGCGTGAACCCGCAGCTGCGGCAGACGCAGGTCTTGAAGAGCCCCATGTGCTTGACGCCGCCCCAGCCGATCTCGTAGGTGACGGACATCGGCCGCGTCGGTCCGCTGTCGCCGACGAAATCGGCCGTCGAGGCTTCGATGATCTCGTTGTGGCCGCAGAGCGCGCAAAACCCCTTACGCATGTCACGCATCCGCGCATCATGACGACTCGCGAAACCCGATTCAATCGAATGCGCATCAATCGTATTTCGCGTGTGCTCGATATCGATTATCGGGATATCGATCAGCGCCGATAAGGCCCGTTTTCGTTTTGGGCGAATGCGGCAGGCAGGCCAGACGCGCCGGCTCGGCGCAGGCCGGCGTCGGGGATTCGGCAAAATATTGTCCGCCGCCGCGTTTAACCACAAGTTACGGTCAGTTGACGATCGCGCGAAAGTGACTTCGATCGCCGTCGTGGGTTCGATAGGCTGGACGCCAACAGGAGAGCGACATGATGAAGCGGATCAAGTTCGTCGGAGTTCCGACGCGGGATCAAGAGCGCGCGCTGGCGTTTTGGACGAAGCAGGTGGGGATGGTCGTCGTCACCGACCAGCCGATGGGGCCGGGACTGCGCTGGATCGAGCTGGGGCTGCCGGGCGCGGAGACCGGGATCGCGCTGTTTACGCCGCCCGGGCACGAGTCGCGCATCGGCAACTTCACGTCGATCTCGTTCGGCTGTGACGACGTGGAAGCGACGTATCGCCAGCTGTCGGAGCGCGGCGTGCAGTTCCCGCAGCTGCCGAAGAAGGAGCCGTGGGGCACGTCCGCCATCTTCGCCGACTCCGAAGGCAACACGTTCGTGCTCGGCTCGATGCAATAGCGCGGTCGCGAACGGCGTAGACTGCCGCCATGACCTTTCCTGTCGCAGCTTCGCGTTTGCAGTTTCGTCGTCGGGCGGCGGTGCGGCTGGCGTTCGCGGCCGCGTTCGTGGGCGCGCTGGCGGTGGCGCGCGCCGATGCGCCGGCGGCCGTCGGCACCGTGGCGCACGTCGGCCAGCGCGACGGGCTGAGCGTCGACGTCGCCGTGCAAGGCCCGTCGACGCAAAAGACGCCGCTGCAGGTGGCGTGCGTCTTCGAATATGTCGCCGGCGACATCACCGACCCGCCCGCGTTGCCGGCGGCGCTAAACGGCATGCTCCACCTCGACCAAGCGTTGAAGGGGCTAATCACCGACTTGCGGAAGAGCGGGCGCTTCGCCGGACACGCGCTGGAGACGCTGGTCATCGTGCCGCCCAAAGGCGCGATTCCGGCCGAGCGCGTCCTCCTCATCGGGCTCGGCGACAAGAAGGCGTTCACGCCGGCGCTCATGCGCAACGTCGGCAGCGTCGGGATGCGCGAGGCGTTGCGCTTGGGCGTGACGTCGTATGCGCACGCGAGCGACCTGAAGGACGCCGGCGTCAGCTCGCCGACGGCCGCCGTCGCCGACGCGGTCGTGCAAGGCGCGCTCGACGCGCTGGCGAGCGAGCGCTGGCTGCACGAACATTCGGCGGCGCCGGCGCCGTCGGTGCGCACGCTGACGCTGCTGGCGGGGCCGGCGTTCTTCGCCGAGACGACGGCGGCAGGTCACGCGCTGCTCGACGCCAAGAAGCACTGAAGCTCACGTCGTCCCGCTGGGCTACGGCGATTCCCACGGCGCCGTGACGCTCGACGGCCCGCCGCTGCCGCCGCCGACGCTGCCACCGCCGTTGCTGCCGCCGTTGCCGGTCGCGCTCACGCTGCTGCCGCCGGCGGTCGTCGGCTGCAAGAGCGGCGACGTCAACGTCGGGTTCGACACCACCGGCGGCGCCTGCGTGGCGGCCAGCGGCGTGTAGGTCAGGCTCGTCGTCGGCGCGACGTTGACCGACGACACGCCGGCGATTCCGGAGTTGATCGGCAGCGTCGTCGACGCCAAGTTGCTGCTCGGCGTCGCGCTGGTCGAGCTCGTCGAGCTCGTCGCGTTCGTCGACGCCGCGTCAACGCTGGACACGCCGCCGCTCGGCGTCGGGCTGGCAGCGCCGAGCGACGACGTGGTCGTGTCGAGCGCCGAGCCGATGACGCCGGTGCCGACGCTGCTGCCGCTCGTGCTGCCGAGCGTCGTCGACGTCGTCGATTGCGCCGCCGCGCGCCCTTGGTACAAGCCGCTCACGCCGGCAAAACCGAGCGCCGATAACAAAGCCAACGAAAAGCGTTCTAAGCGCATGCGACACCTCCAGCGTCGCGTGGTTCATCACGCGTGCCAGCGAATTGTGACGAACGCAGGGCCGCGGCCAATGGCGCGCGATCTTGCGATTGCGCTCGTTTTTCGCGCGATCGCGGCGCGCTTCGTCGGCGCGATCGCCGTGCAGCCGTGTCAGCTGCGACCGAGCTTGAAGACAAGCTGTACCTAAACGCGACAGACGATTTCAGTCACCCGCGTGCTCCGGTCGCGGAAAACCGAGTCGACGAGCGAGCCCCTGCGCTTACGACGACCGCGCGGTCAGAAGGTGCAGGCGCCGGGCAAGCTGACGTAAGTCTGACCGAGCGGCGTGAGCTTACCGGGATCGCCGAACAAGTCGTAAGCGGACGGATTCGTCGAGCGCGCAATGAACCACGAATAGCGGAACACTTTGGGATCGGCTTCGAGAATCGGAATCGCCGTCTTCATATAGGTATCTTGTCCGGCCGCCGATTCATCGGCGCTGCCGTCCAAGCAAGAGAACTCGGTGAGCCAGACCGGACGGCCATAGGCTTCGAACTTCGACAACAACGACGTCAACGCGCCGCCGGAGCACGAGTACCAATGAAAGGCGACATAATCGACCTGACAGTTGGTGCAGGCGGCGAAGAACATATCCATCCACACGAACGGATCGGTCTCGTTACAGTTACCGCCGCAATAATTGAGCGCCGGCGAGACCAGCTTCAAGTTCCGGTCTTTGGCGATCTGCTCCAGCATCGGCCAATCGGCGGCCGCTTGCGCCGGCGTCAGATTCGCCTGTTGACCGAAGTTGGGCTCATTGAAACCCAACAAGAAACGCGCGCCTTCGGGGATGCTCTTTTCGATCGCTGCGACGTCGAGCGTGCCGTCGGGCGGTCCGGTCCACACCATCGGGACGTATTCGACACCGCCACCGATCAGCGCCGCGGCCACGGTCGGATCGGGCGCGTTGCCCCAGTCGTACCACCAGCCGATTCCTTGGCGGAACGACGGCAAATCGAGCGCGTTCTCGTTGGTGTAGCCGGCGCCGCGCTTACACGACGCGAGCGGCGCCGAGCCGTCGCCATTGTCGCTGCCGGTGCCGCCGCCGCCGCCATCGCCGCCGTCGAGCGACGCCGACGCGTCCGGGCCGCCGGAATCGCCCGACTTCTTCGAGCTGCAGCCGAAGGTGGCAGCCGCGGCCATCACCAAGCAGAGCTCACGACAGCGAACGCGTTGGCGGCGCATACCGCGACTTTCGCATCTTTATGACCGCGCGACTGTAGCGCTCAGTGCACATCCGCTAATCGACACGACTGTAAGTCCATATCGTCCATGAAGGCACAATCCACATAAGTACGGCCATGTTTAGCCTTGCGCGGGATTCCATCGTGAGACGAAAATCACCGTACGATGAGAAATTCTTTGCCTATCGTTCTCGCGTTAGCGGCTTCATCGGTCGTCGGCATCGCCGGCTGCTCCAAGAGCAGTCACTCCACGAGCGGCAACAACGACGGCAGCGCCAACCACGACGGCAGCGCCACGCCTGCGGATTTGGCGCTCGGCGCCGCGCCTTACGACGGCGGGCCGCCGCCCGGCTTCTGGGATCCGAGCGGCAT
This sequence comes from uncultured delta proteobacterium, assembly GCA_963785725.1. Lineage (GTDB taxonomy): Bacteria > Myxococcota_A > Polyangia > Palsa-1104 > Palsa-1104 > JAQBQH01. The sequence goes on along the minus strand of CAWAWS010000023.1, from coordinate 21,888 downwards.
TCCCCCGGCCCAGAACGTCATGATGTTCAAGTTCCTCAATCGCACCAATGGCGTGTATCAGGACTCGGAAGTCTATTGGAGCTTCAAGAGCGGTACCATCAATGAGACACACTCGATCGCCGCGCAGCCCACTTACGACATGCCGGCCAACAGCTCCGGTCGCATGTACTTCTACATTTGCGGCGCCACCGATACGACCTGCGCCAGCGATCCGACGCAGAGCAAATACTTCGACTTCATCGAGCACACCATCGGACCGGCGCAATACAACGGCAATACGACGCGCGTCGACGCGTGGGGCCTCAAGATCGCCATGAACCTGCACTGCTCCGACGGTTACGACGTCGCGGTCGGCGAGAATTACGCGACGTTCCTCGAAGATCGCACGGCGACCTTCGCGGCCTTCGTCGCCGACGTGCCCGCGGAGTTCAAGCCGCTGGCGCAGATGCAGGCGCCCTATCGCATCATCAACACCGGCGGCGCGGGCGGCTTCGACGCCGGCGGCACCTATGCCACTTATTACGACTCTTATGTCGATCAGATCTGGACCAACAACGGAATCACCATCGCCAAGCCGGGCCCCAACGGCAGCGGACTGACCGATTACCCCGATCTATCGGCCGCCATTTATCGTCATGTCGGCGGCGTCGCCGGCAGCTTTACGGCCGCCGGCAAGCTGATGAATCAAACGTTATGGAGCGACCCGACGACGTTCTATACCGCGGCGCCGGCGGACTATTACGCCCGCTTCTGGCACGAGCGCGCGCTCAATGGCAAAGCCTACGGCTTCCCTTATGACGACGTCGGCGGCTATTCGAGCTACATCTCGCATTCCAATCCGCAATACATGCTCGTCGCCATCGGGTTCTGACCAATGGTGTGCATGCGTCAATCGAAGCTGCTGTTGCAATCGAGCTTATGTCTCGTATGGCTTAGTGCCGCTTGCAGTCACAAGAGCACGACCAAAGGCGGAAGCGGCGGCGGCACGAGCGCGGGCGGCGGCGGCGGCAACGTCATCCCGCCCATCGACGGCGGCGGCGCCGCGTCGCTCGACGGCGGGCTCACCGATTCGCCTTCCAACGGCGGCACGATCACGTTCCAAGACATCGGCGCCGCCGGCTGGTTTCCCAGCCGCCGCGACCCCGCCGTCGGCCCGTGCGACGCCGAGAACACCAGCGACTGCTGCCTGACGCAATACAACATCACCAGCAATCAATTGACGCCTTGGGACGAAGATTTGATCATGACGTTGCGCGGCCCTATGGTCGTCAAACAATTGGTCACGTATCAACCGGGCAGCGATCCGAGCCAATGGCAGCTCGTCTCGGAATGGGACGATCGCACGCCGCAAAGTCCGCAGGGCATGGCGTTCGACGGCAACGATACCGAGACCAAAGGCTTCGCCGGCACCGTCGGCACCGAGTGCTTGGTGAACGTCTCGACGAGTAAACCATTTGGTTGCGGAAGCGGCAGCACGCCCTACTGCCCGACGAGCGGCACCGCGCAATATTACGGCTGGTCGGGCTCGAAGCTCATGATCGTGTTGGCCGAGATGGCGCACGCCGATCAAGTCGGCAGCCCGTGCTCGACGACGACTACCGGCAATTGGTACGACGCGCCGTGGATCGGCCTCAGCGTCGGCGAGCTGGTGCGCGCCGGCTCGTTCGTCAGTTGCCAATGCTACGCCAAGGATCCCACCAAGTCGTATCTCGCCGACGGCTGCGGACAGTTCAATGTCTTCGAAGTCGTCAATGATAACGACTCGTATAAGAACCTCGATGTCTTCAGCACCAATATGATCGGCTATGCCGGTTATGTCGGCGAAGGTCCGTGCGGGCCGGCCTGCAACGTGAGCGCGCTCGGCCCCGCCGTCGATCTCATCGACAAATCGACGAGCACCGAGGCCGCGGCCGGCGCTGTCGCCAATCCGACGAAAGGCCCGGGTGCGGCATTTCGCCGCCCCGAGACCGGCTATCGCTATTTCGTCATGCTGCTCGATGTCGACACGCGCACGGTGCAGTTGGGCATGATTCATCCGGGCAATATTCCGGCGTCGGCCGCCGCCGTGCTGCCCAACTTGCCGGCGACGATCACGCGCGCCGACATCGACGCGCTCATCGCGCTGCGCCTGCCGCACTGAGCTTCCCGCGACCGCGCCCTGTCCCGCCTGCGAAGCAGTCGAAGACCGTTCTCACCGCCGCGCGCCGACGATTCGCACATTGAAGCGCCTTCACGTTCGCGTTCGTCGGTCTCGTCGTCGCGGCGCAGTCGACGGGCGCGTTCGCGCTGGCCGCGTTCGCCGGCCTCGTCGGTGGCAGCGGCACCCTCGCGCTCGAGCGCCGGCTCGGCCGCGCCCGCGGCGCCGTGCGCGATCCCGTCGGTCGCGTCGCCAGCTTCGTCGGCTTATGCCTGGGCGTGCGGTTGTTCGCGCCCGCCGCCTGGTGCGTCTTGGCGCTGCTCCTGAAGGGAAATTAGTAACGGCGACGGTGCAGGTGGGCGTGACGGAGCTTGGCGCGACGACGACGGAGCGGCGCCAGCAGCGTAAAGAGCAGCACGGCCACGAGCGCCGCGTCGGTCGCGCCGCCCGGGCCCGCGACGGCGCAGCCGATGGCCGAGCCGTGCACGTAGGGCGACTTCGCGTCTCCCGGCACGCCGGTGACGAGGCTCATGTCGGGCGAGCCGACCGGCGCGGTCGGGCCCGTCGGTTCGCCGCCATCGGGCACGCCCATGTCGCCGGCCGCGACCGGCGATTGCGCCATGTCGGGCGACGGCGACGTCGTGACCGGCGGCGGCGTGACCGCGCCGTCGACCGGCGGCGGCGTCGTCGATAGATCGCTCGGCGCCGTCGCCAAATCCGCAGTCGAGACGAGCGCGAGGTCGTTGCTGGCCGGCGACAGATTGACCGGCGCGGGCTCGAGGTCGGGCGGCGCGCCCGCGTCCAAGCAAATGAGCGTCAGCGTGCAGCCGACCGTCGGGCTGCACGCCGAGACGTGGCAGCCGTCGGGCGCGCTCGGACACACGCGCTGCGTCGTGCCGGCGATGCAGGCGCCCGCCTGGCAGGTGTCGCCGAGCGTGCAGAAGTTGCCGGTGCTGCAGGCGGTGCCATCGGCGGCCACGTGATCGGCGAGGCAGACGCCGCCGCCGCAGTGGCCGGAGTCGATGCACTCGTCGACGCAAGGCGTGCCGTCGGGCGCGCTCGCGCACGTTCCGGTGGTCGCCCAGGCCGCGGACGACGACAGCGCGACAAAGCCAATGATGACAGCGATCCTCATTACTTGATCTCCGTGCGAGTGGCCACCGGCGCGGCGCCCACGGGCTGCATGACTTCGGTATAAAAATGGACGCGGCGGTTCTTCTCGTTGGGCACCCCGTGCGGCGTCGGCACCAGCGGCCGCGCCTCGCCGAACCCGACCGGCGCCAGGCGCGACGCTTCGACGCCCTGCTCGACCAGGAAACGGGCCACGAACCTCGCCCGCTCACGCGACAGCTCGAGGTTGAACGGCTTGGGACCGGTCTGATCGGCGTGGCCTTCGATCATGACCAGCTTCATCTCCGGCCGGCGCCGCAGCACGCGCGCCAGCTCGCGCAGCTCGTCGTGAAAGGTGGAGCGAATGCGGCGCTTGTTGAGCTCGAAGAAGATCGGCTGCGCCAGCTCGATGCGACCGGGCGCGAGGCTCACGTGCGGCTCCTCGGTCGGCGTCTCCACGTCCGCCACTTCCTCGTCGGCTTCTTCTTCCTCGACCGGCGCGGGCGCGGGCGCCGGCTTGGGCGCGGCGGCCGGCGGCGCCGGCGGCACATGCGGCCGCTGCGCGACGTAGCTGGGCGCGGCCTCGATCACTTTGGGCGCCGGACGGCGATATTCCAACGTCAACAGCGCGCGCAGGCTCGACTCGCCGTAACCCTGCACGAGGCCGACGCCGAGGGCGGCGCCGAGACGAATACCGTGATACGTGCCGGCCGCGCCGACGAGCGCTTCGACCGGCGACATCTGCGTCGTGCCGAACGCCGACGACAGCGCCGTATCGCCGTGGAGCTCCGCGAAGAGGTCGAGCCAATGGGTCGGCACGACGGCGAGGGCGAGCGACGCGAAGATTCTCGTCGCCGACATGCAGGCCGAGATATTCGCGCGCTTCGCGAATGCGCACGCCGAGGTTGAGGCCGAGGCGCAATTTCCCGAACGTCAGCTGCGCCGCGACGCGCGGCTCGAACACGACCATGCCTTCGCCGAGGAAGCGCGTCGTATCGCCGGTGGGCAGGCGCAAGCCGAGCAGCGCCGCCAAGCCGAGGTGCTCGCCGCGCAAGAGATCGAAGCGGGGAATCAGTCGCAAATCGCCGAGCGCCGCGCCCTGCTGCACCACGCCGCCCGAGCCGTCGATGGCGACCGGCAGGTCGGCGCCGATGCCAAACCAGCGGCCGAGCTCCACCGAGCCGTCGAGGTCGAGCAGCGAGCGCGAGGCGATCAGCTTGGTCGAGGTCGCGCCGTCATCGACGACGAGCGGCGAGTCGGAGCTGCGGTAGGCGATGCCGATGCGCCATTCCCACGGCCTGACGACGCCGGCGCCTTCGGTGGCGAGGAAGTCGCCGCCGCCGGTGGCGAGCTGCAAGTGTTCGATGTCGAAGTTGCGCCCGTCCGCCCAAGCGGTCGCGGTCGCGAGCGACAAGGTCGCTGTCATGACGAGCGTGCGTATCTGGCCCACGAGGTCTACATCGACCGGGGGAAAGGAAACTTCAGCACGTTTCGCGAATGGCACGATAAGCGCGTGGTGGCCACGGTTGGGAGGTCACGACATGGGCAGAGAGTTTACGGTGGGGGAACGGTGGGAGCTCCGACATCATGGGCGCTGGCTCAGACAGTCCTCGGCGCAGTTTCACGTCGCTGACGCGCCGAGAAACAGCGCCTGTGGAACTCGCCAGCGCCCATGATGTCTGCGCTTTGGGTTCCGGATTGGGCGCGATAGAGGCGCGAAACGGGCTCAAGTTTGGGGAGGGAGGGTGACGGACGCGCGGCGGGTCGGATGGGCGCCCGATCGGATCCGGGGCGCGCTGTGGAGCTCAGGGTTGGCGCGCTGAGGCGCTCAGGGTTGGCGCGCTGTGCGCTCAGGTTGGCGCGTTGGGGGGCTGGGCGGTTGGCGCGCTGGGGTGAGGGGCGGTTGGGCGCGCTGTGGGGTTGGGTGTGATGGGCTTGCTGGTTGTGGTTTTGGGCGTAAGGTGGGCGGATGCGCGGGGTGGTCGTGGTGGCGCTGGTGTTGGGCGCGCTCGGGGGCGACGCCGGGGCGGCGGAGGTCGGGTGCGTCGTCAAAGGGACGCGCGCGTTGCCGGTGAAGGTGAAGGCCGAGGGCGAAGCGTTCGTGTTCTTTCGGGCGGACGCGTATCGGGTGCGGGTGGATGCGGAGCCGTTCGTGGTCAATGCGACGGAGCCGTTGCGGTTTCGCGGGGTGTTGGCGATGCCCTTGCCGGGGATGCGGATCGCGGAGGCCGTGCACGTGGGGCCGGTGCGGTTGTGGCGCGCGGGGGTCAAGCTCGTCGAGGCGCGTGGGCGGCGCGCGCTCGTGGACGTGAGCGTGGACGACGTGTTCACGTTACGGACCGAGGTCGATTGTGCGGCGCTCGAGCTGGAGGCGGCGCAAGTGTCGTCGCCGTCTTTGCGAACCAACGGGCGGGTCAAGACGCGGGTGCTGCACGTGGGAATGACGCCGGCTGACCCGAGCCCGATCGCCTTGACCGTGACTGATCGCGAGCATGCGGCGGTCGAGATCCGGCGGCGACAGGGGCGCTTCGCATTTATCGACGGCGAATTTGGCGGCAACGTGGTCGCGGGATGGGTGCCGGCAAGCGAAGTCGCCGAGCGGAAGGTCGAGCGCTCGGACGCCAGCGCCAGTGAGCTCGTGCGGAGTACGCGGACAACCTCCGCGGTGGCGCCGGCGGGAAGCCATCCGGCACGCGTGATCGGTGGCGCGACGGTCTATGCGTGGCCGGGACGGGCCGCTTGGGCGACGACGGCGCGGGAGCGGCGCGAGTGGATCGCCAATGGCGACGGCGAATGGGTGGAAGTGCGGGGGATGGGCGAGCACGTGTGGGTGCGGCGAGCGGCGATCGTCGAAGGCGCGGGCGCGCGCAGCTCAGGCCGACATCAGCGACGCCAGACGCTTGCGCGCGCCGTGCAGCCGTGACCAGACCGTGCCTTCGGGAATGCCGAGCACGGCGGCGATCTCGCGGTGGCTGAGCCCGTCGACGGCGAAGAGCGCCAGCACCGTGCGCTGCTCGATCGAGAGCTGCTCCATCGCCAGCCATAGCCGCTGATTCGTCGCGCGCGCTTCGTGGGCATCGGTCGTCGGCGCGGCGTGCGTGACGCGCAGCTGGTCGTGACGGATCGTGCGCAGGCGCTGCTTGATGGCCAGCCGCACCGCGATGCGATGGATGAACGTCGCCAGCGACGACTCGCCGCGAAAGCTCGGCAGCGCGCGCAACAGCGCCACGAACACCTCTTGCGTCACGTCCTCGGCGTCGGCGCGGCTGCGCGTCAAGTGGCGACAAATCGTGAACACGCGCTGCCGATAGGCCGCGAACAGCTCGGCAAAGGCGACGTCATGGCCGGCCGCGCGCTCGCGAATGACCTGCACCAGCCGCAACTCGTCGATCTGCTGCGCCACGGTCACGGCGCGGTCTCCGCCAGCGCGCGCTGAAGGCGCGGCAGCTTCCAGCCGACGTCGTAGCCGGCCCAGGCCGCGAAGAAGAGCGCGCCGGCGAGATCGAACAGCTTCAGGCGCAGCTCGGGCACGACGATCGCTTGCACGACGCACGTCAGCGCCAAGAGCGCGTTCACCCCGACGAAGATGCGCGCCCGCAGCCGCTGCCGGCGCAGCTCGCCGATGAAGCCGGCCACCAGATCGTCGCCGCGCAGCACCGCCGACATGAGCACGCGAAACGGCCGATTGACGAGCCACACGTAACCGGCGAACAAGAGCGGCGTCAGCGGCGCCGCCAGCAGCAGCTCACGCGGCGGCGCTTGGCCTAAGCCGAGCCAGAAAATGAGCGGCACCTGCAAGACGAACAGCGGCGCCAGCCACAGCTTGCGACGATAGGACCGCCGCACGCGCGTCACGCCCTGCTCGACCGCGCGCCAGTCGAGCGTCTGCAGCTCGGCCGCGACCTGTCGCTCGAGCGCCAGGTCGAAGCTGCCGCCCGCCGCCGCGAAATCGCGGCACCCCGCGCACGTCGCCAGATGGCCATCGAGCCGCGCCGTCTCGCGCTGATCGAGCGCGCCGTGCTGGCGCATCCCGATCTCGACCTCGAACCGCTCGCACTTCGTCGTCATCGCGTCCTCTCCGTTTGCCCAATTGGTTCTCGGACGAGCGCAGACCTTCAACGTCGGCTGTCGATTTTCGATCTTTCGCATTCGACACCTTGGGCGCGGAATACCGGTCACACGGCATGGCCGACCGGCATGAAGGCCCAACGCCTCGTGCTCTTGCTCACACGCGTGCTGCCGACGCTCGCGCACCGTGAGCGGCCACACCGGCGCGCCGCAACCGACGAGGAACATCCCGCGCGCTTCGTTCGCCCCGACGGCAGCGGCGACCTGAGGATCACCTGCGCCAGCGACCCCGACGGCACCGTCCGCTGCCCCGATCTGCGCGTCCTCGCGCTTCACCGACGCGTCGTTCGCCACGCCTGCACAACACGCCACGCGCCCACCGAAATCCCAACAACTACGTAAACACCTGTATTCAATCGACTATCTAGAACTGAATCAGATCTAGGTCACAGCGCTCAAATCGTTGATCCATCGACGGGCGCGATGCGTTATGAAACGCCCATGCCGCGTACTTGGGATCCCAGCGCGATTGACCCGGAGACGGCGCTCCTGCGGCTCACCGAGGGCAATCGCCGCTTCGTCGCCGGCAAGCGCCGCAAAATCCTCGTCACGCCGGCCGACGTCGCCGACGCGCAGCAGCCGTTCGCCGTCATCTTGGGCTGCTCGGATTCGCGCGTCCCCATCGAGACCGTGTTCGATCAGGGCGTCGGCGACCTGTTCGTCATTCGCGTCGCCGGCCACGTCGTCAACCCGTCGCAGATTGGCTCGGTCGAGTACGCGGTCTCGCAGTTCGGCACGCGGCTCGTGGTCGTGCTCGGCCACACGCGCTGCGGCGCCGTCACCGCCACCTTGCGCACGCTCGTCGAAGGCGAGACGCCGGAGTCGCGCCACATCGCCGCCATCACCGATCGCATCGCGCCCAACATCGCGCCCTTGTTGTCGGTGATCGATCCGGTGGAGCGCCTCGAGCAGGCCGTCGTCGCCAACGTGCGCGCGTCGATGAACCACCTGTGCCACGGCAGTCAGGCGCTCGACGAGCTGACGCAGAACGGCCGCTTGCAAGTGCGCGGCGCCGTCTACCAACTCGAGACCGGCAGAGTCGAATTCCTCGACGGCGGCTGCACGCACGACGGCCAGCAGTCGAGCACGACACCGGCGCCGTAGCGCCACGCCCCGTCACGATTAGAGAGCCGGTCATGAAGCTGCTCGTGTCGCTGCTCGGGCTCGCCGCGGTGGTCACCGTCGTCATCGCGACGCGGCCGTCCGAGTTTCGCGTCACGCGCGAGGTGCAAATCGCGGCGCCGGCGGAGACGATCTTTCCGCTCATCGACGACTTCCACGAGTGGAGCCACTGGTCGCCGTTCGAGAAGCTCGATCCCAACCTCGTCAGGACCTACTCGGGCGCGCCGCGCGGCGTCGGCGCCAGCTACGCTTGGGCCGGCAACAGCATGGCGGGCGCGGGCACCATGACGATCACCGGCAGCCATCCGAACGATTGCGTCACCCTCGCGCTCGCGTTCACGAAGCCGTTCGCCAGCACGAGCACGGCCGAATTCACGCTCGCTCCCGAGGCCGGCGGCACCACCGTCACGTGGACGATGAGCGGGCACAACAGCTTCGCGTCCAAGGCGTTCGGCCTCGTCGTCAACGTCGACAAGCTCGTCGGCCGCAACTTCGAGAGCGGCCTCGCCACGTTGCGCCGGGCCGCCGAAGAGTCGGCCGAGCATCGCGCCGAAGCCGTCCCGCCGAAGCCATAGCCGCCGTAGCGGCTCGCTTGCGCGCCGGCGCGGCCGCGTGACACGATGGGCGCGGTGAGCGATCCCGAGCCTCCGCCCGACGGCGCAACGACGAGCGAGCCGCGTGGCGCCCGCATCCTCGTCGCCGTTTCGCTCGGCCTCACGGTGCTCTGCTACGTCAGCTCCTTCGGCAACGCGTTCCTGTACGACGACGTGCCGCTCATCGAGACCAACGCCTACTTACGCACGACGCACGGGTTGTGGACGCTGTTTACGCACGCGACGATGACGTCGAGCCCGGTGTGGCCGCATCACTATCGCCCCGTCTTGATGCTGACCTTCTGGCTCAACTACCGCATCGGCGGCGTCGCGCCGCTCGGCTATCGCATAACGAATCTCGGCGTCCACCTCGTCAACGGCTGGCTCGCCTATTGTCTACTGCGGCGTGTGCTTCGCCGTTGGACGCCGCGCCCGACGAGCGATTGGGCGAGCGCGTTCGGCGCGTCGCTGTTCCTATTGCATCCGATTCAATCGATCGCGCTCAACCTCGTCCTCAAGCGTAACTCGTCGCTGTGCGCGCTGTTCATGCTGGCGGCGCTGCTGCTCTATGCGCGCTCGCGCGACGCCACCCGACCGTCGCGGCGACGGCTCGACTACGCGGCGGCGCTCGCGCTCGGCGCGCTGGCCATGCTGACGAAGGAGGACGCCATCGCGCTGCCGGCGCTCGTCGCGCTCTTCGCCGTCGCGACCCAGGCCGGTCGCTGGCGCGACGCGCTGCCGTTCCTCGTCGCGCCGGCCATCTTCGTGGCGCGCATCGCCCCGCACGAGACCATCCTCGAGGCGCAAGGCACGGCGCTCGGCCATCTGTTGGCGCAGCCGATCGCCTTCGCTCGTTATGCGCGCATGTTGGTGCAGCCGGACGCCATCGCCATCGCCTACGATCTCGAGCCGACAATGCAGCCGTTTCCGTGGCCGCGCGTCGTCATGCTGGCGCTGCTCGTCGCCGCCACGGGCGCGTTGTGGCTGCAGCGCAAGCGCTGGCCGCTCGCCGCGTTCGCCGTCGCCTGGGCCGCGTTCGTGCTCTTCCCGACGAGCTCCATCTTCCCCATTTTCCTGACGATGGACGAGGTGCGCTGCTACCTGGCGCTGCTGTTCGTCTACGGGCTCGTCGGCGTCGGCGTGGCGCGGTTGACGGCGTGGCTGCGGCAACGCGCGGGCCAGCTGCGGACGGCGCCATTTCTCGCGCTGTCGCCGTGGCTGGTCGCGTGCGCGGCGATGCTGGCGGCCGATTGGCGGCTCGATCGCGCCTGGAGCGATGCGCTCGGCCAGAACCAGCACGCCGTCGAGCGTTATCCCGACAGTCAGCTCGGCAATCGCGGCTTGTGCGAGCAGATCTTCGCGTTGACGTCGAGCGAGGCGGCGGTGCGGCAGTGCAGCCATGCCGTCGCGCTGTGGCCGTACGATCCGATGAGCCGCTATTACCTCGTGGGCGCGCTGGCGAAGGCCGGGCACCTCGACGAGGCCGATCGCGCGGCGCAGGTGGCGGTGCGGCAGTTCCCGCGCTCCGACGTCGCCTGGTCGGCGCTCGGCCACTTGGCTTGGCTGCGCGACGACAACGCCACGGCCACCGTCGCCTATCGCCGCGTGCTCGCGCTCAATCCGCTCGACGACGGCGTGCGCGTGCACTTGGCCGATGCGCTCTTGGCGCAAGGCGACCGCGACGGCGCGCGCCAACTGGTCGCGTCCTTCGACGGCGCGCCTCCGGGCCGCGCCATCGACGTCGAGCTCCTGCGATCGCTACGCGCCCGCCTGGCGAATCCGCCGGATTCGCCGGCTCCACCCAGCCGAACGACGCCTTAGCGCCTACTGCGAGTGCGTCTCCGCGTACTGCGCGAGCGCGATCCGCTTGCCCGATTCGAGCCCATTTTGAATGCTGTTGAGCCCAGGCCCCATCACGGCCGCGAGCCCGCAACAGCAAACCAACGTGAGCGCAACCGCCGACAAAAGCCTCAACATGACAGCCTCCCTTTCACGGCGTCCAGACACCTACTGACTTGATTGTATCCCTTATCCATCATGAGCACAACAGTGTGCAGCCTGAATTACTTCCAGCTCTTTCAGAGACGACATTCGCTCCTGAACAAACGCGGCATTTTGTCGCGGTCACTAAGGATTCGGCCTGAGATGCCGATCACCTACATTGGAGCGTGCGAGCGCTAGGATGCGTCCAATGCGTCGCGCTTCCTGGCTGCTCCTCGGACTCTCGGTCATCGGCTGCCAAGCCACGGTACGTGCACCGCAAGCGCAACGGCCGCAGCCGATCACGATCGCGCCGCCGCCGCCGCCGAAGCGGCATGCGCTGGCGTTGCGCGTGTACGATTGCCCGCCCGGTGGCGCGCGCACGCTGGTGACGACCCTCGAAGCCGGCGCGACGACGCTGCTGCCGGCGGCGGCGCGGCTCGAGGTCGAGCCGGTCGACGAGGCGCCGGCGCAGCTCGAGCTGCTGCTGCGCGAGCTGGCCGATTGGCGCGAGCCGGGGCTGGTGCTACGCCATCCACGCGCGTTCGGCGCCGCGCGCTGGGCGAAGCTGGCGCAGCTGCCGTCGCTGTCGCGGCTCGATCTCGACGGCACCGACGCGGATGACGCGCTCGCCGCCGCGCTCGCGCCGCTGACGTCGTTGACCGAGCTGTACCTCGAGAACAGCCGCGTCGGCGACGACGGCGTGCGCGCGCTCGGGCCGCTCGCCAAGCTGACGGCGCTCGGCCTGTCGGGCACCCGCGTCGGCGACGGCGCGACGACGGCGCTGTTGGCGTCACAGCACGCGCTACAGGAGCTGACGCTGGCGCGCACGGCCGTGACGAGCGCCGGCGTCGAGCCGCTCGGGCAGCTGCGCCGGCTCGAGATGCTCGACCTGTCCGACAGCGCCGTCGACGAATTCGGAGCCGGCGAGCTGGCGCAGCTGCCCGCTTTACGCGCGCTGTTTCTCGACGGCACGGGCACCGGCGACCGCAGCTTGGAGGACCTGCAGCCGATCCTGCCGCAGCTCGAAGTGCTGCATCTCGGACGCACGCTCGTCGGTGACGTCGGCGTGCGGCAGCTGGCGCTGGCGGCGAAGCTGCGCGAGCTCGTCCTCTATGCCACCGCGGTTCACGACGCGGCCATGCCGGCGTTGGCGCCGCTGCGGGAGCTGGCGGTGCTCGATCTCGGCCGCACGCTCGTCACCAGCGCCGGCGTCATCGCGCTCGCGCCGTTGGCGCAGCTGACGGCGCTCGACGTCAGCGAGACGGCCGTCGACGACCGAGCACTGCCGTCGTTGGCCGCGCATCCGCGGCTGAGCGTGCTCGGCCTCAACAAGACGCGCGTGACCGAGCGCGGCTTGCCGTCGCTGTCGTCGCTCGTCGGCTTGACGGCGCTCGGCTTGGGCGCGACGCGAATCAGGGACCACGCGCTGGCGGCGCTGGCTCCGCTGGTCGCGCTCGAGCGGCTCTACTTGTACGAGGATGCCATCAGCGACGACGGGCTGCGCGCGCTGGCGCCGCTCGTGCGGCTGCAAGTGCTCGACCTCGCGCAGACGGCGGTGACCGACGCCAGCGCCGCCTGGCTCGCCGCCCAGCCGCTGGTGACGCTGACGCTGACGCGCGACGGGATTGGCTCGGCCACGGTCGCGGCGTTGGCGCACAAGGAGACGCTGCGCGCGCTGCACCTCGGGCAGACGCTGGTCGACGATCAGGCGCTGGCGAGCTTGGCGACCTTGCCGCAGCTGACCGAGCTCGACCTCGCGTTCACGGCGCTGCGCACGACGACGCTGGCGCCGCTGGAGGGGCTGACGGCGCTCCAGTCGCTGGCCGTGGCCGCGCTGCCGCTCGACGACGCCGGCCTCGAGCCGCTCAGCGGCATGACCGCGCTGCGCGAGCTCGACCTCGGGTCGACGAAGGTGACGAGCGCCGGCGCCCGGGTGCTGGCGCGACTGCCGCAGCTGCGCACGCTCGACCTCAGCCACACCATCGTCGACGACGAGGCGCTGGTGTCGCTGCAGGAGCTGCCGCTGACGACGCTGCGCATCGGCATGAGCCACCTCGGCGACGGCGCGACGGCGACGTTGGCGCGCATGTCGTCGCTGGAGTTTCTCGGGCTATCGGGCACGAACATCGGCGACGCGGGCGTGGCGCGGCTACAGCCGCTGAAGCTGCGCGTGCTCGAGCTGCGCGCCACCCGCATCGGCGACGGCACGGTCGCGGCGTTGGCGCGCGTGCGGCTCAAGCAGCTCGACGTGCGCAACACGCGCCTGTCGCGCGCGGCGCAGACGAAGCTGCGCCAGCGGCTCGGCGAGAACGCGCTCACCGGCGGCCCGCCGCAAAACGGCCAGCCGCAGTGGACGCCTTAGTATCGCTAGCGGTACGGGCCGCTGTCGACGCTGCCGTGGATGAGGCGCGTGCCGAATTCGGGGCCGACGGGAATCTCGGCAGGCGCGAACGCAAACCACTGCGCGAACCCGCAGCGACGGCAGATGAAGATGTTGAGCGCGCCCGGCGGACGCGACGGATCGACGCCGGCCGACGCCAGCAACGGCTTGGGCCCGGCCTCGGTGAACGTGACCGGCGCGGACTGAATGATCTCGTTGTGACGGCACTGCGGGCAGCTGCCTTCGCGGATGTCGGGCATGCCCGACCTTACCGCGCGGCGCCGTAAACGTTCAGGCGAGAATCAGAAGCCGCAGGCCTTGCCGTCGGTGATCGTCGTGAACTTGCCCGACGCGGCGACGAGCGAGCGGCTGTAGCAAGCGCCGTCGCCGTTGGCGCCGAAGTAGTCCTGCGACGCGTTGCGGTTGGCCAGGCCGGTGAGCGCGCCCGTGCCGTCGAACTGCAGCGTGTCGGTGGTCGACACGACGTTGGAGCGCGTGGCGAACCCGATGGGCAGAAAGCCGAGCGTGTCGACGACGCTGTCGTCGTCGGTTTGCTTGACCGTCGTCGTCTGCGCCGCCGAGCCGTCGGCGGCGACGACGTAGGCGATCTTCAGCGCCAGCGGCCAGCTGCGCTCCTGCACGTTGACGGCGCCGTTGGTCGTCGTCGTCGCCACCAGGCTCGTCTTCTGCGTGATGTCCTGGATGTAGGTCGTGTCCGAGATCGTGAAGTTTTGGCTGTTGGAGAAGGCGAGGTGCTGCACGATCGACGTGTCGACGCGGCCGTGCGAGGTGTTGACCCAGCCGCCGATGAGGAAGTCGCGCGTGCTCGAGACGGTGACGTTGCCGCTGATGCTGCCGTCGGCCGCGGTGACGAGGTTCTCCTTGACGGCGGGCACGGGCGCGGCGGCGAGCGTGTTGCGCCCAAGGCCGCCGGTGACGCGCTTCGATCCGGCGTCGCGATAGACGAGCAGCGACGCCGTCGTCGAGAAGTAGTTGTCGGCGTTGAAGACCGAGAGCGCGATCGTGTGCGCCTTGCCGTCCGAGAGCAGCGCGGCGAAGGGCGTCAGGTCGACGCGATAGGGCTTGAAGTTGAACGTCTGCACGCCGGGAATCGGCTGCCACAAATAGGGATCGATGCCGCCCGTGTAGATCCAGGGATAGACGGGCGCGACGCCGGCGGGCGTGCCGTCGACGGTCACTTCGGTCTCGCGAAAGCCGGTGCTGCCGCAGCTCTGCACGCTGGCGGCGACATCGTCGGGCACGCAGGTGTACCAGAACTCGTCGCCGCCTTGGCTCTGCGCGATGACGTCGAGATAGGCGCGCTCGACGTTGGTCGGCAGCGTGAACGTGCGCGCCAAGGAATCGGTCGGGCCGTTGAGCGCGACCGTGCCGCCGGTGGCGCTGTTCGACAGCGGCAGCACTTGATCGGCCGTGCGCGGCGCCGCCTGATGCTTCGCCAGCGGATAGAGCTGCAGCGTCGCCGTGCCCGTGAGGATGCCGGTGTAGGTCGAGTCGACGGTGTTGCCGAGGTCGACTTCGCCCGCTTGCGCGGCCGTAAAGAGCGCGGCGTAGTCGGTGACATCGCGCTCGATGTGCCAGCTGCGGGCGACGGTGCCCGACGGCTCGGCGGTGGTGCCGAAGTAGACGTTGGCGCCGCCGATCCAAATGTTCGCCGTGCGATCGAACTGGCGGCCGGCGTTGACGCCGAAGTCGGCGTTCAACACGACCTTGGCCCACGGACCTTGGCAGGCGGCGGGCGGCGTGTAGCTGAACGACTTGGGCGAGTAGTCGGCGAAGGCGACGTTCGAGAACAGCGTCACCGTGCACGGCGTCGTCGCCGGCCGCGTGACCGGTGGATCGGCGCTGGCGCTGTTGGCCGAGCCGATGACGGGCTGAGCGAATGCCGCGGACGACAATAATGAGGACAAAGCTACGAAAGCGAGCGCACGAGGCTGAAGCACGGCGGACCTCCTTGGCGGCGCGAGCGTCGCGTGGGGCCGGGCGCGTGTCAATGCGCGGCAATCGGCTAGAGCACATTCGAAGTGTGGCTCTCTCGTCGCGAAAAGTGTTCGCGTGCTGACGTTCAGCCGAAGTGAAAGGCAGAGACGGCGACGGCGAGGACCTGATCGCGAAAGACCTGCACGCCACGATCGTCACCGGCGGCGCCGGCGACGACGAAGAGCGGCGCCAGGTGCTCCTCGCGCGGATGGCACTGCCGGGCGGCCGGCGCGCGCGTCCAATCGTCGAGCCGCGCGTCGCGATCGGCGGGCGCGGCGGCGACGGTGGCGGCGAGCCAAGCGTCGAACGCCTGCGAGTCGGCGAGCGAGCGCGGATGGCCGAAGCCGCGCATGTTGTGATAGCTCATGCCGCTGCCGATGATGAGGACGCCCTCGTCGCGCAGCGGCGCGAGCGCGCGGCCGATGGCGAGGTGCTCGGCCGGATCGAGCCCCTGCCGCAACGACAGCTGCACCGTCGGCAGCTGCGCGTCGGGCCAGCTGAGCTTGAGCGGAATGAAGACGCCATGATCGAAGCCGCGCGCGTCATCGGCGGCGTGGTCGATGCCGGCGGCGCCGAGCAGCGCGCGCACGCGGCCGGCCAGCGTCGGTGAGCCCGGCGCCGGCCACCGCAGCTCATACGTATGCGGCGGAAACCCGTAGTAATCGTAGAGCAACGGCGGCTTCGGCGCCGTCGTCACCGTCGCCGCTTCGCCCTCCCAGTGCGCGGAAACGACGAGCAGCGAGCGTGGAATTTGCGGCAACGTCGCCGGTAGGCCGCGCAGATAGTCGGCCATGCGCGTCCAGGCGTCGGGCGGATCCCAGTCCATGAAGAAGCAGGGACCACCCCCGTGCGGCAGGTAAATCGTCGGCAGCCGGCTCACCAAAGCAGTGTACTCCCGTTGACAGTTTACACTGTAAGCGCGTATGACCTACCCCTCCTACCTATGGCGCGACCATCCGCCAAACGTCCCGCTGCCGATTCGCCCGGCCTGAGCCGCGCCCGCGTCTGTCAGGAGGCGCTGGCGCTCGTCGACGACGAGGGCTTGGACGCGCTGTCGATGCGGCGGCTCGGCGCGCGCCTGGGCGTGGAAGCGATGAGCCTCTATCGCTACGTGCGCGACAAGGCCGATCTGCTCGATGCGCTGCATGTCGCGGTGCTCGCCGATCTGTCGCCGGTCGACGCCGATGCCGCGAGCGAACGAGGCGAGGCCGAGGCCGATTGGCGGCTCTTGCTCGGCGGCATGGCGCGCTCGCTGCGCGCCGTGATGTTGCGCCATCCGCACGTGGTCACGCTGTTTGCGACCCGGCCGGTCAACGCGCCCGAGGCCGTGGACACGATCGCCGGCGTGCGCGACGCGCTCGTCGCCGCCGGGTTCGCCGCCGGTGACGCCGACAAGGCGGTCGTCGAGGTCGGCATCTTCACCGTCGGCCACGCGCTCACCGAAGCCAACGGCCGCGCGCCGACGCACGAGCGCTCGCCGCGACAAGCCGGAGCGGCCGAGTTCCGCTTCGGGCTGACGGCGCTGCTCGACGGCATCGGCCGCCATCGCCAGCCGCCGGCGGCGCCTCCCAAGAAATCGCCGCAGCAGACGAAGAAGAAAAAGCAGCAGAGCAGGAGAACGTCGCATGGCTGATTCGTTCGTGCAGCGCTACGGACCGTGGGCGCTCGTCACCGGCGCCTCGTCCGGCATCGGCGAGCAGCTCGCCCGCGCGTTGGCGTGCCGCGGCCTCAACCTGTTGGTGACGGCGCGCCGACTGCCGCGCCTCGAGTCGCTGGCGGGCGAGCTGCGCCATCGCTACGGCGTCGAGGTCGAGCCGCTCGGCCTCGATTTGGCGAACCCCGATTTTCTGACGCCGCTCATCGCCGCCTGCGCCGGCAAAGACATCGGCCTTGTCGTCAGCAACGCCGGCTTCGGCTTGAAGGGCGAGCACCACCGCCTCGGCGCCGAGCGGCTGTCGGCGATGCTGGCGGTCAACTGCCACGCGCCGCTCATGTTGACGCACGCCTTTACGCCGCGGCTGCTGGCGCGCGGTCGCGGCGGCATCCTGCTCACCGGCTCCATCGAAGGCTTCGGCGGCTACCCGTGGTCGAGCGCCTACGCGGCGACCAAGGCGTTCGTCACGATCTTGGGCGAAGGGTTATGGGGCGAGCTGCGCGCCGCCGGCGTCGACGTGCTGGTGCTGTCGCCCGGCGCCACCGACACCGACGCGCCGACGCTGCAGGGCGTCGACAAGGGCAAGATCCCGGGACCGATGATGCGGCCGGCGGAAGTGGCGCGGCAGGCGTTGTGCCGACTCGGGCGCGGACCGGTGCTGATTCCCGGCTTCGTCAACCGGCTGTTCGTGCGCCTCTTGCGCTGGATGCCGCGCCGAATCGGCGTGCGCCTCGCCGGTCACGGCATTCGCGGCACGATGGCGCTGCCCGAGCCGGGCTCGGTCACCGTCGAATAAACGGCTAACGCTGCCCGACGGTGGCGAGGCGCTCGATCTCGGGGCCGAAGGCGCGCGTGTCGATCGGCTTCGTCATCACGGCCGCGAATCCCGCCGCCGCCAGCCGGAGGCGCTCCTCGGCCAACGCCTGCGCCGTCACCGCGACGATGGGAATGCCGACGAGCGTGCCACGCGCTTCGTGCAGCAGCTCGACGCCGTCGCCGTCGGGCAGCCGAATGTCCATGAGCACGATGTGCGGACGCGCGCCGTTGCCGACCATGGCGCGAAAGGTCAGCGCATCCGGCGCCAGCTCGACCTCGTGACCGCGCGCCTCGAGCAGGTCACGCGCCAGCTCGGCATTGAGCCGGTCGTCCTCCACGATCAGCACGCGTAGCTTCATGCGGGGTACCCCAGCTCACTCGTCGTCACTCAGCTTGCAGGTGAACGTGAGCGCGAGCCCAGGCATGATACGCCCGAGCGGCCTTCGAGGATCGCTTCTCGCAATCGAGACGTGCGATTTTTCCTACACCTGCGGCATTTTGTCGCAGCCCAACGGTGACGACGCTAGAAGCTGGTGCTCAAGCGCGCGCCGGCGCCGGCGAGACCGATGTGCAGCCTGCGCTCTTTCGCGTACTTCACCGTCAGCCACGTCGAGACGCCGGCAGCGACGACGGTGACCGCGCCCGTGATGTCGGCGCCGATGGCCAAGCCGCTCGTGAGCGACGTCTGATGATCGAGCGCCGCGCGCGACACTGGGAAAGAATTGCGCAGTGAGCTCAGGTGCTGATTCTCCACCAGCGTCGCCGTGCCGAGGCCGATGGTGCCGCCGAGCAGGATGCCGGTGATGGTCCAGCCGACGATCAGGCCGTGCGACGTCGGCGGCGACGGCGCGTGCGGCTTGTCGATCGCCGCCTGCACGGCCGCGATCGGCGGCGGCGGCGGCGCCAGCTCGACGCGCACGACCTCGCCGGCCGCGACTTCGACGCGACGGCTGGCGGTGCGACCGGCGCAGCTGACGGCGACCTTGCGCGAGCCGACCGAGACCAAGATGGGCGCGTCGATGGGCGTCGTGCCTTGCGGCTGATCGTCGACGCTCACTTCGCAGCCGGGATAATTGCCTTCGATGTCGAGCGCCACGCGGCCGACGCGACCGCGCAAGATCTCGACCGTCGCCTCCACGTCCGAGCGATGCGCGGCGTTCGGGCCCGTCTCCGCGAGGTAGCGCTCCATCGTCTTGAGCGCCGAGGCGTAGTCGAGCAGCTGATATTCGGTCTGCCCGATGTCGTAGAGCACGTTGGCGCGCGGCCACACGGTGTACGCCTTCTTGAACTCGACGAGCGCGCCGCGGAAATCGCCGTCGGCGTAGAGATCGACGCCGCGCTGAAAGTGGCGTCCGGCCTCGCGGCTCTGGTTGTCGGCGCGCGCCGCCGTCGTCACGAGCAGCAGCAGCACCACCGTCGCCGTCGTCGTCAATAGACGCATCATTTCTCTTCCCCACCGTAAGGATTGTTCGTGTCGATGTTGCGCCGCTTGGGCGGCTCCCATTCACCGCGCGGCGCGATGTCGTTCGACTGCTGCCGCGGCTGCGCGACGACGGGCGCCGGCGCCGACGGCGGCGGAGCCGACGGCTGGCTTGGCCGCGCTTGCGGCTCGGCGCGGCGAACCGGCGGCGGCTCACGTCGCGTCTGCACCTCGCGCGGCCGCTCCGCCGGCTTCGGCACGAGGCTCAAGTCGATCATCACATTGTCACTGAACGTCACCAACCGCTCCTTGGGTAAATAGCCGGGCGCCACCGCGCGCACGCGATGGCTGACGTCGCCCTTCTGAAACCGGCCGAGAAAGGGGTTCGACGGCATGGGCTGACCGTCGATGAGCACCTGCGCCGTCGAGGGCGTCACGCTCACCGAGAACACGATCGTGTCGACGCGGCCGCTCTCGCTCGGCAACGTCGCCACCGCCAATTCGCCGTTGCCGCCGACGCCGCTGCCGGCCGGCGCCGCCGCCGCACCGCCGGCGCTCGCCGCCGCCGCCGAAGGCGGCTCGATCGACGTCGCCGTCGGCGCGCTGCCGTGATGCAGCGCCACCGCCAGCGTCGTCACGACGAACACGAGCGAGAGCCCCGCCGCCGCCAGCCAGCCACCGCGCTGCGCCAAGAAGGCACGCAGCGGCGTCGGCGCGAGCGGCTCCGGCTGCAGCACGCCGGCCGGAATCACCAGCGACGGCGGCCGCGCCAGCGCCCCCAAGTTCATCAACTGCGACTGCCCGCGCGCCACGTGCGCGTCGCGGCGCACCGACGGCGTGCCGACGCCGGCGCCGGAGATCGAGCGGCCGGGCGTGCCGCCGGCGCGCAAGGAGTCCATCGTGCCGCTCTCGCGCGGATCGATCGCCGCCAACGCCTCCAGCCGCCCGCTCTCGCCCTGCTGCAGCCGCAGCAGCGCCGACTCGATGAGCCCGCGCGTGCGCTGCCGCTCGACGTCGAAGATGCCGAGCAGCTCGCTCGACACGTCGCGCGGCCGCGGCGCCCCGCCCGTCGACCACAAGTAATGGTCGAGCACGTCGCGCATCTCGCCCGCCGTCGCGTAGCGCTCTTCGGGCCGCGCCGCCAGCGACTTGCCGCAGATGCGCACGAGCTCGGCCGCCGTATCCGGCTTGACCGTGTGCAGCGACGGAATCTCGCCTCGCGTCAACGACGCCAAGAATCTCGATCTCGCTCATGCCCTGCCACAGCCGCCGGCCGCTCAAGATCTCGAACAAGATGGCGCCGACGGCGAAGATGTCGCTGCGGCGATCGGCGCGGCTCAGGAGCTGCTCGGGCGCCATGTAGTTCGCGCGCCCCTTCAAGACACCGGTCTTCGTCTCCAGCGACGAGTCGCGCGCCTTGGCGATGCCGAAGTCGATGACCTTGGTGTGCCCTTCGAAGGTGACGAAGATGTTGTGCGGGCTGATGTCGCGGTGCACGAAGCCGAGCGGCGTGCCGTCGAGGTGGGTGAGCTCGTGCGCGTAGTCGAGCGCCGACAGGACGTCGCGCAGCGCCCCCAGCGCCATCCGCTGCGGAAAGCCGCCGCGCGGCGCAAAGCGCTTCATGATCGCGTACAGCGAGCGCCCTTCCAGATACTCCATCGCGATGAAGTGGCGGCCGTTGTGCTCGTCGACGTCGTTCGTCTGCACGATGTTCGGGTGATTGAGACGCGCTGCCATACGCGCTTCTTCCATGAACATGGTCAAGAACTCGTCGTCCTCGACCAGATCGGGGCGCAGCTCCTTGAGCGCCACGAGCTTGGAAAAGCCGGCCGGCCCGTTGGCGGCGGCGATATAGACGATACCCATGCCGCCGCGCGCGATTTCACCGATGAGCCGATAACGGCCGATGGCATCGCCGAGCGCATAGTCGTTATTGGACATCAACATAAAGGACCGTTCATGGCGTTTCCGTCCGTTACCGTATCGTCGCTTCAGATAGCCGGTCAACCTGAAATAAATAGGGTTTTTCTCGTTTGTAATCGGCGATTCAATCGCTTTCGGACGTAGATGCAGGTGGGATGAAGCGGCACTTCGACCGCGGTTTCGGTGCACCGCACGCTTGGGTGACCGCATGTGCCGCGCGCACGCGAGCGCCGACTCAGCGACGGCAACTCGATTCAGTCAGTCACCCGATTGCAATCGGGATTGCACTTACACGCGCTGCAGATAGCCGTGTGCAATGAGAGCAGCCGCTCCACTTCAAAATCAAAACGTAACGGCCACTGCACTCGAATTGATATTCGATAATCGTTATATTTTATTTTTATGAAATGAGATTTTGCTGCTCATCGAGCGCGCGCGAGTCGGACTACGCCATTTTCAGCGACGAGCGTTTCCCATTCGCCCGATAATGGATCGCGTCAATATTTTGACGATTGATTACGCGCGAATTGGAAATGGATTGAATACCGAGGATAAGGCGAAGCGAGAGACCGCGCGGCGCGCGCGACTCGGACGCGCGCGCCGCGCCGTCTCTCGACTAGGGGC
>CAWAWS010000022.1:0-279441 GCA_963785725.1 uncultured delta proteobacterium | reverse complement strand
ACACGGTGGAAGTCGCAGGTCCGAATCCTGCACGCCCCACGAGCTTGAAATGACTAGGGATTCCAGTGAAAACTGGAGTCCCTTTTTCATGTCAAAAGCGCCATCAGGGACGGTCGTAGGGACGGTTTTGGACGTTCCTGCCTAGCTGCGACAACAAACCGCAGATCGACACCTACTCGCCCGCAACCCGGATCAGGCTTTCGTGTGACCGGCTTTCCAAACCGCCAGCAACCGGCGCTTCTCCACCTTCCCCGTGCCTTGGTGCTTCGTGCACATGAAGCTCCATCCAGGTCCTTTCGACGGATTTTCACAGCCCGTGTAGATGCAGTGGGTCGGTACGTGACGTTTTTTGCCTGCATCCCCGCGAGGCTTGGCAGCCGTGCGGGCGATCGTGGCCCTGACTGTCGCAGCAGGTGCCTTGGCCGAGTAACTCCGTCCAGCAACCCGCATCACGAGCGCTGAAGTCTCTTCGCGAACCGCGGTTGCAATGGCCGCCGCCGTCTTCGTGATGATGTCCCCGATCTTCGCTTCCAACGGCGTTTGGTTCATTTCTTCTCCTGCAGACCGGTGAGGTCGATCCCCGCCTCGCTCGCTATCTCCAGCATCGGGTTCGCGATCTCATCTGTGAACCAACGGGTCAACTCTTTCCACACACTCCGTAACCATGGAACGATCGCATCGTTCTCCAACAGGTCGAAGATCTTTTTCGATTTATGGAAATCCGCCTGAAAGTGAAATATCGCGTTGCGGTACCGACGAAGTAACACGAGGTGCGGACTGGCCAGAAGCCGATCGATCACCGGGTCGTGAAGCTGACACTCTTGGAAGCCCTCAATGAGCGCGTACAAGAGGCCGTAGTAAACGCTGAGCCTGTTCATGGCCTCGGTTGCTGTGAGTAGCTCCCCGAACTCGCCGCTTTCGGGAAGCAACACAGTATCGCGCGCGCGCTTGAAGTCCTGAAAAACGCCGGATGCGCGAACGTAGTACCCGTATAGTGCGCTCAGTTTGGAAGCTTCGTCTTTCTTCATCTCGCGCAGATTCATCTACCAGCGCCTTCGCTTCAGGTACACGCGACCCTCGGCTACCGTGACTAGCTCCCAACCTTCCTCGGCGCAGCGGTTGATCAACTCCTGAATATCCAGGTAGTCGCGGTCACCGACTCTGAGAACTCGATAAATCCAAGGAACCATCATCGCTGTACCTCCAGCCTTTCCACTTCAATTTGTATCCATGCCTTTGTGGACATGCGCACACAAAATCGCCTTCGTTGTAATTCACCAGTAGTGGCGTCGGATTATGGGTGACCGTCGGCATTCGACCACAGCGTAATGCACAGGTTCTCAACAGCTCGTTCGGGGTACCGGTGCTCCCGAGTCGCTGTTTTGGGCGGCCCGCAATCTTAGTCGTATGAGAACTAAGAGAGCCTATGACCCCCAGAAACGCCGCACCGAATACCTCGCTGACCGTGACCGCTACCGCGCGTACCAGCGTGACTGGAACGCGACACATCGTCACCATCGACGCGCTGTAAACGCGAACGTCCGAGCAGCCCAATACGGCGTGACCGGCACCCTCGTCGCTGCCGACGTCGAATTCGCATTCAACGTTCGCGGCGGGCGGTGCGTCTACTGCGTTACCGCGACTGCGACGACGATCGATCACATCATCCCGTTGTCGCGCGGCGGCCTGAATGTTCCCTCGAACATCGCGCCAGCGTGCCGCACCTGCAATGCGCGCAAATGGGCATCGACGGTTCGCGAGTGGGCCGACCGAGCGGCGAAATAATGCGGTCGCCTCTTCTCACCGCGGCGGAAGAGCAGCTACTGGCCACGCGGATTGCCGACGGAGACGTCTCCGCGATGCAAGAGTTGGTCACGCGCAACACGGGGCTGGCGATCAATGCTGCCCGTCGATATGGCCGCCACTCGCTAGATGAGGACGATCGGCGGCAAGCCGCATTGATGGCGCTGACGCTAGCGGCTCGCAAGTTCAAGCCTGGGACTGAGGCGCGTCGGTTTGCCCCATTTGCGCGCCGGATCATCCGCGACGCACTGATCGAGCTGACCAGCCGGTCCATCCGAAGCGGCGTTTCGATCAGCAAAAATAACGACAGGCGCGCAGCAGTCTTTGGCCTCGCTGCAGCTCGTGAGGCGCTCGGCGATGGAGCTACGCCGCAAGAGCTTGGCCGACAACTCGGTGTTTCAGCCGCTGCAGCTGTGGCCATCGAGGACGCAGCGCGCCAACCGGTCTTACTCGATGCGGTCCGCTATGACGGCACCACAGCTCACGATGACCTGCTCGATCCCTCGCCCGACCCTGAGGCGCGGCTGATCGCCCAGGAGAAGCGCCGGCAGCTCGCAGCAGCGCTGCAGCATCTCACGCCGCGTCAACAGCAGGTCGTCGAGGCCCTGTACATCGAGGACGAGCTGCCGGGCACGGTTGCGCGCCGGTTGGGCATGTCGCGCGCTGCAGTCGTAGCGATGGCCGCTGAAGCAATGGCGACCTTACGGCAGCACATCGAGCGCGAATAGCAGCGTCCTAATCTTTTGGGTCTGATGAAACACATCTTCGCTACCCGCTTTCTGGATGCGATCGATAGCGGCATCGCTGAGGCGGCCGAGCAGCTCGACATTCCGAATGACCCGCTACTGAAACGCATCATGGACAACTACAAAGGGAGAATTGCAGTGCTGAAAGACTTTTTAGGAAATGAGATCCACGTCGGCGACGAGATCTGCTACGCGGCGCATTGGAGTAACGTGGCCGTTTTGACGCACGCTCGGGTGGTCGCCATCGACACCGACGAGCCGAAGGACGAGTGGACCCGCAAAGCGGCGCTGAAGGTGGTGGTGTTGCGCCGGCGATACGAGATCGGGAAGCCATCCGATCGCGTGGTGCATCTCTCGTTTCCTGACCGCTGCGTCGTCGTGAAGCGCGCGGAGGCGGCCTAGATGAAGCGGCTGAAGAAGTACGCGTTCTACGGGCCGTTCATCGTGGCCGGCGCGCTGGCGATCGTCGTTCCGGTCCCGCCCATTCCGTACTTTTTGACCGGCTGTGGCGTCGTCACGGCTTTTGGGGCGACCGCGTATATCGTGGCGTCGGAGCTGACGCGGGAATGAGCGCCAAGGCACCACACCATCATCAGCGCTGCAATTGGTACAAGCGTGGCGCTGCGTGCGATTGCGGCCTGGACAAGCTGTACGATCAGCGCGCCGAGATCCAGACGCTGCGTCAAGCTGTTGCCGCTGCTAATGCTCGCATCGACAAGCTCACCACGAAGGTCGATGGCATCCAGAGCTTCGACTACCGGATGTTGGGATAGGATGTCCGTCGACTTCTTCACCTGCGAATGTGGCGCGCCGATCGGGTCGCGTTCTGAGACGCCGACGTGCGCGAGCTGCGCCAGAGAGCTGCGCGCGGTAGCCAACGCGGCGTGCACATCCTCGACACAGCTCGTCATCCAGCATGGCCTCCTGAAGATCCGGCACGCTGAGCTTGAAACCGAGCTGGCTCGCGCACAGTTGTCGATCGAGATCGTTCAGGCTCTAGACGACCGCGATATCGACACCCACGACGACGAGATCGAGACACTTCGAGACCAACGGCGCTCGGTTGACGGCCGCTGAACGCCTCGACCGCGTGCGCGCTCAGCGGCACGTCCCTGAGACGTCTCGGGACGCGTCCCTGGTCCGTCCCAGCGACGCCCGGCGCGCGTGCGACGTCGGGCATTTACCAGTCGTTCGCGCTGGCATCACCGTTGCGTAGGGCGGACGCGGTTCGTCGGGGCGCGCAACCGATCGACGCGTCACCGCCGAGACCTGGTCCTCGCAACCAACAAAGGAGCGCAACATGAGCCAGAAATCGCGCCTGCTACCCGCCCTCGCCTTCTCGTTTGCAGCTGCGCTCGGGGTGTATCTCGGTCACGTCGGCAAGGCGCACGCCGAGAAGTGCGATCCGAAGAATCCCGGTATCTGTGTCGGTGGCCCGACGGGCGGCGACCCCACGTGCGGCGTCCTAGGTAAGCCGTGCTGCCCGGATCCTGAAGGTAAAGCCAACGGGGCCTACTGCACCGACGAGGACCTCCGCTGCGTCCTCGGCCCGAACCAGCAGCCCATCTGCGACTACTAAGAGCTGGCCGGCCCGGCAGCGGCTATCGCCGCCTCTAGCTCACCAGCAGCGCCTGCAGATCAGGCCGCGCTGAGAGCAACTCGCCGGCCTGAGCAGCAACATCAGCGTTCGATCTAGGCCAGCCCTTCGACGAGCCACAGAAGACGACGAACACCACGCCATCCTCGCAGCCGCCGTTACGAGGGCTCGACGGCACACCGACTGCCTCAGCCATCGCGATCGAACTTTCGCCGTGGTGAGAATGGGGGCAGCCATCAGCGAGGACCCCGGCGCACGTTTTCCCGGTCTTGGTGTTGTGGACGATCGCGACGTCACCAAAGTGAGCGCCCAGCGCGCGCAGCTCAGGGCACGCTGCGAGGTACGGAAGCGGCTCTATCAGTTCACCGCAATCGACGACTGCACGCGCGTTCGCGTACTCAAGATTTACGACGCCTGCACGCAGATAACGGCGATTCAGTTCATCGACGAGGTCCTTCGTCGATTGCCATTCCGCGTTCTCGTCGTCCAGACCGACAACGGCGCCGAATTCCAGTCGAAGTTCCACTGGCACTTGGAAGAGCTCTACATTCGCCACGTCTATATCCGCCCGCGAACACCGAGGCTCAATGGGAAGGTTGAACGCTCACACCGTGTCGACAATCAGGAGTTCTATCAACTGCTCGGGGCGTGCGTCCTCGTCGGCCGGCTTGCTGCCGCCATCGGAAAACGCCGTCGCCGCCTTCTCCAAAGGTTGCTTCTTCCAGGCGTAAATCTGCGCGGGGTGCACGCCGAAGCGCCGCGCCAGCTCCGGCACCGTTTCCTCCTCGCGCAGCGCCGCCAGCGCCACCTTGGCCTTGAACTGCGCGTCGTGCTTCTTCCTGCTCTTGGTCATCCGTCTGCTCCTGGTTCGAGTTGGAGCAGAGCACAATTTCTCGCTTACCAGGTGGTCGCATAATTGGGGTCCACTTCAACTTTACAGGCCGCGCGAACGGCTGCTCTGGTTCACGTTCCCGACAATTTGAAGAGGCGCCCTTGGGGCGCTCAGACATGCGGCCAAAGTGCCCCTCGGCAAGGTTCAAATCGTCTTGCGGCGGATTGGTCGTTCCATCGCCCAACCGAATACTCTCGCCGCGCGCTCGCCTCACGACGCGAGTTACTGAACGCATACGAATACTTCGTGATCGTCGACAACCGCCGCTGCTTACGCGGGTTGTAAGCGGCGGCGAAAAAGTTCACAGGGCAATCACCCTCCAACGAGCGCGCGATTCCTCGATCTGAATCGGCGACCTCGAGCGCATGCACCGCTCCACGATTTGCTCTGCGATGTCTCCGTTCGGCGAACCGCGTCGTGACGGCGGTGGAGCGAGAAGTGCGAGAAACGAACGATTCGCCGCGCGCTGTTCGATATTCACTCGCGGCTCCCGCGAAATAGGCCCACATGTCGTCGATGCTGGACGGCCCTCTAGTTGCATTGAGGTCGCCGCCATGGCGCACAAGCCGGGACAGCTAGCCACCGCTTGCCTGTCGACATTGTTGGTGGCGCTTGCCGCAATCGCCGGGGCTGCACCACCCACCTGGCGCCCGAACGGCATGGGCGCCAACTCGGCGAAGCTCATCCGCCATCCGCCGCTCGACTTCGATCCGTTGCTGCCGCGCGATACCGTGATCCTTTCCACGCCGATCGCCGCACCGGTGGCGGTGACGGCCGACGGCGAGGTCGTCTCGCTCGGTGAAGACGGCGTCCTCGAGCGCACTGGCGCCAACGGCCACGCGCGCTGGGATCTCCTGCTCGCGCCCTCGAACGGCGCGCCGGCGCTGAGCGAGAACGGCACCTGCTTTGTCGCCTGCCGCGACGAGCAGCTCTACGCCGTCGACAGTATCGGTCGGCTGCGCTGGACACGCGTGCTCGGCGCTCGGCCGCGCGGTGGAGTCATCGTCGCGGGTGGCGTCGTCATCCTCGCGCTCGAGAGCGGCCAGGTGCGCTGGTACGATGCCCGCGACGGCGTGGGCATCTCCGAGGTCGCGCTCGGCGCCGTGCCGTCGGCAGGTCCTGCGCGCTTGCCCAGCCACGCCATCATCGTGCCTACGGCCGAGGGCGAGGTCATCAAGCTCGACAGGCGCGGCGTCATCTGGCGCGCACAGCTCGGCGGCGGAGCAGTCGGTCCCGTCGCGCTCGACGGACGCGGCGCCAGCTACGCCGTCACCGCCGATGGCGCGGTCACGTGCGTGGCCGCTGACGGTGCTCTCGGCTGGCGCACCGCCGTCGACGAAGTGCTTGCTCGCTCGCCTGCGCTAAGCGGCGACGACGTCGTCTACGTGGCGACGCGGCGCGGCCTGGTGGCCTTGGACGCGC
The DNA here is from genome assembly GCA_963785725.1 of uncultured delta proteobacterium. Classification (GTDB taxonomy): domain Bacteria; phylum Myxococcota_A; class Polyangia; order Palsa-1104; family Palsa-1104; genus JAQBQH01. The sequence goes on along the minus strand of CAWAWS010000022.1, from coordinate 272,981 downwards.
GCACCGGCCGCCGCCGCTGGAGCGCGCAGCTCGCCGAGCAGATCGTGGGCGGGCCGCTCGTGGCCGACGACGGCAGCGTCTATGTTAGCGCCGTGGTCGACGCGGCGGTGCCGCGTGGGCGCAGCTGGCCAGCAGGGGTGGCGCTCGGCGTCGGTCGCGACGGCGCAGTGACGACGACGATTCCGCTGCCGACGCTGCCGGTGGCTGGCCTCACGCTATCGGACCATCGGCTGTGGGTTGGGCTGCGCAACGCGACGCTGGTCCGTACGCCGGTGGCGCCGGCTGGTCTCGCCGCCGGCTCGCCGTGGCCAAAGGAACGCGGCGATCTGCGCAACAGCGGCACCGGCACTCCCTGACGGCCGCGGGTCGACGCACGCGCGAACGGCGTGCCCCGACGCCGGGTGCGCTCGAGTCGGCGCGGAGTCGCCGCGGGGGTATGCGCCGTGACTCCTCGAGCGCGCGGCCCAAGCTCGCGTCCTCGGGCACGACCGAGATTTCGATGCTCAGACTACGCCGCTAGGCGAGCCCGATCTTGCTCGCGTCGAGCTGCGGAGCTGGGAGTAGGCCGCTGCTACGAACTAGCTTGCTGCCGCCTTTGATGGAATTGCTGCACTCGAAGCGTGCGAGGCGCTTCTGTCCCAATAACCGCCATGCTCGCGCTCTCAGCTCCGCTCTGTGCGACGGCTGACGAGCGGCCGCGCGTAGAAATCCCGCCGGCTGATTCCACCGACGACTACGCAGCGACACGGAAGCTGATCCCGCGGCTCCAACCAGATGAGTGGGGCGTTCGCGGGATGTGGCGCGGACACTTACCGTCTACTCGACAATCTGTGCTCGTCATCTGGTTCGAATCGAAGGCGCAAACGATCACAGATCCAGCGATCGCGAAGGCCACTGGTCAACTGTTCGAGCGGTTTCAGCCTGACCTCGAAGGAGCTCCGACCATCGATATCGTCGTGGTGAGGCCCTTCCTGTCGCTTTTCCTCGGCGAGTATGCATTGAGAGCGAGCGGCGGCATATGGATTCGCGATGGCCAGAGTGCGCACGGCTGGCGACGATCCGGCCATTCAGCTCAAGACATTAAGATATTCGGGGCTGTAATCCACAATCTCTCCTAAAGTAATCCTCGACCCATGGGCCGCGCGCCCTCCATCGTCGACGTCGGCGTTAGTCATCGTCCTGCCTCGCTGTGTGACGCGATCGCGACCGGGAATCTCTTCTGCAAGAGACCGGGAATTCGGGCCATGGCCTCGCGCGCGACCTCGAGGCCGGCGAACAGCAATAGGTCGCTCTCGAGAGCGTTCGCTCGCACCCATCCAATCGGATCTGCGCTCTCGAATGGGTCGAGCCTCGCACAACAACCACTCGGAGAACGCGCTGCGCCGAGAAGCGGTCGGTCGAAAAAACTGGCTGTTCGTAGGCAACGACGACGCCGGCGAGGTGAACGCGGCCTTCGTGTCGCTCCTGGCCAGCTGCCAGCTGCACCGCATCGAGCCCTGGACGTACCTGCGGGACCTGTTCTGCCTGATGCCCAGCTGGCCGCGCAGTCGCGTGCTGGAGCTGGCGCCGGTGCACTGGCGTCAGACGGTGGCGCGAGCCGATGAGCACCAACGGCTCGAGGCCAATATCTACCGTCGCGCCAGCTTCGCCCCGGTAGCCGCCTCTCTGGCTGCTGCCGACGCTGCTCGATGAACGGATGCGTCGAACGTGCCGAAACAAGGCGGCCGCCCGTCGTGACGGTGTCCCCTCCCTCCCTAGGTCGGCATGCGCAAGGCGTCCTTCGCGGCATAGCCCGTGCAGTTTGTTAAGACCATGTTGGGTACTGTTCTCGTTGTAGGAGCTGGGCCGACCGGCCTGACCGCAGCGCTGGAGTTGTCTCGCTTTGGCATTCCTGTGCGTGTGATTGACAAGCTTGCGGCACCGTCCCCGGGTGAGCCCGAACAGTCTCGCGCCGTCGCAGTGCAAGCCCGGACACTCGAGCTCCTCGAAATGCGGGGCTTATCGCAAGAATTGGTCGAGATCGGTCATCCCGCTGTCGGCGCGAGTTTTTACGGTGACGCCAAGCGTTTCCTGCACCTCGATTTCAGCCAAATTGGCAGCCGATATAATTACATTCTCCTCGTTTCGCAGAGAGTAACGGAGAGAGTCCTGTCCGAGGCGGTTGAGAAGCGGGGCATATCGATCGAGCACGAAGTCGAGCTCGCGGGCTTCGTGCAGGACGCGCTCGCTTCCGAGGCGAGCCCTGTGAAGGTCGTGCTTCGCCACTCGGACGGCCACCTGGAGCAGGCGGAAGCGAGTTGGCTTATCGATGCCGAAGGCGCCCATAGTCTTGTTCGGCAGACGCTAAATCTCTCCTTCGAAGGTCGGACGTTCGACACGCAGTATGCGCTAGGCGATCTATTCGTCGACGGCGATCTCTCGGAAAGTAATTATCATGTTTTCACTTCTGCATACGGCAATATGGGCCTGTTTCCGATGGGCCACGCGCGCTTCCGCATCATCGCGGCGAGTGCCGCAGTCAAGCCGGGCGAGGGGACGTCGCCTACGATCGAACAGTTACAGGCGATATACGACCAGCGCGCTCATATCCCTGCGCGGTTCAGAGACATGATCTGGTCTTCGTGGTTTCGTGTGAACAGCCGCATCGTGTCTCGTCTGCGGATTGGCCGAGTGCTCCTTGGTGGCGATGCGGCGCATATCCATAGTCCCGCCGCCGGTCAGGGGATGAACACGGGTATTCAGGATATGATCAACTTGGCTTGGAAGTTGGCAATGGTGATCCACGGGCAGGCGCCTGAGGATCTACTCGATACCTACGAGCAAGAACGCTTGCCAGTGATGCGCAACGTTCTCAGAAAGACGGAAAGGATCGCAGGACTCATGGGTTCCAAGAAATCCATCGTCCGTCATCTGATAGGCTATCTAGGGTCCTGGATCGGAGAGATCCCGCACGTTCAGGAGCTCCTCCCATCTCAAGTCAGCCAAGTAGCGGTCAGCTACCGCGGGAGCCCGCTCTCTGAGCTTCACGGACATGCGGGCCGGCTGCGCCCCGGCGACCGCCTCCCTGACTTGCCTATCCGCAGCCGGAAGGCTCACGGCCAATGGGAGGATAGAAGTCTGTTCTCTATTCTCGACCCATCCCACTTTACGCTCCTGATCGTGCAGCCGGAGGCCAACGGTGCGAGACGATCTTACTGGAATGAGGCTGCGCGCCCTTGGGAGTCGGTTATCGACACTGTCGAGATCCGGCCGGCATTGAACAAGCCGGCCCACCTGCGCTTCCAGACTGTGTTCGGCCAAATGAACGGAATACTATTGATACGTCCAGATGGCTATATCGGGTTCGAGGGCGACGGGGAAGCGTTGGCTACCCATCTAACGGCATATTGCCAGCGATGGCTTACAGCGAATGCCGCGTAGCGCGTTATGTGCTTAAGTTAAGCGTTATCTTTGGTCGCAGCTCAACGGCGTCCGTTCATCGAGCAGCGTCGGCAGCAGCCAGAGAGGCGGCTACCGAGGCGAAGCTGGCGCGACGGTAGATATTGGCCTCGAGCCGTTGGTGCACATCGGCTCGCGCCACCGTCTGACGCCAGTGCACCGGCGCCAGCTCCAGCACGCGACTGCGCGGCCAGCTGGGCATCAGGCAGAACAGGTCCCGCAGGTACGTCCAGGGCTCGATGCGGTGCAGCTGGCAGCTGGCCAGGAGCGACACGAAGGCCGCGTTCACCTCGCCGGCATCATCGTTGCCGACGAATAGCCAGTTCTTGCGGCCGACCGCTTCGCGGCGTAGCGCGTTCTCCGAGAGTTGTTATGCGCCGGCAGTCGGCCGTCTTCGAGAAATCGTTCGAGCGCGGCGCGCTGGTTGAGCGCGTAGCGGATGCCCTTGGCCAGCGGCGTTTCGTCGAGAACGCGCACCGTCTCGACGTGGCACCAGGCGAAGAATCGATCCACCACTGGGCGCGATTCCTGCTGCCGGACAACCTCGCGCTTGCGCGTCGGCGATTCGGCAATCTGGCGCTCGATGCGGAAGAGCTCGCCGATGAGCGCCAACGCCTCTCGGGCCTTGTCCGGCTCCGATTCCAGCGCCTTGAAGAAGTACCTCCGCGTATGCGCCCAGCACGCCACCTCGACGACGCGGCCGCTCCGGTACAGATGGTCGTAGACGGCGTGGGCATCGGCCACGAGGTAGCCGTGATAGCCAGCGAGCATGCTGTCTACAGCCTCCTTGTCGTGCTTGCGCCGAGTACGCGAACAGGACGTGCCGCTGGGGCGCGAGGAGCACCCAGAAGTGGCCGGTGCGGCATTTCTCCTTGTCCTGTACCAGCACGCCGGTGGCGTCGGTGCACAAGTACGGCGAGCCCATCGCGTCCTGCCACATCGCCTCGATGAGAGGCCGCATCAGCTTGGCTAGCTCACCGTGCCAGCCGCACATCGTCGAGCGCGACAACTCGAGGCCTTCACGAGCGTAGACCTGCTCGAGGCGGTAAAGCGGCAGGTGATCTTGCCAGCGCCGAACAATGGTATCGGCGAGCAATCCCGGTCCGGCCAGCCCGCGCTCGATCGGCAGCTCAGGCGGTGGCGCCACCGACACGACGGTTTCGGCGTTGCGCAGGCGACCTTTGCGCACGAACTTCGGCCGGCAGACGCGCACGACGACCAGCGACGCGGGACGTCGCTCGACGGTCTCGCTCACGTCCTGGCCGATGCGCTCGAAGGCGTCGAGCCCCTCGCGCTGGATGTCGTCGGGAAGCACCTCGACCTCGACGCGCGGCAGGTGCTCGGGCAGCGGCGTACGGCCGGTCGGCTTTTGGCGCTCGTGCTCGCGTACGGGCTGGGTCGGCGGTGCTTCGTCTACCACCGGCCGCTCCCCGAGCAGCGTCGCCAGCACAGCCATGGTCAGCTGCGCGTCGTGGGCGCCGAGCCGTTCGGACTTCTGGCCAAGCAGGCCCAGCTCGAGCTTGCGGCATTGCTCGAGCATCCGCAGATAAAGCTCGCGATAGTGCTCCCGCTCGGCCGCGAGTCGTTCGACGTCCGCGCGCAAAGACGCCAGCTCGCTGTCGGTCGGTGGCGCTGCAGACACGCCTGCACCGTAGCCATCGGCGATCATCCGTCAGTCCTCGTCGGCGTTTCTCTACGCCTGCCAACAGCGTCGCCAGCGCGCGACCGTCGATAGTGACGGCGCGTGACTCACCTGGCGGCGTCGGAGGCCGCATGAACAGCGCCTGATGCAATCGCTTGTAGAGAAGGCAGTAGCCGTTGGCGTCCCACCACAATACCTTTGCTCGGTTCGAGCGCTTGTTGAGAAAGACGAACAGTGCGCCCGAGCGTGGGTCTTGGCCCACCACCTGGGTCGTCGCGAGGGCCAGCCCGTCAAAGGAACACCGCGTGTCCTGTGGCTCGGTGCAGACGAAGATGCGGACCGAAGCCGGCAGCATCAGCGCACCACCGCGAGCACGCGACGAAGGGTCTCCGCATCGAATCGTTCGGGCATGGCCTGACGCTGTGCCCGCAGCTTGGCCTCCTGCTCATCGATCTGCGACTTCGTGTCTACGCCGGGACTTTGCCGGCGCATTCGCTTGGCAACGACCGCTCCGTTCTTCAGTTCCACGCTCCAGCGGCTGCCAAGCGCTCCTTTGAGCCTTGCCCGCAGCACGGGGCCGTTGCTTGCCGCCGCGTCGCCAGCAGACGCAGTCGTCCCGACGAAGAAGGGCGCTGCCGTAATCGCAGCCATCCAAATTCTATTCATATGCGTCTCCCCAGGCGCGCCATCGGCACGCCTGCCCTTGTCGCTGCAGCGAACGTGCCTCGCGTCTACCAATCCAAGCGCTGCGGCGAAAAGGTGCGCGGTCCGCGTGAGCACGCTAGGGCGTCCGAGTTTCGGCAGGCACGGTCCGTCCGCGTTCTTCGCGCGATCCTGTCGAGTTCTTCGGCCGTTTCCCATCCTCGTCAAGACCGGACGGTCCGTCAGCGACGACGGCGTCTTCCTCGACTCTTGCGCTTCGATGTTGAAAACCTATTTGTGACGATGGAAGGAGACTGTTCCATGCGGCTTTCAGACGAGGCGCTCCGTGGCCGAACCGTCATTGCAGCGGACGGCCTCGCGATCGGAGAGATCGCCGCACTTTTCATCGACAGCGACGTCTGGCGTATCGAGTCGGTCCGGCTGAAGTTGCACAAAGACATTGCGGACCGGCTCGGGGCTGACCGAAGCATGTTTCACGCAGGCGAGCTCGAGATTCCGAGTGCCATGATCCAATCGGTCGGCGATGCCGTGGTCCTCCTGGTCGGAGTGGACGAGCTGCGCCGATTCTTGCCGCCGATGATTGAGGCCGCGCCTGCTTCGGGGAATCACTGAAGTCTCGCCGTGCTTTGAGCCCGAACTGATTCCCTTATCCGAGCGGCGGATTTCGCCTGAGCCCCGGCGGACCCGAGTGGACCTGGGCGAATCGCCAAGTGCGACGAACGCTCGGCCGGACGATCTTCCAACCGTAATCGCAAGCGAGCTGCGTGGCGGCGACGGATGGTGCAGACGGGCGAGACCGTTCTTCGTGCCGGAGACAGCGGGGGTGCTGCGCGTCAAGGTGGCAGCCGGGACATTTCGAGCCGGGCTGTGCCGCGTGGCCGCAACCTCGCTCGGAGAGAGACCCACAGGGCATGCTTGGTGATTAGCCGAGCGCTCGTGCAATGCGAACACCGGTGCGAAAGCTGCATCGTCGAACGGTCATGTACCAGCACGGCGCACTGACTCTTTTTCATGTCAAAGGTGTGCCTGTCCGCGCTCATTGGACGCTTCTCCTGTTGCTCGCGTATCTGGCGGTCATGTTCTCGGGCCAGTTCGAGCGGGTCACCGGTATGGCGGGTGTTGCGCCCGAGGAGCTGAGAGCTCCGGCGCTCGTCTGGGGCGTATTGCTGGCCTTGGCGCTATTCGTGTCCATTGCCCTGCACGAGCTGGCTCACACGCTGGTCGCAATCGCGCGCGGCGGCCGGGTTCGCGACATCACATTGATGCTGCTCGGTGGCGTCTCACACTTCGAGCGCATACCCGAACGGCCGGGAACGGAGGCGTTGGTCGCCGTGGTCGGACCTGCAACCAGCCTCGGGCTGGCGGGCGTGCTCTTCACCCTGTTACATGCGATAGGGCCGGCCTCGGCGGATCTTCGACTCGGAATCTCCTATCTCTCGTACCTCAACCTGGTGCTCGGCGGGTTCAACCTGCTGCCGGCGTTCCCCATGGATGGCGGGCGGGTTCTTCGCGCGCTCCTGGCGATCCGGCTGGGTCCCGCGCGCGCAACCGTCATCGCCGCTACGATCGGAATGGCAGTTGCCGTCGGGATGGGCGTCGTCGGCCTCTGGAGCGGCAGCTTCATCCTCGTGCTCATCGCCGTCTTCGTCTTCTTCGGCGCGCGAACCGAGACGCAGACGGGGCAGATCCAAGATGCCCTGTCGGGTCTGCGCCTCGCCGATTTGTTGCTGGAGCAGCCGCCGACGGTCATCCTCGACACCAATCTCGCCGAGGCTCTGTCAGTCATGCAGCGAATCGGGCGGCCCACTCTCCTCGTGCTCGACGCGGACTCACGACTCTGCGGCGTCGTGCGCGCCGCAGATGTCAGCGAATTTTCAGCCTCCGATCGGCCGCACATCATGGTTCGCGCCCTCGGCGACCGACTGCGCAGCGGCGTGGTGACGATCCCTGCCGGCGCCAGCGCCGTCTCCGCGTTGCAAACGGCCGTCCAGGCGCAGGCCGATCAGCTCCTCGTCGTGGGCGCGATTGGCGGAGAGGGAGACGCACCGGTGCGGCTGCTCAGCCTCCGCGTTCTCGAAGAGGCGATTCGGCGCCGCCTGGCGCAGTCGACGAGCCCATCCCAGCGCGTGCCCATGCAGCGGCGTTCGACTTGAGGAAGCGCTGCCCACGCCCCGTGCCGGCGCGGCTGCCGGCGGACGGCCTGCGCCGTCATCCAACGTGATACGTCCCGCTCGCGTCCTTGTCGCCGTCTCCGTCGGTACCTTGATTTCGGCATTCGACGGCGCGGCCGTCCAGATGGTGCTGCCGGCTTTGCACCAGCATTTTCACGGTCCCATCGAGCGGGTCCAATGGATCATGACCGCGATGCTCCTTGCCAGCACCGCCTCGTTCCTGCCTGCCGGCCGACTGGGTGATCGTTATGGACGCGATCGCGTGTGGCAGTGGGGCATGCTGCTGTTCTCGGCCGCCTCGCTCGTGTGCATGGTGAGCGACGGTCTGTGGATGCTCATCGGCGCGCGGGCGCTGCAAGGGATCGGCGCGTCGGCGGCAGCGGCGAACGCGGCGCCGCTGCTGGTCGAAGCCTACCCGGACCATCGCGGCTGGGCACTGGCCTGCGCCAGCGTCGCCATCGGGCTCGGGCTGGTCCTCGGCGCTCCGATCGGAGCGCTGTTGACGCAGGCGGCATCGTGGCGCTGGCTGTTCTTGGTGGCGGTTCCGTTCGGTTTCGGCGCCTGGCTCTTGTCGCGCGGGAGCCTGCCCTGCTCCGAGCGAAGGCAGCTCGGTGCGGACCTTCCGGGCACGCTCACCAGCGCCCTCGGTCTGGCGGCGCTGCTCGTGGGCGGCAGCTTCGGCACGCGCTGGCATTGGACCTCGGCGCCGACGCTCGCCACCCTTGGTGCCGGTATTGTGCTCCTCGCCGGCTTCTTCGTCATCGAACGCCACAGCGAGCAGCCGCTCCTGAGCCTCGACTTGCTGCGACACCGGACCTTCCTCTTGCGCTCGATCTCCGCGATGTTTGGTTACGGATCGTTGTTTACGATCGTGGTCGCGCTGCCGTACTTTCTCATCGAAGGTCAGCGGCGGGCCCTTTGGGCGGCGGGTTTACTCGTGGGAGTCATCTCGATTTCACTCGGTGTCGTGGCGCCGATCGCTGGTGCTGCGACCGATCGGATCGGATCGCGACTGATCTGCGCCGGTGGATTACTGATGGTCGCGGCAGGGTTGATCCTGGCAACACTGGCCAGCAGCGCAGGCTCAGCGAAGCAGATCGCGGTCGCGATGGCGCTGTGCGGGGCCGGCCTGGGCGCGTTCGAGGGACCCAACAGCGCCGCCGCGCTCGGTGCGCTCAGTGAAGAGGAGCTGGGGATCGGCACGGCCACGATGGGACTGCTACGCAACCTCGGCATGACGTTCGGCGCCGCGATGGCCGCGACGCTGATCGGCTACGCGGTCGCGGGCAGCGGTCGCGCGTACGCGCTCCGCATTGTCGCCGGCGTGCACCTCGCCGAGCTTGCCGGTGCCGGCGTTGCCATCGTCGGTGCCGTGCTGGCGGTTCTGTCGCCAGACTAGTCGTCGAGCCGCTCGACCAACGAGTAACGAGCTGGCCCTATGATCTATCTACCCACTCGCGGTAGCCGATCGTTCGGCTTTCTCGTACGAAGGTGGCCCTGGAAGTGAACAATGAGGGCCATGACGACGAAGAAAGCAAGGTAAAGCAACCAGAAAACCCAGGAGCCGCGGAGCTCCCACGTCGCGAGCGGCGCGCCGGAGGCTCGCGCGATCGCCGTTCCCCAAACAGCTGCCATTGCGTCCTCCTGTTCTGGCGCTCTTCGGCCACCCGGCGTCGTTGGTGTTCGTAACCGGTTGAAGCGAGCGACGGCTGTTCCGGCTTCGTTGCGACGACTGTGCACGCGAACCCGGTGAAGGTGCCGTGCGATGGCTGCCAGCGTCGACGGAAGACTTTGCTCGCGGTAGGCGATCTGTCGCGCCTGACAGTACGATGTGACGAGGGCTCGCGCCTGCGTCATTGGTCCTTCCGGCACAGCTCGTTCCCCTGAGGACTATGGTAGGCCCAACGCGTGGCGCGACCATCGGACGGGTCTCGCCTCGTTTCGATTGCCGGCGTCGTTCCGTGGCGACCCGCTCTCTAGTGCGCGGATTTGCGTCGTCAAAGTCGAACCCGTCAAGGGCGCGTTTTGTGCAGCAGCAGTGGTGGGAAGGGTCCAAATAAGGGACGGTGATGCCATGTCGGCGTTCAGTCCATGGACAGCTCGGATTGGGTCCAGACCGTCCAAGCTACATCCACCGACGACACATTCGACGAGCGGCCAATGCGAGCGGCGGGGCCGCATCGTGCCACCGGGCAGTCGGAAAACTGGCGCTTTCATCTGAGTGTTGATCTTTTTCGATATCGTGTTGATCGCGGTCATGTGTTCGGGGCACTGAGATCGTTGCCCTTCATTCCCGTTCACGGCCCAGGCATTGGCTCGACCGCGAGAACGGCTCTGTCGTTTCACGTGAATGTGACTCCGCCGTCGTGGCCGTACTCGCACGGCACGAGAAGCGCACAGCTGACGGAACAGTCTGAACCGACGGAGATTTGCGTCTCCCCGTATTGTCGGATCAACCTATCGACCGTCACGACCTACGAGCTCGCGTTTCTACCGAAGCTCGCGACGATCAACAGCAGGGCTCGTCGAGCCCGCCAATGGAGGCCCGACTCATGAGCAATCAGAACATTATGGTGGCTGTGGATTTCGGCGCGACTTCACTGCGGGCGATGGATGCCGCAATCGAGCTCGCTCAGCGGATGAACGTCCTCTGGACATCGTACACGTGTGCCCGCGCGTTCCATTCGAAGCGGAGGAGAACAAAGTAGCACCGGATTATGTCGAAGACGCGAACCGCGAGCTGGCGATTCTGCGGGCGCGCGCCCAGGCGGCCGGAATCGAAGCCGAGACGCACTTACGTCAGGAGAGCGTCGTCTTCGGGCTCCTCGAGGCGATCGAAGAGCTGCAGCCCAAGATGGTCGTCGTCGGTAGCCATGGCCGCACGGGCCTTCCGCGCGTCTTGCTCGGCAGCGTGTCGGAGTCGGTGGCGCGCCGCAGCGGCGTTCCAATTTTGATCGTTCCGTCGCACGAGCGCGAGAAGCAGGCCACGAAGCAAGCCTGGAGCTGCCACCAGTGCGGTCATATGCTGATCGACGGTCAATCGAGCCTCGTCTGCGGTCGCTGCGGGATGTCTCCTCCTCAGTGGGACTCGGCGCCGATTGTCCACGGACCGGTGGACGCGAACGAGCCTGCCGTCGGTGTCGCCGTCGACGGAGACTTGACGTCCATCGCGACCCAGGACCCAACCGCGCTATTCATCACCACCGCCCCGGCTGGCACCGACGGAGCCACGAACGCCGAGTTGCGGATTCGCCGATTTTGACGTCGGCTCGGGGACTCGCGGCGGCGACGGGTCGCTCGCCTCGAAGTCTCGGTGGCTGCGCCTCAGCCCTTCTCGGTAGGCGCCGCGGTGAAATACGTCGTCTACCTGAGCGCGTGCAAGACTCCCCCCGTGCGAAGGTTGAACACACGAGGGAGGCTTCGAGATGCTTCGTACCGAATTACGAGGGACCGACGAAGCGGTGCAGATCGGGCAGCTCATGGAAGAGCTGGTCGCTGCGCTCGAGGCGGGCGGGCGCCTGCGTCTTCGCATGCTCGCGAATCCGATCGTGGCCGGGGATCGGCGGGTGTTGCAGCGGGCATTCCTCGACTTGCTGGCCAACGCGCTGGCGCACAATACCCCGTGCGGGGTCGTTCGTGTGACCGTGGGCGAAATCGGAATGGGAGTGTTCGTCGAGCTGCAAGACGAAGAGCGCGACGCCTGCGAGACCACTCGCGAGTCCCAGCACATCCTCGCCGGTAGCTTGCACGAGAGCAATTCGCACTCGATCGAGCACGCGCGCGACGTCGTCGAAGCGCACGGGGGTGGGCTCCGCTGCATCGACAGCATCGATCGTCTGCTGCTCGTCTATTTGCCGCTGGCGCGCGCGGCTTGAGCGCCATTTATCGAGCGACCACATGGCGATGAGACCCACAATTCGGCCAAACGAGCAAAGCAATGCCCGATGGCGTGCTGATCGCCCGAACGTCGAAAAGGCGAGGACGAGCTGCGCTCTCGGCGAGCTGCCGCAGGCCGCTCGTCATCAGCCGGGCGGAGCGACAGAGGCCGGCTCACGCTTCGATGCGCTCGTCCAGCTCGGCGAGGAGCGGATGAAGCGACTTCGGCGACGCTTGGCCGAGCGCGCTCGAGAATACGACCCGCTGGCGCTGTGGCTCGACGCGCTGGCCGGCGGGTATGCGCGTGCGCAAACGCGGCGTGATCTGCTGTTCTGCGAGCTCGAGTTTCGGTCCCGAATCCTCCACGACCGACTGCGACTCTCACCCTGGAGCGCTTGGTTGCCCTGGTGAGCTCGTAAGAATATCTAGCGCTTCCCGATACGGCAGCACTTTGCAATCGCACCTGGCCTGCTTCAGAGGCAGCCGCTTGAGCGGCTCTTCGGCGCGACGTGTGCATCCGAGCTGGCAGCGCATGGGCCCAGGTTTGGCCGGGAACCCCGATGCCCGCTCGACCAGAGGACCAAAGCGCGCTGAGGCGGCTGTCGCTGACCGATCAAAGGTTCGCTCAGGCAGCAGCCGCCACGACGTCCGCCCGGCGGCAGCTCGGCCTGTTGGCGGAAGATCGAGACGACAGCGCGGCGGTGCGATCGATTGGATGACAACTGGTGGAAGAACGTCACGAGCTGGGCTTCGAGCTCAGCCGTCTGAAGGAGCGCGAGCACCTGGCACTGCCCGCACCGAAGCCTCCATCGGACCAGCCGCGTTATCTGCAGCTGCAGATGTTGTCGGGGCGTGAATTCGATCGTGCCTTTCTCGATCAACAGCGCCTCAACCTCGCCGAAGAGGTCGAGCTGTTTCAGACCGAGGCGGTGAGCGGCACCCACCCCACGCTGCGGGCCTTTGCTCATCGACACAGTCATCAGTTACATGAGGACGAAGAGAAGGCGACGATCGACCGTCGTCGCGAATAGCGCCAATTGGCGAGGCGAGGGCGGCCGGAATCATATCCGGTCCGTCTCGCCTGCTTCTGCTGTCGCTTGGTGAAACTTTCGGCGAATGAGGTCGAGATCGACGGTCGGTTTGGGCAGCTCGATGCGCATGGCCTCCAGCGTTTCGACGAGGATGCGCGAGATCGCCAGGTTTCGGAACCACTTGTGATTCGAAGGAATGACGAACCAAGGCGCGTGAGCGGTCGAGGTCTTATGCAACACGTCTTCGAACGCAGCCATGTAAGCGTCCCAATATTCGCGCTCCCGGTAATCGCCCTCGCTGATCTTCCATTGCCGTTGGGGATCGTCGAGGCGTTTGGCGAAGCGCGCCAGCTGTTCCTCTTTGGAGATATGCAGAAAGAACTTCACGATCGTGGTGTCGTTTTCGACGTAGAGGTTCCGCTCGAAGTCATTGATGAGATCGAAGCGCTTGGACCAGACGCTCCTCGGCACGAGGTCGTGGACACGCACGACCAGCACATCCTCATAGTGCGAGCGATTGAAGATCGCCACTTCGCCACGCGCCGGAGTATGCGGGTGTACGCGCCAGAGGAAGTCGTGATCGCGCTCTTGTTGGGTAGGCTGTTTGAAGTTGGTCACGCGACAGCCTTCGGGATTCATTCCTGTCAGCACGTGCCGAACCGTGCCGTCCTTGCCGGCCGCGTCGAGGCCCTGCAGCACGATCAGAAGCGCGTGTTTATGCTCGGCGTAAAGAATGAGCTGCAGCTGGTCGAGCGTCTGCAGGCACCTGCTGACTTCGTCGAGCGCCGCCTTCTTGTGCTCGTGCTTGGGCGTCAGCCCGGGATCGAAGTCGGCGAGCTTCACTTTTGCGCCCGGCTCGACGAGGAATGTCTTTCGGTAATCCATGTTGATTTGCCTCCAGCGGGTTGGGATCCCGCAGCGGCTCCTAAGGAAGGGCAGCTCGCGCCGTCAAGGATGGGAGTGTCTCTCGTTGGAGAATTGCGCATCGGGCGCGCGCGTTCCGGGCTTGGCGGTGTCCAGCCAATAGGTTGGCCGGCCGTAATAGTCATACAGACGAACCTCGTATTCTCGATTGACCGGCTGGTGGGCGTTCCATTCGGGACTGTTCTTCAAAACCTGACGCGGAATGTCCGTACGAATGGCCTCGTCCTTCCAGCTGATCTCGCGCGCCCATTGCGGCGAGACGAGGACCTTCTTGCCCGACCACCACGTCTGCGTATCGACCACCAGATAGCGCACGGCCCAGGTCTCGTCGTCGACGATGAAGTCTGCGATGTGTCCCAGTACGTCGTCTCCGCCATCGACCGCATAGCCCGTGACGGTTCGGGCGCTGCGCAGATGGGAGTCCGCTTTGGGGTCAACCGTAAACTCTTGCTCTTTTTTCCAGGTGCTGCCCGCGAGCGCTCCAGGATAAGTCCCGAACCCCCAGCTCGGACCGATTCCCCAATAGGGCGACCATCCGTAATAGCGGTGGTATTCCTGCTCGAATTGTTCCGACACCGGTCGATCGACGTCGACGGTCGGACTGTGCGCCACTTTTTCCCGATCGAGCGCGAGATGAAAGCGGCGACTCGACCAATCGACGTTTCGAAACGCGATAGGGGAGATGAGGACCCGATGGGGTCCTTTCCAAAAGCCACCCGTATCGACCACCAGATAGCGAATCGTCCAATGGTGATCGTCGAAGAGGAAGTTGACGACCATCCCCACGTCACCATCGGTGGCTGTGACGTGATAAGACTCGAGGCTCTTAAGCGAACGCAGCATGCTCACCTTGCCTTCCTGCTGAGAGAAAGTAGAGAGACTCGATCGAGCCGCAAGGTCGAGCCCGAACCTTACGTCGTTTGGCGTAGCGGGTATGGCCAATCGCCCAAAGCGTGCGGGCGCTCGCACGCTCTTGCAATTGTCGCTGGGACTCGCGCTTGCACGGATTCCACAGAACCGGCGGCGTTCAGGGAATGTGTGTGTCGACTATGTCTATCAGAGCTGCGCAGAGACGGGCGTTTCGTTTTCGCGTCATCGGGTTCGCCATGCCTCTGACCTCATTGGCGGGCCGAGGATGATCCGCCACCCGGCATTTCGGGTAGAGCCGTGGGCGCTTCACGAGACGGAGCTGCATCTCGACGTGCTGGCGCAAACCGAGTCGCTGTTCGCGCTCTCGAACGGACACGTTGGCGTTCGCGGCAATCTCGATGAAGGCGAGCCGCATGGGACGCCGGGCACCTACCTGAGCGGCTTTTACGAGTCTCGTCCGCTCCCCTATGCCGAGCCTGGCTATGGATTTCCGAAGTCGAGTCAGACCGTCCAGAACGTGACCAATGGGAAATTGTTGCGGCTGCTGGTCGACGATGAGCCGTTCGACGTGCGCTACGGAGATCTGCGGGCTCATGAGCGCGTGCTCGACTTTCGCGCGGGGACGTTGCAGCGAACCGCGACCTGGACCTCGCCGGCCGGGCGCACGGTGCGCGTGACTTCGACACGTGTCGTCTCGTTCACCCAACGCGCGATTCTTGGCCATTCGCTACGAGGTCGAGCCGGTCGACGGTCCGGTGAGCGTCGTCGTGCAGTCGGAGTTGGTCGCGAACGAGCATTTGCCGACGACCCGTGCCGGTCCGCGTCAAGCGGCAGTTCTCGAAGCGGCCCTGAGCTCGGAGGAGCACTCGTGCTCCGACGCGACGGCCCTGTTGGTGCACCGGACCAAGCGGAGCGGATTGCGCGTCGCGAGCGCGATGTGCCACTCGATCAGCGGCTCGCCGCGACTGCACGTCAGCTCCGAAGCGGCACGCGACACTGCTCGAGTCTCGGTCGCCGACGTGCTCCAGCCGGGCCAGCGGCTGCGGCTGACGAAGCTGGTCGCGTATGGCTGGTCGAGCGACCGCACCGTGCCTGCGCTACGAGATCAGGTCGCCGCGGCGCTGGAGGCGGCGCGTCTTAGCACCTGGGAGGGGATCCTCGACGAGCAACGTCGTTACCTCGATGACTTCTGGGCTCGCGCCGATGTCGAGATCGAAGGCGACGCAGATCTTCAGCAGGCCGTTCGATTCGCGCTCTTTCACGTGCTCTCGTCCGCGGCTCGGGCGGAGCGCCGCGCGATCCCTGCCAAAGGGCTGACCGGCACGGGCTACGACGGCCATACCTTCTGGGACAGCGAGACGTTCGTCCTTCCCATGCTCACGTACACGGCGCCGGCGGCGGGCGCCAATGCCCTCGTGTGGCGTCATCGGACGCTCGCTACTGCACGCGCCCGGGCTCGCGAGCTGGGCCTCGCGGGGGCAGCTTTCGCCTGGCGTACCATTCATGGGGAAGAGTGCTCGGGCTATTGGCCGGCGGGAGTCGCGGCTTTTCACGTCAACGCCGATATCGCTGGCGCCGTCATCCGCTTTGTGGAGGCGACCGGTGACCAGCAGTTCGAGCGCGAGGTCGGCGTCGAGCTGCTCGTCGAGACCGCGCGGCTGTGGCTGAGCCTCGGACATCACGATGCGGACGGGGCGTTTCGCATCGACGGGGTCACCGGACCCGATGACTACGGGGCGCTCGCCGATAACAACGTCTACACGAACCTCATGGCGCAACAGAACCTCGTGGGCGCCGCCAACGCTTGCCAGCGGCACCTAGACAAGGCGCGACAGCTCGGCGTGACGACCGGAGAGACCGCGCTCTGGCGCGCCGCCGCCGGGCACGTCTTCATTCCGCGCGACCGAGAGCTCGGCGTGCACCAGCAATCCGAAAACTTCACGGCACATCAAGTCTGGAACTTCGCGGCGACGAAGGAAGACGAGTATCCGCTAATGCTTCATTTTCCCTATTTTGACCTCTACCGAAAACAGGTCGTCAAACAGGCGGATCTGGTGCTGGCGATGCAACTCCGCGGGGACGCTTTCACGGACGAGGAGAAGGCTCGCAACTTCGAATACTACGAGCGGATCACCGTCCGCGACTCGTCTCTGTCGGCCTCGACCCAGGCGGTTCTCGCGGCGGAGGTTGGACACTTGCGGCTGGCGCTGGATTATGTCGCCGAAGCGGCGCTGATCGATCTGCTCGATTTCGAGCACAATACTTGCGATGGGCTGCACATCGCCGCGCTGGCCGGCACCTGGATCGCCATCGTCGCCGGCTTCGGTGGGATGCGAGATCACAGCGGTATCCTGACGTTTGCGCCGCGGCTGCCGGAGGGCTTGACTAGCCTATCCTTCATCATCGCGCGACGAGGTCTGCGACTGCGCGTCAGCGTGACGCCGCTGGTCGCCACGTATCGACTCCTCGATAAGGAGGGAGAGCTCGAGCTCTTGCATCACGGGGAGAGCATCACCTTGACCGGATCGACGGCAGTCGAGCGGCCGATTCCCGGCATTGTCCCGCGGGAGCCACCGACCCAGCCCTTTGGTCGTCAGCCGCGCGCGCGTGCGTCGCAACGAGCATAGCCGTGGGCAGCGGCGGATGCCGTCAAGCAGCGCATTGTGGTGGCGTCGGGGGAGCCTACCTTCCGCCTCAACCATGAGGACCGCGCTGTCCAGCCGCTCGATTGCCTACTATCCGGCTAAGAAATGCGCGCCGATACGCTGATGTCGGCGGGGCGCGACCATTTTGCCTCGGCTCGGCTCGGCGCGGTCAAAGGAATCCCCGCATCGAGCGAGCGAATCTACACCTGCCCGATGCACCCCGACGTTCACGAGAGTCATCCCGGCGATTGCCGCAAATGTGGAATGCCGCTGGAACCGCAGACCATGACCGTGGGCGGCGAAGACGATGGCGCCCAGTTGCGCAACATGACGATGCGCTTGCGGATTGGCGCTGCACTGATGTTGCCGTGTTCGTCCTGGCGATGGCCCACTTGATTCCGGCGCTGAGCAGGCGGCCCTGGCTGAATAGCGATGCGTCGCGCTGGTTGCAGTTTGCGCTGACCACTCCAGTGGTCTGGTGGGCGGGGTGGCCGTTTTTTCGTCGCGGCGCGCGCTCCCTCCTGACGCGGCATCTGAATATGTTCACGCTGATCGCCGTCGGCGTCGGCGCCGCTTTCATTTTTAGCGCCCTGGCGATGCTCACACCCGATCTGTTCCCAAGCACGATGCGACACGAGGGCAAGGTCGCCATCTATTTCGGGCAGCCGGCGTCGTCGTGGTTCTGGTCCTCCTCGGTCAAGTGGTCGAGCTCCGTGCCAGGAGCCGCACAGGCAGTGCCATCAAGGCGTTGTTGAATCTCGCGCCGCCGACGGCGCGGCAAATCGCGCCGGGGGGCGATCGTGAGGTTCCACTCGAACAAGAGCGAGTCGGCGATCGGCTGCGTGTTGTTCCAGGTGACAAGGTACCCGTGGACGGCACGGTCATCGAAGGTCATTCCAGCGTTGAAGAATCCATGATCACCGGCGAGCCCTTCCCAGTGGAGAAAACCATCGGCGACAAAATCACTGGCGGCACGGTCAACGGAGTCGGCAGCTTTGTCATGCGAGCCGAGCGAGTTGGTAACGATACGTTACTGGGCCAGATCGTGAGCATGGTGGCCGAAGCCCAGCGTAGTCGCGCGCCCATCCAAGGGCTCGCCGATAAGGTCGCCGGCTTCTTCGTGCCGGCGGTCATGGCAGCGTCGCTGCTCACGTTCGTCATCTGGATGTGGCTCGGACCGGAACCAAGGCTCGCGCACTCACTCATCAACGCCGTTGCGGTACTCATCATTGCTTGCCCATGCGCCCTCGGCTTGGCGACGCCTATGTCCATCATGGTCGGTGTGGGTCGCGGCGCTCGGGAGGGCGTGCTCGTGAAGAACGCCGAGGCGCTCGAGCGGCTGGAGAAAGTGACGACGCTCGTCATCGACAAGACAGGTACGCTCAGCTCGCACACTGCAATCTCTAGAACAAGGACGTGAATCTGGACACACCGCCATCTGCGACAGCCGAGGCCTGCCACGGTCGGGGTACCGGGAGACAGCATCTACGGCAATGGCTCGACGCCAACCTCGTATCATCGTGCCACTTTCCGGCCGGAATTTGAGGTACGCACAATCGACACTGTTGACTTCCTTGCAGGGCTCTCATGGCTTGGCGGATGCATTCTCCGGCTGCAATGCCGTACGGAGACAAGAACAGGCCGGTCGAACGCGCCGCAACGGACGCGAGCCTTCACGCCGAACGCGAGAAAACGGATACTGAGATGGCTCGCCAGGACAGCACCATAGCGAAAGGTGCCGACAGGGCTGAGGAGGTCGCACGAAATCGAGCCAACTCTACATTGGACGCGGCCCGCCGGCGCCAGGATGAGCGGCTTCGCACGAGCGGTTGCCGGGCTATCGACAGCTTCACCGCCGAGCGGCCACGCGAGGATGCTGCGATCAGCCAGGAGCGCGCGACAGCCGACGCCACGCTCGACACCGAGCGTATGCAACGTGAGGTGGCGTTCGCTAGACTGCTGGCCGGCGAACGCCAAGAAACCGACGCGCGCTTGCTCGTTGAACGGATCCACGCCGACGAGTCCCTGATTGCACGCGACGACTTTCTCGCCATCGTGAGCCACGATCTGCGCTCGCTCCTGGGCGCTGTTGCGTTGAATGCCGCAACGATAAGTCGGCAAGCGAGCGCCGATCCGACGCTCGCCAAGACTACTCGATATGCGGACAACATCACGCGTACCACAGCGCAGATGACCCACCTCGTCGGGGACCTGCTCGACCTAGCGAGTTTCGATGCCGGCAAGCTGATCCTCGCGTCGGACCGGTGCGACGCCCGCCGTTTGGTGCGAGAGGCGGCGGACGCCTTCGAGCCGGTGGCTTCGGCCAAGGGGATCACCTTGACGAAGGACCTTCCGAAGGACTCGCTGCCGGCGATCTTCGATCAGGTGAGGATCCTTCAAGTGCTGACGAACCTCGTATGCAATGCGCTCAAGTTCACGCCAGAAGGCGGGCGAATCACAGTGCGGGTCGCGTCCCAAGGCTGCGACGTGCGATTCTCCGTCGCGGACACAGGCGAGGGCATTCCAGCCGATAAGCTCCAGGCGATCTTCGAGCGATTCTCGCAACTGCGCTGCCGCGATTGCCGGGGACTTGGACTTGGCCTCTATATCGCGAGGCGCCTTGTCGAGGCACACGGCGGGAGGATTTGGGTCGAGAGCACGCTCGGACGTGGCAGCACGTTTTCCTTCATGTTACCGAACGTCGTCCCCGCGCATCTCGGGACGTGCCGAGGCGAGACATTGGCAAGCAGCAGCGGTTAGCCATGCTCGTCGAGGCGCCGCCTCCGCGTGCCCGATGAACGCCGCGGACGAAGACGATCTAGAGCTCTGCGCGAGTCAGTTCGATGACGACTCAGACGTGGACTCAAGCGGGCTCACTTGCGACTCGATGAAGGCCATGAGCGTGTCACCGAGTGCGTCTGGTGCAAGGCAGTAGTCGGAAAACGCGCGTGCATTGGCCGGCATGTCGGGGTTGCGCGCCGTCGCGGGATCCTGCACGAAAGTCGCGCCACCTTGGCTCTTGATCCATGCGAGTCCGAGCGAGCCGTCAGAGCCGTTGCCGGACAAAATGACACCGACTGCGGCGCGACCGAGCGCGCTCAACGATTCGAAGAAGCGGTCGATCGTCCAGCGCGGCGATGTTGATGGGAGCGTACTCAGGCGTAGGCGGTCGTCATCCGTCATGGTGATCATGAATCCAGACGGGATCACGTAGATGCAGTCTTTCCGCAGCGTCTGTCCGTCTGCCACTGTCGCCACCTTCATCGTCGTGACTCGCGATAGGATGGCCCGGAGATGACTCTCGTGCGTCGGCAACAAGTGCATCACCACGACGAAGGCCGTCGTGTCCGCTGTAAACCGGCTGAGCAGCAACTGCAGCGCTTCGATCCCACCGGCTGAGGCGCCGATACCGACGACGTGCGACGGGACGTCGTCTTCCGACGGTTGGCTCGGGCTCACCTTCGTCATCCGTGACTCCCGCCGTACGCAAGGCGCGGAATCATCCCCTGCGACAGCTTTGCAATTCGCTTCACGAGGAGAAGACCTCCGGCTCCGCGGAGGTTCGTAAGATTTCCGATCCATCGGCGAATGGCAATACTGGTGTTCGCTCCGAGATTGCTAAAACGGCTGCCAAACATGGCGACGAGTTGTTGGAGATGGGCTTCACAGTCGACCAGGTGGTTCACGATTATGGCGACCCTCTGCCAAGCGGTCACCGAGCTGCTTCAAGAACTGCGGAATCCCGTGCTTCAGGTCCCCAGGGTTCGGATGCGGCGCCGGCTGCTTGGCAACCTTCGACTGGCAACGCGCGATCAATTCGTCGTTGTTGGTGGTAATAAACTCGCGCAGCAACATGAGCCGGTCTCCGTCCGGAGCGCCACGCCTATGCCTGGCATCTTGTACAGTAGGGCGTTACGGCGCCGATTCAATGTGCAGGTGACGATCGAGGCAAGCTGGTATCGCGCGCCAGCGACGCGAGGAAGCTTGCCAAGGGAACCTTGAGGAGGCGGTTCCCGGCATGACCGTCGCAAACGCAGTTGCGCTCGAGACGTCGCAACTGGCCGATTGAAATGAGTCGTCGACGTTGCGAATGCGTAAAAGGTGGCCTCGAGAGGCTGATCGCAACTGGAAGCAGCGCTACTTCTCTCTACGTTCCACGTGAGATCCCAGTTGGACGGGGGAGAGAGCGACGATGAGATGCGAGCCAGTGGCGACGATGCGGCGTGATCAGCAAGAGCGATTGAAGCAGTTTGCCAAGGCCCTCGACGACATTCACCGTCGCGCGCAGGCCGAGCTCGGGGCAAAGGACGTCGCCCACATCCGTCGCGTACGCCGCGCCTCGACGACGCTGGAAGTGATCGGCCGCGCGCTCATCCACGTCAGCCCAGAGCCATTCAGCTTCTTCGCCGGGGTGGTCGCCCTATTCCTGCACAAGCAGCTCGAGACCACCGAGATCGGCCACACGGTTCTGCACGGCGCCTACGACGGGCTGCCCGGTGCCGAGGCCTTCACGTCCTCGACGTTTCGTTGGCGTACCGCCATCGACGAGGAGTCTTGGCGAGTGGGCCACAACGTGCGACATCACCAATACACCAACGTCGGCGGCCGCGACCCTGATATCCACTTCGGTCCGGTACGCCTGACCACGCTGACTCCGCACACTCGGTTCCACTACGTGCAGGTCCCGTGGTTACTGTGGGAAGCCTCAGTCTTTCTGTTTGGAATTAACGTCCACGTCACCGGCGTCATCGATGCGGTGCTCGGCAACGGCCGCCCGGAGAAGCTCGACTTCCTCGCCGACCGTTCGCGCGCGAGTGTGCGACGGGCGTTCAGAAGAATGCTGCGCAAGCTCATCCCGCACCTGGCGCGCGAGTACATACTTTTGCCTGCGCTGGCAGGGCCGTTCTTCGGCAAGGTGCTGTTGGGCAATTGGCTGTCGGCCACAATGTGCAACTTGTACAGCGCGGCAACCATCTACTGCGGTCACGTTGGCGATGAGGTTAGGCAATATCCAGACGGCGCGCGCGCTCACAGCCGCGGCGAGTGGTACTCCATGCAGGTCGAGGCTAGCCAGAACTTCGACGTACCGCTGGCGCTGTCGCTGCTGTGCGGGGCGCTCGACCGGCAGATCGAGCACCACCTGTTCCCAAGACTTCCCACCAACCGGCTGCGTGAGATCAGCCCCGAGGTACATCGCGTCTGCGAGCAATATGGGGTCAACTATCGCAGCGATAGTTGGCCGCGTACGCTCGGCGGAGTGTTGCGCCGCTTGTGGCGGCTCAGCTTTCCCGACCAATTGTCGCAGTCGGCTGCTGGATAGAGGTCGGTAAGCGTCACTGATCGCACGTCGGAATTCAGAGCAGTCAGGCACTCGAGCGCATGAACGCGTCCAGCGCCGACGACGGCCCGCGATTCCAAGGCAGCGTGCAACCTTTTGCAAATCGAGAATACCGGTCGCTCGTACGCACCAGCCATGAGCGCTCGCTACGCAAGTGATGACGCTCTCGTGACTTCACTGTGACATTCCGGGCATTCCAAGACCCATCTTTAATCCCGTGGTGGATCATGCGCGAGCATCCAGTCAACGAATACGCACGCGTGCTGCGCGACAGCCTACCGCCGCGGGTCTTCTCCCCGGCGCCGAGCCGCGTCCTCTGGCTACTCCTTCATCTGGCAATCATCGCGGGAGGCGTCGTTGCCATTGGTTGCCATTGGGGAGGCTGGCCGGCGCGGATTGGGTTCTCACTCCTGATCGGCCACAGCTTCGCTGGCGCAGCCTTCGTCGCGCACGAGACCCTGCACGGGTCCATCGTCCGCGGAAGGCGGGCACGGCTGGCGATCGGCTGGCTCGGATTCCTCCCTTTTGCCATCTCGCCGACTCTCTGGGTTGCGTGGCACAACAGAGTTCATCACGGTCATACTGGGCAGAGCGGCGTCGATCCCGACACGTATGCGACATTGGCGCAGTACCGCCAGAGTCGGGCCGTGCGCATCGCCGATCATTTTTCAGTTGGCGGTCGCCGGTGGGCAGGCGCGGCCACCTTGCTGCTCGGCTTCACGGTGCAGAGTCTCATCGTCCTTGTACAGGGTGGTGATTCGTTCGGTCTGACCTCGCGGCAACACCGCGCGGCAATCGTTCATACGATCGCCGCGATCGCGGTATGGATGGGAATTGGATTCGTCGTCGGCCCGCTAGGATTCGTCTTCGCATTCGTCGTGCCACTCATGACCGGCAATGCGATCGTGATGGCCTATATCCTGACCAACCACAGTCTGAGCCCGCTCACGCAACTGAACGATCCGCTGCTGAACTCACTGAGCGTGACGACGCCTCAGGTCCTCGAGACACTTCACCTCAACTTTGGATTTCATGTCGAGCACCACCTGTTTCCGGCGATGAGCCCGCGGTACGCACCCGTCGTGCGCCGGCTCGTGCGCGAGCGATGGCCCGAGCGCTATCAGTCGATGCCGCTCGAAGGCGCGTTGCGGTTGCTGTGGACGACCCCGCGCGTCTACGAAGATGCGACGACGCTCATTCATCCTCGTCGCGGCGAACGCTATCGAACATTGCTGCCCGGTCGCGTCAAAGGTCGGTCACCAAGAACACCGATGCCGGCCAGAATCGACCTTGTTCAGAATATTGCACGCTCCGATTTGAGACGGCGAAGCTCGTCACGGCCACGGCACACTCCTTGCTCGACTTCCATGGTGGGTCGCACGTTCGAGGGAAACCACGACGAGCGAGCTCGAGCGACGACAAGGCGGAACGCGACGGAGTCGAAGGCATGCTCGCCGGCGTGAAGAAGGCTAATCGCGCGTTCAAAGAATCGTGAAGTAATAAGCGCTAGTCAAAGGAGCAATACATCATGAGCACCACGATGATAGTGATACTGGTTCTGCTGGCGATCTTCGCGTTCGGCGGCGGTGGATTCTATTGGAGCAGGCGGTAGCGCTCTGTTGACGTCGCGGGCCGCGCTGGAGGCAACGCGCTTGATGTCACGCTCTCGGTTACGTACGTCCCCGCTGCTATTCAGCGAGCGGTTCGCCGGCGATGGTTGAATAGCTCGACGCCCGCGATGATGCGCCAATGGGCCGCGCCGAAGTCGCGATTGAGACCGGCGCCGGCGCCGACGCCCTCTACGAAGTCGGCGACCTTCCCCAAACGTAGTCGTTTTTCGGTCCCGCCTCCTCCTCTCAGTAGGATCGTCCAAAGACCACCGAGTTGTCTGACGGGGAATTGCCCCTCCGCGAATCCGGACGCGCCGCATTCGAGCGCTTCGGCGGCGATATCGGCGTCGGCGTGCATGGTCAGCACCAGGCTGGGCTGACGTAATCGACGCCGCCGCATCTAGCGCAGAAGCGACACGCCGTCGATACTGGGCATGGTCAAGTCGAGGCCTGCAGGGCCTGGTGCCCGGGCCGTCGACGAGCCGGCCGCAGCCGGAGCACAAGGTCTATCCCTATCTGCTGCGCGGCGTCGAGGTGACGCGGGCAAATCAGGTGTGGGCGACGGACATCAGTGTGCCGCAGAAAGCGGCGTAGGAGATGAGAGATGAAATAGAACGAATGGCCTCTCGCGCCCGGCTTGCAGGAGCAGGGCGCAAACCACCGCAAGCGGCCTCGGTCAAAAGCCCTGGTCGTGAGCGTTGCGGAAAAGGCGCCCTTGAGGCGTCAGGTGAGAACCAATGAAGGCGAACATCCGTGAACTGCCGCCCAAGTGCCGAAAGTGCTCAGACGACGTCAAAACCGGGAGTGTGATGTTGACCCGGGATCAGCGTGGACGATACCTGCCTACGGGCCACGTGGCGTCCGGCATAGAGGCAGCGCCAGCTTGGTTCGGGCTCCTACGTTGAACTGCGGGAACCTTCGACTGCGATGCAAAGAGAAAGGCACAAGCAGGAATGCGAGGCCGACAATATCGATGCGCAGTCAAGGGGCGGAGCGACTCGTAGTAGCGATGAGGTCACTGTAATGGTGGCGGAGCGAAGGGGTCGCGTCATCCGGTCATGGCGTCACGCCAACTGCGACAGCAGGAGGAGCGAGGCAGCTCGATGCGATTGATGCTGTACATGGTGTGTCTCCTCGTCTGTGGTCCCGGTCAGTCGGGACACCTTCCCGACGAGGGGCGAGGGGCCGAGCTCCCCGGCCCAGGGAATGCGTTTTTGGGCGGGGACCCAAAACCCGGAGGCCGACGCCGCCGACACGCGTCGGCGAGCGGCGAGGCTAGTGACCGCCAGGCGCCAGGGCGCGAAACAAAGCCACGAAGCGGTGGCCGACTGATTGGGTGCCACATGCCGAGGACGATCTCGTACAGCTCTGCGCCGAGCTGCAGGGATCAGGTGCCGTCGCCAGCGCTACGCCAACTCCAGCGCTGCAGAGCCCGGTTCCTAGCCGGCGATCTCTCGGGCGCTGATGCAGGTCGCGGCTGGGCCTTCAGCCTGGACCGGCCGGGCTGGAGCTACGTTCCTTCGCGGTGACACTTCCGCAGGGCCAGAGGCCTCGACGGGCCTCGACGAGAGGGTGCAGCACAGGACCGAGTGCGCGACGTCGAACGAATATCAAGACGAACAGGCGGTTCGTGCCGGGAGCGTGCCGCCCCGGACCCCGCCAGACCGCTGTCGAAAGGGGGCCCGCCCCCTTCACCCCTGGCCCATTCGCAGCCGGTCGTCACTCGCTAATGGCAGCTGCTGGAGGTTTTCCCGATTGACGATGCGTAACACGTCTGTTACGCATCGTGTCGTGGACGCGGTCGCCCAAGCCCTCGCCGACCCGATCCGGCGGGACATCTTGCGCATGCTGTCCCGCCGCATCCACAGGGCGGGAGAGCTCGACGGCGCGTTCACGGTGAGCCGGCCCGCCGTGAGCCGCCACCTGCGCGTGCTGCGCGAGGCTGGGCTCGTGCGCGACACCGTCCGCGGCCGCCACCGCGAGTACGAGCTGGTCGTCGGCGCGCTCGACGAGCTCGAGGCCTACCTCCAGGAGCTGCGCGCGCCCACGCCGGCGATCGACTGGGAGCGCCGGTTCGCCGCGCTCGAAACCGAAGTACATCGCGTCCGCAACCAACGCCGCGGCGCAGCCCGCCCCGCGGCGACTGTTCACACCACCACCGCCAAGACCAAAAAGGGATCCCAATGACCAATCAGCCGCAGCCCACCGGCCGCATCCACGGCAAAGATCTCGTCCTCAGCCGCCGGTTTCACGCCTCGATCGAGGACGTCTGGACGAGCATCACCGATCCGTCGAGCACCGCGCGCTGGTTCGGCCGCTGGGAAGGCACGCCCGGTGTCGGCAACGAGATCCGCGTCCAGATGGGCTTCGAGGACGGCCAGCCGTGGCTCACCAAGAAGATCGAGGCGTGCGAAGCCCCCCGCCGCTTGGTGCTCGACTCCGTCGGCAGCGCGTTCACGTCGCGGCTCGAGCTCGGCCTGAAGCCGACCGCGGACGGCTGCGAGCTCGAGTTCATCCATCACAACATCGATAGCGCGCGCGTCGGCGAAGTCGGCCCGGGCTGGGAGTATTACCTCGACGCGCTCGTCGCCTCGCGCGGTGGCGCAGCTCGCCCGGAGTTCGACGCGTACTACCCTGCGCAGAGGGCGTACTTCATGGGCCTCACGCCCGACGCGTGAGCACGGCGCCGCGTCAGTCGTCGTGTCGTCGGGCGCGAGACAAGATAGCAAGCGTCGCAGCCAGAAGAAATCAAAGAGCACGCGCGAGATTCGCCAATCGCCAAGGGTGACGAACGTGGCGAGTCGATGGCGTCTCGATCAGGCCATGAAGCGCCGCGTGACTGTTCGCGTCGCGGTGCTCGGTGAGGCGGCTCCGAGATAGTGACCGGACAGAATGAGTCCCAAGCCGAACCAGCTCCAACAAGCCCAATGGTCACAGTGGGTGCAGGACCGTGGCGGCTGCATTGTTCACGGCAAAGGCGCATCGCACATTTTCGTCGGATGTCTTCCTGACGCCGCAGAGGAGCCTCGTATCGAGTGCGGGCCGTGCCGCGAGGCCGGCAGACACACCTTGCTCTCCTTCTGGCGACAGGACCAGGCGACTATCGAACGGCAGTAGTCGGCCGCCGATGAGTTCCCGCGTCCTGTCGGCGACCCACCGAGAGTCGTGTCCCAGGAAAGAAGCGGCGCATCACCGCGCTCGATTCAGTGGATCGAAGCTCACGAGATGGCGAGCTTTTACAACCGGCCCGGACGCGACTTAATTCCTGTCTGGCAGACGTTCTGGTCGCTAAAGCCGGTCTGTCCAGCGATTAGGTTTAGTTGCCGAAGTGAACGATGCCGCCGGAGTCGGTCGCGAAGATGGATGAGTCGCTGGCTGCGTACAGCGCTAGCTGTGCGTTTGGAACCGGCGCGCTGTTGACGGAAGTGAAGGTCATGCCGCCGTCGGTGGAAACGACGAGCTGGCCGATCGTCGCGTAAAGCGCTCCCGACGTTGGCGCCACCGCCAGATCCTGCGCGCCGTCGCCGAGCGCGAGGACGTTGGCGTTGGTCCAGCTCGTGCCGCCGTTGGTCGTATGAGCGAGCCAGCCGGACTGGTTGCTCGTCGCGTACAGCTCGTTGGGTAAGCGGCCGCGAATGCGCGTGACGGCGACGCCAGCGCCGGCACCGGTGAGCGTCTGCGACGAGAAGTTGACGCCGTCGGTAGTGTGATAGAGCTGGCCGCTGCCGCCGCCCACCCATAAGCCGCCGTTCATGGCGAAGAGCGCGGTGGCTGCAGTCCCGGTGAAGCCGGTGATCGTGACCGGCGCGAAGGTCGTACCGCCGTCGGTCGAGCGATAGATCCCGCTGTCGGCGGCCACGAAGACGTTGTTCGCGCTCAGCCCAGCGACGTCGAAGAGCGTCGCCGTCGCCGGAATGCCGCCGCTCGTCGGGTTACCGTATTTGACGAACGAGCTGCCATTCGTCGAGTGCAGGAGCGTGCCGCCGGTGCCGACGGCGTAGACGTCGGTCGCCGACGAGGCCCACAGCGCATACAAGTTGGCGGTGACGCCACTGGTGATGGCCTGCCAGGTGAGACCGTCGCTGGAGTGCACGATCGAGCCGTTGGAGCCGGCGGCGTAGACGTTGGTGGGAGTGACGCCGAAGATCGCGGACCAAGTGCCCGACGGGCCGGTCTGCTCGTTGATGTACGTCGTGCCGCCGTTCATCGAGCGCAAGATCGTGCCCGAATCTCCGACAATCGTCAGCGCCGTGCCCGGGCTATGCGAGCCGCTTAGCAGCAAGCTGGACGTGCCGCTCGTCTGCCCGGTCCACGTGCCGGTGCCGGCGATGCCGCCGTTGCTGCTGGCGATGATGGTGCCGCTGGAGCCGAACGCCCAGACGTTGTTGTTGTTGATGGCGGTGCACCCATAGAGCAACGCTGCGGTGTTGCTGGCCTCGCTGCTCCAGGTCGTGCTGTCGACCGACGTCGTGATGACGCCCGAGTAGCCGACGCCCCAATAGCGATAGTTCGACGAGCCGTCCCAGTTGGCGCAGAGCGCGAGGATCGGGTTGGTCCCGTTGGAGCCGGCGATCTTGAGCGTCCAGCTGTTGGTGCCGGCGTTGGCGCGCGAGATCTCGTTGACGCCGTAAGTGGCGACGTTAGCGACGACGGTCGACGTCACGGCGCCGTAGTTGGTCGAGCAGCCGGTCGACGGTGGCGCGCAGGTCGTGTCGGTCTGATAGTCGGTCCAGGTGCCGCTCGATTGGCTGCGCGTGACGATGTGCGAGAAGTCGCCGGCGAGGATGACGTCGCCGCCGGGTGTCACGGTGATGCCAGGGAACGAGTCGTTGCCGACGGTGGCGGTGGCGGGCAGCGGCTCTTCCTTCCAGCTCACGCCTTTGTCGGCCGAGTGGAAGACTTCGTAGACCGTGGCGCTCGTGCCCGAGTTGAACCCGACGATGTAGAGATCGCTGAGCTGGCCGGTGGCGCCTGCCATGCGGCGCGCGGTGAAGGTGCCGGTGGCCGGCGTCGGACGCGCGGGCAAGATGCTCCAGCCGTTGCCGTCGCGATGCAGGATCGTGCCCGATTGCGTGAGCGCGAACGTGTCGTCGTCGGCGAACGCGTGCACGCTGACGATCTCTTCACCGACGGGCAGCGGCGCCTGCCAACGCCACACGCAAGCCGGGCCTTTTGCGCCGCTCGGATCGCAGACGACGGGTGACATGTCGCCGCCGCCGTCGCTGCCGGCGAGATCGAGGCCGCCGTCGCTGCCTCCGTCGCCGCCGCCGATGGCGGTCAACGTGCAGTTGGCGGTCGTATGCTTACCGGGGACGACGTCGGCGCTGGCCGGTCCGCTGCCGACGACAACGCCGCCCAACAATCCTTCGATCGACAGATTCCATCGGCCGCTCGCGCTCGCCGGCAGCTTGAGCGCGACGTGGAGGGGCAAGCTCTTCCGCGCACCGCTCGTGGTCTCGGCGCCGGCGACGGCGCCCGTGGCGACGATGTGCAAGCTGTCGACCGCGAGCACCGTCGTCGACTCGACGGTCAGCGCGACGCAGGTGCCGCTCACGCCCGCGCAGACATCGTCGTTGCCGCCGCAACCGCCGGCGAACGCGCTGACGGCGAGCAGGATCATGCAACCGCCGCGCATCAGAACTGCACCGCAGGAAAGCTGCCCGACGAGCTGCCGCCGTGCGACAAGCCGATGCCGAGCCCGACGCCGACTCCGACGACGACCACGCCACCGACGATCGTCCACAACCACCACTTTTTGTACACGGGCGTTCGATCGTTCGGCGCCGGCGCGGCCGTGACCGCGACAACCGGCGTCACCGTGGCCGGCGGCGTCGTGGTCGCAGGCTCGACCGGCGTCGGCGCGTTGGCCGCATGATCGGGCGGCAACACGTGATTGGGCGGCGCGTTCATCGCCTTTTGCTGCTCGGCCATCACTGATTCCAGCGACGCGATCTTCTGCTCGACCTCGGCGCGATTGGGCGCGTTCGGCCGACGGCGCAGGTAGACGCGATAGCTGCGAATGGCCTCCGCGTTCTCGTTCAACAGCCGATGGCACTGCGCGATGTTGTAGAGAAAGACGGGATCGTCATTGAGGCGAAACCCTTCTTTGAAGTCGCTCAGCGCGTCACGATATTCGCCGAGATCGAAGTGCTTACTGCCGGAGACGAAGAGCCGCTTGACGGACGCCGTGTCGTCGGCAGCGGCCACGCGCGGCAAAAGCAGCACCAGCGCGAGCAAGATCCACATCGAGTTGCGCAAGCTATCCCCCAAAGTAAGACACGATTCTAACACACGGGAATCACCTTCCTCGGCGCCGCGCGTGTGATCGACCGCATTGAGTCGCGCGACTTGTCGTCCCCGGGCTGGTTTCGCAGCGCTAAATCACGTCAGGGAATCGCGCCCACGAACGCCAGCGCCGCGGTCAGCGGCTTGGCGCGACTCTCGATCGCCGTGCCGGGCGCGTCCGTAGATCGCGCTCGCCCCTCAGCAGATCGATGGACGTGCGGTCGCACACGGATTCTTCGCCCTTCGCCGGGCGCTTTTCCCCCGGCGCCAAGTGAAGTCGACGTTGCCGCAAGTGCGTCGTTATCTGCAATTGGTTCTACAGAAGGCATCGCGCCGGGAAGCGGTGGGCCGGAAGAATTGATTGCTCGTCGGCAACGTCGACGGCGGCGACGTCAATGCGGTAGGCTGGCGCATGTCGCTCGACGTTCATGTCGGAACACTGAAGAGCTACTACGGCTCCGAAGCCGGCGCGTGGCTCGAGAAGCTGCAAGCCCGGCTGAAGATCCCGTGCACGTGGAGTGAGCGCGACGCGGAGCCCATCGCCGTCGAGCAGCTGGGCAGCTTCGCCGGCCTGGACGCGTTGCACCTGGCGGCCGCGTATCACATGCAACCGCACCTGAAGCGGCCAACCCAGCCGCCCAAGCAGCTGACCAAGGACAAGGCCTGGATCGCCTCGACGCGGAAAGGCTTCCGGTCGCGGTTCCCGGCCATCATCGGTCCCAGTGTCTGGCTGCCGTGCGACTTCGAGGTGCGGGTGCGGCTCAAAGATTCCGACGGGTGAGGCGCGCACCTTCGCGTCGGCGGTGGCGTTGGTTCGCCAGCTCGAGCTGCTCGACGCCGAGCGCTTCCACGCGACCAAGGCGCAGCTGCAACAGTGGCTCACCGAGCCCGACGACGAGTTGGCAGCGCGCGATCCGCTCGAAGCCACCATGCGGTACGCGTTTGCCGGATATCTGCAGCTGGCGCGGCTGGCCGTCCGCAAGAAGCGGCCCATGCTGCTCTCCTACTGATTCCGCCGTACCCGTTCGACAAGACGCGTCTCGTCGAACGGGGTCCAGTTGTTTTCAAATCTGTTTGTCATGCCGCCGACTCTTCGCCTGACTGCTCCCGAAGCATGTACTCCGCATACCAGTCCGGCCAGTTCTCGTCTCGTCTACCGAGTTGGGCTTCATGTTTGCCGTGCGCCGCCTCTGCACGTCGGAGCGCACTCGCCAACTCGCCCGCAGAGGCGAACGCCGGAGCCTCCACGCGTCCCGGAAGCCGCTTGGTAATCTGCTGCAGCAGCCAAACATTGCCGTCGGGATCGCTGAACGAGGCATACGAGCCGTAGGAACGACCTTGGGGATCTGGACCCGGCGCGCGCGCTTCGGTGTCTGCGTGAAAACCGCCGCCGAGGCCGCCGCCGATGTCGTGGAACACCTCACTGACTGTGATCCCTTGCGAGAGGAGCTTGGCGCGGACCGCGTCGAGGTCGGATACCGTCAGAACCAGGCGGTCGATCGAACCCGGACGGGCCGATGTGACCCCTTTGCCGAAGATGATCGACGCTCCCGAGCCGGGAGGAGTGTATTCGATCAGTCGGTAGCTCTTGCTGCCGTCGTCGCTGTCGATATCCAAACGGAATCCCAGTTTCTCATAGAAGCGCTTGGCTCGATCGACGTCAGAGACAGGTATCACCAGAACTTCCAGGTTCATTCTCATGATCAATGCTTCCTGCAATTCACACGCCCAACGAGGGCCCCGAGCCGGCCGCTTCTGATGTGAGCGAAGAAGCGCTCGACCCGCTTGATCCAAAGTATTCGTTCGGCTTTCGCGACGGCGTCCACGGTCGTCTCGGCAAGCGCCGAATTCCCGACGAGCTCAGGCCCCACAAGAAGCACTTAAACGTCGGACGCCGACGGGCGCTCGCGCGGTCGATGCCTACGTGCTCGAGCGCGAGCGCCAGGCGCGTACGACGACGTGCTTCTCGCCGAAGTCGATCTGGAGCTGGTGTCCCGGCTCCGTCTCGAAGCGTACCGTCGCTGATTCGGCCGCACGCTTCGTCAGCCGATGCGCTGCAGGACGCGCTGCACGACACGGATATCCAAGTCGATGCCCGTCTCGGCGAGAAGCTGCGTCACGACCACGGCATTACCCTCGGCCGTCGTGTCGAACAACTCCCGTGCTTTCGCTCGCTGCGCCTCGTCGAGGCCACGACGTGTGGGCCGCCGCTGCACCTCGGCGTCGGCGCCACCCACTCGATATCGCTTCACGGTGCCCTTGGCGATTCCGAGCGCCTGCGCGATGCGCTTGGCGCCCCAGCGTAGCGCTGTCAGCGCGTGGATCTGCCGCACAATCTCTGGCTCGACCATCACCACCGGAGTGCCCGTCGTGACGACGTCCTGCAGCCTTGCTGTTCCCATCCGCTCCTCCTGCCGGCTCCCGGCCGGCGCGGGGGAGGGGTCAGTTTTAGGATCGTTTGGGGGTCAGTTTAAGGATCGCCTGACATGCGCGAGGTCGCCTTCTTCACCGCACGACCCGCACCCTCATCCTCGTCGACCTCGTCGAGAACTTCACGTCGGCCACGCCCGGCACTGACTTGTTCCTCCGGATCTTTTTTCGCGCGCTCGGCATGTGAAACCGGCCCAGCCCGGCACCCGAGTACCGGTTCGTCTGGGGCGAAAAGACGCGAGTACGCGGGGGCATGGAGCGCATCCTCGCATGGGACTTCGAGCGTGCGATCCTCTCGCACGGCGACGTCATCACACGCGACGCCCGGCAAATCGTCGCCCGGGCCTGGCGGTAGATCCTCCGCTTAGGCGACATTGAGCACTCGTCTTTCTCACAGCCACTTTGTTCTGCGCGCTTGCAATGCCGCTGCGAACAGCGAGCTCGAATCGCGTGAATCACGGGTAGACAGCGATCCTGTTTCGGGGAGTTACCTTGATTGACAGGAGGACCGAATGAACCCTGGCTGTCTGTCCCACTGAGCGCCTGCTTGCTCTGCCGGCGTAGACGCCGACCAACCGGCCGAAAAGACGTCCTCGCCCGCCGCTGCGGCCGGAGCGCAACGCGCGTGCAGAAGCGTTGGGAGCTACCCGTGTTCCCGCCAAAGTAGAGGGGCGGCACGCAGCGGTCGGAACGTCTCGCTATTGATCGCGCGAAACGAGGTAGACCCCCTGAGAGGCCGGGGGCTACGGCTGGTCGTCATCGAGACAGGCGTCGAGTAGATCACGGACGCGGAAAGGTCCGCTCCAGACGAGCGTGCTCATCTCGTGCTCCACTTCCATGTTGATGGATCCCATGTGACGTCGAGATCGCCGACCAGCACGGGGTCAAGGAACGCCCGCGTCGCCGTCGTGACGGCGTCGAGGGTCGGCCAGTGAAGTTGGTCCTGGCGGGCCATCGCTGCGTAGGGCGTTGTCCATGCTTCGAGCGGCGTGGGCACGGCTGCGGGTAGCGCATGCGTCCTGCGAAACGTGAAGGTTTGTTCGAGTGCGGCCCGCAGGCGTGTGGCGTCGAAAGACCGCGCGGTCGCGAGCAGTGCCAGGTCCGGCAGATCCTTCACGCGCGAATTCGGCCGCGATCGAGGCATTGTGTACGCGTGGAACTTCTCCGCAACGTGGGTTTCGATAGGGTAGAGCCGTAGCGTCGGTGGTTGGATGCCGGCGAAGGCAAGAACGTCCTCTGCAACCATGACGTCGGGCTCGCCAAGGATTGGATCACCGAAGGCCACGTCCACGCCGAAAGACTGCCCGTAAAGCTTGCCTGCGAGCCTGCACTCGGCGCGGAAGCGGAGCCCCTCGTACTGCATCCCGTCGTTCTGGATCTCGGGGTGATCGTCGTCAGGCACGACCTCGAAGATTATGAAGTCGCGGAGGTCGAGCCGTCCCGCTTCTTGAAGCTTCGAGAGTAAGTCGTCTGGCGAGCCGACGATGCGTAGATCCACGTCTTTGGTGGTGCGCGCCCGTTCGAGGCGCAGCTCGAGGACGAGCCCCCCCTTCAATGTCGCCGTATCTCCAAGCACCGCGACGATGCGCGCGAGAAAGCGATCGAACACGAGGAGCTGCCGCTTACGAACAAACTCGGCACCGCTTTGGGAGGCGTCGCGGAGGCGTTGTTCGAGCGCCTGCTTGAATGCCTGAGGAGAGGGGTACGTGCGGGGCATCATGCAGCGAGCCCTCCGAAAGGTGCGAGCGCGGCGTAGACGTCTGCGAGCTCGGTCTTTGTAACTAGCCCGCGACGGAGCGCCTGCTGGACGGCTTGCCGAAGAAGTTCGGGGGAGAACCCGTCCTTTGCGCAGTCGTTCAGCGTGCGCCGCGGGTTGGTCGTCGGCACGGCACCGAACCAGGAACGATCTTCCGGTGGCACGTCAGCGTGGTGAAGAACGATGTCGGGCGGAACGCGAA
Organism: uncultured delta proteobacterium; assembly: GCA_963785725.1. Taxonomy (GTDB): domain Bacteria; phylum Myxococcota_A; class Polyangia; order Palsa-1104; family Palsa-1104; genus JAQBQH01. The sequence goes on along the minus strand of CAWAWS010000022.1, from coordinate 238,100 downwards.
AGCGGCGCCGCCGCCATGCGGCCGGCAGCGTGATATGGATGTGCGCGGGAAGCGCATCAGACAGTCTGTGGAGCGAGAGGGCACTCTGATGCGAGACAACGCCTGCCGACTCGGACCAGAGCCAGGCGGCAACGAGCTCCTCGTGTTCCCCTGGCGGGAAGTGCACAAGCCGGTAGATGCTCCGCCAAATCCGGATGGCCTTCCGAGCGTGAACGTAGTGGGTGAGTAGCTGCGGCGAGTAGCCAGCCTCTGCCGCTTGTTGTGTCGTGAACAGCCCCTCCTGGCCTGCCGCGGTCTCGAACAGGCGGTTCCAGTCCGGACGGGCGGTTCGACCCGAATCCATGCACAAAAGGTAAACCAGATTTTAGTTTCGTGCAACAGATACTGCACAATACTTAAATAAAATTTGATATTTGTGCACGAGCACGACACTAAATCCGGTTCCAGAGCCCAGAGCACCAGGAGTCGTGTGCCAGAGCGCCTGCAACGACCGCCAAGCTTTTGAATCCTAGTTGATCACTGTACGGGCGAGCAGGCAACATTGAAGGATGAAAGTCTCCGTCCGACGAGACGCGGCTTGTCGAACGGGAAACGGCTGATCGGCCCAGTGACCACGAAGGCGTGCATTTTGGCCAAACGACGCGCAAGGCCGGGCGGCAAAAGACCTTTGGGGTTTAGTCACATTTTCGGTCCGAACCCCTTCCTTTGTCGGCGGCAGGATCCCGCTCTATCGAACCGATCCGCCGGTGGGGCGGCGGTTGCCTCCCTCAGGCTGCTCTTGAATCCGCGTCACCGACGCTGTCGACAGGATCACTGCGCTCGGTACACACTTGGCGGCAATGACCACCGACGCGCTATTGTCCGCACTGGAGGAGCTGGCCGACCCGATCTTTTGCAAGGGCGCCTGTCGCCTAAATAGCGCCCTCGCGATCCGGCTACCGGACGGAGACGTCGGCGTTGTCTCCGAGCGCGGCTTCGTCGACTGGCTGGTGGCGCACGCAGAGGAGGCGCCGTTCGGCGAGGGCGGCAAAACCAAGCTCGACAAGAACGTGCGCCACGCCAAGCGCCTGGCGGCCCGTGGCCGGGCAGAGGTTACAGGCTTCGACCCGGCGCGGGTGCTCGGTGCCATCGAGGCGGCGCTGTCGCCGCGCATGCATCTCGACGCCACGCTCGAGGACGTGATCCTTTATCCAGAAGGCGGACTGTTCGCGCGCCACAAGGACACGCCGCGGACCGCGAACCTCGTCGGGACTCTGGTGGTAGGACTGCCAATCGCTCACCAAGGGGGGCAGTTCGAGATTGCCGATGCCGGACGCACCAAGGTGATCGACTGGAGCGGCACGCCCGATCCTCACGAGGTGCCGTGGGTGGCCCTGTTCAGCGATGTCGACCACGCCGTCAAGCCGGTCAGCGGGGGCGCGCGAGTCACGCTCGTCTACTCGCTCGCGTGCTCCGACCGCCCACGCGTCGACGCCACGCGCGACAAGCGGCTGGCCAAGCTTCGCGCGGCGACGAGCAAGCTCGTGCTGGCCAAGGGCGAACCGCTTCTCATTGCGTGCACGCGCCAGGTGATCACCGACGGGGCCCAACCACAGCCGATCGAGACCTTGCGCGGCGCCGACCGAGAGATCGCCGAGACGCTGCGCGAGGCCGGATTGGCGGTCGCGGTGCGCGCCTGCATGGTCGTGGACGAAGATCGCAGCGCGCGCTTTCCCGACATCAAATGGGATCTCACACGCCTTTCCCGCGCGATCCCCGCCGACGTCATCGCGGGCCTACGGCAGGCGGTCAGCTTCACTCAGGAGGTCGAGGGTGAATGGATTGAAGAGCTCAGCGAGGTGAGCACGCTCGGCGAGTACGTGCTCGATGGAGTGCGCCGGGAGCACTGGGTGATCCGCAAACGCGCCGCTGCGACCATCGTGTACGAGGGGATGCTCTCGGATACCGGCTACTTCGGCAACGAGGCCACCTTCGGCTACCTCTACACGCTCGCGGCACTCGAGGTCACGTCGGGCAAGGGCAAGAAGAAGCCCGCGGCAAAACCGCGCACAAAGGCGAAGGCGAAAGCGAAGACGCCGGCGAAGACGAAAGCGAAAGCGGAAGCGGAAGCCGCCGCACCTTCATGGTCCGCCTGCCCAACCTTTGTGAATGCCATCCGCTGCGAAGCTTTGAGCAGCCGCTAGAGCGCCGAACATGTTAGCGCACGCTCACGCGGCGGTACGAGCGACGGTTTCGAGGTTCTGGATGGCGGCGAGGCGGCGTAGGTCGAAAGCGTTCTTGCGCAGGCCCCGATAGCGAGCGCGCGGGCCTTGCCGGTTGCTGATGTGGGCCAGGGAATGCTCGACGCCAACGCGCTGGCGAAGACGCTCGCGGCCTGAACGGGTGCTCTGGAAGCGACGCAATCGTTTCTGCAGGGCCTCGTCGGCGTTCATTTGCACCGACCGGCCTGTCCCGGCGGCGGCGCGAGTGCATTGTGCGCGTACATGGCAGGCGCCGCAGACCTCGGGATCAAACTGCACAGTCTCGCCCGGCACGAAGGTTTCGGTCTGGCCAGCGGGACAAGTGATGGTGTTGGCGCGGACGTCGATCTGGAAGTCGCGCTTGCCGAACAAGCCCGTCCTGCCATTGTTGCCGCTCCATGGCTTGCAAATGACGGCGCCGTCACGCGCCAGGACATTCATCGTTAGCTCGCTGTGGATATAGGCGCGATCGATCTGCAGCTCATCGGGCGAATGGTCGAGTCGTGAGAGGTCGGCCGCGAGCGCGGCGCCAACCTCGTCCTCGGGCCGATTGGCGGGCGTGACGGCACAAGCCAGCACCAAACCGGTACCGAGGTCGCATCGACGAGTTCGTCGCGGCGATCGTTGCGACAGGGCAGTCGCTCGCCGCTTCGCTCAATAACGACGGCAACATGTGGGGAGCGACCGTGCGCGATCCAGACGGGAATGACATCTACGTCGGCCAGATGCTGTAGCTGCGACATGCTGCTGGGCATGGCTACGTTTCCACTTGCGGCGTTGCATGGAGGCGTAACCCAGCCTTGCGCTTTTGCCGAAGGTCTGTAGCTCTCTCCTTGAACCATGAAAGTGTGGCTGTGGTCGAGCAGGCGGTCGAGGATCGCGGCGGCGATGACGTCGTCGCCGAAGACGGTGCCCCACTGCGTTACGCTCTGGTTTGTCGTGATCAGCATCGAGCCCTTCTCGTAGCGACGGCTGATGAGCTGAAAGAATAAGTGCGCCGCTTGGCGCTCAAGCGGCTCGTCGATGATAAGTAGCTTGGGCTTGCAGTAGAAGAACATCCGCCCCGAGAGAATGCCCTTCTGATCGCAGTCGACGAGATCAGCCAACAGCGCCGTCGCCATCGTGGACAGCACTGGTAGCCGACCACACCGTCCGCCGCGGTATCGACGAGGTCCGAGCATTCCTGCGCGCGAAGTGCATTCGAACAGTCCGTGGTCTACTCGCCGGCGTCGCCATCTACTTGATGGTCGCGCGACGCCTTGCTGCTGGCGAGCAAATTAGCGAAATAAGCAACGCTGGTTGCGAAGCCGAGCTTGATGACTTTGGCTCGAATCTGCCGCGGCCCTGCGCGTCACGAGTTCTGGATCAGACGCCCTTTAGTCGGATACGCTTGTTATCGAAAACTGCATTGACCTCTAGCTCACCGCCGAGTGCTTCGACGTACCGACGGAGGACGCTCAGCACGTGATCGTCGCGGCGCTCGAACTCACTCACTTTCGCCTGCACCATCTCGGCAGCGTCGGCGACTTCGAGCTGAGTCTTCCCAAGAGCCTTGCGCAATTCGGGGAGATTCATTTCCAGCGCGACCTCGGCGCGAGCTTGCGCCTTGAGCTCGCTCAGCTTCTCGGCTCCGACACGCGAGCGCGCAACATCGTCCCATTTGTGCAGCTTCATGGTTCTACTCCTCGTCGTGTTCGCCGCGCTTCTGCTCGGCGAGGTACTGCTTCCAGAGCCGTTCCGACTGATTGATCATCGCCGTGTAGAAGTCATCGCTGTTCTTGCCCGTCTTATCGCCACCGAGTATGAGCACCGCATCCCGCTTCGGATCGAACGCATAGAAAACGCGAAGCGCGTGGCCGCTCGACTTGATCCGCAACTCACGCAGCGCGAACGAGGCACCATTGATGGCGCTCGACGCCGGATGACCGAGCGCGACACCTGCTTGCTCTAACTTCGACACCGCGACGATGACCGGATTCACGTGCACCTCATCGAGCGCACCGAACCAACTTGCGAATTCGTCGGTGGTGACTACGTCGACCATGTTCAGGCTCTACAATATACGTTTAAAAGGATATCCTGTCAAGGGGATGGCAACGGCATCGGCGGCTCTCGTGATGCGGCACGAGCTGTGGAGGCGACTACGCGCGGTTGAGGGCTTCGCCGACGTGCTGCAGCCAGAACGCAAGTCTATGGGCCTCGTTGGCCACCAGCGCATCGGCAGCGAGGAAGATGTCTGCTGCTCCCTCATCAAACGGGCGACCGATCGCTACGTCAATGCCGTCGACGAGCTTCTTGAACGCGAGCCACGCGACGACGATGACCGCGTAACTCGACGTGGCGGGCGGCCCGAATGAGGCGCCGCTCGTGTCACGGTCAAGCGCCGCGACCAGCGCATCGACGCGTCGGAGCGTCTCGGCAGACGGGCGCGTCATCGGGATCCTCGGCATACGTGCAGCGACGTGAACCGGGCAGATGATTCGTGTACCTTTCGGGCAGCTCCCATGGTGCTCACTCCATCGTGGGGGTTAGGCCCGTCGTCGTGTTTGCCGCACGCCGGCGGGCCGCTTTTCATCCTCTGAAATCTAGATCAATTTCTGACTTACGGAAGCCTATAAGTCAATACGTCGTTATGTCGAAACAGGCAGCGTTTTTGACGTGCCGCGGTCCGGCGGCGTACCTTCTCTATGTGCCTCGAACCGGCAGGACTCCGAAAGACAAGACCGACCCGATGAAGAAGGTCACGCTGCACCTGCACACGTCGCAGTGGCGTGCGTTGAAGGTGTACGCGGCGCAGAACGACCGCGAGATGAGCAGCATCGTCGCCGAGCTGCTGGAGAAGGCGGGCATCAAGAAGGACCGATGACTGCGTTTCGATGAGTGCCACCTGAGTGGGTCGCCGAGCGAAAATCTCGACCCACTTTCGACTTTCTGGGCGGGAACTTTGACTGCCACTGGGTGGGTCGGAGGTGGGTCGGAGCCGACCCACTTTTCGACCCACTTGGAGCGAAACGAGCTGGACTGGCTGGAAACGCTCCGCAACGGCTCACCTGACGTTTCTCGTCGGTGAGCAGGTTGTTAGTGCTTGATCTGCCGTTCGCCTAAAGCGCCTCACACGGTGGAAGTCGCAGGTCCGAATCCTGCACGCCCCACAGAGTAAGTAGCTGAAACCAGGCCGGATTAGAGGAGCCTCCTCTGACCGGCCTTTTTCATTTCCGGCCTATCCCACCACTTTCCCCACCACCTCATGCTGCGGCCAGCGCCGCGCGGATGCCGGCGAGGTCGATCACCTTGGCGAGGCTGTTTCGCATACCAGGACATCGGCAACGTCATCACGGGAACCGAGCCGTGATCGCGCGCAAACTGCGCTTCGTCGAAGTCGTTGCCCGTTAGTGAACCGAGCCCCGGCAAATCGCCGTGCAGCATGCGGACCAGCTGCAGCTTGGCCTGCACGAGCGCGCCGACGAAGTCGTAAGGGACTTTGCGCCCGTAATCGAGCGCGCGCTCGCACGCACGCTTCGTCTCATCGAGCGGCGCGCCTCTGAACAGCGTCAAGCTGTCGACGCCGTTCAAAATATAGACCGCGAAGGTCAGGTCGCCGATGCGTTCGGCGTTCTCGAAGCCGCGTCGCAAGAGCTCGTCGCAGCCATCGAGCCCTTCGTTCCACGGGCGAATGTGAAAGCTGTACGTCAAGTAGACGCCGGGCTCGACCTTCGAGGTCCGCGCCGCCGTGTAGCTCAACCTTGTGTCCAAAGAGCCGGGTCCGATACACGTTGACCATCTCCGAGCAGACGCCGTGAGGCACCATCGGGACGCCGAAGAGTGGTCGGCGCCGGGGGCCGCTTTAGCGATGGCGCCGTTTGGGCTCGCGACGCGCCCGTAAACTATGAACCGTGCGGAGGCTGCAGCGCTCTTGGTGCTGCGAAAGAAAGCGCAGGCTCTCTGGGGAGCACGAGGACGACGGCATAGACGAGGGAACGAGATGTTCGCGGTTTGGTCGACCAAGCCCAGCGCGCCGGAGCCCGGTTGTCGAAGACTTGCGCGGAGCTCGACCTCGGCACGCGAAGCATCGACCGCCCCCGCGCCGATCACGCTTGGGCAGGGCACCGCAGTGGCCGGCACAGATTGTGCGTCGCCGGCCAACTGATGCATCGACGCGGCGGTTCCAGGATCACGAAAGGGAATCCCAAATGACAAGAGCTCGCACTCACTTCCGTCATTACCACGGCGACTGCAACGGCTGGCACTATGCAAGACATCACGAAGAAGGTGTTCGCAGCGAGCGTGACCCCGAAGGTCGTCTTCACCGATAGCGAGACATTATCAAATGGTACATCACATCTATTTATCGCCGGGAATGTTCGGGTTCACGCGCCTGGCATCCTACGACTATTTTGCGCACGTCGAACGTGCGCTGCAGGCTCGGTTCCACAAGCGCGGCCTGGTGCTGGAAACCCACGTCTCCGAGGTGCTACCCACGGCTTCGGTGCGACGACGAGCGGCGAAACTGGCCCAGTTGATCGAGCGCACCTCGACGGGAGATGGGCCGATTCATCTATTGGGACACTCCACGGGCGGCCTCGACGCGCGCCTGGTGGCGTCGCCTGCGGCGCACCTGGCCACCGCCAATGGCTGGCTCCCGCGACTGCGCAGCGTCACGACCATGAACACGCCTCACTACGGAACACCGCTGGCAAGCTTCTTCGCCACAGCAAAAGGGCAGCAGGTGCTCTACGCATTGTCCGCGTTCACGGTCATCGGACTCTCGCTCGGGGCGCGTCCGCTGGCCGTCGCGAGCGTTCTGGCGGGCATCATCGGTCGCGGCGATCGCGCGCTGGGGCTCAAGCTGTCGGTTCTCGATCGCTCGGTCGAATCGCTGGTGGGGCTGGTCGACGATGCGCGCGGTCCCGATCTGCGCGCCTATCTGAAGGCCATCAAGGAGGATCAGGGCGCGATGCTGCAGCTCAGCCCGGAGGCGATGGATCTGATGGTCGCAGGATTCGAAGACCGAGCCGACGTCCGGTATCAGTCGACCGTATCGATGGCGCCAACGCCGACTGGCCGTAACTGGATGCGAACGCTCGGACATCCCTGGCACGCGCTCTCGCTGGCGCTGTTTACCACTTTGCACGGGATCACCTCACGTCTCGATACGCGCTACCCCTGCGCTTTGGCGACGCTTGGACCGGCGGACTCGGCTACCGCCGACATCTCGCCAACCGAGGTGATGCTGAGCCAGGCGCTCGGAGAATCACCCGACCTCCATGCCAACGACGGCTGTGTCCCCATCCGCTCACAGCTTTGGGGCACTGTCGTCTGGGCCGGGCTCGGCGATCACCTCGACGTGCTCGGTCACTATCACGACGAGACGCCCGAGGCGCGTCTCGAGCTACGTCACCACGATTGGCTCACCAGCAGCTCGCGGTTCAATGATGCGAGCTTCGAGGCGCTCATGGATGCGGTCGCCACGGGTATGGTCGAATCCACGAAACCTGCGACGTAGCGCGTGTAGCTTCCGACGGTGACGCCGGCCGCGCCATCGGCGATCTTCCATGCCGTGACTTTGCGTCGGGAAGACCAGCCGACTGGCCTCGGCACGCCGGCGGGAGCGGGCGTGCACAGGGCGTTGCAGTCGGATCGTACTTCTCGAATCGCGAAGTCCGCGGACACATGGCGGAGGGCGTGGGCCACCTGACCTCGAACGCCCAGCGCGAGATCCCGTGGAGCTGTTAGCGGCTGAAAGTGGGGCATAACGGGCCGCTGTGGCGAAATGCCCGTGACCGTCGGGCGCCCACGAAGAGAGCAGCGAGGCCAGCACAACCGACGAGAATCGCCGGCGTGTGGCCGTTTCTGAAGGCGCCGGTCTACTTGCCTACCGACGTGCCGTTGTCCGATCCGTTGCCCGTTCCGTCGACGCGCCGATTCCCCTTGGCGATGTCGCCGGTCGTCGTCTTGCTGCGCGCCGAATCGTCGAGCGTGGTCGATGCAGTGTCGGAGGCGGTGATGTCGGAGCGCCGATTCTGCTTCCAGCAACTGGCGTCGTGCGCCTCGCACTTCGGGTCTCTCGTGCCGAACGCGACGGTCGCGACCTGCTTCGACGGCACGCCCGCCGCCTGCAGATAGTCGCTTACCACCTTGGCTCGCTCGTTCGCAAGCACCTCGTTGTGCGCCGGAGCTCCGCGCTCGTCGGCATTTCCCGCGACGGTGACGCGGACGTCGCGGTTGGCGCGCAAGCAGACGGCGAGGCTGTTCAGCTCGCCGCGATTTTGCGAGTCGATGGCCGAGGAGTTTGTCGTAAAGTGCACCGGCATCTCCGCGCAGGCGCTCACCGGCAAAACGTCGTGGCAGCTGCTGTCGACGCAGAGCTGCGATTGGCCGCAGTCAGCGTCGGCCGCGCAATGTCCGGTCGTCGTCGACTCGACGGCGACCATCTTCGGATTCGGCCCGGTGGCACAGGCCGCGAGAGTACATAAAAGAGCGATAGACCAAAGACGCATCGAGAGATCCTCCAGTTTGAGTTCGAGAACGTAGCCGCCCATCCCGAAGCAAGTCTCAGGCCGCCCGATCGGCAGCGCTGAGGTCGGCACGCGCGCGATGCGCGTCGACTCGAGATAGGTGCCGAAGAAGACGGTTCCTTTGAATTCCTTGTAGTCGGCAAACACAAGGGCGGTGCCGAAGCGTGGCTGCAGAGTGCGCCGTGTTCGGCGTCGTGCCGAACCGGTGGATCGAAAAATTACAAGCGTCCAGCGATGCCGGCTCCCATCCCGCCGCCGTCGAAGATGGCGGGACCGAGATGAACGGGCCCATCGAAGACGACGCGCAACGGCCGCGGCGCATGCGCGGACGAAATCGTCGTCGCGATGAACATCGCGAGTCCGACTGCGACTGACCCGCCTTGAGCCTGCGGTCCACGAAACAAGAGCAACCGATCGCGATCGCGCCGCACTTCGAGCGCGTCGGCAGCCTCGGCCGGAGCTACGAATCGGAATGACTCCCTCTTCGGCGCCTGGGTCACGAGCTCTGCGTTGCGCGAGCGTCCGAGCGGCGCGATGCCGACGAGCGTCGGCTTGAACAACATGAGGTCGTTTTCGACGCGGGCCGAATGGGCCTCCACAAACGTCGGCGCAACCTTCGAAGGCGGCGCGACCGCGAACGCGGTGCCGGTGGCCGCATCGATCTTCGCGCCATCGTTGCTCGACGGCGTGGTGCGATCCCGGAGCTGGATCGCGGCAACGGCGCGATGATGCCTGTGCGCCGATGCATGACTCGTCGCGCACACCAAAACGAACACCGTTAAAAGGATACGATACGCCATCGCAGCACGCTTTCCGTTGACTGTCGCTTCTTGGGAAAGCTGCGGACGAAGTAGCTACGTCACCGACGGTGACGCAGGTCGAGGCACTTCCGGGGAGAATATGTTGTAGGTCCGGCTGCCGAATCCGCAAGAGGAGCACTCGTTTCATCCGGAAATTCCGCTCGAAAATGAGCAGCGACTTCTCAGGGACTTCGTTCCACAGCTCGCGCACCAGCGTCGGCTCGCCCGTGTGCTGGTCCGCGAAGCGAGCGGCCGACGCAATGTGCGAGCCGCGGCGGGCTCGGGCCGACAAGAGCAACGCGAAGACACACGCGGCCAGGAGCCAGAAGCGCGGCAGTCGCGCGCGCCGCGGCGCAAACACGGTACGCCTCAGTAGCGCCGCGACCAGTAGAAGTTGACCGCACCGACGCCCGCGTCGCCGAACTTGGTCTCGACCTGGTAATGGCGCAGGAAGCGATACTGCAGCTGCGCTTCGTTGGCGTTGACGGGATGGAGCCCGCTCGGCGTGCCGAACTGGTGCAGGTAGCTGAGGTAGATGCTCTGCGTGAGGTACTTGCCGACCTCGAGCCGCGACGTGCCGGCGAGCGCGCTGTCGCTGTCGATGCGGATGACGTCGATGGGCAGGCCGGGCGCGATCTGACTGCGGAGCTGGTTGACGAGCACGCCGGAGATGGCGCCGACGATGGTCTGATCGCTGGCGGAAGAGATGCGCGTCGAGCCGGGATCGCCCGAGACGATGATGCCGATGATCTGCGACCGGTTGTAGACGGGCGGCTCGGACGAGAGCTCGAGCTCGGGGTGGTCGAGCGTGCCGCGCAGGCGGATGATCACCATGGCGTCGCCGACGGCGCGCTTGATGACGATGTCGAGCGCGGGATCGGTCTTGGGCGCGCCGTCGAAGCGCAGGCGCACGCGCTCGATCTCGTAGCGTCGGCCGAGCAGATCGATGCGTCCCCAGCTCGAGGCGATGGCGCCGCTGACGCGCACGTCCTGGCCCACGACCGCCACGTCGAGATCGCCCTCGAGATCGGTGCCGAGCTCGCTCGAGCGCAGGCGAAAGGGGCCCGGTATGTGCGCCGCGAGCGACGCGCGCAGGGGCGGGCCGGTGCGCGGTCGGCGCGCCGCTTCGACACGGCGCCGCTCGGCGCGATCGCTGAAGACGACGTCGGGCATCGGCGCCAGCGACTGCGTGCGCTTGCCGTCGACGATGCGGGGCAGCTGCGCCAGGCCGTCGTTCACCGTCGCCGTCAGCGCCAAGACGCCGTGATCGCGCCGGCCGTGCAGCGTCACTCGCCCGTCGACGAAGGCCGCGATGCTGCCGAGCCGCACGGGAAGGCGCGCCGCCGTCGCGGTCACGTCGACGCCGAGCGGCGCGGTCAAGCCGTCGAGCCGCGCGCCGCCTCTGGCGTCGAGGCTGCCGTTGCCCACTTTGACGGCGAGCCGGCGCAGCTCGAGCCGATCGCCGGTCGCCGTCAGCGCCAGCGTCAGATCGCGATAGACGAGCGGCTGCGCGCGCAACGCCAACGCGCCGCCGTCGATGGTGAGCGAGCCCGACGCGCGCGGCTGCGCCAAGGTGCCGCTCACCGTCACATCGGCCGCGACCACGCCGCGCAGCTCGCGCAAGGGACCGAGCCCATCCTTGCCCAGCGACAGCGACAGCCGCGCTACCTGCAGCCGCGCCGCGACGCGCGAGCCCGCGTCGAGCGCGCCGCTCGCGTGCAGCGTGCCGCCGTCCTTCTGCACGGCGTCGAGGCTGATGCGCGTCTGTTGCGCGTCGTGATGGCCCACGCCGGCGAAGCGAACGAAGCGCAGCTCGCTGATGCCGAGCTCGGCGACGTCGAAGTCGAGGTCGCCTGCGGGCTTGGCCAGCGTGCCGCCGACATGCGCGTGCAACGTGAGCGCGCCGTGCAACGGCTGCCAACGCGAGAGATCGAAGCGCGCGATGGTCGCATCGGCACGCAGCGCCGCATCCTGCCAGCGGCCACCGTCGATGAGCTGGTGGAAATCGAGCGGCGTCTCGGCGTCGGCGGTCACGAGTCGCGCGCCTTGCAGGTCGACGGTCAGCCCGAGGCCGAGGTGCGCGCGCCGATAGTCGGTGTGCAGCGTCAGATCGATGGCCGCGATGCCGTCGACGGTGAGCCGGCGCGCCTGCACGGTCGCCGTCAGCGTCGGCTCGTGCAGCGTGCCCGCGAGCGTCAACTCGCCGTCGACGATCCCGGTCGTGACCAGCCGCCGCAGGCCGAGCTCGTCGAGCGGCAGCCGCTGCAGGTCGAGCGCGTGCAGGTGAACGGCGACGGTGATGGGCGTGGTGTGCACCAGCCGCTCGACCAGCCGGCCGACGTCGCGCGTGAGCGTGAGATCGATGGGCGCGAGCAGCTCGACCTCGACGGCGCCGGCCGGGCCCGTCGCGTCGGCGAACGCGCTCGACAACTTGGCCTCCAGGCGATGACCGGCGTAGCGCGCGTCGAGCCGCGTCCCGTTCGCGTTCAGCGTGTTCCATTGCCAATGCGTCGATGTGACGGCGACCGTCACGTCGGGGGCCCGGCGCGTGCCGGCGATCGTCACCTTGCCGTCGAGGCTGCCGCTCAGCGTGCGCAGCGACGGCGGCAAGAACGGCGCCAGCCGCGCCATCGGCAACGCTGAGACGCTGAGCGCGCCGGCCACGTTGTCGTTCGCGTAGTGGCCTTTGACGTCGTAGGTCGCGCGCCCGACGGCGAGCGCACGATCGGCTGCGATCGATCCCGTCAGCGCGACATCGAAGATGGGCTCAGCCGTCGTGCCGCGCATCGTCGCGTCGAGATCGAGCCTGCCCGGCGGCAGCGCGCGATCGAGCTGCGCCAGCCGCGCCAGCGCCGGCACGTCGAGGTTGTGGCCGCCGAGCCGCACGCGCGTTTCGCCGTTCATCGCGTAGGCGCCGTCGAGCTCGAGCCGCTGCTCGCCGTCGCCGAGCTGCAGGCGCGCCGCGAGAGCGCGCCCGCCGTAGCGAACGTGGCCGGCGCGGCGCGTCTCCCACGCGGCGCCGGCGACGGCGATGCGCACCCGATCGAGCGCGAGGTCGACGGCGAACGCGCCTTCGTCGCGCAGTCGCCTGCCGTGCGCCGCGATCTCCACGTCGGCGCCGCGCGGACCGCGGGCCGCGACCGACAGCGTCACCGCGCGTGGCGCCCACTCGAGCGCTGCCGTCGCGCCGTCGAAGCGCAGCCGCGGGCCGACGTCGAGGGCGCTCGCCTGCGCCCGCGCCGAGCCTTGCAGATCGCCTTGCGCTAGGGTGGCATGGAGCGCCACCGCGAGCCGGGCCAGCCGTGTCGTCGCGGCGGCGAGGCGACGCGCGTCGACGTCGGCGTCGAGCTGCCAGCGGCCGGCGGCGCGCGCGACCGTGCCGTGCACCTGCGCCACGCCCGTCAAGCCCGCCACGCCGAGCGCACGCAGACGCGAGAGATCGCGCGTGCGCGCGTCGGCGGCGATGGTCAGCGCCAGCCCATGCTGATACGTGAGCTGACCCGTCGCAGTCACCTGCGCACCGGCGAGGTCGGCGTGAAAGTGCGTCAGCGTCGTGCGCACGCGCGCGTTCTCGCCGTCGCCGTCGCCGTCGAACGCGATGAGCCCGTGCGGCAAGCCGCGCCAGAGCGTCGCCGGATCGAGGCCGCGCACCGTCGCTGCGCCGCGCCACGTCGCCCCGCGCCCGGTGACGCCGACGGTGCCGTGCGCCGCGATCGATCCCGTCGGTGGCGTGACCGCGACGTCGACCGCCATCGCGCCCAACGCACCCTTTGCGCGCACGTCGGCATGCCAGGCGCCGCGCGCCGTTACCACCGCCGCCAGCTTCTCCATCTCGTCGCCGATGGTGTCGGCCGTTACATGCAGCGACCCGAGCGTCGCTCCTTCCGGCCCGTCGGCGAACGCGCCGCTGACGTCGGCCGCGACGATCACCGGCAGCGTCATGCGCACCGCCAGCGCCGTCACCACGAGCGTGCGCCGATCGCCGCGGCTGCTGGCGCTGGCGTCGAGCCGCACCGTCCCGGCGATGGTGCGCATCCACGCCTTGCCGCCCGGCGGATCGTAGACGAGCGCGATGTCGGCGCGCAGCCGGCGAATGGCGATCGCGTAGGGCGTCTCGACGCGCGACGGTCGTGCCGGCGACGGCTTGATCAGCGCCGCCAGATTGAAGCGCCGGTCGCCGAGGGAGCGTCCGTGCACGACCGCGCCGTCGACGTTCAGCTCCTCGATGACGAGCGCGTGACGCAATAGCCCGCTCAGCTCGTACGACACCGACAGCCGCGCGATACGCAGCGCCGGCTGACCCTCCGCGTCGCGCAGCTCGACGTCGCGCAGCACCAGCGTGTGAATGAGGTTGCCGTCGAGCGCGCCGATGCGCAGGTTGCCGTCGAGCCGATCGCGCGCCGCCGACAAGACGCGCGCCAAGATCGCGCGCCGTCCCGACGGTGAGCGCGCCCACAGCGCGATCGCCAGCACGGCCGATGAGCGCCGTCGCGATCAGCGCCAGCGCCGTCCAGCCGAGCACGCGCGTCAGCCGCTTCAAAATGCCTCGCCGACCGACAGGTGATAGGCCATGCGCTGGCCGGGATCGGGGTTGGGTGTGCCGTTGGCCTCCATCGCCGCGAGGCGGTTGAGGCGCACCCCGACGTCGAAGCGGAGGGTTCCGATGATCGTCTTGAAGCGCACGCCGCCGCCCGCGGCCCAGTGCAAGTCGGTGAGGTCGACGCTGGTGTCGTGGTAGAGCGCGCGGCACTGCGCCGTCGAGCACGAGGGCGCGCCCACGTCACCACCGTCGACGAAGCCGGCGATGGCGAGCCAGTTGCCGGCGATGTTGAAGAGGTCGACGCGCACCTCCGACTGCGCCAGCAACATCTGGTCGCCGCCGATAGGGATGGGCGCGACGCCGACGATCCCCGACGGCACCTGGCGCGACAAGCGATCGTAATTGAAGCCGCGATGCGAGTCGGGACCGCCGAGGTAGAAGCGGCGCGTGACCGGGCTGCCGAGGTCGCCCTGTGTGTAAATCTGGCCGAACTGCACGCGCAAGGCGAGGGTGACGCGGCTGCCGAGCGGGATATAGCCGCGCGCATCGGGAACGACCTTCTCGTAGAGGAACGCGCCGCCGGCGTAGACGCCACCTTCCTCGACGCTGACACCGAGGTACGCGCCTTTGTGCGCGTCGAGCGGCTTGTCGCGCAGATCGAGCGCGAAGTCTTCCTGCCACCAGCCGAGACGATAGGGGTTCTCGAAGCCGAACAGCTGACCGGTCTGCGCCCGATCGGCGAGAAGGGCCGGGTCGACGTCGAAGAATTGCAGCAGCTGAAAGTTGTAGGAGAGGCCGAGCCGCACCCGCCCGCGCCAGAAGCCGCGCGATAACGCCAGCTGCGTGCGCGGGCCGTAATACTGGAACGGATACTCGAAGCCCACGTCGTAGCCGAGCGTCAGCTTGACCTCGGTCAGCGGCCAGGGAACGTCGGGCTGGATGACCTGCGCCTCGGCGGTGAGCGCCGGACCTTGACGCTGCACGTTCCAGAACGCGGGCAGCGCCACCCACGCCGGCTCGAGCCGCAGGCGCAGGCTGCGTAGATGTCCGAGCCAGTTATTGCGCGTGTAGGTGAGCGACGCGTGCGCGTCGGTGCGCTGTGACTCGAGCCCGAAGCCGACGCCGACGCGCAGCTCGCTGAACGTCGTCTCCTGCACCGTCACGTTCACGTCGGCCACGTCGGGATGTCCGGGCGCCGGCGCGATCACCACTTGCACCGACGAGAACACGCCCAGCGCGTAGATCTGACCGCGCGCGTCTTCGAGCTCGTCGGGGTTGTAGCGCGCCCCGCTGGTGATGCCGGTGTGCAAGGCGACCAGCCGCGGGTCGACGCGAACCGTGCCGGCGATGCGCACCTGACCGTACCTGGCGCGCGGACCGGGCGTGACGGTGAACCGGAAGCGCGCCAGCGACGTATCGCGGTCGACGTCGGCGACGCCGTCGACCTTGGCCCAGGCGTAGCCGCGCCGCCGGATCGCCGTCTCGAGCGCAGTCTTCGCCGTGGTGTAGCGATCGTAATCGAAGACGGCCCCGACCAAGAGGTGCGCGTGCAGCTCACGCGCCGCCGCCACGCCCGCCTTGCCCAACGCCTCGAGCCCGCGCACGTCGACGGACGCGATGTGCACGGCGGCGCCTTCGACCACGGCCAGCGCGACGTCGACGGCGGTCGGCTGATCGGCGTCGCCGCTAAAAGGCGTCACCGCGGCGCTCACGACTGCGGCGTCGAAATAGCCGTGCTGCTGGTAATAGACCTCGACGCGCTGACGATCCGTGTCGACGGTGAGGGGATCGAGATAGCTGCGCCTAGCGTACCAATGCGCTTCACTGGTCAACAGCTTCTTCTTCAGATCGGCGGCGCTGACGCTCTTGACGCCGGAGAGCGTCAGCTTGTGCACCCAGGGACGGCCTTCGGCTTTGTCGCCGGCGCAGCCCGAGAACAGGCCGAGCGCGACGACCGCGAGCACGCCTCCGCGGTGACGGCGCTGCGTCGCAAAGCTGAGCGGCGTGAAGGTCAGCGTCGACCCATCGCGCGCGGATCTTCGTCGCCGGTGGTCGCCATGGCAGGCCTCGTCGGTCAAAAGGGGGCGTTCAGCCGTTCGCGTCGCGCGATGAGTGAAGCTCGGGCGGAGAGAGAGGCGGGAGCTACAACCTAGCTACGAAGCGCCGATCCGCAAGAGCCGCCGCCGCCGAGCGCGCGCTAAAGGCCCTTTGGTGGGCGTGCGGTCGAGCGAAAGGCGTTTTGTGCCGTGGGATTCGCCTTATCCTGCCGCTGCGCGGCCGAGCGCCGATTTATTCCGCCGCCGGACCTTGTGGCAGCGGCGTTCATCGTTAGGTTGCTTGCATCGCACCCGGCGCCGATCGCGTGAGTCGCACCGCGGTACGAGCGGAGTCGAAAGGTGCGATGCCAAAGCTCGCCGTCATAGACAACGATCCCGATGTGTTGCGCTTTCTCAACCTGGTGCTGTCGCCGCATCATCTGGTGACGTCGTACGCGACCGGCCGCGCGGCGCTCGAAGGGCTGCTCGGCGACCCGCCCGATCTCGTGCTCCTCGACATCAACCTCGGTGACATGAGCGGCGTCGAGGTCGCGCGCGCCATTCGCGAGCACGCGACGCTCGGGAACGTGCCCATCATCGCCATCACCACCCACGTCAACGCGAGCGAGCGCGCCAAGCTGACCGGCGAAGGTTTCACGTCGCTCGTCGGCAAGCCCATCGTCGACGTCGCGTCGCTCTTGACGCTGGTGAGCCTGCTCATCAACGCCGGCCAGGGCCTGCACGCGAAGGCGCCGCCGCCCGAAGACGTGACGGCGCGCTACCGGGCGCTCGAACGCGCGGCCAGCCTCGCGCTCGACGCGCTCGATGCCGGCGAGATCGCGCTCGCTCAAGCCGCGCTGCGCGCTGCGCTCGCCGACAGCCGACCGAAGCGGGGCGCCTGAGCGTGATGAAGCTGCGCGAGCCCGACGATCGCACGCAATCGCGCTCGGCGCTGATGACGGCGCGCGCGCTGGTGCTGCTGGCGAGCCTGCTCATGCTCTACGTCGTGTGGCCGTTTCGCGTGCCGCTGTTTCTCGCGCTCTTGATGTCGGCCATTCTGCAGCCCGCGCTCTATCGTCTCGAGCAGCGGCTGCGCGGCCGGCGTGGCCTGGCCGCGCTCTTGTTGACGCTCGGCAGCGCCGCCACCATCGTCACGCCGATCATCGCCGCGGGCGCCTTCGCCTCGCGCTACGTCGTCAGGGGCATCACGCTGGTGCGCGGCACGCTCGACGCCGCAGCGGCGCCCAAGTCGGCGGCGCTGGTGCTGTCTTCCGACCAGCAGGCGGTGCTGCGGCTGCTCCACACTTTCCACGTGTCGCCGGCGCAATTCGCGGAGCTGGTGGCGCGCTACGGCGGCCGCGCCCAAGAGGGCATCACGCAGGCGCTCGAAGCCTCGTCGCAGATCATGGCCGGCACGTGCGTGATGCTCGCCGCTTTCTATTTTCTCCTGCTCGACGGACCGCGCCTGGCGGTGTGGCTGCTTCGCGTCTCGCCGCTGCGCCCGCAGCAGACCGAGGAGCTGATGGTCGAGATCCGCAAAGTCTCCTCGGCGGCGCTGGTGAGCATCGCCGCCACCGCGATCATCCAAGGAAGCGCCGCCGGCATCGGCTACGCGCTCGTCGAAGTGCCCAACGCCATCTTCTTCGGATTCATCACCGGTGTCGCGTCGTTCGTGCCGCTCGTCGGCACCGTGCTGATCTGGCTTCCGGTCGTGTGCGTGCTGTGGCTCGGCGGGCACCACTTCGCCGCCGCTGCGTTGGGCGCCTGGTGCCTCGTTTTCGTCGTCGGCTTGGAGCAGGTGGGTAAGACGATCATCATGCGCGGTCAAGTGAAGATCCCGACGGGCCTCATGTTGCTCTCGCTGCTCGGCGGCCTGGCCATGTTCGGCTTGATCGGCATGGTGATCGGTCCTTTGATCGTGGCCTTCTTTCTCTCGATGCTCCGGATCTATGCGCGCGACTTCAGCGAGTATCGCGAAGAGCCGCTCTAAACCAGCGAGCACGATCCTGCACTGCCTTTGGCAGTGCAGGATCGACGCTGATTTAGCCTCGATCTGACGGGCGCAAGCGCCCCTCGACGAGCTGAGCTCGTCGAGCCTCCCCGCGGCCGGACTCCCGGCCGACGCGCGCCTTGCGCGCTCGATCCAGAATCGCGCCTGGCCATTTAGCCCGCGGGCGCCGGCAAGAGGCCGCGCAACAGCGCCTTAGCGCGATCGACATCGCCGGTCTCGAGCGCCTCGAGCACCGTCGTCACCACCGCTTCCAGCGTCATCGGCGCCGCCGTCGCGTCGAGATCGTCGTCGGATTCGGGCAGGCTCTCGCCGCGCAGCGCCGTCTCGATCACCGACATGACCACGCCGTGATCGGCCAGCGGCTTGGCGATGAAGTCGGTGAACCCCTCCGCCAGATAGTGCGCGCGCTCCGAACGCAAGGAGTGCGACGTCACGGCGATGACCGGTACCGACTCGCACCCCGGCTCGTCGCGCAGCCGATGCAGCACGTCGACGCCATCCACGCCGGCGGCATCGCCGAGTGAGATGTCGAGCAGCACGATGTCGGGCCGGTTCGCCTTGACGCCCGACAAAGCCGTCGCCGCATCGGCGTAGGTGCGCACTTCGTGAAACGGATCGATGAGCCGGCGGAAGAGCGTGAGTAGATCGAGATCGTCATCGATGATGGCGACGTTGGCCATGGGTCTCCTTCTGGAAGGGTCGCTACGTTTCGTCGGTCAGGACGTGGACGCGATCGAGATAGGTCGACAGCTCGTCCACCCACTTGCGCGCGTCGTCGACGTCGGCCGCTTCGCCGGCGCGCTCGAGCTCGGCGCCGATGTCCGTGACCCCGTCGAAGCCGTAGCTGCCGCCCGAGCCGCGCATGGCGTGTCCGACGTTGGTGACGGTGTGGAAGTCGCGCCGATCGATGGCCTGCGTCAGCGCAAGCACATCGTGCCGGCGCCGCTGCAAGAACTCGGGGATCAGATCGGCGACGCCAGGCGCGATGCGCAGCGCGATCGCCGCTTTGGGGAGGCTCCCCGTCGACGGCGGAGCCTGCGTGTGCAGCCTGATGGCCTGCAGGAGCGCCGCCTGCTTGATCGGCTTCGTCAGATAGGCCGTGCAGCCGGCGGCGACGAACAGCTCTTGGTCGTTCTTCAACGCCGACGCCGTCAAGGCCACGATCGGCGTGGGCGCGAGCCGATGCGACAGCTCCCACTGGCGAATGTTGCGCGTCGCGGTGAGGCCGTCCATGACCGGCATCTGGCGATCCATCAGCACGAGGTCATAGTGTCCCGTCTCGAAGCGCTCGCACGCGACGGCGCCGTTCTCCGCGACGTCGACCTGGTACGGCGTGTCTTTCAGATAGGCCATCGCGATGATGCGGTTGTCGCTCGAGTCCTCGACGAGCAGGATGCGCAACGGCGCCAGCGGCAGCTCGGCGCCGGCGCCGGGCGACACGACGCCATCCGCCGCCCGCTGCGCGCAGATCTCGAGCGACAGCGCGAAGGAAAACACGCTGCCCTTGCCGACTTCGCTGCGCACGTCGATGGTCCCGCCCATCAGCTCCACGAGGCGCTTGGAGATCGTCAATCCCAAACCGGTGCCGCCGAAGCGGCGCGTGGTCGACGAGTCGGCCTGCATGAAGCGCTCGAAGACGGCGCCCAGCTTGTCGTGGGGAATGCCGATGCCGGTGTCGGAGACGGTGAAGCGCAGGCCGTTCGGCAGCGCGGCGCTCACGCGCAGCGCGACCTCGCCCTTTTCGGTGAACTTGACGGCGTTGCCCATGAGGTTGAGCAGCACTTGCCGCAGCCGATTGGGATCGCCCACGCGATGGGTCGACACGTCGGGCGCGATCTCGCAGCGCAGCGTCAGCCCCTTTTCCTGCGCGCGGATGCCCACCATCTCGGTGACCTTTTGCAGCAGATCGTCGAGCGAGAACTCGGTGTGCTCGAGCTCGAGCTGCGACGCCTCGACCTTGGAGAGATCGAGGATGTCGTTGATGATGTTGAGCAGGTTGTCGCCGGCGCGCCGGAAGATTTGCACGTACTTGTCCTGCTCGGGCGTCAACGACGTCTTCGCCAACAGCTCGGCGATGCCGATGATGGCGTTCATCGGCGTCCTGATCTCGTGGCTCATGCTGGCCAGAAAGTCCGATTTGGTCTGGCTCGCCGTCTCGGCCATCGCTTTGGCCTGTTGTAGCTCGACCTCGACGCGCTTTCCCTCGGTCACGTCGCGCGCGGCGGCGAACACGCCCTGAAGCGTGCGATTGCGATCGTAGAACGTGGTCGCGTTGTAGGAGACGACCGTCTGCTTGCCGTCGCGGGCGCAGGCGGTGAGCTCGTAATCCGTGACCTTCTTCTCGCGCAGCACGCGGTTGATCCCCGCTTCGGCGCGCTCGGGATCGGTGAAGTAGTTCTTGAACGGCGCGCCGATCAGCTCGTCGCGCGTGCAGCCGGTGAGCGCCTCCATCTGCTTGTTGACGTCGGTGATGATGCCGGCCGGATCGGTGGTCATGAGCGCGTCGATGTTCGATTCGATGAGCGAGCGCGTATAGAACTGCTGATCGCGGAGGCGCTGATCGAGCTTCTTTTGCTCCTCTTCGACTCGCTTGCGCGCGGTGTTGTCGGTACCGATGAGCAAGTAGCCGATGATCGCGTCCTCGGCATCGCGCAGCGCCGTCACCGACACCAGCGCGGGAAAGCGGCTGCCGTCCTTGCGAATGTAGGTCAGCTCGTAGATGTCTTCGATGCCGCGCGACGCTTTGAAGACGAGCGCCGCGAAGCCGGGCGTAATCGGCGTCCCGAGCTCGAGGCTCAACGCCTTGGCGCGCGCGATCACCTCTTGCGGATCGGAGATGTCGGCGGGCGTGATCTTGTTGGTGACCTCGTCGGCGTCGTAGCCCAGCATTCGCTCGGCACCGACGTTGAAGATTTGAATGACACCCTTGGCGTCGGTGGCGATGCACGAGAAGTTGGCGCTGTTGAAGATCGCCTTCTGCAGCGCGCCCGCCTTGAGCAGCATCTCTTCCGACTGCTTGTTGGCTTTCACGTCATGTCACGCGCCCGCTCGCGGTCCCCGAATGACGTGCACCAGGACGGCGATGACTGCGACGGCGAGCAGGAGGTGAACCAGCCCGCCCATCGTGTACGACGTGACGAGGCCGACGCCCCACAACAAGAACAGGACTAGTGCGATTGCCAGTAACATGTTGCCTCTTTTCCGGCGCCGTCGCGTGGGACTCGACGTGCAGACAACGTGCTTATCCTTTGCAGGCGCGCAAGGGACGATCGTCGGATACGTCGCCTTTGGCGCTCGTCGTCGCCCGAAAAAGAAAAATCCCCGTCGCGCAGGCCGACGGGGATTTCGCAATGCGAGCGAGAGCTATTTGGCTTCGGTCTTCTCGGTCGTCTCGGTTTTGACGGACGAGTTACCCTTACCGTCGTCCTTGTGCTTGACCTTCTTGGTCCGGGTCGTGGTCTTGCCGTCCGTCTCGTGAGTCTCGGTCTTTTGCGACGTCTCGTCGGCGAAGGCGAGGCCGGACGACAACATTCCGAAGGCAGTAAGCGCGAGCGCGAGGTTCTTCATGTTGAGAGGCCCTCCTGGGGCCGGCGCGTGCTCGTGCACCTATTGCGCCATATTTGAAACACATCAAGTCAATACCTTGGCTCTCTGATTTTTCCTCTATGGGGCGATCCTGCGTCGGTCGACGTCACATAACGTCTCTGTTCTACGGAAGCGGATCGAGCTCAGAGGCGCATTCCGACGCGTGCAGCCCCCGAGCAAGTCTTGTACTGCGGCGCCTGCCGCGCGTCGATGTCGTGCAAGATGGCCAAAGCCACTCGAAAGGGCTGGGCGCGCCTGTACTATCGCTGCGACAGGCACGAGGAATCGGTCGCCGCGTCCCGCGCGCTCGCCGGCGGCCCGCTGACTTCCACCGGTTCAGAATGAAGCTCCGACGGGAGCAATATTCCGCGCGACCTCGCTGATTCTTCCCACCACTTTTCCACCACCTGGGCGAAACGAGCTGGACGGTCAGGTAACGCCCGGTCACATGTTGTCGTCGAGAACTACACCGCGAAACGCGCCGTAACGGGTCTCAGCGAACTCACACGGTGGAAGTCGCAGGTCCGAATCCTGCACGCCACACAAGTACTTAGCTGCTCCAGCCTCCTCCGGAGCACCCCAATGAGCACCCAGGTCGCCCTCCGACCTGGGTGTTTTCGTTTCTGGTCTATCCTTTCGGAAGATCGATATCCGATCTCCCGTCGCTGTCCGGAGCACCCACGGCCTTGCACAGGCCTGTTCCATGTCTATGGCCGCGATACCGATGCGCGTGTTTTTCGCGTTCTCCGACGCGTCAGTGGCGATATCCTGCGCGGTCAGGGCGTCCAGATGTAGTCGACCGGTCTGCGGGATGGACTTGTCCGTCAGTGTCTCCGACCCGCATCTGGACCGCGACGGTCGGCGCTACGATTTTGCAGCCACGATTGCCGGCAGAATTCGTGGACGACCCGGTCCGCGCTCACTGAGGTCACTCCCGGACGTCGCGTCAGCCTCGCGCCGTGTGGTCGCGAAATCCACGCTCCATTCCTCGATGCAGCCAGGAGTCGAATAAGCTGTCGGCCTCCATGTCCAGCTCGATGCCGCCGTCCGCTTCGACGAAGAGCGCGCCGGCCGTTCCACAGGAGCGGCACACTGCAGGAGGACGTGGGCGCTCGACTCGGCATCCACACTCAGTGCATTCCCATCGCATGCTCATCTCTCCTTTCCACTCGGTTTCGAGGCGACGCCGAAGCGATCTCCTCGACGGTGTGCCAGGGATTTGGATGTAGCAGAGACGCGTCGTGGCTCGGCCTCTTACGGATGAATGCCTCGGGCGCGCGAAACGGCGCGCGGCCGAGCGCCCGCATGGCTGTGATGACCCAACGAGGCCATTCGGACACTTTGAGGCGTTGTCCGCGGGCCTTCGCCATTGCCGTCGCCGCTGCGCTGAGCGTCGACTCGCCCGCCGCGGCAACATCGACGATGCGACCACAGTAGTCGTCTTGGTCGACGGCCGCGATCGCGCAAGCGGCGGCGTCGTCGGCGGCAATGAACGCCAGTGGCGCATCGCCGTTCTCGTCGAGGATCAGCCGACCGGACGCGACGACCGGCTCCAGCCTGTCGACGAGCTCTTCGAGCAACGGCGCGAGTCGCAGCACGGTGTAGGGGACACCGCGCTTTCGCAGAAGCGTGAAATCGTCTGCCGTGTGAACGACCAGCACCAGCGATCGAACGCCGGGCATGTTCGCCGCCGCAAGCACGGCCGCATCCGAGGCGAAGCGATCACCAATGGCGATTACGGCCCGACAACCGAGCGCCGCTGCCACGACCTCGTCTGCAGGCACCTGCTCAGCGAGCTCTCGAAGCGAAACCTGCGCCGCTTCGAGTTGACGCACGACTGCATGGCCGATGCGGTCGCCGTCGTGGAGCACCAGGATGCGCTCGTTTGCATGCATCGCCGACCTCGAGAATCGAACCCGCGCGCCGCAGCCTATCGCCCGTTTGGACTCGGCTGCTTCATCGAGCTGCCGCCGTCGAGCGCCGCGGGAAGCGGCAGCGTGACTACGCCGAAGCGTTGCCGACTTTGATCTGACGCGGCTTCGCTTCCGACTTCTTCGGCAACGTGATCGTCAACACGCCAGATTTCATCTCGGCGCTGACCGATTCGACGTCGACCGTTCCGGGCAGTGTGAATGCGCGCGCAAACGCGCCCTGAAGGCGCTCCCGATGCTGGAACGCGCCGTCACTCGCCGCCCGCGCGTTGCGCTGGCCACGGATGGTCAGCACGTTCTTGTCGATCGTGATATCGACGTCGGCCTGCTCGAGGCCGGGCAGATCGGCGACCAGTAAGATGCGCTCGGCATTCTCGTGAACGTCGACGGCGGGCTGCCAGAGCGGCGCTCGCGAATCACCGTTCGATGCCAGTCGGTTCAGCTCGCGGTTGCGATCCCAGATCCACGATTCGATTTGGTTCCAGGGCGTATGACGAACGAGCATGAGTGTTCTCCTTTCTGGCTGATTTCCCTTCCGATTTCGGAAACTGATCATCGCTCGATTGGTTGTCAAGGTCCGCCGATTGACGATCTCGCAGTCCTGCTGCCGACGCGGACGGTAAACGAGACGAATGGCATCGTTCGTTTACTTTTCAGGCTGTTACTCGGTGCTTCTCCTGCCACGACTTCCATTCGTCGAGGCCGCGTGCGGCGCGCGTCACCGCCTCATCAGCCCAGACCCTGAGCGCCTCGGTGTCGAGCGGCAGCTCCTCGAGCGCGGTTAGCAAGCCCGCCGCGGAAGAGAGCTGCTCGATGAGCGGATTGGGCGCCATGCGGACCAGCGACAGCTCCAGCGCCGTTGACACCTCGCGCGCGAGATGTCGAAGATTCATCGCCATCGTTTGCATGTCGGACACCTCCCCAATCGGTCGTGGCCCACTGTTCCTGTACGCGACGATAGAGCTCGACTGCCTCACTCAAGGTTAAATGCACGCAAGGTGGCCGCCGCTCGATAAGGCCGTGAGAAGGTCAACGGCGAGAACGCACGGGGCATGGCCGTCCTCCTTTCTCTCTGTTCCTTGGCTGTACGCGGCTTTGCCGTCCTCGTCATGTAAGCGGGCCGGCTCGCAGCTCACGCACACAGTCTCCCAGCTCGCATCGGACGCAGCCCGCTCGACAGAGTCCGCCCGCGACTCACTAAATCCGCGCAGCGCGTGGTCGGTGACGTCGCCGGAAAGAACGGGCTGCCCGTCCGCTTCGAGCTGTTCCACGGTCGCGCGCGCGAGAGCCTTCAACATTCGGACTCCGCGCGCGCGTCCTTGGGTGTCCAACGTGGGCTACAGGCGAGCTATGCCTGGCCCTTATCCTTGCCGCCGAGGACGGCCTTCACCTTCTCGCCGATCGACTTGATCGACACCTTCTTCGGCTGGTGCTCCGGTCGCTTCGGCACCGACAAGGTGAGCACGCCGTTCCTCAGCTCCGCTTCGCAACGATCGAAGTCGGCGCCTTCGGGCAGCGTGAACGTCCGCGAAAAGGTGCCGTAGCTGCGCTCGTACGCATAGAGGGTCTCGTTCTCTTGGCGCTGCTCCGCCTCGCGGTTGCCGCTGATGGTGATCCGATTGCCGGTCAGCGTGACGTCGAGGTCTTTCTCTTCGATACCGGGGAGATCCGCCTTGAAGACGTACGCATCTTGGGTCTCGCGCACGTCGAAGCGCGGCGCAAACGTCATCCCTTCGAAGCGATTCACCGTCGGCAATATCTCGGCGAAGGGATCCAAGCTCATCAGCTCGCGCATCAGGCGAAGCGGCTCCCAAGCGTTGACTGCAACCTCCTGCTGCTCATTCCGCCGAACCAGATTTGCCATGGCCTCTTACCTCCGTAGGTAGACAAGCGTCCCAGCGCGTCACCGGCGGACGCTGGGATCATGAGCCGACGATGAGCGATTCGAGCACCGACCTCCCGGTCTACCCGAACCGGTGACTTCGCTCGTTCGTGTCTTCGGTAATCATCGAGGTTGGACGCGTCAAGACTGCTCCGGACGCCTGCGGATTCCGCCGATTTTGCGCCGCAGTATGCGATCAGAGTCGTGGACGAAAGTCGCGTTCGTAGACCCAACAACCGTGATGTTTGGCTACGGGTGCGGTCCGTCGTCGCGCGCAGGCGACCTCTCGCCCGCCGACGCCTCCAGGAAGCGCGCCAGGTACGGCGCCGTCCGGCTCTTCGACGAGCGCGCGACCTGCTCGGGCGGCGCCGGCGGCGACGACCCGCCCGCCCTCGTCGCCGGCGCCGGGTCCGATGTCGATCACCCAGTCGCTGCCGGCGACGACGCGCATGTCGTGCTCGACGACGATCACCGTGTTGCCCGCATCGACCAGCCCGTCGAGCTGCGCCATCAGCTTCTCGACGTCGGCCGGATGCAGCCCGGTGGTCGGCTCGTCGAGGACGTAGAGCGTGTCGCCGCGCTGGACGCGCTGCAGCTCGGTCGCCAGCTTGATGCGCTGCGCCTCGCCGCCGGACAGCTCGGTCGCCGGCTGGCCGAGGCGCAGGTAGCCGAGGCCGACCTCGCGCAGCACGTCGAGCGCGCGGTGCACGTGCGGCTCGTCGGCGAAGAACTCCCACGCCGCGTCGACGGTCATGCGCGAGCACGTCGGCGATGGTCTTGCCGCGATAGTTGATCTCGAGCGTCTTCGGCGTTGTAGCGCGCGCCGTGGCAGGTCGGGGCAGGGCGCGTAGACGCTCGGCAGGAACAGCAGCTCGACCATGACGAAGCCTTCGCCCTCGCAGGTCTCGCAGCGGCCCTTGGCGACGTTGAACGAGAAGCGCCCGGCGTCGTAGCTGGCGGGCGCGCGCCGCCTTCGTCGCGGCGAACAGCTTGCGCACGTGATCGAACAGGCCGGTGTAGGTCGCCAGGTTCGAGCGCGGCGTGCGGCCGATCGGCTTCTGGTCGACGCGCACCAGCCGCTTGATGCCCTCCATGCCGCCGGCGATCTCGCCGCCGCGCGTCGCGCACGGCGGCTGCGCTCGAGCTCGTCGCCCTCGTCCTCCTCGTCGGCGACGTCGTGGCCGAGCTGCGTCGGCGACCAGCTCGACCAGCGCCTGGCTGACCAGGCTCGACTTGCCCGAGCCGGACACGCCGGTCACGCGTCGTGAACACCCCGAGCGGAAAGGCGACGTCGAGCTCGTCGAGGTTGTTGCGCGTGACGCCGGTCAGGCGCAGCCAGCCCGTCGGCGTGCGCGGCGCCCGCGTCGGCAGGCGCGTACGTCGCCGAACAGATAGCGGCGCGTCTGCGACGCCTCGACCTGCTGCGAGCCCGTCGGGCGGGCCGCTGTAGAGCACGCGCCCGCCGTGCTCGCCGGCGCCGGGCCGACGTCGACGATCCAGTCGGCGTGGCGGATCGACGTCGAGCTCGTGCTCGACGACGAACAGCGAGTTGCCCGCCGCCTTCAAGCGGTCGAGCGCGCGCGAGCAGCGCCTCGGTGTCGGCGGGATGCAGCCCGGCCGACGGCTCGTCGAGCACGTAGACGACGCCGAACAGGTTGGAGCGGACCTGCGTCGCCAGCCGCAGCCGCTGCAGCTCGCCCGGCGACAGCGTCGGCGTGCTGCGATCGAGCGACAGGTAGCCGAGCCCGAGGTCGAGCAGCACCGCGAGGCGCGCCACCAGGTCCTCGGCGATGCGCTGCGACGACGATCGCCTTCTCCGGATGATCGGCTGCGAGCTCGCCGAGCCGACGCGCGTCCCGTCGGCGTACGGCTGCAGGAGCGCGGCCAGCCGCTTCGAGCGGCAGCCGCGAGATGTCGGCGATGTCGAGGCCGGCGAACGTGACCGACAGCGACTCGCGGCGCAGCCGCTTGCCGTGGCACAGCCGGGCAGTCGCGTCGCGATCATGTACTGCGACACGCGCTTCTTCATCGAGCGCGCTCTGCGTGTTGGCGAACGTGTGCAGCACGTAGCGCTTGCGCGCTCGTGAACGTGCCCTGGTAGCTCGGCTCCTCCTTGCGCTTGAGCGCGCGCCGCACCTCGTCGCGGCGTGTAGCCGGCATAGACCGGGACGGTCGGCTGCTCGTCGGTGAAGAGGATCCAGTCGCGGTCTTTCTTCGGCAGCTCGCGCCACGGGCGTGTCGACGTCGTAGCCGAGCGTGATCGAGGATGTCGCGCAGGTTCTGGCCGTGCCAGGCGGGCGGCCAGGCGGCGATGGCGCGCTCGCGGATGGTCAGCGAGTCGTCCGGCACCATCGAGCGCTCGGTCACGTCGTAGACCCGGCCGAGGCCGTGGCAGCGCGGGCAGGCGCCCTCGGGCGTGTTCGGCGAGAACGCCTCGGCGTAGAGGATGCGCCTGCCGGCGCGGATAGGTCGCCGGCGCGCGAGTAGAGCATGCGCAGCAGGTTCGACAGCGTCGTGACGCTGCCGACCGACGAGCGCGTCGTCGGCGAGCCGCGCTGCTGCTGCAGCGCCACGGCCGGCGGCAGGCCGTCGATCGCGTCGACGTCGGGCACGGCCATCTGGTGGAACAGCCGCCGGGCGTACGGGCGAGACCGACTCGAGATAGCGGCGCTGCGCCTCGGCGTAGAGCGTGCCGAACGCCAGCGACGACTTGCCCGAGCCGGACACGCCGGTGAACACGACCAGGGCGTCGCGGGGGATCTCGACGTCGACGTCCTTGAGGTTGTGCTCGCGCGCTCCGCGGACATGGACGCGCTGCAACGCGGGGATGCCGCCCTTCTTCATGCTCACCCGACTGATCTCATGCACGCCTCGTGCTCGCCCACGCGAGGGATTGCTTCAAAAACAGCGGTGGCGGCCGACACGCGGCGCGCTCGGTGGCGACGCACTCCATCGAGCGCCTGGTGCTGCCCGTCCGCGAGGAAGACCAGCTAGCGGCAATGCCGTTCGGATAAGGTGGAGCGTCGGCGAGGTCATGGTGCCGGTTTGGGGCGCTTGCGGTTGTAGCTGGACATCTTGATCTTCACTTCCCGAGGCAGAACGCGGCCTGTGCGACGCTCGGGGAGCACCAAAAGCCTGAGCCGACGGGCCAACTCGTCGAGCTGTTTGGGGATGGCGCCCGGCGGCGAGTTCGAGCACCAGATCCACTCATCTCGAATGAGATCGAGCGCGTTGATGAAGCTGATGCGCGTGGGCGCCACTCCAACCTCGTCGGCCACGCGCTCGATCTCCAAGCGGATCAGGTTGTACGCCAGCGCGATCCCCCAGAGCTCTTGTCTGATTCCCGCTGGCGTTCGACTCCGAATGCACTCTTCTCGCGCCAGCAAGTGCGTCTTGACCTCGTCGTAGGCGAGCTCGATTTCCCAGCGCTCATGGTAGAGCTCGATGACCTCGTCCGCTGGATATTGCTCGGCGTCTACCAGCGACGTCAGCAGCGTCGATGGACGGAAGCCGCGGCGTTGATAGCGGACCGCACGCAGGCTGACTGTCGCGGGCAGCTCGGGCGTCTCCTTTCGCGCTTCTCGCGATAGTGGGATTTCGACTAGATGATCGCCTTTGCCGAGCATCTTTACGATCTTCACCGGAGTCCGCGACTTGAGGCGCGTCAGGAAGTGCTTCTCTTTGCCGCTGGCCCGAAGTTGAACCAGCGACGGCAACGGTGCACCTCGGTCGACCAGCGTCAACGAATGTTCGGGCACTTCGCGCCACAGCTCATTGGCGAGCGTCACTTCGCCGGTCGCGTAGCTCGCGAAACGAAAGGCCGAGAGGATATGCGAACGCGCGGCCATCAGCCCGACGATACGAACCATCGGATAACCGCTCATCCCGTGTTGAGCACCCGCGGATTGTCCGCCGAATTCTGCGCGGTTATCGACGGAGTCAGGCACACGTAAAGTCGTGCCGTCGTATACGTAAACGCTCAGCTCGCGCCATCGATGGCGCTCGGCGCTGCGCGCCGACCATTCGGCAGCGGTGGAATGGAACAAATAGGCGAGAGGCTCCTCGCCGAGTCGCTGGCGAGCCTCGGCGATCGCGCTTTTAGCCACCAGCCTTCCCGTCGCGCTGGGCAGACACAGGTCCAGGCTCGCGACGACGCGTTCGATGGCGCGATTGCGAAACAGCGCCATGCCCAGGACAATCCACAGCACCTGCACGGCCGGCAGCCGTCGCTTGCGCAGCGTTGCGACGCCGGTTGCGGCCAGTGCCTCTTCAAGCTGCACCGGGTTGAGGTGGCGGGTGAATTCTCGAACGAATCCGGCGTCGCTCGGACTGCCGTGTACTGTAGGGCGCCTTCGAGTAGCATGCGATTGCACCAGGGATGATCGCTGAATCCTGATCTCCTCAGCGCCGCGCGCTACTTTCTGCGGAGCGCTATGCAAAAACCCCGCAGCGACGATCACTTGCAGCTATCCGATCGGCATTGCAGCTAGCGGTCGTCGCCTACTCGCCCCTCGGCCACGGGCACTTCCCGTCGCCGCGCAGCTCGAAGGGGCGCGTGCTCGCCGAGCTCGCTCACGCGCGCGGCGTCACGCCGCAGGCGCGCCCGGAGCTCGCAGCCTACCGTCGAGCGAGCCGACTACAGCCTGATTTCGTTGTCCCTGTTCAGTAACGGGAGCCATCATCGACGCGCGATAGAGCTCGCACCGACGTGACGATCGACGTCTCCGCAGTGACTTGACGACTGCGGTCGCGCGTCACAAATTGACGACTGGACTATGAGCGAAGATTTGCAAACTGCGAAACAGCGACTAACGACAGGCATCCATTTTGTCCGCGCTGATTCGGGCGCGCTCGTCCCCGACGCGTTGAATGCGAAGACCATCACGGCATCGAGCCGGGCGCTCGGCTGGGACGGCATCATCGCGGAGACTGGCCGAGAAGTGGACTGGGTGGCGGATGATCTGACTGTCGCCGGCCATCTGATCGTCATGAATATCGACTCGAAGCCGTTGCTGATCGAAAGCAAGGAATCGCACGGCTTCACCAAGGTCACGATGGCGCCGGGCAGTATGTGGATCAATCCCGCGGGTCGGCCTTTCACCAGACGCAATCCGGGCACGACGCGCTACGGCATCCTCGAAGTCTCGGTCGAGAAGATGCGCCGCGCCGTCGGCGCCGACGTCGCGCTCCGGTACGCCTGTAGCGCGACCGACGAGACGCTCGCCTGCGTAACGCGCGCACTGTTGCTGGAGGCGAAGGCCGGAGGCTCGTCGGGGCCGCTGTTTGCCGACGCGGCGGGCATCGCGGTCGCGTCGCGGCTCGCGCGACAATTCGGTCAGCGCGTCGAAGTGGCGAAGACGCGAGGCGCGCTGGACGGCCGTCTCGACACCGTGCTCGAAAGAATCGAGGAGACGCTCGCGAGCTGCATCAGCGTCGACGACCTCGCGGCCATCGCCGGGCTCTCGCCGGCGCATTTCGCGCGCGAGTTCAAACGCTGCACGAGCTGGACTCCGCATGCGTTCGTGATGGAACGGCGGCTCCAGCGTGCGCGACAAATGATCGCAGCCGGCAAGTCGATTGCGGAGAGCGCATTCGACTGCGGTTTCGCCGACCAGTCGCACCTCGGACGCACGTTCAAGAAACGGTTCGGCGTCACTCCGAGCAGCTTCCTGCGCGCGCCACGGCGTCTGTCCGGCTCGCGGTAATCGTCGGCGAGGCGCGTGCGGGACGCGGTGCGTTCGGTCGCGGCCCTCGTCAGACAAGCAGCAGAACCCTCCAAAAGACGGAATCAGCCCTGTCCCAGACCGCGCCGCAACATGGGTTCAACATGAGCGTGTGCTGAGTGTGACTCTCAATCGCGGTGGGGCTGTGGGGACTTGAATCATTCGGTCAGGTCGTCGTCCGCGGTTCATCTCATCGACTCGAACGGCGGCGAGCCGGTGCGCTGCCGGGGCGCGACGAGCGTGTCGGCCTCGCGCCGCGGGCTCTTCCTCGACGATGATGTGCCGCTGCTGCGCGCGACGGTGCGCAGGCAGAGATCGCTCGGGCACACCGTGCTGCCCTGCAGTATCCTCGACGAGGCAGTTGGGGTCTGCCGCCCCTACGGCCGTGACCTCGACCTCCTGTTGATCGACGTCGACCTCGGCGACGGTGGCGATGGCGCGGCGACCGCGGTCGCCATCGGCCAGCTCTGTCCCGACCTGCGCGTGGTCTTCATGTCCGGCCACGGTCGGCAGGCGCTCGTCGACCGAGGGCGACTCGCGCCCGACGCCGTATTGCTGGAGAAGCCGTTTTCGCTGCACGCGCTCGGGCGTGCGCTGGGGTATCAGCCATGAAGACGAAGCGAGTGCTCTTGGTCGACCACGATCCGCGGCAGCGGAGGCGGGGATGGGCGCGCCTGACGGCCGCGGGCTACGAGGTCGAGGGCGCCGAGGAGGCGGACGACGCGCTCGCGCGCGCGCGTCACGATCCACCGTTGGCGATCCTCAGCGAGGTGATGTTGGGCGAGCTGGACGGCTTCGACTTCTGTCAGCAAGTGCGACGAGAGCCGTCGTTGCGCGGCGTTCCAGTCATCCTGATGAGCGCGCACTTCGGTGGCGTCGCCGACGAGGCGCTGGCCGAAAAGGTAGGTGCCAATCGGTTGGTTCGTCGCACGTCGGAATTTACCGCGGAGATCGAAGCGTTGCAGCTCGTCCTCGCGACCGGGTCGCCGCCGCCGCCGAGCGCCGAGTGCGTGGAGGTGAACGCCGAGCATCTGCGTCGGTTGAACGTGCAGCTGGTCAGGCTCGCCACGCACGCGCGGAGCTCGGAGACGCGTTATCAGCAGCTGCTGGATGCCGCGAACGACAACGTCTGCGTGATCAGTCGTGAAGGCCGCTTCATCAAAGCGAACCGTCGAATGGAGCAGACGCTGAAAGTGGCGCGCGGCGCGCTCATCGGGCGCCACATCTCGGAGTTCGCGCCGCCCGAGCGAGCGCAGGCGACCGTGGCCCTCTACAACGAGCACGTCCAATTGGGGCGGGCGCAGGCGGCGGTGCCGGTCTTGGCCACCGACGGTACGGTGTCGCTGATCGAGTTCTCCAGCAGCGTCGTGGAGGTCGACGGCACCGTGCAGGTGCTGAGCATCGGCCGCGATGTCACCGAAAGTACGCGCGTCGGCGAGGCGCTGCGTGCCAGCGAAGAGCGCTACCGCAAACTGGTCGAGCGGCTGCCCGACGTGATCTTCACGCGCAACGCCAACGGCGACCTCACCTTCATGACGTCGAACGTGGAGCAGATGTTCGGGTACACCGTCGAGGAGCTGCGGCCGCCGGCCGGCGTCGCCCTGTGGCTGTCGCGAGTCCATGACGACGACCGCGATCGCATCATCAACGCGAACGACGCGTTCCTCGCCGGACAGGCCGGCTCGTTCGAGCACCTCTACCGCTTCCAGCGGAAAGACGGCCGCTGGATCTGGATCAAGAGCCGCTCGAGCGCGCGCTACTACGTGGACGGCGTCGCGCACAGCGACGGAATCTTGGATGACGTGACCGCTCATCAACAGCTCGAGGAGAGTCTGAGGCAGGCGCAGAAGATCGAGGCGGTCGGCCAGCTCGCCGGCGGCGTTGCGCACGACTTCAACAACATCCTGGCGGTGATCCTGGCCAACTGTCAGTTCATCCTCGACCATCTGGCGCCCGACTCCAAGGTTCGTCCCGACGCGGAGGAGGTCGCAGCCGCCGCCGAACGCGCGGCGACCTTGACGCGGCAACTGACCGCGTTCAGCCGCAAGCAGGTGCTGGAGCCGAAGGTCGTCAATCTGAACTCGGCGATCGCCGACGTGTGGAAGATGATCCGCCGCGTCATCGGCGAGGATATCAAGGTCTCGACGGCGTTCGATCCCGCGGTGGGCAACGCGTTCGTCGACGTCACGCAAGTCAGCCAGGTCGTGATGAACCTCGTTCTGAACGCGCGCGATGCCCTGCCCAACGGCGGCACCTTGACGTTGGAGACGCACAACGTCGAGCTCGACGAGGAGTATGTCGCCGGCCACGCCGGAGCGAGGGCCGGTCGCTATGTGCTCTTGTCGGTGAGCGACGACGGCGTCGGCATGGACACTCAAGTCATGTCACGATGCTTCGAGCCGTTCTTCACGACCAAGGAGCGCGGCCGCGGCACCGGGCTCGGCCTCTCGATGGTGTACGGGATCGTGAAGCAGAGCGGCGGCTACATTTGCGTCTACAGCGAAACCGGACGAGGGTCCTGCTTCAGGGTGTATCTGCCGCGCGTCGACGCGGAAGTCGTGCCGTCGATCGCGCGACCGGAAGAGGCGAACCTCCGCTCGCGCGGCGAGCGCGTGCTGCTGGTCGAAGACGATGCGATGGTGCGCGCGGCTGTCGAGCGGATACTGAAGATGCACGGCTATGCTGTCGACGTCGCGGACAGTCCACGGCAGGCGATTCAACGCTTTCAGGATCAACCGCACGCGTACGATCTCGTGCTCACCGACGTCATCCTGCCGCTCGCAAACGGCCGCCAGGTGGCCGACGTGCTCCTGCAGCTGAACCCGGAGTTGAAGGTGCTGTTCATGTCGGGATTCAGCGACCACGCCATCGTGCAGCAAGGCGTGCTCGAACCTGGAGTCAATTTCATTCAGAAGCCGTTTACTCCGTTCGCGCTGGCGCGAAAGCTGCGCGCGGTGCTCGGGTAGGCGTGACGTAGAAGAGGGTAATCGCGAGGCAGTGAAACGCGTGATCGCTCGATTGCGTCACGGTCGCGTCGACAATGGCGACGGACGCGTTCGCTGCGAGCCACGCAGTGACCTTCTCGCCGAGCCGCTCTCGAGCCGGCTGCGTCGTGGCCGAGAACACCTTCACGCCGTCGAGGGAGTTGGACTTCTGGCGCAGAGAAATACAAGACGGCATCCTACCGAGACGTCGATAATGCGGGCGAGCTGTCGGTGCCGCGTTTTGCGCTCGCCGGCCTCGAAGAGCAGCTCGCCGGCATCGACGCGCCGGCGCCGCCCGCAGCGCGCGATGCGGTCGATCTGCCCGTCGTCGAGACGGGGAAACATCTGCGCTCTGCGATCGTCGAGTGCGGTCACGCTCGCAAGGATGCGTCGCGCGACCGCGCAGGCAATCGTCGCCCGCCGGTAGCCGCGATCCGTCTGCGGCCCACTTGCGCTTCGCTGGCGTCGGCGCAGGCTGGTCGGAAGAGGCGGACCCGCCTCAGTGTGGCTCGTTGGAGTCGTCGCGAAAGTCGCTCGCCTCGATGCCGTTCCGGCGCAGCATGCGGCGGAGGTTCGACTTGTCGAGCCCCGATGTACGCGCGGCCTCGCTCAGGTTCCCGTGCGTACGCGCCAGCACCGACTGCAAGTAGCGCCGCTCGAAGTCCACTCGGGCGTCGTTCCACAGCGGCGTCGGCTCTTCGGGGGCCGCCGACGCCGCGACGACCGCCTCGCCCTGCAGGTACGGCGGCAGCGCGCCAACCGTGAGCGTCTGGCCCGAAGTGAGCACGATGGCGCGCTGGATGATGTTCTCCAGCTCGCGCACGTTACCCGGCCAGCGATAGCGGCCGAGGCGATCGAGCACGGCCGCATCGACGGCGCGAATCTCCTTGCCGTAGCGGTTGGCATATTTGCCGATGAAGTGCTGCACGAGCAGCGGGAGATCGGCGAGCCGCTCGCGCAGCGGCGGCAGCTCGATCGCGACCACGTTCAAGCGGTAATAGAGGTCTTCGCGGAACGTCCCCGCGCGCATCGCGGCCGACAGGTTCTTGTTGGTCGCCGCGATGATGCGGACGTCGACCTTGCGCGCGCCGGTCGCGCCGACAGGCCGGATCTCGCCCTCCTGCAGCACGCGCAGCAGGCGCATCTGCAGCGCCGGCGAAATGTCGCCCACTTCGTCGAGGAAGAGGGTGCCCTTTCGGCCTCTTCGAACAGGCCCTGCCGGTGAGCGGCGGCACCGGTAAAGGCGCCTTTGACGTACCCGAACAGCTCGCTCTCGAGCAGGTTCTCCGGCAGCGCCGAGCAGTTGACGGGCACGAACGGCCGGTCGCTGCGCGCGCTCTGATCGTGGATGGCGCGCGCGACCAGCTCCTTGCCGGTTCCGCTCTCGCCGAGGAGCAGCACCGTGGCGTCGGTGGCGGCCACCGCCGAGACGAGGCCGAAGACGTCACGAATGCGCGCCGACTGGCCGACGATGCCGCGCAGATGGCCGGCGCGTGTCAGCTCGCTCTCGAGCTGGCGGGTATGTCGGCGCAGGCGGCCATGCGCAACCGCTCGCTCGACGGTGAGCAAGAGCAGGTCGGCCATGGCAAAGGGCTTCTCGATATAATCGTAGGCCCCGAGCCGCATGGCATCTACCGCCGATTGCACGGTGGCGTTGCCGGTCATGACGATCACCGGCAGCTCCAGCGCGCGCTCGCGGAGCTGTGCCAGCAAGCCCAAGCCGTCCAGATCGCCGGGCATGACCAAGTCGGTGAGCACGACATCGAAGCGATCGCCGCCACCCTCGATCAGCTGCGGCAGCGCCGCGTCACCCGACTCGAAGCTGAGGACGTCGTAGCCCGCGTCGCCGAGGATGCGTGACAGGATGCGGCGGACGCTCTTGTCGTCATCCACGGCCAGCACGCGGCCCGCCGACGGTTCCACCGCGACACTGTAGACCGCCGTGGTCAGGGGGGCAAATCGACCCCCGCGTGCATGGTCAAAATGACCTCGCGCCGATGCCGACGATACGCGCCGCGCGAATGCATCCACGAGAATCGAGCCTTTCGCGCGGCACCGACGTTGGCCCGGTCCCTGCTCTGGCAGCTCGCCATGAGTAAACAAGACAGCGTGGGTCGGCCCGAGATCATCGTCGTCGACGACGAGCCGCGGGTCTGCCGCGTCGTGGCCAAGATGGTCCAGCGCTCGTTTCCCGACGTGGTCGTGCGCGTCGCACAGGACGGGGACGCGGCGCTCGATCTGTTGAAGGACGAGACCGTCTGCTTGGTGTCCGACGTCGAGATGCCCAACTGCGACGGCTTGCGTCTGTGCCGCACGTTGCGGCGCGGCGCCGCCATGAAGCCCTGGCGAACCGTGCCGGTGGTCCTCATGTCGGCACTTGTGCAGGACGAGGAGCTGGTCGAGCGCGCCTGGGAATCGGGGACCGCGTACCTGCTGGCCAAGCCATTCAGCGAGTCGGATTTGGCCTGTGCCATCGCTCGCGCTACCGGCCGCGCCTCGCAGCGGGCGGCGCAGCTGGCGCTGCCGCCAGCGGAGTTGTCGTTGCCCACCGACGAGCATGGCTGAGAAGGAGTCTCCGGCCGGGCAAACAACGCAACCATCGCCGGCCAGCTGTGCAGCGCAAGGCAAGAAACAACGAGCGAATGGGCGATGCGAATAAGAGAGGTTTTATGGAAGTAGACAGCATGCGGCTCCTGGCCGACGACCAGGCCGTCAACGGGGATGAGCTGGACCATGCAGCGCCCACTCCGGACAGCGACGCGGAGCAGGGTTGGCACATCCTGCTCGTCGACGACGACGAAGAGCAGCGCAACCTGATCGAGCGTCTGCTGGAGCGCAGCGGCACGGCCTTTCGGCTGGAGTGGATGCCCTCGCTGGAATCGGGGCTGCAGCGGCTAAACGAGGCGCGCTTCGACGTCCTGCTGCTCGATTACGTCGTCGGTCCGCGCTCCGGCCTCGAGCTTTTGCGCGAGGCGCGCGCCCGCGGGCACGAGCTGCCCATCATCGTGCTGACCGACGACCAGGATCCGGCAGTCGACGACACCGTCGCTCGCGCCGGCGCCACGGCCGACCTGGCCAAGGGAACACTGGACAGCGCCGCGCTCGAGCGCGCCATCCGCTTCGCCATCGAGGGCTCGCGCGCGGCTCGCGAGCTGGCGCTACGCGCTCGGCAGCAGTCGGCGGTGGCCGAGCTGGGCATTCGCGCGCTGAGCGCGCACTGTCTCGACGAGCTGTTCCAGGACGCGCTGCGCACTGCGATCGCCGTCTGCGGGCTGGAATTGGGCGCGCTGTACGAGCTCTCGTCGAGCGATGACCATTTGGCACTACGCGCCGCCATTGGCTTCGAGCTCGACGACGCGGCCGCCGATCCGTTGTCGAGCCACGGGCCTTCGGAGACAGCGTTCGCGCTGCGGGCGGAGGCGCCGGTCGTGATCGAGGAGCTGGGCGCCGACGGCCGCTTCGAGCCGCAGCCGCTGTGGCTGCGCCACGGCGCCAGGAGCGGGCTGAGCGTCGTTCTGCACGGCCCGCAGCGGCCGCTGGGGCTCTTGTCGGTGTACGGGCGCGATCGCCGGGTTCTAGCCCCGAGCGACATCAGCTCGGTGCAGGCCATCGCCCAGCTGCTGGCGGGCGCGATCGAGCGGCATGGCAGCGAGCTGCTGATGCGCGCCGTGTTCGACTCGGCGCTCGACGGCATGCTCATCTATGACGACGACGCCGTCGTCCACGATGCCAACCCGGCGGCGTGCCAGCTTATCGGCCTGCCGCGTGCACAGCTGATCGGCCGCTCCTGTCGCGACTTCTTTCGGCCGGCCGGCGACGGCGCGGCCACCGCGCGAACGCCCTGCGCGCGGACCGGCGGCTTGCGCGGAGAATATCTCCTGCGCCGCGCCGACTGCAGCGAGACGCTGATCGAGTGCGCCGCCGCTCCCTCGAGCCGGCCCGGCCAGCACATCGCGCTGTTCCACGATATCAGCGAGCGCAAGCAGGCCGAGAGCGCGCTGCGCCGCCGCGACGCCAACCTACGCGCCCTGTTGGAAGGGCTGCCCGATGCCGTGGTCGTGTCGCGCGCCGGTCGCGTCGTCTACGTCAACCCGAGCTTCGTACGCCTACTCGGCTACGATGCCGACCGCGCTGTGCTCGGCCGTGGCCTGGGCGAGCTGTTCGCGCTCACCGCGACCGACGGCGCCGGCGATTGGCTGCGGTCGGTGCCCGAGGGGTCGTCCATCAGCCTCGAGCGTGAGGGGCTGCGTCGAGACGGCAGCCGCGTCAGCTTCGAGGTCAACGTGCTCGGTGTCGTCTTCGAGGAAGCCCCGTGTTTGCTGGCGGTGGCGCGCGACGTCACCGAGCGCAAGCGCTTCATCCGAGCGCTGCAGCGCTCGGAGACCAACTTCCGCTATCTGATCGAGAACGCGCCCGATGCCATCCTGGCGGTACGCGACGAGCGCGCCGTCTACGTCAACGACCGCTTCGTCCGGCTCTTGGGCTACGATCGCCGCGCCGATCTGCTGGGTAAGAATCCGTTCGAGGATCTGGTCCCGCCGGAAGATCGCGCGCGCCTGGAAGCGAGCTTTGGGAGCAGCGATCCCGTCGAGCACCGGCTGCTCGGGCGGGGCCAGCGCGTGCTGACGGTGGAGTCGACCTCGCTGGAGGTGATCTTCGACAATCGGCCGACCCGCATTCTCATCGCGCGCGACATCACCGAACGGCGCCAGCTGGAGTCGCGGCTGATCTTGGCCGATCGCATGGTCTCGATGGGCACGCTGGCGGCGGCGGCGGCGCACGAGCTCGACCAGCCGCTCGCCTCCATGATGGGCCACGTGAACAGGATGACGGAGGAGCTGACGGTCGCGGGCTTCCTGCCCGCCGAGCGCGTGGCCGCGCTGCGCGAGATGATGGGCGACGTCGCCGAGGACTGCGAGCGCATCCGGCACATCGTTCGCGACGTCAAGGCCTCCGCCCGCGGCGACGACGATCGACAGCAGCCGGCCGAGCCGCGCACGCCGCTCATGCCAGCACCGGCGCGGCGGCGCGGCCGCGTGCTCGTCATCGACGACGACGTTGGGATCGGCAAGGCGCTCAGGCGGGCGCTGCGCAGGGAGCACGATGTCGTCGTCTTCCAGCGCGCCCGCGAGGCGCTCGAGCTACTCGGGCGCGGCGAGCCCTTCGA
This sequence comes from uncultured delta proteobacterium, assembly GCA_963785725.1. Classification (GTDB taxonomy): domain Bacteria; phylum Myxococcota_A; class Polyangia; order Palsa-1104; family Palsa-1104; genus JAQBQH01. The sequence goes on along the minus strand of CAWAWS010000022.1, from coordinate 198,686 downwards.
CGTCATCTTCTGCGACGTGATGATGCCCGAGATCAGCGGCATCGACTTCTTCCAGGAGATCCGGCGCCGCCTGCCCAAGCTCGCCGGACGTACCGTCTTTCTGACCGGCGGCGGCGGCTTCACCAACGAAACGCTGGCCGACCTCCGCAGCACGCGGCTCATCGAGAAGCCCTTCGACATCAACCTCGTGCGCGCCGTCGTGCGCGAGCACATCGGCCGTGCGCCGGTGCGCGACGCGGCGGCGGGGCAGCCATGATGGACTTACCCCCCGAGCACGGTCCGTTCGTCGGCGATGACGCGGCGATCGAGGCGCCGCGGGCCGACTCCGAGGCCGCCGGCCATGGCGCGGCGCTGGAGCGGCAGCTCGCGCGTGCGCTCGAGCGCCTTTGGATCGCGTTTCAGCCCATCGTCCACTGGAGTGCGCGCGCCGTCTTCGGCTACGAGGCCTTGGTGCGCTCGCACGAGCCGTCGTTGTCGGGACCGGGCGCGCTGTTCGACGCCGCGCGACGGCTGGGCCGGCTGCACGACCTCGGTCGCGCCATCCGGCGCCAGGTAGCGGCGGAGCTACCGCGCGCCCCCTACGACACCGACATCTTCGTCAACGTCGAGGCCGGCGAGCTCAACGACAACGAGCTGATCTCCGCTGCCGCGCCGCTGACGGCGTTCGCCGACCGGGTCGTCCTCGAGATCACCGAGCGGTCGTCGCTGCACGAGGTCTCGGGCCTGTCGACGCGGCTGGCGCGGCTGCGCGCGCTCGGCTTCCGGCTGGCGCTCGATGATCTGGGCGCCGGCTACGCAGGGCTCAACAGCCTGTGGGAGCTGGAGCCGACGTTCGTCAAGCTCGACGCCGCGCTCATCCGCGGCGTCGACCGCTTCGTGCGCAAGCGCAGCCTCGTTCAGGGCCTGGCCAGGATCCTTGGGCGAGACCTCGGCGTCCACGTCATCTGCGAAGGCGTGGAGACCCGCGGCGAACGCGACGCGCTCGAGCTGGACGGCCTCAGCCTGCTTCAAGGCTTTCTCTTCGCTCGGCCCCAATCCGGCTTCGTCGTTCCCACCTGGTAGCTCGCGGTCCACTCGCCTCCAAATGACCTATTCGACTTGCGCCACTCGCTTTACGGCGACGGCGATCGCTTGTTATCGGCTGAAATAGAAACCAATATCATTAGACATCAAATAATATCGATAAAGTCATTATTAACTGAAGCGAGCGCGCTCGCGGCCGATGGCTCGGACACTGGAGGGTCGTCCGGCGGCAGGAATCGCGCTCGGTTGTGGATCGATTCTTCGCCTGGTGCCGCGACGAGGCGACGCGTGCGCTCGACGAAGACGCCGCGGGCCAAGAATCAGTGGCGCAATGCAGCTAACTAATGGTTGTCTTGCACATGTCCGTGCACTCGGGGCCGCCGTCGCATTGCTCGCCGAAGGACGACTCGACGATGCCGTCGCCGCAGTACGGCGCGGTCTGGCAGGTGTTGGTGCACTCGCCGGGCCCGTAGTTGTTCTGGTTGTTGAGCACGGTGCACGACGCGTTCTTGTCCTGAGCGCTGTTGCCGCAGTCGCACGCCTCGGGGCCGTTCTTGATGCCATCGCCGCAGTACGGCCCGAGTGTGCAGTTCGCGTTGCAACCGCCGTACGCGCCGTCATTGTTGGCGGTGCCGAAGTCGCACTGCTCCGTGCCGTTCTTGATGCCATCGCCGCAGTACGGTCCGAACGTGCAGTTGGCGTTGCATCCGCCATAGCCACCGACGTTGTTGGACACGCAGGTTCCGGTGCCCGGAGTGGTGCAGGGCATATGCGTCACGCTGTCGGTACTCCCGAGATCGCAGGACTCGCCCGTCTCGACGACGCCGTCGCCGCAACGCAGCGTGCAAGTCGCGCTGCACGGATCACCGGTGGCGCCGTTGTTGCCGCCGTCGTCACAGGCTTCGCCCGCCTCGATGATGCCGTCGCCGCACAAGTTGGTGAGCAGGCAGGAGCTGTTGCAGTTGGCCATGGTCGCCGGGTCGTTGGGGTCGCACTGCTCGCCGTACTGCGTCTGCACGATGCCGTCGCCGCAGTACGGCGTGTTCTTGCACGCGGGCGTGCACTGGCCGGCGCCATAAGCGGTCGAGGTGTAGTTGGCCTCACCCTTGTCGCATTGCTCGGTGCCCTCGACGATGCCGTCGCCGCAGTAGGGCCCGCTCGTCTTGCAGTCGGCCGAGCAGCCGTTGTACGCGATGCTCCCCGCGCTGCCCGCGTTGTTGGAGACGCAGGTGGCCGGCGTGCCCGGCGTCGTGCAGGGCAGGTGCGTGACGGTGTCGGTGCTACCAGCGTCGCAAGCCTCGCCGGCCTCGACGACGCCGTCGCCGCAGATTGGAGAGCACACGCTGGTCTGGTGCACGAAGCCCTGCAGCGCGAGCGTGTAGTCGGAGCCCGTAATGTGACGCTCGGCCTGGAAGACGTCGAGTGAGTACCAGTTGCCGTCGGTGAGGCCGAGGGAATTTCCTGACACGTCTTTCGAGGTGGGCGTGAGTGTGTAGGTCGTGGTTTCGGCGGAGTGGATGCCGCCGAGGTCCACGACGAGGTGACCATTGATGAAGAACCACACGTCGTCGTCGCCGGTGAAGGCGAACGACGGCGAGCTCGCAGAGTTGTACGTGAAGACGTAGTGCATCTCGCTGGTGAACGAGAAGTTGTGCGACTTGCCGTCGTCGGCAACGTCGACCTGCGACTTGCCCGGGTGGAGGTTCGGATCGTTCCAGCCGAGGCCATCGATCGGGAAGAAGCCCGTCGAGGAGTAGTTCGCGCAGTCGCCCGTGCACGACGTGCCTGAGCCCGAGCCGGTGCAGGCACAGGTGCCGTCGGGGACGTAGGTGTTGCCGGCGGCGCAGAGGCCAGCAGTGCTGCACGCCGCCGTGGATCCCGTCTTCGTGGTCCTTATGTTCGGCGGACTGGAGAACGTGTAGACGCTGTTGGCGGTCGGAACGGCGTCGAGCGTCGTGAGCGTGAGCGTCGTCGGCGAGCCACCGTACGTCTTCGTGCCCGTGTTCCACGCGCCGGTCATGTAGACGGTCTGCGCGTAGGGGTTGGTGGTGCCAGCGCCGCTGCAGCTCGTGTCGTGATACCACCAGCAGTAGACCTGCGCGGCGGTCAGGTTGGGTGAGAGCACCGTGTCGCCGACGAACCGTGCGGGAACGGCCGGGGTCGAGCTGTAGACCGGCTTCGCGCTCGAATCGGTCAAGGTCTGAAGGTCGCCTTGCGCGTCACCCGTGCTGGTGACCGCCGTGTTGTCGAAGTCTGGGCAGGGCGTCGTTCCGGCCGGCGGTGAAGTCTTGCCGTTGTTCTCGTGGATCATGTCGCGATAAAGGATCGGGATCGTCAGCGAGCTCGGCGCGGCCTGCGTTTGCAGCGTGCACGTGTAACCCGTCGCGAACTGGCAGCTCGCCGAGCAGCCGTCGCCGGAGGTGCCGTTGAGCGCACCGTCGTCGCACTTTTCCCCCGGCTCGACGAGGCCGTTGCCGCACGTCGACGTGCCGCCGCTATGCGTGCACACCGAGGGGACGGGCGTGGCTGGGTTGGACGTGACGGTGTTGACGCAAGACCAGCCCGGCTCGACCGTGCAGGTCGGCGAACAGCCATCGTACGGGATGAGGTTGCCGTCGTCGCAGCCCTCCGAGCCTTGCCAGTTGCCGTCGCCGCACGTGGTCGCGGTGTTGCAGACCGAGGTCATGCCATTGCCGTCGACGGTGCAGACCCAGCCGGGGATGATGGTGCAAGTCGCCGAGCAGCCCTGACCGCCGGTGCCGTTCGCCGCGCCCGCGTCGCACTGCTCGTTGCCGGCCTTGATGCCGTCGCCGCACTTCGCCGCGACGCAAGGCGAGTCCGGAGACGGGCAGCTCCAGCCCATCACGATCTGGCACGTCGGCGAGCAGCCGTTGTTGCCGTTGTTGTTCGACACGCAAGTGCCCGTTCCCGGCGTCGTGCAAGACGCGTGGCTCAGGCTGTCGGTGCTGCCCTCGTCGCACTGCTCGCCAGCGTCGACACGGCCGTTGCCGCAGACGACGCTCAGCGTGCACACCGACGGCGCGCCGGTGCAGGAGTAATCGGTTACGATCTGGCAGGTGGCGGAGCAGCCGCTGCCGGCGACGCCGTTCTGGCTGCCCGCGTCGCACTGCTCGCCGAGGTTGGCGTTGATGACGCCGTTACCGCAGATGAGGACACACGCCATTCCGGGCGTGGGGCATTGGTAGCCGGCGACCAGCTGGCAGGTAGCGGAGCATCCACTGCCGGCGACGCCGTTGAGCGCGCTACCCGCGTCGCACTGCTCGCCGGCCTCGACGCGACCATCACCGCACACCGGCGTGTTCGTGTTCAGCGTGCACACGGAGGGCATGCCGCTACAGATGTAGCCGCTCACGATCTGGCAGCTCGCGGTGCAACCGCTGCCGCTCACACCGTTGTTGCTGCCGGTGTCGCACTCTTCGCCCGGATCGACGGTTCCGTTGCCGCAGATGATGGACGACGTGCACACCTCGTGAGGCGGGTTCGGAGGCGGCGTCGGCGTCATGCAGGTGTAGTTGGGCTCGAGCTGACAGGTGCCGGAGCACCCGTCGCCGGGCGTTGTATTGCCGTCGTCGCAGGTCTCCGGCGCTTCGACGATGCCGTCGCCGCAGTAGACTTGGCGCACGCAGGGCATGCCGACCATCGGGCAGGCCCAGCCGATCTCCGTCTGACACGTCGAGGAGCAGCCGTCCCCGCTCGTGCTGTTGCCGTCGTCGCAGGTCTCGCCCGGATCGATCATGCCGTTGCCGCACGTCGCCGGCATGATCGACTGCGCGAGGTCGTTGCCGTTGCCGAGGTCCGCACTAGCGGCCGTCGACAAATCCTGATCACCCGAGTTGCTCTTGGTTCGGCTGCAACCTGCGACGAGGATCAGCGCCAGGACGAGAGGACGCACATAAGAAAGACCCATCGGGCTCATCTTATCGACATCAATCCTCGAGATCGATTGTACGAATCATCTGACACGCGCGCGCGACGAGAAGACGACTTCGCCACGCTGCGCCGCTTTCAATTCTGACTAACTCGGGGTCGGACATGCCGAGGCTGCGTACCGTGCAGAAGTCGCTGGCGCCGCTGTCGTCGCCCCGTGGAGGTCGCAGTGCTCAGCTGTGCGTGAAGGAGCCCGCGTCCTTCTCGGTCAGGGATTGGCTGGGTGGATTCTTCGAGAGCTGCGAGACGCTCCGTTTCATATCCTGCACGAGTAGGCCGGCCAGATCGCGCGAGAAGCCATTCTTGACCAAGACGCGCTGGATGACGGTGGAGGTCACGTTTGCCGGCAACGAATAGGCGGGCACCTGCCAGCCGCGCGCACGCAGTTTTTCGGCCAGGTCGAACAGGCTATAGCCGGGGTTGGCGCCGTCCCGGAGGGTCCAGGTGCAGCCGGGGATTCCGCCACGACCGTCGTAGATCATGGAGAACGGCCCGACGCTGGCGATCTGATCGGCGAGCCAGGCGGCGGTGTTGGAGCAGGCCTGGTGGATCCGGGTATAGCCCTGCCGACCGAGTCGAACGAGGTCGTAGTATTGGGCGACGATCTGGCCGCCCGGCCGCGAGAAGTTGAGCGCGAATGTCGGCATGTTGCCGCCCAGGTAGTTGACCCTGAAGATCAGCTCCTCGGCGAGGTCCTCGGCGTCGCGCCAGAGGATCCAGCCGCAGCCGAGCGGAGCCAGGCCGAACTTGTGGCCGGAGGCGTTGATCGAGTGCACGCGCGGCAGGCGAAAGTCCCAAGGCAGCGCGGGGGTCAGGAAGGGCGCCAGAAAGCCACCGCTCGCCGCATCGACGTGGATGGGAATGTCGAGGCCGGCGCGCTTCTGCAGATCGTCGAGCGCCTGGGCGATGGCCGGGACCGGTTCATACTGCAGCGTATAAGTGAGGCCCAGCGTCGGCACGACGGCGATCGTATTCTCGTCGCAGCGCTTGATCGCCTCTTCGGCCGTCATCATCAGGCGGCCCTTTTCCAGCGGCACCTGTCGCATCTCGACGTCGAAGTATCGGGCAAACTTGTGCCAGCAGATCTGGACTGGCCCGCACACGAAGTTCGGTTTCCCGGTAGGTCGCTTCGCCGCCTCCATGCGCTTGCGCCAGCGCCACTTGAGCGCGAGGCCGGCGAGCATCGCCGCTTCGCTCGAGCCCGTGGTCGACGTCCCGAGCGTGTAGGCGGCGTCCGGCGAGTGCCACAAGTCGGCCAGGATGTGTACGCAGCGCGATTCGATCTCCGCCGTCTGCGGATACTCATCCTTGTCGACCATGTTCTTGTCGATGCACTCGCTCATCAGCTCGTGGACCTGAGGCTCGAGCCAGGTCTGACAGAACGTCGCCAGGTTGAGGCGCGCGTTGCCATCGAGCGCCAACTCGTCGTGCACCGCTTGATAGGCATCGAACGGGAGCTTCTCGCGCTCGGGCATCTTGTACTTCGGCAGCGCCTGGCTGAGCTCTGGATCACCGAAGACCTCGTCACGCGGCAGGGTGAGACGCGACTTCACGACGTGCAGCATGATTCACCCCTCGCGCCGTCATGGCCCGATGACGACAATGGATAGGTCATGAGCTGCCCCGGTCAACCGTCGCTCGTCAGGTCGGATTGCGCTGTGACGGATTCCGTCGCCAGGTCAGGTCGGGAGGCATGGGGATCCGCCAGTCGTGTCGGAGAGCCACGAGCCGGACGCTCATGCAGGCAGTAATCCCGAGGATCTGTCCGCTCGGCTCGGCCCACTTCAGAAGCGAAGTGACCGTCGAATCGACCAGACAGGCGAGCAGGGCAGCGGTTGCGTTGGGGATGCCCGGCGTCAGCAGCTCGGGCGTCTCGCGGCACAGCACGTCGCGCACCACGCCGCCGCCACAGCCCGCGACGACGCCAACGAAGATGGCGGACCCGGAGGCGAGCCCGACGGAGTAGGCGCGTTGTAGGCCAGCGATGGCGAAGAGTCCCAGGGAGAGGGCGTCGGCGAGCGCCAGGGCCGAGCCGAGCCGTGAGATCAGAGTGGCGAACAGCGTGCAGACGACACCGCCGGCGAGCGCCGTCAGCAGATATGCCTCGTGACGGAGAGCGACCGGAGGGCCCTGCGACAACAGCACGTCGCGCAGCATTCCGCCGCCGAGGCCGGTCGCGATGGCGATGATGACAATCCCGACCAGGTCGAACTTGCGCCGCAGCCCATGGAGGGCGCCTGACAGCGCTCCGGCCAAGACCGAGCCGAGCTCGATGTAGACACGCATCGAAGGGTAAAGGTAGCGCCCGCGGTCCGGGCGTCGAGATGTATGAGTCGCTACGGCCGGCCGAGCGCCCAGTGCAGCCTCGCCCACGCCTGATTCAGGCTCAGCGTAGCGGTCACCTGACGGAACTGGGCGTCGAGGTACTGAAAGGTTGCGTCCGACAATTGCAGGATGTCGGCGACGTCGACGGCGTAGCTCTTCTTGGCGAGCTCCTTAGCTAACTAAGGTGTCGTCAACGACGATGCCTGGGAAGTCCGTGGGCGGTGACGGGCGTATTCTGACGTAGACCATGCGCTCCACACTCCTCACGCTCGTCATGCTCTCCGGGCTCTCTGCATTCGCGGAGCCGCCTCGCGACACAGGTACTCCCACGACGTCGACGGACAGGTTCGCAGCGCCGATGGATGGCCCCTATGCCACGCTTGCCGACCTCTGCCGAGCGAAAGAGGCCGACCCCGCCATGTGCACGACGCCCCCACGCGACTGCGGCGTTGCTGGACTCGAGCCCCTGCAACTTGGACCGCCGTTCCTCGAGGCGCGTGTCATTCATTGGGGCGGCTTACTCGCGCGCTGCGAATTCGCTCTTCGTACCGACGCCGGCTGGTGGCAGCGCCGATACGATTGGGTGGACGATTGGGTGAGGTCGTTTCCTCACAATGGCGGGCGCTACATCTCCGAGATCGATGACATCACGAGCACCGGCGACGGCGCGCTGCTCGTTCGCGGATCGTATATCGATTGGAGGTGCGGTCAGACGGCGCAGTGGCTTGAGCATCCACGCTTCGACGCGTGGTACCAATGCGAGCAACGCGTCGTCGTGTGCGCGGTGGGGGCGAGCGGCGCGCCGAGTTGCACCAATCCCTTCGTCGCGGGATACACGACCTATTGTCGCGCGTCCGAGCCGCCACACAGCAAGCTTCGCTTTCGCGTTGCCGGTGTCGACTACCAGCTGGAAGTGCACGCCAAGCGCGACGAGCTCATACGCCAGAACGAGAAACGCACACTGTCGCCGCCGCCCCTGAAGCTGCACTTTCCATGAGGGTCGACTTCGCATCGAAGGCACCGTCACCCGGTGACAGCGGCTGACACCGTCTGATGGCGGAGCCGGTCCGAATCCACGCCGGCCTGCTCCGCGAGCTCCTTCACGCTCAGGCCGCTGTCACGCCAGCGCTCGACCCGCCGGATCCATACTTCGCGTGGTGCTCGTGCCCATTGCAGCGAACGAATAGCCGATCGATCCACCGCCGCTACGACGCTGTTTGTCGAACGCCTACAAATTTCACGGACGGCCGAACGCGGCTGAAATCCACGGGGAGCCCCCTTCTGGCCAGCGACGCCACCGCCACGAAGACGGCGCGCCGCTCGGCCACCGCCAGCATCCACGCCGTCGCCGCCAGCGCCGCCGCTGGCGGGTCGCTTTGCTCGATGCCCGCCTGGGCGAGGAAGATGAGCATCATCACGCACAGCGCCGCCGCCAGCGCCGCTTCGTTGCCCGGGCGGCGCGTCGTCCGCGACGCCGCCCATGGCAGGAGCAGCGCGGGCGCCCACACAAGCGCGTGCAGGCCGAGTGCTGTCCCTACCTCGAAACCTCACTTCGTGGGCAGACGTCGAATTCGCAGGTGCCGCAGGATTGGCCCTCCCACAAGCAGTCGCACATGGCCTCGTGCGTGGGATCGGTCGCGCAGCCGGCGACGCAGCTCGACAGATCGTCGCCGCACTCGACGCAGCTCGCGGAGACGCAGCGCAAGCCTTCGTAGGCCAGGCCGCTGGTGCACGTGTGAGGCTTCGTCGCGGTGTCCGCAAGCGGGCACGCCCAGCGCCTCGCCGGTCGGGGAGCACATCAACGTCGCGCCGGTGCAGAAAGTGCCGCCGCAGCACGGCTCGCCGAGCGCGCCGCATTCGCACACGGTGTTGTTGAGCAGCACGCTGACCGTGTCGCCGCCCCCCATGACGACATCGAGCTTGCCGTCGCCGTTGAAGTCGCCGAGGCGAGGAATGCCGGGGCCAACGGCAAGGTAATTTGCGGCTGAAAGCTGCCGTCGCCGTTGCCCAGGAGCACGCCCAGGTTCGAGCTGGCGTTGAGGGCGAGCAGGTCGAGCTTGCCGTCACCGTTGATGTCGCCGCCGAAAACCGCGATCGGGAACGAGCCCGCGGAGTAGACGACGGCGATGCGATTCCGGGGCCGACCGTGGCGTGGACGATCTTGGTCTCGGCGTGCGTCGAACGAAGCGTCGCGGTGAAGTCAACACACTGAGCCCCGCCAGCGGCGCGACCTCGAGCCCTTCGGTCGTTGGTGCGATCGGAGAGGTACTCGCTCACGTACGCGCATTCACGGTTTTCGTTCGGCGAAACGCGTCGTGCCGGCGGCAGAGAGCGCGGACCATCCGGCTCTCTCGCCTCGATCGGCAGTGGCTTTCCAGATAGAGTGCGGCGATGAAGGGGTTCATCGCCGCCGCCGTGACACTGCTTGCGCTCTTACCGCGGGAGGCTTCTGCATTGTTCGTCGATCACGAGCATAAGGAAATGACGCTGCACATCGCCTTCATCGGTGACACAGCGACGGCTCAACACTGGACAAAGACCGTTTGGGAGAAAACCAAACCGGAACAGATCTCGTCCATCATGGATATTCATCACGGCACGCTGACTAGGCGCGCCTACTCGTTCGCCCCCAGTCTGCCACAGGTGAACGGACTGACCGTACGCTTTGCCGTCGACACCGTCTGGGGCGAGGGCGTCGACGACGACGACCTCATTGATCTGCTACGCGCTGCCGATGTTGTAGTGGTGGTTTCGCCTGGTCCGCCCGTAAAGGCGTTGCTAGCCAAGCTGGGGCGCAACGTGCCGGTGGTGGATGGAAGCGTCGGTGCCGGCGATCCGTTTCCTGCCCTCAAGGAGGCGGCGCGACTAGCCCTGCGGTCGTGCACACTCGATGCGGCAAAAGATCCCAGTTATGCGCCCGGGCAGTTAGAAGTGTTGCGCGCCTATTTGTCGGCGACATTCGTGCGCCGGGTCGTCACGAAAGTAATTCGCGGTGAGCGCCAGGACTTCGAGCTGAGCGGTAATCCAGGAGAACCATCGACGGCTCAGGTGATGAGCTTCGCTGGCGACCGTGGCACGTACGACCTGGTGACCAGCGGAGTGAGTGCTCACACTGTCGGTGGGAATTGCCGCTTCGAGCTGGTGCAGCGCGTCTCCGGGCCACTGACGGCCGCAGTCGATCGGCTGGTGGCGATCAAGGACCAGCTTCTGACGATGCGCATTTCGCCGTGCACGGCAGATGCAGTGCAAGTCCATGGCAGCCACTATCGCCTCAGTCGCAGCGCACTGAACGCGCATGTCACAGCCGATGACGTGCCAGTGCAACGACTGATGCATTCCGGCGCAGTTGTCGACGGCTATTTCCTGCGCAGCTCGCCCGTCGTGCTCGGATGGAGCCTGTCGGCCGTGCCAGCGGTCATTACCGAGCCCGTCACGTTCGTCGAGGTGACGCCGACGCCGTAGTCGCGTCGATTCGACCGGAAAGCCGGGAAATATTCTAGCGCCCCGCCGTTTCCACGGCATTGCGATTAGGCGCTGCGCTGCGGCTCAGCGCGTGACTGGCACCTGCGCGCGCTCTCGCCGGGCATGCCGGACATGCCGTAGAGCGCGCTACCAGGCGAAGTGGCCGGCGAACTGAACGTCGCCCCAGCTGCCGCTCTCGACGACCTGAATGTTGTAGTGGTTGTAGCCGATGAAAAGGTTGAACGCGGCCAGGTGCGAGAACCAACGCCAGCTCGGCGAAGGCATGCTCCAGGCGCCGCCCGAGTTGTCGTCGCCCTGGCGGCTGACGGTGAGCTCGTTGCCGCTGCCGGCCGCGACGCAGAGCTCGGCAGCGTCCAGGTAAATGTTGTTGCCTTGCGCCGACGCGCCGGTGCCGATGTCGTACTGGCACCACATGAAGGGGGCGCCGGAGCCGCTGCAGTCGAAGCTGGCGTCGTTGACGTTGTCGGTGAACCATTGGCGGCCGCAGAAGGCGTTGGGATCGACGGCGAGCGGGCTCACCGTGTGGTTGACGATTGCCGGCGCAGTCGTCGGCGCCGCGGGCGCGCTCGCGGCGGACGACGCTCGCGTCGGCGACGACGACGCCAGCTGACGCAGGCGCAGCTCAGCGTCCCGCAGCTTGTCCGGTACCGGAAGCTGCGGCGCGACCAGCTGATAGACCGCCGTCGGCATGAGCTTGCGCAGATCGTCGCGCACGGGCAGCACGCCGTCGCCGCCGGCTTCGCTGATGATGACGTCGCCAGGCGTCGGCTCGTAGAACTCGACGATGCTGCCGGTCGCGCTCTTGACGCGCGTGATCAAGTTGAGCGCGCTGTCGGCGCTGCGATTGCCGGCGACGAGCGGGTCGGCGGCGGCGGCTTGCTCGGCGGCGAGCGTCTCCGGGCGTTCGGGCGCCGCGCTGCAACCGACGGCGAGCACGAGCGAGGCGGCAAGCATCCTGGGCGCGAATTCGGTCATGGTCATGGCTTCTCCTTGCCGCGACCTTAGCCGTGCGTGTCGTTCCCGTCTGTGACTCGCGCGGCACGGAATCGGCTGCGCTTACGCTAGCGCCGATCATGCAGTCTTCCAGCGATCGGCGTGGCTCGCCTGGCGCGACTGAATCGGGGGCTAGCGCCAATTGCCGATAGCGACCCCGACGACAGCCGATCGCTGCGCGGCCGAATTGGCGACGGTGGGCATACATGCAAGTGATCGAATGATCCAAGGTTAGTCTTAACCGAACGGCATTGCGACAGGTCCAGGTCAAGGCTCGCCTCGTTCGCGATCCAAGGCACGTCGGCCATCGCATTGTCATCGACCGCGCACGCCAATGACACTTGCCCCGAGGCCATGCTTAATCACGGCGGATCGGTCATTGCGCATCCCCGCGTGCACAACCTCTATGTCGGTGGCAGCTTCTGGAACTTCACTGGCGTCTCGCTCCGCAGCCAGCTCGACGGCGAGTGGTCCAATCTCCTCACGACGCGCAACCCTGTCGCCGCGCTTTGCGCATTGAGGCGCCCCTCGTCGACGTAATGAAGGGGGTACAATGGTGACTTATGGAACAGCTCGCCCGTTTTCCGTCCTTCGAGCCTATGTTCACCGCCAGCCGTAGCGATTCCCCGCCCGCCTACCTGTGCTTGCTGAACTTGTTCTATGCCTCAGAGTCGCGTGCAGCGATCGAGCAACTGCGCACTTCAGGCCAAAGAAGCGGCAGTTGCCTCGATGCCGAGCTGGCGGCCCTCCTTTCTGATCACAGCTGGAAACCTCAACTTGTGGGAGCGGTCGCGCTTCTCGTGTTCGGAAAGAACCGCGTGCGATTGGAGGCGCTCTGGGCTGCACTCGATCGCCCTTGCTGGGTTTCGCCACAGCTCGCTGCCGTCGCGTCGCTCACCGATCCGGACTTCGATTCCCGAGCCCGTGAGCGCATCGACCGGCGCTGTGCGGTCGATATCGCCGCCGTCTCTCAGCTGGGCTGGCCACCCGAAAGCTTCGCTGCCTACTCCAAAAAGCTCCTTTCGGCGCTCATGCGATTGTGCGAGTCGAGGCCAGGAGCTTCGGCGTGGCTTCCCACATACGCTGCTGCGCACGACATCAAAAAGATGATCGCAACCGATTTCGATTGTGGAGGCGACCTCGCCACAGGATGGACCAATCGGATTACCACTTTGCTCCCCGAGCGATAGTGCTGGCCCGCGGTCCACTCTCGCCGCTGCTGGTCAGCGACGACGAGCTCTCCGGCATGGAATGGCGCCGTACCTTGCCGGTCAGTGGACATGGCGACAGCGGAGATCCTTATTGGCGTGACGATCGAGCGGAACAGATCTCGCTGCTTCATGCGGCGCTGCCGCTGTCGACACCACAGTCGGTGCCGCCGGCGCTGCGTTGCCGCTCGAGCGATCGCAGCTGGCCCTCCGTGGTTGGCAGAATTGCGCGGCGGAGAATTCTGACAACCTACGGGGCACAATTCCCACTGGTCTAGGCGCGCTCGCGGTCTGCAACGCGCTACAAGAGGTCGGAGGTTCGGCGCCCCCCATCAGGTGACGCGTTCGACTTCTTCGCGCGCGTTGAGGAGAGCGTCGATCTCATCGACGAAGGTCGTGAGCTCGCCGTCAAGTGACTCGTGCGAGGTGCGCAACCCGAAGACTTCGAGGCGCAAAGTCAGCCGCACGATCGATTCGCGCGCGTGCGCGAGGTCGCGCTCGGCGTCGTTTGCGGCGCGCTCTAGCCGTGCGTTCTCCTCGGCGGCGAAGGCGCGGCCGTCGCCACCGACCTCGGCCGCCAGCTCGGCCAGGCGCGACCGCGCGGAGCGCCAGCGCGCGATTTCGTTTCTGCGATCCATGAACGCGCGCTCGAGGCCATCGACCACGGCGAGGTGGTCGCGTCTCCGCGCCGGCTCGAGCGGCATTCGTTGGAGCTGACGCCGCACGCTCTCGAATGCGGCGTCGCGTGGTTGCGGCAGGCCGGCGGCTCTGCGGAGACGAATGCCGCGGCGCAGCGGCTAGACTCACCGGAACGTAAGCGGGCCACATGAAAACTGCGGTGACTTGGGCAGTCAAGCCGGGCGGAAGTCGTGCCTGGCTCTTTAGCCACGCGCACGCGGCAACTCCGATGATGAGGTAGATCGCGAGCGAGAACGCGATGCTCATCTTGGCCTCAGTGCTGGTCTGACGCGCCGAGCGTGCGGATCGCGTCTTCGAGTTGCGCGCGCCCGGCGCCGCTGAACCATTCGGCCTTCGCTTCGAACAGGGTTGGCGCGTGCGGGTCCATATACGGCCGGAGCGCCCAGGCGCTCTGGGCGAGCATGCCGAGGAAGAGCGTGACCGCCAGCAGCGCCGGAAACGGCGGCAACCAGCGCACGCCGCTGCGCGCACGAAAGACGAGGACCGCTACCAAGATCAAGGCGACGAAGCCGAGCGTGAGAGCGCCGTCGAACGCCGGATCGCCGCGGCGCACCAGCCAGAACAGCCCCGCGAACGAAGCGGCGAAGATGCCACCGAGCGCCAGATGGTGGGCGAATGCGCCGACGATCTCGCCGAACGCGGTCTTGACCTCGAAGAAGCGCGTCAATGCGTAGAGCGGCGCCAGCGCCAGCACGAACGCGAGCAAGAATGCGAGCGCGACCTTGCCGCCGACGAGGAGTCGCCAGCCGAGACCACCGTGCGCCGCGATCGCGACGCCGAAGAGGCCGAGTCCGATGGTCGACACCAGTAGGTCGATCGCGAGCGTGTCGCGCGGATCGGAAGACGACTCGGCGCCAGGTCGAATCAAGTCGGCAATACGACGAACGGCTGCGATCATGACACCCTCCCCAGGTTCGACGCGAGCCAGCCGAGCAGCGATCGCGCTTCAGTGAACAGCATCACGAGCAGCCACAGCGCGGTGACGAGGCCGCCGCGGTCACGCGCAACCCGGCGCGCGACGTCGTAGGCGAGCGGCACCCAAAACGCAATCGCGCCAAACGAGAACGCGAGAATCGGGAAGGTCGGCGTCGGCGAGGTCACGAGGCAAAACCAGATCACCGGCGCATAACAGGCGATCGCGAGCGAGGCGTGCTGGAGCGCACGCGCGATGCCGGCGAGCTCTTCTTCCAGCTTGGCGCCACCGAGCACGAGGCGCAGCACGAGGTAACCGGGCAGCGTGAGGATGAGCGGCTTCAAGATCGCGCCGACGTAGCCGATGGGATCAGTCCATTGTTTGGCGAAGCCGAGATGGACGAGATTGACGACCAGCGCGAACAACCCCGTCGCGGCGACGACGATCGCGGGCGTCGCCCACGTGGGCAAGCCGACAGCGGGTGCGCGCTCGCGTTCGCGGACCGAAGATGATTCGCGAGCCAGCGTTTCGACATGCGCTTCAATCATGATGGCTGCGCCCTCCTGGCGATGCGCCTCTTGGAAGAGACGTGCCAAGCGGCGAATCGCGACAACTCGCGCTGATCGGGGCGGCGGCGCTGCGTAGCGGACGTGACGCGCGAACGCGATTACACGCTCTTCTGGCGACGGAATGAGAGTCGCGTCTTTGGTGTTGTCTTCAATTGCGCGCGACGATGGCGCGTGCGGCCGTCTGGGTTCGATCCTCGGGATCACTCCAGCGCCAGCGTAAAGGCAACGACACTTGATGCGGGCGGCCGAGGTCAAGGACGTCCCACCGCATTCCGCAGCGTCGCCTTCGCGGCGTCCGATACCCGGAATCTTATTCGCAATGAGCAGCGTCCCCGCGCCGCTCATTGTCGCCGGCGATCACGCCCAGCGGCCGAAGGTCGATGGGGCCAACGCCGACTCGAATGGCAGCGACGACGCGAGCGTTTCCCCTTGCATGCGGCCAACCGGCGCGGTAAACACTGAACCAGATGGTTCAGCATTCGAAGGCCGGCCTAAATGTCTCGTTCGCCGCGCTCTCGGACGCCACCCGACGTGGCGTTCTGGAGCAGCTCGGACGTGCCGACGCTTCCATCACCGACCTCGCCGAGAAGTTCCACATGACCCTCACGGGCATGAAGAAGCACGTGGGCGTGCTGGAGCAGGCGGGGCTCGTCACCACGGAGAAGGTCGGGCGCGTGCGGACCTGCAAGCTCGGCCGGCGCCGACTCGAGGAAGAGACGGCATGGATTCGAGAGGTACCGCCAGCTCTGGGACGCACGCTTCGATGCGTTGGACCAGGTTGTCGAGGAGCTGAAACGGAAGGAGAAAGCCGATGGACACAAAAAGAGAGAGTGAGCCCATTGCCATGAAGAGCCACACGACGGTGGAACGGAAGTCCGAGCGAGAGCTGGTGGTCACGCGAACCTTCAACGGCCCGGCGCGCATCGTGTTCGAGGCGTGGACCAAGCCCGAGCTGCTCAAGCGGTGGTGGGCACCGAAGTCGATGGAGTCGATGGGGATGTCCCTGCTCTCCTGCGAGGCGGATGTCCGGGTCGGCGGCGGCTACCGCTTCGTGTACAGCCACGGCGACGCCGAGCCGGTGGCGTTCCACGGGAAGTACCTCGAGGTGACACCGCACGCGCGCCTCGTATGGACCAATGACGAGAGTGCTGGCGGCGCCGTCACCACAGTGACCTTCGAGGACAAAGGCGGCAAGACGCTGCTGGTCCTGCACGAGCTCTATCCCTCGAAGGAAGCGCTCGAAGCCAACGCCGGGATGGAGAGCGCAATGGGCGAGACGTTCGAGCAACTGGACGAGCTTCTCGTCAGCCTGGGCGCGAGCGTCGAACGGTCATGAAGTCGTCGATCTCGCGGTAATCCGCCTCTCTGGTTCTGAAAGCGGAAAGGCGATGTCGCGAGGACCGGATCGACGCGATCGCCTGGCGCCCGTGTACGCTGCGGTGGGCGAGCCGGTCCGCGGCGCGCGGACCTTGGTGTTCGCGATCACAATCGGCGACAGCTTTCGCTTGACGCCTCGATGCGTGGAATAGATGCTCGGATTTTGTCCAAAATCGAGGTGTCCTAGTGGCTAATTCATCACCCGCGCCGCTCGATCCGTTTGCTCCGCCCACGGCCAATCTCGATCCTCGCCTGATCCCCGACGGAGCCGGCGGGCAGCTGGCGGGCCGCTGGACCCGCTTTGGCGCCCGCATGCTCGACGGGCTGCTCTTCATGCCGTTGCTGGTCATCGGCGCCTTCGTCGGCATTTTCCTGCGCTCGGCTCCGTTCGATCCGGCGGCGCTCAAGTCACCGGCGCGCATGCTGGGGCTGTTCGCTGCCGTCTTCATCGCTTGCCTCCCGCTGGCCATTTACCAGTGGTACCTGGAGACGACGACCGGTCAGTCGCTCGGCAAGCGCTGGAGCAAGATCAAGATCGTCAAATTGGACGGCAGCCCGGTCGACTTCGTGTCGGCGGTGCTGCTGCGCACGTGGGTGCCGTTCCTCGCCGGCACGGCGTTGACCGCGATCGGCCTGCAGTCGATCGGCAACATCTATAATTCCATCGACGCGCTCGCGATCTTCACCACCCAGCGACGCTGCCTTCACGACCTGATCGCCGGTACCAAGGTGATCACGCTCGAGCAGCTCTAAGTCCGACGACGTTGCGTCCGCCTCGCACGACCGACCACGCTCGCCGTGCCGGGCTCGACAACACCGTCGACGTAGCGACGCCCGAGCAGGTCCGCTTTCGCTTCGCCGTCGCCGGGCCGACCCGGCGCGCCATCGCCTATCTCATCGATCTCCTGATCCGCGGGGCCATCGCCGGCGTGCTGTTCGCGCTCGGTGTGCTGCTCGGTATCGACCGCCACGGCACCACTGGCGTGCTCCTATTGGCGATGTTCGCGCTCGAGTGGGGCTACTACGTCGCCTGCGAGACGCTGTTCGGCGGCAGCACCTTGGGCAAGCTCGCGCTCGGCCTGCGCGTCATCAAAGAGGGCGGCTATCCCATCACGTTCGTCGACAGCGTTCTGCGTAATCTCTTGCGCGCGGCAGACTTTCTGCCCGTCGGCTACGCGCTCGGCCTCATCGTCATGACCGTCGACGGGCACTTCCGGCGCCTCGGCGACCTGGTCGCGGGCACGCTGGTCGTGATCGAAGAGCGCGGCAGCATCGCGGCGCCGCTGACGTTCGCCTTCTCGGCCGAGGAGCTCGACGAGCTGCCGCCACGGCCGCCCTTATCGCCCGACGAGCTCGAGGCCATCGAGCTGTTCCTGCGACGTAAGCAGTCGCTGTCGCTGGCGCGCGAGGCCGAGCTGGCGCAACAGCTGGCGCCGCTTTTGGCCGCACGCATGGGCGTGCCCCTCGGCTCGGATGGGTCGCGCTTTTTGGCGCTGGTCTATCGGCGAGCCCGCGGCGCCAGCCGTCCACTCCGCTTGCGCGGCAGCGGCGCGACCGCCCGCGACGCTGGCGCGGCAGCGGACGAGAGGCGACGATGATCGGCGAGGACGACTTCGTCGCAGCCCGCCACGACGACTGGGATGAGCTGGCGGCGCTGCTCGAGCGCAAATCGGCGCTGCACAAGCTGCCGCCCGCCGATATCTCGCGGGCGGTGGCGCTCTATCGCGTGCTGTGCGCCGACCTGATGCGCGCCGAGGCCGCCCGCTACGGCCGCGAGCTCGGCACCTTCCTCGACGCGCTGGCCGCCCGCGCCCACAACGCGCTCTACGCCGCGCCGCCCTATCACTGGCACGCGGCGGTCGCGCTGGTGACACGCGACTTTCCGCGCACGTTCCGCCGCCGCGCCCGCTTCTTGCTGACGGCTGCGCTGCTGTTCTTCGTTCCCTTCGGGCTCGGCCTCGCTGGCGGCGCGCGCTCGCCCGAGTTCGCCGCGCGCGTGCTCTCGGAGCAGACGCTGTCGCAGATGGAGGCCAGCTACGCCAAAGGCTTCGACGAAGGCCGCGAGAGCAACGTCGCCACCAACATGGCCGGCTTCTACGTGTGGAACAACATCGGCATCGCCTTTCGCTGCTTCGCCACCGGCATCCTCGCCGGCTTGGGCTCGTTGTTCTTCCTGCTCTACAACGGGCTCACCATCGGCACCGTCTTTGGCGCCATGTTCCGCGCCGGACACAGCGGCAACATCCTCACGTTCTGTTGCGGCCACTCGCCGTTCGAGCTGACCGCCATCGTGATCGCCGGCGCCGCTGGGCTGCAAATGGGCTTCGCGCTCGTCGACACCGGCGGACGCACCCGGCTCGGCTCGCTGCGAGCGCAGGCGGGCGAGATCGCGCAGCTGGTGCTGGGCGCCGCGCTGATGCTCGCCGTCGCGGCGCTCATCGAAGGCTATTGGTCGCCCTCGGCGATGGCGCCGCCGATCAAGTGGGCGGTGGCCACGGTCAACGTGCTCGCCGTCGGCGCCTACTTCGGTTTCGTCGGCCGCCCGCACCGGAGTCGTCGTGAACCTGCGTGACGCCCGCATCGTGCTGCGCCCGCGCGGCCTCAGCGACATGCTCGACTTGGCGCTGCGCGCGTGCCTGACCGTGCAGCGACGGCTGTTCGTGCAGCTGTCGGCGCTGACGCTGGTGCCGTTGGCGCTGGCGATGATCGCGGCCCATCGCTGGCTGCACACGCGCTGGTTCCTCTTGTACGGGGTGGCCATCGTGCTGGCGGCGCCGCTGTCGGGGCTCTACACCATCGCCGCCGGCCAGCTCCTGTTCGCCGAGGCGGTCACGGTGGGCGAGGTGTTCCGTCGCTGGGGGCGTCGTCTCCCGTCGCTGCTCGGCATGCTCTTTCTGTGGCGCGTGCTCCTCCTGGTGCCGGTCTTCAGCTACCTCTTGGTGCTGCAGCGGCCGTTCGTCTACGAGGCGACGCTCTTGGAGGGCGCCTCACCGGGGCATGCTTACGTGCGCGCGGGACAGCTGGCGGCGCGGCAGCCGGGCAAGACCTTCGGGCTCGGCTTTTTCTTGGCCGTGGCGCCGCTGGCGGTCGCGGTTTACGGTCAGCTGCTGGTCACGTCGACGCTGGAGTACGCGTTCATGCTGCCGGCACCCGCTGCCTGGGCCGAGGGTAATACGCCGTTTCTCATGCTGGGCGCGCTGTTCGCGATGCCCTACGTGGCCTGCGCGCGGCTCATCGGCTACCTCGACGCGCGCACGCGCACCGAGGGCTGGGACGTGCAGCTGCGCTTCGCGGCGGTGATGCAGGCGGACACCGAGGCGACCGCGGCTGCGTCGCCGAGTCGCGCGACCATGGCCGCGACGACGGCGACGGGGCAGCCGACGAAGCCGCTGCCGTGAGGACGCTCGCCCTCATCACGTTGTGCACCGTGGTCGCGCTGCCGGTCGGGGCGCCGGCTGCCCAGTCGGCGCATGGCGGTGTCGTCGGGGGTCACGCCAAGCACGACCGGTCCGGCGGCGCGCACCACGAGCCGGACGGCGATCGCGATCACAGCGACGGTGGCGACACCCAGAGCTACAGCAGCAACGAGGCGGCCACGACACCCGAGAATCCGGATTGGCCGCCGCCGCCGCTCGATCGGACGGCGATCGGCGCGGAGGCCGTGCGGCTGCTCGCCGAGCCGACCTACCGCTTCTGCCACGACCCGCGCTATCCGCTGCGGCCAGACGAGGCTCGCTGGTGCCGCGCCGCCGTCGCTGCCCGCTGCCCCGAGCTGCCTGCCGCGTGCGCGCTCTATCGTGGCGAGGAGCCCGAGACTCAGTGGCTCGCGAGCGGCTGGCTGTCGTCGTTGGCGGCGTTCGTGTTCTGGGGCTTCATCCTGATGCTGGTGGGCGGTCTGGCATTCTTGGTGGCGCGCCTCGTCGCCGCCGGCGGCTTCCTCTTCGCCCGCCGCGACGTCGAGCCCGCGGCCGACGGGAGGCCGGCCGAGACGGTGATCGTCGCCAGCGCCGAAGGGCCCGAGCGCGACGTCGCGCGCCTGCTCGCCGCCGCCGACCGGCTCGCGGCCGCCGGTGATCACGCCCGCGCCATCGATCTCGTCTACGCCGCGCTCCTGCGCCATCTCGAGGGCCGCGGCCTCGTGCGTGTCCGCCGCGACTGCACCAACGGCGACTACGTCCGCGCGCTGCGCAAGTCGCCCGAGCTGCAGGCGCTGCTGCGCGACGTGGTCGGTGCCGTCGAGCGCGTGCAGTTCGGTGCCGAGCCGCCATCGCCCGATCGCTACGCCGGGCTGCTCGGCCGGGTGACGGCGCTGCTGGCGCGACCGCTGGCGCTGTTGGCGCTGCTCGGCTTGGCGCTCGGCGCCGGCGGCTGCCGCGGTGGCCGCGGACCGATCGATGACGCGCCCGCGGGCCGCTCGGCATTACGGCGACTCTTCGCGCAGCACGGCGGCAAGCTCACCCATCGCCTCGCGTCGCTCGACAAGCTGGACACGTCGACCCGCGGCCTCCTCGTCACAGTGCCGCTCGACCAGGCGCAGCTCGCCGAGGTAAA
The DNA here is from genome assembly GCA_963785725.1 of uncultured delta proteobacterium. Taxonomy (GTDB): domain Bacteria; phylum Myxococcota_A; class Polyangia; order Palsa-1104; family Palsa-1104; genus JAQBQH01. The sequence continues at coordinate 177,597 of CAWAWS010000022.1, read as the reverse complement.
CGACTGGGCCGACAAAGGCGGCGTCGCCATCCTCACGAGCAGCGACAGCCACAGCGACCTCGGCCGTACGCTGCATCCCGCCGGTCACGACACCTTCACGGTGCCACCCTTCTGGCGGCCTCCGCTCGGCGATCTGCACGCCGTTTCGCCGTCCGGCTCCTGCTTTCGCGTCGTCGGTGGCGAGCAGGTGCTGCTCGGCGATCGCGACTGCGCGGCCGTGGTGTCGCGCGGCATGAAGCGCGGCGACCTCATCTTCGTGGCCGACGGCGCGCTCTTCACCAACGGCGCGCTCACCGCCGGCGACAACGGCACGCTGGCGCTCGAGCTGTTGCGCCTGGCCGACGACAAAGAGGTCGAGCTCGTCGACGAGACCACGGGCATGGCGGCCACATCGCCCGCCGGCGCGCTCTTGGCCGGCGGACTGGGCGCGCTCATGCTGCAGATGGGGCTGGTGGCGCTCTTGCTGTTCGCCCATCGCGGCATCGCCTTCGGGCAGCGCCAGGATCCGCCGCTGCGGCAGCGACGCGAGTTCGCGGAACATGTACGCGCCGTCGGCATGCAGTACTGGAAGGCGCGCGCCTACCGCCACGCGCTCGCGTTGTGGGGCGGCTGGGCGCTCGAGCGGCTGCGGCAACGAGCCGGCGTGACCGCGGGCGAGCCGGCGCGACTGGCGCAGGCGCTGGCGGCGCGCAGCGGCGAGCCCGAGCCGGCAATCGCCGCCCTCATCGCCGCCGTCCAGCGTGCGCGCAGCGACGCGCCCGGCGCCGCCGGAAACGAACGAGCCATCATGGCCGAGCTCCATCGGCTCTTGCACACAGTTGGGGGACTCAAGTGAACATCTCCGATTACGCAGCTCGCATCGCCGCCATTCGTCAAGAGGTCGCGCGCGTGTTGGTCGGCCAAGAGGACGTCGTCGAGGGCGTGCTCGTCGGCATCTTCGCCCGCGGCCACGTGCTCATCGAGGGCGCGCCGGGCCTCGGCAAGACGCTGCTCGTGCGCACGCTCGGCCAAGTGCTCGGCTGCGCCTTCCGCCGCATCCAGTTCACGCCCGATCTCATGCCGTCCGACGTCACCGGCGGCAACGTGTTCGACCAGCGCGCCAACGGCTTCACCTTTCATCAAGGCCCGCTGTTCGCCCAGCTCCTGCTCGCCGACGAGATCAACCGCGCGCCGGCCAAGACCCAGTCGGCGCTGCTCGAGGCCATGCAGGAGGCGAGCGTGACCGTCGACGGCATGACGCGCGCGCTGCCGCAGCCGTTCTTCGTCCTCGCCACGCAGAACCCGATCGAGTCGCAGGGCACCTACCCGCTGCCTGAAGCGCAGCTCGATCGCTTCCTGCTCAAGCTCGAGATGCGCGCGCCCAGTCGCGAGGCCGAGCGGCAGATGCTGGCCAACCACGTCGCCGGCTTCGACGCCGCCAAGCTGGACGCGGCCGGTCTGCGCGCCATCGTCAGCGCCGAAGAGGTGGTGGCGATGCAGGCGGCGCTGGCCACCGTGCACGTCGACGCGGCCGTGCTCGACTACATCACCGACCTGGCCACGCGCAGCCGCAACCATCGCGCGATCGCCTTCGGCGCTTCACCGCGGGCCTCGGTGGCGCTGTTGGGCACGGCCCGCGCCGTCGCCGCCGCGGCCGGACGTGAGTTCGTGGTCCCCGACGACGTCAAGCAGATGGCACCGGCCGTGCTGCGCCACCGCATCCTGCTTCAGCCCGACGCCGAGATCGAGGGCGTGATGCCCGACGAGTGCATCGCCGAGATCCTGCGCGAGGCGGCCGTGCCGCACACCGTCGCCGCATGATGATCCCGTCGCGACGGCTGGTGCTGGTGGGCGCGCTGACCTTGGGATTGGCGTTGGCGGTCTTCGCCAACCGTCGCCTGTGGCCGGCCCTCCTCGTCACCGACCTCGCCATCGCGCTCGTCGCCGCCGTCGATGCGCTCTGGGCGCGGCGCGGCTTCGTCGAGGTCGAGCGGCTCAAGCCGGCGACCTTTTCGATCGGTCGCGCCAACGCCGTCGAGCTCACGATCACGTCGCGGGCGCGGCGCACGCTGACGGTCGAGGTCACCGACGACCTCTTCCCGAGCGCGCGCGGCGAGGGTTTGCCGGCGACGCTGGTGCTGCCGCCGGGCGCTTCGGCGACGGTGCGCTACCGCGTGCGACCGACCGAGCGCGGGGCGTTCGCGCTCGGCGACCATCATCTGCGCTGGTCGACTCCGCTCGGGCTGTGGCAGCGCCAACGCCGTCAGCCGGCGCGCGACGAGGTCCACGTCTATCCCGATCTGCAGGCGGTGCGCGCCTGGGAGCTCTTGGCGCGGCAGGATCGCGAGCATGCGCTGTGGCGGACGGTGCGGCTGCGCGGCGGCGAGACCGAGTTCGAGCGGCTGCGCGAGTACCAGCGCGACGACGAGTTCCGCAACATCGACTGGAAAGCGACGGCGCGCAACCAGAAGCTGATCACCCGCGAGCACCAGCTCGAGCGCAACCAGAGCCTCTTGTTCGCGCTCGACTGCGGGCGGCTCATGAGCGCCGAGAGCGGCGGCCAGTCGCAGCTCGACCACGCGCTCAACGCCAGCCTCATGCTCTCGCACGTGGCGCTACGCCTCGGCGATCACGTGGGCCAGCTGGCCTTCGATTCGGTCGTGCGCCGCTTCGTGACGCCGGCGCCGGGGCGGCGGTCGAACCAGCGCATCATCCAGGCCAGCTACGATCTGCAGCCACGGCCCTGCGAGACCGACTTCCGCGTGGCCCAGGCGCAGCTGGTGCTGCGGGCGCGCAAACGCTCGCTGGTGGTGCTGTTCACGCAGGTCATCGACGACCTGGGCGCGCGCGAGCTGGTGCGCTTCGCCAAGGGCCTCATGCCGCGCCATCTGGCGCTGGTGGTGCTGTTTCGCGACGCCGACATCGAGCAGCTCGCGGAAGCGCCGGGAGCGGGCGGGATGCGCGCCATCGACCAGTGCGTGGCGGCGGCCGCGGCCGAGCATCTGGTGTGGCGCGAGCGCCTCATCGGCGAGCTCAGGCGGGGCGGGGTGCTCACGCTCGACGTCGCGCCGCGGCAGCTGACGGCGGCGTTGGTGCATCAGTATCTCGAGATCAAAGCGCGGCAGCTGCTGTAGCCGAAGCGCGTGCGCTCCGAGCTACCGGGCCGGTCGTCTCTGCGACGGCAGCACGGTCGCTCGCTGGCGGCGCGGCGATCTCCGCCACGGCGGACGCCAGGCCAACCACAGCCCCGCAGCCAGCAGCGCCATCGCCACGATGATCACGACCAGGCCCCACAAGAAGTAGTGACCGCCCATCGCGTCGGCGAGCCTGACGACGTCGGACTTCTGGTCCTTGCCGCCGACGGTGGCCGTGGTCGACAGCGCATACGAGACCATGCGCCCGAGGGTGTCGAGCGCGAGCGTAATGGCGATGAATTGCGCGAACAGCACGCGCCGCTGCGGCGCGGCGAAGAGGGCGACCCAGGCGACGAGCGCGGCCGTCAGCGGCACCGCGAGGTAACCGGCGGGCGAGCGCACCCAGAGCACGAGCGTCAGGAGCATGAGCGCCGCCAGGACCAACAGCGCCACGCGCGCGCGGCGCGGACCGCGCACCGTGGCGAGCAGTAGCGCGCCAACGAGCGGCGGCGCCCAGAGGCCGCCGAGGCTGACGACCGCTTGGCGCCAGCCGACGCCGCTGCCGGCGAGCGCGTAGCCGGACGCGTCCCAGTAGATGACGAGCCGCTGGAACGAGCCGCCCGTCGCCAGGCCGGCCAAGCCGTGTCCGGTTTCGTGGATCCAGGTGGCCAGGAGCGTAAACGGGTAAAGCGCGAGGCGACCAAAGGGGATGACATGCTCGAGGAGCCAGGCGAGAGCGGCGGCGAGAATGAGGGAGCGGCGTGAGCTCATGGTGGTGCCGGCTGCTCAGTATACGCGCTCCGTCCGCAGAGCGCCGCTGCAGTCGGTGAGCGGACCCACCGGCGCGGCCACCCTCGTCAGGGTGTGACGCCCCACTTGCGCTGCAAGAGGTCGAGCACGCCGTCGAACGCGTCGCGCATCGCCCACGCCTTGTCGACGAAGCCGGCGCGCCGCTTCGCCTCGCTGACGCCCGTCAAGAGCGCCTCCTTGGCGCCGGCGCAGCCGCTGACCCGGCGCTGCACGTCGAGCGCCGCGCCTTCGTAGACGCGGAAGCAGGCCTCGATGTTTCCTTGGTTGTAGAGCGGCGCGCCGACGTCGATGGCGCTACCGATGGCGTGCGCGATCTCGCGCCCGTTGGCCTGGCTGCAGCCCTCGAGCAGCTCGAGCGGATGGGTCGGCACGTGTCGCGCCGGCGGCGTCTGCGCGGCCGCCGCGTCATGGCGCGCGACGACGTCGAGCACGCCGTCGAACGCGTCGCGCATCGCCCACGCCTTCTCGGTGCTGCTGCCGAGCTTGTCGGCCTTGCGCACCCCGGCCAAGAGCGCGTCGCGCGGGCCGGCGCAGTCCTTGACCTCGCGGTCGACGGCGACGGCAGCGGCGGCATAGGCGCGGTAACAGCCTTCGTGGTTGCCTTCGTTGTACGCGGGCGCACCGACGGAGATGGCCGCCTCGATGCGATCGACGATGGTGTGCATGCTGGGGCCGGAGCAGCCGGCGAGCAGGCTCAGCGCGTGCCGCGGCACGTCGCGCTGCAGCTTGCCGCTCGTCTTCCACTTGTAGGCCGCCAGCGCTGTCCCCACCTTGGCGTCGAGCATCGGCTTGACGGCATTGATCGCCACGCCGAAGTTGAGGTTCTGCCCCTGGGTGATGATCAGCGTCGAGACGCCGATGACCTCTCCATGCTCGTCGATGATCGGCCCGCCCGACGAGCCGGGAGAGATGGGCGCGCTCAGTTGCAGCAGCGACGCCTGGGCGCTGATCTGCCTGAGCCCGCTCACCAGCCCGTCGGAGACGGTGTTGCTGAGGCCGAGCGGATGGCCGATGGCGACGACGTGCTGGCCGACCTGGACCTTGCTCGAGTCGCCGAGCGGCAGCGGCGCCAGCTTGACGGCAGGCACCTTGAGCAGCGCCAGATCGAACGCCTCATTGGCTTCCAGGATCTCGACGCCGCTCAGCTTGCGTCCGTCGGCCAGGACGACCGTCGCCTCGTGCGCGCCGGTGACGACGTGCAGGTTGGTGATGATGCGGCCATCGGCGCGCACGACAAAGCCGGAGCCGAGCCCGCCCGGCACCTCGATGCGCACGACCGACGGCAGCGCCATGGCCGCGATCTGTTGCGGCGTCAGCGACGGCTGTTCGGCGTGCGCGAAGGCCTGAAAACATAGGAGCGTCGCCGCGACAGCGTGAGCAACCGCGGCGCGGCTCGAGAGCGAAGTCATGATTCGCCATCGTATGCGCTGGCACCAAGAAATGGCGGGCAAAAAAGCCATTCGCCTTCGCACTTGTGGACGCGACGCCCAAGTCGCCGCCGCCGACGCAGCGGATGCGGACGCGATACGGCAGCGACTGCAAGATTGCGTTGGGATCAGCCCTTGGTCGGATGAGGAAATGCGGCGCCGAGTGCGCGCGGTTACTTGACGGCGACGCTGACGAGGAACGTGCCCAGGCGGTTTTCCAAGGGCGAGTAGTGCAAGATCGATTCGTAGGCGTTGTAGAGCGGCAAGATCAGGCTCGCGAAGCGGCTCTCGACGAACGCGAACGAAATCCCCGCCAAGCCGCGAATGTCGACCCGGCGAAAGCCGCCCGCGCGCAGCTCGCCGGCGAGCGCGTCGCGGTCGAGCAGCACCTCGTTCTCGGTCTTGCCCTTGGCCGAAAACAGCGGCGAGCGCGGGTCGCGGTAAAGCCACATCGACGGGCTGTGCGCGCTCGGATCGTACGCGAACAGCCGTCCGCCGGGCTTGAGCAGCCGATAGCCTTCGCGCACGACCTCGCGCCGCGCCGCCGGCGTGCTGAAATGGTGCAGCACGCCCGAGTACAAGATGATGTCTTGGCTCGCATCCGGCAGCCCGGTGGCGGTGATGTCGCCGACCGAGTAGTCGACGTCGGGCGCGATCTTCTTCGCCAGCTCCACCGAGTTGGGCGAGATGTCCATGCCCGCGAGGACGAGGCCGAGCCCGCGCAGTCGACGCGTAAAGGCGCCGGTGCCGCAGCCGAGATCGATGCAGCGCTCGCCCGCGCGCGGTCGCACGTCGCTGACGAAGGCCTCGTGCAGCCGACGATAGGCGCCTTCGCCGAGCACGTCGTAATCACCGTGCTCGGCCACGAAACGATCGAAGAAGTCGATCTCGCGCTGCGCTTCGATGGGGCGCGCCATGACTAGCCCGCTTGGCCGCCGCGCACGATGTGCGGCTTGGGCAAGGGAACGATGAAGTCGCCCTTGAAGCCGCGCGCTTTGAGCTTGGGAATCAGCTCGTCGGCGATGTGCCACGACAAGAGCAGCGCATATTTCGGCTGATCCTCGAACAGTCGCGACTCTTCCAGCACCGGAATCAGCGTGCCTGGAATGTACTTGCCGATCTTGTACGAGCCTTTGATCTCGAGCACGCAGTCGATGATGCCCTCGTCGAGGCCGACGTAATTGATGAGCGTCGAGGCCCGCGACGGCGCGCCGACGCCGTAGACGTGGTCGCCGGCCGCGTGAATCTCCTGCAAGAGTCGATAGAGCCCGAGCTTGGAGTCGACGACGCCGCGACGGAACTCGGCCAGCGCCGCGTCGGTGAGCTGGGTCGCCTCGGTCTGCAGAATCGCGCGCACGCTGGCGTCGACGGGATACTTGCCTTTGCGCGCGGCGTAGACGCGAATCGAGCCGCCGTGCGTCGGAATGCGGCCGGCGCGAATGACCTCGAGCCCATTGGCTTCGAGCAGATACTGCAAGCTCGTCAGCGAGTAATAGCGCAGATGCTCGTGATAGACCGTGTCGTATTGCAGCGTCTCCAAGAGCGACACCCAGTAGTGCGATTCGCTGATGAAGATGCCGTCCTCGTCGAGGAGCGCGAGCAGGCAGCGCATGACCTCGGCCGTGTCCTCGATGTGCGCGAAGACGTTGGTGGCGGTGACGATATGCGCGCGGCCGCGCTCTTCGGCGATGACGGTGTCGACCGCTTTGCGATTGAAGAACGACATGAGCGTGCGAATGCCGCGCTCGTTGGCCAGCTTGCCGGCGTTCGTCGGCTCGATGCCGTGCACGCGAATGCCCTGCGCGTGAAAGTTGCTGAGGAGCGTGCCGTCGTTGGAGCCGATATCGACGACGAGCTGCTCGCGCCGCAACGGATAGAGCGCCGCGACCTCGGTGTAGAGCTGCGCAAAGTTGTCGCGCAAGATCTTGGTCGTGCCGCTCGTATAGGGATAGCTCGGCGGAAACAGGATCGCCGGATCGACGACCAGCCCGAGCTGCGCCAGCTTGCAGCGACGGCACGAGAGCACTTGCGCCGGATAGGCCGGCTGCTCGACCGGCTGCGAGCCGACCGCGGGCATGCCGTTGACCGGCGGCAAATAGCCGGCGAAGAACACCGGATCGAGCTCCTTCGACGCGCACACCTGGCACTGATCGACCAACACGCTGCCGCCCGAGCCTGCCGCCAGTTTCGTAGTCTGAGACATTATTTCCTCTCTTCGAATTGCTGAATGTACCAGCGCACCGTGCTCGCCAGCCCCGCGTCGAGCGACGTCTTCGGCGTGTAACCGAGCGCGCGCAGCTTCGTGATGTCCGGGCAGCGCCGCAACGTTCCGCCCGGCTGCAGCGGTCCCGGCTGCAGCGTCACCTGCCGACCGAGCACGCGACCGATGGCCTTGGCCAGCTCGCCGATCTGCACCTCGACGTCGGTGCCGATGTGGAAGATGCCGAGATGCTCGCCGTCTTTGATGACGCGCAAGACGCCGTCGACCAGATCGTCGATGTAGACGAAGGCGCGAATCTCGCTGCCGCTGCCTTGAATCGGCAAGGTCAGCGGACCGGGCGTGGCCGTCGCCAGCTCGTGCAGCCGTCGCGTCAGCTGCGGGATGACGTGCTCGTTGCCCATGTCCGGGCCGTAGCAGTTGTGCGGGCGGAAGATGGCGACGCGCGAAAAATGCTTGCGCCCATAGTTGACCGCCAAGAGCTCGGAGATGATCTTGCCGCCGCCGTAGGAATAGCGCGGGTTGAGCACGTCGGGCACGATCAACGGCGCGCGCTCGTCGGTGGGCACGGTCGGCGGCGTTTGGTAGACCTCCGACGACGACGCCAGCACGAGATCGCGCACGCCGTGGGCGATGCAGCCGTCGAGCACGTTCATCATGCCCTTGACGGCGACCTCGAGCACCAGCTCCGGCTTACTGTAGAAATATTCGGTGCCGTTGACGTAGGCGAGGTGCAAGACGCTGTCGACGCCGGCGATGGCGTCGGCCACCGCGTCCGGGTCGCGAATGTCGCCGCGCACGAGCTCGAGACGCGACTTGGCGTCGGGATCGAGGTCGGCCAACCGATGACTGGCGCCGCGCGAGTCGTCGTCGAGCGAGCGCACGATCGCGCCCGCGGAAAGCAGCCCGCGCACGAGCGCGCTGCCGATGAAGCCGGTGCCTCCGGTGACGAGGAATCGTGAGCCTGAGATGTTCACGTGAGGATCTCCCGACGTCGCACGCTGCTCGGACCGCGGCGCAGATACGTCGTTTCAAAGGCGTAAGCGAACCAGGTGAAGTAGGACGGTAGCCAACCGATGACTTGAAAGCGACTCTTTCCCGCTTTGCGCTCGAACCACTCGACGGCCACTTCGCCGATGCGCCAGCCGAGCCGATGCGCTTTGACCAAGAGCTCGATGCTGTAGGTGAAGCCTTCGGTCGATTCGAGCGGGATGGTCTGCAGGACGCGCCGCGAAAACAGGCGAAAGCCGTTCGACGAATCGTGCGACGGCAGGCGCGCCACATGATGCAGCACGAGCGCCGAGCTGCGCACGATGGCCGCTTTGAGCGGCGGGCAGCCGACCATGCGGCCGCCGGGGATGAAGCGGCTGGCGCACACGATGTCGTAGCCTTCGTTCATCTTGGCGACCATCGCGTCGAGGCGCGGCGCGTTGTAGTCGTCGTCGGCGGGGAAGACGAGCACGGCCGGCGCGCGGCTCTCCTCGAAACCGGTGACGACGGCGCCGAACGCGCCGCGGCCGCGATTCTTGACGCGCACGATCGGCATGCCGCGCGCTTCGAAGGGCGCCAGCGCCGGCAAGGTGTCGTCTTCGTCGCGGTCGTAGCAAATGAGCACGCGAAACGGCGTGCGCACGTGATCGGCCAGCGAACGCAGGACGTCACCGATGGCGGCGCCTTCGTTGTAGACCGGGATGACGATGTCTAGCTGAGGTTCTGCCATTGTCCCGTCCGATGTGCCTCTCGCATGGCGTCGATGATGCGCTGCGCGCCGAGCCCGTCGGCGATGCTCGGCGTAAGCGGCGTGCCGTCGACGATGGCGTCGACGAAGCGACGCACGAGCCGGCCGACGGCCCAGATGCGCCCGTCGACTTCGGGCTCGACCGCCGGCACGTCGATCGTCTGCCGCGGCTGGCCGCGTCGATCGATCGTCAGCGTAAAGCCGTTGGCATAGTCGTTCAGCCGATTCTCGAGCGTCAGCGCGCCTTCGTCGCCGTAAAACGTCAGGCGATGCTCGTTGGCGCCGGTCGCATCGGCGGCGATGGCCAGCGTCACCGGCGTATCACCCGCGGTCAGCCAAGCGTCGACGCGCGACTCGGCTTCGCCCGCGCGCAACGACGTCAACCGCGCCGCGACCCGCGACACCGGCCCGACCAGCCAGGCGATGGCGTCGACCGAGTGCGAAGCGAACAGGTTCAGCGTGCCGCCGCCGGCCGCGCGCTCGCGCTTCCAGCTCGGCCGCGCGTCGCGATAGGCGAACGTCTCGACGCGCCAGTCGACGTAGACCTGCCGCAGCCGACCGATGACGCCGTCGGACATGAGCTGCCGGGCGCGCTGCCACGCCGGAAGCTCGCGAAACTCGAAGTCGATGCCGCCGACGCAGCCGCTCGCCTGCAGCGCGGTCACGATCGGCGCGCCTTCGTCGGCGTGCATCGCCAGCGGCTTCTCGGCGAACACGTGTTTGCCCGCGCGTGCGGCCGCGATCGCGACTTCGGCCTGCAGCGCCGGCGGCAAGCTCAAGGCCACCGCGTCGATCTGCCCGTCGCCGACGACGGCGCGCCAATCGCCCGACGCGCGCGCGATGCCCAAGCGTTCGGCGCGTTCGCGCGCTCGCGCCTCGGTCGACACGCACAAGAGCTCCACGCGCGCGCGCTCGTCGCGGCGAAACGCGGGCACGTGCACCTGCTGGCCGAAGCCGCCGCCGATGACGGCCACGCGCACCGGCAGGCTCACGACTGCGGACGCGCCGCAGCCTGCTTGCGATAGATGTTCCACATGTCGACGACGATCTTGCCGCTCAAGTCGAGGCTCTTGTACGGCATGTGCGGCACGCAGACGACGAGCACGTCGCTCTTGGCCAGCACGTCTTCGAGCGGCAAGAGGTCGGGATCGTTCTTCACGTAGGGATCGGTCGTGATGACGTTGCGCGCGTGAAACTGCAGCAGCTTCTTCAGCTTGTAGCTCAGCGACGAGCGGATGTCGTCGCTCTCGGCCTTGAACGCCATGCCGAGCAGGCCGACGGTCAGCTCGTTCAAGTTGTGCCGCTCCGCCAGCTGACCGACGAGGAACTGCGGCAGCCCTTCGTTGATCTGCATGGCCGCGTAACCGAGCGCGAACTGATGATTGGCGAACGCCGCCAGCTGCAACGTATCTTTATAGAGGCACGGACCGGCCGACAAACCCGGTCCCGGCAGGTCGCGCATGCGCGGATAGTCGGCTTTGAGGCCTTCGAGCAGCCGGTGATAGTCGAGCCCGGCCGCTTCCACCATCATGTAGAACTGATTCGTCGCCGCGAACTGAATGTAGCGATAGGCGTTGCTGAAGAGCTTGGCGAACTCCGCCTCTTTCGGCACCATGCGCACGATCTGCGGCGCGATCGTCGCGAACAGCTGCGCCGCCGTCTCTTGCGCGGCCGGCGTCGTGCCGCTGACAACCTGCGGCAACGTCTGCAGCTCGCGAATGCTGTAGCCTTGCACGACGCGCTCGGGGCAGAACGCGACCTTGGTCTTCTTGTTGCGCTGCCGCAAATAGCGGTCGACGTGATCGGTCACGCCCGGAAACACCGTCGAGCGCAAGATGAGCGTCTGCTCGTCGTCGAGGTGCGGCAAGAGCGTGTCGACGCAGTCGAGCACGACGCGCAGCATCGGATTGTGGAACTCGTCGATCGGCGTCCCGATCGTCAAGATGATGTTGGGCACGTGCGCGATGTCGTGAATATCGGCCGAAAAGCTCAGCTTCCCGGTCGGCAGGACCTCGCGCAGCAGCTCTTCGCCACCCTCCTCTTGGAAGGGCATGCGACCTTGCGACAACGTCTCCAGCGCCGCGCGATTGACGTCGTAAATCAGCGTGCGAAAGCCATGTTGCGCCAGAACCAACGCCAGCGGCGCGCCGACATGGCCCGCTCCGCCGACGACACAGACGTCGTGTTTCACCGCCACCTCTTGAGTCGATTTCGCCATTCGGTTTAGTAGCCGGCGGGACTCTAACAATTCAAATTTCCAGGGTCAAACGCGATGCGTCGAAGGCTTGACAAGCGCCGCCGCGTTTCGCAGTGTGATTCCACTTTGGCCCGGATCGTCGAGCGAACGGAGTCGCGCATCTCGCCGTGGCTGCGTCTCGTCGAGAACAGCGTCGAGTTTGCGCCCGGCGCGCCCATCGAGCGCTATCACTGCCTGGCGCAGGCCGATTACGTCACGATCGTGGCGCGCATGCCGTCGGGGCGCATTCCCATCGTGTCGCAGTTTCGCCCGGCCGTCGGCGTCGAGACGTGGGAATTGCCGGCCGGTCTGCTCGACGCGGGCGAGCGCGCCGAGGAGTGCTGCCGTCGCGAGCTGCTCGAGGAGGTCGGGCTCGTCGCCAACCGCATCGAGAAGATCGGCAGCTTTTACCCCGACACCGGTCGTCTCGAGAATCGCCTGCACGTGTTCGCGGTCGACGCGTCGGAGCCGGCGCCGGGCTTCGTGTGCGAGCCGGGCATGAGCGTGGCATTCGTGACGCCGAACGAGCTGCGCGCGCGTATCCTCGACGGCAGCTTCATCCATCAGCTGCATGTCGGCGCGTTGGCCAGCGCCGAACTGCACGGCTTTGCGCTCGGGCTGTTCACGCCGACGCCGGTCGTTCGCTCGTGACGTCGGCGCCGTGGAAGTCGCCGCCCTTCGGCGTCGCGCTCGTCATCGCGGCGGCGGCGTTCCTGCTCTGCGTCGCGGCGGGACGGCATCACGTCATCGTCGAAGGCGACTCGATTCGTTATCAGCGGCTCGCCGACAACCTGCTGCATCATCACGCGTACTCGTCCTGCGCCGAGGGTGAGCGCAAGCCCGAGTTCGAGCGCATGCCGGGCTATCCCGTGCTCCTGGCCATCGTCGCGGCGGTGCAGGAGGGCCAGCAGCCGATCGTGGTGGCGCACGCGCTCTTGCACGCCGCCACCGTGCTCGCGCTGTTCTTGCTCGCCTGGTCGCTGACCGACGATCGCCGCTTCGCCTGGCTGGCCGCGTTCTGTTGGGCCTTTTATCCGTTCGCGATCTTCTACGTCCTCTCGATCATGTCGGAGACGCTGACGACGTTTGCGACGACGGCGGCCATCGCGGCGCTCGTGACCCATCTGCGCTCGGGACGTAAGGCGTGGCTCGCGGCCGCGATCGCCGCGTTCGTCATCGCCGGTTACACGCGGCCGAACATGCTCGGGCTGCCGCCGTTCCTCATGCTGTTGGCGCTCATCGTGCCGCGGCTGCGTCGTTCGCGGGCCGCGCGCAGCCTCGTCATCACGTCGGTGGCGGTGGGGCTGGCGATCGTGCCGTGGATGGTGCGCAACGAGGTGACGTTCGGTCGTTTCCTGCTCGGCGCGCACAATTACATGGGCGCCAACCTCTGCGAAGCGGCGATCCAGTTCACGATGTCGCCCGACGAGATGGAGTACACCTGTTTTCACGACGCGGGCGACATGCTGCTCGCCTGCGACGTCGTCGACAACCTGCGCTACGACGAGCAGCTGCGGCGGCGCGGCCTGGCGATCATGGCCGAGCATCCGCTGCGCACGGCGGCGTTCGGCTTGTTGCGGCCGATTCGCGTCTGGTACTCGGCGCATATGCAGCAACACGGCAATCCGCTCTTGTCGTGGCTGATGCCGCTCGTGACGTTGGGGCTCTTGCCGCTCTTTTTCGTAGGCTCGCTGCTCATGTGGCGACACACGGAGCACGGTTGGCTGCCGGTCGCCGTCACGCTCTTCATCTCGGCGATTCACGTCGCGCTCGTCGTTTCCGCGCGCTATTCGATGCCGGCGCGCGCGTTCTACGTCTTGGCGATCGTCTATTTGGCGACCGGGCTCTGGCGCAGTCGGCACGCGATCAGGCAACGGCGCTGGTCCGAGCTGCGTTGGCCGGGATCCGCGGCGCCGTAAGCGCAAGATTAGCTCGCTCGCGATCGTTCGCCAGATCGCGGCATGGCGCTGAGTTTCCGAAAGAGGGTGGGCTGCGGCGAGCGCGCAGCCGGTCTTGAGTTGTGAGCGTTGCCTAGTCCCTGAAGGTCAGGTTGAAGAGCATCGTGATACTCATCACCGCCGCCATCCAGCCGCCGTCGAGGCCGTTGTACAAGGAGAGCAGGAACGCGATCGTCGCGCTGTTGGCCACGATCGTCTCGATGAGCGGCAGCGGCAGCTTCGTCCACGAACCGTGGGGCAGGGCGGTCTCGAGAAAATCGACGATCAGGGAGACGGTGAACAAGATCTCCCAGAGATAGGGATTGTCCTTGCCCAAGCCGGTCACGCCGACGAGGGACAGAACATTGCGCACGACCTCGAACGAGCAGCGCGTCACGCTGATCGTTCGCAGGACGCCCCCGGTCCAACGTGACACCCGCAGCGCCTTCGGCATCGTGCGCACGCGCATTTGCATTTCGCCGAGCTTCTGAAACTGATCCATATTTCTTTTCAGGATCCGCTTCGTGAGCTGTCCCTGGCTGGAGTCGCAGTCATTGATGAAGCTGCGTTTGATTCCGAAGTTGTGCTGCTGCAGGAGCCGCTGAACGAAGTCGATGCAATTGCCCATTGTCTCTTCGTTGAACTCGGGATGCTGCGTGCCTTTCGTGATCAGCTTCTTTCCGTGATGTGTCAAATAGAGTGAGAGCTCGCTCTTCGAGCCCTTCTGGGCAAATCCGGGCTTGGGGAATGCGCCGGCGATTTTCGCGGCAGTGTCCGCGTCGACTTCGAACTCGACCACCAGCGCATCGGGGCTATTGAACATCTGATCTTCGTCGTAGTAGACGCCGGGCGTGCTCGTCTTTCCCGCGCCCACCGCTGTTCCGTGACTCACATCGTAAGCCATGCGCAATCGATCGGGATCGAATCCGATCGTCTGCACGATTTGCCGCTTCTGGCGCACGAACACCGCAGTGTGACCCCAGGCGTTCGCCACTTGAACGGGATTGGACAGGAGCTGCACGAACCCCGAGAGGGTCTTCTGCATGCCCGGTTGAATGATCAGTCCGACCGAGTGTTGAAACTCGGGATTCACGAACGCTTTAGACGCTCGCCAGACATAGGTGTGCGGCAAGAGCTCCTTGATCCACTCCGCCATCTCCGAGATCTTGTCACTGCCGCTGTCGCCGCCACGCATCAACATGAGCGCCTCCTGAGCTGCTTGCCAACTGTGACTATTTGACTTTGAGCTTGTTCGCCGAGAGCGCGCGGCCTCGGCTGACGAAGATTCCCGAAGCGAGCGCGCCCTCCGCGCGCACCTCGGCGTAAGCAGGCACGACGGCGCCGAAGCCAGCTTCCTTGGCCGCCGCCGTCCAGTAGTCAATCGAGTCCTCCGTGAGCCAGCCGCCCAGATAGGCGGCGCTGCGCGCGTTCTCGCACAGAGCGGCGCGGATTTTCTTCAAGAAGGCGACATCGCTGGCGTCGCCGCGGGCGGCGCCGCAGCAGGCAGCGTCGCTCCCGTTCTTGTATTGACCGCAGTAGCAGAGCCCGCGGCGCATCACGATGAGATCGTAGGTGCCGGCCTTGGACAGCGGCAGCGGGTCGTTGCTGTCCCACGCCAACGAGGTGCGCGAGACCTCGTATTTGGTCTTCTCTTTCTTGAGGCCGGTCACTTTCGCGCCGGCGAAGACGGTGCGGTCGATGCGCCAGGATACGCGCGAGAGCTCGGACAGCTCGGCGTACAGCTCGTGCAGGTCGAAGTTCGCCGGGTCCTTCGTCGTCGGCTCATTGCAGCCCTTCAGCCAGCGCGCGCTCACCGCCGAGTCATTGAGAAACGGCGCGAGCCCGCCGGCGAGAATGTCCTTGCGGGTCTCCGCGAGCCTGTTCACGAGACCGAACGCGGGATTCGAGCGGATCTCGTCGTCGATACCCCGCGGCTTTACGATCTGCGAGCCGTAAAGGAGATCGGAAATGATGAGGATGTTGACCTTCGTCGAGCCGAGCGGCGCGTGACTTTCAATCTCACGTTTGAGCCCTTCCCGAACCGTCACGATCCCTTTGCCGAACGTCTTCATGTGCGGCGGCAACACCTGGGCCGTGAGCATCTCGAGCATGTTGAATTCCATGACCACCCTCTCCGTCGTAAGACTTCGCGCGGAGGCCTGGACGTAAAGTGAATCGCTGCGCGCGCTCGATACGAGGTGCGTCCTGTCGGGCGTGCAGCTGTAGGTGCACTCGCCGCGATGGTTTGGTCGCGCTTGCTGGCGTGACCGCTGCGAGCTGGACGTCGCGTCGAGCGCGCGACCTCGCGCAGCCGACCGGAGCCACACGGCCGTCGCGACTATCCCGGCAGCTCCAGCCAGCGCTTCCTGCGTGAGGCTCGCGCACGCCGCTGCGCAGCACATTCCAGACGGGAGCGACTCTTTTGCGGGCGAATTGGAGGGGATCGAGCCGGGCGTGGGTCGCGATTCGACGGCGAGCCGGCGCCGATGCCGGGCGGCGCCGGGCGGCGACTACCGGGCGGCGACTACAGGCCGGTGCCGCTGAGCGGATCGTCGCTCTTGTCGACCGAGCTCGTCTTGGCCGACGCCGAGTCGTGCTTGGCGCCGTGCTTGCCGTGCTTGCGCGCCGCAGACGCCTTGGCCGCGCGCGGCTGGTGCGCGCGCACAGCAGCGACGGGCGGCGCCTTCGGCGCCGCCGGCTCGACCTTGGGGAGGACCGGCTCGACCTTGGGTGCCGGCGGCGTCGCGACGACCACCGGCGGCGCCGGCGTTTGCGGCGTCTCGACGAGCACCGGCGGCGTGTACCGTCGCGCCCACGGACGCGTCACGCCCAGCACGGCGACGAGCGCGCCGATCGAGGCGAGGACCACGAAATAGAAGGCGCCTTTGTTGCCCGACTTCGGCAGCGAGTCGAGGTCGTCATCGAGCGCCGCGTCGTCTGCGTAGCCCGCCGCGAACGGCGACGCCTGCGCGAACCCGTGCTGCTGCGCGGCTGCGTCCTCGGCCGCCTGCGCGAACGCGTGCTGCGGCGCCTGCGCGAACGCTTGCTGCGGCGCCTGCGCGAAGACTTGCTGCGGCGCCTGCGCGAAGGCGTGCTGCGGAGCCTGCGCGAAGGCTTGCTGCGGCGCCTGCGCGAACGCGTGCTGCGGCGCGTACGCCTCCGCCGGCGTCGCGAACGCTTGCTGCGGTGCCGGCGCGTACGTCTCGGCCTGCTGCGGCGCGCTCGTTCTCGCCGTCTGCTGCGCGCTCGCCAGCGCCTGCTGCAGCGACGCGACATAGCCGCGCAGCTGCCCGTTCTCCTCGCGCACGCCGCGGAGCTCCTCGTGGACGCGCGCGATCTCGGCCAGCGCCCCCGTCATCTGCTCCTGCACGCGCGCCATCTCGACCCGCGCGCCTTCGACTTGCTGCCGTCCGCTGTCGACCTCTTGCAGCGCGACCGCGAGCTCGCGCTTGACGCGCTCGTTGTCCTCGCACGCCAGCGTGGCCAGCTCCTCGAGCTCGCGCATACGGTCGGCGCCGTCTTCGACCGCGGGACCTTCGGCCGTTTCCGGCGCCGCTTCCATCGCGATCGTGGCCATCTCCAGACGCTGCATCCGGCGAACTGCACCCTCGTAGCTGTCTTCGATGTTCATGCGTGAAGCGTATCAACCACATGCGGTAATGAATCGTTAAATTGAGAAAAAACATGCCATGAGACTGATGAATTCAGTGTGCAGTCAGTTATTGGCATTTGTTTATAACGGTATTGATTTATTATTATTTCCGACGATTGCGAGGACCGCTGGCGTCACTCGTCTCGACTAGCGGTTTATGAGGAGTGTCGAAAAGAGACGCGACTGATGAGCAAGCGCGTGCTCTCGTTTGGCGGTGGTGAGGTAGCGGTGCCGGCGGCGGGCCGGCGCCCAACGTCGCTGCCCGCCAACCTCGCCGACCACGGCGACCGCTGGGTCATCGAGGCGATCGTCGACCTCGGGCCGTGAACGGCCGAGGCGGACGCGGCTCGTGGTAGCGTTTGCCGAGCCCGATGCCGCCCACTCGGCAAGCCCTGCGACCGCAAGCGATGGTCATCGCCGTCGCTGCGGCGCTGTGGTCGCTGCATCCGCTGGCGGCGCTGTGGGCGCTGGCGGTCGCATACGGCGCCGGCTGGCTACTCGTGAACGCGCTGTTCGCGCTGCGCCCGCAGCTCGCCGAGATGTCGCTGTCGCGATGGCAGGCGCTGGCGTTGCTGGCGCTGCTCGTCGTGCCGCCGATGGTCACGCTCGCGCGACACCGCGGCGAGCTGCTGTACGAGGAGTCGCTGCTCGGCTTCGGCGAGAACCTGGCCGATCATTTGCGCCTCGAGTGGACGCCGACCATCGCGCCGCCGGTCGTCGCCACGAATGAGCCCCAGAGCTTCTACGTGTATGCGAGCGGCGCGCGCGACGTGCGCGTGCGCCTCGGCCCGAGCGCGCAGCCGGTGGCTGCGGTCGCGCTCGGCGCCGGGCTGTTCCGGCTCGACTACGATCCGCGGCGTGACGGCGAGCCGCGCGCCGGCGAAGGGCCCACCGAGGCCACGCTGTTCGTCGATGGCACGAGCGTGCAGCGGACGATGACGGTGGTGCGTCCGCTGGCGCATCCGCGTTGGCTGCGACCGTCGCCCGATCGACGGCTGGCGGCGACGGTGAGCGAAGAGACGGACGCGCTCTTGGTCGTGGACGCGAGCGGCCTGGCGCGCCGCACGCTCGTCGGCGACGCGCCCACCGACTGCGCCTTCGTCACGCCCGATCGCGTCGCCGTCGTGCATCGCTTCGACGACGCGCTGTGGCTCGTCGACAGCGGCAACGGCAGCGTGCTGCACAAGACGACCATCGGCGGCTTCGCCGTGCGCATCGCCGTGTCGCCGTCGGGGCGCCGGCTCGCCATCGCCATCGACGGCGCGCGCAGCGGCATCGTCACCGTCGCCGTGCCCGACATGCGCGTCGAGGCGTTCGTCGGGCTCGACGTGCGCCCCGATTGGCTCGCCTTCGGCGCCGACGACGACACGCTGATCGTGTCGACGCGGCGGCCGGCCGAGCTGCTGCGGCTGCGCGCGGGCGCGGGCGGCTTTGTCGTCGACGGCGTGCCGCTCTTGCTCGGGCGGCCGGCGGTCACGATGGCGCGCGTGCCCGACGGCAAGCAGCTCCTGGTGGCGACGACGGACTACCAGCCCGAAGGCGACGCGAACCCGGGCAACCACTTCATCCAGGATCAGATCTTGACCGTCGACGTGAGCAGCTTTCGCGTCGTGCGGCAGTGGCTGACGGCGCGGCGCAGCGCGCGGCAGAGCCAGCCCGGCAACCTAGATCAGGGCGTCTCGCCGATGGGCATCGATGTCGCCAGCGACGGCGCGTTGCTGGTCGCGTTCGCGGGCACCGACGAGGTGTGGGACGTGCGCGGCGACGAGCCGAGCCCGCGCGTCTATCCGCTCGACGAGCTGCCGCTGGCGTCGCCGCATGGCATCGCGCGCTTTGCGGACGGCAGCTTCGTCGTCAGCTCGCCGCCGGACGGCACCTTCGGCGTCTTTGGCGCGGATGGTCGTATTCGCACCGTCGTGCGCCTGACGCCCGACGATGATGCGCTCTTGCGCGACGATCCCGACGCGCTCGAGCGGCGCATGGGCGAGCACGACTTCTACGAGGCGACGCGTGCCGGGCTCTCGTGTCAGAGCTGCCACCTGCACGCGGATCGCGACGGCGCGCTGCATGATGTCGGCGACCATCGCCTGTCGCCGACGCTGACCGTGCGCGGCGTCGCGGGCACGGCGCCGTACCTGCGCGACGGCAGCTATCCGCGCGTGCGCGATCTCGATGATCTGTCGCAGACGCTGTATCGCGGCTTTTTGCGCGTCGCGCCCAGTCGCGCGCGCACGCTCGAGGCGTACGTCGATGGCCTCACGCGGCTGCCGAATCCGCTCGGCGCCGGCGGCGACGTCGCGCGCCAGCGTGAGGGTGTGCGCGCGTTCGTCAAGGCGCGCTGCCCGACGTGTCACGCGTTTCCGGCGTTCACCAACCTGGGGCAGCATCCGATGGGGTCGATTTTTCCCGATCGCGTCGCCGAGCGGCCGGCGGATGCGGTCGTCGACACGCCGTCGCTCTTGTCGGTGCGCTGGGCGGCGCCGTACTTGAACGACGGGCGGGCGGCGACCTTGCGCGCGCTCCTCGAGCAGTGGAATCCGTCGAATCGCCACGGTGACACGGCCTCACTGAGCGCGGGCGAGCGCGACGACCTCGTGTACTTTTTGGAGTCGCTGTGAGCGCGCGGCGCGTCGCGGCGGGCGTCGTGCTCGCGCTCGGCGTCGCGGCGCTCGGCGTCGTCGCGCAGCTCGCACGGTCGCGCGGCGGCACGTGGAGCGCGGCGCGCGCCTTGTGGCTTGTGCGCGGCACGGGCTGGACGGCGGTCGGCGCGCTCGCGCTCTCGCTGTCGGCGACGCCGGTGGGCAGGCTGCTCGGGCGACTGCAGCCGCCCGAGCGCGTGCGCCGTGCGCCTTCGGTCGCCGCGTTTCGGCGCGCGTTCGGCATCGCGGCGGCGGTGCTGGCGCTGCTGCATGCGGCGAGCGTGATGCGCGGCTATCTGCTGTGGGACTGGGCGGCGCTGTTGGCGTTTTCGTACCTGCGCGTCGGGGTCGTGGCGCTCGTCATGTTGTGCGTGCTGCTCGCGTCTTCGTTTGCGCCGGTGGTGCGCGGGTTGCGCGTGCGCCTGTGGAAGCCGCTACATCGGCTCGCGTACGGGGTCGCGCTCCTCGTGCTCGAGCATCTGCTGTTGGCCCCGTTCGCGCCGCGGGCGGTGACGCTGGCGCTGTTCGCGGTCGTCTTGGCGTTCGGTCTCTTGCGACTGCTGTCGGGCGAAGCGGCGGTCGAAGACGGCTGATTATGTGTCTGTCGACGCGGCTTCCGTGGGCGACAGACACATGACCGATGGTCAGGCAGGGATCGCTCATCTGACCTTCAACACGCCGCTCGTCCCGACGAGGACCATTGACATCCCCGGGCTTAGTCGCGGCCGGGCAGTCTTTGGCGATTTCCCCGTGGCTTCCAATGAAGTCACGGCAGCGGCGAAGGTCGCCGACAAAAATAGGCCGACGACGTTGGGCGAGGGCGCTTTACTTCGCAGGCGCGCATGTCGATGCTGTCGGCATGACGACTGTGCGGCTGGTGGGTGCGTTGGCGTTGTGCGTAGGGCTGTGGGCGCCGGTCGCGGCGCACGGCGACGAGCGGGCGACGGCACTCAAGCCGTCGGCGGCGACGGCGAAGGCGCCCGCGAGCTACAAAGCGAAGTTCGTGACGACCAAAGGCGACTTCGTGATTGAAGTGCACCGCGATTGGGCGCCGGTGGGCGCGGATCGCTTCTACAACCTCGTCAAGCTGGGCTTCTTCGACGACAGCGCCTTCTTTCGTGTCATCAAAGGCTTCATGGTGCAGTTCGGAATCCCCGCCGAGCCGACCATCGCACGGCAATGGGAGTCGGCGACGATCAAGGACGATCCGTCGGAGAAGCATTCGAACACGCGCGGAATGATCACGTTCGCGACCGCGGGCCCGGACATGCGCACGACACAGGTCTTCATCAACTACGCCAATAACAGCCGCCTCGATTCGATGGGCTTTGCGCCCTTCGGCAAGGTGGTCGAGGGCATGAAAGTCGTCGACGCCATCGAAGGGCGCTATGGCGAAGGCGCGCCCGAAGGCAAAGGGCCGTCGCAGGATCGTATTCAGCGCGAGGGGAACGCCTACCTGAAGGCACAGTTTGCCAAGCTCGATTACATCAAGTCGGCGACGATTCTTCCGTAAGCGAGCGCAAACTCGGCACCGCGAGCGGAGGCATAGAGTGCCGGCCCGTCGAAGGAGCGCCGCAGGTCCCGCGGCTCGGCGCAGGTTAAGATGCGAACGGAAGGCCGCGGTGCGGTCGTGCTCGGCCTTCAGCTCAAAGCCAGGTGTGACCGCAATACGGCCATGCGCTGTGAATGAATCATCCTGTGCGTTGAACCTGCTCATGACCGACGAGCGAGCGCCGCGGTCAGGCAGCGGTGACGATGACGGCGCGGGTAGCGCCGCCCTGGACTTACATGCTCATCGACCTAGAGCAACGGCGGCGGTCATTGCGTGCTTTTGGCCGCCGCGCGAAAGATGATGCGGCCGCCGCGGACGGTGTAGCGTACATCCGCAAACGCCAACGGGTCGGACGTCGGATCGTGCGCCAGAATCGTCAAGTCCCCGGCGAATCCAGGCGCGATCCGCCCCCGCGATTGGCCGACGCCGAAGCGGGCCGCGGGCACGCGCGTCAGCATGTCGAGAATCTGTCGCGCCGTTAGTCCCGCCTTCGTCAACTGCTCGAGCTCGAGCTTGGTGTCGTAGCGCGTGATGTAGCCGACGTCGGTGCCGAACATGAGCTCGCCGCCCATCGCAGCATAGCGCGCGATCTCGGCGCGGATCGCCGTCATATCGGCGCCGGCATCGGCGAACAGCGCCAGCGTCGGCACGATCGCCATATGCTGCGTTTTCATGCGCGTCAACAGGGCGTTGTCGATGCCGCGTGTGTCCTCGATCGCGTGCGCGATCACGTCGACGCCGGCGTCGATCGCCACCTTGGTGCCGGCGAGGTTCGACGTGTGGCTAAAGACCAGCTTCCCCGCGCGATGCGCGGCCACGACAGCGGCGGACGCGATGTCGCCCGGCATCGGCAGCACCCGGCCGCGCTCCACCCACGATCCGGTGAAGAGCTTGACCAGATCGGCGCCGCGGCGCACCAGATCGTCGACGGCGCGCGTGGCCGCGGCGGGAGTGGCCGGCTGCGCGAGCTGCTCGAGGACCTGGAGCGGCAGCGCCTGCTTGACGTAAAACGGCACGCCGTCGGGCGGATAGATCGGACCACCTGCGGTGAGGATGCGCGGGCCGTCGAGCTCGCCGGCGTCGATGCGGCGGCGAAGCGCCTGCGTGTTCTCCAACATCGAGCCCGTGTCCACGACGGTGGTGAACCCCCAGCGCGTCAGCATGTCGCGCAGGTGCGCCGCGAGCGGCGCCGCGGGCGCATGCGCGGCATCGTTCCATATCGGCTCGGTGAAATGCACGTGCACGTTCCACAAGCCGGGCACGATGGTGAGCCCGGCGCAATCGACCGTGCGCGCGCCGGCGGGCGCAGGCGTGCGCGCCGTCGGGCCTACGGCGATGATGCGCCCATCGCTTACGACGATGGATGCGTCGGCGAGCGGAGCGGCGTCGGCGGCGACGTAAACAGTGGCGCCGCGGAACACCAGCGTCTCCGGCTGCGCCGCCGCCGGCCACGCCGCGCCGACCAGCGACATGCTGAACACAGTGGCGACGACGACCGATCTTCGCATGGCGAAAACTTAGCAGATCAGATCGGCGGGATGCTCTCGCCGAACGAGTACGAAGGTAATCGGCGTTGTCTCTCTGAGCACATCGCGGGCTCGACGGTCCCTCTGGCGCCGGAGTTGACGCTGCCGACGTCGATCACGCCTCGAGTGCTTACCAGCACACGCCGTCGGTGACGCCGCGCACCTGGTGGTGAACCGCACACGCGCAAATGGTGTGCGAACGCTATATACGCGCGTCATCGGGATTCCTTATGACTATGGCGATGCGTCCATTCACGTCGTCGCGCGCGCGTACGCTCACGAGCGTCGCGTCGCTGTTGCTGCTCGCCGGCTGCCCTCGCACACCGTCGACCGTTCCGCTCACGCAGCAGCCGCCCGATCTGGCGCAGCCACCGAGCGACTTCGCGATGACGATCGCGCGCGACATCGCCATGCCGCCGGTGCTGAGCTTCGCGCCCGTGACGCCGCCGACCATCGCGGGCAGCTGGAAGCTCAACAGCCTTTCGTTTCCGTCCACGACGACGGGCTGGGCGTGCGGCAGCGGGCCGTCGACGGGCGTGCTGCTCCAATACAGCGCCGGCACCTGGACCAACGTCATGCCGCCGGCCGTCTCCGGCAGCTCGTGGTGGCTCAACGGGATCTCGTTCTCGTCGGAGAGTGACGGCTGGGCGGCCGGCGTCGACAACGTCTCGAGTGAGATCGTCGGCGCCGTCGTCCTGCGCTACACGGGCGGTCAATGGAGCAGCGTCGCAGTCCCCGGCCCGACAGGCAGCAGCTATTGGTACCTCAACGCCATCTCGATGGCCTCGAGCAGCGACGGCTGGGCGGTCGGCGTCGACCTCACCAACTATCTCGCGAGCAACAAGCAGGGCGTGATTCTGCACGCGAGCGGTGGCGTGTGGACCGTCGACGCGGTGCCGGCGCCGCCGCTGGGCCTATGGGAGGTGGACCGCGTGCGGGCGCTGTCGCCGACGGAGGCGTGGGCGACCGGCAACGCCTCGACCGCGCAAGGCGACTTCGGCATCATCTGGCACTACAGCCAGGGGCAATGGAGCCTCGTCTCGAGCGTCAATCGCAACACTAGCTGGGGCTTGGCCTGCCTGGGGTTCGCATCGCCATCAGTCGGCTGGACGTCGGGATTCGGCGCCACGACGCCGACGCTGTTCAGCTACGGCGCGTCCGGCTGGAGCGACGTGTCGAGCACCTTGGCCGGCTTCGACTTCGTCTTCGTCGCGCTCGCGCCGGTGACGGCGACGAGCGTGTGGGCCATCGGCGGAGAATCACCGCAGTCCGGCAGCAGCTACGGGATGGCCGCGCACTTCGACGGCGCGCAATGGACGGCGCAGAGCTTGTCGTCGCTTTATCCCGGCGTGAAGCAGTGGGGACTGAACGACGTCGCCTTTCCCGGGCCCAATGAAGGCTGGGCCGTCGGTGAAAATGACGACGAAGGCACCGGCATCATCCTGCAATACCACCCTTAGAAAGAGCGCAGCGACGCGAGCACGCCGGCGCGAATGGTCCGCCAGCATCTCGTGCGCTCATGCGACTCGAAGACTGGAGAGCTCGTTCCGCTGCCTCAGCAAGAGGTAAAAGGAGTGGACCTTCCGTTGCCGGATCCCAGAGCCAACGAGCGGGCCGGCTGCAAACGGGCAGCCGGTGCCATCGGGCCGCGTGGATTGAACAGGACATGGCGACAGCCGGCATCTCGACCCGCATGAACACGAGTTCATTTGCGACTACGATAATCGTGCCCGTTCAGCGAGGCGCGCCTTGTCGAACGGACACAAGCTTTTCGCTGCAGCGCTTCTCAAGGCAGGCAAGCTGTCAGAGGCAGGCTTCGTCGATGGCATCGCGCAGGAGGCCGCGCACCGCTGCCCCGACAAAGCCAAGGATCATGATGCTGTGAATGGAGCAGGGGGAGCGATCGTACTCTTACTCGCAGGCGATCCGGGCGAGCAGCCTACGCGCACCGCTCCGAAGCAGCGGAAACAGCCTTGACCTCGTTCGGCAGCAGCGCGGCGCGGCGCTTCGATGGACGCTCACGGCCAATCGGAATATCGTTCGGACATGGATCCAATCATGGCCCGCATGTCTTCGCTGAGCGATGACGAGCTCCAGCGCGTGGTGACTGAAGATCGCGACAGCTGGTCCGCTGAGGCGCTCGACGTCGCCCAACTAGAGATCAAGGCGCGCGGTCTGATCGTTCCGGCGCAGATGGCGACACCCCGAGCAGATCACAAACCGCCTATGCTGAAGTGGGGTGCCGGGATAGGCGTCGCGCTTCTCGCGCTGAAGGTGATCTTGCTTCTGCTAAGAGGCTGAGACGACGCTGCGTTGCTCGATAATCGGCGGTGGCAGCAAAGGAGCGGCACTGGATTGCCATTCGGCTACACCGGAAAGTGAAGCTGCAGGATCGGAAGTCGGTCCAACATGTGATGCGGAGTCTCGATATGGACGCCTGCCTGGAGTTGCTCGTCGAGGAGCTGCGGCTTACAGAGGGCCTTGAGAAGCGCCGCATGCCGTTTGAGCCATTGGGAGGGCCGTCCTTCTATTGCGCGGGGCGCCATCTCAAGCTGATGGTTCATCCAGACGGAGAGGCACTCCCTCCGCGTCTGCTGGCGAGAATCCCGCCCGACTCGAGCGATGGAATGGACCTTTATGAGCTGTCCATCAATCGTCCACGGGTGGAGGATGGAGCGCTCGGCTCGGGCGAGGGGCAGGAGTTGGAGAACGGAGGTTTCGAGCAGCTCTTGCGTAGCCAGTTGGTCGCTGACCGCGCGTGGGTGGTGCTGTTCGCGTGGGAATGCGAGCGCGTCGATGAGTCCTTTTCCACCGACGGCGTGGATCCGGTGATCGAGGCCTTTCGTCGGCAGCTTACTTGGGGAATGGAAACCAAAGGCTTCGCGGCTTCTCATTAGCATTACATCAGCGCGGCTGGTCCTGAGCCGTCACTCTGCGCGTTTGGTCATAGACGTAAGAGCCAGACCCGAGATGCTGCAACGTTAGCTGTTCACATGGCTACATCAAAGATCGCGTGTCCCGAATCCTGCGTCCGTGCGTGAGCACGGTCCAGCGCGAAGGGCTCGATGCCTCGAGCGCGTCGGCCAAGACCGTCAGCGAGGCCGTCGAGCGCCGTCTCTCGTCACTGGTCGTCGTGCACGTTTGCCGGCCCAAGCTCGTCCGCAAAGACCGCCTGCCCAACGCCGGAAGGTCTTGCGGCTCGAGGCCAAATATCGACCTTCGCGCCAGCCTCGCCCCGTAGCCGCGTCTCCGGCCCACTGCGGATCCTGCTCGATGAACGGATGCCTTCAGTGCGCGCGCGTGGCGGCAGCGCGGTAGCCTTCGAGACGCTGCAGCTGCGCGGTCGGCGGATCCTCGTATGGCCAGGCGGCGACGGCGCGTGCTTCGGCGTCGGCCGCGCCGCGCTCGTCGTGTGCGGCGTCGCGAATCGTCGCCAGCGTCTCGAGGCACGCTACGCATTCGGGGTTGCGCGTCACCGCCGCCTCCGCCAGCGGGCGCGCGCGCTCCACGCCGTTGCGCGACAGCTCGTATTCGGCCGCGCGCGCCAGGTCGCTCGCCGAGCCGCCGGGCGCAGCCAACCGCGCGTAGAGCGCGTCGAGCGCGTCATCGTCCCGCGAGCCGTCCTGGCGCTGCGGCGGGACGCGCTGGCGAACGTCGGTCAGCAGCGCCAGCGCGTTACGATCGTCGGGCCGCAGCTGCAGCGCGTGCTCGAGCCGCGTTACGGCCTCGGGCCAATTGTCGTGCCGCATCGCCAGCCGCGCCTGCCATACGAGCACCGCCGGCGACTCGGGCTCGAGCTGCGCCGCGGCGTCGACCTGCGCCTGCATGCGCGCGAGCCCCTCCTTCCCGCCGTTCTCGGCCACGCGCGCCCATAAGAGGTGCACCTCGGCCGGCGTAAGCGTGCGCTCCGATCGCGGATCGACCGCCGCCATCGGCGGACGCGGCACGCGTCGCGCCAACGGCGCATCGGCGTCATACAGCTCGTGCAGCCGTTTATCGAACGCCGCGGGCGGCACGCCGAACGCGTCCTGCCACGCCACCTGATCGCTGACGCCCTGGCGCAGCAAGGCTTCGTAGCTGACCAGCGTGTCCGGGCTGTGCTCGTACAGGAAGTGCACCACGCCCCAGGCCATCGCGTAGGCCGGCGCGCGATTGGCCCGGCGGTAGAAGGTGCGCGCGTCGCCGGTGACCAGCTCGTTCAGCGGCGCCCAGTCGACGAGCAGCGTGTTCAGCGGCGGCGGGCGACCGACGATCGCCTCCTGCGCGTCGCCGTCGAACTCGAGTGTCTCCCAGTAGCAGGCGATGCCTTCGTTGAGCCAGGTGGGCGCGTGCGGAATGGCGCGGCGCACGAAGCTGTGCGTGATCTCGTGCAGCACCGTGGTGCGCAGCTCGCCGAGCCCGCCGAAGACGCCGCCGGGTGGTACCACCGCCGTCAAGAGGTGTCGCCGCTCGGTGGCGTCGAGGCTGCCGTGGAAGCTGCCGCCGAGCTGCTTGTCGCCCGCGAGCGTTTGTAGGCCGTCGAGGTCGAGCAGCACGACGTCGATCGGCTCGGGCGGCAGCGTCACGCTCGGGAAGGCCAGCGCCTGCAACATGCTCACGTCGTGCTCCAGCTCCTCCAGCGCTTGCCGCGCCATGAAGGCGCCCTGATCGGTGTAAAGCACGAAGTGCGTCGAGGTCACTTCCTGCCAGCCGCGCGCGCTCGAGCCACCGGACGGACCGGCGACGTGTTGATCGTGGAAGCAGCCGAGCATCGACGCGAGCGCGAGCGCGAGGCAGAAACGCATGGCGCACCATAGCGCAAGCGTCGGCGACGGCCGGTGATGATCGTCGCATCAGGCCGCCGGTCCGTCCGCTCGGGAGTCGTCGAACGGCGTCGAACATTCCACCGGCCGCTGGCGCGCTGTCAGGACCGCGACGAACGGTACTCGAGCCATATGCAGTCAAGCCGGGGAGCGCGCCGGATCGCCGGGTCGCGGGCGCAACCACGATCGGCTTGACGACGATGCATTCGCCCCTACGACGGAATCGCGTAGGAGGCGGCTTCCATGAAGGAGTCCATCGGCAATTTCTTGCTTCGTCGGCTCGAAGAGGCAGGCGTCCAACACATCTTCGGCGTGCCCGGCGACTACAACCTCGAGCTCATGCAGCAACTGGAGGATCGGGGGAAACCCGCATGGGTTGGAAACTGCAACGAGCTCAATGCCTCCTACGCGACCGATGCCTATGCGCGAATCAACGGCATCGGCGCGCTGATTGTAACGCACGGGGTCGGAGCGCTCAGCGCGATTAACGGTATCGCCGGTGCGTACAGCGAGCATGTTCCCGTGATCTTGGTTTGTGGATCCCTTCCACTGCGAGCCATTCAACGTGGAGATCTGATGCACCACACGCTCGCCGATCGAGATAAGGGGAACTTCTGTCGGATGTTCGCCGAGGTGACGGACGCCCAGGCGCGACTGACTCCGGAGAATGCAGTAGCCGAGATCGATCGGCTCATTCTGACGGCGTGGCGCCGAAAGCGTCCCGTCTACCTGGAGCTGCCGTCCGACATTTCTTATCTCGAGATCGAGGTGCCCGAGCGTCCACTAAGACTCGAAATGATCCCAAGCGAGCAGGAGAGCCTGAGAGGCTGCACCGAGCTGATTCTGGAGAGATTGCATGCCGCCAAGTCGCCTGCGTTGCTACTGGATCTGGATGCGATCCGATTCGGCGTCTCCGAGCAGATCATGGTGCTCGCCGAACGATTTCAAATGCAGGTCGCGACGCTGAACTGTGCCAAAGGAGCTGTCCCTGAGAGCGCTCCCCAATTGATTGGAACCTACGCGGGGATTGCGAGCTTACCTGCAACGCGCGAGGCGATTGAAGGAAGCGATTGTCTAATGACGGTTGGTTACCGGCGCGTCGAAACGACAGTCGGTTTTTTCACGGACAAGCTGCCCGCCTCTGTCATTCATCTGAATTCCGACAGTGTCGATACGGCAAATAGGAATATTCAAGGCGTCTATATTGCGGAGCTCCTGCGGTCCATTGTCGACTCGTCTTCGGGCATCGTCACCAAGAAACAGTCGATCCGTCCGGCGAGGAAGTCGCCCTTCGTTCCTTCGGACGAGCCCCTCAGCCAAGACACGTATTGGAAGGCGATGCAGAATTTTCTGCGCCCCGGCGATGTGATCGTCGTGGAAGACGGAGCCTCGAGCGCAGGGATGGGCCGACTCACGCTGCCCGACGGTTGCACCTATATCACTGGAGCTTTTGTCTGGTGCTCGATCGGCTATGCGACACCCGCGCTCCTGGGAGCCACTCTCGCTAGTCCCGGACGGCGTCACCTCTTGTTTACGGGAGAAGGCTCTCTCCAGATGACCGCGCAAGAGCTTTCGACCGTCATGCGGCATGACCTCGCGCCATTCATCTTCGTGATCAACAACTCAGGCTACACAGTAGAGAGGGCCGTTCTGGGTAAGGACGCGAAGTACAACGACATCGCGAACTGGCGGTACTCCGAGCTGCCACATGTCTTCAGTCGCGACAAGAAGGCGGAAACCTACATTGTAAATACCGGCAACGAATTGCAGACGGTGCTGGACTCTCCGCATTCGGGCATGGTTTTCGTGGAGTCCGTCATCGACAAGTACGACGCGCCACTCGATTTGATCGTCGGTGGTCACGCGCTCGCCGATTCCGATTACGGAGTACCCGGCCCACAGTCAGCGGCGAATGCGCAAATCCCATTGCCAACACGCGCCGCCACGTCGTCCTAAGTGGAGTAGGGCGTCTTGCAGCTCGGTTGATCCGATAGCTTTCCTGGCGAATCGACATTTGATCGTCTGCGGGCAGGGCAGAAGACGCTAGAAATCGAGTCATCGGCGTCTGGCAATAAGAAGAAAAGAGCGGAGCCTTTGGCGAGACGCGTTTGACGATGGTTTTCGTTGCTATTCCACAGCTGAATAACGTGGCCGTTCAGTCGAGCTTCACGTGCACGACGTCGGTCGGACCGGCCAAGCCCCTGCAAACGCGCCAGCCGATCGGGCGCGGCACATTCGGCAGCTCGACCACGAGGCTGTCCCGTATTCTCGTGCGCGTCGACGCCCGCCTCGTAATAGCTGGCGATCTGACGCGCGTGAACCTTGGCCGCGCCGAGCCCGACTAGAACCACGCGATCTGGCGCGGCTGCAGCGCGGCCTTCGGGTCGGCGTCGAACGTCGCGGTCTGCGTGACCGCGGCCGGGTTGCTGACGTCGAGCACGCGCACGACCGGCGTCGTCGCCGAAGCGTCCGTCGCCAACACCTGCTTCGTCGCCGGCAGGTAGACGAGGCTGGCGAAGTCGCCGGCGGCGTCGGCGTCGGTGATCTTGACCGCGGTGCCGGCGTCGAGCGTGACGGCCCACAGCGCGTCGAAGATGGTCGTCGTCGTGAAGTCGCCGTACGTCGACGCGACGATCAAGTTGTCGCCGGCGAACGCGAAGTCCTGTGAGCTGATCGGCCGGCTGCCCAGCGCGCTCGCGGGAATCGTCTTCGTGATCGTCGGCGCGGCGCCGCTCACGTCGATGAGCACGAGCGCCGACTCGGTCAATTCGGTGGCGAGCGGCGCGTTGTAGTCGCCCGAGCAGCCGACGGCGAGCGTCTTCGTGGCCGCCCAATAGTCGAGGCCGCTGCAGCCCGCGAACCCGGTCAGGTCGATCTTGCCGGTGACGGTGTCGGTCGTCGGGTCGATGATGACGACGCGGCCGTCGGCGTTGGTCTTGAAGTCTTCGCTGTTCTCGTTGAGCACGACGTAAACGAGCCCGTTGGCGAGGATGGCGCGATCGGGCCGCGGCAAGACGGCGGCGCTGTCGGCGTAACTCGAGAGGTCGATGTGGCCGGTGATCGTGCCCGCCGTCGGGTCGATGATGATGATGTCGTCGCCTTGATCGTTCGTCGCCGCCGCGCCGCCCGACGGATTGGCCTCGTTGCTCGTGACGTACGATTTCGTGGCCGAGATGCTGACGACGTCGTGCGGGTTCGCGTAGAACGCGCCGACCGAGACCTGACGCAGCACGGTGCAGCCGGTCGCGCTCGCCGACAGGTAATCGAGCGCCGAGTTGATGCGATCGAGGAGCAAGAGCGCGCCGTTGGCCTGCTTGCCGGTGGCGAGCACGACGTCGCCCGAGAGCGCCATCGACAGCGTCGACGAGACGGCGCCCGAGTCGATGCAGTCGTCCTCGAGCAGCGTGGCCGTGCTCGGGTCGATGAGCGAGACCGCGGTCGACTTGTAGTCGCTGTCGATGACGGCGATGCCCGTGGGCAGCGCGCCGGTGCCGCCGCCGCCCGCGCTTCCGCCGCCACCGGCCGAGCCGCCGCCGCCGCCCTTGCCGTTGCCGGCGCTGCCGCCGCAACCGACAGCGAGGATCGAGAGTAAGAGAGTGATGCGCTTCATTGGAGATTCTCCTTTTGCGTAGTCAATCGTGCGGAAACGAAGAACGAGCGGCTCGGAAGCGGAAAGCCGGCGAAGTCGAAGCTGCGCGCGTCGCCGAGGTTCTGCGCGCTGGCGATGATCATGAGGTGCGCCTGCTGCGCCGCGGCGAACAGCCCGGCGCCGAAGATGTAGCGCGCCGGCAGCTTCACGAGGTTCGCCGGATCGAGGTAGTTGCCGTCGGTGATGTCGAGGTCGACGTAGGCGCCGACGGTCAAGTCGCGACGGATGGGCCAGCGGAGCTTCGGGACGCGCGTAGAAGTGCGACTTGGGGCGATTGGGCAGCTGCTTTTCGCGGCGGCCGAGCGCGGTGTCGCTGATGTCGCGCGCGTCGTTGTAGGTGAAGTCGGCGACGAGGCGGCCGTAGCGGCTGAGGCGCGTGTCGAGCGAGGTCTCGAAGCCGAGGATGCGCGCGCGGCCGATGTTGAGGGCGTGCGCGCGACCGTAGGCGTCCTGCTGAAACTGGATCAGATCGTCGACGCGCGAGCCGAAAAATGCCGCGTCGTAGACGATCGAAAGCTGCTCGCGCACAAGGCGCCAATTGACGCCGACGTCGCCGTTCCAGCCCGACTCGGGGACGAGCGCGGGATTGCCGAGGACGAAGCCGCTGTCGCCGTAGAGCTCGTTCAGCGACGGCAAGCGGCTGTAGCGGCCGGCGTTGGCGCGCACGGCCAGCGCGGGGATGATGTGCTCGACGAGCGCCAAGCGCGCGGCCGGCGCGACGTTGGTGATGGGCGTGCCTTCGTCGACGAGCTGCGCCGAGCTGTTGCGACCGGTGCGATTGTCGTGCGCCACTTCCACGCGCAGCGACGGAATGACGTGCAGCCGTAAGCGTTGCCACAAGGCATCGGCCTCGACACCGGCGGCCGCGAACGCGCGCGCGGCCGGATCGCCGATCGACGGCTTTTGGTCGGCGTCATAAGGCGCGAGCTGCTGATAACGCCCTTCGACGACGGCCGCGCCGCGCAGCCACGACGCCAACGGCCGCGACAGCCGCAGATTGAGCCCGAGCGTCTGCGTGACGTCGCGCGTACTGGCCGGCGAGATCGAGATCTCGCCTTTGGGATCGTCGTAGCGCTGCTGCTCGAAGGTGTAATAGAGCTGCGCGCGCAGATGGCCGCCCGGTCCGAGGTCGCGGCGCGAGTCGTAAGCGACCGAGGCGATCGTGCGCAGCGACGCGAGCGTCGTGTCGTCGGTCTGCCGCACGCTCGAATAGCCGGGCAGCCCTTGATCGCGGAAGAAGACGAGCGCCGACAGCGACAATTCGCGGCCGCGATCGATCGTCAAGATGGCGCGCGCGGTGCCGTCGGCCTGCTGGACCGCGTTGTTCTGGCGGCGCACCTCGTGGTCGTGGCTGGTGTCGAACGCGGTGCCGTTGTCGGTCGTGTAGATGAAGTCGCCGGCCGTCGACAGGTAGTGCGCGCCGACGTAGACGCGCAAGATGCGGCTGACCCACGAGCCGCTGACGCCGGCGCTGTACGTGTCGAACGAGCCGGCGCCGACTTCGGCGTCGATGCGCGACGTCTTGGGCGCGCGCGTCGTGATCGAGATGATGCCGCCGAGCGCCGACGAGCCGAAGCCGATGGGGCTCGAGCCGCGGTACACCTCGATGCGCTCGATGTCGCCGAGCGGCAACGTCGACAGGTCGACGCCGCCGCCTTGCGCGCTGTTGAGCGGGATGCCGTCGATGTAGACGCCGACTTGATCCCACGTCGAGCCGCGCAAGGAGACCATGGCCAACGAGCCGATGCCGCCGGTGCGATTGATGGTGACGCCGGGCAACTCCGCGAGCAGCTGCGGCACGCTCTCGCCCGTGCGCGGCGTGCGATCGTCGGTGATGACCGAGGCGTCGGCCGCCGAATCCTCGACCGGCGCGTCGTTGGTACGCGCGCGTACCGTCGACGCATAGCGTGGCTGCTCTTGCGCACGCGCGCTCGCCGCCCCAAAGAGGCAAGCAAGCGATGCGAGGATTGTCGAGGCCGACCGAGCGATCCGCGCGCTCGAGCGGTACTGCTGGAACACCATACGTCCCCTTCGCTCGAGCGGAAGGGAACGGCGGCGCGGACTGCGACGACGACCCTTCTATGACCCGAGAAGGTTGTCCAAAGGTCGCAGGCAGGTCTCCTGGCTCGTGGATGTCTCGAAGCAGCTCTTCTTCGAGAGGGCGTCGTTTCCAACCTTCCCAATCCGCGAGGATCAGTGGCGCTACTGGAATCGACTCTCCACTTACAGTGGCGGGACCGCGCCGGTTTCGCACCGGCTTCCCTTTTCAAACGGCGTCAGAGGCGACGTCGTTCACCTGCGACTACTCTTCAATTGTCAGCGTAAGCCTGCGCACTAGAGCGTGTCGCAGCGTCCGTTGTCAAGTCATGAAGCGGAACGTGTCGAGCCGCGTCGCCCGACGGCCATCAGCCCGCCCGCGCCACCGTCGCCACCCGGTCGACGGGCACGAACGCCGTTGGAATGCAGTTGGGCCCCAGCTCGCGCGCCTCGCCCAGCAGCTCCGTCTGAATCCAGCGACGGAACGCGTTGACCTTCTCGAACCCCTTGGGCACGTCCTCGTAGAAGCGATACTCGCCGGTCTCGAAGAAGACGCGCCGGTCCTGCGTGTGCAGATAGTACGTCTGCGCCAGCGCCGCCCACGGGTAGACGAAGTTCATGAAGGTCCGCGGGTCGAGCTTGAGCTTCCACTGCCGCGGCTCGACGTACACCGCCACCGTCCACTCGGTGATCTCGTCCTCGATGGGCGTGGTGCAGTGGATGAGCTTCGCCTCGAAGTTGCCGACGCGCACGTGGTTGATGTGGATGCCGAGGCCGTGGAAGTCGCTGTCCATGCGAATGTCCATGAAGTCGCCGTCGAGGCCGGAGACCGTGAAGGGGCCGACCTTGGGCGCCGGCAGACGCATCGTCGTCCGCGTCGAGAAGCGGTGCTTGTCGTAGTAGGCGGTCAGCTCCGCCTCGTAGTGCTTCACGCCGTGCAGCTTGATGAAGTGCTGATCGTCGACGATGTTCTCGTGCAGCGGCGCCATGTGCGTCGGCGCGATCGAGCGCGCGAAGGTGCGCCGCGGCAAGTGGCTCACGTCGGGCAGCTCGAGCTCCCACGTCGGCGTCCCGACGCCGGTCGGGCTCTGCGCGTCGTACCAGAACATGACCAGGTCGTTGACCTCGCGCACGGGATGGCAGGGGATGCACTTGGTCGGATCGTTGCGGAACTCGCGCGGGCCGCTCTTGGGCACGCCCGCCTCGTAGCCGTAGCCGTGATACTGGCAGACGATGCGCCCGTCCTCGACCTTGGCCATGGGCGCGAACACGCCGTCCATGTGCGGGCAGCGGTTCGAGTGGATGATCGCTTTGCCGTCCTTGCCGCGATAGGCGACGAGGTCGAGCCCGTTGAGCTTCTTGTGCACCACCTCGCCCGGCGCCAGATCCTTGCCCGGTACGAACAGGTACCAGCCCGAGAAATAGCGCGGGAACTTGCCGTAGCGCCGCTCGTAGTCGGCCTTGGGCAGGAAGATCTGCGAGTCCTTGAGGACGTTGTGGACGAACAGCCGCGCAATGTACTTGGCGAAGAACACCTTGGTCTCGACGTCGCGAACTCGCATGGATGGCCTCCTGGCACGCTCGCCCAACTGTCGGTTCGGATCAGCCTAACACTTGTTAGGTATTGGCAGCTCGCCCTTCCGCTGTCAAGCGACACCACCGCGCCGTCCTGGACGGTCGGCGGAATCGCGTGTTAAGAGCGACACCTACGATGGGTTCGGACGCCACCAGAGATCGTATCTTGCGAGCGACCGCCATCGAGGTCGCTCGCCACGGCTTCAAAGGCGCGTCGCTGCGCGGCGTGGCTCAGCGCGCCGACATCAAGGCCGCCAGCATCTTCCACTACTTCCCCGAGGGCAAAGACGAGCTTACGCGCGCCATGCTGGCGTACATCATGGAGATCATTGCCACGCGCATGACCCCGACGATTCAGGCCAGCTCGGAGCTTCCGGCGACCGATCTCATCGTGCAGTGTGCGGCGCTCTTGTGGGACTTCTTCGCCGAGCACCCGGAGTATGCCGGCGCGCTCATGCGCGAGGCGTTCGAGCCCGACGAAGCGGTGGCCGCGGTGGTGCGCGAGCACGCGCTGCGGGTCGTCAAGCTGGCGACGACCTACTTCCGCGCGGCGCAGGAGGCGGGCACGCTGGCCACCTTCGACGTGCGCCGCTTCCTCATGCGCATCTCGTCATACGCGATCACGTTCCACGCCGCGCCCAGCATGCGCCAATACATCCTCGGTGCGCGCGTGTCGATGCGCGAGGAGCGCGACGCCTTCCTACGCCAGGTGCGCGGCGAGGTCAGCGGTCCGCGCTGAGCGCTAGGCAAAGTGCGGCATCACCGGCTATCCCGACGGCGCGTTGATCGAAGCGGGCCTGGCGCTGGCCATCGAGGCGTACTCGATCCGCGGCGACCGCAAGGCCATAACCGGCGCCAACGACTACCTGCGCCGCTTTCCGTCGGATCGTCATGCTCGCTCTCGAGCCACAGCTCCAGCGTGCGAGCGAGCGCATTTGATCGGGCGTATCAGTCGGACGTGCCGCCATCGCTCGCGCCCGCGTCACTCGGGCACGCCTGGCAGCTCGGCTCCGACGTCGCGCCCGATGTCGGGCAGCAGTATGCGACGCCGCAATGGGCCGGGTAAGTGCACGAGAGGCCTTTCGCGCACTGGTCGCTGACCTGGAACAAGAGCGGATTGCAGCGCTCGCCGAGGCCGGGCGCGCCGCAGCCCGCCGCGAGCAACCCGAGAAGCACGAAGCCAATGCTTGCGATTCTAAACATAGTCGACTCCTTTAGAGGCGGAAGATGACGGCGCCAATGACGCGCGACTCTTGATTGACGAGGTTCGGCGTCCAGCCCGGCGGCGCGCAGCTGGTGATGGCGCTGTCGGCCGACGCCAGGCCGCCGCATTTGTAGCCGTCGGGACCGGTGACGCCGCCGCGGCCGTTGAAGTAGGGGACGTCGGCCTGGCGGTGCACGAACTCGGCGCGGAAGGTGATGCTCTCGGTCGGCATCCAGTCGAACGTCGTCGAGAGATCCCAGGCGTCGAAGTAGGTGCCGGGGTTCATGTCGAACGCGCCCGGTCCGCTGCCGGGCGCGGCGTAGCCCGTCGGCGCCAGCACCAGATAGCGGCCGGGGTTGTGAATGAAGCCGCCGCCGACGGTCCAGCCGAAGACGTTGTGGAAGAACCACAGTCGGTTGTAGGCCATGCCGCTCACGAAGTCCTGCTCGCACGGATTGGCGTTCGTACAGGTTAGATCGGGTCCGTTATTCGTCTTCTTGGTCGCGCCATGAAATGCGGCGACGCCGTCGCCTTGCTCGAAGCCCAAATCGAAGGTGACGGAAAACGCGCCGCGACTGAGCCCGCGCGACAGCGGATGATTGTAATAGCGCAATAGATAACTATTGTCGGAATGGAAGCGCACGCGTCCCGGATGGTCTTGCGTGTCGGTGCCGACATAGCCATTGAAGACGACGTTCATCCACTCTTGCGGCGCATAACGAATCTGGTAGCCGATGCCCGGCAGCTCGTTGAATTTGCCGTAGCTCTGCCAGCCATTGATGATCCAAATCTCGACTTTGAGGCGATCGGTCGGGAATAGTTGGATGCGCGCGCCATTGAAGAACCACGGCGTATTGTCGGAGGTATAAGACGGCTGATAAGCCCAGTTCTCGAAGTTGTCGTAACTGAATAGGCCGACATAAGACATGAAGACACCGACGTCGACATTGACGCCGTGCAGCCAGTTGAAGTGATAGCCGGCATAAGCCTCGCTGACGTAACGATAGACGTCGTCGAGATCGAACTGGCCGCGCAGCGCCGAGCCGTCATTGCGCGGCACGACCGTCGTTCGCGTTCCGTATTGCAGCATCAGTCGCGCGCGCACGTTGCCGACGTGCACGTCGCCGCCGAGACCGAGGAACGACAGCTCGAGCTCGTTGTTGCGCGCCAGCGCCGTCGAGCCCACGACCGTGTCGTCGATGGGGTGATTGAACGAATAGGTGTAGTTGACGTCGACGTCGAGCTGCGGCGTGAAGTACTTCGTGTCGAGCAGTCGCGACGTCTGCCGCGAGGTGCCGTTGAGCCACGTAAAGTCGCCCCACGCGAACGGCTCACCCGCCGGCGTCGTCTCGGGCTCGGCCGGCGGCGGCGCTCCCTTTTCCGACGCGGGCGGGACCGCCGACGGCTGGGCGGGCGGCGCCTTGAGCAGCTGCAGCTCGCGCTCGAGCTCGCGGACGCGCAGCTCGAGACCCGAGTCCGCGGGCGGCGGTGTCGCCGATTGCGAATCCGTTTGTTGTCCGAACGCGGCGAGCGGAGCAGCAACGACGACGAGAAACAGGATCCACGGCCTGGGCATAGACACCTCGCAGGCCGCCCGCTTCGCACGACGCATGCCAGGGCTGCAGGCAGCTCGCTCCAAGAAAGAATTCGGATGGATGCGTCAGTGAGAAGTTGGCCGAAAGGTTTTGGAAATCGCGGCGAAACAGGACGCCATGCAGATCGCAAGCTGCACGCAGCGCCGAGCCGGCGAGTTGCAAGGCGCCGCGCGACGGCATCCTCGACCGAGCGCGCGCAGCGCCCGATTGTGGCGGCGGCCGGCTGCGGCGCGTCCTCGTGGATTTGCAAGGCGATGACCGGGGCGAGACTGCAACCTGCAGCCCGCGGTCGTCACTCACGGCCCCTATGTCG
Organism: uncultured delta proteobacterium; assembly: GCA_963785725.1. Taxonomy (GTDB): domain Bacteria; phylum Myxococcota_A; class Polyangia; order Palsa-1104; family Palsa-1104; genus JAQBQH01. The sequence goes on along the minus strand of CAWAWS010000022.1, from coordinate 139,574 downwards.
CGGCGGAACGCCCACTTCGAACTTGGCATGCACGACGCATTAGCAGCGCCCAGAGGGCTTTCGCCCTGGAGATCTGGAATGGGCTCAATGCACGCGCTCGCTACCGCCCGCCTCGGACATCCGCTGATCGAAGAGCAGCCAGCGTCGCTCCGGTCTGCCGCTCCCGCTCTGAAATACTTCGAATCGGCCACCTTCGACGAAGCCGCGCCGCTGGCACGCAGCCTCTACGCCAGCGCCGACCATTGCCCTCGCTGCCGCAGTCTGCTGGCGCATCGCTTCGAGCGGCTCGGGTCGTCGCTGTTCCGTGACGAGGATCCGCGCTCGCTGGCGCGTGCGTTCGATTCCGCCGATCGGGACGGCTGCACGGTGCGGCTGCTCGCCGCCTGTATCATCCTCTTCGGCCGCGAGCGCGTGCCGCTGCACTAAACGCGATCCTCGGTCAGCCGCTCAAACGGCCGCAGGCGATGGCTCGCTGGCCGCCGCGGGCGGCAGCGTGAACCAAAAGACGCTGCCGTGACCCGGCTCGCTCTCGACGCCGATGTTGCCGCCGTGTGCTTCGACGATCTCTTTACAGATGTAGAGGCCGAGGCCGACGCCGCTGCCGGGTTTCGAGCCCGGGATGCGGAAGAAGCGGTCGAACAGCATCGGAAACCACTTGGGATCCATGCCCTCGCCGGTGTCGCTGACTTCGAAGCGGACCTGGCCGTCCTTTTCCGGCGCCGTCCGCAGCAGCACATCGCCACCCGCCGGCGTGTGGCGAATGGCATTGGTGACGAGGTTGGTGAGGACGAGATTGAGCCGGTCGGGGTCGGCCAGCACCGCGCGATCGAACATCGGCGCACCGAGCGTCAGCTTGACGCCCTTGTCGCGCGCGAGCACTCGATTCTGCTCGATCGTCGACTCGAGCAGCGTGCGCGACTGCACGGCGCGCACATTGACCTCGATTCGTCCGGCCTGAATACGCGACAGATCCAGGAGATCGTCGACGATGCCTTGCAGCCTCTCGCAGTCCTCGCGCGCGGCAAATAGGAGGTCCGCCTGCTTCGGCGTCAGCGGACCCACGGCCTCTTCGACGCAGAGATGAATCGCCATGCGCAGCGAGGTCAGCGGCGTGCGAAATTCATGCGCCACCGTCGCCACCAAATCGTTCTTCAGCTCGTCGAAGCGGCGCAATCGCGTGACATCCTGCATGACCACGGCCAGTCCCGCGACCTCGTCCGATTCTCCGCGCACCGGATTGGCGCGCAAGAGCAAGAAGTGGTGCCCTTGCCGCGTGTCGAGCGGCATCGCCTCTTCCAACCCCTTCGGCGAATAGCGACCGCGGCCCGAGCGAACGTGATCGATGAGCCGCTGCACGGCCTCGCGCAGCGGCGGCTCGAGCGCGGCCACCACGTTCGTCGGACCTTCCTCGCTGATGCCGAGGAGGTCGCCGGCGGCGCTATTGGCGTTGAGCACATGGCCGTCGAGCGTCAGCACGACCACCGGATCGGTCAGGCTTTCGATCGTCGCTTGCGCGGCCTGCTGCGCATGAAGCAGCTCGCCGAGCGAGCTCGACCGATACTCGGCCAGGTGGTTGGCCATGGCGTTGAAGTCGCTGGCGAGCGCGGCCACCTCGTCGTGTCCTTCGACGCGCGCGCGCACGGCCAGATCGCCGGTGCCGACACGACGCGCGGCCTGGCTCAAGATCGAGAGCGGGCGCACGAGGCGCGTCGTCACGATCGTCGAGACCAAGATGCCGATGAGGCAGGCGGCGATCGTCGCCGTCGCCATGGCGCCGTTCATGCGCTCGGCATCGTGTCGGGCGTGATGGCTCTTGCGCACCATCGCGTCCTGATTCACCGCCAGAATGTCGTTGGTCGACCGCTCCACGGCGATGAGCTCGGGCACGCCCTCGTCGAAATAGTGGCCGGCTGCGCCGCCGGCCGGCTCGCGCAAGAGCGCGTCGATGCGCAGCCGGTACCGATCCCAGTTCCGGCGTAGGCCTTCGGTCATCTCGCGCTCGCCGACCTCGGTGATGTTGCTCTCTTGGAAGCTCAGCGCCCGCTCGAAGCGCTCGCGCTGCGCCGACACGTCCGCCGCGCTGGCCTGGCCGTGACCGGTCGCTTGCGCCGCCACGACGCGATCGAGCGCATCGGCCGCGTCACGCATGTGCTGCGCCGCGACGACGCTCAAGTAGTTGTCTTTGAGAATATCTTGCGAGGAGCTGTCCATCGCGACGATGGTGCGGCGCGATCCGTAGCCGACCAGCACGAGCGCGATGGCCAGCGGCAGCTGCGCCAAGAGCAGCTTCGAGCGCAGCCTCACGAGGAGCGCTCCTCGTCGTCGAACGAGACGATATGCAAGTCGAACCCCTTGGCTTCGCGCACCAGCCGCAGCGGCACCGAGCGGCCGAGCATCTGCCGCCACCACGGCTGGTCCGAGCTGCCGATGATGATGTTGCCGACGCCATGCGAGCGCGCGAAGTCGAGCAGACAATCGACCGGATCGGAGCCTTGCAAGCGCACGACCTCGGCACCGAGCTCGCGGGCCATCTCGATATTGCCGTGCAGGTTGCGCTGCACCTCGGCGTCGATGCGGTTCGGCGCCTCGCGCGGCGTCTCGACGTAGACGACGAACCAGTCGGCGCTCAAGCGGCCGGCCATGCGACTGCCGCGACGCAGCAGCGTGGCCGCGTGCGGCGGATGCGAGGAGAGGCACACCATCACGCGTCCGCCGGTCGAGGAGCGCCGCGGCTCGCCCGACGGAACGCGCGACTGCGCCGTGCGCTCGAGCGACTCCGCCACCTCACGCAGCGACAGCTCCCGCAGCGCCGACAGATTCTGCTCTTGGAAGAAGTGCTGCAGCGCCCAGGCGACCTTGTCGTCGGGGTAGATCTTGCCCGCCTTGAGCCGCTCCAACAGATCCTCGACCGCCAGATCGAGGTTCACGATCTGATCCGCCTGCTTCAGGAAGCTGTCGGGCACGGTCTCGCGCACTTGGACGTTGGCGTTGCGCGAGACGATGTCGTTCAAAGACTCGAGGTGCTGCACGTTGAAGGCGGCGATGACGTTGATGCCGGCATCGAGCAGCTCGACGACATCTTGGTAGCGCTTGCGGTTGCGCATGCCGGGCGCGTTGGTGTGCGCCAGCTCGTCGACGACGACGATGGTCGGCTTACGCGCCAGGATCGCATCGAGGTCCATCTCGTCGACGGTGACGCCGCGATACTCGAGCTTCTTTCGCGGCACGGCCTCCAGCCCGTCGACCAGCGCCGCGGTCTCTTTGCGCCCGTGCGTCTCGACGAAGCCGAGCACGACGTCGACGCCGCCCTTGGCCATCGCGTGCGCCTCTTGCAGCATCTTGTAGGTCTTACCGACCCCGGCGGCGAAGCCGAGATAGAGCTTGAGCTTGCCGCGGCGCCCGCGCTCGACGAGCGCCAGGAAATCTTCCGCGCTGCGACTCGGATTCATCGCGCCCATCGTCGCGCTAGCGAAAGCCGTGAAGCAGCGAACGAACGGCCGCTTCCAGGTCCGCACGGTATTGCATGACGTTCTCCGGGCGATCCGTGGCAGCTGGTCAAGACGCGCTGCACCACGCCCCGCACATCGACGGGCTGACCGCGATAACGATAGTGTTGCACGACCAGCCCGGCCCGACGCAGGAGCCGTTCGAGCACTGCGACGTCTCGCGCCTGGCGATCGAGCTCCATCGTATGGGCGCAAAGCACGTGCCGTGCCGGGCATAAGTGGCCGTCCGCGTCACGTTTCGCGGGCGGCGTATTGCAAGAAGCCGTATTCCGCTCGTCCCGACATTGCGATTCGCAAGGCGCGGAGGCCGCTTCAGCGCGCCGAGGTGGCCTGGCCGAACTGCTGATCGAGCGCCATGTTCAGCGTCAAGACGTTGACCCGCGGCTCGCCCAGGAAGCCGAGATCGCGCCCTTCGGTGTTGGCATCGACGAGCTGTTGGACGCGCTCCTGCGAAATGGCGCGCGCCAACGCGACGCGGCGGACCTGCCACTTCGCCGCGGCCGGCGAGACGTGCGGGTCGAGGCCGCTGGCCGACGCCGTGACCAGATCGTCAGGCAGCGGCTCGCCGGCGCCCGGGTTGCTCTTCCACAGCCGGTCCTGATCGCCATTGATGCGATCGTGCAGCTTCTTCGAGGTGACGCTCCAGTTCGAGCCGGCGGAGCTGGTGGCGTCGTAGCCCTTGTCGCCGGCGGCGGACGGCCGCGACCAAAAGTAGTACGGCTTGGTGAACGTCTGCCCGATCAGCTCCGAGCCGACGGCGTGGCCCTTGTCGTCGCTGACGACGCTGCCGTTGGCGCGGCTCGGGAACAGCACTTGGGCCAGCGCCGTTGTGACGAGCGGATAGGCGACGCCTGTCAGAAGCAACGTCACCACCGTAAAACGCAGCGCGACGAGCAGAACGGCCGGTTTCATTACACTGCTCCTATTGCCTTGAGCACGAGGTCGATGATCTTGATCCCGAGGAACGGCGCGATGACGCCGCCGACGCCGTAGATGAGCAGCGAGCGACGCAAGAGCGCCGCGGCGCCCAGCGGCCGGTACTTCACGCCGCGCAGCGCCAGCGGGATCAACAGGATGATGATGACGGCGTTGAAGATCACCGCCGACAGGATCGCCGAGTAGGGCGACGCCAGGTGCATGACGTTGAGCGGCGCGATCTGCGGAAACACGCCCATGAACAGCGCCGGCAGGATCGCGAAATACTTGGCGACGTCGTTGGCGATCGAGAACGTCGTCAGCGTGCCGCGCGTCATGAGCAGCTGCTTGCCGACCTCGACGACCTCGAGCAGCTTGGTCGGGTTCGAGTCGAGGTCGACCATGTTGCCGGCCTCTTTGGCCGCCTGCGTGCCGGTGTTCATGGCGACGCCGACGTCGGCCTGCGCCAGCGCCGGCGCGTCGTTGGTGCCGTCGCCGGTCATGGCCACGAGCTTGCCCTTTTGCTGCTCCTCCTTGATGAGGCGCATCTTCATTTCGGGCGTCGCCTCGGCGAGGAAGTCGTCGACGCCCGCCTCTTTGGCGATGGCGCCGGCGGTGCGCGGGTTGTCGCCGGTGATCATGACCGTGCGAATGCCCATGGCGCGGAAGCGCGCGAACCGCTCTTGGATGCCGGTCTTGACCACGTCCTTGAGCTGGATGAGCCCGAGCACGCGGTTGCCGTCGGCGACGGCGAGCGGCGTGCCGCCGCTGTCGGCGATGCGAAACGCCTCTTGGCGCATGCGATCGGGCGCGTGACCGCGCAGCGACTCGACATACTGCAGCACCGCCTCGACCGCGCCCTTGCGAATCTGCCGCGGGTGCCGCCGCCGTTCGGCAGATCGCAGCCGCTCATGCGCGTCTGCGCCGAGAACGGAATGAAGTGCGCGCCCAGCTCGTTGAATGTTGCGTCCGCGCAGACCGTGCTTCTCCTTGACGAGCACCACGATCGATCGGCCTTCGGGCGTCTCGTCGGCCAGGCTGGCGAGCTGCGCGGCGTCGGCGAGCTCCTCCATCTTCACGCCGTCGGCCGGGATGAGCGCCGTCGCCATGCGGTTGCCGAGCGTGATCGTGCCGGTCTTGTCGAGCAGCAGCACGTCGACGTCGCCGGCGGCCTCGACCGCGCGGCCGCTCATCGCGATCACGTTCTTGCGCAGCAGCCGATCCATGCCGGCGATGCCGATGGCCGACAGCAGGCCGCCGATCGTCGTCGGGATCAGGCAGACCAGCAGCGCCACGATCACCGTCGCCGACAGCGGGATCGCCCGAGTAGAGCGCCAGCGGCACCAGCGTCACGCAGGCGAGCAAGAAGACGATCGTCAGCCCGACGAGCAGGATGTGCAGCGCGATCTCGTTGGGCGTCTTCTGCCGCGCCGCGCCTTCGACGAGCGCGATCATGCGATCGAGGAACGACTCGCCCGGATCGGCCGTGATGCGCACGACGATGCGATCGGACAGCACCTTGGTGCCGCCGGTGACCGACGAGCGATCGCCGCCCGACTCGCGAATGACGGGCGCCGATTCGCCGGTGATCGCCGACTCGTCGACCGACGCGATGCCTTCGATGACCTCGCCGTCGCCGGGGATGAGCTGGCCGGCCTCGACGACGACGGTGTCGCCCTTGCGCAGCTTGGACGCGGCGACCTCTTCTTCGCGGCCGTTGACGAGCCGGCGCGCCGTCGCCTCCTGGCGCATCTTGCGCAGCGACGCCGCCTGCGCCTTGCCGCGCCCTTCGGCCACCGCCTCGGCGAAGTTGGCGAAGAGCACGGTGAACCACAGCCAGATCGTCACGGCCGCCGAGAACCAAATGGGCGCGTGCTCGGCGGCATGATGCGCGATGTCGCGCACGAGGAGACCGGTCGTCAGCAAGCTGCCGACGCCGACGACGAACATGACCGGATTCTTGGCCAGGAGGCGCGGATGCAGCTTCTTGAAGCTGTCGAGGATGGCCGGCCGCAGGATCGACGGATCGAAGAGCGAGGTCTGTTTCGACGTAGCCATCAGTACACCGTCCCGGATTGCGCGACGTAAGTGCTCGACGATCGGTCCCAGCGACAGCGCCGGAAAGAACGTCAGCGCGCCGACGATGACGACGACGCCGACGAGCAATGCCGTGAACAAGAGGCCGTTGGTGGGGAACGTGCCGGGGCCGGGCTGCACCGTCTTCTTGTCCAGCATCGAGCCGGCGATCGCGAGGACGGGAATGATCATGAAGAAGCGGCCGGCCAGCATGGCGATGCCGAGCGTGACGTTCCACCAGGGCGTGTTGGCGTTCGAGCCCGCGAACGCCGAGCCGTTGTTGCCGGTGCCGCTCGTGTAGGCGTAGAGAATCTCCGACAGGCCGTGCGGGCCGCTGTTCGCCAGCGTCGCGAGGACGCTCGGCCGCACCGCCGACCACGCGGCGAAGCCCAAGATCAGCAGCGGGAAGATGAGGATGTAGAACATCGCCAGCTTCATCTCGCGCTGCTCGATCTTCTTGCCGAGATATTCGGGCGTTCGGCCGACCATGAGGCCGGCGATGAACACCGTCAGGATGACGAAGACGAGCATGCCGTAGAGCCCGGCGCCGACGCCGCCGAAGATGACCTCGCCGAGCGCGATGTTGACCAGCGGCACGAGCCCGCCGAGCGGCGTGAAGCTGTCGTGCATCGCGTTGACGGCGCCGCACGAGGCGTCGGTGGTGACGGTGGCGAAGAGCGTCGACGCGGCGACGCCGAAGCGCTGCTCTTTGCCCTCCATGCCGCCAAAGGCGCCGTGCGCCTCGGCCCAATAGCAGGTCGCGACGCCGGCGAAGAAGAGCACCGACATGGCCGCGAACAGCGCCCAGCCCTGCTTCTGGTCGCCCGCCATCCGCCCGTAAGTGTAGGTCATGGCGCCGGGAATGGCGAAGATGAGGAACATCTCGATGAGGTTGGTCAGCGGCGTCGGGTTCTCGAACGGATGGGCGCTGTTGGCGTTGAAGAAGCCGCCGCCGTTGGTGCCGAGCTCCTTGATCGCCTCTTGCGACGCGACCGGGCCCATCGCCAGGAGCTGCTTGACGCCTTCGAGCGTGGTGACCTCTTTGTAGGCCGCGAGGTTCTGCAGCACGCCTTGCGAGACGAGGATCAGCGCGAAGACGAGCGACAGCGGCAACAGCACGTAGAGGATGGCGCGCGTCAGATCGACCCAGAAATTGCCGATCGTCTTGGCGCCGTCGGGGCCCGGACGGCGCGTCAGCCCGCGCGCGACGACGAGCGCGACGCCCATGCCCACCGCCGCCGACGTGAAGTTGTGCCACGCCAGCCCCGCCATCTGGGTCAGGTAGCTCATCGTCGACTCGCCCGAATAGGACTGCCAGTTCGTATTGGTCGTGAAGCTGGCCGCGGTGTTGAACGCCAGCGTCGGCTCGACGGGGCCGAGCTTCTGCGGGTTGAACGGCAACACGTGCTGCAGGCGCTGGAACAGATAAGTGACCAGCATGCCGAACGCGCTGAACACCAAGAGCGCGACGGTATATTCGAGCCACGTCTGCTCGCGCCGACCGTCGATGCCGCCGGCGCGATAGAGCGCGCGCTCGATGGGGCCGACGAGGCGCGGCAGCGGCTGGCGATCGCCCTCGAAGACGCGGAACATGTACAGGCCGAGCGGCGGCGTCACGGCCACGACGAGCGCGAAGAAGACGAGAATTTGCATCCAACCGATGGCGGTCATCGATTCCTCAAAAGCGCTCGGGGTAGAGCAGCGCGTAGACCAGATAGCCGGCCAAGAGCAGCGACGCGACTGCGCCAATCAGGTATTCGGCGTTCATCGAAGACCTCCCATCACAAGCGGTCGCAGGCCGAGGCGTAGGCGATCGAAGCCCCGAAGAACACGATCGTCGTGATGACGAAGAGCAAGTCCAACATGACGCACTCCGCTAGGCAGGAACCGTGCCTGACTGCAATGGCGATCGTTCAGGTAGTTGCGGTGGAGGAGGTTGCAAGTTGCAGCGTTGCTATTGCGGGCGACTCGCGTAGTGCAATGGGCTCAGTCGTGCGAGGCGGCGTCGACCGCGGTGGCGGCGTCGACGCCGGCGTCGGCGGGGCAGGCTTGACAGTTGGGGTTGGTGCTGGCGCGCGTCGTCGGGCAGCAGTAGGCCACGGCGCAGTTGGTGGGATAGACGCAAGCGAAGCCGCTATTGCAGTCGCTGGTGAACTGCTCTGGATTGCAACGCTGGCCTTCAGTGGGCGTGCAACCGGCGAGCAAGAAGAGTACGGCCGGAATGCCGATAATTCGCATCATGATTATTCCTCTCCGTAACGTGAACGCGCCCGACTACATGCGGAACAGTAGGGCGAAAATGACTTTCTCTTCGGTCTTGACGAGGTCCGGCGTCCAGCCGGTCGGAATGCAGGTCGAGCTGGTACCGTCGGCGCTGTAGAGGCCGCCGCACTTGTATCCGTCGGGGCCGGTCACGCCGCCATGGCCCGAGTAATAGGGCGCGCTCACGCTGTGGTAGGAGCTCTCGAGCCGGAACGTGATGTTCTCGGTCGGGTAGTAGCTGATGTTGGTCGAGAAGTCCCAGCCGTCGAACGTCGTGCCCGGGTTGGTGTCGAACGCCGTCGCGGCGACGCCGGCGGGAACGAGCACGAGATAGCGACCGGGATTGTGAATGAAGCCGGCGCCCGCGTACCAACTAAACGTGTTTCGATAGAACCAGAGATTGTCGTAGATCATGCCGCTAATGAAGTCCTGCTGGCAGGGATTGGCATTGGTACAGTCCAGATCGGGCGCGTCGTTGGATCGCTTGGACTGGCCGTAGAACGCGCCGACGCCGTCGCCCTGCTCGAAGCCGAGATCGAAGGTGGCCGAGATGGCGCCGCGACTGATGCCTTTCGACAGCGGACGATTGTAGTAGCGAAACAGGAGACTATTGTCGCTGTGAAAGCGGACGCGCCCCGGATGGTCCTGCGTATCGGTGCCGACGTATCCGTTGAAGACGACCTTGATATAGTCGTGCGGGGCGTAATGGATTTGATAGCCGACGCCGGGGAGCTCGTTGAACTTTCCGTAAGTCTGCCAGCCGTTGATCAGCCACAGCTCGACCTTGAGTCGATCGGTCGGGAAGATCTGCAGGCGCGCGCCATTGAAGAACCACGGCGTATTGTCCGAGGTAAACGACGCTTGATATCCCCAGTTCTCGTACTGCGTGTATGAAAACAGGCCGACATACGAGAAGAAGAGCCCGAAGTCGAGATTGATGCCGTGGTACTTGTTCCAATGATATCCGGCGTAGGCTTCGCTGAGATATCGCATGGCCGCGAGCAGATCGTATTGGCCGCGATTGACCGTGACGTCGTTGCGCGGCACGCCGACCGCGCGCTCGCCGAACTGAAAGAAGATGCGGCCGCGCGCCGGCCCGATGTGCGCGTCGCCGCCGATGCCGAGAAAGGCCAGCTCCAGCTCGTTGTGCCGGAAGGTGGCCGTCGATCCGACGATCGTGTCATCGATCGGCCGGTTGAACGAGTAGGTGTAATTGAGGTCGACGTCGAACTGCGGCGTGAAATATTTGGTGTCGAGGATTCGGTGGGTTTGACGGCTGCCGCCATTGAGCCAGGTAAAATCGCCCCACGCGAAAGGCTCGCTCGACGTCGGCTCCTCGGCCACCGTGGGCGCGCCTTCGGTCGGCGGGGGCGGCGGCGCGGGCATGATCGTCGTCGTCTCCAGCTTCTGCTCCAAGCTTTGCACTTGGCGCTTCAAGGCAGCGTTCGCCTCCTCGATTTCGCGCAGTCGCTCCTCGAGGGAACGGGCGACGGGCTCTGCGGGCGGGTCTTGCGCCCGCGCGGCCGTGGTCGACAGCAATGCTCCGAGCGCGAGCAGCCAACGCGCGCTCTCTAATCTTCTGGACATGAACGAACCCTCCGTGGGAGCTGCCCCGGTCAGCAATTAACATGCCGGTGACCGGCGTCAATAACTCAGCCAATCGAGGTGGTTACGCATCGAAGCGAGATTGCACGTTGCAAAGTTTACGACCTGGAAACATTGCAAGTTGGAGCAGCGCGTCGCCGCCGCGCGATCTGGGCGCCGTGCCGGCCCAGAGCGCGTCAGCGGCAGCACGAGCTGAGCACGGCGTTGCGCGGTGCAGAGTGTCGTCGTGGAAAATGCAAGGGTCGCGGCGCGATGGTCAACGGTCGCGCGGCGATCGGGCTGGCACGCGCGGTGAAAGTGGACCGCACGAACTCGTTCCGCCCACTGAGCTCGCGCTCATTCCAAAGAAGCCAAGCATGTTCGCAAGTCCGGTATTGCCTCTGGCCGTCGCAGCACCTCCGCCGGTCGCCGAAGAGAAACATCACGCGCCGCTGTCATTGCTCTGTCTCGGCGCCCTCGGTGTCGTCTTCGGCGATATCGGCACCAGCCCGCTCTACACGCTCAAGGAGTGCCTGCACAGCGGCGGCGCCGGCGTGCGCGTCGACGATCTGTTCGGCATTCTGTCGCTGATCGTCTGGTCGCTCACCGCCGTCGTCACCGTCAAGTACCTCACCTTCATCATGAAGGCCGACAACAAGGGCGAAGGCGGCATCTTCGCGCTCTTGGCGCTGGTGCCCGAGCGGATGCGCGCGCGCAGCGAGAGCCGCCCGGCGTCGGGCATCGCGCTGCTCGTCGTCATCGGCGCGGCGCTGCTCTACGGCGACGGCGCGATCACGCCCGCGATCTCGGTGCTCTCCGCCATCGAAGGTCTATCGGTGGCGCGGCCGGCGCTGGCGCCGCTGGTCATTCCGCTCACCTGCGGCATTCTGCTCGCGCTGTTCGTCATTCAAAAGCGCGGCACCGGCACGATCGGCAAAGTCTTTGGCCCGATCATGGTCCTGTGGTTCGGCGCCATCGGCGCGCTCGGCCTGTGGCAGATCGTTCAGGCGCCGGCGGTGCTGCGCGCGCTGTCGCCGCTGTGGGGCGTGCGCTACTTCGCGGCGCACGGGCTGCGCGGCGGGCTCATCCTCGGCGGCGTCGTGCTGGCCGTGACCGGCGGTGAGGCGCTCTATGCCGACATGGGGCACTTCGGACGCCGGCCCATTCGCTGGGTGTGGCTCGGCTTCGTGATGCCGGCGCTCGTGCTCTGCTATTTCGGCCAGGGCGCGCTGCTCTTGCGCGATCCGCACGTGGTCAACCCGTTCTTCGCGCTCGTTCCCGCGGGCAGCTGGACCTTCGCGCTCGTGATCTTGTCGAGCGCAGCGACGGTGATTGCCTCGCAGGCGCTGATCTCGGGCGCCTTCTCGCTGACCCGACAGGCGATGCTGCTCGGCTATTTTCCGCGCGTGACCGTCAAGCACACCGCGCATCACACCGAAGGCCAGATTTACGTTCCCGAGATCAACTGGCTGCTGGCGGTCGGCTGCATCGCCTTGGTCCTGATGTTTCGCGCCTCCGATCGCCTGGCCGCGGCCTATGGCATCGCCGTCACCGGCACGATGGGCATCACCTCGATCGTCTATTACATCGTGGCGCGCCACACGTGGGGCTGGTCGCGCGCCAAAGCCGTCCCGGTGCTCGCGCTGTTCTTGGCGTTCGACATCCCCTTCTTCGTCTCCAACTTGGCCAAGTTCTTCGACGGCGGCTACGTGCCGATGTTGATCGGCGTCAGCTTCATCGCCGCCATGCTGGTGTGGAGCAAAGGGCGCACGCTCATCGTCGAGCGCTATACCCAGCGTTTCCCGAGCTTCACCGCGGCGCTGCCGCAGCTCGAAGCGCAGCTGGCCGCGCGCGTGCCTGGGACGGCGGTATTTCTGGCGTCGTCGCTCGACCACATGCCGCCCTCGCTCATGCGCATGGTCGAGCGCGGACGCGCGCTGCAAGAGCAGATCATCCTGATGACGGTCGTACACAGCGACGTCGAGGCGACCGTTCCCGCGCATCGTCGCGTGGAGCTGACGGCGCTGAGCCATGGGTTCTATCGCGCGGTCATTCGCTGCGGGTTCATGGAGCAGCCATCGGTGCATCCGATTCTGGCGAGCGCGTCCCGGGCGGCCGGCGTTCGCTTCGTCGACCCAGAAGTGACCTATTATCTCGGACGCGAGACGATCTTGGCGACGAGCAAAGGGCGCATGGGCCGCTTTGCCGAGTCGCTCTATTCCTACTTGCAGCGCAACGCAGTCGCCGCCGATCGCCACTTCGGAATTCCGTCGCAGCAGGTCGTCGAGATCGGCACGCAGATCGATTTGTAACTGCCTATCGCCTTCCGGACCATTGCCAAGGTCATTGCGACCGAGCAACTGAAACGTTGCGAAACGCGGCGCCGCGAGCCGATCGAATCGCGACGAGAGTCGCGACGGTGGCCCGATTCTCCGAACGACAGCCGCGCAAGAGCCTGATCGTCCGCAGGCGTCGAATGCGGCATTGCCTATGCAGTCGCGCAACGAATGATGCGACCTCGCCCCGATTTCAATGACCACAATCTTCGAGCGGTCGATCTGCGCAGCTACGTCGTCGCAGTCCGTCACTGCTTCGTCCATCCACTGCGCCGCGCGAGCCACGTGTGGAAGGACGAGCACGTCTGCGAGGAGTGCTGGCAGCGTTTTCGCGAGATCGAGAGCGCCGGCTTTTGAGCCCATGGCGCTACGGCTCCGTCTTGCAGTCACCTGCGAAGCAATTGCGCCTTCGGCCGCACCATAGGCTACGGGATCGTTACATTCTCATTTGTCCGAACCCGACGCGCTCGTTCTCCTAAATGCAATGTCGCGATTGCCTGGTTCGAGGGACTGTCGCGACATCGCCTTGCAATGCCGAAACGTTCATCTCATTGCAATTCTCAATAGTCGGGGTGCGATCGCCGCGGGAACGGGCAGCTTCGCGCTGGCGCGCATTGTGCTGAAGGACGTGGATATGACGAACCGCCGGCCGGTCCGGTCATCGAAGTCGCCGTCATTCGCTCGTTTGAAGACCTCATTGCCCAGCAGCGCTCCTACATCGAAGATGCCAACGACATCCTGCGAATCGATGACTGCGCTCTACCAGGCTAAGTTCATTCTTCGGTTTCCCCAGTGCGGAGCGGATTGTCGACAGTTGGCGCGCCGCTTTCTTTCCCTTGCCACGCGGTGAGTCGCTAAGGAGTCGGCAAGGTCCGGTCGATCCGGAGCGACGCGGCCTTACCTGGATTCTGCAACTCTGGAACGAGCGCGAGGTTGCAGAATGCGGAGCGCCGCTGCCGCGATCTTCACGCAGCTCGGCCACTTTCGGCTGGCATGCGCGATGCGATGTAGCTGCGACGAGGGCGATCGCCCCATGGAGAACCAGATGGCTTCGATGCTTACGCCGCGACTGTTTCGATCGCCGGCGTCGTGCGGTTCGCCCGCGGCTGCGCGAGGCTTCACGCGAAAGTCGCTCGCGCAAGAGAAGGTCACTTCTGCCGCCGTTCGACCGCGTCTCCGACTCGTCGTCTGCGCTCCGACCGCAGGCTCGGCCACACACGACGCGCCCATGCCCGTTCTGGACCGCGAGCTCGCGTCACGGCTGGACGTCGAGCGCTACGCGCCCGCGGAGGCGGCGCGTCGACTCCGGACCTGGGTCAGCGCGACGCAGCCAACCCTCTTGCTGCTGCGCGATGGCGGGATCGTGGCCGTCGCGGTTGGCGTTCTGTCGCGACTCGAGCTCGAGCGACTGATTCGGCACGCGCTGCTCTGAGCGCGTCATTGGCCCGCCGATGAGCTTGTCCCCGCTGCCGCGTCGAAGGCCTATTGTATGCTGCGCCGGCTCCTTGCTCCGTCCTTGTCTCTCGCTGGTCTCTCAACCCACGCGAAACTGTTTAGTCGCGGGCGAGCGGGCCGATGGGTTGCTCTTGGACTTTCTTGAGCGGCGCGGCCAACGCTCCCGTGCGCAGCGCGCTCAACAGCGCCGCCAGCTGCGGCGGCGAGGTCGCGCCGAGCGCAATCGAGAGGCGTTCTTTGGGCTGCTGCGATTCGATCACCTGCACCGAGCTCACGCGACCCGGATAGAGCGTGGCCAACCGCCGTCCGACGGCGTGCTCGGTCGCCGCGGCGAAGCGCTGCGCGCTTTCGGGCCGCAACGTCAGGCTCAAGCGCGGTGAGCCCGCTGTCGAATCGAGCGTGACGCCGGCGATGTCGTCGTTGGCGATCTCCGCTCGCTTGAACAAGAGATGCGCGCGCCAATGACGACCATCGGGAGCCTGCAATAATTCGAAGCCAAACTGGTGATCGTCGGCCAGCGGCGGATCGCGTGTGAGTCGCGCGAGGACCGCCTCGAGCTTTTCGCGGTCGGCGCTCGCGAAGAGCGTCTCGTGACGTTCCGGCGCGCTGCCCCATCGTTCGGTCGCGACCTCGATCGCGGGATCGCCATCGGTCGTTTGTTGCCAGCGGCGCGCGAGCTCATCCATGAACGGCGAGCCGTCATCTATGATCTTGAGCTCGAAGCTGCCGGACTGGGCGATGATTGTCTTGAGCTCGTCGAAGCGGTGGCCGCTTGCATCGGGCGCCGGCACCAGCAGCTCGAGACGCGTGCCCTCCGCCTTGAAGCGACCGAGCGGGACCGCGTCGAGGAAGCGGCGACGCACGGTCTCGGCCGTGCGCGCGACGGCGGTCTCGCGCGGCAGCGCATCCGGGCGGTCCCAACTGCCAATTTCATAGACCAGCTGAACGCCGCCGAGCGCGGCCAGTGGATCGTGCTTGAGGAGCCAGCTGCGCCGCGCCAGCCAGCCGCCGGCGCCGAGAACGCCGATGACGGCGAGCGCGATCACGAGGCGCCTACGCCACTGCGAAGGACGAGCTTGATTCCGCACGCTATCGGTCATTGTCGCACGCTCACTATCGGGCCGCAGCCGCGCGATCGGCTTCGGCCTCAGCGTACCCGAGGTTGCATTGTCGCGGCGATCCGATGTGTCGTCTCCAATAGGCGTGCCGGTCATTGCGTCATCGCCGTACGCCACGATCGCCCGGATGTGTTGTCGGTCACGTCAGAGCAGTCGTCGCGCATGACGCGTCCTATACGAGCAAGAGCGCGAGCGTGTTTCGGCGGGCTGCGACAGCGATCAGCGCCTATCGAGCATAGAATACGTCGCAGCGATGGCTTGGGCGCCTGAGCATGGTCGGCCGGCATGACTTCCGTCACGCACGCGCGCGGCCTATTGCGGCTACGGTTCGATGAAGCCGGGCTCGTCGTCAGACCTTGGCCGGCGCGCCCACTCCGAATCGGCTGGGACGAAATCGCGTTCGTCTGCCCCGTTCCGTGGCTCGAGCAGACCGCGAGCGGATGGCAGGAGAAGCGCTTTTCATTCGCACCCCCGAGCTTTCGTTCGACCCTCGAGCGCAGTGGGCGTTTTGTGTTGTACTTCGTCGTGCGCGACCGACGACCCATCGTGAGCCGTGCCGAGGGATGGTGGACGCGGTTCTGGGCGATCTCGCTGCTCAATCCGATGGTCGACGCGGCTGATCGTGAGCAAGCGGACCAGTCGTTGTTGGGGTTCGAGCTGGACGTGCGCCGGCTGGGCGGCTCCCTCGACCCGTTGCTCGACCTCTTGCACCGGCATTCTCGGTTCGATGTCGTCGTCCTCTTCGACTGAGCGCCGCGCTGGCTTCATGGCCGATAGCGGCGCGTATGGCCGAGCCGACGGCGACGTCCCGTGCGCTGAGACGATAGGTGGAACGTGCGCCAACCGGCCGAAATTGGCGACGGCGGCAACGGGTATGAAGCTAACCGATGCCTCACGACATAGACGGAGGTGAGGAGCGCCTTCCGGACGACCTGCATGCTCGTGCTCATCGCCTGTTTTCCGGCGCTGGGCGGATGCTTTCACCCAACCATCGAGGACGGCGGCTTCGCCTGCGATCCGACGTTGATCCCTGCGTGCCCGAGCGGTTTCTTTTGCGTCGGCGGCCGCTGTCGCACCTCGCCGAACCCCGCTGACGGCGGTGGAAGTGCCGGCGGTGGTGGAAGCGGTGGCAGCGGCGGCGGTGGTGGAAGCGGCGGTGGCGGTGGCGGCGGCGATACGGCAAGCGGCGACCTCGCGATGAGCGGGCCCGCCGACATGAGCCACGCAAAGGCGCCGCCCGATCTCGCGACCACCGGCGACAGCTGTGCACACGACATTTGCACGTCGGGCGCGAAGCTCACCGACGGCTGCGACGCGTGCGTCACGCAGATCTGCGCGCAGGACAACTACTGCTGTGTCACGAAGTGGAGCTCACAGTGCGTGACTGAAGTCGGCTCCATCTGCAATCAGAGCTGCCCGTAACAGTTGCGCCCGATGCCATCGCGATAGCTTTGCGGCGATAGTCGACGCTCGCGCTTTGACGGAGTCACGCTACGACGCTCGATCGCCTTGAACGCACGGTTCAGCTCCGGACCGACAGCTCGGCCCGGAGAGCCTTTTCGAGTGGCTCGCCAGTCGGCACGAGATCCTCTCTCGATGATCGCGGTCGTGACGCCTTCTTAGGGAATCAAGAGAGCCGCTCTCCGATTTCCGGAGACCTGGCGACATCGTGTGCCGGCAAGACCGCGAAACCGGCCGGGTCGCCTGTGGCACGGCGGCTGCTTTGTCTCCCGCGCATGGCAAGGCAAGACACGACCGCAGCGTGGTTCGAGCGGGGGGAGAATGCGGAGTCGTTGGCGGAGACCCTGTCCATCTATGAAGACGACGGTGGCGCCGCCGGCGAGTCGCGCCGAAGCGTGCCGATGGTGGCCTGGATCGGCGGCAGCGTCGCCGTGCTGCTGGTCGGCTTTTGCCAGCTGCTGACGCACGTGGCGCACGCCTCGCGAGTGAGCGACCTGCCCGCGCTGGCGATCGCCGAGCCGACGCAGAAGACCGAGCCGGCCTCGTTGCCGCCGGCGCAGATCGCCACGGCGGCGCCACCGGCGCAGCCGAGCGCGGCGCCGCTGCCGACGCAGCCGACTGCAACGCCGGTGGCGGTGTCGGCCTCGCGGCGGTCGAGCGCGCCGGTGAGCCGTCGTTCGGCAAAAGCGCGCGTCGCGGCGCGCGTGGCCAAGGTCTCGCCTGACGTCGTCGCCGGCGAGAAGCTGCTGCGCCAGGGGCGCGCCGCGCTCGCCCTGACGAGGTTCCAGCAGCAGATCGGCCGCTCGGTCGACGACGTGCGCGCGCTGCGCGGCGCCTGCCTGGCGATCGCCGACCTGGGTCGCCTGAACGAGGCGGCGCGGGTCTGTCGCCGCGCGCTCGACCGCGATCCCGAGGACCTGACGACGCGCCGTTCGCTCGCCACGATCTATTACAACGGCGGTGCCTACAAATGGTCGGCGGCCGAGTGGCGCTACGTGGTGGCGCAGGATCCCAAAGATCAGCACGCCAAGAAGGCGTTGCGCGCCGCCGAAGCGCGGAGCTGAGCAGGATCGTTCCTAAAGCGTCATTGACGAGTCACGCGCGAGCGCTCGACCGAGCGCGCAAAGCCCGCGTGGGCCGGGTCGCTACATTCCCTGACGCGGCGTGCTCGCGACCAGAGACGGGTAGCGATTGACCATCTTACTGATGGCCTTGTCGATCTTGACCGGATTGGGCGACTCGGGATGGTTCACCACTTGCGACGCCGTCCCGCGCCAAAACACTTTCCTCGTTTGCGGATCGATGAAGTCGACGATCAACGTTCCTTCCGTGAACGTCGTGACGTTGGCGCCCCAGCCGGCTAAGCCGAAGTTATATCCATACCCATACCCATATCCGTATCCGTACCCCGGACCGACCGCCTCGGTCTTTTGTTGCAGCTTCGTGTGATACGCGACGAGGAAGTCGGGCTGTCCGTTCGTCGCCTCGGTCATTCCCTTCATGGCCAGCTGCTGTCGCAACGAAGACTGAATGTCCTGGCTGGCCAGCGACTGCGCTTGTTGCGGCTGCTCGGGCTGGAACGAGAATGTCTTGAACTGGCTCAGATTGACGTTGGGGCTCGCAGCCGAGCGCACGGTCGCTCCGCATCCCGCTGCGATCGTGAACACGGCTGCAGCCAGCAACTTCCAGAATCTCATGTCGCACCTCCTGCCTGAGTCGTCGCAAGAACGAGGCCGAGGCGTGATGGCCGAGCGCGATACGGTCCTGCGCTGAGACAAGGGCCTGACCGTATTCCGGCTTGCCGTGCGCTCGAGCGACTGGCCAAGGTGCGAGAGGGCGAGCTCCGCCTATTGCGCCGTGGGATGAATCCCGCGCAGCGGCTCCGCACGCCCGAGCACGAAAAACGGCGCCCAGTAGTTGGGATCGGCGTGCTCGCCGCGAATCTCCTTCATCGTCTGCCGCATCGCCTCGGTGCGTCCTTCGCCGGCGATCAGCTTGCGGTAGTAGCGGCCCATGAGGTCGCGCGTGGTCTCGTCGTCGATCTTCCACAGGCTCATCACCAGCGTCTCGGCGCCGGCGATGCGGAAGGCGCGTCGCAAGCCATACACGCCCTGGCCGCGCTTCACCTGCCCGCGCCCCGTGTCGCACGCCGATAGGACGACGAGCTGTGTCCCCGCGAGATCCATCTCGGCGATCTCCAGCGCCGTCACGAGGCCATTGTCCGCGCCGTCCGGCCCTTGCGTGGCGTCACCGTGGCTGCCGTTGGCGCCGGCCAGGACCATCGCCGAGCGCAACAGCGGATTGCGCGGCACGCGCGACGTCGGGGTCGTGCCCGCGGGCCCAATCTTCGCGGGCGCCGTCGCGTCCGGATCTTCGAGGAACAGCCCGTGCGTCGCGATGTGGAGGATGCCGGGCGCGGCCAGATGCAGCAGCGCGGCCTTGGTCGCATCCGCGCCGAGCAGCAGCCGGGCCTGCGGCAGCAGCTGCCGAATGTCTTCCGCCTCGCGCCGCGTGCCGAGCAGGCGGTGCCAGGGCGATCCGCGCGCGTTGTCGCTGAGCGGCGCATCGTCGGCTGCCACGCTGTCCGTCTCCGGCTCGGACCCGCGCGTGCTGACCGCGAGCCGCGCCCCGTCGGCGTGAAAATCGGGATCGGCCAGGACCACGACGCGGCTCGTCGGCGGCCTCGGATCGGGCAAGAGGTCGAGACCGGACGTCAGGTAGGTCAGCCGATAGCGATCGAGCAGCGCGCCTTTGCCGTCGTCGAGCGCCGCAAACGGGACGAGGTTGAGCTCCCCGTCCGGCGAAATGTAGAGCTCGGCGCATCCGCCGAGGAGCGGACCCATCCGACCCATCAGCAGCTTGGCCAGCGCCCGCGTCGCGTTGGGCGCGCTGCCCGGCTTACTCAGCGCTTCGCGCAGGGCCGCGACGGCGCGGTCGATCGTCGACGCGTCGCCGAGGTCGCTGCTCTTGACGTCGCCGTTCGGGGCGAGCACCAGCGCGAGGTAGTGATAATTCTCGTGCATCGATGACGGGACGTCGGGCCCGGCTTCGAACCGTATCGGCCGAAAGAGGACCAGCTCCACCAGCGCGGTCTGCGGCGGCAGCTGGTGGGCGACCGCCGCGACCACCGCCGCCGGCTCGGGCAGCTGGCGCTGCATGCGCAACGGCGCCGAGCTGTGCGCCAGCTGCTCCTCGATCGCCGCCGCCTGCAGCGCGAGCTGCTGCGCCTCGGCCGCCGCGGCGTGCAGCGCGCTCTCCGCCTCGACGCGACCCTGATGCTCGGGCATGACCGCCTTCAGCTCGAGCCCGGCGATGCGTCGGCGCAGGTCGAGCAGACGCACCAGCTGCTCCTGGTCCTCCGGCGCCTTCAGGCTGGCGCGAATCGTCTGGGTCAGCAGCTTGGCCTCGATGGCCAGGCGCCCTTTGCGCAAGAGCGCCGTCGCCAGCGCCACCTGCCGCGCGCGCTCGCTCTTGGGAAACTGCAGCACCAGCGAATAGCGCTGATCGTTGCGGTGCTCCTCGGCGTCGAAGAACGCGGCCAGGCCCGTCTCGTCGGCGCCCAAGAGATCGCGGCGCAGCACGCTCTCGCTGATGCCGAGACCCTGCTCGTACAGCGCCACCGCTTCGGGCCGTCGCTGCGCCGCATAGGAGCCGGCGATGTAGCTGTTGAAGCCGACCAGCTCCGGATGGACCGGGCCGAACGCAGTCTCGTCGATCTGCTGCGCCCGGCGCAGATAGCGGCGGCCCTCGTCGTAGCGTCGCTGGTCGAGCAGATACTCGCCCCAGCTGGCGAGCGCGGTCGCGGTGCCGGGATGGTTGGCGCCCAACATCTCCTGTCGCAGCGACAGCGAGCGCGCGAGCAGCGGCGCGGCCAGGTCGAGCTTGCGCCGCCGGAGGTAAAAGCGCCCCAGGTTGTTGATGGAGACCGCGACATCGTCGTTGTGCGCGCCCAGCGTCCGTTCGCGCAGCGCGAGCGTCCGCACGTAGAGCGCTTCGGCCTTGTCATATTCACCGAGATCTTCGTAGACGCCGCCCTCGAGGTTGAGCGACGCCGCCACATGCGGATGCTCGGCGCCGAGCACCTCCTGTCGAATCGCCAGCGAGCGTTCGACATAAGGCAGCGCCAGCGCCGGCTCGTTGAGCGCGCGATAGATCGCGGCCAGGTTGTGCAGCCCGATGGCGACGAGCGGATCTTTGGGCCCGCGCCCTTTTTCCCAGATGGCCAGCGCCTGTTCGTACAGTGGGCGCGCGCGTTCGTATTCGCCGAGGGTTCGATAGAGGAGGCCCAGGTTGTTCAGCGTCGTCGCCAGCTCCGGATCGGTGGGCGCCATCTTCAGCCGCTGGATGCGCAGCGCCCGCTCGAAGAGCGGCCGCGCCCGCTCGTATTCGCCCAGCCGGCGGCTCAACACCGCGATGGCGTTCAGCGGGGTGGCGACCTCGAGGCTGTCCTTGCCGAAGACGACCTCGCGAATCGCGAGCGCGCGCTCGTAGAGCGTCCGCGCCTCGGCATACTGCGTCAGCCCGAAGCGCAGCTCGCCGAGCAGCTCCTCCGCCTCGGCGACCTCGGCGGACTTGCTGCCGCGCTGCTTCTCGCGTCGCGCCAACAGCTGCTCGGCGAGCGGCACGCCTTCGGCGTACTTGCCGGCCTTTTCCAGCTTCTGGATGGCGATGATGTCGGGATCGTTGCTCGGGCCACGCCCGTCGCCGCGCGCGCTGGCGGTCGCGGTCACGCCGACGATCACGAGCGCCAGGCGCGTTAGACGAGACGATGGCAACGCGGTCGGTCGTCGTTCAGTGAGCATCGAGGCGAAACGCATAAATGGCGAGATTGTCGACGGCGCCGCCCGGGCGATGGGCGCGCGCGGTCAGCTCGTAGCTGCCGGCCATGAGCTCGGCGCCTTGCAGCTCGACCGACAGCGCATCGGGCGCGGCGCGGGTGGCGGCGAGCACGCGCGGCGGCTCGTCTTCGCGGCGCGCGAGCACGTCGAAGCCGGCGCCGCTGCCGAGCAGCGACTCGGCGAGCACGAGGCGCAAACGCAGCCGCGACGTCTGCGCGGGCAGTCGCACCGTCGGTGCCGCCGTATCGCCGCGGAGCGAGTCGGCCGAGAGGGTTTGCTCGACGACGGCGCCTTGCGGGCGATGCAGCAGCCGCGGAGCGAGCGTGCCCAAGGCGCCGAGCACGAGGGCCGCCGCCGTCGCTTGCGCGATGAGCTGCCGTCGCCGCGGCCGCGCCGCCGCTCCCGCGCGCAGCGGCCGCGCCGCTCCGCCGACGGCGGGCGTCGTCGCGGCGGTCGTCGCCGTCGCCGTCGCCGTCGCCGCGGCCGTTGTCGCGGCGGGCGTCGTCGTCGCGGCGGGCGTCGTCGTCGCGGCGGTTGTCGTCGTGGCGGCGCTCGTCGTGGCGGCCGTCGTCGTCGCGGCGGGCGTCGTCGCGACTGTGGCTGCGGCGCCGAGCGTCGCCAGCGCGTGCGCCAGCTCCACGCGCGCGCGACGCGACGCCGTGGTCGACCAGCGCTGCTCGAAGCGGAGCCGGCGCTCGGCCGACAGCTCGCAGCGCACGTAGGCGTCGATCAGCTCGTCCTCGGCGCTCTCGACGAGCGCGAAGCCTTCGCCGTCGACCAGCAGCTCGTCCTCGAAGGCGACGCGCTCGGCCTCGCTCAGCTCGTCGAGCAAGAAGCGCCACACCCGTTCGAGCTCGGCGTCGGCCGGCATCGGGCTCGTGCGGCTCATCCGGCCAGACCTCCGAGGGCGCGGTGGCGCTCGACGCAGGCCTCGACCCGCAGCCGCATCCGGTGCATGCGCACGCGCAGCGCGTTGACGGCCATGCTCAGCTCCTCGGCGATCACCTGCCGCACCAGCGCCCGGCGCTCGCCGCGCGGCTCGTGATAGCGCAAGAGCAGCTGCCGATCGGCGGCGTCCATCTTCTCGAGGCAGCGCTCGAGCGCCGCCAGCAGCTGCTCCTTGTTCGGGCTCGGCGTCGCCGCCGGCTCGCTCTCGGCGCTGCTCTCACTGAAGGAGACCCAGCGACCTTCGCGCCGCCGCCACTCGAGCTCGATGATGCGCGCCATCCCGATGATGAACGCCATCGGGCGCTCCGCCTGCACGTCGGCGTGGGCGAGCTTGTTGGCCGCGCGCGTGAGCGTCTCGTCGGCCAAATCCTCGACGTTGCGGCAGCCGCGCCAGGCGAAGAACTTCACCAGCCGCGCCCGCGCCGTCTGGTAGGCATCCTCGGCGCCGTCGCCTTCGTTCGCGATGAACGCGAGCAGCTTTTGCCAGGCCGCGGACTCATCGGGCGGCGACGCGGACAGCGCTCCTGCGTCGCTCGCGGTACCCTTCGCCGTCATGCTGGCGCAGACTAGCACGCGTCTTCGGACGGGTCGCGGGCAATGCGGGCGGCAGCCGCGCCAGCTCCGCCATCAGCTGCGCGCGGGCGCGATGCAGCCGCACCCACACCGTGGCCTGCTTCGCGGCGGTGCGCTGCGCGATCTCCTGGCCCGACAGCCCTTCGATCTCGAACATGAGGATGATAGCGCGATCTCGCTCCGGCAGCCGTGCTAGCGCGCGCCGCAGACGCAACGTCGACCGTCGTTGATCGACCGCGTCGGCGGCGGTCGGTCCCGGCGCCTGCAGGTGGCCGGCGACCTCGTCGGCCGAGCCGCCGAGCGTGGCGCGCAGGTGCAGCTTGCGCCGCTGGTGCCGCGCGACGTTGCGGCTGATGCGATAGAGCCACGTCGTCACCTGCGCCTCGCCGCGAAAGTTGTCGCGCTCGCGATGCGCCAACAAGAAGACCTCCTGGGTCGCGTCCTCGATCTCGCTCTCGGGGCAGCCGAGCTGCGCCAGCCAGCGGGCTACTCGCGGCGCGTGCTCCCGATAGAGAAGCGCCGAGTCGAATGACGATGCGAACACGACGGAATGAAGGGTAGCCAGCGCTCGATTGGACATGTCTTGATCGCCATGTCGGAGGAGCGGGAAAAATTACACGACGTCGTTTTCCGTCGCGAATCGCCGTCGTTAGGCCGGGAAGTGCGGCGGCTCACGTAAGGTTTGCGGTCGCGATCGGACTAGCAAGTCAATGCCGAACCTCGCCGCTCATCGTCGATTCGAACGTGACATTTTGCCGCAGCAGCCGCCGCCACGCCACGTGCCGGCGCGGCGGCCGGCCCTGCCGGAAGCCGTGCTGACCGAGGTCTATCGCCAGTATCGTCCCCAGGTGCTGCGGCGCTGCCGGCGCATCCTGCGCGACGAGCAGCAGGCCGAGGACGCCACGCAGACCGTGTTCTTGAAGCTGTGGCTCTACGGCCATTCGTTCACCGAGGCCCAGGCGCCGCTCGGCTGGCTCTACCGCGTGGCCGAGCGCTGCTGCTTCGATCAGCTGCGCGCGCGTGTGCCTGCGGGCGACGACTCGGTCGCGCGGCGACGCGGCGCGACGGCCGCCGCGCCCGACCCGGTGGAAGATCGCGACCTGGCGCGCCGCTTTCTGACGCGCTTCGATCGTCGAGTGGGGCAGATCGTCGTCATGCGCTATTGCGAAGAGCGGAGCATGGACGACATCGCCGACGCCACGCGCTGGTCGCGCCAGACGGTCTTCAAGAAGCTGCTCTTCGTGCACGAGCGGGCGCAGGCGTTGCGCGGCAGCTTGTGCGGCGAGCAGCCGAACCACTGAGCGCGCCGCGGTCGGTCGATCGATCGGCGAGCGCGCCGCGGGATGGCTGAGCAACGCGCGGCTCGCCGCGACGTCGCGGCCGATTATTCGTCCGGCCGCCGCGTCGCGATCGCCAGCCGCTCGCCGGCAAAGAGCAGCGCGCGGCGTGCGCTCGTCCCGGCTTGGCGCGCCCACTCCGACGAACCGGTGTCGTCGCGCAGCGAGAAGCCTTGGTCCGACAAGAGCGTGTGCAGCTCGACCGGGGGCAGCGTCGTCGCCAGCGGCTCGCCCAAGAGCGCGAAGAGCGACCGCGCCACTGCGCGCACGGCCGGCGGCAGACGCATGTTCGGCTGGATGTACGTCACGGCGAGGACGCTGCCGGCCGCCGAGAGCCGGCTGACGTCGCTCAGCGTCGCCAGAATCGCCGCTCGGCTCAGGTACATGACGACGCCCTCCCATATCCACACCGTGCGTGCGTGGCGATCGAAGCCCGCCGCTTCGAGCGCGGGCGGGAACAGCGCGCGCTCGAAATCGACCGGCACGAAGCGCGCCGCGCGCGCCCGCGGCGCCGACCCTCCGAGCCAGGCGCGCTTGGCGGCCTGGGTCGTCGGGTGATCGATCTCGAACACCGTCGCGCCGGCGAGCGCCGGCATGGACCACGCGCGAGCATCGAGCCCCGCGCCGAGCAGCACGACCTGCTCGATGCCACTTTGCGCCGCCGTCGTGACCGCCGCATCGATCGCGGCCGTCCGCAGCTCGATGTGATCGACCAGCCCCAAGGAGCCGAGGCGCACGATCGGCGAAAGGACCGCTTTGAACGCTCCGGCGCGCTCGAAGAGGCGCACGCCGGAGCCGAGCGGCTCGGGCAGGAGCTGCGCCGGCGGGCGATCTCCGCGCGCCAGCGCCACGGCGGCGGCGGTCAGGCTGGCGCGTCCGGCGATCATGGCGCGAACGTACCATGCGTCCGTCGAGAGCCGCTCAGGATGCGCCGGGTCGTCGACGCGCTCGAGAGCGACGGCAAATGCGCGGTCAATCGTGGCGCGGCCCGCGCGCGTCGGCCGGCGCCGCCGGGCCCGACCGGCTCACGATGAGCTGACCGACCCGCTCGAGCAGCGTCTCGCGCGAGAACGGCTTGGCGAGAAAGGCGGCCGCGCCGGCCACCGCGTCGCTCGAATAGCCGGACATGTGCAGCACGCGCAGCGCCGGGCGCGACCGACGCAGCGCGTCCGCCACCTCGAAGCCGCTCATGTGGGGCATGACCACGTCGCTGATCAGCAAATCGATCGGAGCCTCGTGCGCCTGCGCGACCTCGAGCGCGCGCGGCCCGTGCTCGGCTTCGAGCACGTCGTAGCCCTGCTGGCGCAGCACGAAGCCGACGAAGTCGCGCACCGAGTCGTCGTCCTCGACGAGCAGGATGGTTCCCTGCCCGCGTGGCGGCTCGGCCAGCGCCAGCGCCGGCGTCGTCGCGGCGGTGAGGCCGGCCGAGCGCGGCAGCAGCACCTCGAACAGCGCGCCGCGGCCCGGCTCGCTCTCGACGCGCACTTGCCCGCCCGCCTGCTTGACGATGCCGTACACCATCGCCAGACCCAGCCCCGTTCCCTTGCCGGGGCCTTTGGTGGTGTAGAACGGCTCGAACAGCCGTGCCTGCGCCTGCTGGTCGATGCCGATGCCGGTGTCGTGCACCGAGAAGCGCACGAAGTCGCAGCGGTCGACGTGCACGTTGGCCGTCGCCAGCGTGATGCGCCCGCCGTGCGGCATGGCGTCGCGCGCGTTGACCACCAGGTTCACGATCACCTGCTCGATCTGCGCGCGATCGGCGCGCACCGAATCGAGCCGCGGCTGCAGCTCGGAGACGAGGGCCACGTCTTCGCCGATCAAGCGCCGCAGCATGTCCATCGTGCTGCGAATCACCTCGTTGACGTCCAGGTCCTCGATCGCCATCGGCTGCTTGCGACTGAACGCCAGCAGCTGATGGGTGAGCGCCGAGGCGCGCCGGGCCGCCTGCGCCACCCGCTCGGCGAAGTCGCGCCGCGAATCGGCCGCCGGCAGCGCCGCAAGCAGCAGCGAGTTGTAGCCGCTCAGCGCGGTGAGCAGGTTGTTGAAGTCGTGCGCGACGCCGCCGGCCAGACGCCCCAGCGCTTCCATTTTCTGCGACTGACGCAGGTCGTTCTCGAGCTGCACGTGCTCGGTCATGTCGTGGATCATCGCCATGAGGCGGGCCTCGTCCCCGACATCCATCTTCTCGACGGACAAGAGGATATGGTGCTGCTTGCCGTCGGAGGTCTCCATGATCGCGGCGTGGTCGCGGACGCGGCCATCGCGCGCCAGCCCTTCGACGACGCGTTGCCGATCCTCGGTCCGGAGCCACAGCTTCAGCTCCGCCCCGTTACAGCCGATCAGCGAAGCGCGGGGCAGCCCGGCGAAGCGCTCGCCCGCTGGGTTGACGTCGAGGATCCGCCCGTCGACCGCGAGGATGGCCGCCGGAAACGGGCTCACCTGGAAGTAGCGCGTGAAGCGCTCCTCGGCCTGACGCAACCGCTGCTGGGCCTGCTTGATCTCCGTGATGTCGGTCGACAGGCCGCCGACTTCGATCACGACCCCGGCGGCATCCAGCACCGGAAACTTCGCCGTCAGATAGGTGTGCAGGCCGTCCTGCTCGAGCACCTCCTCTTCGCTCGTGACCGGCGCGCGCGTGGCGATGACGCGACGATCGTTCTCCTCCATGACCGCCGCCATCTCGGGCGGAAACACCTCGCGCGCGGTCTTGCCGGCGAATGAGCCGAGCGGGCGCCCGCTTCGTCGCTCGTAGCCGGGGCTCATCCACAGGTGGTGCCCTTGCAGGTCCTTCAGATACAGCGCGTTGGGGCTATGCTCGACGATGGCGCGCAGCTGCGCATCCATGGCGCCCATGCGCGCCTCGAGCGCCAGCCGCTCGGTCTCGTCGCGCGTGACCAGGATGGCGCCGCCCGCTTTGCCATCGGGCCCGGTCACCGGCGCCGCGGTCCCGCTGATGGTGCGCACGACGCCGTCGGGACGGCAGACGCGCCAGCGCCCTTCGCGGACCGTGCGATCGACCAGCGCCTGCTGCAGCGGCAGCTCGTCGAACGGCAGCGGCTGGCCGTCGAGCCTGATGAGCTTCACCAGCTCGGCCCAGCGCTCTGCCCGCAGGCCGCGCCCGCTGGCGCCGTGCTGATCGGCGGCGGCGCGGTTGAAGATCGTGAGCTCGCCGCGGGCATCGGCGACGATGATCCCGTCGCCGCTCTGGTCGATGATGGCGCGCAAGAGATCGCGCTCCGCCTCCGCTCGCTCGCGCGCCTCCAGCTCGGCCGTGACGTCCTTGAACACGAACACGACGTAGGCGATGGCGCCGGCCGCGTCGAAGAGCGGGAAGGCGCTGCAGATCATCGCGCAACGGCGTCCCTCGGCGACGGAGACCTGCTTGAGCTCACGCGGGTCGTACCAGGTGGGCATGGTCTCGACGGTGTCGCCGCGAAACGCGCGGCGCAAAATCGACAGCTGGCCGGCGGCCTCGGCCACCTCGTCCTCGAGCACGTTGTACTCGGGCGGCGGCTCGACGCCGAACAGCTGACGGAACGCATCGTTGACCAACAGGCTGTGGCCATCGGGCGTGTAGATTTGATAGGCGACCGGCGCGTTGGCGAACATCCCCTCGAGCAGCGCCACGGGGTCGGGGATGGCGCGCAGCCGCTCGCGGTGCTCATCTTTCATGGCTCGGTCCCATAGTATAGGTCGTCTCCGCAAGAAGGCAGGCCGGCCGCCGGTCGAACCGCTCGGTCCGACAGCATACGTCGTCACGCCGTTTCAGCGATCGGCGGGCGCGCAGGCGCGGTCGAGGACCGCCAAGAGCTGCGCCAGCTCCGCCGACTTGCGCACGACGGTGACCCCGCGCAGCGACGGTAAGTCGGCGCCGTCGACCTGCGTGTCGGCGGTGAAGATGACCGTCGGAATGTCCTTCCAGCGCGGGTCGGTCAGCTGGCGCTCGCGAAACTCGTAGCCGTCGCAGCGCGGCATCTTGAGGTCGAGCAGGATGACGTCGGGCCGCTCGTGCGCGGCCAGCCACTCCAGCGCCTCGATGCCGTCGGCGGCGCAACCGACGGCCCAGCCCGAATAGACGAAGAGGTCGGCGAACGACTCGCGGATGTCGGCATCGTCGTCGATCAAAAGCAGCGCGTGTTTCATGGCCTCCTCGGCAGCTCGAGCGTGAAGGTGGAGCCGGCGCCGGGCGCGCTGACGACGCGCAAGGAGCCGCCGTGGGCTTCGGCGATCTGCCGCGACAGCCACAGGCCGACGCCGAGCCCGCCGAACTGCCGCGCCGGCACCGCGCGCGCGAAGCGCTCGAAGATGCGCTCGCGATCCTCGCCGCGAATGCCCATGCCCTCGTCGACGACGGTGACGCGGGCGCGCTTGGCGTCGGCGTCGACGCGCACGTGGACCGGCCGGCGCTCGCCGTAGCGCAGCGCGTTGGTGAGCAGGTTGGTGACGACGAGGTCGAGGCGCAGCCAATCCCAACGCCCATGCGTCGGCCCCACCGCGTCGACGACGAGCGGCGTGCCGTCGCGGCGGAACTCCTCGCGCAGCCGAGCCGCGGCTTCGTGCACGACGGTGGCCAGGTCGACGTCGTCGTGCTGCAGCTGCAGCTTACCGTGGACGATGCGCGAGACGTCGAGCAGCTCGTCGACCAGCGCATTCAGGCGCCGCGTCTGCCGCTCGGCGGCGGCCACCTTCTGCGCACGCTGCGCGTCGTCGAGCGGCAGCATCCGCAGCCCGAGCAGGTTGGCCGACAGCGCCGCCAGCGGCGTGCGCAGCTCGTGACCGGCGATCGACAAGAAGTCGTCGCGCACCCGCACCGCGTCGCGCAGCTCGTCGAACAGCCGGCGCTGCTCGCTGACGTCGGTGAGGGCGCCGACGACCCGCACGAGCGCGCCCGCGTCGTCGCGCTCGAAGACGCAGCGATCGAAGGTCGCCACGTAGACGCCGTCGGCGCGCCGCAGGCGATACTCCGCGATCCACGTCTCGTCGCCGCGCTGGGACGCCGCCTCGTACGACGCCAACACCTCCGCCCGATCGTCGGGATGGAGGTTGTCGATCCACCAGCCGATCCCGCCTTGCGGATGCGCGTTGGTGGCCTCGGGCCGATAGCCGTAGACGCGCTCGAGCGCGCCGTTCCACTCGAGCGCGTGGGTGTCGGGGTCGGCCTCCCAGATGACGTCGTTGGTGGCGCGCAAGACGGCGCGATAGCGACGCTCGTGCTTGCGCAGATCCTCGGCGATCGCAGACTCGCGCGTGATGTCGGAGAAGACGATGACGGCGGCCGCGATTCGGCCGCCGTCGCCGCGGACGGGGGCGGCGTTGATGCGGACCCGCCGCAAGGAGCCGTCGCTGCAGGTCATGAGCAGCTCCTCGGCGACGACGGACTCGCCGCGCAGGGCGCGCCCGATGGGCACCTCCTCGGCGACGTAATCGCGTCCGTCGGGGTGCTTCATCATCGGCGGCGGATAGACGGCGGCGACGCGCTCCATCGTCGAGACGCCGACATTGGTTCCGAAGATCCGCTGCGCCTCTTCGTTGATCGTGATGCGGCCGTCGGCGCGCACCACCGACACGCCGATCGGCAGCTGGTGCAGCACGGCTTCGAGCTCGCGCCGCGCGGCCTCGGCGGCCTCGGTCGCCGCGCGCGCCGCCTCGAACAGCCGCGCGCGCTCGAGCGACTGCGCGCAGTGGCCGGCGAGGCTCATGATGAACTGCCGGTCGACGTCGGCGAACTCGCGCACGTGGTCGAAGGACATGGCGAGGCCGCCGATCACGCGCCCGCCCGCCTGCAGCGGCACGAGGAAGCCGGCGCCGTCGCCGAACTGGTTGGTCAGCGACTCGTCGAAGCGCGCATCCGTCATGCGCGACGACGTGAAGACCGCCTCGCCGCGACGAACCGCGGCCACGAGCGGGAACTCCTCCATCGGCCGTCCCGACCAGCGCTCGCCGACACTCGGCGGATAGCCGTGGGACGCCAGCACGCGCAGGCGATTGCGCTCCTCCTCGAACAGCGAGACCATGCACGCCGATGCGCCGAAGACAGCCGTCGCTTCGCGCACGACGCCGTCGGCGACCTCCTCGGCGGTCAATCGGTGCGAGAGCGCCGCGACCACGCGGTGCATGCTCGCCGAGAACAGCTTGAGCTCGCTCAACCGGCCAATCCTCCCACCGATTCCTCCTAGTACCTCGCCACTAGCCCGACGCCTGTCGGGACCTATTTTACCCGACATGGTACTGGTTGTTGACGACGACGAGGACGTCCGCGAGTGCTTGCGTGACGTGCTCGTAGACAGTGGTTACACGGTCGTGACGGCCGCCAACGGTCGCGAAGCGCTCGGCATCCTCCTCGACAAGAAACGGCCCTGCCTCATCCTGTTGGACCTGGTGATGCCGGTGATGGATGGCTGGCAATTCTTGCGCGCCGTCGCCGCCGAAGCCGAGCTCGCCGACCTGTCGATCGTCATCGAGTCGGCGCACGCGGGGTCGCATCCGCCCACCGGCCACCGGCTCCTCAACAAGCCGATCGACATCGACGTGCTCTTGACGACGGTCGAGCAGCACTGCGGCTCACCCAACTGACACGCTCGGCTCGGGCAGGCGTACCCAAAGGATGCAGCGCGCGCGGTGGATCATGACGCCGGTGGCGCCGCCGATCGCCTCGATCATGCGGCGCACCGTCGGCATCTCGAGGTCGATGCCGGGATAGCCGCTGTCGGCGCCGCGAATGCGCGGCCCGAACGGATCGGTCAGCCCTTCGGGCACGGCGAAGCTGACCTCGAGGCGCGTGGCGCCGCGGCGGCGCTCGGCGCGCACGTGCACCTCGTCGGCGGCGGCGTCGATCGCGTAGCCGACGACTTCGCGCAGGATGCGCCGCAGCACGTGCGGGCTGCACGCCACCTGCCGATCGACCACCGGCTCGACGACGACGTGGGCCGCGCCGCGACCGCGCGCGTCGGCGACGACCTCGGCCAGCGCCGGGCCGATGCCGGCGGGGCCGGCGTCGGCGACGACCGTGCTCGCCTGCGCGAAGGCGAGCAGCCCCTCGACGTTGCGCTGGATCCGGTCGACGCCGCGCAGCGCGCGCTCGAGGACGGCGCTCGGCTCGCCGCGTCGCTGCGACGAGCGCAGCGCCACCGCGATGGGCGTCAGCGGGTTGAAGATGTCGTGCGCGATCTGCACGGCGAAGTATTCGAGCTGCGTCGACCGCTTCTCCAGCACCAGGTAAAATCGGCGCACGGCGCGCAACACCAGCGCCGTCGCGAGGATGGCGAGCCCGAGGCTCAATCCATTGAGCGAGTAAGCGATGGCGTTGTAGCGGACCTCGTTGCGCCGGATCGCGCGCGCGTCGTTCTCGAGCTGGACGCCGTTGAAGTCGACGAGATCGCGGAGCGCGTCGTCGACGCGGCGGACGGCGGGGAGAAACGTGTCGAAGACCCAGGCGCGCCCGGAGATCCCGTCGCTGGTGAGCCGGTTGGGCACTTCGATCAGCAGCCAATCGAGCTGTCCCAGCGTGGCCATGAGGCGCGCCTGTTGCTCTCTTTCGCCGACGTAGACCGGCAACGCGAGGTAAGCATCGAGCGAAGCCTGTAGGAGCCGCCGCTCGGGCACGCCCGTCACCGGGATGCCTTCGCCGAGCGACGCCGCGCGGGTGACGTGCACCGCCAGGCTCGTCATGCTGCTGCGGGCCTCGGTCAGATAGCGGATGCTCGGCGCCGCGTTGGTGGCGACGCTTAGGGCGTTCGCCGTATGCGAGAGCCGCTGGCGCGTGTAGACGCTGGAGCCGATGAAGCTGACGACGACGGCGAACATGGCGCCGACGAGCAGCACGACCGTCGAGCGGAAGCGATCGCGAGTGGCCACCCATCCTACCTAGTCGCTAGGCAGCCCGACGGAAGGGCAAACGAGCCGAAAGGACCGTCGCGGCCCGACCTCGATCGTCACCGCTCAGGTGCGCAGCCCGGTCCGTCGCAAGATGATCTGGGTGGCGCCCTCGGCCAAGAGCCAGGACGCGACGATCGCGCCGATGATGAGGAGGCCGTCGCCGCCCGTGGGCGCGCCGATCGTCAGCACGTGACGGAGCGCGGGGACGAGCGCGGTCGCCACCTGCAGCGCGAGGCCGCCCACGATCGCGAGGTCGAGCACCCAATTGCGGCGGGCGGTCCGGCCGACGCCACGCCGCGCCGCGTAGGCCGACACCAACTTGGCGATCGATTCGAAGAGAAAGATCGCGGCCCAGATGCGCAGGACGCCGGCGTGCAGCGACGTCAGCATGGCGAGCAGCGCGACGCCGACGCCGCCCTTGATGACGCCGGTGACGAGGATGAACCACAACGAGCGCGGGTCGAGCAGCGCGCTCGCGGCCGGCCGCGGCGGACGCGCCATCATGTGCGGGTTGCGGTCGAGCGCCAGCGCCAGCGCCGGCGGCCCGTCGCCGACGAAGTTGATCCACAGGAGCTGCGTGGCGGTCAGCGGCAGCACCAGCATGCCGGCGGCGTCGCGTACGCCGTAGACGTAGAAGACCACGGTGCCGCAGATGAGCAGGAGTAGCAGCGCGACGTTCGTCGAGAACGTGTAGCGAATGAACTTCTGTAGGTTCTCGTAGATGCTGCGCCCTTCCTCGACGGCGGCCACGATCGACGCGAAGTTGTCGTCGGTGAGGACGAGATCGGCGACCTCGCGGGCGACGTCGCTGCCGCGCTGGCCCATGGCGACGCCGACGTCGGCGCGCTTGAGCGCGGGCGCGTCGTTGACGCCGTCGCCGGTGACGGCGACGATCTCGCCCTCGGCCTTGAGCGCCTCGACGATGCGCAGCTTGTGGTTGGGGCTGACGCGCGCGAACACGTCGGCGTCGTGGACGCGGCGACCGAGCGCCTCGTCCGACAGCGCGTCGAGCTCGCCGCCGACGAGCACGTTGGCGCGGCGCAGGCCGACGCGCTCGGCCGCCGCTCGCGCCGTCGTCGGATGGTCGCCCGTGATCATGACGACGCGGATGCCGGCGTCCTGCGCGCTCGCCATCGCCGCCGCCACCTCGGCGCGCGGCGGATCCCACACCATGACGAGGCCGATGAAGTGCAGCTCGTCTTCGCGCTCGCTCGTGCCCGACGCCAGCCCGAGGACGCGGTAGCCGGCGGCCGCCTGCGCGTCGGCGCGGCGGGTCCAGTCGGCACGCTCGGCGGCGGTCAGCGCCGCGCGCCCCAGCAGCACCTCGGGCGCGCCCTTGAAGTAGCTGGTGCCGTCGGGCGCGACGGTGGCGCGCATGAAGCTCCAGGCGCTGTCGAACGCGCGCTCGGACAGCCGCGGATGCTGGGCGCGCAGCGCCGCGACGTCGATGCCGCGGTCGCGCGCGTGCTCGACGAGGCCAATCTCCAGCGGATCGCCGGCGCCGTCGAGGTCGGCGTCGTTGGCCAGCACCATCGCCCGCAGCGCCGCGTCGGTGTCGGCGGCCTCGAGCGCGACGACCGACATGCGGTTCTCGGTGAGCGTGCCCGTCTTGTCGGTGGCGATGACGGTCACCGAGCCCAGCGCCTCGACGGCGGTCAAGCGGCGCACGACCGCGTGCCGGCGCGCCATCCGTTGCACGCCCAGCGCCAGCGTCAGCGTCAGCACCGCCGGCAGCCCTTCGGGGACGACGGCGACGGCGAGCGCGACGGCGAAGAGGAACCACTCGTCGGCGCGGCTGGTGCCTTCGAGCGCGATGCCGCCGAGCATGAGCGCCGCCGCGATGAGGCCGACCGCGATCGCGACGTGGTTGCCGAAGCGGTCGAGCCGGCGCTCGAGCGGCGTCTTGCCGGCCTCGATGGTGCCGAGCATCGTCGCCAGCTTGCCCATGTTGCTGGCGACGCCGGTGCGCACGATCTCCACCTCGGCCTTGCCGCGCACCAACAGCGTGCCGCTCAAGAGCTCGTCGCCGCCGCGTTTGTCGACGGGCAGCGACTCGCCGGTCAGCACCGACTCGTCGACGAGGATGCCGTGCCCGCCCGCCAGCCGCGCGTCGGCGGGGACGCGATCGCCGGCCTCGAGCCGCACCCCGTCGCCGGGAACGAGCGCGCTCGACTCGATGCGCCTGAGCGCGCCGTCTCGCAGCACCCAGACACGCGGCGCGGCCAGGAGCTTGAGCCGCGCCAGCGCCTCTTCGGAGCGGTACTCCTGCAGGACGCCCAAGCCGACGTTGAGCAGGAGGATGGCGGCGATGGTGATCGCCTCGATCGGCCAGCCCGACAGCCCCTCGTAAATCCACACGCCGACATCGAGCGCGAGCGCGACCAAGAGGATGTAGATGATCGGGCTGCGCAGCTGCTGCCCGACGCGGCGAACGAGCGAGCGCCGCGGCGGCTCGGGCAAGGCGTTGGCCCCGTGGCGTGCGAGCCGCCGCTCGACGTCGAAGCTGGCGAGTCCGACGAGCTCCATGACCGAGGTGGAATGCCAGATTCATTCCCGATGGCGCGGGGAATGCTTGACCCCGATCCGCGTGCCGACGTCGACGACAGAGCCCACGAATATGGCGCCGCCGCGTTCGTTGGTGCCGACCGGCGGGCAGATCGTGACGGTGCTCGCCGTCCTCTTGCTGCTGTATGTCGCGTATCTCACGGTGCGACCGGTGCTGGTGTCGATCTTGTTGGCGGCGGCGTTGGCGTCGCTGGTCGCACCGCTGTTCCATTGGCTGCTGCGCCGGTTGCATGGCCGCCGCCGAATGGCGAGCTTGTGCGTCGTCGGGCTGACGTTCGGCGGAATCTTGGTCCCGATCGTGCTGCTGGCGACGATCGTCATTCAGCGGCTGATCACCGAAGGCACCGAGCTCGCGCACAGCCTGCAGCACGAGGGGCCGCTGTCGATCGAGCGCTTCGCGGCGCACCTCGGGCCGTTGCGCGCCGTCGTCGAGCGGGCGGCGGCCGACTTGCGGCCCAAGCTGGCGGCGGCGGCGCCGCAGATCGTCGGCCAGCTCGGCACGTTCGTGGCCGCGCTCAGCCGCGCCGCGCTGCACATCGGCATCGGCCTGTTCCTGCTGGCGGTGGCGCTCTATTACTTCTTTCTCGACGGCGATCGCTGGCGCGCGCGCTTCGTCAAGCTGGTGCCGCTGCCGGCGCGCGACACGCACACGTTCTTCGATCGCTTCCATCGCGTCAGCGTCGCCGTCGTCGTCGGCAACCTGGGGACGGCGCTGGCGCAGGCGCTGGCGGCGATGCTGGGCTACTTCCTGTTCGGCGCGCCGATGCCGCTGACCTGGGGCGCGGCGACGCTGTTCGCGGCGCTCGTTCCGGTCGTCGGCCCGGCGCTCGTGTGGCTGCCGGTGTCGGTCGCGGTCGGGCTCGGCCACGGCTGGCTGCGCGGGATTGGCCTCGCCATCTACGGCATCCTTGTCATCAGCGCCGTCGACAACGTCGTGCGTCCGCTGTTGACCAAGCGCGGCCTGCAGCTCCATCCGCTGCTGGTGTTCATCGGCGTCTTCGGCGGCGTCATCTCGTTCGGCGTCGCCGGCCTGTTCTTGGGCCCGCTGGTGGTGGCGCTCGTCGTGACGGTGATCGAGGTCTACGAGCGCCACCTCGAAGCGCTGTAGCGCCATCCGCGCTCGCGACCGTTCTTCGGCCCGCGGCGGCGCGTGCTCAGCGTGCCGAAGCGCTCGCCGAGGGGGAGCGTGCGGTCGGCCATGGCCTCGGCCGCTTCCAGGCTGCCGCCATCGTGCGGCCGACTCTCGAAGATCCGCCACGCATGGTTCGTGCACTCGCAAGCGGTGTGCGTCCTTGGCTCCGCTGGCTTGCGCTCGGGATTGGTTGCGCCGCGCTGGCGGGCGCGCTGGTCGTCGTCGTGCCGCGGCTGTGGATTCGCACGTCGTACGGCCATCGCACCGTCGAGCGGGTGCTCACTCGGCTGCTCAACGAGCGCGTGCCCGGCGTGGTGACGGTGGGCCGCCTCGACGGCGGGCTTTGGACGGGCCTACGCGCGAACGACGTCGTC
This sequence comes from uncultured delta proteobacterium, assembly GCA_963785725.1. Classification (GTDB taxonomy): domain Bacteria; phylum Myxococcota_A; class Polyangia; order Palsa-1104; family Palsa-1104; genus JAQBQH01. The sequence continues at coordinate 103,219 of CAWAWS010000022.1, read as the reverse complement.
GTGCGCAACCCGGACGGCGCCATCGTCGGATACGCGCCGCGTATGGCGGCCCGCTGGCGGCCGCTGCGTCTGCTGTTCGGGCGCGAGCTCGAGGAGGTGCGCGTGGACGAGCCCGTGATCGCGCTCGATCGCGCGCGCTGGCTGAGCGCCGACTCGGGCGGTCCGGCGCGCGACACCTTCGTCAAGCTGATCATCGCGCACGATGGGCGGGTGAGCTGGAAGCAGCACGTCTTTAGGCGCGTCGACGGGACGGCGACGCTGCACTCGAGCGCCCGCCTCGACGTGCGCCGCGTCTCGGCCAGCGTCGCCGGCAACGCGGTGTGCGCTTTCGGCGCCGTCGGCTGGGCGGAACGACAGCCGACGTGGGTCAGGAGCCGCTTTGCCGTCGAGCGGCCGGGGCAGCTTCGTGGCCACGGTCAGGTCTATTACTCGCCCGAGCATCTCGAGGTCAACGTCGATGCGCTCGAGATCGCGGCGCCGCTGGCGACGCGACTCGTCGGTGGACGTGGCCCGCTGCGTCTGCATGGCCTCCTCGAAGGCGACGAGCAGGCGCTCACGAGCACGGTCGACGCGGCGCAGCGCGGGCGGACGATGCGGCTGCGCGTCGTCGTCGACCGGTCGCGCCGGACCGCGACCGTCGAGGCGCACGCCACGGGCACGCGCCGGCCGATCCGATTGGCCGCGCGGCTCGCGTATCGCCCGGGCCTCATCCTCGTCCCGACGCTGCACGCAGTCGTGGGCGGCAGTCGCGTCGACGGCAGCGGTTCGTTCTCGCGGCGCCAGCTACGCGTGGGCCTGAAGCTGCATCTGCTGCCGTCGGAGGCGCGGCTCGTGCGCCTGCAACCGGCGGCGCCGATCGACCTCGCGCTCGCGGCCGACGGCCCGGCATCGGCGCTCGACGTGCGCGGGCAGGTGCGGCTGGAAGCGGCACGGCTCGCCTATCACGGGCGCATCAACCTGCCGTCGCGCGCCGGCGACGTGCGCCTGTTCGCGCAGGCGGTGCAGCCGGCGCGGCTCGTCGGCAGCGCGCCGGCGATGCGCGTCTCCGGCAGCGCCCGCTTCACCGGCCGGCTCGAGCGGCAGACCTTGGTCGGACGCGCGCGTGTCGCCGGCGGCACGCTCGACGTCGGCGGCCATCGGCTCTCGGCGATCGCCGCCGACACCCCGCAGCTGCGGCTCGGCCGCGAGCGGACGATCCAATTCCGCCAGCTCTCGGGGATCTGGAAGCGTCGCCGCTTCTCCGCGCGTGGCCTTTTGACCTGGACCGGCCGCCGCGTCGAGGTCAAAGACGCCGTCGCCGACTTCGCGGGCGCCCACGCCGAGGGCGACGCGCGCTACGTGCTCGGCGAGCGGCAGCTCGCGGTGCACGCCGCGCCGCTGCGGCTGTCGCGGGCGCTGGTGTCGCGCCTCGTGGGCCGTCCGCTGCCGCGGCCGTGGACGGGGCAGGTCGCGCTCGTCGGCAAGAATGGCGACGCCACGCTTCGCGTCGAGACGGCGACGATCGCCGGGACGCTGCGCGCCACGGCGCACGTGCTCGCGACCGAGGGCGCGAACGTCGACGTGCGCACCGTGACGGCCTGGCTCGGTGACAGCCACTTGTACGGCGCGCTTCACTATCGCGGCGGTCACATCGACGCGTCGGTGCAGGAGCTCGTGCTCTCGCCGTCGCTGGTGCAGCAGCTGTGGCCGCAGCTGCAGCCCGCCTGGCCGATTCGGGTCCACGGCGGGCTCGCCGGCCACGAAGTGCTCGCGCTGCGGGCCGAGCTGCAAGCGGGGCCTGGCACCGCCCGCATCAGCGGTCGCATCGCCGGCCGGGCGTTCCAGCTGGCCGCGGTCGTCGACTACCTCGATTACACGGCGTTCGCACCGCTCGCGCGGCGCGTGCGCGGCAGCTTCCAGCTCGGCGTCGACGGTCGCTTCGCGCAGGGCGGCGTCCTCGGAACCCTGACGATTCGCGACGCGCACGGCTACATCCTCGACTCGCCGTTCTATCGCGGCGTCGCCGATGCGCGCCTGCAAGGGCGAAGCTTCACGCTCGATCGCGCCGTCGCTTACGTCCCCGGCGCTCGGCTCGTCGCCAAAGGGAGTGGGGCGCTCGGCGGCGGCGTGGGCATCGACTACGGCATCGTCATCACCAACGCGCTGGCGCTGCGTCACGTGCCCAAGGGAATGCGCACGCTCATCGGCATCAACAGCATGCTGCCCGGCCACAGCGTCGACGGAGCGATCACCAAGCAGCCGGGCCAGCCCTTCCAGGTCACCTACCACGTCCTGCCGATCGGCTTGGCGCAGCTCTCGTTCCTCTATCGGGTGCTCACGGGCCGCTCTTCGTGGTCGGAGACGCGATTACCAACGCATCAGTAATGAGGCGCAGCGCATCTTGCGTGGCCGGGCGCTGCAGCTCGAACGGGCGATCGCGCGTGACGCGTTCGACGGCCTCGTGCGCATCGGCGGCGAGCGTCTGGAAGGCGGGCGAGCCCGCCTTGTAGCTACGCAGCGCGGCGACCGCCCGCGCCAGCGCCTCGTGCAGCGCGGCCGAATAGTCGAGCGGCGCCGCCGCCGTCAGCTGCTGGGCGCGGTCGCGCAGGTCGCCGGTGTCGAGATGCAGCGCCGCCAGATCTTCGGCGACGACGAACAGCGCCTCGGCGATGGTATGGCGCGCGATGTCGTCATTCTCGACGGAGAGCCGAGCGACGAGCGCGCGCAGCGTCGAGCCCGCGGCCTGCCAGGTCTGACCGCCGCTGTAGAGGACGAGCGCGTGCGCCAACGCGCGGTACTGGTCGTGGACGCCGATGGCTTTGGGCACGGCTCTGAGCGCGTGCTCGCGATCCTTCTTCGGTCCGGCGGGCTTGCGCATGTGCTGCAGCGCTTGCAGCGCCAGCTCCACGCTCTGCCGCGCCTGTTGCGTGTCGCCGTCGGAGTCGCCGGTCATGGCGCGCGCGTGGGCGCCGATCGCTTGCCCGCGATCGTGCGCGCCGGGCGCGTTGGGCAGCGACTCGACGGCGTCGGCGAGCATCCGCGTGACCTCGGCCAGCGACGGCGGCGACGGCGGCAGGCCGAGCGCGCTGGCCGCGGTCGCGAACCGCTGGATAGCCAGCGACGTGCGCGGCGGCTCGCCTTTGTTGCCGACGAACGGCAGGCAGCCGGCCGACAGCAGCGCCAACAGCGGCAGCGCCGACCCGTGGTGCGTCATGGCGGTCATAACAGGCTGCGAATCGGCAGCGCCTTTTCGATCGACCGCACGAAGCGCCGCCACGCGCCGGCCGGATCGTGCGGCTCGACGACGGGCTGGGCCGGCTGCTCGGTGATCCAGGCGACCTTGTGTTTGCCGGCGACCTCGCCGATGCGCCAGGCGTTGGCCGGCTCGAAATCGGTGGCGAAGGACTCGAGGAGCTGCTCGGCCAGCTCCGGGCTGTGAAGGACGAACACCGTCTCCGTGTCGAGCGCGGCCGAGCGCGGGTCGAGGTTGAACGATCCGACGAACACCGTCTTGCGATCGAACACGGCCGCCTTGAAGACGCGCACTTCGACGTTGCGATGGGCCGCGAGCGTGTCGAAGGCGGTGTCGTGGCCGGCGGACGCGTAGTCGTCGACGAGCAGGCGCACGCGCACGCCGCGATCGGCGGCCGCCACGATGCGGTCGATGAGCACCCGCCCAATGGCGTCGCCCGACTGCGACGGATGCGCCGCGACGACCGGCGCGATCAGTGCACCGAGCGTCGTCCGCTCCGTGCCGAGGAGCGCGCGCGAGGGCGTGCGTACGACGTGCTTCGGCAGATAGCGAAGTTTCCGCTGCACGCGGAAGTTCTAGGCACGCCCGACGCGCCCGACGATCAAATGCGGGACGAATACACTGGCGGCATGAGGTCGGCGCGGCTCAGGTGGCGAACGTCGGCTCCGCCACTGCCGGCTGGCGGCCCTGGCGCACGCTCTCGAGCACGTGCGCGCTCATGATGAGCGCCAGGTGCGAGAAGCCCTGCGGGAAATTGCCGAGCTGCCGCTGCAGCGCCGGATGGTACTCCTCCGCCAGCAGGCCGACGTGGTTGCGAATCGCCAGCAGCCGCTCGAGCAGCGCATGGGCGTCGTCGACGCGGCCGGCGAGCGCGTAGTTGTCGGCCAGCCAGAAGCTGCACGCCAGAAAAGGGCTCTCGTCACCGGCCAGGCCGTCGACGCCGTGCTCGGTCGCGTAACGCAGCACGAAGCCGTCGCGCATGAGGCCGCGCTCGATGGCCGCTACCGTGCCGCGGATGCGCGGGTCGCTCGGCGGCAAGAAGCCGCAATGCACCATGGTGAGCACGCTGGCGTCGAGCGTGTCGCCGCCGTACGACTGCGTGAAGGCGCCGATGCGCGGGTTGAAGCCGCGGTCGCACACCTCTTGGTGGATGCGCTCGCGCAGCCCGATCCAATGCGGCAGCCGCTGCTGCCCGATCGCGCCCAACACGCCAAACTCCTGCACCAGCCGCACCACGCGGTCGAACGCCACCCAGGCCATCATCTTCGAGTAGGTGAAGTGGCGGCGCGCGCCGCGCACCTCCCAGATGCCTTCGTCGGGCTGCTGCCAGATCCGCTCGAGGTGCTCGATGAGCCGCAGCGCCGGCTCCTGCGCGTCGTGCTGTTCCGGCACGCCCAAGCGGCGCGCGGCGTAAAAGCAGCTCACGACCTCGCCGTAGATGTCGAGCTGCAGCTGGTCGGAGGCCGCGTTGCCGATGTGCACCGGCCGCGACGCCTCGTAGCCGGGCAGCCACGGCAGCTGCTGCTCGGTCAGCCGCCGGCCGCCGCGCACGTCGTACATGATCTGCACGCGCGTCGGATCGCCGGCGATGGCGCGCACCAGCCAGTCGCGAAAGGCCGCGGCCTCGTCGCTGTAGCCGCCGAACATGAGCGCGTGCAGCGTCAGCGTGGCGTCGCGCAGCCAGCAGAAGCGATAGTCCCAGTTGCGCACGCCGCCGAGCTCCTCCGGCAGCGACGCCGTGGGCGCGGCCACGACGGCGCCGGTCTCGGAGTCGGTGAGCGCCTTGAGCGTCAACAAAGAGCGCAGGACCGCCTCGCGAAATTGGCCCTCGTAGGTGCAGCGCCCGGCCCACGCGGTCCAGTAGGCGTCGGTGCGTTGGCGCTCGCGGTCGAGGTCGAGCGGCGGCGGCGCCGGGCGGTGCGACGGGTGCCAGGCCAGCTGGAAGCCGAGTCGCTCGCCCTTGCGCACGGTGAGCTGCGACCAGACGCTGCCGTCGCGGCGCTCGGCGGTGGCGGCGCCGCGGAGGCGAAAGGCGTCGGGGCCGCTCATGAGCGCGAAGCCGTCGTCGTCACGCTGTATGAAGGCGGGGTCGGCGCCGTAGCCGAAGCGCGGCGTGAGCGCCATCTCGAACGGCACCTCGCCGCTGACGCCCTCGAGCACGCGCACCACGTCGCAGCGGTCGTGGCTGGGCGGCATGAAGTCGACGAGGCGCGCCAAGCCGCCGTCGCACTCGAACTCGGTCACGAGGATGAGCGTGTCGCCGAGATAGCGCTGGCGAATGGTGCGGACCTTGGCCGTCGGCTGGAACGCCCAGCGGCCGTGCTCGTCGTAACCCAAGAGCGACGCGAAGCAGGCGTCGGAGTCGAAGTGGGGCGCGCATAGCCAGTCGAGTGAGCCCGTCTTGGACACGAGCGCGACCGTCTTGGTGTTGCCGATGATGCCGTAGTCTTCGATGCGCGACGCCATGTGGGACCTCCGGCGACAGAGCTAGCGCCCGCGGCCGCCGGCGCAATCGGGGCCGCGGTGTGCTCGCGGGCGCGCGACGGTTCGGTACGGCGCGTGCACCAACCGGGGCGAATGCCCGAGTCGGACGACGAAGCGCGCGATCGCGAGGCGCTGCACTGGATTCGCGCGCGCATCGACCACGAGGACGACCTGATCGTGCATCGCACGACCTGGGTGGTCGGATCGCAGGCATTCCTCTTCTCGGCCTACGCCATCTGCGCCGCCGGCGTGCGCGCCGCGCTGGGCGTGCAGCTGCACAAGATGGTGCTCTTGCAGGCGCTCTTGCCGTGGGCGGCGCTGTTGTCGCTGTTGTCGCTCTTCGTCAGCATCCTGAGCGCGCTGGCGTCGATGTGGCAGCTGCGCCGGCTGGTCTCGACCGACGATGACCTGCAGCGCGTCGTCATTTGGGGCCACCCGGCCGTCCGCTACGCCGGCGCCGCGGCCTCGGTCGTCATCCCGCTCCTGTTCCTCTCGGTCTGGGTCGCGGTCCTCTTGCAGCACTGAGCGGCAGCATGGAGCGGCGGCGCTCAACGGCGCGTGCTCCGCGGGCGCCAGGGCGTGAAGCTGAGCGCGACGACCAGCGCCTGACCTTGCGGCCGCGACTCCGAGCCGAGCTCGTGCGTGTAGCGGATGGCCAGACGCGCGCGCGCCTCGGCCAGCGTGAGGTCGAGCTCGGTGCCGACGCCGTAGACGCGATCGCGGGCGCCGCGCAGGATGGGTGGCAGGTCGGCGCCCGAGTCGTCGCTCACCTGCCACAGGCCGTAGCCGACGACGCCGAGGTCGACGACGCGCGTCAGCGTCTTGCCGAGGCCGCCCTGAACCTGCAGCGTGCTGCCGCGGGTGATGTCGATGCCGATCTTGCGCTGGTTGAGCTCGTAGCTGGCCAGCGCCGAGAGCTGCCAGCTGCGCGCGCGATCGAAGGCCACCGTGCCGCCGGCCGACAGCTCGTGCGACCACGAGCCGCTGCTGACGCCGCCGGCGCCGCCGGGCTCGAACCGCCCCGTCGGCACGTAGAAGGCGTAGCCGACCTGCACCTCGAGCCGCGGCAGCCGCCAGCCGAGCGCGAGCGGCTGGATGAAGGCGTCGGCGAGGCCGAAGGAGTCGATGCTGCCGCGCACGTCGCCGATGCCGCCGGTGACGTTGGCGATCGGCAGCGCCACCGAGGCGGTGACGAACGTGTGAATCGGGCGAATCTCGTAGCTGCCCGAGACGCCGACCTCGTTGGCGACCACGCGCAGGGCGAACGGGATCGGAATGCGCGTTCCGCCGCGGGCGAAGAGATCGTTCGACGAATAGAAGAGCAGTTGGTCGGCGACGTAGAGGCCGGTCGGCGCTTGCGAGCCAGCTTGCAGCCCCAGCGTGCCCAAGATCTTGTGCCCTAGGTCCTGCGCCTGAGCCGACGCGGCGATGAGCGCGAGACACGCGGCCGGCCATGGGCGCCACCGTCGCGCCGCCTGCCGGCCGCTGCTCGCTCGCGTGCGCATCGCGCCTCGCTGCAGCAAGAGCGGCGCCAGCGCGGCGCGCAAGGTCGCTGACGAGCGGCGCCGTAAGTCACCGCGTCTTCGGCTGCGGCCGTCGTCGCGGGCGCTCGGGGCGCAGCCGGATGCCTGCCGGCTCGGCCAGCCCACGATCTCTTGGCGGCGTCTCTGCCGTGCGGTGCTGAATGTCGACTCGAATCGGGTTGCTGCTGTGTCTCGTCTGCGTGCCCTTGGCGGCGCGCGCGCAATCGGTGCCGTCGCCGCTGCTGCCACCGCCGCCGCCGCTGCTCTTGCCACCGCCGCCGCCGGCGTGGACACCGACGCGCGACGTCGTCACCGAGGCCAATGCGCTCGAGGCCGCGGGTCGGCGCAAAAAGCGCATCGGCGTCGCGCTCATGGCCACCGGCGGCGCGCTCGGGCTCGTCGGCACCGGCCTCGCGATCGCCGGCGCCTGGCACAGCAACGACCGGCAGTGCTACGGCGGCTACTACTACGGCAGCAATTACGCCGGCAGCTACCACTATCGCTCGTACTCGTACTACTCCGGCTGCACCGACCACGCGCTCACGACCGCCGGCGCGACCACGGCGCTGATTGGCGTCGGCGCGCTCGTGCCCGGCATCATCGAGCAGGTCGGCGGCAGTAAGCTGGTCGAGCGCGCACGTCTCATGCGCCAGTGCGGCGGCCTGTGCTGGTGAACGGGGCTCGCCGCCTATTGCGGCGTGCGCCGCTACGGCATCGCGCCGAGCAGCAGCCCGGCGACTCGCTTGATGACCTCGTGCGCCGGCCCTTCCATCAGCAAGAGCGGCACCGCCGGCACGAGCGCGCTGGCGGCCACGACGATCGCGTCGCGCTTGCCGAACAGCGTCGTCCCGACGACGGCCACGGTGCTCTGGTAGGCGTTCGTCATATCCGACAGCGACTGGATGTCGGGCGTGCCCAGGAGTGACGCGCGATCGCCCTCGACCCAGCGCGCTTGGAAACGGCGCGCGTAGTCGGTCATCAAGCCGCCGTAGCGCCGCAAGCCGACCACGCGCGTCTTCCACAGCTGCGGCGTGAACATCGCGAGCGGCGCCAGCACGACGACGACGCCGAGCCCGACGAAGACGAGGAAGGGCGAGCGGAACGTAGCCAGCGGCATGCCGTGCGCCGCGATCTGGGTCGCCCAGCTGGCGCACAAGACGGCGCTCGTCGCCAACATGAGCAGCGCGCCGTAGACGATGCTCGGCATGCGCAGAAAGGCGATGCCGCCGTGCTCGTCGGCGTGCGTCGCCACGAGCGCGAGCGGCGTGCGCGCCAAGCCGACGAGCACGCGGAGCCACAGCGCGAAGCGGAACAGCGATCGCCACAAGAGGAACTGGAAGATGGGCAGCGACCCGAGGCCGTACCACAGTCGCACGGCGTCGTAGCGGCGCGTGTCGGGGCCGGACAGGATGCCGCTCGCCCCAGTCCAGCCGGCGAGCGCGGCGATGCCGGCCACGAAGGCGCCGACGAGCAGCAGCGACTCGGGCCAAGCCGCGTCGCGCCAGCGCTCGACCGCGCGCAACATGCCGCGAATGCGCGGCTCGGACGCCGGCGGGACCAGACCCTCCTCGAAGATGCGGACCGAGGCGACGCCCGCGATCTGTGCGAGCAGCCGCTCAGCCCAGAGGATGACGGGCAGCGCCACGAGCAGGCGCGCGTGCACCGACAGATCGCGGATCAGCGAGTCCGCGGCGCCTCCCATCGCCCACTGCACGAGCGCGAAGACGCAGAGCGGCAGCCAGGTCAGCCCGATGAGCAGCGGAATCAGCCGGCGCAGCTGCTCGACGCGCCCGGCGCGCTCGACGCGATAGAGGGGACCGCCAATCGCGAGGCGCAACTCTTCCATGCCCACCTCCTTTGTCGCAGCACGGGAAAAGATGCGCCGGTGGCGGCGCGTTCGAACGTTCGGCGGCTTCGCGGCCGCCGAGCCGAGTCGTGGCGAGCGTACCCGCGCTGCGCCCTTGGTGGCGAATATAGGACGGTGCGAGCGTCGTGCCGGTCAGCGGCTCGGACGGGCGTGTCGAGCGCGCTCGCGCTGCCGACATGACGGAGCCCGCCGCGCATCACAATCCGCAATGAGGCGTCGGCATCGACGGTTCTAAGATTTGCGCTAACGTGTCTGCGTTTTTGATACAATAAGCCTGGGCCCAGAGTGTACGAACCACCGCGTCGAGCCGCGCGACACAGCCGCGGACATCGTCCGTGGACGACGCGCCTGCGTCAGCGACCGCCGGGTCCGCGCGCATGAGCGAGCCCGTCGGCAGCCCCGCCGTCGCGGCCGCGGCGCCGCGCGAACCGGTGGCCTCGCTGGCCGCCGGCACGTGGGTCGGCCGCTACGAGCTGCTCGGCACGCTCGGCGTCGGCGGGATGGGTGTGGTCTACCGCGCGCGCGACTCGCAGCTCGGCCGCGAGGTCGCCCTCAAGCTGGTCGCCAGCGCCGGCGCCGCCGAGGCGGAGACACAAGGCCGTAATCGGCTGCTGCGCGAAGCGCAGGCGCTGGCGCAGCTGTCGCACCCCAACGTCATCGCCGTCTTCGATGTCGGCCGCTATGACGAAGGCGTCTTCATCGCCATGGAGCGGGTGACGGGAATCCAGCTCGATGAGTGGCTCGCGCCCGGACGCGCCTGGCCCGAGCTGCTGCGCGTCTTCACGCAGGTCGGGCAAGGGCTGGCGGCGGCGCACGCGGTCGGCCTCGTGCACCGCGACGTCAAGCCTGCCAACATCATGATTGGCGACGACGGGCGCGTGCGCGTGCTCGACTTCGGCCTGGCGCGTACGAGCGCGGCCGACGCGGGGTTCGCGGTCGCGGCCGCGTCGTCGGCTGCGCGCGCGGAACGCTCGCGTGACGACGTGCCGACGGCGCATGGCGGGCGCGGCGCCGAGTCGACCATCACGTCGTCGCTGTCGGCGGGCGCGCTCACGACGTCGGCGGTCGTGCCGTCGTCGGCGTCGTCGGAGGCCGTGCCGTCGTCGTCGGAAGTCGTGCCGTCGTCGTCGGAAGTCGTGCCGTCGTCGTCGGAAGCCGCGCCGTCGTCGTCGTCACTGGAGTCGGCGGCGGCGGTGACGGGGCGCGCGTCGCCGACGTCGACGACCAGCAGCATCTCGCGCAGCCTCTTGGACACCGCGCTCACGCTCGCCGGCGCCGTCGTCGGAACGCCGCCCTACATGGCGCCCGAGCAGCACCGCGGCGAGCCCTGCGACGCGCGCTCCGATCAGTTCAGCTTCTGCGTCACGTTTTACGCCGCGCTCTACGGCGAGCGCCCATTCGCCGGCAGCAGCTACGACGAGCTGCGCAGCAACATCGTCGACGGTCGCGTGCTGCCGCCGCCGGCCGGCACCAGCGTGCCGCCGTGGATCCGCCAGATCGTGCTGCGCGGGCTGGCCGTCGACCCAAGCGCGCGTTGGCCGTCGATGGCGGCGCTGTTGGCGGCGCTGGCGCGCGATCCGGCGCTGCGGCGCGCCCGCGTCGTGCGCGCGCTCGCCGCGGCCACGGTCGCGCTCGTCGCCGCCGCCGTCGTCGGACGGGCCGTGCAGCACCGCGCGAGCGCGGGAATCTGCCACGACCCGAGCGCGCGCCTCGCCGGCGTGTGGGATGGCGCGCGCCGTGACGACGTCGCCGCCGCCTTCCGCAAGACCGGCGCCGGCTACGCCGAGCAGGCCTTCCGCTCCGTCGCGGCCGTGTTCGACGACTACGCCGCGTCGTGGACGGGGATGGTCGCCGACACCTGCCGCGCCACGCCCGCGCGCGGACCGCAGTCGGACGAGCTGTTCGACCTGCGCATGGCCTGCCTGCAGAATCGGCTGCGCGACTGGAAGGCGCGCATCGACGTGCTCGGCCACGCCGATCGCGCGACGGTCGAGCACGCGCTGGCCGCGGCCCAGTCGCTCGAACGGCTCGAGGTCTGCGCCGATCCGGTGGCCTTGCGCGCGGCGGTGCCGCTGCCCGTCGACCCGGCGGCGCGGGCGCGCCTCGAGGCGCTGCGCGGACGCATCGCCGCCGCCCGCGCCACGATCGAGGCGGGTCACTTCGCCGACGCCCGACGCCTCATGCCGGCGCTCGTCACCGACGCGCACGCCGCCGGCTATCGGCCGGTCGAGGCCGAGGCGCTGTGGGCGCAGGCGGAGCTCGACGAGCGCACCGACCGCTACAGCGACGCGGCGCGCGAGCTGAAAGAGATGACCGTGGTCGCCGAGTCGGTGCGTGGCGACGAGCTGGCGGCGCTCGGCTGGATCGATCAAGTGTGGATCATCGGCACGCGGCTCGGTCGGCTCGCCGAGGGGCGCGAGCTGGCGCGCTCGGCATCGGCCGCGATCGAGCGGCTCGGTGAAAACCCGGCGCTGCGCGCGCGCCTCGAGGCGCACCTCGGCAGCCTCGCGCTCAACGATGGGCACACGGGCGAGGCGCGCGGCCACGTCGAGCGGGCGCTGGCGCTGCGCCGGCGCGTGTTGCGCCGCGACGATCCGCTGCTGGCCGAGACCTTGCGCGTCCTCGGCGACGTCGATGTCATGGAGAGCAAGGCCGACGACGCGATCGCCCACTACCGCGCGGCGCTGGCGCAGCTCGAGCAGACCCTCGGTCCCGAGCATCCGACGACGGGCTGGGTGACGTCGAGCCTGGCGGCGGCGCTGCGGGTCAAGGGGCAATTGCCCGAGGCTTTGGCGGCGTACGATCGCGCGCGCGCCATCGTGCTGCGCAACTCGGACGCGAGCGACGCGCTCTTGGCGACCATCGCGCTCAACGTGGGCATGATTGATACCGAGCTCGGTCGCTACGACGCGGCGCGCGCTCAGTACGCACAGGCGTCGACCATCTGGACGGCGGCGCTCGGCGCTGACCATCCCAACGTCGGCAGCGTCCACCTCTTGGTGGGGCAGCTGGCGCTGCGTCGCCACCGGCTCGACGAGGCGCGGCCCGAGCTCGCGCGCGCGCTCGAGATCTTCTCCAAAGCCTTCGGCGCCGAGCATCCGAGCGTCGCCGAGGCGCTGATCGGCTTCGGCGATCTGAACCTGGCCGCGAACGCGCCGCGCGAGGCGCTGACGATGTATCGGCGCGCCGCGACCATCCAGAAGCAGGCGCTCGGGGCGAGCTATCCGGATCTGGCGATTCCGCTGACCGGCATGGGCCTGGCCGAGCTGGCGCAAGGGGACGCGGCGCATGCGCGCGTCGCGCTCGAGCAGGCGCTGGCGCTGCGGCAGGCGACGCCGGGCGATCCGGTGGAGCGGGCGCGCACGGCGTTCGCGCTGGCGCGGGCGCTGCGGGCGGCGCACGGCGATCCGGCGCGGGCGCGCGCGTTGGCGCAGTCGGCGCGCAGCGATTACGCCGGCCGCACCGGCCAAGAAGCGGCGCTGGCCGAGGTCGATTCCTTCCTACGCTGAGCCGGGAGCTGAATGGCCGATCGCGATTCTGGATCGAGCGCGCAAAGCGCGCGTCGGCCGAGATTCCGGCGACGGCAGGTCGAGGGCCTGCCGCCGCCGTGAGGACGAGCGGGTCGATCGTACGCTAGTGAACGGTCGCGGCGACGGCCGCCTTGGTCAGCGGGCCGGTGGCGCGCGAGTCGCCGCTCAAGCCGTTCTCGATCTCTTCGCAGCTCTCGCTGGAGTCGCTGCAGTTCTCGCACTGGTACTGCTCGCAGGCGTCGAGGTCGTCCTCGCTGAAGACGGACACGTGGGCGTCGGTGCACCCAAACTCGCTGAGCTGAGAGTAGTCGTATTCCGTGGGCGACTCATTGGGCAGCAGATCGTAGCCGGGGTAGTTGGCCGCGGCGCAGCTCTTCGCCTCGGCGGCGGAGTTGGCGTAGTAGTTGCGGATGCCGACGGCGCAGCTGGAATTCGGATCGCGGATGCCGATCTCGTAGACGCCCGTGCTCGCACCGACGGCGTTGCCGCCGCAGGTCTTCGAGGTGTTGGCCGTGCACGCGCCGCCGACGCAGCTGAGGCCGCTGCAGCAGCCCGCCGTCGAGCTGCAGCCGCCGCCCGCGCCTTGGCACGTCGGCGTCGGGTTCGGCTTGCAGAAGCCGGCGACGTTCGAGGTGCGGCCGGTGCAGGTGTAGCCGGCGTCGCAGATGCCGCCGGCCCTGCACACTTGGTCGGCGCCGCCGCCGGGCGCGCCTGCGCCGACGCACTCGTTGTTGTAGATGTTGCAGACGAGGCCGCCGCCGCAGCGCGGGAAGGCGGGCGAGACGTTGCTCACCTCGCAGCAGGTCTGGCCGACGGCGGCGCCGCACTGCTCGCACTTGTTGTCGGCGGCGTTGCACAAGATGTAATTGGCGGTGGTGTCGCCGTTGCAGACCCACGGCATCTTGTCGGCGGGCGTGCAGCAGTCGAGGCCGGTCGAGCCGCAGCAATACGGCTGCGGTCCGGCGGTGGCGCTGGCGAAGAGCGACCAGCGGTTGTGATAGATGGTCTGGTGATCCATCCCGATGAGATACAGGTCGGTGGTGTCGGCGTAGCCGTTGCTGAAGGGATAGGGCGTGACGGCATAGGCGCCGTCGCCTTCGGAGCAGCCGAAGATCTTGGCCCAGCCGTCCCACTTCGTGCCGTCGTATTCATCCTGGTAGGTGTTGCGATCGGTGCCGATGACGTACGCGGTGTACGTCGTGGCGCTGGTGGCGACGAGGGTGCCTTGGGTCAGCCCGAGCTGCACGCCGCCGAGCGACTCCCAGCCGCCGACGACGCCGTTGGTCTCCCACTCGTGCAAGGGAACCATCGCGTTCGAGGTGGCGAGGATGTCGAGGCGGCCGTTGCCGAGCGTGAAGCCGGTCGGCGCGACGGGCGCGAGCGTGTAGCCGCTGGTCTGCTGCGTCCAGCGATCGTTCCACAAGCCGACGATGCCGGTGAGCTCCCACATCTGATAGTTGGTGCCGATGCCGACGGCGGTCATGCCGTAGCCGGTGGGATTGCCGATGAGGCCGATGCCGCCGAGGAGGACGCCGCCCATCGAGGTGGCGCCGCCCCAGGCGCCGGGCGCGTTGCTGCCGCCGAGGCCGCGCGCGAACGACCAGGCGGCGCCGCTGTTGTCGATGGCGGCGACGACGAGCGCCGTGCGGCAAAAGGCGATGCCGGGCGTGCCGTTGAAGGTGCCGCCGAGGTCGACGGGCGCGCCCCAGCTCACGCCGTCGGTGCTCTCGCGGACGCTCAAGTGCTGATTGGTCCCGACGGTGGCCATTTCCCACAGCGTGCCGTTGGAGGCGACGGCCGGCATGTTGCGCAGCGCACCGGCGTCGAAGCGGTCGAAGCCGCCGTTCCACGCGGTGTGGAGGACGGGAAAAATGGGCGAGATGATGATTCCGCTCGGCTTATCGAGCGCGGCGCCGCTCTGCCCGATCGAGGCCGACGGGTCGCAGGCGGCGAGCAGCGCGGCGCAAGCCACGAGCCCGAGCGTCGCAGCGTGACGTCGCCGCGGTTGGGTTCCGAATCGAGTGCTCATGCGTTCTCCTTGACGTTCCAGCTCGTCGTGCGTGAAAGAGCGAAGGCGCGCGCTCATGGGCAGCTGCCGTTGAGCACGTAAGTGCTGCCGGGGTTCGTGGTGCTGACGCAGATGGCGGCGTCGCCCGGCAAGAAGGCGGCCACGCGATCGATCCAGCACAGGCCGGCCGACGTGTGCACCGCGTAGTCGTAGTAGGCCCACGGATAGGCGTTGGCGTTGAGCACTTGCGCGTTGGGATACTGCGTGTCGGCGCAGGCGTAGGCCTCGGCGGCGGAGTTGGCGAGCTCCTCGACGACGTCGAGCGCGCAGCCGGAGACGGCGTCACGCAGCGCGACCGGGTAGGTGGTCGAGCCGTCGGTGATGGCGTTGCCGCCGCAGGTCTTGCGCGACGCGAGCGTGCAGCGGTAGTCGTTGCACAAAAAGCCGTTGCAGCAGGCGGCGTCGTTGAAGCAGATGGTCTCGTCGCCGCCGCACGTCGTCGTCGTCGGCTTGCAGTAGCCGAGCGTCTGCGTGCCCGAGTCGCGGCCGGCGCAGGTGAAGCCGGCGATGCAGCTGCCGTTGGCGCCGCAGATTTCGCCCGGGCCTGCTTGCGGCGCGCTCGCCGACACGCAGGTGCGGTTGAAGACGTCGCACACGGTGCTGCTGCCGCCGAAGCCGCAGCGCTGCGCGTCGCCGAGCGGTCCGCTCTCGTTCAAGCAGCAGGGCTCGCCGACGGCCGAGCCGCACTGCTCGCACTTGTTGTCGGCGGGGTTGCAGCGATAGTTTCCGGTCGGCGTGAGCTCGTCGGCGCAGGCCGACGACGACGCCTCGATGCCGCAGCAAGCGGTGTTGGGCATGCCGCAGCAGTAGGGCTGCTGACCGGCCGCGAGGCTCGGAAAGAGCGACCAGCGGTTGTGGTAGGTGGCCGTGTGATCCATGCCGAGCACGTAGAGGTCGGTGGTGTCGCCGTAGCCGGTGTCGAAGGGATAGGGCGAGACCGCGTAGGCGCCGTCGCCTTCGGAGCAGCCGAAGATGCGCGTCCAGCCGTCCCACTTCGCGCCGTCGTAGACGTTTTGGTAGGTGTTGCGATCGGTGCCGATGACATACGCGCTGTACGACGTCGGGCCGGTGGCGACGAGGCTGCCCTGGCCCATCTGCACGCCGCCGAGCGCTTCCCAGCCACCGACGACGCCGTTGGTCTCCCACTCGTGCAAGGGCACCATCGTGCTCGAGGCGGCGACGATATCGAGGCGGCCGTTACCGAGGGTGAAGCCGGTGGGCGCGACGGGCGCGAGCGTGTAGCCGCTGGTCTGCTGCGTCCAGCGATCGTTCCACAAGCCGACGATGCCGGTGAGCTCCCACATCTGATAGTTGGTGCCGATGCCGACGGCGGTCATGCCGTAGCCGGTGGGATTGCCGATGAGGCCGATGCCGCCGAGGAGGACGCCGCCCATCGAGGTGGCGCCGCCCCACGCGCCGGGCGCGTTGCTGCCGCCGAGGCCGCGCGCGAACGACCAGGCGGCGCCGCTGTTGTCGATGGCGGCGACGACGAGCGCCGTGCGACAGAAGGCGATGCCGGGCGTGCCGTTGAAGGTGCCGCCGAGATCGACGGGCGCGCCCCAGTGCACGCCGTCGCTGCTCTCGCGCACGTTGAGGTGCTGGGTGCTGTTGTCGACGGTGGCGAGCTCCCACAGCGTGCCGTTGGAAGCGATGGCCGGCATGCTGCGCAGCGCGCCGGCGTCGTAGCGATCCCACGCGCCGTTCCAGCCGGGATGGAATATGGGGAGGATGATCCCGTTCTTTTCTTGTGCCGCGGTGCTCTCGCCCGTCGGCGCCGCGGTGCAGGCGCCGAGCATGAGCGCGCAGGCGACGAGGCCGTGGCTGGCGAGGGCGCGCGAGCGGAGTGAAAGTCGACGGCCATCGCCGCGCGAAGGACGTGCAGTACCGGACGGATTACGCATCAATTCTCCTGAGAAGACGAGCTCGATGAGGTGGCCAAGCGCGCATGCGACGTGGCGTTGGCGCGGGCGACGCCTTGCGATGTCGGCCGCGAGGTGAGGTGAGTCGTGAACGTCGAAGCTACGAAGAGGGACGACTGTAGTTGTCGCGGACACGCGCCCGACGGCGACGCGGCGCCTGCGTCGATCGCGCGGCCGACGCGACCCGCCAGTGACGGGCGCTGAAGCCCGCGCGCGCGAGCGCGACCGCGCGCGCCGGTGGCGATGGCGCGGCGCGCGGCGGCAGTGAAGGCGAACGACATGCTGCGCCGAACAGCAAGTTCAATGCCCGACGTGCAGGCGCAGCGACGGCGTGCAGCGCGTCACGGCCCCTCGCTAAATGACACGAGGGCGCTTTCGAACGATCACCAGATGCCGTACACGCCGACCAGCGCGCCGTTGGGGCCGGCCTGGCCGCCGAACGAAATCTTGCGCTCGCGCAGCGGACGAATCCAGCGCAGCAGCGGCAAGCCCGCGCCGATCGCCGAGCCGACGACGGCGCCCACGATCACGTCCGAGAGGTAATGCTGATCGGCGGCGATGCGCAGATAGCCCGAGAACGTCGCCACGCTCATGCCGACGGCCCAGATGAGCGGCGCCCACTTGTAATGTCGCAGCGAAGCGACCGTGCCGCCGGCGGTGGCGACGGCGAAGGCGAAGGTCGTGTGGCCGGAAAAGAAGGAGGCGTTGTCGTCGACGTTGGTCTTGTACTTCACGCCGCTCAGCATCTCGAAATGGACGAACGGTCGCTGGCGCGAGGCCGCGTACTTGACGATGTAGTTGAGCGCGCCGGACAGCGCCGTCGCCTCGGAGATGATGAGGATGTCCATGGCCCAGCGACGCCAGCGGTGCGGCGAGCCGGCAGCCGCCAGATCGAGACCGGCGATGAAGAGCGGCGTGACCACGAACGTGCTCACGTCCGAGATCGTGCCCGCCGCCGAGGTGTTGGACCACTTGAGCGCATTGCGCGCACTGCGATCGAAGGCGTTCAGCCCGTCGCTGCCGTTGGCGTTTCGGTCGCACCAGCGGCAGCTCGACGACAGCTGATTCTTCAGGATGGCGAGAAGACCCCACGTCGCCGCCGCGCCCAGCGCGATCGGGAGGTCGACGGACGCGCGGAACTTGAAGGTCTCGTCCGAGATCTCGCTCTTGTGATGCGGCGGATTCGCTGCCGCCGGATGATGCGGCAGCTCCTTGGCCGGCGCCTTCGCGCTCGGCAAGTCATGCTCCACCGGACCCGGCTCGGGCGACGGCGTCGGCTCGGTGGCGTCGGGCGAAGGCGCCGTCGCGCTCGGCTGTTCCGCTTGCGCCGTCGCGCTCGGCTGCTCGGCTTGCGCTGTCGCGCTCGGCTGCTCGGCTTGCGCGGTCGCGTCGGGCTGCTCGGCTTGCGCCGTCGCGCCTTCCAGCTGCGCGGGAGCCGTCGCGCTCGGCCGCTCGTCCGCGCGGACGGCGCCGGACGCGACCGGCAACAGCGCCAACAAGACCGCCATATGGAGCGTCGGCTGCCGCATCTCTGACGGTAAATCGGGCGGCCGTGGCGACTGTCAATGCGGGAACGACGCGCATCGCGTTCCTCGTGCGGCGTCTAAGGCAGAGGCCTGACGCGCGTTGTCGCTTCGCGGCGACTTGGCTCGCGCGTCTGGAGACCTAAAAGGAAGCGAGAGGTGATTCCATGCGCAAGGGCTCCCTGCTCGCCATGCTGGCTCTATTCACCGGATGCGCGAGCATGCGCGTCCGCTCGCAGGTCGCGCCGCAGGCCGACCTCGGCCACTATCAGACGTTCTCTTGGCTCCCGCCGAGCGGCAAAGGTCCCGAGACGATCCTGGACCAGCAGGTCAAAGCGGTGCTGCGCGCCGAGCTCACGCAAGATGGGCTGCGCGAGGCGCCGGCGAGCGCCGCCGATTTCCTGGTCGACTACCACCTGCTCCAGGAGCACAACATCGGCGTCACGGATTGGGGCAACGGCATTTACGGCTGGGATCCCGAGGTCGTGGCTTACACCGACGGGAGCTTCATCGTCGACTTCGTCGATTCGCGGACCAATCGCGTCTTTTGGCGCGCCTCGGCCACGTCGGTCGTCGAGCACCCGGGCATCGTGAACGTGAGTCGACTGGAGAAGGCGGCCTCGCAGCTCATGCACCGCTATCCGCGCCGCGCCCCCGGCGCCTAACCTCAATCGTGCGCGGGCCGCGACGCGCCGGCTCGTGCTAAATGGCCGATCGCAATTCGCGATAGGCCGCGACTTTCGAGCGAGCGAAGCTCGCGTCGGCGCGGAGTCGCGCCGAGAGCAGGGAGAGGACCCGAATGGGCTTTGCCCATTCGGGGAGGGCGGCACGCCCTCATTGATCGAGGCTAAATCAGGGCGCGATTCTCGAGCGCGAAGCGATCGAGAATTGCGAACCCTGGTTTAGCGCTCGATTCCGACGATGTGGCGGACGCCGTCGCGCTCGACCAGGTGGACGGCCACCGGGGGCCCGAAGTGGCGCTGCGCCGGTCGGTACACCCGCAGCTCGACGACGCGATAGCCGGCGCCGCGCGGAACCACGACGCAACCGTGCTGCAGCGCGAGCGGGCGGGCGGGCGTGGCGCGCTCACGCGCTTCATAGGCCGTGCCCGGCTCGTCGCCGAGCCCGGCCGTCACCCACAAGTCCTCGAAGCACAGCCGCTCGTCCTCGAGCCGGAAATGATCGAGCGGCGCGACGTCGGTGAAGAAGGCGCGCGCGATGCGCTCGCGTCGCCGCCACAGCACGTCGAAGAGGTGCTCGGCGGCCAGCGGCGGGAAGTGTCCGGCGCGGATGGCGGCGCGGATCTCCTCCTCGTTGAACGCCACCACCTGCTTGGCGCCCCAATAGCGATCGCGACGGGTCTGGCGGACGAACCCGGGGTTCTGCGCCAGCGGCTGCCAATGGCGGGGATCGAAGTGCGCGGCCTCGTAGAACCCGAGCTGCGGCCACTCGACCAGCGCCCGCGCGCGCGCCCGCTTCAGCCGCGAATCCTCCCACGGCCTCGGCAAAAAGCCGAGCGTGACCAAGGAGAGCAGGACGTTGCTCGGTGTGAAGTAGGGCTGCTGGCCCATCCAGTATTCGATGGGGAGCCCGGCGAAGCGGCCGAAGCTGGCGCCGACACCCTGCTGATAGTGCACGACGTGTCCGCGGCCGGGCGCGCCCACGTAGGCGTCGAGCGTGTTGTTCTCGTAGGTGTCGACGTCGTCCACCCACGCCGCCCACACGCCGAAGCCGCGCAGGTCGCGCCGGTACTGATGATCGACGCGATCGTTCTCGTCGTGCTTGTCGCGGCCGAGGTAGGAGAACCAGCCGAGCAGCTCGCCTTCGATCCAGCGGCTCGCCACCGCGTGCACGCGTCCGTCGACGGCGACGTGGTTGATGACGTCGTCGAGCGCCCCGGCCGTCAGCTGCCGATGGTGGCCGAAGCGGTCGAGGGTCCAGGCGTCGGGCGCGAGCTGCATATCCTGCCGGCCGAATTCGATCAGCGTGTCGCCGGGGACGTTCCAGCCCGCCGCCCACGCCAGACGCGTGACGACCACCTCCACCGACGAGACCAGCCCCGGATAGCCGGGCGGATCGAACTTGAGCTGGAACTTTACGCCGTGCGCGTCGGTGACCACGAGACCGCTGGCCGAGCCTTCGGTCTTCTCTTTGAGCACGGTCAGCGGCAACACCGGGCCGGGCTCGACGGCGGCGCCGCGCTCGACCACCTCGGGCGCGAGATGATGCCAGCGCGGCTGATCGTCGGGCGCCGTCGGATCGCGCCGGCGATCGACGAACCAGCTCGAGTCGGGCACCTCGTCGAGCGCATTCACGTTCCGCGCTTCGGTCAGGTAATCGGCGGAGAAGAAGCGCTGCGCCGGGCGAAACAGCGCGTCGCGCATGCCTTCCCAGGCGATCTCGAGGTCCTTGCGCTTGTGCGGCGCCGGCACCGGTGCGTCGTCGGGGTCGTGCCACAGGATGGCGCGATCGGCGAAGTGCAGCTGGCCGGCGCAGCCGAGCGTCATCGCCACAGGCAGCACGAGAAGAGAGGGCTTCATGGCAGGTTTTGTCCCGTCAGGTAGATCCGCCAGCCGCCGCCGTCGAAGCCGCGGGCGAGCTGCACTTTGACGTAGAAGCGATCGCGCGCGCGCAGGCGCAGCGCGAAGCCCACGTCGGGCTGCATTTGGCCGGCGCCGAAGCCGTCGTAGCGCTTGCCGTACACGCCGCCGTAGTCGAAGAAGACGGCGCCGTCGACCCAAGGCAGGAGCGGCCAGCGGTACTCGGCGGTGGCGATCAAGGAGGAGAAGCCGCGGAACTCCTGCCAGCGAAAGCCGCGCAGATCTTCGGGACCGCCCAGCGTCGTCAGCTCCGAGAAGGGGACGGCGGCGTTTTCGACGGGCAGGACCAGCTCGGTCGCGCCGCGCAGGATCAACAGATGGCTGTGCTGCCACAAGTTGAGGGCGACCGACGCCGCGCCGCGGATGCGGAAGTAGCTCGAGTCGTCGCTGTCGCCGAGGCCGTGCGAATAGTCGGCCTCGGCGTCGACGAGGGCGCCCAGCGTCGGCCGGACGCGATCGTCGCGCAGGTCGAGGTGGACGCCGGCGGCGGCGCGCAGGAACTGCGTGCCCTGGTTGAAGCCGGGGACTTGTCGCTCGTCGACGGTGCCGGGGACGCAGCGGCCGTCCGCGGCGCGCACGCAGTAGATTTGGTCGATGGGCGCGTTGCCGTCGTAGGTCTCGCCGTTGGCGAAGCGGCGCAGGCCGAAGTAGCCGCCGAACGTGAAGGCGAGATACGACGTCGGCCGGAGGTCGAGCCGCGCACCCTCGTCGAGCCGGGTCTGCTGATAGCGCGTCGCCGCGCCTGCCGGCAGCGGCGCGTGCGAGTCGATGCCGGCGAACAAGAAGTCGTTGCGGCGATCGAAGATGCTGTCGAAGAAGACGTGCACGCGGCGACCGAGGTGCGTCGGGCGCAGATGGATCGCCGCGTCGACGACGTCGATGCCGCCGGACACGTCGAGCACCGACTTGGTCCCCGGGCCGAGCAGCTTCCCGTCGTAGACGTGGATGCCGAAGCTCGGGCGAAACGAGTTCATCCACACGAACGTCGGCCGCACGCCGACCTGCCCGTCGTCGGAGGTGAAGGCCGCGTAGAGGTGCTCGTAGAGGTGATGCCGCTGCTCGAACTCCACGCCGGCGCGGGTGGGCGGCTCGATGGCCCAAAAGAGCAAGCGGAACGGAAAGAGCACGATCCGCGGCACCCACAAGAGCCCGGCGCCGGCCGACGGCTCGGGCCCGCGGCCGTCGTAGGGCTCGCCCGCGGCCGGATTGGGCGCGGGCGCGCGCGCATCGGCAGGAGGAGAATCGGCGCTGGCCGCTCCGTTCGACGCGAGGAGCGACACCAGCACGAGCGATAGCAAGGGAGGGCGCACTTGCTAGCCGGAGTAGTCACGCCGCCGCTCGCTGCAACCGCGACGTCGACATCCTGACGGCATCTGCGCGCTTAGCCCGACATCAGCGCGCATCGACGGGCGGGCGAGCGGAACGCGCGGAGCGTCGATGCCGCTCGACGCGCGATCGCAACCGCTCGCGCCCGTCTCGCGGTGAACGCCGACGACTGTTCTGCGCCCGTCGCCGCGGTGCTCGCGGCGTCGTCATCCGGGGAACACTCGATGCGCTCGACGACAAACGGATCGAGCGCAGGAGCGGCGCCTCGTCCGCTGTGCCATAGTCCTGCGATGTCGCCCGGCTTATGCATCGCCGCCACCGTCGCCGTCGCGCTCGTCGGCCTCAGCGACGCCGAGCTGCGTGACGTCGGCGCCGGCAAGGTCGTGACCCGCTCGGAGTCGTTCACCACCGCCACCGGCAAGTCGGCCGGTCGCGGCCTCGGCGCCATCATCGTCGAGCGACCCATCGCCGACGTGTGGGCCACGCTCGTGCGCTTCGAAGACCGCGCCGACTACGTCCCGCGCATCAAGTCGGTGCAGATCCTCGAGCGACAACCGGAGCGGCTGCGCGTTCGCCAGGAGATCGACGCCACGGTCACCACGGCGCGCTATACCGCCTGGTACCGCTTGGACGCGCTCACGCACACCATCTCGTGGACGCTCGACCGCGACGCGCGCGACAACACGGTCGCCGACGTCGAAGGCGACTATCGCCTGAGCGAGCTCGCGCCGGGACGGACGCTGCTCGTCTACCGCACCTTCGTCGACAGCGGGCTCAAGGTGCCGCAGTCGATTCAATCGTTCATGCAGCGGCGCGCCATCCCTGACCTCTTGCGCGCCCTCAAGAAGCGCGTCGAGAGTGGCGGGACCTTCAAGAAGTAACCGCAAACAGTCGATCTTTCCGGCGACTGAAGGCCATCGTCCAATGGTCGGCGGCGGCCGGTCTTAGCCGTCGCTCGGCCGGCGATGGGCGGGCTATACTCGCGCCGATGGCCGAGGACGACCGAGCTCCGGCGCGCACCGAAGCCGACGACGCCGACGACGGCGGCAGTGACAGCGTCGACGGCTTTTTGCGCCGCGTCGCCCACGTCTCGGCGCTGCCGCTCGGTCACCACGCCGCGTTCGGGCAGCCCACGATTCAGTCGCCGCCGCCGGCGGCACCGGGCGAGGCGATCGAGGGCGACTCCTTGCCGCTCGTCTCGCGCGACAGCTACACCATCGTCGCCGAATACGGGCGCGGCGGCATGGGACGCGTGCTGGTGGCGCGCGACAAGCGGCTGCATCGGCGCGTCGCCATCAAGGAGCTCTTCAACACCGAGGCGCACGCGCAGGATCGCTTCGTCCGCGAAGCGCTGATCACGGCGCGCCTGCAGCATCCGGCGATCGTCCCCGTGTTCGAGGCCGGGCGCTGGCCCGGCGGCGAGCCGTTCTACGCCATGAAGCTGGTGGCGGGCCGCCCGTTTTCCATCGTCATCGACGAGACGCCGGCGCTCGACCAGCGGCTGGCGCTGCTGCGCGTCGTCATCACGGTGGCGGAGGCGATCGCCTACGCGCACTCGCAGCGCATCATTCATCGCGATCTCAAGCCCGACAACGTGCTCGTCGGCGAGTTCGGCGAGACGGTGGTCATCGATTGGGGCCTGGCCAAGCACCTCGACCTCGATCAGCCCGCGGTCGAGCCGCTGCAGACGGTGCCGCCGCGGCAGCTCGATCCGTCGCTGCAGGTGACCGTGGCCGGCTCGATTGTGGGCACGCCCGGCTTCATGGCCTACGAGCAGGCCGCCGGGCTGCCGGCCAACGAGCGCAGCGACGTCTACGCCATCGGCTCGATGATCTACACGCTCTTGGCCGGCCGGCCGCCCTATGACGGCGTCGACGGGCCCGACGTCGTGCGCGCGACGCTCGCCGGGCCGCCGCCGCCGTTGGCCGAGCGGCAGCCGGGCGTGCCGGTCGACCTCTTGGCCATCGTCGCCAAGGCGATGGCGCGCCAGCCGGCGGATCGTTACGCCGACGCCAAGGAGCTGGCGGCCGATCTCAACCGCTTTACCACCGGGCAGCTCGTCAACGCCCATCGTTACTCGCGCGGGCAACGGGTGCGGCGCTTCTTGCGGCGCTATCGCTTGCCGGTGGCGGTGGCGCTGGCCGGCTTCGGGCTGTTCGTCGTCACCGGCGTGGCCGGCGTCCGCGGCGTCGTGCGCGAGCGCGACCACGCGCAAGCGGAGCGGAACCTCGCGCTCGTCGAGAAGGCGGCGGCCGAGGCGGCGCGCAAGCGCGAGATCGAGCGCGTCGACCAGCTGCTCCTGGCCGACGCGCGGGCGGCCATCGACCGCGATCCGACGCTGACGCTGGCGCTCTTGAAGCGGCTGCGGGCGGAGGCGCAGCTGTGGCGCGACGCGCGCGTGCTGGCGGCGCGGGCGGTGGCGCGCCACGAGGCCACGGCGATCTTCCCCGGTCGCGTCGCCGCCTTCGCGCCCGACGCGAGCCTCTTGGCCAGCGCCGACGCCGCCGGGCGCGTGCGCCTCTTCGGCCGCGACGGCAGCGCCGTCGAGCTCGCGGGGCAGCTCGGCGTGGCGCACGCGCTGGCCTTCGCGCCCGACGGCGCGCGGCTGGCGGTCGGCGGCGCCGGCGGCGCGCGGCTGTACGACGTCGCCGCCCGACGCGCGCTGCCGCTCGAAGGCGCGCTCGGCGACGTGACCGCGCTGGCCGTGTCCGCCGACGGCACGCGCTTCGCCTTCGCCGGCGCGGGCGGCGTGCGCATCTGGGATCGCGACGGCCACGCGCTGTCATCGGTGGAGACGCGCGGCCCGGTCAGCCACCTCGTCTTCAGCGGCGGCGCCAACGATTGCCTCCTCGTGCGCGACGGCGAAGGCGTCATCCTGGCCGACGGCGCGCGCAGCCGGCGCTGGCCGCTGCGCGGCGACGGGCCGATCGTCGTCAACCATCGCGGCACGGCGCTGGCGGCGGCCGGCGAGGCGGGCGTGAAGCTGCAGCCGCTCGACGGCGGCGCGGCGCGCGTCATCGGCGCGCGGCCGGCGCTGGCGTTGGCCTTCGCGCCCGATGACGACGAGCTCGCCATCTGCGCCGCCGACGGCAGCACCGGCGTCGTGCGGCTCTCGTCGGGCAAAGCGGTCGACTATTCGCACGCCGGTGAGGCCTGCCGCGACACCGGCTTCTCGCGCGATGGGCGCTCGCTCGTCGCCACCCGCGGCTCCTTGGTGCGGCTGTGGGATTGACCGACGGCCGAGCTGCGCAAGCTCCGTGGCCACGAGCTCGACGTGACGTCGCTGCAGCTCTCCGCCGATGGCCAGTGGCTGCTCTCGGCGGCCGTCGACGACACGGTGCGCTTGTGGTCCATCGCCGAGCCGGGCCAGCCGCCCTTGTCGCTGCCGGCCGACGCCCGCCTGGCGCTCGTGCCCGACGGCCGCGCGGTCGTGGCCGGCCTCGGCGACGGCAGCGTCGTCCTCGTCGGCGGCGCGGGTCGCACGCTCGGTCGCCACCTGGGCCCGGTCACCGCCGTGGCCGTCGCCGGCGATCACGCCGCCTCGGCCGCCAGCGACGGCGTCGCGCTGCACGCGTTGGCGGACGGATTCGAGCCGCGCCATCACCAGCGAGGCGGCGGTGCGCGTCGCCCTGTCCGCCGACGGCAGGCAGCTGGCGGTCGTCACGCGCGACGGGCTGGTGCAGACGGTGGCCCTCGACCGCGCCACGCCGCCGCGCACGCTCGGCGTGCTCGCCGGCGGCGGCAGCCTGGCGCTCGCGCCCGACGGCAACGTCATCGCCGCCGCCGCCGAGCAGAGCCGCATGCTCCTCATCTTCGACGGCGCCGGCGCGCCAACCCGCAGCGTCGAGCTCGAGCAGCGCGTGACCGGCCTCGGCTTCGTCGATCGCGACCTCTTGGCCATCGCCGGCCCCGCGGGCGCGCTCGAGCTCTTGTACGTGCCGACGGGCGAGCACTGGGCGCTGTCGAGCGGCAAGTCCGACGTCGTGGCGCTGGCGGCGGGTGATGATCAGCTGTTGACGCTCTTTGCCGACGGTCGCGTGCAGCGCCATGCGGTGCCGCCCAGCGACAGCGGCCGGCTGCGCGAGTGGCTCGAGCGCATGACGCGCGCGCACCTCGACAACAACGATTGCTTGGCCGCGAGCGGCGGGCCCTGGTCGGCGCCGCCCGGTCGCTAAATCCGGGCGCGCGATGCTCGATCGCTTCGCGCTCGAGCATCGCGCCCTGATTTAGCCTGTGCCGCCCTCCCCGAATGGGCAAAGCCCATTCGGGTCCTCTCCTTGGTCTCGGCGCGACTCCGCGCCGACGCGAGCTTCGCTCGCTCGAAAGTCGCGGCCTATCGGGAATGACGATCGGCCATTGAGCGTCGTCGACGGCGGCGCCGGGAGCGTTGTCGGCGTCCGCGCTTGGCGCTAAGCTCGGGGCCGTGGACGCGAGCGAGCGAGCCGTGCTGGAGGCCGAGGTCACCTCCGCCTGCGACGCCGGTGAGCTCGATCGCGCGGTCACGATGACGATCGAGGGCTACGGCCCCGAGATCCTCGGTCTCATCCTCTCGCTCGCCGGCGATGAGGCGAGCGGCGCCGAGATCTTCTCCAGCTTCTGTCTGCGCGTCTGGCGCGGGCTGCCAGGCTTCGAGCGGCGCGCGTCGCTGCGCACCTGGCTCTATCGGTTGGCGCGCAACGAGACCTTCGGCTTTCTGCGCGCGCAGTCCCGACGGCAGAAGCGGCAGGTGCACGACAGCCAAGTGCTGGCGGCCGTCGAGCAGCGCGTACGCACCGCCACCATCGACTACCTGCGCTCGCAGACCAAGTCGCGCATCCGGCAGCTGCGCGACAGCCTGCCGGTCGAAGATCGGGCGCTGCTCATCTTGCGCGTCGATCGCGACCTCGACTGGAACGACATCGTCGCCGTCATGCACGACGGCGAGTCGCTCGACGACGAGCTGCGCAAGCGGGAGGCGGCGCGGCTGCGCAAGCGCTTCCAGTCGATCAAGGAGCGGCTGCGCGAGCAGGCCGCGTCCGAAGGGCTGCTCGAGCGCGAATAGCCGCCGCTCGGCTGCGCCCCAACGACCGCTAGCTGCGACCGAAGAGCGAGCACTGCAGCGCCGCCGCGCGCTCGCGCACCAACGACAGCTTCTTGTGGATCGTCTGCCGCGACCAGCCGGTGGCGTCGGCGATCTCGTCCTGCGTCATGCCCTCGACGAAGTGCAGGATGGCCACCCGCTGCACGCGATCCTCGAAGCGCTCGAGAAAACGCAGCGCCAGCTGGCGATCTTCCGACAGGCCGTGGGTCGCCGCCTCCGGCTCGTCGCCCATGAGCTGCGTCGGCCGCGCCTGCCGCCGGCGCAGCTCGGTGAAGCAGCAGCGATCGGCCACGCGATAGAGCCAGCCCAGCTTGCAGTCGGCCTCGCGGTAGCTCCTGCCGTAGCGCCACAGCTTCAGGAACACCTCTTGCGTGGCGTCCTCGGCCGCCTGATCTTGACGCAGGATGCGGCGGCAGCGCCGTAGGATTTGGCGGCTGTACTGCTGATAAGCGCCCGCCACCTCGTCGGTTCCCATCATCTGCGCCGCGCGGCTCGCGGCGGCCTGACCGTACATCGCCATGAATCAACCCTCCTGCGCGGTTGACGCCGGTCACCTGGCGATGTGAGCGAACATTTTTTCCTCTTTACGGCGGCCGGGCGGCGCGCGGTCTAGCAGGCAGAGGTCCCGCATGGCCAAGACCATCGAACGCCGGATCGTCGGCATCGTCGTCGTCGAGCTCAAGGGCAAGATCGACGCCGCCACCGCCGCTGCCACCGAACGCAGCATCTACGAGCAGACCGCCGGCGCGCGCCAGGTGGTGCTCGATCTGTCGGCGGTGGGCTACCTCAACAGCGCCGGTCTGCGCGTCATCGTCAACGCCGCCGCCGAGGTGCACGACCTGGGCGGGCAGGTGAGCCTCTGCGCCGTGCCTTCGTACATCAAAGAGGTCCTCGACATCGCCGGCGTGAGCGCGCTGTTGCCGCTGTTCGGCTCGCGGGCAGAGGCGTTGGCGCAAGCGGACGCGGCCCGCTGACATGTTCGTCGAGACCCTCCGCATCGATTCTGACGCTGCAGAGCGCCGACAAGCAGCTGGTCGTCGCCGGCGGGCGCATCAAGCGCTGCCACCTCGAGCTGTTGCCGCACGGCTTTAGCGCCAGCGTCACCTTCTATGGTGACGAGACGGCGAAGGACCCGCTGCTCGACTGGTTCCTCGGCCGCACCTTGGTCGAGGCCGATTCGACGCTCGTCCCCATCGAGCGCGACGCGAACAGCGAGGCGCGCGTGCAGCTCCACGCGCTCGTCGAGTCGCGCTCGCTGGTGGAGCAGGCGCAGCTCGACCTGCACGGCGCGCCCGTCTTGCGCCGCGAGTACACGGTAGAGCTGCGCGACCCGGCGGCGCTCTTGTGGCGGCAGCACTTTCCGCTCGAGCTGCGCGCGCAGGCCAAGATGAAGGAGCTGATTGCGGCCCATCTGCCCAACGGCATGAAGCTCGAGATGACGCTCGACGACGTCGAGCGCACGCGGCCCATGATCTGCGTGGCCACCGACGAGCGCACGAGCTTCTACGACTTCGTGCTCGACTACGCGGCGCGCGCCGGCGGCACCTTCTTTTACGACTACGGCGCTGGCGGCTATGGCCTCGCGGCCGCGCGCGCCAGCAAGACGACGCGGCGGCGCCTCGGCCGGCTCGACGTCAGCACGCTGCGGATCGATGTGCCGGCGTCGCCGCTGCATGGCGCGCGCGTGCTCAACGCCTACACGGAAGCGGCCCACGCCAGCACCGTCGACGCGCCGCCCGAGGCGCTGGCGGCGCTGACGCGCGACCGGCTCGTGCGCACGCCGAGCGGCGCCGACGTCGACGCCGCCCGCCAGCTGGAGGCGCAGCGCATCCAGCCGGCGCAGCCCGAGCTGCACCTTACGCTGGCGCGGCTGCCCGACGTGGCGCTGATGCCGGGCGCGCAGGCCGGGCTCGACAGCGCGCAACATTCGAGCGGCCTGTGGCCGAGCGGCAAGACCTTCCGCGTCTCGTCGTTGTCGCTGGCCGCGGACGCGGTCGAAGGCGCGCAAGGCAACAGCAACGACGGCGCGTCGCGCGCCTTTGCCGTCACGATGACGACGCGCTGGGAGAGCGAGAACGACGGGCGCGCGCGGCTGCCCGCGCACGCGGCGGCGGGCCCGCTCGTCGTCGAAGGCAAGATCGTGGCCGACGGCGGCGGCGAGCACGACCGCATCTTCGCCGCCAGCGCCGACGCCGACAGCGGGCTCTCCTATTACGTCGTGCACGTGCCCTTGTGGAATCAGGACGTGCTGCTGCCGTTTCAGCCGCAGTTCCTGCCCGGCCACTTCTTCGCGCCGGCTTACAAGAATTCGCGGGTGCTGCTGGCGCTCTACGTCGATCGCGCGGAGATCCTGCAATTCCTCGACTGGGGACCGGACGTGCAGCTGCCGGCGGAGAGCCAGGGCAACCAGCTGCTCTTCGGCAAGAACGCCACCAGCCAGACGTCGCTGAGCCACGCCTATGTCGACGAGAAGGCGGTCTTCGCGCTGGCCCGCACCGAGCACGCCGACCATGGCCGCATGCAGCTCGAAGACGGCATGGTGTGGCTCGAGGTCAAAGAGGATGCCAACGCCGCGACGGAGGACACCACGGCCGATCTGACGCCGCAGGTCGGGCAGGCGCAGTCGACGGTGACGAGCGGGTCGAACGAAGCGCTGGGCAAGGTCGAGGCCGCGACGTCCCAGGGCAGCGCCAAGCTCGACGGCAACATCGCCGGCGCGCGCGCCAACCTGACCGGCTCGTTGGACAGCCTCGGCGGCGAGCTCGACGGCAAGACGGCGGCGGGCTCGGGTCAGCTGCAGACGAGCGTCGATGGCGTCGGTGCGCGGCTGCCGGCGCTCGAGAGCCAGTGTGAGGCGGCCTTGAACGAGCTGCAAGCCAAGCGGGGGGCGACGTGAGCACATTGCAAGACGAGGTGAGCCAGCTGTCGGCGCACGTGGAGAGCGTGCTCGGCGATCTGCAGGCGCAGGTGGATGCGGCGCGCGCGGCCGCGTCGTCGGCGCCGCGGGCGTCGGCGCTGGACGCGCTGCAGGGACGGCTGCAGCAAGAGGGCGGCCAGCTGCGCGACGGCGTCAGCGCGCTGCAGACCAAGGTCGACGCCGTCGAGCAGCAGGTCTCGGCGCACATCGATCAGGCGACCCAGTCGCTGACGACGCTGCGCGACACGGCGCAAAAGACGACGCTCGCCGCCCAGCAGAAGCTGCAGCAGTCGGTGGCGGAGGCGCAGACGACGCTGGCGGCGATTCCGCCGCGCGTGCAGGCGCTCAAAGACCGGCTGATGGCGACGCTCGACGCGGCGCAGAGCGAGAAGGCCAAGCTGACCGACAAGTCGACGCAGCTCGCGGCCATGCTGACGACGGCGCGCGACAAGGCGCTCGGCGTGCTCGCGGCCATCCCGGCGGACAAGGTGCCGGCGGCGCTCTTGCAGCCGACGCAGACGTTGATCGCGAAGGGCGCGACCCAGGGCACGCAGGTGCTGCAGCAGCTCGCCACCCAGGCGCAGAGCCAGCTCCAGCTGGTGCAGCAGCAGCTGGCGGCGCTCATCGATCGCGTGAGCCAGCAAGCGTCGGGGCAGGTGTCGACGGCGCGCGGGTCGCTCACACAGCAGATCGAGACGCTGGTGACGACGACGCAGTCGGCGGCGGCGCAGGTGAGCCAGCAGGTCGATCAGGGGATCGCGTCGGCGATGCAGCAGGCGGATCAGCTGAAGACGCAGGCGTTGGCGCAGATCGACGCGCTGCGGGCGGCGGCGGCGACCGAGGTGCAGACGGCGTCGGGCGCGCTCACGCAAAAGCTCGGCGCGCTGCAGAGCCGCGTGCAGACCCAGCTGAGCAGCTGAGTCACGTTTACAAATCCGCCGCCGCTCGCGGTCTTCGTCGTCAGGCGTCCCTTTTGCGCCGC
Source organism: uncultured delta proteobacterium (assembly GCA_963785725.1). GTDB lineage: Bacteria > Myxococcota_A > Polyangia > Palsa-1104 > Palsa-1104 > JAQBQH01. Next base: position 72,168 of record CAWAWS010000022.1, on the reverse strand, counting down.
GAAACCACCTGCAAGCGGGGGATGAAGTATGGCGTCGACCTATACGATTTGCTTTTGTGGGACTGCTTGCTCGCGCGATGAAGGCGTAAAGGACCGAGATTGGGCCTATAAGGTCATTCCCAAGATCGGGGAGCGCAAAGTCAGTCGCATAAGCTTCTACGACAAAGACACCGGCTACATTCCGGTGCGCATCCACCTCGACATCTCCGGCGCGCTGGAAGCGGTCAAAGACAGCGTCACCATTCGCGGTCCCGGTGAGAATGACTGGCACGATCAATCGGACAAGGGCGATCCGCTCGACGTCGCGCGTTCGCTCAAACCGCCCGCCGATCTGCTGCGTGACATTGCGCCCTATGTCAGTGGCGGTCAGGGGCGTTATCTGTCGACGCAGCTCGACGGCTGGGATGCGCCGGCGCTGGCGCTGCACGCCGCCAACCTCGCCGCCGCCAGCGGCGCCGACGAGTACAACTTCCTCGGACATAGCCGCGGCGCCGTCGAAGCGATCATGGCCGCCTGGTTCCTCTATGCCTACGGCGGCGATCGGCGGATTCGCGTCAACATCTTCGCCATCGATCCGGTTCCCGGGTCGGGCGAGTGGTACGGAATCCTCACGCAGCTGCCGCCGAACGTCAAAAGCTACGTCGGCGTTTACGCGTGGGATCACTTGGACGAGGGCTTCTCCGCCGTCGTTCCGCGGCCCAACGCCGAGATGAGCCGGCTCCCGGGCGAGGCCGGAAAAGCGTCAAACCCGGCGAGCGGAAGTTGGAAGACCCTGGCCGACGATTGCCAGCTCACCGATCCGATCGACCCGCGCGGCGCGCCGTCGCTAGACAGGATCGAACAGCCACGAGGTTACACGCTCTATGCGATCCGCGGGCGGCACAACACGGTCGCGGGCAGCCTCACGACCCCAACCGGTGACGTCACCAAGGAAAGCGTCGACGCCCGCGCCGCGCCGGTGCCACGCATCGTCTACAAGCTGGCGCGCGCCTATCTGACGCAATGGGGAACGGTGTTTGCGACTCGCTGCCGCGTCCGCGAAAACATCAGAGATCTGCGTAAGCAGATGCATAAGGAGCACGACGTCTTCGACAACATGGCGAGCAGCATGATCCTGCCCAACGCCGGCGCGACGCGCAGCCCGCGCCTGCTCGAAAGTCAACGACTGTACGTTCGCCGAATCTCGTCGCTGCGTGGCCGTGGTCCGGCCGACAGCGTCTTCATGGAGGATGCCGTCGGCGATCCGCCCTTCAGGCTCTTCTATCCCTGCACCGTTCAGCGCAGCGGCGCCGGCTGGGTGAAGTGGACCTTCCTGTAGCGCGTCCGACCTCGATGCAATCGCCACTGTGTCCACGCTGAGGAGTGAAGATGAGCGAGATCGACGAGCTGAAGAAGAAGGTCGAAGCAAAGGACTATTTCAACCACGATAGCGGACGCACTTATGTGCGCCTCTTGGATACGCCGCATATATGGGGCGAGCCGTTCAGCAGCGCGATCATGGAGAAGGCCAGGAAGCGAACCAAAGAGTTCGAAAAGGCCGTCATCGAAGTGATCGGCGGTGCGCGCCATCGCTGCGACATTGCCTCGCTCAATTGTCCGGATCCCGACTGGACGAAGATCATCCTGAACGCGATGGACATCGCGATGCGCAGCAAAACGATATCTATTAAAGAACCGCCTCAATTCAGGTTCTTGTTCGGACAGACGCCGATGGTCATCAAGGATGGCGCCGCGCGCTATGTCGATTTTCAAGGTGCGCTCATTCGCTTGGTGAGAGAACGCGTCCAGTCGCGGGCGTGGCCGGTCGCGCCCGAGATCTGGATCTCGAAGTTCTCCCGCCTCGGTAAGGGGATCGAAGCGGGCCTGGTCGCCAAGGTCAACACGGGTTTCGCCTACGTCTCCAACACCATCGCCGAGGCGCTCGGCTACAAGACGCCCGAGGACGACGAAGAGTCCACGAAGATGACGTGGAACCACGCCAAGATCATCGCCGCCGATGGCCTCGAGGCGCTGGTCGGCGGTCACAACCTCAATATGGATCTGTTCACCAGCTATCCGCCGGTGCACGACGTCTCGGTCGTCGTCCATGGCGAAGCGGCCCTCGGCGCGCAGCATTTCCTAACGCGGATGTGGGACTGCAATGATGACTTACTGGTGAAAGAATATCTGGATTCCGAGACGTGGCGTTTCCGGGACGGATTCGCAAAAGACGCTCGGCCATTGCGGGATCCGTTCGCTGAAGCGCCCGTCAAAGCTTATGTAAAGAATTGCCAGGACGAGCTCTTCGAGATTCACGAGAGCGTTCGCGTCGAGCGCGTCAAGGCTCCGAAGCAGAAGCCGGAAGCGCTCGCGAGCATCAAAGCCGAGGATCTGCAGACGCTGGAGGATCTCGCGCTGCCGCTGTTCAAAGAGAAGGCGCGCGGCGACTACGAGAAGCTCGACGACTATCGCGAAGCGACCCGCGTCTTCTCGGTCGGCAAATATTGGACCGGTCCAAATCCGAAGGAGCACTATCAGAAGGCGTCGGAGCTCATGAAGGAGCAGCTCATCAAAGGCGCGAAGAAGACGCTGTACTTCTCGCAAATGGATCTGGTGAGCGCGTGGAAGAAGCAGTGGGACTCGCACAAGGTTTGCGACTGGATCATGGCGGCGCTGCGCGCCAACCCGGCGCTGACCGTGAAGGTGGTGGTGTCGCCGCTCGATGCCGGCGCCGGCGCCGAGGGCGATCAGTATTCGTTCGGATCGGGGGCGCAGCGCACGTTCGATCTCATCGAATATTATACGACGTACCGGGTCGACGACCAACGGCACGTCGACGCCGCCGAGCGCGAGAAGAGCCTGAGCCGCTTGCACATTGCGCCGTTCTTTTACACGCAGGTCGCTCCTGATTTCGCGATCGAGGGCGAGACCTATAAATGGCCCGGGCTGCCGGAGAAAGGGAGGACGGCCTCGTTGCGGGAGCCTTCGCTCGAGAAGCGGCCGCCGCGCAACGGGGTCATCGGGAGCGCGGTCAAGGCTGTCTTCAAAGCCGGGCTGGGGGAGAAGCTGCCATACACCTTCGAGCAGTTCAAACGAGTGGATTCAGCGCCGGGCAATCACGCCAAGATCACCATCGTCGACGAGAAGCTCTATGTCGTGGGCTCGGATAACCTCTATCCGGGATTTCTCTCCGAGTTCAATTATCTGATTGAAGGCGAGGCGGCCGTGGGCGAGCTGCTGACGTCTTATTGGAATCGGCTCTGGGCCTATTCCGGTCAGCACTGCGTGAATCCGCTCTGCAAGGGGGGCTGCGTCACCCTCCCTCAATCCCAGTCGAGCCCGTTGAGCGCGCCGTGGTCCTCATTGGCGGCCTCGGGCTTGGGGCTCGGTGGGGTGTCGCCGCGTGCAAGTCTCGGCGGCGGCCTCAAAGGCCTGGGCGCGACCGGTCTCCTCAGCGGAGTGACGGCTGCCTATCCCGGCATTGGCAGCGCCACTGACGGAAACGGAAAGAGCGGCCCGGGCGGTTCACGCTCGGGCGTCGTTGCGCCGTCGGCTCCGCTGTTGAACCCGCGCAATCGGGGGCGCGTCGTGCGCGTCGAGGTGGCGGCGCAAGCCGAGGACCTCGGTCGGCTCGAGCGCGAGCACGAGCAACGTTGCCGCGAGGATACGGCCGCGCGTGCGGCGAAGTCGCCGCCGCCGTCGACGTCGAGCTCGGCGGCCAAGAAAGAGAAGGGTGGATCTAGTCGTGATGACGAAAGGGTCGCTGACGTCAAAGGAGATCACTACTATACCGATCGCGATATCTTCCGGCTCCTCGAGCATTACGTCGGCCGTGCGCCGAATGTGATCGTGCGTCCCTGTTTCCAGGCCGATTCGCTGCGACGTCTCCCGCCCAATTGCTTTGACGGGCTCGGGCCGCTCGTGCCGCAGCGGGGAAAGCCGATGACGATCATTCAGCCCTACAACGTTCGTCTGAACCATTGGGGGCTCATTTACATCAAGGTCGTCGAGCCGAATCGTCAAGCGCGCGTGCTCTATATCGATCCGCTCAGCCCTACGCAAGTGCCCGATCTGGCGCCGCTGCGGCGCGCGTTTCCCGCGCTCGACGTCGAGCGGTCGACGGAGCGTTTTCAGAATGACGGCGATGCTCAGCATAGCTGCGGCGCGTGGATCGTCGATCTGGCGCAGCGCCTCGTGCTCTCGGACGATGTCCTGCCGCCGGTGGAGGGCAGCCCGCGCGCCGCGGCGCAAGCGCTGCGCCGCACGCATCAAGCGATCCTCGACAGCCTCGGCCCGGATCCGTTGATCGGGCGATAACCTCGCTTTCGACGCGCTGTCCGCCCCGGAGAAGCGAACTCGCCGCCGAGGTCTCGGCAATCCCGTTCATCGAATCGTTTCGCACGCTCGCCCATGCCAGCCGGGATTCCCGCGATCTCACTGTCTGTGTTCGGGCTCGCGCAGGCGACGCCCGATCGATTCACGGTCAAAGCGCTAAACGGGATCGGCGTCCGTGAGCTCCGCGGTTACGAGATGTGGCAAGTTGTCGCAGTCGGCCAAACCGAGACGAGCATCAAAGTCATTCCCGGGAATGGCAAGGCTTTCCCGGAGGGTCGATGGTGGTGAAGATCGAATGGTCGAAAGTGCCGAACGAGAAGTCGCCCTGCGCCGGCGTCGGCCGCAGTGCCGGCTATTCGAGCGCGACGAAGGCTTCGAGGTCGACCTGGTAGAGCGCGCGCAAGGCGCGGGTCACCGGCGACTCGGGATCGCTGTCGACCTCCGACATGGCGCCGGCGTGGCGCGCCATCAGGCCGGCGAAACCCGCGAACAGCGACGGGAAGTAGAGCAGCGGATCGAACTGCGCCATGGACTCGCCGATATCGGTGGCCACGATGCGCGCCAGTGACAGCTTGCCCGCGCCCAAGAGCCGCCCGAGCGCGTCGATCTTCTTGAGGAGCAACGCCAGGTGATACGAGCCGACGGCGCTCGGGTCGCCGCTGGCCGCCGGCGTCGCGACGGTCGCCGGCACGGCCGCCGTCGGCACGTCGGCCGGCGGCGCCGGCGCGTCGGTCGGTGGCGCCGCCGGCGCGACGACGGCCGCCGCCAGCTGCTCGTGCAGCGCGCGCAGCCACACCTGGAGCTTGCCGATGGCGTCGACGAGCGGCGGCGCCGCCTCGGCCAGCCGCGCCGTCGCTGCCGCCTGCAGCGCGCCGCCAGCCGCGAGCGCCTCGTCGAGCCGCGCGGGCGTCAGCGCGCCCGTCCACGTTTCCCACGGCGCGCCGCCGTCGGCTTGCAGCCGCTGCGCCTGCTTGAGCGCCTGCTTGAACAGCCAGCCGAGGGTCTGCTGCGTCACCTTCGTCTTTTGCGCCGTCGGCCCGATCGCGTCCCAGTTGCCGTCGAGCAGGCGGCCGAGCGCGGCGAAGATATCCGCCAGCGTGCCCGGCCCGGCCTCGAGGAACTGCCCGAAGCAGAGGTAGCCGACGAGGCGCACGTCGAAGATGTCCTGACGCAAGAGCTCGTCCGAGGCGCGCGCGGCCTCCGCGAACTGCCCGGCCTGCACCAGCCCCGAGACCTCGGCCCAGCGCGGGTCGAGCGTGTCGAGCCCCGGCTTCGTGGTCGCGCTGAACGTCCCCTGCAACACATCGATGTTCATCGGTTGTCCTCTTGGCTGGTGTCGTAGACTTTGATGCGACGCTGGCGCGCCGCGGCGCCGCCGACGGCGTCGTATCCGAGATGGCTCTTGTGATCGAGCTGCGCCCAGCTCTGCTGCTCGCGCAGCACCAGGAACGTCTCCAGCGCCACGTCGAGCGGGCGCAAGAGCGGCGCGATCGACTGCTGGAGGCGCGCGCGCACCTCGAGCGGCCACGGCTGTCCCGAGCCGGCGAGCTCGTTGTCGCTAGAGAGCGTGACGCGGCTGCCGGGCCCGAGCGCGGCGGCGTGGCTGCCGAAGGTGCCCTCGCCGCCGAGCGCCGCTTCGCCGAGCCGGAAGGCCGACGTCCGCAGCTGGCGCGCCTTCTTGATCGGCTCGATGTGCACATCGAGCTCGGGGAACACCTGCTGAAACAGCCAGTGCAACGTCGCCGCCGAGCGCAGATCGAGCAGCTGCAGCTCGGCCTTCTGCGTCGCCATCGGCTGCAAGCTGTCGTCGAGCTCGGGATGCAGCGCCGCCACCAGCCGCGACAGCACGACGTGATCGAAGTAGCCGATGAAGCGCGCGAACGCCGCCGCGTCGAGCGTGCCGTGATCGAGCTCGGCGAAGAAGTAGCTCGGCAGCGGGCTCTGCGGGCCGAGCAGGCCGAAGCTCAGCGTCAGCCGCACCTGGCGCGGGTCGTCGACGACCTCGAGATCGTGAATGAGCCGCGGCGCCGATTCGCTGCCGGTGTGGCTGGCGAAGCGCAGCTCGTCGCGACGCACGCCGATGCGACCGAGCAGCGCCAAGAGCGACGCCAGATCGAAGCGCCACAGGTTGGCGCGCAAGATCGGCAGCCAGCGACGCAGCGGCTCGTGCCGCATCGGCATCGTCGCCACCGGCACGTAGACCGCCGGGCGGGCGCTCACGAGCGGCCCTCGACCAGCGCCGCGGCGTCGAGCAGATCTTCGATGTCGACGAGGAGCCGCTCGATGGTCGCGTCGAGCGCGGCGCCGTCGGTGCCCGCCGCGCCGGACGGCGGCGTGAAGCGGCGCGCGCAGGCGGCCTCGAGCTCGGCGACATAGCGCAGCACCACCGATTGCGCCCCGAGCCGCTCCGTCACCAGCACCCGCACGCGCCGGCACCAGGCGTTGGGATCGCTGACCGGCGCCGGCGGCGGCGGCGCGGGCGCGACGGTCCAGCGCGACGCCAAGCGCGCCGGGTCGAGCCAGTCGCGCGCGCTCATGCGCCACCGGCCAGGCGGACTTCGACCGGCAGCTCGGCGATCCAGACGCTCAAGATGCGCTGCAGATGGCGGACGAAGCGGTCGACGAGCGACATGAGGCCGAGCTCGTGCGGCGCCAGCGCCAGCTCGTACACCAGCTTGCCGCCCTCGCCGCGATGGCCGTGCGCCAGCGGCACTTCATGCACGCGGACGTCGGAGATCAGCTCCCGCAGCGGCGCGAACGGGCCGTTCCAGACGCTGCCCAGCACCTGCAACAGGGCATCGAGCTCGTCGCGCTGCAGGCGGCGCCGATGCTGCAGCACGAGGATGTGCGTGAAGTCGTCGACGCTGCCGCCGAGCTCGGCCTGGCGGTGGCCGACGAGGTCGCCGCTCACGTCCCAGCGCACGCCGGGCACGGCGCGGCGATGGGGCGCGATTTGCAGCCGCTGGCCGATCGCCGACGAGAACCACGGCTGCAGCCACTCGGCGTCGACGGTAACGAGCGTCGGCACCTCGAACGATTCCGGCAAGTGCAAGAGCAGCGCCGAGCTCGGGCGCGAGCCCAAAGGCGCGCTCTCGAGCTCGTAGCTGCCGGCGCCGCCGGCGATCGTGGCCGGGCGCAGCGGCACCGTGCTCTGCCCGGCGCGCCGGTAGACGCCGCGCACCGAGTGCAGCTCGTAGCCGCCGGCCGCCGACGGATGGCGCAGCGGCCGCCGCTCCTGCGTGCCGTCGTGCACGATCGGCTGCGCCGGCGCGCGCGTCAGGTTGACGATGGGCGTCGCGAACAGCTGCAGCACCTCCGACGCGAGCCGGAGGCCGCGCGGCCAGTCGGGCTTGACGTCGATCATGATCGTGAAGTGCTGCCAGTTGCGGGGCGGCGGCGGCAGCGTCACGTCGAAGAACAGCTCGGCGCGCGGGAAGTGAAAATACAGGCGCTCCTGCGCCAGCGGATGCGTCGTGTCGCCGTCGGCGGGCGCGGCGAAGTCGAGCCGGCACTCGGCGCCGTGGGTGTGCTCGTCGGCGCGTCCGTCGAAGCTCACCGAGACGCGGTCGACATGACGCTCGAGCGCCTGCAGCAGACGCAAGGAGCCGTTGAAGTCGTTCAGGTAGTTGACGTGCAGCGACAGCCGGCCCAGCTCGTCGTTGCGCGGGTGCGACGTCGACAGCGGCAATAAAAAGCGCAGCCGCCCGTCGGGCAGGAGCACCGTGCTCGAGCGGCCCAGCGACAGCGGCAGGAGGCGCAAGCCGCGCGTGGTGCGGAAGATGGCCACGCGCTCTTGCGGATCGCGCAGCGCCACCTCGGTGCCGCTCGGCAGCTCGACCGCCTCGACCATCTGCCCCGTCGGCTGCGCCTGCAGCATGCCCATCGCCGGCAGCGGGTCGAGCAGATGCGGCAGAAACTGCCGGAACAGCCGGCGCCGCTGCTCGACCAGCGTCGTCAGCGACGCCTGGCGCGAGCGCGCCGCGAAGAACGCCAGCGCCTCGATCATGCGCCGCACGTCGGGATCGTCGGGCTGCAGCGCCGCGCCCGGCGTCTCGGCCACGTAGCCCATGCGGAAGCTCTCGAGCGACTGCAGCTCCTCGAGGAACGCCTTGTAGAGCGGTTCGTTGGTTTCCACGCGCGCCTCCTATCCGACCTTGACGAGGGTGCCTTGCAGGTTGAGGAGCTGCCCCTTGATCGTGCTCGCCTGCCCCTCGACCGAGAGCGTGCCGTCGGCGGCGACCTTGACGCTCGTGCCCTTGAGCTCGAGGCTCAGAATCGGCGGCGACGCTGACGCTCTGCGCGCCGAGCTCGGCCTTCTGCTCGCCCTTGACCGACACGGTCGGCGCCGACAGCGAGGCCTTCTCTTTGCCCTCGGCGCTGACGTTGGCGCCCGAGATCGCCACGTCCTTTTGCGCCGCCGCGGTCACACCGGCCTCGGACGCGATGGCGAAGTCCTGCGTGCTCGTCAGGCTCAGCTTTTGACTGCTCTGCCAGGTCGAGTCCTTGCTCGACTTGACGCTCACCGTCTCGGCGTCGACGCTGAACGCCTTGCACTTGATGGTGACCGAGCCGGCGTCCTGCGTGATGGTGCTGGTGTCCGACTGGCTCTTGCAGGTGAGCACGATGCTCTTGCCGTCGACGACGATGGTCTGCGAGGTCTGCCCCTGCGCATCCTCGACGAAGACGGTGACGCCCTTGCGCTTGTTGAGCTCGATGCGACAGGTCAGCGCCATGATTCCCGCTCCTCAGCGCCGGTTGATTTCGAAGCGGTTGAACACCGTGTCGAAGCTGATCTGCAGCTCGTGCGGATCGGTCAACACCGTGCAGCGCAGCGTGAACGCCAGGTGCAGCGGGCTGCGCCCTTCGTCGAGCACGATGTCGTCGAGGCGCAGCCGCGGCTCGTAGCGCGCGATGCACTGGCGCACGTCGTCGATGACCGCGGCGCACACGGCCTCGCGCGAGCCGTACTCGGTCAGCGTGCGGATGCCGAAGTCGGGCAGGAGCGCCGAGCTGTAGCTGCGCTTCGAGTTGAGCACGTTGGTCAGGTTGCGCAGGATGCGCGCGAGACCGCGGCCGCTCGCTCGCCGGTCGGCCGGCATCAGCTTGTCCATGAGCGCCACGATCAACCCGTCGACCAGTAGAGGTAGAACTCGAGGTCGCCGAGCTCGGGACGCGCGTAGAACGTCACCGCGCCGTCGGCGAGCGCGTGCTGCCACTCGTCGTCCTTGTGCACGCAGTAGAACTCGACCTCGGGGCCGAAGGAGTGCGCCAACAGCGGCCGGTCGGCGCGCGTGATGCCGATGCCGGGCAGCGACAGCCGGTGCGTCATGAGCAGCCGCGACGTCGCCGCCAGCTTCAGCTCCTCGAGCCCGACCGTGCGCTGCGTCTGGCTCTTTTGGATGAGGAAGTAGACGTCGCGCGCGCGCCGCAACGCCGGCGGCAGCTCCAGGCGATAGATGCCGTCGCGCACCACGAACGGCGCGTAGGGCGTGTTCTTCTGCGCGCTGCACATCTGCTCGATGAGCGGCCCGAGCACGCGGCGAAAGCAGCCGCCGATCTGCTCGTGGTTGTACGGCTCTTCTGCGTGCTGCGGCATCGTGTCGTGGTAGAAGCAGACCTCGACGTAGAAGTCTTTGAGCGCTTCGTAGAGATCGTAAGGATGCAGCTGCAGCTGACCCTTCAAGTTGGTCAAGAGCCGGCGCAGGCGATGGATGCTCTTCGAGCACTGCTTGACCATGGCCATGCTGCTGCCGCTCAAGTAGCTGGCCGAGCTCATCAGCACCTTGTATTGGAACGCCTCCAGCGCCGTGCGCAGCTCCTCGAGCTCGGTCTGCAAGAACGGCGAGCTGCCGACGAGCAAGAGCGGCGGCACGTAGGTGCGCGTCGGCTGCCAGATGCCCTCGGGCGTCTTTCGCAGCTCCAGGAGCTTGAGCGTCGAGATGGCGTCGGGGATGCTCTGATTGGTCGAGAGCACCAGCTGATGCTTGACGCGCGGGACGCCGCCGTCGAAGTCGTCGGCGCCGTCCGCGAGCGTGGGCACGAGGTGCAGATAAGCGGTCTCGGCGCCGCGGCCCGGCATGTTCAGGTTCAGCGACGTGACGACGGCGTTGTGCGGCACGTCGAGCAGGCGCGCGGACGGCATCACCAGCGTTGCGCTGACGATGGATAGGACGCCTTCACGCAGGAGCGCTTCATTCCAGCGCAAGGAGGCGATGCCGTAAGCGGGGAGCCCATGCAGCCGAAATCGCAGCGCGCTCTCCTGCAGCAGCGCGCCTTCTTGAGCTTCCAGGTGCTCGGGAAGGAGCGTCTGTCCCATCTTCCAGCGGACGCGTGCGAGCTCGGCGGTCATGTCGTTTCCTCGTCGTTGAGTGGGCGGGTGGTCGGACGACTAAATGGCTACTCGTTGCCCCACTGCAGGACGTTGTTCACCTGCGGCGAGGACTGCAGCTTCAGCTCGTTCTTGGTGCCGATCTCCGGCCAGATCTCGACCCGAAAGCGGTACCAATCCTGATTGACCGGATCCTTGCCCACGTCGATCGAGAGCGTGCTGTCGTTGACGACGAGCTTGGCCTTCACCTCCTGCGAGTCGAAGTACTTGTAGTAGCCTTCGTGGCCCTTCTTCTGCGAGTAGTGGAAGATGGCGAACTTGGCCGTCACGTTGTGCTTGTCGAGCTTGCCCTGGATGAGCTCCTCGATCTGATCGCGCGTCGGCAAGCGCACCTCGCCCGACAGCCACATCGGGCTCTCCGGCGTGCCCGCCCACGAGAAGGCGTCGAGGATGACGACGGCCGAAGCCGCGTTCTTCTTCTCGATCGGATCGAACGCCGTCTTGATGCCGACGTTGATCTTGGTGCCGCCGATCTCCAGCTCGGTGATGTAGCCAAAGCGCGGCGTGCCGTCGATGCCGCCGTTGCGCGCCTGGCTGACGTTGAGCTCCTCGTTGATCTTGTTCAAATTGGCCATGTTCTTCGCGTCCTTTCGTTCCTGGTTTGTGTTCCGGTTACGGCTGAGAGCGGTTTAAAGAGCGGTCAGAGCCGCGCGTCCATGCGCAGCTCGACGTCGAGCCCTTCGAACTGGATGTGCGGCAGGACGGTGAGCTTGCAGTCGTACCAGCCGATCATTCCCGGCCGCGACTCGACGCCCACCTGCGCCGCCTTGAACGGGAAGTAGCGCAGCGTCAGATCGTCGGGGTTCACCACGGTCGTGACGAAGCCCGAGATCCAGTTCTGCAGCTTGTTCTGGATGTAGAGCCCGTCCGCCGACGACCCGATGTTGTCGCGCATGATCGACTTGACGTAGTGGGCGATGCGCGTGATCGAGAGCGTGTAGGCCAGGTTGGTGACCAGCTGCGCGTTCTCGCTGTCCTTCGGGTCCTTGAACTTCTTGGCCCGCTTGACCGACTGCACGCTGAAGAAGCAGGCGTCGGCGGTGCCTTTGCGATAGATGAGCGGGATGAAGCCGGCGTTGGCGAACTCGAGCTCGCGATAGTCGGGGATGGCGATCTCGACCGGGATCTTCATCTCCTCTTCGCCGCGCAGGTTGAACATGTGGACGGGCAGGCCGTTGACGAGACCGCCGCCTTTGGGCCCGCGCATGTACTGGCACCAGCCGCTCTGCGCGAACGAGCGGATCATGTTCTGCGCGAACAGGATCGACGCCGGTCCCCACAAGAAGTCGCTGCTCTGGTCGCCGCGCACCTCCTCGGTGAACGGCATGTCGCCGCTCGGGTTGGTGTCGGGATTCCAAGGCTGGCGGCAGACGTAGCGCGGCAGCGTCAAGCCGACGTAGGCCGCCTCTTCAGAGTCGCGGAACTTGTTCCACGAGCCGTAGCGCGGGTGGCTCATGAGGCCTTCCAGATCCTTGAGCGCCGCCAGCTCCTCGGCGTTCTCGCAGCCGAAGAACTTGGGCGACGCCGAGCCGATGAAGGGCGCGTGGCTGGCGGCGGCGATGCGCGCCATCGTGCGCAGCCAGAACTCGTCGCCGGGCGTGTGCACGAACTCGTACAGGCCGATGATGCCGCCGTAGGGCTTGCCGCCGAACTGGTCGTACTCCGAGACGTAGACCTTCTTGAACAGCGCGCTCGACGTGATGTCGACCGAGTTGGCGTCGAAGTCCTGGTGCAGCTCCTCTTTGCTGACGTCGAGCAGATCGATGACGACGTCGGCCTTGAAGTTGGTCGTGCGAATCAGATCGTGCAGCGAGCGCCAGTTGCCTTCGAGCTGCTTGAACTGCGGGTGATGGATGATCTCGTTGACCTGCGCGTTGACGACGCCGTCGATGCGCGCGATCAGCTCCTGGATGTTGCCCTTGTCGAGCTTGCCGCTCTTGCGATCGACGTTCATGAGCAGCGCCGCCAGACCGGAGACGAAGCGATCCTTCTCGCTGACGTCGTCCTTCACCACGGCGAAGCCGTTCTGCACCATCGGCGTCAGCTCACCGACCTCGCCCGCGAGCCGCATGCTCGAGAGAAAGCGCTTCAAGTCGACGGGCTTCGTCGCCGTCTCCGTCTTCACTGCGGTATCCGTTTCAGCGGCCATTGGATGACTCCTTCGTTCGCCTGCGGGTCTCGGGTTCGGTTACGGCTTGGCCGGCAGCGTGAAGCTGTCGAAGCCCTTGAGCTCCTCCAGCACCTTGCCGAGCGCCTCTTGGTCGGCCATGAGCTCGCCGAGGAGCTTGCGAAACTCCTTGCGGTTGTCGACGTTCGAGATGACCTCCTCGAGCAGCCGCTTGAGCATCAGGAGCCCGTTGAGCTTCGGCACGTTCTTGGCCACTTCGTCGGGCGAGAACGACTTCATGCTGCGAATGGGCAGCTTGACCTGCAGGTCCTCGCCCTCGTCGGGATCGACCTTGTTGGCGACGCTGAAGTCGAGCGAGATGCCCATGTCCTTCATGACCGCGTCGGTGTTCTTGCCGTCGAGGTTGCGCAGGCGCCGCTCGTCGAGGTCGAGCTTGCGGTCCTTCGAGGTGCCGTTGGAGAAGTCGCCGGTGATGGCCAGGCGCAGCGGCAGGGAGACGTCCTGCGGCTCGCCGTTGACCTCGGTCTTGTAGCGCAGCGTCAAACGCGACTTGGGGATCTCGTCTTGAATGGCCATGGTCGTTCGCTCCCGCGTGGTTTTCGACGGGAATGACCAAGCGGCCGCGAAATCGGTAAAGCGAAAAGAGCGCGCCGTCTCGCTTTACGAAATTTCGATCGCGGTCGGTCCTAGCGGGCACAAGCAACCCTCGCCAGGAATGACCTCAATGATGATCGATCGGTTCAGCCCGCGTTGTCAGGAGGCGCTCGAAGGTTCGGCGCGCCTCGCCGTTCAAAAGGGGCATCGCTACGTCGGCCCTTGGCACCTTCTGGCCGCGCTCGGCGACGGCGCCGGTCGTGACGCGTGGCGCGCCGGCGGCGTCGACCCGGCGGCGCTGGCGCGCACCATCCAGGCGCAGCTCCTGACCCAGCCGCGGGCCCACGCCGATGCGGAGGAGACGCCCATCAGCCGCACGCTCGAGCAGCTGTTCGGCCACGCCGACGCGCTCGCCGTCGCCGGCGGCGCCGAGCGCATCACCATCGGTCACTTGGTGGCGGCGCTGGCGGAGCAGCCGGACGTGGCCACGGCGCTGCGCGAGGCCGGCGGCGACTTGGAGCGGCTGCGCCACCCCGCGCCCGAGCCTGCGGCCGAGGCCGCCACCGCCGCCGCGACCGGCGAGATGCTCGGCCGCTTCACCCGCGATCTGACGGCGCAGGCCGCGGCGGGCACGCTCGATCCGCTCATCGGCCGCGACAGCGAGGTCAAGCTGGCGGTGGAGGTGCTGGCGCGGCGCGGCAAGAACAACCCCATCCTCGTCGGCGAAGCGGGCGTGGGTAAGACCGCCATCGCCGAAGGGCTGGCGCAGCGCATCGCCCAAGGCCGCGTGCCGCCCGAGCTGCGCCAGACGCGCCTTCTGTCGCTCGACCTCGGCCAGATGGTCGCGGGCGCGCGCTATCGCGGCGAGTTCGAAGAGCGGCTCAACAAGCTCCTGGAAGAGGTGAGCGCCGCCAGCAACATCATTCTGTTCATCGACGAGATCCACCTGCTCGTCGGCGCCGGCGGCAGCGAAGGCTCGATGGACGCGGCCAACCTCCTCAAGCCGGCGCTGGCGCGCGGGCAGGTGCGCTGCCTTGGCGCCACGACGCCGGCCGAGTATCGCAAGCGCATCGAGAAGGATCCGGCGCTGTCGCGGCGCTTCCAGGTCGTGACCGTGGGCGAGCCGAGCGTGCCCGACAGCATCGCCATGCTGCGGGGGCTCAAGGACAAGTACGAGCGTCACCACGACGTGCGCATCCTCGACGAGGCGTTGGTGGCCGCGGTCAAGCTGTCGCGGCGCTATCTGGCCGATCGCTGCCTGCCCGACAAGGCGATCGACCTCATCGACCAGACGGCAGCCGCGCTCCGGCTGAGCCGCGTCGCCCAGCCGGCGGCGCTCGACGCGCTCGACCAGCGCGTGCAGGCGCTGCAGAGCGAGCGCGACGCCGTGCGCGACGACGAAGCCGCGCCCGAACGGCTGGCGGCGGCGGAACAGGCGCTGGCCGCGGCCACGAGCGAGCGCGACGCAGCCGCTCGCCGCTGGCGCGAGGTGGAAGAGGCGGCGCGCGCCGGGCAGACGGCGCGGCGCGCGCTCGACGAGGCCTTGGCCGAGAAGCAGGCCTGCATCGCCGGTGGCGACTTCGCGCGCGTGGCCGAGCTCGACTACAAGCTCATCCCGGCGCTGACGCAAGCGCTGGCGGCGCATCCGGGCGCCGACGCCGCCGAGCCGCGCCGTGCGGCCGTCGCCGAGGCCGACGTGGCGGCGACGTTGGCGCGCGTGACCGGCATCCCCGCGGCCGACCTGCTCGCGCCCGACCGCGAGCGGCTGCTCGGCCTCGAGGCGCAGCTGCGCCGCCGCGTCGTCGGCCAGGACGAGGCGCTGGCGGCGGTGGCGCGCGCCGTTCGCCGCTCGCGCGCGGGCGTGCAGAGCCCGACGCGCCCCATCGCCTCCTTCTTGATGCTGGGACCGACCGGCGTCGGCAAGACCGAGCTGGCCAAGGCGCTGGCCGAGCAGCTCTTCGACGACGAGCGGGCGCTCGTGCGCATCGACATGAGCGAGTTCATGGAGAAGCACAGCGCGGCGCTCTTGACGGGCGCGCCGCCCGGCTATGTCGGCTACGAAGAGGGCGGCGTGCTCACAAACCGGATCCGGCGGCGTCCATACTCCGTGATCCTATTCGACGAAGTAGAGAAGGCGCATCCCGACGTCTACAACCTGTTCCTGCAGCTGCTCGACGAAGGGCGGCTCACCGACAGCCACGGCCAGACGGTCGACTTCACCAACACGCTGGTGCTGATGACGTCGAACCTGGGCGCCGAGCACATTCAGCCGACGACGACGCCGGAGGAGTGGGCCGAGGTGGCGCAGGCGGTCATGCAGTCGGTGCGCGCGCGTTTCCGGCCCGAGCTCATCAACCGCCTCGACGATCTGCTGCTGTTCCGGCCGCTCGACGCGGCGGTGATGGCGCCCATCGTCGACATTCAGCTGGCGCGGCTCCAGCTCTTGCTCGCCGAGCGCCACATCACGCTGCGGGTTGACGAGGCGGCGCGGGCGAACCTGGCGCGCGACGGCTACCACCCGACCATGGGCGCGCGTCCGCTGCAGCGCCTCATTCAGACGCGGCTGCAAGATCGGCTAGCCGAGCAGATCGTCGCCGGCAGCATCGCCGCCGGCCACACCGTCGCCGTCGGCGTGCGCGACGACGAGCTGGCCCTCGACGTCGCGGTGGCGTCGTGATGACGCTGTTGGGGCGCTTGAGCACGGCGCCCGGCCTCGTCAAGTGGCTGCCGGTGGTCATCTTGGCGCTCCCGCTCGGCTACCTGCTGGTCAAGCTGTTCCGCGATCTGCGCCAGCGCCGCCAAGCGCGTCCGCCGCGCCGTCGCGTCGAGCTGCGCCACGCCTGGCGCGCCTTTCTGCGCCGCACGCCGCTGGCGCAGCGACGGACGTTCGGGCTCTTGCAGCCGATCGTCGTGCTCGGCGAGAACAGCGCGGGCAAGAGCGCGCTCATCGACCGCTTCGTCAACTGGCGCGGCCACGCCGAGCAGCTGCAGCCGAGCCACGTCGAAGACGCGCAGCTGCAGATCTATCGCGGCGCGCAGGTGCTGGTGCAGGAGCTGTCGGGCGCGCTGCTCGAGGACACGTCGCCCGAAGGCAGGCGCGCGCTCGAGCGACTGTGGCGGGCGCTGCCGAGCCGCCGTCGCCGCCCGCGCGTCATCCTCGTCGTCGACAGCGCGCGCCTCATGCGCGGCACGCCCGACCAGCTCGTGCGCCGCGCCCAGCTGATGCGCGGCAAGATTGACCTGCTCGCCGAGCGCTTTCGCCAGCCCATCGACGTCACGGTGATGGTGACCAAGAGCGACCGGCTTACCGGCTTCGTCGACGTGGCCGCGCTCCTGCGCGAGCGGAAGCTGACGCTGCGCGTGCGGCCGGGCGACGCCGGCGCCGGCATCAGCGACGGGCTCGCGCGCTTCGAGCAGCTCCTGCCGCAGCTGCAAGCGAGCGCCGGCGCGCCGGTCTACTTGCGCGCGCTCGGCTTCTTCGAGCAGCTGCCGTCGCTCTTGGCGCCGCTCGACCGCTTCGTGAGCACGCTGTGCAGCCCGCAGTCGACCACGGCGGTGCCGCACGTGGTGGCGGTGGCGCTCGACTCCAACGAAGACGACGGGCCGCGGCTGTGGAGCCCGTTCGCCGCCACCATCAGCAGCGCCGACGTGCGCCGCTTCCACCCGCTGCGCAAGCACGCGCTCATCGCCGCCGCGCTCGCCGGCACGTGCGCGCTGTGGCTGGTGGCCGCCTTCACCGGCCAGCGCGCGCGCATCGACGACGGCCTGGCGCGCCTCGACGCCTGGCTCGACGCGCCCAGCGACAGCGACGCGCAGGCCGATTGGCGGCAGGGCGTCGAGCAAGCGCGGCGGACCTTGGCGAGCCGCCTTACGCCCAGCTTCTTCCCCGGCGACGCCGACTTCGGCGCGCTGCAGCTGCGCCGCAGCTTCGTCATGGGCGCGCGCCACCGGCTCCTCGAGCCGCGCCTCTCGAGCCACTACAACGACGCCAGCACGCTCTACGCGCTGTCGCTGCTGCAGTCGTCGAATCGCGGGCCCCTCGGCAAGCTGGTCGCGGCGCACGCGGCGCAATGGGGCGACGCGCTCATGCTGCCGCCGTCGCTGGTGCGCAGCTACGTGGCCGCCGTCGACGCGTCGCTGCCGCCGCCGGACGCGCCCGAAACCGTCGAGCCGGCGGCGCTCCGGC
The DNA here is from genome assembly GCA_963785725.1 of uncultured delta proteobacterium. Lineage (GTDB taxonomy): Bacteria > Myxococcota_A > Polyangia > Palsa-1104 > Palsa-1104 > JAQBQH01. Next base: position 54,558 of record CAWAWS010000022.1, on the reverse strand, counting down.
TCGACGCCGACTCGCCCGAGCTCGCGCGCTGGCTCACCGACGTGCATGAGCGGCTGCAGCAGCCGGTGATGTCGCCGGCCGAGCTGCGCGCGCTCGCCGACGAAGCCGCTCGGGCGCAGCGCGACGCCGCGCGGCTCGTGGCCAGCGAGACGCTGGCCGAGGCGACGCGGCTCCTGCGCAAAGAGAGCGCCGCCGCCCTCGAAGCGCCGGCGCCGGCCGTCGGCGAGCTGCCGGGGCCGGCGGCGGCGCGCGGATCGTCGCTGCCGGCGGCGGTGGCCGCGCTGGCGGCGCTGGTGACCGAGAGCAAGCTCGAGCCCGAGGACTTGACCGGCGTCGACCTGGTCGAGCTGAGCGCGCGGCTTTCGCGCATCGCCGACGCGCCCTACGACCACTCGGCACCGGCCATCGCGCTCACCGTCGGCCGGCAACACTTCGACGTCGACCCGGCGGCCTGGCACGCCCTCGTCTTGCGCAGCCGTCTGACGCTGCTCGTGCACGACCTCGTGGCGCGTCAGGACGAGGGCGACGCGCTCTTGTTCGCCCATCCCGAGCAGTTCCCGGCGCTCGAGCTGACGACGCGCGGCGACGGCTGCGGCTTCGGTGGCGGCGTGTCGATCCCGGGCCACTACACGGCGCGCGCGTTCGAGGAGCACCTGGCGCCGACCTTGGCCACGCTGCCCAAGCTCATCGAGAAGCTGCCGATCGGCGCCGGCGACAAGGAGCAGCTGGTCACGCACATCGACGAGGCCTTGGGATCCTGGGCCGACGACTACGCGACGCAATATCGCAACCTGATGGCGGCGCTCGCCTGCCACGCGCGGACGCCGATCGAGCTGCGCCTGTTGGTGACGCAGTCGCAGTCGTCGAGCGCGCCGCTGCGGCTGGCGCTGCGCGAGGTCAGCCGCAACACCGCGCTGACGCTGCCCAAGGACAGCCCGTTCGGCGCGTCGATCGAGTCGCTGGCCGACGAGTTCGCGCCGCTGCGCGCGCTGTCGCCGGCGGTCGGGCCGCCGACGCAGCTGGCCGGCTGGCTCGCGGTGCTGCACGCCATGCAAGCCGCGCTCGACGGCCGCGCGCCGCCGCCGCCCGCACCGGCGACAGCGACGGCTGACAAAGAGCCCGAGGACGGCCTGCGCAGCCGGCTGACGCCCGTCGGTCGCTTGGCGCTGGCGGTCTATCGCGGCGACGAAGACTCGCCCAAGCTGCAGACCGAGCGCTGGCTTCTGCAGGCCGGGCTCGACAGCGACTGGTGGCCGGCCTTCAGCGCGCCCGTCGAGGAGGCCTATCGGCTGGGGCGACGCGAGCTGCAGACCGTCGTCGCCGACACCTGGAGCGAGCTGTCGCGCCGGCAACTGCAGCCGCTCGCCGACAGCTTCCCCTTCCGGCGCGACGCCGAGTCACCGGCCTCCAACGACGTCGTCGAAGCGGCGCTCGGGCCGAAGCAGGCCTTCTGGAGCAGCTTCGACGCCACGCTCGGCCCGCTGTTGATGGGCGTCCGCGACGGCTTTAGCTCGCGTGAAGGGCGCAACTCGCCGCTGCTGCCGCCGGCTCTCTTGCCGAAGGTGAACCGCCTGACCGCGCTCGCCGGCCAGCTGTGGGACAAAGACGGCAAGCCGCGGCCGCTGATCGTGCACGTGCGCCCGCTGCCCTTGCCGCCGCAGCGCGCCGATGCGCCGGCGGTGCTCACCAGCTTCTTGCAGCTCGGCGGCAGCACCGTCTACGGCTTCAACCAGCGCGCCGAGTGGACGGCCCTCAAGGTCGAGTGGTGGCACGCCGACAGCGCGTCGGTCGGAGTCAGCGTCGGCGCCAAGGACGGCCGCAGCTTCCGCGCCGTCAGCATCCTCGACGCGCCCTGGAGCCTGTGGCGCCTCTTGGTCCGCGGCGCCAGCAGCGACGGCCACATCTTCACCTGGCAAGTGAGCGGACCGGATGGCCGCGCGCTCCCGGTGCAATTCGAGATCAAGGAAGAGCCATGGGCACGATTCGCGCTCTGACGATGACGGTGGCGGCGCTGGCGCTGGCGACGGGCTGCGCGCCCGCCAAGCAGACGCTGGTGCTGCACTCCGGGCTGCACGCCAACCACGATCGCCGCTTCTACGTCGTGGTGCGCGCGCTCAAGGAGCAGGAGTTCGCCGCCGACGGCTACCAGCGCATCGCCGCCCTGGTCTATCCGACGACGCCGGACCCGAGCGTGAAGCTGCTCCGGCTGGTGTCGCCCGGCCACGACGAGAAGCTCGTGGTGACGGTGGCGCCGGGGCAGGCCATCGGCGTCTACGCGCTGCTGCTCGACCCGGGCGACGCCTGGAAGGCGCTGGTGCTGCCGCCGCTCGACGAGCGCTACGACCTCGTCGTCGACGGCAACCAGCTGCAGCTGCGACCGCCCAAGCGGCCGCGCAAACCGGCCGCGGCCCCGGTCACGGCCGACGCGGTCGACGGCGCGCCACCGGTCGCGCCCAGCTTGCCGTCGGCGGCGTCGTCGTCGCCGTCGCCGTCGTTCGACCCGAGCAGCCTGACGAGCGTCGGACCATGATTGACGTGGCGCAGCTGACGCAGACCATCGACGTCGACGGCTGGGCGCCCTGCGACCCGCCGCCGTGGCTCATCGACTCGTGGCGCGACGGGCGGCGCTTTTCCACCGACCTGTTCGCGTGGCACGACACGGCCGGGCCGCTGCCCTTGCGCAGCCGGGTCGCGGGCGCGCACGACCTCTATCACGATCTGCTGCTGCGCCACGCCGAGTCGTCGACGCCGGCGCTGGTGTGGTTCGCCGGTGCGACGCGACGGTCGCTGTCGTTCGCCGAGCTTGCGCGCCTCACGACGGCGCGCGCCGAGGCGTGGCGGCGCGCCGGCGCCGAGCCGGGACAGGAGCTGGCGCTGGTGCGCAGCTTCGGCCCCGAGCTGGTGCTGTCGCTGTTGGCCGCCTTCAAGCTCGGCCTCGTGACGACGCTGGTCCCACCCGCGGGACGGCGCTTGGCGCGCGCCCGCCTCGCCGCGCTGGCGCCGGCGCTGGCCGACATCGACGAGCTGCAGCGCGGCCTCTTGCCGCCGGCGACGCTGCGCCTGCCGCTGTCGACGGACGAGCGCCTGCCGCCGCTCGTCGAGCGGGCGCAGCCGAACAAGGCCGACGCGCCGCTCCTGCGACTCTACGATCCGACGCTCCTGCCGCACGAGCAGCCGCGGCCGCTGACCGCCGCCGCGCTGTTGTCGTCCGCGCTCTGCGACGGCGCGCTCGCGCTCGGCCTGCGCCCCGGCGACGCGCTGGCGGCGCCCGACGTGGCGCCGGGGCGTGAGCCGTCGCTGCTGCTGGCGGCGCTGGCCTCGGGCGCCACGTTCGTGCACCTGACGCTGGAGGCGTGCCGTCAGTCGCCGGCGCTCCTCGGGTCGCAGTGGTTCAAGAGCGTGATCGTGAGCCCGCGGCTGCGCGAGCTCGTCTGCCGTCAGCCGCTGCCGTTGGGCGCGCGCTGGCATGCCTGGTTCCGCGATCCGCTGCAGTCGACGCAGCTCGATCCGTGGCAGCGCTTCATCGAGGCCGCCGCGCTGCATTCGACCTACGCCGGCAACCTGCGCTGGGAGGCGGCGGCGGGCGGCTTGACGCTCTTCTCGCCGCGTCGGCGCGGGCAGGCGCACTGCGACGTCTGGCCCGCCGCCGGCGTCACCTGGTCGCTCGGCGATCTGCTGCAGCCGGCGCTGCCGACGTCGGCCGGTCCGGGTCGCCTCCTCGTGTCGCCGCCGGGCGCCGCCGAGCCCGAGCCGACCGTCGCCATCGTCTTGCCGCGCGGGCGCGGCTGGCTCTCGGGCGGCGCGCTGCCGGCTTGTCCCGGCGGGCGCCGCTTCGCCGCCGCCGACGCCGTCGCCGTGGCCGGCGCGCTGCCGGGCTGCCGCGCGGCCGTCGCGCTCGTCGATCCGCGCTCCGACGGCGAGCCGGCCCGTTTTTTGTTGCTCACATTCGGCAGCGCCGGCGTCCAAGAGATAGAGCGCGCGCTCATCGACGAGCTCGGCGCCGACGAGCTTCCCGACGAGATCATCGCCTCGCCGCTCTTGCCGCGCCGCGACGAGTCCGGCGCCGTCGACGCGCGCTGGTGCCATCACCAACTGCGCTCGGGCGGCCTCGCCCGTAAGGCGCAAGACGAGCTGTTCCGCCTCTTGTCGCGGCTGCGCGAAGAGGTCGTCCCCTTGGCCAAGGAGTCCGCATGAACCCGTCCCTGTTGCGCCTGTTCCGCCCGCTCTTCGAGACCGCGAGCATCCTGTCGCAAGGGCGCATGCAGGCCGAGACCGCCGACCTGCGCCCGCTGCGCGCCGACCTCGTGCAGCGCCTGTTGGCGCTCAAGCAGGCGCTGGCGGCGCGCGCCAGCGAACGCGACAGCTACCTCATGCTGTTCGCGCTGGTGGTGCAGTTCGACGAGCTGGTGCGCACGACCTTCCCCGAGGCCGACCACGCCACCTGGCCGCTCTTGCAGCGCGAGCTGTTCGACACCGATCGCGGCGGCGAGCTGTTTTATCAGCTGCTGGTCGAGCTGCTCGACACCACCAAAGCGGCGACGCCGGTGCACGAGGTCTATCTGTGCTGCCTCGACCTCGGCTTTCGCGGCAAGTACGCGCAGGACCCCGAGTCGCGCGCGCAGCTGATGCAGCGGCTGCGCGTGGTCTTGGCCGCGACGCCCGCGTTTACCGTCGAGGCCGATCCCGATGCCGATGAGGAGCGCCCGTCGGTGGCGCCGCTGCCGCGGCTGCGCTCGCCGGCGTGGCCCTACGCGCTGGCGGCGGCGGCGGTGTTGGCGCTCTACTTTTCGCTGGCGTCGCTGGCGACGACGGTCGGCGCCCATTGGCAAGCCGCCGAAGCCAGCACGGCCGCGGTCGCGCTCGGTCGTCAGGCCACGGTCATGGTGCCGAGCGACAGCGCGGCGCGAGACTGACGTGCCGTTCCTCGTGACCGGCACGGCGATGCTGCAGTGCTCGTTCGGCGCGGCGCCGATGCCGCTGACGGTGCTGCCCAAAGCGCAGGCGCAGGTGCTCTTGCCACTCGGCGGGACGCTCGACGGCGCGCCGATGGCCAACGTGGCGCCGTTCGCCACCTGCATGAGCCTCGGCAATCCGACAGTGGCGGCGGCGACGGCGGCGGCGCTGGGCGCGCTCACCCCCATGCCGTGTCTGCCGTCGCTGCCGGCGCCGTGGCTGCCGGGCGCGCCCAACATCCTCATCGCCAACATCCCGGCGCTGACCGACACGTGCAAGCTCATGTGTGCGTGGGGCGGCATCATCCAGATCGTGCAGGCCGGGCAGGCCGACGTGCAGACCTGACGCGTTCGCCCCACATCGCCCAATAGCCGATCGTAATTCGCGATAGGCCGCGACTTTCGAGCGAGCGAAGCTCGCGTCGGCGCGGAGTCGCGCCGAGACCAGGGAGAGGACCCGAATGGGCTTTGCCCATTCGGGGAGGGCGGCACGCCCTCATTGATCGAGGCTAAATCAGGGCGCGATTCTCGAGCGCGAAGCGATCGAGAATTGCGAACCCTGGTTTAGCGCGGCCAGCGGCCGGGCACGAGCGACCAGAGCGCGGCCGGGGCGACCTCGGCCGCGCGCGTCCACGCGGTGGCGCGCTCGACGAGCAGGTGTCCGGTCGTGCCGGCGATCAGCCGGCCGCGCGCCAGCCGGGTCGCGGCGGCGAGCGCGTCGAGGCGCGCGGCGTCGGCGAGCGTCTCGGCCTCGGCGAGCAGCTGCAGCGCGCGGTCGTGATCGTGCGCCGCCGACGCGATGCCGGCGCCGAGCGCGCGTGCCGCCGCCGGCGACCAGGGCGCGCCCGCGTCGTCGAGGCGCCGGCGCAGCCGCGACGCCTCGCGCACCAGGCTCGCGCGCAGCGACGGGGAGGCGGTCACGGCGCGGGCGATGGCGGCGCTGGCGCGGACCGAGTCGGCGAGCGTGCGCTGCAAGTGGCTGACGGCGGTCCGGCGCAGCAGTCCGTCGGGGAGCGTGGCGTCGAGCGTGGCGGCGCCGTCGCGCTCGATCAGGTCGAGCCGCGCCGCGACGAACGCTTGCCACCACGCCGGGAACGGCCAGCCGCGCTCGGGTAGCGCCAGGCGGGCGCGCGTCGTGGCCGCGCGCGCGTCGTCGCTCGGGCCGCGCTCGACCGCGGCCCAGGCGCTGAAGATCGCGGCCCAAGCGGCCTCGAGCGCGTCGCTGGGCGCGAGGGCGCGCGCGGCTTCGGGCGCGCGTCCGGCGCAGGCGAGGCCCAGCCGGCGAACGCAGTCGCCGTGTGCGTGCAGCTGCCGGCGCCACGGCCCGTCTCCGCTGTCGTCGACGGGCGCGCTCACTTCCGCCCAGCGGCCTTCCAAAAGCGCGACGGTGTCGGCGACGGCGGCGCGGCCGATGTCGCCGGCTTCGGCGAGCGCGCGGCCGGTCCGCGTCGCGGCGGGCGAGCCGTCGAGCGCGCTCGTGACCGCCGCCAGCGCGCGCGCGGTCGCCAGGCGCGCCGGCTCGCGCGACGCGCGCGCCAGCCGCTCGTGCACCGGCGCGAGCTCGGCGCTCTGCCTCGGATCGACTCGCCACAGCGCGATGCCCAGCTCGGCCGCGGCATCGGCGGGCTCGCTCGGACCCGCGCCGTGACGACGGCCGAGCGCGCGTTGCGCCAGCGCCGCCAGCGGCGTCGCGCGTCGGTCACGCGGCAGACCGAGCACCACGCGCGCGCCGGCCAGCGCGGCGACGCCGGCGTCGACGTCGGCCGCGTGCATGAGGGCGACGGCGGCGCGCGCGAGCGGCACGGCGCGGCGATCGCCCGCAAAGAGCGGCGCCGCTCGCTGATAGGCGGCGGCCGCCGCGCGCGCCGCCCCGGTCGCCGCCAGCGCGTCGGCCCAGGCCAGCTCGAGCGCGCCGTCGCGGTCGTCGGCGGACGCGGCGCGCAGCGCGATCGCCAGCGCGTAGTCGCGCGCGGCGGCCGCGAAATCGCGCGCCGTCGCTGCCGCTGCGGCGGCGCCGGCCAGCGCCGTCACCAGCGCCCGCAAGAGCCGGCGCCGCTCGTCGGCGGGCAGCGCGTCCGCGATGGCGGCGGCGACGCGTGGATGCGCGGCCACGAGGAGCCGATCGCGCGTGCGAAACAGCTGTGTCGCGGCGAGCGCGGAGACGGCCGCGCCCGCGTCGCCGGCGATCCCGGCCACGGCGGCGGCGACCGTGACCGCGATCGGGTCGCCGGCGACCGCCGCGACGTCGGCCAGGCGGCGCGTCGGGCCGTCGAGCGCCGACAGTTGCGCCGTCGCGAGCGCGCGCACCGTCCGACCTGCGCCGTCGAGCGCCGCCAGCGCGACCACGAGCTGCGGGCTGCCGGCGGCCTCGCCAACGATCGTCGCCGCGCGTTCGTCGTCGCCGCCGAGGAGCTGCGCCGCCAGCCGTCGCGCCTCGTCGTCGCCGAGCGGCGGCAGGTGCAGCTCGCACACCGGCAGCTCGCGCAGCACCGTCGCGCGCAGCTGCCGCCAGCGCGTCACCAGCGCGCTCGGCGCCGTATCGTCGACGGCGAGCAGCCACGCGACGGGCGGCGGATTGGGCGCGCGCACCAGCTCCGCCAGCACGTCCGCGCTGTCGGCATCGGCCAGGTGGACGTCGTCGAGACAGATGACGAGCGGGCGCTGTGACGCGAGCTGCGCCAACAGCGTGCGCAGCGCGGTCAGCGCGCGGGTCCGTGGCGCCGGCGCGTCGCCGGTCGCGCTCAGCCCGGTCGCGCGCGCGTCGGGCAGCACGGCGGCGAGCGCGGGAAACAGCGCGACCAGCGCCAGCGCGTCCGCGGGCGCGAGGTCGACTCTCGGCGCGTCGTGACGCCGCAGCTGGCTCGCCAGCGCGTCGATGACCTCGTCGAGCCCGCCGAGCGCGCGCGCCTCTGGCGACGCGCAGCGGCCGCGCAACAACGTCGCGCCACGCCCGGTCACGTCGGCGGCGAAGCGATTGACGAGCGCGCTCTTGCCGAGCGCCGGCGCGCCCGCGAGCCAGGCCAAGCCGCGTCGGCCCCGCGCCGCATCATCGACGAGCGCGCCGAGCTCGGCCAGCTCGACCGCGCGTCCGACGAAGGGCGCGCTCGTCGACATGCTCGGCGTCGGCGCGGCGCCCAAGCGACGCCCGAGCTCGCCCGCGGTCGGCCGCCGCGCCGGCTCGTGCGCCAAGAGCTCGACGCACAGCGCGTCGAGATCGGGCGGCACGGTCGCGACCGCGCTCGGCGCCACCACGACGCCCGCGCGCTTGGCCGCCAGCACGTCGTGGACGCTGCCGGCAAAGGGCGCGCGGCCGGTCAGCGCCTGATAGAGCATCACGCCGACGGCGTAGCAGTCGCTCGGCGGACCCGGCGGCTGGCCGGCGCACTGTTCGGGCGAAACGTAGAGCGGCGTGCCGGCGAGCGCGGGCGAAGGCCGATCCTCCGGCTCGAGGGCGAGCCCGCAGTCGAGCAGCACCACGCGTCCCGTCGCTTCCACGCGCACGTTCGCGGGCTTGACGTCGCCATGCACCCAGCCGCCGTCGTGCAGGGCCTGCAGCGCGGCGGCGAGCTGCGTCAACGTCGCGCGCATACGCTCGGGCGACTGCCGCGCGTGCTCGAGCCAAGGCAGGCCATCGACCCGCTCCATCGTCACGAAGAGCTCGTGCCCGCACGCGGTCAGCTCGTACGAGCGCACGAGGTTGCGCTGGCGGAGCGCGCGCAGCGCGCGCAGCTCGCGCTCGAGGCGCTCCTGGTCCGCGAGGCGCCGGTGGCGCAGCAGCTTGAGCGCGACGCGGCCGCCCTGCACGTGATCGATCGCCTCGAAGACCACGCCGAAGCGGCCTTCGCCGATGATCCGCGTGAGCTCGTAGCGCTCGGTCCCCGTGAACTGTCCGGGCTGGCTCACGAGCGAGGTCTGCGCCGCCTCGCGTAGGAAGCTGTCGATCGTCGGGTCGAGCGAAGGCTCGTCGCGGGCGCCGGCGGGCACGACGCGATTGTACGGCGCTGGCGACGGACGCGTGCGGCCGAACGTCTCCTCGTGTGTTCGCGCTACGGACGCGTCTCACCTCTGCCGACAGCGGCGCTGTGCGGCCGTCGACTTCGCGCGCGGCCGGCGACGCGTTAAGATGCGCTGGCGTGGCTTCTCCCAACGATGTCACCGCGGCGTCGCCACCCGGGCGCCAGCGCGTCGATCCGCGAGCGGCGCAGTTTCCCGCCGACTGGCCGCGCTACACCTTCGTCGACCTGCTCGGCGAAGGCGGCATGGGCATGGTCTTCAAGGCGCGCGACACGCAGCTGCAGCGCCTGGTGGCGATCAAGTTCGTGCACGGCGCCGACCCGGGCTGGACGCGCCGGCTCGAGCGCGAGGCGATGGCGCAGGCGCGCATCGACCACCCCAACGTGTGCAAGGTCTACGAAGTCGGCACGGTCGCGGGGCGCGCCTTCGTGGTCATGCAGCTCATCGACGGTCAGACGCTGACGCAGCTCCTGACCGAGCTGACGCTGAACGACAAGCTGCGCGTCCTGCAAAAAGTGTCCGAAGCGGTGGCGGCGGCGCACGCGCTCGGCATCGTGCACCGCGACCTGAAGCCGTCGAACATCATGTGCGAGCGGCGCGAGGACGGCGCGCTGTTGCCCTTCGTCACCGACTTCGGGCTGGCGCGCGACCCACGCGACGCCACGCTGACGCAGTCGCACGCCGTCTTGGGTACGCCGGCGTTCATGCCGCCCGAGCAGGCGCGCGGCGATCTGGCGGCGATCGACGGACGCTCCGACGTCTACGCGCTCGGCGCCACGCTCTATGCGCTCTTGGCCGGCCGGCCGCCGTTCGAAGGCGCGACGACGGCGGAGCTGATCGTCAAGACGCTCAACGAGCCGCCGCCGCGCCTCTGCCGGCTCGTGCCTTCGTTGCCGGCGGACGTCGAGACCATCGTCCTCAAGTGCCTCGAGAAGGAGCCCGACCGCCGTTACGGCTCGGCGCGCGCGCTGGCCGACGATCTGGCGCGCGTGATCGACGGGCGGCCGATTCTGGCGCGGCCGCCGAGCCGCATCTATCGCGCCCAGCTGTTCGTCAAGCGGCACCGCTCCGTGACGGCGGTGTCGCTCTTGGCGCTCGGCGTCAGCGTCGGGCTGCTCGGCTGGCAGGTCAAGACGCGGCTCGACGCGCGTCGGCTGGCGGCGTTGACCGAGCGCTATGCGCGGGCGGCGGCGGAGAGCGAGCAGGTGATGCGCGTCTCGGCGCTCATGCCCGAGCACGACATCACGCGCGATCGCGATTCGGTGCGCCACAAGCTGGACGCGCTCGCGCAGGAGGTCGCCCGCGCCGGACGGCTCGCCGTCGGACCGGGTGACTACGCGCTGGCGCGCGGCCACTTCGCGCTCGGCGAGCTCGACAGCGCGCGCGACGAGCTCGAGCGCGCGTGGGCCGCCGGGCAGCGCTCGCCGGAGGTCGCTTACGCGCTCGGCGAGGCGTGGGAGCGGCTGTGGGAGCGCGATCGCGACGAGGCCTCGCGCGAGGCGGCCGACGAGCACGATCACGCGCGTGAACGGGACGCCCGAGCCTTGGCAGGGCAGTGGCTGGCGCGCGCCCGCAGCGCGTCCAACGTCGACGGGGCGCTGCTGGAGGCGACGATCGACTACGTCAACGATCGGCTGCCGCAAGCGCGCGCCGAGGCGCAGCAGGCCTTCGCCCACGATCCGCTGCTGTTCGAGGCGCGGCGGCTCGAGGGCAGCGCGTCGTCTCAGCTCGGCCACAAGCTGGCGGGCAAGGGCGACCTCGTGCACGCGCGCGCCGAATATGCCCGCGCGGAGACGGTGCTGTTGGCGGCGGCCGAGATCGCGCGCAGCGACTTCGACGCCCGCTTCCAGCTGTGCCGGCTCTACGATCGCATCCTCGAGCTGCCGCCGCTGCCGGGCGCGCCGCGGCGTGACGACGTGGCCATCGACGCTTGCCGCGCGGCGGTGCGCGTGGATCCGACCAGCGATGCGGCGCTGAGCAAGCTGGCGATCGCGCTCAACCGCCGCGCCGAGCTGGCGGAGACCGCGGGGCAGGACGCGCGCGCGCTGCTCGCCGAATCGCGGCCGCTCGCCGAGCGCGCGGTGGCGCTGCGCCCGCGCTTCATCAACCACTATCGGCTGCTCGCCAATACGCTGCGGCTGCAGGGCGACTTCGACGGCGCGATCGCGGTCATTCAGCGCGGTCTCGGCTCCAATCCCGACGCCAAGAGCGCGCTCAAGCTCGAGGTGACCGCGGCGGCGATCGAGACCCAGCGCGGACGGGAGCAGCTGGCGCATGGCCAGCCGGCGGACGCGGCGGTCGCGGCGGCGCTGGCGGCCGTCGCTCGGGCGCGCGCTTATGGCGACGGCTATCGCGCGGCGTTGGCGGACGCGGGCGCGCGCACGCTGGCGGCGGCGGCCGCGGTCGCCGCACATCGTGACCCGACGCGCGACATCGCCGCGGCGCAGGCGGCGGTGGCCAAGACGCTCGCGCTCACCCACGAGCGGACGCCGATGTTGACCGCCTACTCCGACGAGCTCGAGCGACTGAGCGCAGCGCCTCGCCTCCACAAGACCGCGCTGGCCGACGACGGGAAATGAACGCCGCGCCCGTCGCGCGATCGAGCCGGCGCGCGCTGGCCACCCCCGGCGCGCCGCGACATCTGGAATAGAAGCGGCCGCACCTCGTTTGAGGGTGGCGCCGATTGAGGGGCGACGCCGATGCGCATTCAATCACCCGTGGCCCGGCGACGCGTGAGCGCGGGGGTCGTGAGCCTGTGGGACCTGTTGGGCCTCATGAGCTTCAGCGGTTCTTTCGGTGGCGCGATCGCGGCCGCAATCGACGGGCACGCGCCGCCGAGCGTGCGGCGTGCGCTTTTGGTCGTCGTTTTGGCGCCGCTCATCGGTGCCGCCTGTGCTTGGTTGCACTGGCGGGTCGGCGGCTACGTGGCTGAGAAGGTGAAGGCCGAGGCGACGCTGCGCTGGATCTATCTAGGCGCTGTCCTCTGGCCGCTTGTACCGGCGAGCCTGGCCTTCCAGATCACGCAATGGGCGATTCGCCTCGTCGCGATCTGAAAAGTCGTTTTGATCGACGCGGACAACGTGTCGCCGCCGCTTTTGGCGTCCCTCAAGGAGGTCTTATGAGCGTACACGTCGTTACCGCGCTCAGTATGCGGTCGCGCCGTAGAGGACGAGGCGACCGCCCGACGACGTCGTGCCGACGGTGACGCTCGCGAGCGCCTTGGCGGAATTGACCACTACCGACGCGCCGTAGAGCGCAGCGCCCTCGCGGAAGTCGTCGCCGCCCAGCATGCTGAACCGGCTCAGCCCGGACTGCACGACGAAGACTGGCGACACCGCCTGCGACGAATTGAACCAGTCGGGCACGGTGAAGCTGGCCGGGGTGCTGCTGCCGTCGCTGTAATTGAGCGTGACCGTGACGCTCGACTGGCCCTCGGTCGACGTCAAATAGAGCTGCAAGGCGCCGAGCGGCGTGGCCGTGAGCGGGAAGGTCACGCTGAGCACCGGGCTGGGCGGGGCGTTGAGGATGACGCTGTTCGGCCCGGTGCCGCTGTCGTTGAACGCGAGCTGCGCGTTCGGGTGGTTGGCGTCGGACGGGAAATAGCCGTCGGACGGCAGCCCGGCACCGTCGTCGAAGTTGGCCTCGGCGACGCTCTCGGTGAGAAAGTCGTAGCCCGAGCCGTCCATCGACACCAGCGGCGGATAGCTCTGCCCGTTGGTGGCGCTGTTGGCGACGGTGTCGACGGTGAAGATCGAGCCGAGCGGGACCTGGATCGGGTTGCTCGAGGAGTAGCCCGAAGGCGGCGTCATGTCGGGCGGTCCCGCCAGATCGGGCGGCGGCGTGAGGTCGGGCGGCGCTGTCAGGTCGGGCGGCAGCGTGAAGTCGCGCGGCGTCGCGAGGTCGGGCGGCGTCGCGAGGTCGTGAGCGACGGCGGCGTCGGTCGGGCCCAAGTCGCGCGCCGCCAAATCGAGCGACGTGCCGAGGTCCGCCGGGATCGCGAGGTCCGCCGGCGTGCTGGCGTCGGGCTCGCCGCCGTCGGCGGGCGCGGTCGCCAGGTCGCGCGGATCGGCGGAGCGCGGCGGCGGCGGATTACCGCACGCGGTGAAGGTGAGTGCGACTGTGAAAAGAGCGGCCTGACGAAGCGAGTCGACGCGCATGTGAGCGGACGGTAGCGAAGTTGAAACGCGTGCTCAATGCTGGCGACACTCTAGCTTCGCGGGAGTAGCGAAAGGAAAACCGCTAAATCCTCACGGTTTTACCCACAGGAAACTTCGATTCCGATCGGCGCCGAACGTGAATGGCACTCATGCGCGCCCGAATGTCGAGCTTCGCTGAAGGCTCGCTTGGCTGCGCACGCCGGCGGCGCTGCCACCGAGAAGTGCCTCGAGGCTGCGTCACCGCCGCTTCGCGCGCGCCTTGTCGTAAGCGGCTTTGAGCGCGCGAAACTGCTCCGGGTCGCCGCCGTGATCGGGGTGCGTCTCGAGCGCGCGCTTGCGATAGGCGGCCTTCAGCTCTTCAGCCGAGGCATGGCTGGTGACGCCGAGGATCGTCCACAAAGAGGGCGGCTCGGCCCGCGACGTCGTCTTGCGCGGGCGCGGCTGCGCGCCTTGCCGCGAAGTCCACGGCGGCAGCTCGCGCACCACGCGGCTCCAGGCTTGGGCCCAGCGGGAGTCGACGACCTTCAATGTTCGTTGCGCGGCCTTCTCGGCCGCTGCCAGCGCGTCGTCGTACGTGCTCGCGCCGCCGCTGGACGCATCGGGCTTGCGGAACGGCGTGTGCGTGGGCGCGCCCGTCCACCACGCGGCCCAGAAGAAACGGCGGCGCGAGGTGGGCACGATCGAGACGACGGCGACGGAGAGCTCGGTCATGTGACGCTCGGAGTGTCGCGAACCCGGCGCGGAAAAGCGAGGGCTGCCGAGCCGGCGGTCGCGCGCGCCATCGGCCTTCGCCGTCGAGCGCCGCTATTCTTTGGTGAGCACGAGCGCCGTGCCCGTGGTGCCGCCGACCATGCCGAGCGTGATGCTGCTCGTCGTCGCCGTGTAGAGCGTGCTGATCGGCTGCGCGTCATCGGGGCAGCTGGGCGTGATCGTGAGGCCGTTGTCGTCGAGGGCGAACGTCGCCGCGTCGTTGGTCGTGCCGCCCGGCGTCTCGGCGAAGAGGTCGACGTGGCTGCCGGCGAAGCGATAGCGCACGCGAAAGGTGCCGGGAAACGTGCCCGTCATGCCGCCGGCGCCGGTGTAGACGCCGCCGCTCGACAAGACATAGCTGCCGTCGACGATGGCGCCGCCGCTGAAGGCCGGCACGTCGCTCGCCAGATAGGGCAGCGTCACCATCGGCGCGCCGGCGAGCGTCAGATCGCTGCAGGCCACGGCCAAGTCGGGCGCGGCGGCGACGGTCAGGTCGGCCGCGATCGGGCCCAAGTCGACGGTCGCCGCGGTCGCCAGATCGGGCGCGCCGCCGCCGTCAGCGCCGTGATGGGCAGCGCCACCGCAACCGCCGAGCAGCAGCGCCAGCCAGAGCACAGGGCCCAAGTGCATGCGCTTCCCTTGCTCGCTCATTGCGAAAAGGTAACGCGGCGGCGCGTGCAGCAACAATGAGCCGGGTCACCAGTGGCCGGCACGCGGCGCTAACGTCGGCATCGAATCGAGACGGAGGCTCGCTGGCTCGTCTCGGCCACGAAACAGCTGGGAAGTCTGCGCCCCATCTTGCTGGGCTCGCCGAGCGGTCGCGGCCGAGCGCGATCGGCGGCCGACACGCGCGCTTCGACGGTCGCGACGGGCGGCTGGCGTGCGCGTCGCCGAGCGCCGCAAGGAGATCGGGCCGAGCGCGCAAGGGCCGCTAGCATGGGCCCACTGAGGCTGGTAACCACAGTCGAACCCTTGTGATTCTGCGTGTAGGCGGGTGGCACACGTGTTGTAAGGCCGACCGTCATGACGACTTCGGCAACGGGCAACAGACCTCGTCGCAGCCGCGGGATCGCGGCCGCCGAGTACATCGTGGTCGCGCTCATCATGTGCGTGGCCTGCATCGGTGTTTGGCGTCGCTGGGGCACGCACATCAAGTGTCGGATGGACGGCGCGGCGCACAAGCTGTCGTTCGGCTCCGGCAGCAGCGACGGCGCGGACGCGTGCAGCGACGACTCGGGCAGCGGCGGGGCGGGCGGCGGCGCCGTCGCCGCCAATGACGCGAAGGAGCCCGACGCCTGCGTCGGCGGCGCCTGCATGATGGGCTCGGGCAACTGCTTCGTCGCCGGCACGCTGGTGCAAACCGCAGAAGGGCTGCGTCCGATTGAGACGATCACGGCCGGGATGCTGGTGCTGGCGCGCGACCAGAACGGCGACGCGCTCGACTGGAAGCCGGTGGCGCGCGCCTTCCAGCATCGCGCGCCGGCGCTCGTCACGCTCGACCTCGGCGAGGCCGGCGACGCCGAGACGATTGAGGTGACGCCGACGCATCTGCTGTTCTCCAAAGAGCGCGGCTGGCTTCCGGCCGAGCAGCTCACACCGGGCCAGGACTCGCTCGTCGACGCCGGCGGTCATGACGTGCGCGTCCGCGGCGTGGCGTCGGCGCCCGGAGACGTGACCGTCTACAACTTCGAAGTGGCCGACTACCACACTTACTTCGTGGGCCAGCATTCGTTTTGGGCGCACAACACCTGTCCGCACGGCAACGACTACCACTGCGCGTCCTGCGGCGACGACGAGGACGGCAACCTGACCGGTCCCAGCTACAGCAACAATCCGTCGGGCGACAACAGCAACTGCTTCAACTGCGCGGTCGGCGCCGACTACACGCTGCGCACGGGCAATCCGACCATCGCCCGACCGAATCCGTACGGCCGCATGGATCCTTCGCCCTATACCGTGTCGCAAGGGCCCGATCTCGATCGCTATCGCGGACCGTATGCGCCGCCGCCGCGCTATTTCAGCAGCGACAACAGCGGCTCGGCGTCGCAGCATCTGGCGAGCTACATCGAGGCGCGTCCCTATTCGCAGGGCGTCGTGGCGCTCGATTACAATGGCTTCGGTCACGCGGTCAACGCCGCCGGCGGCGGCGGCCGACCGGCGGAGATTTACGACCCGCAGGTCGGCTCGGGCGTCGGTCGCACGATCGACATCGACGGCGCGACCTATTACGAGACCAACTACGCGAGCCGTCCGCCGCCGTCGTCGCGCGTCAGCTACGCGCCGCCGGCGCGCGGCTCGCTGCCGCGCATCACGACGGGGCTGGCCAACCTCAGCCTCGACGATCCGCCGCCGCGCAATCCGCGGCCGGGCAGCGGCTATCGCGTCGCCAAGCCGAAGCCGAAGTACCTCGGTCGCATGCGCCGGGGCGACGTCGTGCGCATCAATGGACGTGAAGTGAGGATCCCGCGCGACGGCAAATACGAAGTGGAAGACGGCAAGCTCTATCAGCTGTGAAATGACGTGTCGTGAGCGCTGACCGTGAGACGTGCGAAGCCGCCGCAGCTAACGAGCGAGCTCGTTCGTTAGGGCGCGGGATAAGGCCAGGCGGTGCCGTAGAGCGTCTTGTAGTTGGCGAGCGCGTCGTTGGCGTACTGCAAGCCGGGGCCCGTCAGCGTGCACGACGTCGTCGCGTCTCCCGTCAGCCAGAACGCGAGCGACAGATACCACTGCTGGTAAGTCGAGCAGCCCGTGGCCTTGGCGTTGGCGGCGATGAAGTTGTATTTCCACGTGTAGCTTATGTAGAGGTAAATCTGGTACGCCGGGTTGAAGACGGAGGTCGCATAGAGCGGGCTCGTCGTGTCCTGCCAGGCGTTGATGTAGCCTTTGACCTGCTTGCCTTCCAAGTCGGTCACGCCGATCGACGTCGCGCTCTCGCAGTAGAAGCGGTTGGTCCCGGTCGCGAACGGAATGTTGTCGACGGTGCCCGTGGCCGTGCAGGTGACGCCCGCCGGCAGCGTCGGCGTCAGGAACGTGCCCTCGCACGCCGGCGTCGACTGGAAGATGCCGTAGCTGTGCGAGTAGTCGACCGATCCGGTGATCGGATCCTTCGCCGACGAGCCGCACGGTCCCGGCGGATCGTCGCCCGACGACGCGCCGGCGCTGATCGCCCACGGCCCGCAGTTCTGACCGCCGCAGGTGTTGTCGTCGGTGGTGATCGACGGCGTGATGCCGCTCTCGTTCATCGCCTGCGCCTTGAGCAGCTGCGCCATCCAGGTCTCGGTCAGTCCGGCCTGCTGGGCGGCGGCGAGGATGCAGCCGTCATAGAGGTCGAAGTCCTTGTTGCCCGTCTTGATGGGATCGTTGGCGGGTGGCGAGCAGTCGGCGACACAGCCGCCGGCCTTGGTGCAGTTGCCGAAGAGGCCGCCCGTCGTGGTGCCGCCGCCGCCGGCGCTGCCGCCGCCACCGGCGCTGCTGGTGCCGCCGCCGGCGCTGCCGCCACCGCCGGCGCTGCCGCCACCACCGGCGCTGCTGTCGCCGCCGCCGGCGCTGCTGCCGCCCGCGGCGCTGCTGCCGCCGCCGCTGCCACCGCCGGCGCCGCCGCCGTTGCCCGAGTTTCCGCTACCGGCTCCACCGCAGCCCGCCAGCGTGAGGCTGAGCGCGAAGAAGGATCGGAGCGCCATCGAAGTGCGCGTGGGTGCGAACATGGGAGCCGACGATCGCAAATGTCGCACCAAGGAGACAGCGGTCCATCTGCCTGATTTCGCTATCGAAGCCCAGGCGTGTGAGGTGACTCACGACCACGGCTGTAAACTGGCGGGTGACGCGCGCTTGGCGCCGTTCGAGTCTCACGTTCCCCGGACGTATCGCAGCGCACCGTCGCTACGTTGTGAGCTTGCCGTGCGGGCGCGGCCGTCACTCCGTCGCCCGGTGGCAAGGCGGAGCAACGACGGCGTGAACGCTCGCTCTTTGCCTACGCGCGGTGATTCGGCCGCGCCGACGCCGACGGGCCGGCGCCGCGGGCCGGTTTGCGCGCGGCGCGCTCACTCAGGACCTCGAGCAGCCGCTTGCCGAGGACCGCGGCCGAGTGCGGATTTTGCCCGGTGACGAGGTTGCGGTCCTCGACCATGTAGGGCTGCCAGATCTCGCCGCTGCTGAAGTTGACGCCGACCTTTTCCTTGAGGTCGGTCTCGAGCAGCCACGTCACTCGCGGCGCGAGCCCGACCGCCTCCTCCTCTTTGTTCGTGAAGCCGGTGACGCGGTAGCCCTTGAAGGGCGACACGCCGTGGATTCGGGTGGCCAGCATCGCGGCCGGCCCGTGACAGACGATGAACAGCGGGTTGCCCGAGAGGAGCTGGGCGGTCAGCAGCCGTCCGACGTCGGCGTCGAAGGCCAGGTCCGACATCGGGCCGTGACCGCCGGGCACGTAGACCGCGTCGTAATCCTCGAGGCGGACGTTGGCCAGCGCGAGCGGCCGCCGCATCGCCTCCGCCGAGCGAATGATGGCCTCGAGGTCGAGCGCTTCCTGTATCCCGCCCACCATCTCGGGACGCAGGCTCATCATGTCGACGTTCGGGATCGCGCCGTTGGGCGTCCCGACCACGACCTCGTGGCCGGCGTCGGTGAGGATCTTGTATGGGTTCGCGAACTCCTCGGCCCAGTAGCCGGTCGCGTACCTCGTGCCGTCCTTCAACACCCAATAGGTGGCTCCGCTCACTATGAACAGTACCTTCGCCATCGCAAAAACCTCCTGTCGTCTCCGTCCGCGGACTGACCCCGGCTCTGACGATCGCCCTCAGCTTAGGCGCGCGGCTGAACTCGGCCATCCGGCGGACGCAGGTATTTCGCGCGGGTCGCGGTCGTCGTCACGCGCTCGGCTCGGCGCCTTACGCGCTGCCGGCGGGCGGCGTGTCGGCGGCGGTCATCCAGGCGCCGACCCGATCGAAGCGGTCGGCCAAGAGGTCGATGAACAGGCGCGTCTTGCTCGAGAGGTGCTGTCGGTTGGGATAGATGGCGAGGATGGCCAGCTCGGGCGGACGATATTGCGGCAACAGCCGGATCAGTCGACCGGCCTTGATGTCGTCGGCGACGAGGAAGCTCGGCACCAAGACGATGCCGTGGCCGGCGAGGGCGAGCGTGCGAATCATGAGGCTGCTGTTGGTGACGATGTTGCCGCCGATCTTCACCTTGAGCAGCTTGTGATTCTGATTCTCGAAACGCCATTCATCGCCGAACGCATAATAAAGATAACGAATACAGTTATAACGCGCTAGATCGCTGGGTCGCTTGGGCGCGCCGTGCGTTTGCAGGAAGCCGGGCGAGCAGCAGGGGACATGGCGAAATGGCGTCAGCCGGCGCGCGATGAAGGGCGATCCCTCCGGCGCCGGCGTCGCGCGCACGGCGATGTCGAAGCCCTCTTCGACGAGATCGACCATCGGCTCGCCCATGCGCAGGTCGATCGACACCTCCGGATGACGCGCCACGTAGTCGCTGACGACTGGGCCCAGAAACGGCACGAGGATGCCGTTGGTGTAAATCCTGAGCTGGCCGCGCGGCGTGGCGTGCAGCGCGCCGGCGAAGCGATCGGCCTCGTCCAGCTCGTCGAGGATGGCGCGCGCTCGGTCGAGGTAGGCCTGGCCGATGTCGGTGAGGCTGGTGCGGCGCGTCGTGCGCTGCAGCAGCCGCACGCCGAGTCGATCTTCCAGCGCCTGCACGTGATTGCTGACCATCGTCGCCGACATGCCGAGCCGGCGCGCCGCCGCCGAGAAGCCGCCGCTTTGGGCCACCTGCACGAACACGTTGATGCTGGTCAATCGATCGAGCGCCATGCGGATTATCCGCTCCTGCTTGATAGTCCATCTCAGCTTACGCGCCTTATCGGCGGGCACCAGGCCGCGCATCTTGTGGGCAGCCCGGAGACAGCTCGGGCTCGCGAGGAGACGGCCATGTCCACCACAGTTTCGGGGATCGAACCCTTGGCATTGGAAGACGAACAGCGCGCGGCGACCGAGCGGCCGACCACCAAGCCGCTGCCGGCGCGGCGCGGCTGGGGCAAGCGCGCGACGTTGGCGACGCTGGCGACGCTGCTGGTCGTGGCGAGCGCGCACTTTGGTTACGACTATTGGACCACCGGGCGCTTCATGCACTCGACCGACGACGCCTACGTGCGCGCGGACTACACCATCATCGCGCCCAAGGTGTCGGGCTACATCGGCGAAGTGCTGGTGCGCGACAACGAGCGCGTCAAAGCCGGTCAGCTGCTGGCGCGCATCGACGATCGCGATTTTCGCGTGACGCTGACGCAGGCCAAGGCGAGCGTGGCGGCCGCCGAAGCGGCGGTGAGCAACCTCGACGCGGAGCTGGCCATGCAGCAGTCGGTCATCGGCGAGGCGCAGGCGACGGCGGCGGCGACGCAGGCCACGCACACGTTTGCCGAGACCGATGCCGCGCGCTATCGGCAGCTCGTCGAGGCGCACGCCAGCACGGTGCAGCTGGCGCAAAAGACCGAGGCGACGCGCGATCAGACGGCGGCGCAGCTGCGTCGCGATCAGGCGGCGGTGGTGTCGTCGCGCGCACGGACGCTCGTCTTGCGGACGCAGCGCAGCCACGCGTTGGCGCAGCTGGAGAGCAGCCGCGCCGCCGAGCAGCAGGCGGAGATCAACCTCTCGTACACGAGGATTACGGCGCCGCTCGACGGCGCGGTGGGCGCGCGCACGCTGCGCGTCGGCCAGTACGTCAACGCCGGCACGCAGCTCATGGCGCTGGTGCCGCTCGAGGGCGCTTACGTGGTCGCCAACTTCAAGGAGACGCAGCTCACCGACGTGCGCGCCGGACAGCCGGTCGAGATCGAGATCGACACGTTCCCCGGGCGCACGCTGCATGGCCACGTGGACAGCGTGTCGCCGGCCAGCGGTCTCGAGTTCTCGCTGCTGCCGCCCGACAACGCCACCGGCAACTTCACGAAGATCGTGCAGCGCATTCCGGTCAAGATCGTGCTCGAGCGACTCCGACTTGAGCGAGCTGTTGCGCGCGGGCATGTCGGTCGAGCCGACCATCGACACGCGCGGCGCGCGCGCCGAGCCGAGGGCGAGCGAACGCGTGTCGAGCCTCAGCCTCCCGCCGAGCCGCGTGCGGCCGTGAGCGGTCAGGGCGCGCAGGCCGCGGCCGCCAACGACGCGCGCGGCACCGACTGGAAGACGTGGCTCGCGGTCATCGGCTCCACGCTCGGCGCGTTCATGGCCATCCTGAACATCCAGATCGTCAACGCCTCGCTTGGCCGACATCCGCGGCGCCATCGGCGCCGGCATCGACGACGGCGGCTGGATCTCGACCTCCTATCTCGTCGCCGAGATCGTCGTCATCCCGCTGACCGGCTGGCTGGCGCAGGGTCTTCTCGGTGCGCCGCTATCTGCTGGTCAACGCCGGCCTGTTCCTCGCTCTTCTCGGTCGCCTGCGCGCTGTGCGCACAACCTCGAGCAGATGATCGTGCTGCGCGCGCTCCAGGGATTCTCGGGCGGCGTGCTGATCCCGCTGGCGTTCACCATCATCATCACGATGCTGCCGAAAGCGAAGCAGCCGGTCGGCCTCGCGCTGTTCGCCCTCTCGGCGACGTTCGCGCCCGCGATCGGGCCGACCATCGGCGGCTATCTGACGGAGAACTGCGGCTGGCAGTACATCTTCTACGTCAACATCGTCCCCGGCATCTTGATGGTGGCGATGCTGTGGTTCTCGCTTGAGCGGACGCCGATGCAGCTCGGCCTGCTGCGGCAGGGCGACTGGCCCGGCATCGTCACCATGGCGATCGGCCTGGCGGCCTGCAGACGGTGCTGGAAGAGGGCAACAAGGACGACTGGTTCGGCTCGCCCTTCATCGTGCGGCTTGTCGGTCGTCGCCGCCGTATCGCTGGCCGCCTTCTTCTATGATCGAGCTGACGGTCGCGCGCGGCCGCTGCTCAATTTGCGGCTCCTGAAGCGGCGCAACTTCGGCTTCGGCATGTTCGCCAACTTGCTGCTCGGCGTCGCGCTCTATGGCTCCGTCTTCATCCTGCCGCTCTATATGTCGCGCATTCAGGGCTACAACTCCGAGCAGATCGGCTTCGTGCTCGCTTGGACCGGCATTCCGCAGCTGTTCTTGATTCCGCTCGTGCCGAGGCTGATGAAGCGGTTCGATCCGCGGCGGGTCATCGCCGTCGGCTTTCTGCTCTTCGCGGCCTCGAACTTCATGAACGTGCACTTGACCAGCGATTCGGGCGCCAGCGAGCTATTGCTGCCCAACCTCGTGCGCGCGATCGGTCAGGCGCTGGCGTTCACGCCGCTGTCGGCGTTGGCGACGGCCGACATCGAGCCCGAAAATGCCGGCTCGGCGTCGGCGCTGTTCAACATGATGCGCAATCTCGGCGGCGCGATCGCGATTGCGTCGCTGCAGACGTTTCAGATCAAGCGTGAGCAGTTCCACTCGAACGTGCTCGTGAGCCGCATCTCGATCCTGCAGGACGCGACGCGGCAGCGCATCGAGCAGCTGACGCAGTATTTCATGGCGCACGGCGTGGCCGATTCGGCGACCGCCGGGCACAAGGCGGTCGTGGCCATCGCGACGCGCGTGCGGCAGCAGGCGAACGTCGTGGCGTTCAGCGACACGTTCTACTTGCTCGGCATCGGGCTCTTGCTGGCGCTGCTGGTGACGCTGCTCCTTGAGAAGCCGCGGCACACGCTGTCGGGCGGCGGCGGGCACTAAAGGGCACTAAAGGCGCGACGGCGGGTCGCGCCGGTGCGGTGATGGCAATGCGCCGATGGGGCTCGCGGCCGATGGCGCCCGGCGGCTCGGCCGTTTGCCACAGGATCCGTTTCGCCGCGATGTCGACGATCGCCGAGCGCCAGGCGGGTCGCGCGGGGGTGGGCGCCCCGATTCGTATCCTGGCCGAGACGAATTGCGGTCGCGCCGCGGGCTCGGCCGACGGGGCTTACCGTCGCTGCGGCCGCATCGTCGCGCTTGGCGCGCCGCCTGCAGCACGGTCGCGCATGCGAGCTCGGCGCCCCGTCGTGATGGACGATCATCGGTCACTGCGAGCCTGCTCGATCGTCGTCTCGCTGTGCGTGGCGGCGCTGACCTCGTCGTGCGTCGGCGGTCAAGTCGGCGATGACCGCAGCGCGACGGGATCGGCGTTGACCTCGAGCTTCACCGCGTTCACCGCCGTCTACGGCGCAGACGGCAACGACTTCTATCGCTTCAGCGGCGCCTCTTCGGTCGCCAGTCTGAAGACCTCGGGCTGGAACACGCTCTTCTTGTTTGCCGCCAGCGTACAGCCCAACGGCGACATCACCGCCGGCGGCTCGACGCTCGTGAGCAACGGCGTCTATCTGGGCGACGCCAATTGGCGCGCGAACATCGAAGCGCTGAAGTCGCCGCCGACGACCGTCTATCGCTATGAGGTAACCGTCGGCGGTTGGGGCGATCAGAGCTACGACAACATTCGTGCATTGGTCGGCGCGCAAGGGACCGGCGCCGGCAGCATCCTCTATCGGAACTTCCAAGCCCTCAAGAACGCCGTCCCCGGAATCGACGCCATCAATGACGATGACGAGCAGACTTACGACCTCTCGTCCTCGACGGCGTTCGGGCAAATGCTCAATGGCTTGGAGCTGAAGCTGACGCAGGCGCCTTATATGAATCAATCGTTTTGGGTGCAATTGAAGAACAATCTCGGCACCGGTTGTGATGTCGTCTATCTACAGTGTTATGACGGCGGCGCCGGCAACGATCCGGCGCAATGGGACGCGGCCTATGGCAATGGCTTTCACGTCGTCCCCGGCCAGGAGAGCAATACCGCCAGTCGCACGCAGTGGGCCGAGTGGCGCTCGTCCGCGCAAGTCACCGGCGGCTTCTATTATCCCGACGTCACCTGGACTGCGGGCGCGAATTGGGGACCGACGGACATCTCCGCGAGCTACGGCTTACCGGCGAAGACCGTCGAGCCGGCGCACGCGTTCGAAGGTGGCTACGACGACAACGCGATCTCCGACTGGGACTTCGGCTATTGGAAGGCCGATTGCGGCGGCGGCTCCGTGGCGACCGGCTTGAGCCAGCGCACCGACTTGTCTATGGCAGACGCTGTCTTGTGCGCGCCCAATGGGATCTTCACGGGTGAAGGCCGCACCACGGTCACCGACGTGTCGAACGGCGATCATCGACGCTTCGCGCGCGCCGGCGATTGGGACGTGGGCTACTACAAGAGTGAATGCGGCACGAACGAATACGTGTCGGGCATCAGCATGAATCCGTCGACCAAGAAGCTGCACGGGCTGAGCTGCGCGTCGGCCGGCCTGGCCAACGGCGGGACGAGCAACTGCGAGACGCACCTCGTCACCCAAGACGATCGCGGCGACAGCGCTTACGGCGACTGGGATCCCGGCGCCTACAAGGGCCAGTGCAGCGCCGGCAAAGTCATCTTCGGCGTCAGCACCGTGACGACGACCGGCGATCCGCACCGCATCTTGTGCTGCAGCTTCTAGTACCTCACCACGGTGATTTCGACCGGTCCGCGCCGGTCATCGACGTCCATGGCTTCGTTGCTCCTCCTCGAAATACAGACAGTATTCCTTCGTCGTCGCGCCTCGCCCTGAACGCCGAACCCTCGCCGGGGACCCATCAAAGTCACTGTGGCGAGGTACCAGCCGACGCGCCTCACGACGACGTTGGGTCGATGATGGTGCCGTTCATCGTGCCTTCGACGGCGCGCACGTAATACTCGGCCAGCTTCTTCGCCGGCATTCCGATCGCGCTGTTCATTCCCATCTTCTCCATCGTCTCTTTGATCCAGCCCGGCGAGACGCTGTTGAGGCGCACGCCGCGCGGCATCTCCAGCGCCGCCGCGCGCACGAAGCCTTCGGTGCCGGCGCCGGCCATCGTCAGCGCCGCGGTGCCCGGCTGCGGTTGGGTCGCCAGCTGGCCCGTCGTCACGGTGATCGAGCCGCCATCGCGCACGCGGCGCGCGCTCGTGCGGACGACATGAAAGGCGTTCGTCATGAAGCGCAGCGCGCGCTGCAGCTGCGCCTCGCTGAGGTCATCGAGCGGACTGAAGAGCCCGCCCACTTCGCCGGCGCAGGCGACGACGGCGTCGAGGTCTCCGACCGTGTCGAACAGCGCCGCCAGCGACGTCTGATCCTCGATGTCGACGCGCACGTCGCCTCGGCGCGCCGCGCGAATCACCTCGTGGCGCGTCGCGAGCGCGTCCGCCACGGCTTTGCCGATCGTCCCGGTTGCGCCGATGACCACGACCTTCATGAGCGCGCGACCTCGTCGAAGTAGCGCCCCTCTTCGAGATCGCGGATCAGCCCGCCATGCGTCGGCTTCCAGCCCAGCTTGTCGCGCGTCAGCTGGCTCGACGTCGGCGCGTCCATGCCCAGCGCCATCCCGATGAAGCCGAGCAGCGCGCTCGCCTCCTCGGCCGATTTCGCGAGCGCGGGCACACCCAGGCGTCTGCCGATGACCGCGGCGATGTCTTTGACGGCAATGCCTTCGTCATCGACGCCGTGGAAGCGCGCGCCGGCGCTGCCCTGTTCGAGCGCCAGCCGATAGAGCCGCGCTGTGTCGAGCCGATGCACGGCCGGCCAGCGATTTTTCCCGTCACCGACGTACGTCGCAAATCCTTTCTCGCGCGCGACTTTGATCAGCTGCGGCACGAAGCCGTGGTCGCCGTCGCCGTGCACCGACGGCGATAGCCGCATGACCATCGCGCGCACGCCGCGCGGCACGAGCGCCAGCGCCGCCGCTTCCGACCTGCGCGGCAAGGCATCGCTCGGCGAATCCGCTTCGGTTCCGGTACGGCCGTGCGCCAGGCCGAGGACGCCCGACGTCGCGATGAGCGGCTTGTTCGAGCCGGCCAGCGTCGCGCCCATCGCCTCGATCGCCGCTTGGTCGGTCGCGCAGCTCCGCGCGAAGTCGGAGAAGTCGTGAATGAACGCGCAATGAATCACGCCATCCGCCGTCGCCGCTCCGCGCTTTAGGCTGTCGACATCCTCCAGGCTGCCGCGATGGACGTGCGCGCCGGCCGCGGCCAGCGCCTTGCCGCCGGCCTCCGAGCGCGCGAGGCCGAGCACTTCATGGCCCGCGCCGATGAGCTCGCGAACGATCGCCGATCCGATGAATCCTGTGGCGCCAGTGACGAAAACTCGCATGATCCAATCCTCCTCGATGTCCTCGGGCTAGAGCATTGGGCTTGCGGCGTGCTTCGTGAAGCCGTGACGATATACTGGTATGGCGAGTGACAGGCTGACATGAGCGAAGCGGAGAACAATCAGCTGGGCGCCTATTTGCGCGATCGGCGCGGCAAGCTCGATCCGTCGGCGTTCGGCTTTTCGGCGGCGCGCCGGCGCACGCCCGGCCTGCGTCGCGAGGAGGTCGCGCAGCGCGCCAACGTGAGCGCGACTTGGTACACGTGGCTCGAACAAGGGCGCGGCGGCGCGCCTTCGGCCGACGTGCTCGAGCGCATCGCGCGCGCGCTCACGTTGACGGCCGCCGAGCGCGAGCACCTCTTTTTATTGGCGCAGGGCCGACCGCCGGAGGTTCGTTACGACGCGCACGAGATCGTCTCGCCGCGGCTGCAGCGGATTCTCGACGCGCTGCCGCTGAGCCCGGCCTACGTGAAGACGTCGACGTGGGACGTCGTCGCCTGGAATCGCGCGGCGACGGCGGTCTTCGGCGACTACGCGCGGATGCCGCCCGACCAGCGGAATATCTTGCGCGTCATGTTCGAGCCGAGCCGCCGCGCGAGTCCGAACTGGGAGAGCGTCGCGCGCTTCATGGTCGCGACGTTGCGCGCCGACTCCGCGCGCGCCGGCACGTCGAAGCGCGCCGAGCAGCTGGTCGAGGAGCTGAGCGGCGCGCATCCCGAGCTCGCCGCGATGTGGAACGACAAAGACGTGCGCACGCACGGCGAAGGCACCAAAGAGATTCGTCATCCCGAGCTGGGCGCGATCGCGCTGGACTTCTCGGCCTTCGCCGTCGACGGTCAACCCAACCTCAGCATGGTGATTTACACCGCCGCGACGCCGATGGACGCCGAGCGCATCGGCGCGCTCATCCGCAAGCTCTGAGACGCCGGTACGCTGCCTCGACGGTTCGGCGGCGTCGCGGCTTTACGAGCGGCCGCGCGATCGCTCTCCGAACGCCCGCTCGCTCACTGCAGATTTCATGGTCGCGTGCGGCCGGGCAGCGTTGACGCAGGCGCCCGCGTCAAAAACGCTGGCGTGGTTCTCGCATAACGCCCTCTTACGAACCGGAGGGCGCTGATGATCGGATCCTCACGTTTGACGCACGGGACGGTGTGGACCGCCATGATCGCTATTGGTGTCGTCTTCGTCATCACGGGCGCCTTCATCGGAAAGCCGTTCGTCGGCTGGACCGGCACGCTTCCCGCGCTGTTCATCGCCGGCGCGTTGGCGACGATGGTCGGCTACGCCTTCACGAGCGGCGACTGACGATCGGCACCTACCGCGGCCCACACCGGCACTGACGCGACCGTGACGGCGTCGCCGTCGTGAGCGGCGTGCTAACACTTTGGGTGGCTCGTTCGTCCTATGAGTGACGTGAGCGATCTGTTGCCGCAGCTGATCCGCGCCGCCGCCGCCGGCGACCAGCGCGCGTTCGCCGAGCTGCACGCGCGCTTTGCAGGCATGGTGCACGCGATCCTGCTGGCGCGTCTGCCGCCCGCGGAGGCCGAAGATCAAGTCCAAGAGGTGTTCCTCGTCGCCTGGAAGAAGCTGGCCCAGCTCGACGACCCGGCGGGGTTCGGCGCCTGGCTGGGCGCCATCGCGCGCAACCGCGCGGTCGACTGCCATCGTCGGCGCCGCAACACCGAGGCGCTGCCGCTGCCAGACGCCTGGCCCGACGCGCGCAGCGCCAGCTCCAGCGACGTGGCCGAGGTGCGTCACGTGCTCGACGCGATCCGTAGCCTGCCCGAGGCATATCGTGAGACGTTGGTCATGCGCCTGTGCGAAGGCATGAGCGGGCCCGAGATCGCGGCCGTGACCGGCCTCGAGCCGGGCTCGGTGCGCATCAACTTGCACCGCGGGATGAAGCTCTTGCGCGATAAGCTCGGCATCGACGGAAAGGTGGCCGCGTCGTGAGTGACTATCTCTTCGACAAGCGGGGCGAGCCGGATCCCGAGGTCGAGCGTCTCGAGGGCCTGTTGGGGTCGCTCGGCTACCGTGGCGCGCCGCCGCGGTTGCCGGCGCGGCGGCCGCGTCGCCCGATCTGGATCGCCGCCGGGCTGTCGGCGATCGCGGCCGCGCTCGTCGCGCTCTTGATTGTCAAGCCGTGGCGGTGGCAGGGCGCCGCGACCTGGGCCGCGACGGTGCGCGACGGCGCCGCGACCATCGACGGCCGCCCGCTGACCGGCGCGGCGCGGCTGCCCGTCGGCGCTTGGCTCGACAGCGAGCGCGGCCGCGTGCGGCTGGCCGTCGCCGAGCTCGGTCACGTCGAGCTGGCGCCGGGGACGCGCGTGCGCATCGTCGCGACCGGCGTCGCGCGGCACGAGCTGGAGCTGGCGCACGGCACGCTCGCCGCCGTCATCGACGCGCCGCCGCGCCATTTCGTGGTCACGACGCCGCGCGCGGTGGTGACCGATTCTCGGCTGCGCCTTCGAGCTCACCGTCGACGAAGCGGGGCGCGGCCGTCTCGCCGTCACCGGCGGCCGCGTCGCGGTGTCGAGCGGCGCGGCCGGCGAGGTCGTCGTCAACGCGGGCGCGCGCGTGGAGCTGTCGGAGCGCGGCCCGGGTGTGCCGGTCGCGCTCGACTCGGCGGAGCCGGCGCAACCGCCGCAGCCGCCGGCGTCGCCGCAAATGCCGAAGCCGGCGCAGTCGCAAATGCCGAAGCCGGCGCAGTCGCAGATGCCGAAGCCGGCGCAGTCGCAAATGACCAAGCCCGCCAAGCCGCAAACGACGAAGCCGGCTCAGCCGCAAACGGCGAAGCCGGCCGGGTCGCACGCCGCGGCGCCGGGCCGACCGACGCGCGCGCCCACCGCCGTGCGCGCGCCGGACCGCGGCACCGCCCCGGCCGCGCCGCCGCAGCGGACGCCGGCGACGCGGCCGCCCGAGCCCGACACCCACGTCGAGCACGACTCGCTCAAGGCGCTCGAACACTCCGTCGAATAACGTCAGCGTGTAAACGATGCGGCGCGCCGATCCGTCTTTGGTTGCATGGATCGTCGTCGTGCCTCGCTGGTGTGCGCGTTCGTGGTCGTCTGCTTCTCGTCGCCGCCGGCGCGCGCGCAGAACGCGCGGGCGCCGGCGTTCAGCCTGGAGACGTTTCGCCCCGCCGTCGATTCCAACGGCTATGTGACCGTCAACGCGTCGCAGCTGCTCGGCCACCTCGACTTCTCGCTCGGCTTCGTCGGCTCGTACGCGCACGACGTGCTCCACCTCGCCGGCCAGGGCGCGCAGCTCGACGTCGAGCACTACCTGACGCCGCAGCTGCAGCTCGCCATCGGGCTCTTCAAGCGGCTCGAGCTCGGCGTCTCGCTGCCGGTGCACATCATGCTCGGCACGCGCTCGCCCAAATTCGCCGACGCCGATCCGAACCAGAACGACAGCCTCACCTTCTCGGGACAGTCGGTCGGCGACATCGGCTTTCACGTCAAGGCGCGCTTGCTCGATACCTCGAAGTATCCGCTCGGGCTCGCCGTCGGCTTCGCGCTCTACGCGCCTTCGGGCGACGCCAAGAAGTTCCTCGGCGAAGGGCAGGTGACGCTGCGGCCGGAGCTCATCGTCGACAAAGAATTCGGTCGCCGGCGGCGCTTCAAGCTGGCGCTCAACGCCGGCGCGCTGATTCGGCCGGCGACGCACGCGTACACCGACCAGGGCGCGACGCTCAGCGGCGTCCCCGATGTCGCCGGCGGCGCGGCGTTCTGTCAGCCGTCGACGCTGCTCGGCGCCGCGCCCGGGTCGAGCGCCTGCGGCACGCAAGCGACGCGCGCGCTCGGCTCGCAGCTCACGTATGGGCTCGGCCTGTCCTACGCCATCGTGCCGCAGCGGTTCGCGCTCGTCGGTGAAGTGTACGGCTATGGGGCGCTCGGCGGACAGGCGGCGGCGAGCCCGCTCGAGGGGCTCGTGGCGGCGAAGGTCTACCTGGCGGACAAGTCGTACTTCGAGATCGGCGGCGGCGCCGGCCTCTTGCCGCGGTCGATCGCCGGCGGCATGACCGGCTCGCCCGACTTTCGGCTGTTCATCGGCTTCATCTTCGAGCCCTCGATCGGCGATCGCGACGGCGACGGCATCAAAGACGACGTCGACCGCTGTCCCGACGATCCCGAGGACTTCGACGGGTTCGAGGACGAGGACGGCTGCCCCGATCCCGACAACGACAAGGACGGCATCCTCGACCGCGACGATCGCTGCCCGAACGAGCCCGGCCCCATCGAGAACCACGGCTGCCCCGTGTCCGATCGCGACAAGGACGGCATCCTCGATCGCGACGACGCCTGCCCCGACGTGCCCGGCCCGGCCGAAAACCGCGGCTGCCCGTGGCCCGATCGCGACAAGGACGGCGTGATCGACAAGGACGACGCCTGCCCCGAGGTCGCCGGTCCCGTCGAGAACCAGGGCTGCCCATATCTCGACAGCGACGGCGACGGACTCCTCGACAAGGACGACGAGTGCCCGCACGCGTGGGGCCCGAAGGAGAATCGCGGCTGCCCGCTCAAGTCGATCACGCGGCTGCGCGGCGGCAAGCTGCTCTTACTGGAGCCGATCTTCTTCGAGACCGCCAAGGCCGTCATCAAGCCGATCTCGTATTCGACGCTGGACGCGGTGGCCGAGGCGCTGCAAGTGAACCCGCAGCTCCTGCTCATCGAGATCCAGGGTCACGCCGACGAGCGCGGCGACGACGACTACAACCTGCAGCTGACCGACGACCGCGCGGCCGCGGTCAAGGCCTACCTCGTCGGCAAGGGCGTGGCGGCCGAGCGGCTGCAGTCGCGCGGCTACGGCGAGACCAAGCCCGTCTGCCAGGCGCATGGTCCGCGCTGCTGGTCGGAGAACCGCCGCGTCGAGTTCGTCATCGTGCGTCGCAGCGACCGCCCGGCGCCGTGACGATCCGCGGCCGACCGCGGCGCGAGGAACCCGCATGCGCGTCATCGAATGCGGTCCGTCAAGGCGCCAAGCTCGTCGGCAACAGACAGATCTGACGTATCCTTCGCGATGCGTGGACCCGGCCATCCTTCCTACCATCGGCTGCATCGCGGCAGTTCTCGGGCTCGTCGGGTTTCTCGCCAGGCCGACCGCGACACAGCGCGCGCTGCGTCGCCTACCACTTTTGCGCATTGCGGACGCTCCGCCCGATCGCGGCGTTCGAATCGAGGGCGCCGTCGAAACCTCGCTGGCTGCGCTGACCGCGCCGCTCACCGGACGCACCTGCGCGTACTGGCGCGTCGAGATCGATGTGCAATCGCCTTTCGCTCGGAACGTTCGGATCGAGGATGGACAGGAAGCTCGTGTCCGCGACGCCAGTGGCGTCGTCGCCATAGATCTGGCCGCTGCCCGAGTACAGGGTGGCGCGCGATTTGACATTCGCGGCAGCACGCGCGGCATCGGGGGCTTCTCGCGTCGCCTTCATCCGCGCCTCGAGGCACTGCTGCGGGAGCATGGCGTCGCCGACAGTGCTTTCAGTCGCATCGTATGGGGTCGCGAGCTCATCGTCGCAGCCGGTGATCGCGTCGCGTGCGCCGGCCGCGTGCGTCGCGACATCGAGGAGGGCGCCGGCGACAACCTGTCGTATCGTGGGGAGCGCTCGCGTCTGGTGCTCCAACCATCCTCGGAGCAACCCGTTCTCGTCGCGGTGCTCGAAGACACGTCTGGTTGATCCGTTGCGAGACCATTCGTTGCTCACGTGGCGCAGCGCGCTGGCATCAGCGGCGACTCCTTTGCCGTGCTCGCGCCTTCGTCGGTGCCGCTGCCGGCCGAGCCGAACACTATTTCCATGGCGGCCTGCGCATGCTCCCTGCGATGATGAGCGCGCTTGAACGGGCTCATTTCACGCGCGCTGCGATCCTTGCCGTGGCTATTGGCAGCGGCCGCTCTCGCATTCATTTTCGCTTATGTCTATATCGCGCTCAATCGTCTGTCTTATCCATTCGAGATCGAATGGATGGAGGGCGGCGCCGTCGACCACGTGGCGCGCATCTTGGCCGGCAAGCCGATCTACGTCGCGCCCGGAATCGACTTCGTCCCCTATATCTATACGCCGTTCTATTATTACGTCAGCGCGGCCGCCTCGCTGTTCACGGGGCTGAGCCTCCAGCCCTTGCGGCTGGTCTCGCTCGCGTCGACGCTGGCCACCTTCGCGCTGCTCTACGCGCTCGTGCGGCGCGAGAGCGGCAGCCGCGCCGCCGGGCTCGCCGCCGCCGGCTTCTACGCCGCGACCTATCCGCTCTCGGGCTATTGGTTCGAGCTCGCGCGCGTCGACTCGCTGGCGCTGGCGCTGCTCCTCGGCGGCGCGTGGCTTTCGCGCTGGCACACGACCCCGCGCGCCCTCGCCGTCGCCGGCGCGCTCTTCGGCCTCGCCTGCCTGACCAAGCAGACGATGCTGCTGGTGGCGGCGCCGCTCGTGCTGTGGGCGTGCTGGGCGCGCGGCTGGCGGCCTGCGGCGATCGTCGCGACCGCCGCAGCCACGGTCGTGGCGCTGGCCAGCGCCTACTTTCTGGCGCGCAGTGGCCGCTGGTACGTCTATTACACGATCACGCTGCCCGGCCATCATCGGCTGTGGCTCGACGGCTGGCAGGTCATCTGGAAGGAGATGGTGGCGCAGCCGTTCGCCGCGGTGGCGCTCGTCGGTGTGCTGGCGCCGCTCGGCCGCGATCGCCGGCAGGGCGCCTTCGCGCTCGTGCTGCTCGTGGCGACGCTCGCGGCCTCCACGTCGTCGATGATGCACTCGGGCGCGGCCAGCAACGTCCTCATGCCCGGCTTCGCCGGTCTCGCGCTCGGCCTCGGGCTCGGCGTGGGGCTCGTCGTCCGCGCCTTCGATCGGGCGCTCGACACGCGCGCGCTGTGGCGACCGGCGCTGGCGCTGGTCGGCCTCGTCGTGATCGGTCACGAGCTCTGGCGCCTGCGCTACGACGTCAAGTCGCAGCTGATGACGGCCGCCGACGTCGCCGCCGGCGACGACGTCATCGCCCGCCTGCGCCGCATCGACGGCGAGGTCTACCTGCCCAACCACGGCTACCTGGCCACGCTCGCCGGCAAGCCGACCCACGCGCAAGGCATGGCCGTGTCCGACATCCTGCGCTCCAGCGACGCACCCACCGAGCGCGTCCTGCGCGAGGACCTCGTGCGTGCGCTCGGCAGCGGCCGCTTCAGCGCCATCCTCGACGACACGCGCGCCGCGGCCTTCTCGTTCGACGGCCGCGTCTACGCGCGCTACCGATTCGCCGGCGACCTCCTGGCCGGCCGGACCGGCCTCGGCACGCGCACCGGCTTACGCATCCGTCCGTCGATGCTGTACCTGCGCGCGCCTGAGCCGACGCCGGTCATTGGTGGACGACCGCCAGCGCATACACCTTGACGACCGTCCCCGGCGTCGTGCCCGGCGTGCCGGCGACTGCGGTCTGATCGTAGTCGCCGCATTTGAAGTAGAACGACTCGCCGACGAAGCTCGACGGTAAGCTGAAGCTGCTCGCCTTGCCGTTGATCGTCACCTCGATCGTCGTGCCCGTGAGCGACAGCGCATAGGTGAGCTTCGCGCCGTCGACCACGCTGCCGACGGGATGAAGCTTCGAGGTGCCGCCTTGGTTGGTGTCTTCGAGCAGCACTTGCAGCGTCCCACCCTTGACGTATTGGAGCTCCAACAAGGGCTTACTGGGCGCCGGCGCGGCCTGGAAGATCTGGCCGATGGTGACGTGGTCCGGCACTTCCGTGACGGCCAGCGTGACCGTCTCGATGTTCGTCCCCGCGGTCGACCAGCCGGCCGTCACTTCGCGCAGCTCGCTGCGCGGATGCGCCGAGCCGGTCGTCGTGACGCCGGTCGTGGGGTCCATGAAGGTCATCGCGCCGTCGCTCTTGTCGGTATAAAAGTAAAGGCTCGTAAAGCCGCCAGCGCCGGCGAGCTGCGGTCCGAGGATGATGTCGGGCATGCCGGTCGTGCCGCTCGGCAGCTGCAGCTGCCAGCCGGCGAGCGCGAAGTTGCCGCCGGGCGCGACGTTCGGGTCGAGACCGGCGCTGCCGCCGTCGATGATGGGCCCGCCGGGCGTCATGCCGGCGAGGTCGGCGCCGGCGAGCGTCGGCGCCGCCGAGATCCGCGCCGCCGCTCGGGCCGCCGCCGAGGTCGGCGCCGTCGCTGCCGCCGAGATCGGATGCGCGCCCGGCGCGCGCTTGGCCGAGGTCCGGCGGACTGGCCGCCGAGTCGCGGCTCGTCGTGCAGCCGGCCAGCACGACCGTCGCCGCGGCAGCCATGAATGCGCTCGAGAACAGCCTTCGCTCTTTTCCGAACATGCGCGCCCCTCCCGTTGGGCACAGAGAGGAGCCAGGATCACGCGAGGTGTAGCAATAATCGAAATTCGGTTGGTTAATCGGTCGGTTATCGCCTGTGGCCGGCGCCGGCGCGCGCGGGCGCGAGGCCGCCGCGTTCGCCGCGCCGCTGTTCCGTCGAACGCTCGGCTGTCGGGCGCGGTCGCGCGGCGTGAATCGTCGCGCGGGGATTTCGCGCACTGCCGAGCGACCTAACGTCGAGATCACAGGCCGTGGACGCCGCCGCAATTGCGACGGTCGGTCACGACCGTGGGGAGGACGACATGGCCAGCGACCGCTCGGACAACAAGCGCTACCCGGTTCGTTACAAGACGGCACGCATCGATGACCTCGACATCTTCTATCGCGACGCCGGTCCGCCAAACGCGCCCGGCCTCTTGCTGCTGCACGGCTTTCCGACCTCGTCGAACATGTTTCGCAACTTGATTCCGCGACTGGCGGGCGCCTTTCGCGTCGTCGCGCCCGATTATCCCGGGTTCGGGCAGAGCAGCATGCCCGACCACGCGAACTTTCCGTACACGTTCGAGCGTTACGCCAAGCTCGTCGAGCAGCTCACCGAGCGCATCGAGCTGCACAAATATTCGCTCTACTTGATGGACTACGGTGCGCCGGTTGGCTATCGGTTGGCGCTGCGGCGTCCCGAGCGCGTGCAGGCGCTCATCGTGCAGAACGGCAACGCCTACGAAGAGGGCCTGCGCGAGTTCTGGGATCCGATCAAGAAATACTGGAAGGAGGCGACCATCGAGAATCGCGCGGCGCTGCACGTCCTCGTCGATGCGAAATCGACCCGCTGGCAATACGAGAACGGCGTGAGCGACAAGACGCTGCTCGATCCGACGACGTGGATGCTCGATCAGATCGGCCTCGATCGTCCCGGTAATCGCGAGATCCAGATGGACCTCTTCTTCGACTACCGCACGAACGTCCCGCTCTACCCGGAGTTCCAGGCCTTCTTCCGGCAACGGCAGCCACCGACGCTGATCACGTGGGGCAAGAACGACTTCATCTTCCCGCCCGAAGGCGCGGCGCCGTATCAGCGCGATCTGAAGAACGTCGAGACGCACCTGCTCGACACCGGGCACTTCGCGCTGGAGACGCATGGCGAGGAGATTGCGAGCCGCATCGAAGCTTTTTTGGCCAAGAACAAGATCGCGCGCTGACCGACTGGCGACGTGACGGGCTTTTTTACGGCCGCTTCGTCTGCTCGATCACCGCCGCGCCGATCTCGTCGGCGAACGCGGCCAGCGCGCGCGACAGCGCCACCACCGTCGCCGTCGCGTCCGTTCCCGCGAGCGGGACGCGCTGGCGCGAGTCGCGCGTCACCAACGTCGCGCCGCTCTTGCCGTCGCGGATCGTCCAGCGCGCCTCGAGCTCCGCGTCCGCGTTGCCGACGCGCTCGAACCGTCGCACCTCGAGGTCGACCGTGAGCGGCGGGCGGTTCGTCGGATCGAACGGCGCCGCGACGACGTGCCCGGCGCCCAGCTGATTCTCGAGGTCGCGCCGCAGCGTGCGCGCAAAGCCGTCCTTGAGCGGCTCGCCCCAGCGATCGTACTCGGCGATCGCCAGCTGGTTCGACGCCGTGCGCGTCACCAGCTCGGCGCGCAAGAGGTATTCCGGCAGCTCGAGGTGCTCGACGCCGATGACCACCGGAATCGCCGTCGCCGGCACTTTGGGCTCGGCGCTCGTGAGCACGTAATAGCGGGTCGGATCGGAGCGCGCCTTCAAGAAGGAGCAGCCGGGCAGGAGCCGCAGCGCCAGCGCGCAGAGCACGACCAAGCGGAGCGCGTGCGGCTTCATGGCCGCTTCTTTCCCACGATGATCGCGTTGGGGTTGCGCTGCAGGAACTCCGCCAGCGCGCGCACCGCCTCGGCGGCGTGCTGCACGTCGACGATCGCCCGCTGCAGCTCGCTGAGCAGCGGCCCGCGCGCGGCCAGCGTCGACTGCAGGCCTTCGCCGACCTTGCCGGTGTTGACGTCGAGATCTTGGACCAGCTTGCGCACCGAGCCCACCGTCGACGGCAGCTCGGCGAGCGTGCGCGCGATGCTGGGCGTGCTGATGAGCCGGTCGATGCCGTCGACGGTGGCCGCCAGCGAGTGCGCGACGCCGGCGATGTCGGCGTCCTTGAGCTGCGCCAGCAGGCCCGAGAGCGCCTTGGTCGCCTCCTCGAGCCGCGTCGGAATCGTCGGCACCTCGGGAAAGCCATTGGGGTGGACGAGCACGATCGGCGTCTCCGGAAACAGGTCGAGGTTCACGTAGAGCTGGCCGGTCAGGATGCTCTCGCTGTCGAGGCGCGCGCGCAGCCCGTCGCGGATCAGCTCGTTGACCAGCTTGGGCTCGGGATCGCCGGAGCCGCCCAGCTCGTGCACGCGCTTGCCGCTCACCTCGATGAAGACGGGGATGCGCGAATCGGCGAGCGGCTGCAGGTAGCGGATGCGCATCGCCACCACTTGCCCGATGAGGACGCCGCGGTATTTGACGGCGGCGCCCACCTTGAGCCCGTTGACCGAGCCCGGGAAGTAGCAGACGTAGCGGTAGCGGCGCTCGAACAGCCGGCCCGAGCCCCAGATGGCCACGGCGGCGACGACGAGCAGCGCGCCGCCGAGGATGAAGGCGCCGACGACGGTTGCATTCGGTCGCTTAGCCATGCGCTTGCCCCTCGTGCGGAAGTGATCCGGCGCGCGTCAGGAACTCCCGGACGCGCTCGTGCGGCGGGTGAGCCAAGAGCTCGCGCGGCGGCCCGCTGGCGCCGATGCCGCGCACCGCCGGATCGAGGAAGATCGACGCGTCGCCGACGCCGAGGATGCTGGCCAGCTCGTGCGACACGATGACGAAGGTGCTGCCCAGGCTGTCGCGCAGCTCGACGATGAGCTCGTCGAGGTGGCGCGCCGAGATCGGGTCGAGCCCGGCGGATGGCTCGTCGAGAAAGAGGATCTCGGGATCGAGCGCCATGGCGCGGGCGAGGCCGGCGCGCTTTTGCATGCCGCCCGAGAGCTGCCCGGGATAGAAGTCCTCGAAGCCGGCCAGACCGACGAGCGCCAGCTTGACCGACGCCACCTCGCGCACCTCGGCCGCCGACAGCTGCGTGAACTCGGCGAGCGGCAAGCCGACGTTCTCGGCCACCGTCATCGACGAGAACAGGCCGCTCGACTGATAGAGCACGCCGAAGCGGCGCAGCGTCAGCTCGCGCTGCGCGTCGTCCTGGCGGAGAAAGTCGTCGCCTTCGTAGAAGATGGCGCCCGCCGACGGCTGCTGCAGGCCGATGAGCGCGCGCATGAGCGTCGACTTGCCGCAGCCGCTGCCGCCCATGATGAAGAAGATGGCGCCGCGGTCGACGTGGAACGTGAGGTCGCGCAGCACGACGAAGTCGCCGTAGGCCAGCGTCAGCTTCTCGACCGCGATTTGCTCGTGCTCGGCCATCAAATCCCCACGATGTAGAGCAGCAGCGCGAAGACGCCGTCGATGGCGATGATCCAGATGATCGACGTGACGACGGCCTGGGTCGCGGCGTCGCCGACGGCGGCGGCGCTGTGGCTGGCGCGCAGGCCTTGGATGCAGCCGCAGACGGCGACGATGACGCCGAAGACGGCGCTCTTGCCGAGGCCGACCCAGAACGTCGTGAGGCCAATGGCGCCGGCCGACTGGCGGGCATACTCGCTGACGCTGCCGCTGGCGCCGGCGACCACGGCGCCGCCGGTGAGCGCGATGAAGTCGGCGTAGATGACGAGCACCGGCATCATCAGCGACAGTGCCAGCACGCGCGGCAGCACCAGGAACTCGTTGGGCGGCAGCGCCATCGTCGTCAGCGCGTCGATCTCTTGCGTCACCTTCATCGTGCCGAGCTGCGCGGCGTAGGCGGAGCCGGTGCGGCCGGCCATCACGATCGCGGTCATGACCGGGCCGAGCTCGCGCACCATGGCGACGGTGACGACGTTGGCCACGTAGATCGAAGCGCCGAAGGGACGCAGCGTCACGTCGCCGACGAAGGCCAGGATCATGCCGAGCAGGAAGCTCACGACGGCGACGATCACCAACGAGCCGGCTCCGGCCGCCTCGATCTCGCCGAGGATGTCGACCGTGCGCACGCGGGCGCGCGCCATGACCAGATGCGCCAGCGAGAACGCCAGCTCACCGATGAAGCGGAGCAGCTGCAGGAGCGCGTCGACCCGCGCGAGCCCGCGCTGGCCGAGGCGCGCCAGCGGTCGCGGCGGCGGCGGCTCCGGCGGCGGCGCTTGACCGGGCGCCGCGGCCGCGAGCGCGAGCAGGCGGCGCAGACCGTCGGGCAGGCCGCTCGTGTCGCTGGCGACGCCGTGCTGGCGGCAGCGCTCGAGCACGCGCTCGGCGAGCACCAAGAGCGACGTGTCCCACGAGGTCAGCGCCGTGGCGTCGAAGGCGACGCGCTCGGCGACCGGCGGGCCGGCGATGGCGCGCTCGACGCCGATCGCGCCCGGCAGGCCGGCGGCCATCCGCCAGCGACCCGTGACCCGCACGATCACGCTCGCGTCGTCGAGCCGAGCGACCGTGACTTCTCCCGCGTCCGCCATGCATCACCGGCGCCTTGGTAAGCGGAGCGTGGGTGGCATCGCCAGCGCCGTCGTCAGCGGCGACCACACCGAGCGCTCGACATCTCGCGATCCGATTCACACCAGGCCGACGCACGCGTCCCCAGCCGGCGTCGCCCGACCTGCGGTCAGCCGCGCGCGCGCCGGCGAACGCCGATTCCTGGGCCGGCGTCGTCGCTCTCGCGTGCGCTCCTGATGCGCTCGTCGCTGCGGTGCGCGTGGCCAGGTCGTTCCTTGAGCACTTGGTAGCGGCGGCGCCGGCTCCGCACGCGGTCGACGAGCACGCCGTGGCGGCCGGCCGGCGCGCCGCCACCGGGCGCGATCGTGCTCGTCGTCACATGCAGCGCCGATCGCAGCTGCTCGCCGAGCTGGGTCGCGCGGACGAGCTGGTGCGCGGCGATGGCCATGAGGACGCCGACGAGCGTGCACAAGAGCCACGACGGAAAGAATGTTCCGCACCTCTTCAGCGACGGGAAACGCATCGTTAGAGCTATGGAGCCGCGGGCGCGCAGAACAAGCGGGGCGCTCACCCGACAGGCGATTCTCTCGATGCCGAGCGACGCGTCGGCTGGCCTCGACGGCGCGGCGTCGCGTGGAGGCGGCGGCTCGTGGCGTGGCGGTGGCGTTAGGCCTTCTTCGCGACGGCGCCGCCGAGCGCGAGCGCCTGCGTGACGACGTTCTCGACGGTGAAGCCGTACTCCTTCATGACGATGTCGCCCGGCGCCGACATGCCGAAGCGGTCGACGCAGAGGCTGGCGCCGGCGTCGCCGACCCAGCGCTCCCAGCCGAACGATCGCGCCGCCTCGACGGCGAGCCGCGCCTTGACCGCCGGCGGAAGCACGCTCTGACGATAGTCGACGCTCTGCCGCTCGAACAGCTCCCACGACGGCATCGACACCAGCCGCACGCGCCGTCCGCGCTCGCGCAGGATCGGCTCGGCGGCGACGATGAGCCCGACCTCCGACCCGGTGGCGATGAGAATGAGGTCGGGATCGTCGACCGCCGGATTGAGCACGTAGGCGCCGCGGCGCAGCCCCTCGGCCGGCGCCAGGAGCGCGCGATCGAGCGTCGGCATCGCCTGCCGCGACAGCATGAGCACCGTCGGCGCGCCGCGGCTCTCGAGCGCCACCTGCCAGGCGCAGCGCGTCTCGTTGGCGTCGCCGGGCCGCAGCACCGTCAGGCCGGGAATGGCGCGCAGGCTGGCCAGCTGCTCGACCGGCTCGTGCGTCGGCCCGTCCTCACCGACGGCGATGCTGTCGTGCGTGTAGACCCAAATCGAGCCCAGCTGGGCGATGGCCGAGAGGCGAATGGGCGGCCGCATGTAGTCGGCGAACACGAGAAACGTCGCGCCGAACGGGATGAAGCCGCCGTGATAGGAGAGCCCGTTCACCGCCGAGCCCATCGCATGCTCGCGCACGCCGAAGTGGATGTTGCGTCCGCCGTAGCCCCAACCGCCGCCGACGGTGCCCTCGACGCCTTCGCGCGCTCGCGACGGAGACTCGAAGTCGCCGTCCTCTTTGAGCCAGGTGAACGTCGACGGATCGAGGTCGGCCGAGCCACCGACGAGCTCGGGCACCGTCTTGGCCAGCTCCTGCAGCACGGCTTCCGAGGCTTTGCGCGTCGCCATGCCCTTCGGGTCGGCGGGAAACTGCGGCAGCTTCCGATCCCAGCCGCTCGGCAGCTCGCCGCTGAAGCGCCGTTTCACTTCGGCCGCCAGCTCGGGGAACGCTTTGGCGTAAGCGGCGAAGCGGCGGTTCCAGCCCTCCTGCAGCGTCTTGCCGCGCTCGAGCGCCGTCCGAAAATGCGCCAGCGCCGCCGGCGGAATGTAGAACGCCGGCTCTTCGGGGAAGCCGAGGTTGCGCTTGGTCTTCTTGACCTCGTCGACGCCGAGCGGGTTGCCGTGCGCGTGCCACGAGCCGGCCAGATCGGGCGAGCCGTAGGCGATCACCGTCTTGACCAGGATGAGCGACGGCTGCGTCTGCGCCTCGCGCGCCATCTCGATGGCGTGCGCGAGCGCGCCCAAGTCGTTGCCGTCGCGCACGTGCTGTACGTGCCAGCCGTAGGCGCGATAGCGCGCCGCCACGTCCTCGGTGAAGGTGAGCGACGTCGTGCCCGAGAGCGTCACGCGATTGGAGTCGTAGAGCACGATGAGCTTGCCGAGGCTCAAGTGGCCGGCGAGCGACGCCGCTTCGGCCTGCACGCCCTCCATCAAGTCGCCGTCGCCGGCCAAGACGTAGGTGAAGTGGTTGAAGATGGCGTGGCCGGGCCGGTTGTAGCGCGCCTCCAGATGCGCCTCGCCGAGCGCCATGCCGACGGCGTTGGAGATGCCTTGGCCGAGCGGTCCGGTCGACGCCTCGACGCCGCGCGTGAGGTGGCTCTCGGGATGCCCCGGCGTCAGGCTGTCCCACTGACGAAACCGCTGCAGCTGCTCGAGCGTCATCTCCGCGTAGCCGGTCAAATGCATGACGGAGTAGAGCAGCGCCGAGGCGTGACCCGACGACAGCACGAAGCGGTCGCGGTCGATGAAGCTCGGGTCGGCCGGATTGCGCCGCAGAAAACGCGTCGCCAAAAGATAGGCCATCGGCGCCGCGTCGAGCGCCATGCCGGGATGGCCCGACTTGGCCTTCTGCACGGCGTCGACCGCCAAAAAGCGCAGCGTATTGATGCACAGCTTATCGAGCTCGTCGTGGCTCACGTGCTCCTCCTCGGCTGAAGAATTAGCAACCCGCATGCCCGCGGATGGCGGCGTTACCGTCGGTTCCTGAGGTTTCGATAGCGTCGGATGAGCGCGTTCGTCGACGGATCGTGGGCGAGCGGCGGCTCGGTCTTGCTGGTGAGCTCGGGGATGATGCGCTTGGCGAGCACCTTGCCGAGCTCGACGCCCCATTGATCGAACGAGTCGATGTCCCAGATGGCGCCTTGGGTAAAGACGCTGTGCTCGTAGAGCGCGACCAGCGTCCCGAGCGTGCGCGGCGTCAGCTTCTCGGCGAGGATGACGTTGGTCGGGCGGTTGCCCTCCATCACCCGGTGCGGCACGATCGCCGGCGGCGTTCCTTCGGCGCAGCACCTCGGCCTCGGTCTTGCCGAAGGCCAGCGCCTCGGCCTGCGCGAACACGTTCGACATCAGCATGTCGTGGTGATCGCCGAGCGGATTGAGCGGCTTGCCGAAGCCGATGAGGTCGACCGGGATGAGCTTCGTGCCCTGATGGATGAGCTGGTAGAAGCTGTGCTGCCCGTTGGTGCCGGGCTCGCCCCAGTAGACGCCGCCGGTCTCGTAGTCGACGTGCGAGCCGTCGAGGCGCACGTGCTTGCCGTTGGACTCCATCGTCAGCTGCTGCAGGTAGGCCGGGAAGCGCTTCAGGTACTGCTCGTAGGGCATCACGCCGAAGCTCTGCGCGCCGAAGAAGTCGCCGTACCAGACGGCCAACAGGCCCAGCAGCACCGGCAGGTTCTGCGCCAAGCGGCGCCGTGCGGAAGTGCTCGTCGAGCGCGTGGAAGCCGCCCAGCATCTCCTCGAAGCTGCTCGGGCCCGATGGCCAGCATCGTCGACAGGCCGATCGCCGAGTCCATCGAGTAGCGGCCGCCGACCCAGTCCCAGAAGCCGAACATGTTGGCGGGGTCGATGCCGAACTCGGCGACGCGCTGCGCGTTGGTCGACACGGCGACGAAGTGCTTGGCGACCGCCGCTTCGCGCCGAGGCGCTCGAGCGCCCACTGGCGCGCCGAGCGCGCGTTGGTCATCGTCTCGAGGGTGCCGAAGGTCTTCGACGAGACGATGAACAGCGTCTCGTCGGCCTCGAGATCGCGCGTGGCCTCGACGAAATCGGTCGAGTCGACGTTGGAGACGAAGCGGAAGGTCAGGTCGCGCCGGCTGTAGAAGCGCAGCGCCTCGTAGGCCATCACCGGGCCCGAGGTCGGAGCCGCCGATGCCGATGTTGACGACGTTGCGGATCGGCTTGCCGGTGTGGCCCTTCCATTGGCCCGAGCGCACGCGCTCGGCGAAGGCGCGCATCCGGCCGAGCACCTCGTGGACCTGCGCGACGACGTCGACGCCGTCGACGATGAGCTTCTCGTCGACCGGCATGCGCAACGCGACGTGCAGCACCGGGCGGTTCTCGGAGACGTTGATGCGCTCGCCGCGAAACATGGCGTCGATGCGCTGGTGTAGCCCGCACTCGTCGGCGAGCTGCAAGAGCAGGCGCATGGTCTCGTCGGTGATGCGGTTCTTCGAGTAGTCGAGGTGCAGCCCCACCGCCGCGAAGGAGAAGCGCTCGGCGCGGCCTTCGTCGGCGGCGAACAGCTCGCGCAGGTGCTGGCCGGCGATCTCCGTCGTGATGCACCGCGAGCGCCTGCCAGGCCGGTCGCATTCGC
The DNA here is from genome assembly GCA_963785725.1 of uncultured delta proteobacterium. Classification (GTDB taxonomy): domain Bacteria; phylum Myxococcota_A; class Polyangia; order Palsa-1104; family Palsa-1104; genus JAQBQH01. The sequence goes on along the minus strand of CAWAWS010000022.1, from coordinate 11,246 downwards.
AGGGGCGTGCTCATGGCCGCACCCGCTCGCCCGGATGCCGGTCGCGCGCCAGCGGGCCCGTGTCGAGCCGCGCGCGCGTCATGGGGTCGAGGCAGACGCTCCGTGCCTCGCCGTGCAGGCTTTCCGTCGCTTCCATGGCGTCCTCCATCGCTGGACTGTCTGATTTCGAGCGAAGCAACGCGTATGCCGTCGGCGGCGCCTACCGCGCCCGGCGTAGGCGCCGCTGGATGCGGGATCTGCCCGAGCTCGCCGCCGACGACGCCTGGTGCGTCCGCGAATAACGCCGTCGGCGTGCAATGGATCACGCCGCGAAACCGCGGCTGCCTGCGATGCTCGTCGCAGACGGACGCGGCGGTCGTGGGCGTTCTATGCGTGCATTGTGTTCATTGAGTGATTGCGCGTCTAAGAAGGTGAGGCCCCGCTTGGAAGCTCGACGATTGGCTCCCGTTCCGACGCAACGACGCGCGTGGGTCGCGACGGCCGCGTTCGCGCTCGTCGCCTGCGGCTCACCGCCCGCTCCCGCGCCGGTCTTGGCGCTGCTCGGGCAGCCGTGCCATGTCGACCCCGACTGCGGGCTCGATGGCGCCACCAAGCTGCTCTGCGGCTTCGACTGGGCCGGGAACGCGGCCTGCGTCGACTCCTGCAGCGATCCCTACGGCAACAGCATTCACAACGGCCTGTCCGACTCGAACGTCTGCTTCGATGGTCGGGTCACTCCGTGCCAGTTTCTGCCGACCGACTCGACCTGCGGCTGTTTCTGCGCGACGGGCAGCTATTGTGTCGCGTCCGCCGACGGCGCGTCGGGGCAGTGCGTGCCCGGGTTCGCCGCCGGCACCGCTTGCCAAGGCGACCAGTGGTGCTCGAGCGGCCTCTGCTTCTCGTGTGACAGCGACGGCTGCGCCAGCACGAGCGACGGGATCTGCTCGGTGCCGCTCGGTGCCGCTTGCACCGGCCCGGCCGACTGCGCGGTCTGCATGACCAGCAACGGTCAAAACTGGTGCAGCCTCACCTGCCAAGCCACGACCACGGTGACGGGCGTCGTGACGACGAATTGTCCGCGCGGCTTCAATTGTCTCGTCGCCGACGGCGCAAATCAGGGCCTCTGCTACGAGGAATGCAATTCGACGACCGGCATCGGTCTTCCCGGCTCAACCGGCTGCCCGACGGGGACGAGCTGCAAGGCTTACAACATCGCGACGCCGGTGCCCGGTGCCAGCGGCTTCGCCTGCCAATGAGCCGCTAGCGCGCCAACGGAACCGCGTCCGCCGACGTCAGCTGCCCGGCCGCGAAGGTCAACGCCGCCTGCGCCACGAGCGCGTCGGCGAACGCCTGCTCCTTGGCGGCCGACGCCTCCGCGCGCGCCTTCTGTGCGTTCATGGCGTCGGTGAACGTGGCCAGGCCGTTGACGTAGGACTTGGTGACGGCGTCGTCGGCGACGCTCGCGGTCTGCATGAACGCCGTCGCCGCCCGATAGCGCGACAGCGTGGCATTGAGCTCGCCATAGGCCGTGATCACCTGCTGCACGGTCTGATGCTCGAGCTTGACCATGTCCTGATAGGCCTCGCTGTGCTTGGAGCGGGCGATCTCGCCGCGAATCTCGCGCAGCCCGCCGTCGAAGATCACCCAGTCGATGCTGACGCCGGCCGTCACGTTCGGCAGCGTCACCGTCTTGAAGCCCGTGCCGGCCAGGTCGGCGCCGAGATACGCCGCGCCCGCCGTGCCCACGAGGTTGACGCGCGGCGCGTAGGCGGCCTTGCTGCGCGACACCTCGGCCGCCGTCGACGGCAGCCGCGCGCGCGCCGCGCGCAGGTCGGGCCGCGCCGCCAGCGCCGACTTCACGTAGTCCTCGACCTTGCCGTCGACCTCGGTCGGCAGCTCGCGGCTCGGGTTGACGACGACCTCGAGGTGCGCGGCCGGATCGCTGCCCATCGCCGTCACCAGCGCCGTGTACACGACGATCTCGCCCGCCTGCGCCTGCGTGAGCTGGTACTCGGCCTGCGCCACCTCGCGCCGCGCCTCGGCCAGCTCGACCACCGTGGCCACGCCTTGCGCGTAGCGCGCCTCGGCCGCTTTGGCGATGGCGCGCGTGCGCGCGAGCGCGTCGCGGCTGACGCCGATCTGGTTGCGCGCGGCCGTCAGGCGGAAATAGGCGCTGGCGACGTCGAAGATGATCTTTTGATGCGCCGCCGTGAACAGCTCGTTGGCGGCGACCGAGAGCTCCTTGGCGGCGCGGACGGCGGGGCCGCGGCCGAGGTCGAGCAGCGGCCAGCGAACGGCGACGAACGGCAGCACCTGAAAGGTGTCGACGTCGATGGAGCCCGACTGCAGCAGCTTGGGCAGCGGCAGCGACACGTTCGGCAGCGTGTCGGACGGGTTGATGCCGAGCGTCGCCGTGTTCAGCGTCGGCACCTTTAGCCACACGTGCTGATACGCGGCCAGCGTATGCGCCGTCACGGAGGGATACCACTCGGCGTTGGCGACGCCGACGCCGAGCGCGGCCTGGCGCGCGTGCTCCCAGCCGATGCGCGTGTCGGGGTTGGTCGACTCGGCGATGTCGACGAGCTCGGGCAGCGTGTAGATGCGATCGGCCGGCAGCGCGCGCGCGTCCGGCTGGGCGCGCACTGGCCGGCGCGCCGGCGCGTCGGCCAGCTGCCACGGCGCGCCCGGCGAGCGCGGCGCGCGACTGGTGTAAAAGCTCACGCAGCCGCACAGCTGCAGGCACAGCGACAGCCCGACGGCATACGCGCGCGTCCTCATGCCGGCGCTCGCTCGGCGAGCTGCGCCACCTGCGTGCGCATGAGCTCGAGCCACTCGACGTGCAGGCGCAGCCGCGCGCGCAGCTCGTGCGACGCCGGGCTGTCGTCGAGGGCGCGCTCGAACGCCGCCACCGCGGGCGCGGCCGCTGCCAACGCGGGCAGCGGGCGCTGCGCCGCGATCGACGCCGACAGCGCCGTCAGCCAGCCGGCGACCTGGTCGACGAGCGGCGCCAGCGCCTGCCGCGCGCCCGCGGACTCCACGCCGAGCGGATCGCGAACGATCGCCTGCACCGGGATCCACAGCTCCTCGATCACCGTCATGATGCGCGCGCGATCGTCATTGCCGGGCTCGAAGCGGCTCAGCGGCGCGTATTGCCGCGCGGCGGTGACGTCGCCGTAGAACGCCGTCTCGAGCGCGTCGAGCCGCTGGCGATCGTCGGGCGCGAGGCGCAGCATCGTCGCCAGCGCCGCCGCGGCGCGTGACAGCGCCTGCCGCATCGCCGGCCGGATGCGCACCGGCCACAGCGTCGTGAACACGACCGTCATCAGCACGTTGCCGAGCAAGATGCCGATGACGCGATCGCGCCCGACCACCATGTGCGACGTGCGCGAGTAGCCCTGCAGCACCGTGAGGTAGAAGGCGATCGCGATCTGCCAGCCGGCATACGAGATCCGCTGGCTGCCGGTCGAGATCCAGGCCGCGAACAGCGTCACCACCGCGACCAAGATGCCGAGGCCGCCGACCGTCTCGAGCCGCGGCAGCACGACGATGATGGCGCCGATGCCGAGCGCGGCGCCGACGAGCGCGCCGGTCAGCCGCAGCGTCAGCTTGTGGATGGTCGCGCCCAGGCTGTCCTCGGCGACGAAGAAGCAGGTGATCATGGCCGTGTGAATGCCGAACCACGCCAGCCCCGTGTAGAAGAGGTAGGCGGTCATGCTGGCCAGCGTCACTTTCAAGGCGAACTGCGCCGCCTCGGTGCGCTTGGCGGCCGAGGGGCTCGCCGGCTTCGGGCGGCTCGTCGCGGCGGCTGCGGCGGCGGGCGCCGGCCGCAGCAGCTCGTCGACCGCGAGCGTCACCGTCTGCAGGCAGCGAATCAGCGGGAACACGACCGCGGCCGTGGCCGGCGCCGCCTCGGCCAAGCGGCGGCGCTCGTCCGCCAGCAACGTGAACTCGACGATCGGCGCCGGCTGCCCGCCGACGAGCGCGCGCTCGGCGCCGAGGCAGGCGTCGCCGGCGCGGCGCAGGGCCGGCTGCGCGTCGGCGCTGCGCGCCAGCTCCGGCGGCAGCTCGCGCACCAGATAGCCCAGCTGATCGAGCTGACGCAGGAGCGCCAGGCGCAGCGGCGCCGTCGCCGGCGGGCCCGACTTGGCGTAGGGCACGAGGTCGGCGACGCCGACGCGCACGAAGCGCTCGAGCGGCCGGCGCGCGGCGACGGGCGCGCTGGCGCCGGTGGCGGCGAGCGCGGCACCGGCGGCGTGCAGGCGCGCGGCGACGCCGTCGCGATAGACTTCGTCGGGCCGCCGGCCGAACGCCAGATCGGCGAGCACGACGAGCGCGATCGGATAGGCGATCACGACCCAAATCCACAAGAGGCCGCGCACCAGCTCCTCGGGCAAGCGGACCTGGTCGACCTCGGTCAGCGAGTAGGCGGTGATGAAGCCGATGGCGAGGCCGAGCGCGCCCACCGGCGAGGTGCGCATGAAGTACATGCCGCCGAAGATGAGCAGCGCCATGAGCGGCAGACGCAGCGCCGGATCGGCGACCGTGACCGAGAAGAAGACGAAGACCATCGCCAGCGCCACCGTCACGCCGGCGACCAGCGCGACGCCGACTTTGACGGTCGTGGCGGTGTCGCTCTTGGTGACGAAGAAGACCATGTAGGCCGAGATCGCGGCGTCGGGCACGCGCAGCGCCATCGACAGCGTCACGACGAGCGTGACCAGCGCCGTCATGCGCAGCATGCGGAAGGTCCGCTCCGGCGTCAGCGTCAGCTCGTCGTGTAGCAGCGAATCAGCGGCCGTCATGATGGATGACCACCACGGCCGAGGCGCCGATGCGCATGAGCGACTCGGGCGGCTGCGCGAGCACGATGCGCACGGGAAAGCGCTGCGCGATGCGCACCCAGTTGAGGTCGTTGGGGACCGGCGGCACGCCGGCGACGCTGAGGTTGTCGAGCTGCGCCACGGCCGAGCCGATGCTCTCGACCGTCCCTTGCAAGTGCACTTTGGGCGCGGTCATGATGTAGGCCGTCACGCGCTCGCCCGGACGCATCCGCTCGAGCTCGGTCTCGCGGAAGTCGGCGACGATGAACCACTGCGACGTGTCGATGAGCGTAAAGAGCGCGCGCGCCGGCGTGACGATCTGTCCCAGCGACGTCGTGACGCCGACGATGCGCCCGTCGAACGGCGCGCGCACGACGGTGTTGCGCAGGTCGCGCTCGGCCTTGCCGACGAGCGCGCGGGCGCCTTCGAGGTCGGCCGCGAGCGCGTTGGCGTCGCCGACGTCTTGGCGCCGCTCGATCGTGGCCGAGCGCGCCCCGGTCAGCTCGCTGGCGGCGGTGGCCTTGGCCGTGCGCGCCAGGTCGACCTGCTGCGGCGTCACGTAGCGGTCTTCCAAGAGCGGCTCGAGGCGCTCGAGCGTCCGCGTCGCTTCCGTCAGCCGGGCGCGCGCGGCCTCGGCCTGCGCCCGCGCCACCGAGACGCCGGTGACCTGGCCCGAGACACGGCGCGTGGTGAGCGCGATCTGCGCTTCGAGCGACGCCACCATCGCTCTGGCCTGCCGGACGCTCAACAGATACGGCTCGGGATCGATCGTGAAGAGCACGTCGCCTTTGTGCACGAGCGCGTCGTCCTTGACGTTGAGCGTCACGATGCGCCCGACGACCTCGGGCGCGACCTGGATCGTGTTGGCCGTGACCACCGCGTCGTTGGTGCGTGGGCGCACGTCGAGCCGGTGCAGGACCACGAGGCCGAGCACGAGGGCGAGCGCGATCGCCGCCAACACGCTGCCGCGTCCGATGATCTGCCGCGTCAACATCTAGTGACCGTAGAAGCTCAGCCAGAGGATGGAGGTGACGCCGAAGACGATCGCCGGATACAAGAGCAGCGCCGGTCGCAGCTCGGCGTCGACGTGCAGCCTGACGAACAGCTGATGCGCGACGATGGCCACGACGATGCCGATGAGCGTGCACAGCATCCACGAGGGAAAGAACGTTCCGAAGATATTCAGCGACGGGCAACGCATCGCTAAGGGCTATGGAGCCGCATACACGAGGGGCAAGCGGGCAGTCACCCGAGCGGCGATCGCGGTAGGCGGCCGGCGAGGCCGGTGACGATTCCTAGGCCGCGGGCATCGTCGTCAGTGCGGCAGCGGCGGGTGCTCTTCGAGCGCCGGCGCCGGCGGCTGGCCGGTCAGTTGTGGCTTCGCTAGGTAATTTTCGAAGCGCATGTCGGGAATGAGCCGCGCGCCGCGGGTCCAGGTCAGATACGACCAGAACCACGAGAGCACGACGCGGACGCGCGTGCTGAAGCCGCTCAAGTAGAGCAAGTGGACGGTGAGATAGAACAGCTGCGCGATGAAGCCGGAGAGCCTGACCTTGCCCGGCAGCATCGCCACCGCGCTCGAGCGTCCGATCGTCGCCAGCTGGCCTTTGTTCCAGTAGTGGAACGGCGCGACCGGCTTGCCGGCGAGCCGCTTGACGATCGACTTGGCCGCGTAACGCCCGCCCTGAATCGCCGCCGGCGCCACGCCCGGCACGAGCTCGCCGTCTTGCGGCAAGGCCGCGGCGTCGCCGATGACGAAGACGTTGGCGAGGCCGGGCGGGTTGAGCCGGCGCGTCACCAGCACGCGGCCGTGGCCGTCGACGGGCGAGCCGAGCGAGCGCGCCAGCGGCGTCCCGACGACGCCGGCGCCCCACAAGACCGTGCGCGCGGTGATGCGGTCGTTGCCGACGACGACGCCGTGCTCGTCGACGGCGACGACGCGCGCGGAGACGCGTACGTCGACGCCGCGGCGCGCCAGCTGCTTGACCGCTTTGGCCTGCAGCTCCGGCGGATAGGTGGGCAAGATGCTGGGCCCGCCTTCGACGAGGATGACCCGGGCTTGCGTCGGATCGATCTCGCGGAAGTCGCGCTTGAGCGCGTGGCGCGACAGCTCGGCGACCGCGCCCGCCAGCTCGACGCCGGTGGGGCCGCCGCCGACGATGACGAAGGTCATGAGCGCGCGCTGCTCGTCGACGTCGCGCGACTGCTCGGCGCGCTCGAACGCCACGAGAACGCGATACCGAATCTCGAGCGCGTCGCGCACCGACTTCAGGCTCGGCGCGTAGGCCCCGAACTCGGGGTGGCCGAAGTAGAACGACTGCGCGCCGGCGGCGAAGATGAGGTAGTCGTAGCCGAGCGCCTGACCGTCGACGAGATGGAGCTGCTGCGCCGCCGGATCGATGGCGTCCACCTCGGCCATCAGCACCTCGGTGTTCTTCTGCCGTCGCAGGAGCGAGCGCAGCGGGTAGGCGATGTCGCGGCTCTCGAGCGCGGCGGTGGCCACCTGATACAACAGCGGCGAGAAGACGTGGTGGTTGTTGCGATCGATGATCGTCACCTGCACCGGCGCATGGCGCAGCGCGCGCGCCGCTTCGAGCCCACCGAAGCCGGCGCCGAGAATGACCACCCGCGGTCGCTTCGCCTTCGTCACCGCGGGCGTGGTCGGCGGCGTCATGGGCGTCGCTCCCGCGGATCGACCGGCTTGTACCAGCCGCCCGGCGCCGCGGCCACGAGGTGGTCGGCTTCGGACGGACCCCACGTGCCCGGCTCGTACGGCAAGGGCGCCGTCGGCAGATCGAGCACGCGGTCGACGATACGCCACTGCGCCTCGATGGCGTCTTCGCGCGCGAACGAGTTGGCGTCGCCGCGCAGCGCGTCGCCGAGGAGCCGCTCGTAGGGCAGCATGTCGCGCGACTCGTCCTCGGCGGCCATGAGCTCGACCTCGCGGCCGACCATCGGCTCGCCCGGGCGCTTGACGTGCATGCCGAGCGCGAGCGCGGTCACGGCCGGGCCGATGCGGAAGCGGAAATACTGCGGCGGTCGGCCGCCCTCGCCGAAGATGTCGCGCGGCGGCTGCTTGAGCTGCACGCGCACTTCGATGGCGTCGACCGGGAGGTTCTTGCCGGCGCGGATGAAGAAGGGCACGCCCGCCCAGCGCCAGGTCTCGACGCTGAGCTCGGCGGCGGCGAAGGTCTCGACCTGCGAGTCGGGCGCGACGCCGGGCTCGTCGCGATAGCCGCGAAATTGACCGCGCACGACGTGCTCGGGATCGAGCGGCGCGATGGCGCGCAAGATGCGCGCGCGCTCGTCGCGGATGGCCTCGACGTCGTGCCCGACCGGCGCATCCATGGCCACGATCGACAGGATCTGCAGCATGTGGTTCTGCACGACGTCGCGGATGGCGCCCGTCTCCTCGTAGAACTTGCCGCGCCCCTGCACGCCGAAGCTCTCGGCCATCGTGATCTGCACGTTGTCGACGTGGTCGCGGTTGAGCAGCGGCTCGAGCGATAGGTTGGCGAAGCGGAAGTAGAGCAGGTTCAGCACCGGCTCCTTGCCGAGATAGTGGTCGATGCGGAAGATCGACGACTCGGGGAAGACCGCGTGCAGCGTGGTGTTGAGCGCGCGCGCCGACTCGAGGTCGCGACCGAACGGCTTCTCGATGGCGACGCGCGCCAAGGCGCCGCAGCCCGACTTGCCGAGGCCGTCGACGACGGTGGCAAACGCGCTCGGCGGGATGGCGAGGTAGTGCAAGGGGCGCTTGGCCTGCCCGAGCTCCTTGCGCAGGCTGTCGAAGGTGGACTCGGCCACGTAGTCCCCGTCGACGTAGTGCAAGAGCGAGGTCAGCTTGTCGAAGGCGCCGCGATCGAGCCCGCCGTGATGCTCGAGGCTGTCGCGCGCCCGCGCCCGCAGCTGATCGAGCTTCCAGCCCGACTTGGCGACGCCGATGATGGGCACGTTCAGCGTGCCCTTCTTGATCATCGCTTGCAGCGCCGGGAAGATCTGCTTGTAGGCCAGGTCGCCGGTGGCGCCGAAGAACACCAGCGCGTCCGAGTGCAGCGCCGGGGCCATTAGTGTTTCTCCTGGTGGCCGCCGAACTCGAAGCGCATGGCCGAGAGGATGCGGTCGGCGAAGTCGGCCTCGCCGCGCGACGCGAAGCGCTCGCCGATCGCCGTCGACGAGAATCGGCGCCGGCACGCTCTCGTCGATGGCGGCCTTGAGCGTCCAGCGCCCCTCGCCCGAGTCGGAGACGCGGCCCGCGAAGTCGCTCAGCTCGGGATTGCGCTACGAGCGCGGCGGCGGTCAGGTCGAGCAGCCACGAGGCGATGACGCTGCCGCGCCGCCAGACCTCGGCGATCTCGGCGAGGTTCGAAGTCGTACTGGTAGAGCTCGGGGTCGCGCAGCGGCGCGGTCTCGGCGTCGACGGCGCGCTGCTCTTTGCCGACGTTGGCGTGGCGGAGAATGTTGAGCCCCTCGGCGTAAGCGGCCATGAGCCCGTACTCGATGCCGTTGTGCACCATCTTGACGAAGTGGCCGGCGCCGTTGCGGCCCGCAGTGCAGATAGCCGTGCTCGGCGGTGCGTGCGGCGGCCCGCTCGCGGCCGATCGTGCGCGGCGCGGCGTCGACGGGCGGAGCCAGCGCGGCGAAGATCGGGTCGAGGCGCTTCACGACGTCGGCGTCGCCGCCGATCATCTGGCAGTAGCCGCGCTCCTTGCCCCAGACGCCGCCCGAGGTGCCGACGTCGACGTAGTGAATGCCGTCCGGCAGCCAGCGCCTTGGCGCGGCGGATGTCGTCGCGATAGTAGGAGTTGCCGCCGTCGATGATGACGTCGTCGCGCGCCGAGCAGCGGCGCGAGCGCGGCGATCGTGTCGTCGACCGCCGGCCGCCGGCACCATGAGCCAGATCGCGCGCGGCGGCTCGAGCTTCGCGCACCAGCTCCTCGAGCGAGCCGGCGCCGATCGCGCCCTCCGCGACGAGCAGCCTGCTACCTTCTCCGGGTGCCGATCGAAGGCGACGACCTCGTGGCCGGCGCCGAGCAGGCGCGCCGCCATGTTCGCGCCCATGCGACCGAGCCCGATCATCCCGAGTTTCATTTTCGCTCCCTTCGTCTCTGTTCGCGTTGACCGAAGAGGTAGCAACAGCCGTGCCCGTGTCGCCGCCGCGCGCGGCCGAGCGACCGTCGGGTCTCGCGGCTGCAAATGCCGGCCATGCGGCAATCTGCCGCAGCAGCGTGCTCATCACGGTCGAGTGAACGAGCGAGCCTTGGTCGACTGACTCCGATGGGACGCGATCGAGGATGCGACGAGATGGCGCTGATTCGCGCAGCGGCCGAGCGCACAGTGACGCTGCGGCGACAACGCGCGTTCGCCGACGTGCGGCAAGATGCCGCAGCGGCATTGGCGGCGATCGTTCAGGCGCGGCCGGCGTCGATCGGACGCGGCAAGCAGTAGTCGGGCGCGAGGCTCGGTCGCGCCGCGCCGTCAGACGGCTTTGACCTCGCCGCCGTCCATGCGCAAGGTCGTCCCCGTCATCCAGCGGGCGTTGGGCGAGACGAGGAATGCCATCAGCTCGGCGATCTCTTCCGGCTCGCCATAGCGGGCGATTCCCGCGTCCTTGGGAAACTTCGCGGTCGCCTCGGCGACGGTCATGTCGTGCAGCGGCGCCCAATGCTCGAGATACGAGCGACGGCGTCCGGTCATGACCGGGCCCGGCTGCACGCTGTTGACCTGCACGCCATCGGCGATGCCGCGATCGGCGAATGCCTTGGCCAGCGCGACGATGGCCGCGTTGATGGTGCCGACGGCCGCATACGGCGCCTTCGGGACGACCGCCGAGTTGCCCGACATCAAGACGACGGCGCCGTGCGCGGCCTTCAGCGCCGGCCAGGCCGCCACCGTCAGTCGTCGCGCGCCGTGGAGCTTCAAGGCCATGCCGTCGTTCCATTGCGCGTCGGTCATCTCGAACAGATCGATCTGCGGCACGGCGCCGGCGATGTTCACGAGCGCATCGATGCGGCCGCAGCGCGCCAGCGTCTGCGCGACGACGGTCGCGGCCGCTGCCGGATCGGCCAGGTCGAGGTCGATGACGTGAGGCTCGGCGCCGGCGGCGCGGACCTGCGCCGCCGTCTCGTCGAGGTGGGCGCGATCGCGCGCCACGAGGACGACGGCGGCGAAGTCGCGTGCGAGGCGGATGGCGGTGGCGCGGCCGATGCCTTGGCTGGCGCCGGTCACGATGGCAACGGATTGCGGCATGGCGCTCCTCCTTGCAGCTGTCGTCATTGGATAAAGCCGGCGATGGCCGCGGCAATCTCCGGCGCATGCGTCTCGAGCGCGAAGTGGCCGGTGTCGTAGAGCCGCACCTCGGCGTCGGGAAGGTCGCGCTTGAACGCCTCGGCGCCGGCCGGCAGGAAGAACGGATCGTGCTTGCCCCACACGGCCAACAAGCGCGGC
>CAWAWS010000021.1:0-46558 GCA_963785725.1 uncultured delta proteobacterium | reverse complement strand
AACTTGTGCCTCGATCTCTTGCGCTTCGAGCCGAGCGAACGGCCGACGGGACCGGAGATCTTGCATCGCCTCGGCGTGCAGCAGTCGTCGCATCGGCCGTCGCAGTCGCTGACGCAGACGGCGCCGTTCGTCGGCCGCGCGACGCGAGCTCGACGCGCTGCGCGCACGCCTTCGCCGACGCGCGCGCAGCGCGCGCGGTCACGGTGCTCGTCCAGGGCGAGTCGGGCGTCGGCAAGAGCGCGCTCGTGCGGCGCTTCACGCGAGCTCTTCGAAGCGGAGGAGCGCGAGGTCGTCGTGCTCTGCGCGGCCGCTGCTACGAGCGCGAGAGCGTGCCGTACAAGGCGTTCGACGGCGTCATCGACGCGCTCAGCCGCTATCTCGTGCGCGCTGGCCGGAGCGAGATCGCCGGCGATCATGCCGCGCGCAGGCGGCGCTGCTTGGCGCAGGTGTTCCCGGTGCTGCGCGCGTGAGGCCGTTCGCCGACGCGTCGCCGCCGCCGGACGCGTCGCGCGAGCCGCACGAGCTGCGCGCCCGCGCTCTTCGCGCGCGCTGCGCGAGCTGCTCGGCGGCTCGCGCGAGCGTCACCCGCTGGTCCTCGTCATCGACGACTTGCAGTGGGCCGACGCCGACAGCCTGGCGCTCCTCGCCGAGGTCATGCGGCCGCCGGACGCGCCGGCGCTGCTGCTCGTCGCGACGGTGCGCGACCGACGGCGCCGGCGATGCGCGGCCGGCGCAGACTGCGTCGGCGCGGCTGCCCGGCGACGTGCGCGCGGCTGCCGCTGCGCGATGCTCGCCGCCGGACGAAGCGCGCGACGCTGGCGCGCCGCTGCTCGCGCGCGCGCCGCCGGCCGACGCGACGCTCGACCGCGCGCCATCGCCGCAGGAGGCGCGGCGGCCATCCGCTGTTCATCGACGAGCTGGTGCGCCACAGCTGCTCGGGCGCGCCGCCAGCCGCTTGCACCTCGAGGACGCGCTGTGGGCGCGCATTCAGCAGCTCGGAGCCGCCGGCGCGCGTCGCTGCTCGAGCTGATGGCGCTGGCCGGCGGTCGCTCGTGCAGGAGACCGCCATGCAACGCGGCCACGCTGCGACGCCGGCGACGTTCTCGCGGCTCGTCGCGCATGCTGCGCGCGGCCCACCTCGTGCGCACCACGCGGCACGCGCGGCGTCCGACTCCATCGAGCCGTATCACGATCGCGTGCGCGCCGCGGTCCGCGCGCATCTGCAGCCGGTGCAAGCGCGCGCGCAGCATCGAGCGCATGGCGCTGGCGCTGGAGGCGGCCGAGCACGCCGACCCGGAAGCGCTGCCGCGCCATTGGCGTGAGGCCGGCGATGCGAGCGCGCGCGGCCGGCTACGCGGCGCAGGCGGCGGAGAAGGCGGCGCGCGCGCTGGCCTTCGATCGCGCGGCGCGAGCTCTATCGGCGAGTGCCTCGACGCTCGGTCCTGACGCGCGATCGCGACGATCGCGACCTGCGCGTCAAGCGCGGCGACGCGCTGGCCAACGCCGGTCGCGGCGCCGAAGCCGCCGATCATCTACGCCGAGGCCGCCGCCGACGCCTCGTCGACCGAAGCGCTCGACCTGCGCCGCCGCGCCGCCGAGCAGCTGTTGCGCTCGGGCCACGTCGACGAAGGCTTGGACGCGCTGCGCACCGTCCTCGGCGCCGTCGGCATGCAGCTGGCGGACACGCCGGCGCGCGCGCTGTCGTCGCTGTTGTGGCATCGCGCGCGGATTCGCCTGCGCGGCTTGAAGTTCAAGGAGCGCTCCGAAGGCCAGCTCTCCGCCGACAAGCTGACGAAGATCGACACCTGCTGGTCGGTGGCGACGGGCCTGAGCATGGTCGACACCATCCGCTCGAGCGACTTTCAGGCGCGCCATCTCCTGCTCGCGCTCGACGCCGGCGAGCCCTATCGCATCGCGCGCGCGTTGGCGATCGAAGGCGCGCTGGTGGCCACGGCCGGCGAAAAAGCGGCGCCGCGCGCGCAGTCGCTCTTGACGGCGGCGACGGAGCTGGCGCGTCGCATCGGCCATCCGCACGCCATCGGCATGGCCGAGATCGCCTCCGGCGTCGCCGCCTACCAGACCGGCCGCTGGGCTGAAGCGCTGGCTCGCTGCGAAGCCGCCGATCGGCTGTTCCGCGAAGGCTGCGTCGGCGTCGCCTGGGAGATCGTGACCGCGCAGCTGTTCCGCCTGAACGCGCTGTTTTATTTGGGCGAGCTGGCGACCTTGCAGCGCGATGTCGTGGCCGCCATCCAAGAGGTCGAAGAGCGCGGCGATCTGTACGCGTCGACGACGCTGCGCATTCGTGCGCTGTGCTTCGCGTCGCTGGCCGGCGACGACGTCGACGGCGCTCGCCGCCGCGCCGACGCGGCCATGCGCCAATGGACGCCGCAGCCCCGCGGCTTTCACGCGCAGCACTACTACCACATGGTCGCGCTGGCCAACGCCGACCTCTATGCCGGCGACGGCGCGGCCGCCTGGCAGCGGGTCAACGCGCAGTGGCGAGAGCTACAGCGTTCGCTGTTTCTCCGCGTGCAGGTGGTTCGCGTCGAGGCCCATTGTCTGCGCGGGCGCGCGGCGCTGGCGGCGGCGGCGCTCGTGCCCGGCGACGCCAAGCCGCTCCTGCACGCGGCCATCGAATCGGCGCGTCAGCTGGAGCACGAAGGCGTGGCCTGGGCGCGTGGGCTGGCGCTGCTCTTGCGCGCCGGCATCGCGCGCCAGTCGGGCGACGAGCCGGCGACGGCCGCGGCGTTGACCGAAGCGGCGCGCCTCTTCGACGGCCAGCGCATGCGCCTCTTTGCCTGGGTCGCGCGCCGCGAGCTCGACCCGAGCGCCGCCGACGCCTGGATGCGCACGCAGCAGATCGGCAATCCCGCGCGTCAAACGGCGCTGCTGGCGCCCGGCCTCTGAGGTAAGCTGCGCCTCATGGCCGTCTACCGATTGCGCGAATCGAAGCAGGATGACGCGGGCTCCGAGGTCATCCTCTATCAAGACAAGAACGACAGCTCGTGGGCCGTCGGTCGCAAAGACGATCCGGGGCTCGATCCGATCCCGATGTCGTCGTTCGTGACCGCGGACGCCGCGCGCAAGTGGGCCGACTCGCAGTTCAAAGGCGGGACGTGGAAGCCCTTCGCAGTCCAAGGGCTCTATCACGTTTAGCGTCTCTCAGCGCGGCGTGAGCACGTCGTTGCTGCCCTTGTTGCGGCGGCGCAAGACGTCGAACAGCCGGTCGACGTAGTCGCAGAAGCGCGGATAGAGCGCGCGATGGCAGGTCCAGACGAGCCAGGTGTCGTCGGGCTCGACGCCGAGGCGCGAGTAGCTGTCGACCTCGTGGCCGCCGATGAGCCCGCCCGCGAACGCGCGTCCCGCCTGCCGATAGAGCGACTGCACGCCGTGCAAGAGCGCCGAGCGCACGGCGGTGCCGGTCGCTTCGCCGTCGCTGGTGACGTGAATGCGGAACATGCTCAGCGCCTCGGACAAGTTGAGACCGGGCGACGAGACCTCGGCCATCGCGAATCCCAGGCAAACGCCGCGCTTCATCGCCAACAAGATGCGGCGGCGACGATAGAGACCCATGCGCGCGAACTGCTTGTTGAGCTGCGCCAAGCGCAACGTCGAGCGCAACAGGTCGTCGCTCTGCAGCACCAGCGACGGCTCGCGGGCGACGAAGTGGCGTTCGACGAGCGCCAAATCCTCGTCGCTGGCCTCCATGACCTCGATGTCGCTCGGCGCCGCGTCGGCGAGCGGCTCGACCGCCGACAAGGTCACGTGGCGCAGCTCGCGCAGGTCCGACTGGCGCGTGTCGCGCAGCGTGCGCGCAAAGCCGCCGAACACGCGCGCCGGCCAGCGAATCTCCCGCTGAAAGAAGATCTTGAAGTACTCGAGGTCGGGATTCTGCCCGAAGTATTCGGCGGCGCCCAAGTTCAAGAGGTGCGACACGTGCCGTGACGACGTCGCCGCCAAGTGTTGCGACATCCAGGTGCGGTTATAGACGCGAATGCTCGAGACGTGACCGGCGAGCGCGCCTTCGTGCCGCGCCACCACCGACTTGAACAGCCGCGACGGCTGCGCGTACAGCGTCTCGAACGTGTGCTGCACCTGATCCATGATCGGCGCCAACACCGCTTCCTTCGCCGGGTACAAAAAGCCGGTGGTGCGGAAGAAGTCGGCCAGCTCGGGGAACGGCACGGCGCCGCCGTCTTGCACGTCGGGGAAGCGGCGGCGCATGAGGAAGTCCGACAGCCGCGCGTGCGGCGATTCCCCGAGCGGCGTCAGCTCGACGCCGCAGCGCAAGCGGCCGCCGGCGCGCACGAACGTGCGCACGCTGCCGGTGCCGTGAATCTCGTCGTCGCCGAGGCGGAGGGTGACGCCGAGGCGCAGGCCGAGCGGAAACAGCTCGCGCTCGGCGTCGATGGTGAACGAGAAGCCGCTCGTCGACAGGTCGACCAGCGTCTTTTGCATGGGCGCGCCCGTTTCCAAGGGCGACGTCAGCTCGACGTGCACCGGATCGTGCGCCGACGGGCGATGGCGCGCCGCCGCCCGCAGCTGCGATTCTTCCAGCGTCGCCGGCAAGGCCAACGTCAGCTTGGGCGCGCGCTCGACGACGACGGTGGTGAAGCGATAGAGCCGGCCGGCGACCTCGAAGCGGCCGCGCACGATCGAACGCTCGCCGAAGTCGCGATCGGTCTGCCCGACGATGGTGCCGGCGGCGACGTCGAGGCGCGCCTCGGTCAGCTGCAATTCGGGCGCGTTGGCGCCGTCGATGGGCGCGATGATGAGCCCCAAGCGCAAGCCGGCCTTGATGAGCGCGGCGCACAGCGCGCGATCGCGAATCAGCGACGGCGCGGGCACGGGAGTCGGCTGCACCGAGAGCGCGCAGCCGACGCGATAGCGGCCGGTCGGCTCGAGCGGCACCAAGTGGCGCACGCGCGCGGTCACGCCGCTGACGGCGATCACGTCGCCGCGGCGCACGACGAGCTCGCCCAATTCGCTGCCGGGCAAGAGCGTGCCCAGGTCTTCGTCCTCGACGATGAAGGCGATGCCGTCGCAGGACATGTCGGCGACGGGCGCGCCGGTGCTCGGCGAGCGCGCGCCGCGCCAGCTGACGGTCGCGCCTTCGCACGCATGGCGCACGCCCAGCGCTCGCGAGGCGCGCGACAGGCCGCGCAGCTCGTCGTCGAGCAAGGCGGGCAGCGCCACATGCGTCAGCGGCGCGCCGGCGGCGATGGCGTCGACGAGCGCCTCCGGCAATTCGTCGCCGAGCACCAGCGTCGGCAAGGGCAGCTTCGACGCCAGCGACGGCAGCTCGCGGCGCCACGCGGTAATGATGACGTCGGCGCGCCCTTCGGCGGCGGCCTCCTGCAGCGACGGCAGATCGTTGACGATGCGCACGGTATATGGCGCCAAGGCCTTGGCCCACGCGCCGGCCGTCGACCAATCGGAGCTCGGCGCCGCTTCGCCGGTCCACCAGATGACTCGCGGAAGAGACGCTTCGACGTACTCCTGAAACTGTGATGCAACAGCGACCATGCGTGAGCGCTTTGCACGCTGTGCGCCACGCCACGCGACGCATGCGCAGTCGTGACCCTCACATTCGTTACGGCTTCGGCCGGGGAAACTGCGGCGATTTGTCGCAGGCGTGGCCTTCGTCGCGGGTCCGCAATCCCCAGCGGCTGAGGCGCTTACACCCAACCACGCGGCGAAGATCAGCTGTACTGGCGCGACAAATTCGGCGTCGACCGTTACAACGGCCTCAGCCGCTGGTCAACTGCGGCGGCGCGGATTCGGCGAGCGCCAAGGCCGGCTCGATGGGCCCCAATTCGACCAGCCGATTGATCCGATACTGCAGCATGCAGGTCGCGATCGGCCACAGCGTGAACAGCGAGATGAAGGTGCCGAGGAGGCTCATGACGCTGCACACCGACGCGGCGAGGACGAGCCCACGCGGCCCCTCTTCGGGGCGACCGCGCAGCCGATACTGCAGCGTCACCCGATCGCACAGGCGCAGGCTGTTGAAGAACATCCAGTAGATGTTGAAGAAGGGGATGAACTGAAAGCCGATCGCCTTGCCCGGCGTCGGATCGTCGTGCGCGGCGCGCGGCATGCGACCCTGTTGAATGCCGTAAAAGATGATCGGGAAGAGCCCGAACGTCGCCAGGTGCAACAGCCCCGCCGCCCACACGGGAAACGACTCCAGCTGATGCGCGCCCAAGACCTCGCGCTCCGCCGGCCCGATGGCGCTGACGTCGCGATAGGGGTCGTTGGCCATCGCGCTCGCGCCGACCGCGCGTCGCAGCTCGAGCAGCTCTTTCTTCAGCGCCTCGTTCTGCGCTTCGACCTTCGAGAGCGATTCGACTCGGCTGACCAACGCCTCGCGGTCATCGCGATACATGCTTTCAGTGTAGCGCGAAGCCCGCCGCGAGCCCGTGGATTCAGATCACCTTGGACTAAACGCGGCGTCTGCTATCTTTTAGTACATGGACGTCGAAGGTTGGTTCTTCGAGACGGACCACGAGCGCATCGGGCCCATCGCGCTGGCCGAGCTGCAATGGCTGGTACGGGCGGGAATCCTGGGCCGCGACACGCGCGTGTGGGCGCAGGGGATGAACGAGCCCGCGCGCGCCGAGCACTTCCCGCTGCTGTTTCAGCCGCCGTCGTCGAGCATGGGGCCGGCGCTGGCGCCGCCGGGCCAGCTCGGGCGCGCCGTCATCGGCTTCGCGCTCTTCGTCGCCTTGGCCATCGCGCTCGGCTTCGGCGCGCACTGGTATCTCGCACGTTGAATGACCCGTCGCGATTCTGAATCGAGCGCGCAAAAGCGCTTGCGCCCTGTTGTAGATGCTAAATCAGCGTGCTGGCTGAGTTAGCTGACCTGGGCTTCGGCGTGCGCTAACGGGACGCTGACGGCGACCGTGGTGCCGCCGCCCGGCCGCTCGCGCAATTCCAGGCGGCCCGACAGATTGGCCACGCGCTCGCGAATGCCGATGAGCCCGAAGCCGGTCGGACGCGCCAGCGGCGGCAAGCCCACGCCGTCGTCGGAGATCGACAGCATCAGCTGCCCATCGCGCACGACGGCCACGATCTCCACCGACTTGCAGCGCGCGTGGCGCGCGACGTTGGTCAGCGCCTCTTGCACGACGCGGAACGCCGCCGTGCTCACCGCCGGCGACAGCCCATCGAGCTTCTCGCTCACCACTTTGCAGCGGATCTGCGCGCGCTGCTCGGTCTGCCGCGCCAGCCACTCGATCGCTTCGGGCAAGCCGAGCTGATCGAACGGCAGCGGCCGCAGCTCGGTCACCAATTGCCGAACCGTCGCGTGCGTGCGCTTGAGCAGCGACTCGAGCTCCGACAAGTTGGCGCGAATGCGCTGCGGCCCTTCGGTCACGCGCTGCTGCGTGAGGGCCAGCGTCAGATTGAGCGCCGTCAGCTGCTGGCCGAGCTCGTCGTGCAGCTCGCGCGCGATGCGGGTGCGCTCCTCTTCGCGCGCGTGCTCGAGGTGCTGCGCCAGGCGCCGCAGATCGTGCGTCTGCGTGCGCACGCGCGCTTCGAGCTGCTCGTTGACGTCGGCCAGCTCGCGCGACGCGCCTTCCAGCGCCAGCGACTGATAGAACGACTGCCGCATCACCTTGAACGACAGATTGCCGACGGCGACGACCATGAACGCCAGCGACACCATGAAGCTGATGAGCAGCCCACACATCGGCGCGTGGAAATGCTGCGGGAACGACCAGACGAAGCCGGTCAAGAGCGCGAACGTGAGCGCACCGACGAGCAAGAAGCGATGGCCGAGCCGCACCGGCGCCAGCACGCTGAAGAAGAGCGCCGGATACGCGAGATGATCCCACGGCTGATCGGGGTTGCCGAGCTTGCCGAGGAACCAACCGATGGCGAAGAGGATGCTGGCGCCGCACAGGCCGAGGATGAGGTTGGGCTTGCGCGCGCCCCAGCTCGTGTTGAGGAGCGCGAAGCAGGTGCCGCAGGTGGTGATGATGGCGAGGCGCAGCGCGCCGACGACGTGCTGCACTTCGTGCTGGCCGCCGAAGACGTACCAATCGGTCGGCCACAACGCGCCGACGAACACGGTCAGGAAGAGCACGGCCACGCGCCCGTGACGAAACGCCACGGCACGCAGATGCTCATCGAGCGCGACGTCGTCGACGGGGAGCTCGCTGCCTACGGTCAAGTGACCTTGTTCGTCTCGCAAGTGTTGTTCCTGCACAGTGCGTGGTGCAATGCCGTGGCCAATGTCACGTGTTAACGCTATCGGCAGCTTGCACCGTAACCTTGCCTATCATTGTAACTGGTGAATTTACGCTTGGGGGACCCATTCTCCGGTCTTCCGCTATTGCTGCTCAGGCCCGCGCTTGGCTGTGCCGGAATTGCTCGCAATGATGGACAGTTGGAGCCATTTCCCCCAGTGCGACACCCCAGTCGGTGTCAGCGCTCCCGAGGTGAGAATACGCATACGCCGATGCGGTTACGGCACAATTGCGCCCATTTCCGCCTTCTTCGCGTCTGCGACGGGGCGTCGCTATACTCGTCAGCATGGCGAACGACAAAGGCTTCGGCCAAGGTGACCCGGCGTTGGCGCGTTGGGCCGAGCGCACGTTCCATCCCGAGGATACGCTGCTCGTCGACGTGCGCACGCGCTCGGAGGCGGCGGGCCTGCCGGCGATCGCCGTCGGCACGATGGACGGCCTGCACCTGGAAGTGCTGGCGCGCGCCATCGGCGCCAAGCGGGCGGTCGAGATCGGCACGCTCGGCGGCTACTCGGGCACGTGCATCCTGCGCGGCCTCGGCGACGGCGGACGGCTCGAGACGTTCGAGTTCGAGCCGCGCCACGCCGCCGTCGCGCAGGAGACGTTCAAGCGTGCCGGCTTCGCCGATCGCGTGCGCATCCACATCGGCGCCGCGCTCGACAATTTGCGCAAGATCGAGGGCGACGGGCCGTTCGACCTCGTCTTCATCGACGCCGACAAGGTCAGCTATCCCGCCTATCTCACATGGGCCGAGGAGCATTTGCGCGTCGGCGGCGTCGTCTTGTGCGACAACGCGTTCGGCTGGGGCGGCGTCGTCGATCCCGACCATTACAAGGGCGGCAGCGTCGAGAGCGTGCGCGCGCTGGCCGAGACGAGCGCGCGGCTCGGCCGCTCCGAGCGCTGGCGGGCGACGATGATCCCCACCGCCGAGGGGCTGGCGATGGGCGTCAAGCTGCGCTGACCGCGCGTCGCCGTGAGACGCGCCGGCTCGGCAGCGAGACGCGCAGACTTGTCGCAGCGACGGCAACTTCACGCAGCACTGGGGTTTCGGCGCGGCATGACGATTGCGAACGAGCTGTTGATGCTGTTTCGGCAGCTCGATTTCGGCAGCTACGTGGCGAGCGCGGGCGAGCTGCAGCTGTCGGACGCCATCGACGGCTATTGGTCGCGCTTCGCGGCCACCGGCGATCCCGACGGCGCCGGCGCGGTGACGTGGCCGCTGTACGACGCCGCCGCCGACACGGTGCTGCTGCTCGACGACGTACAAGCGGCCGCCAACGGCGTGCGCACGGCCCAATGCGACTTCTGGGCGCAGCTCGGCAAGTAGAAGGCGAAGTTGGCCGCGCTCCGGCGCAGGCCGCGCGGCGAGCTTCGGTGTCGCTCGGTGGAAGCGAACCGAGTGAGCCGTTGGGCTAGCGACGCAGGCGAAGGCGGTGGCGGCGCTGCGCGACTGACGGAGACTGTGCGCTGCGTCTCTTGACTCGTCCGCGGCCGCATTCCCTACTCGAAGACATGGCGAAGATCGAGGAAGAGCTGCCCCGTGGTCATCACGACGCACACGAGGTCGGCATCGTCCTGGTCTCGCGCTCGCGCATGCGCTCGCTCGCGATGAGCCTCGTCGTCAGCGGCGTCCTCGCCTCGACCGCGTGCCGGACTCAGCCACTCGACCCCGGCGGCGGTGGCACGGCTGGCGGCGGCACGGCCGGCGGCGGTGGAGTTGGCGGTGGCGGCGTAGGCGGCGGCGGGGATGCGAGCCCGGATCTCGCCCCCGGCGGCGGCGGCGGTGGTTTCCCAGATTTCGGTCTCTGGCCCGACGGCTCCGCGAGCGACGGCTTCGTCAAGGGCGGACCCGACCTCGGACCGATCCCCCCCGCGCCGATCCCGTGCGGCCGCACCGGTTCCGATCCGGGCACCGCGGACCCGTTCAAGCGCGCGCAATACGGCGTCGTCGCCAATTGGCGCGGCTACGCGACCTCGCCTTGGGCGCTGGCGCCGTCGTGGACCGTCGAGATCGACTTCACGTCGAGCAGCTACTTTGCGCGAACGCTAGACTCGTCGGCCGCCGGCTGGGCGGTACCGCCGTTCTATTACGACAGCAACCCCGAGAGCGACAGCTACCACCTGACCAACCTCGACTCGGACGGCACGATCAGCGGTCAGCTCTATCTCTCGTTCTCGACGACGCCCGACACCATCTCCGGGCTGACGCTCAACAGCGATCTGACACACCTGCACTTCGAGTTCTACAACGGCACCGCCGGCCCGGTGGTGTACGAGCTCGACTGCTATTAGCGGCAGCGAAACCGTCGAGAGCGCCGCAGCGGCCGAAAGCCCACGCGCGCGTCGTCATGACCGAACGCTACGCCCAATTCGGCCGCGAGCAGCCGCACGCGGCCGTCGGCCGAATTGGGTCCGTAGGATTGCCCAACATAGCGGGCGCAAGGCCCCGGTGAGAGAGCTGGAAGGCGGGTGAATTCGAGGTGTTGAGTAGAGTGAGCCCGGTGGGATTTGAACCCACGACCAACGGCTTAAAAGGCCGCTGCTCTACCGACTGAGCTACAGGCCCCAACGGCCGCAGGTAAGTAGCACGCTCCGCGCGCCGATTCAACAGCCTGTCGCACTCTATCTGACGACTTCCAGCTCCAGGCCGGCGCTGAACGCGGCGACATCGGGCGAGTACATCGATTGCACCACGGCCGAGCCGATGCGGTAGCGGCCGGGCGTCGTCGGACGCAGCGAATGGCGCAGCTCGACCTCGCCCTCCGGCAGCCAATCGAGGAAGAAGTTGAACAGCGTATCGCGCGGCTCTTCGTACGCCGGCACGCGATTCCAGCGATAGCCCGAGGTCAGCGTCGTCTCCTCGAACCCGGCGCCGCGCGGCTCTTGGACGTGCACGAACTCCAGCTGCGACTTGGACTTCACGGTCAGCCGCACCTCGAGATCGTCGCCGACGTGGACGCGATCGCCCGACTGAAGCGGCACCAAGTGGTCGCCGTCGGCCTCGCGCACGCGGCGATAATAGACGCGCTGAAGGTCGAGCAGCGCCGATCCGTGCGCCGCCTGCAGCTTCGTCGACGAGTAGACCCAGGTCGCCGATGCGAAGGCGATGCCGGGGCCGCTCTTGCCGACCTCGACCTTGCCGCGCGCCGGCGTCACGTCGCGGCCGCGCACGGTCCACTGCAGCGGCTGCCGGCGATCTTCGGTCGGCTTGACCGTCACCAGCTCCTCTTGCTTGTCCCACACGACGTGGAATTTTTCCGGCTGCGTCAGCGCACCCTGTTTCTGCATCAGCCCCAAGATCGAATAGACCGCGGCCGCCGATGCCTTCGTCGAATGCCACTCATTGCCTTTGCGGTTGAACAGGAGCCACTGCAGCATGCCCGGCACGCGCTCGTCGTTCGGCTTCAGCTCGGCCAAGGTGCGCAAGAAAAAGGCGTGCTTCTCGATGCTGCCCGAATACCAGCGCCACGAATAACGCTCGGGCGCCCAATAGACGCCGACGAGCGGATCGCGCTTGGCGCCTTCGAGCGCCGACTCGAGCAGCTGCATCGCCGTCGCCTTGTCGCCCAGCCGCGCCATGACGCGCGCCGACCAGGCGCGACCAAACGGCGTCAACAGCGGCTTGTTGGCGAGCACGCGCTCCATCCACGCCTGCGCGGCGGCGCGCAGCGTCTTGGCCGCCGGATAGCGATCGAGGTCGAACGAGGTGACGACATAGGCGCCGTAGGCCAGCGACGCCAGCGACGCTTCTTCCAGCTTCGGCGACTGCGGCCGCTGCGCCAGATCGTGCGCGACATAGTCGAGCGCGCGCGTCACGACCGTGCGCGGCGGCTCGATGCCGAAGTCCTGCAAGAAGCCGAGCTGCTCGAGCACGTACATCGTCATGTACGAATTGGGCTGCCCGCCGGGAAACCACGCGAAGCCGCCCGTGCTCGACTGCAGGCGCGTCAGCTTGGCGAGCGCCTCTTGGCCCATCCGCTCGACGTTCGTCGGATCGAGCAGGCTCTGCAGCCGTGCGTCGCGCGCGCCGCCTTGCGCATCGGCCAGCCACGGCGTCTCCATCATCGTCATGAGCCGACGCGCGTCGTTTTGCGGCGTGCTCCACGGCTCGTGCTCGGTCGAGCGCGCGGGCGCGGCGGCGATCGCGCGCGCGAGCTCGGGATGCTGGGCGTAGACGCGCGCCACGATCGCCAGCGGCACATAGCGATTGATCGTCTGCTCCACGCATTCGTAGGGATTGTCGACGAGCGACGGGATGGCGCGCAGCACCGACAGCGCCAGCTCGGGATCGATCGACACCGTCAGCGAATCCGAGCGCAGCGACGCGTCCTTGTTGGCGCTCAGCTCGGTGAAGTCGATCGTCTTCTGATCGTTTCCGCGCAGCGCCACGACCTGCGACTGCACGAGCCGTTGGCGTGACGGCAAGAGCGGCAGCTCGCGCTCCTCGGCGTCGGCGAGGCGACCGGCGCGCGCGCCGGCGTGCACGACGTAATGCGCGATGTTGTCGGGCGCGACGATGGCGTAGTCGACAGCCACGAGGCCGTGCGCCGGGACGTCGACGTGGCGCTTGGGCTCGCCGATGCCGAGCGCGGCCAGCGCCGAGTGGCCGCCGGCGTCGTCGTGCACGGCGAGCTCGACGTCGGCCGCCAGCGGCTGCGCCGTCTCGTTGTGCACGACGGCCGTCACCTGCGAGCGGTCACCTTCGCGGAAGAAGCGCGGGATTTCGACGCGCACCATGAGCGGCTTGTGCGTCACGAACGTCGCCTCGGCGCGCCCGGCTTCGACGCGATGGCCGAGCGCCAGCACCTGCACGCGCCAGCTCGACAGCCGCTCGGGCGCGCGGAAGTCGACGGCGCCGCGGCCGTCGTCGCCGATGTGCACCGCGGGCGCGAAGAGGGCGGTCTCGGCCATGTTCGTGCGCGTCGCCGGCCCTGGCGGCGGTGGCGGCGGCGCGGGTGCCGGCGTCGTCGCGCTCGCGCGCTTGCTGGCGGGCGCTGCCATCTTCCGCTCCGCCGCCAACATCACGTGGGCGCTGTCGAACGCGATCACGTTCGGCATCGGCCGGTGCGCCGACAGGAACTGGCGGCCGCCGCCGCCGCCGACTCTGAGGTTGCTGGCGTTGCCGAAGTCACCTTGCTCGGCGGCGACGTCCCAGGCGAAACGCGGCAACCGCGGCGGCTGATAGCTGCCGGCGATCTCTTTGTCGCGCCGCTCCTCGGCGTCGCGATCGCCCGGCAGCTGCTGCGCGCCGTTCGACTGCACGCCTTGCTCGCGCGGTGACGGGCTGTCCGGCGGCGCCCACAGCGCGTCGGCCCAGCGCTGCTCGTCGCGCGCGTACAGCTCGAGCGAGCGATCGTAGATCGTCACCAGCGCTTCACCGCCGACCGGCCGCCCTTTGCCATCGCGAATGTGCAGCGACCAGTTGGCCTTTTGCCCCGGCTCGAGCGCGTCCGGCTTGCCGACCAGCTCCACCGTCAGCGCTTTGTCCTTGCGCGCGACGGCGATGGTGGCGTCGGCGCCGATGATGCGTAAGCCGCTGGCGCCGATCCAGCGCGCCGTGAAGCCGCCGGCCAACGCCGCGTCGACGGAAATCGTGACGACGCGCAGGGCCGCGCCGCGCTCGACGCGATGGGCGAAGAGCCGCCGTCCGCGCCACAGCTCGACGTGGTACGTGCCGGTACCCGCGCTGTCGCCGAGCAGCAGCTCGACTTTCTCGCCCGGCTGCGCGGCCGCGTCGCGCGGCAACGCCAGCGCCGTCAGCGGCAGCGGCAGCGCCCGCGTCTTGGCATCGACGACCAGAAACGCGTAGCTCGCCTTGGCGTCGCCCGCGCGCAGCCGCACGCGATAGCCGCCCGCCGGCAGCGACGGCAGCGGCAGGGCGGTCGGCTTCGTCGTGGTCGTCGTGACTTGGCCGCTCGCCACGTGCGCGTCAGCGGTCGGGTAGCGCGCCAGCCGCGCCTGCAGCGGCTCATCGTCGTTCGTGCTCGGCGGCGCGGGCGCGCCCAGGCGCTCCAGCGTCCAGCTCAGCGACGTCGCTTGCGGCTGCTCCTCCAGGTTGCTCGCCTTGACCTGCAGGCTCGGCCTCTCGTTGCTGAAGTAAAAGCCGTGTCCGCTGTCGACTTGCACCAGCAGCGCCTGCCGGCCGACGCGCAGGCTGCGCTCGGCCGTGATGGTGCGACCGCCCGTGTCGTGCGTCTCGACCTCGACGATGAAGTCGCTCACCTCGGGCGCGTCGGGATCGTCGGACGGCGTGACCTCGGGATCGGGCGAGGCCGTGAAGCTGACGTCGAAGTGGCCGCTCTTGTCGGTCTTGACCTGGCCGCGCGCGATCTCGACCTTGGGGCTGCGGCGCGCGCGCCAAGACCACCACGGAGTCCAGCGCTGCCTGAAGACCGTGAACGCGACGGCGGCGTCGGTGACGGCGCCGCCGAAGTAATACTTCACGTCGCCGCTCAGCTTCGCCGCTTGGCCGTAGTGCGCGGCGGTGGTCGGCGCGGCCAGCGTCACCTCGAACTCGGGCCGCTTGTACTCCTCGACGCGAACGGCCTGCGCGCACGAGGCGTCGCGGACTTGCGGCGCCGTCACCTGCAGCTGAAAGACGCCGAGCAGCCCTTGCGACGGCAGCGCGAAGTCGGCCGCGACCGATCCCATGGCGCCGGTGACGACGTCTTTGTGCGCGACCTCTTTGCCGGACGTGTCGCGCAGGGAGAGGCGCAGCGTGCGGTTGGCGTCGATCTTGAAACCGCCGTCGTGGGTCCGCTCGATCGAGGTCGCACGCGCGTGCAGCGTCTGTCCCGGCCGATAGATCGGCCGATCGGTGGCGACGTAGAGCACGATCGGCGGCAGTCCATCCGGATGGCCCACCCACAGCGGATGCTCGAACAGCGCCACCGCCTCACCGCGCGTGGCCAGCGCGTCGACGTCGGTGGTCGTGTGCGCGGGCAGCTGATTGCGCCATTCGACGACCGCCTCGCGACCGCTCGGCCGCTGCTCGTTCTGCTCGGGGCTGCTCCCTTCGGAATTCGACTTCACGTGGAAGGTCACGTTCGCCGGCAGCTCCGGGCGATCCGCGTCGAAGGCATAGAAGCGCACGCCTTCGTCTCCGTTCACGCGCGCGATCGCCAGATCGGTCACGTTGACGAAGCCCGCCTGCATGAGCGAGCTGTTGAGCGCGAACTTTCCGTCATCGCAGACGACGACCAGATAGAGGCCGAGCGCCGTTTGCGCCGGCAGATCGAGCGCGCGCGCGACCGGCAAGTGGTCGCCTTTGTCGCCGGTGGCGACCGACCAGCGCGCGACCGGCTTCTCGCTCGCCAGCGCCGTCGCCACCCGCGCCAGCGACGGCGAGGTGAGCGTCGACGACCACGGATCGTGCCCGGCTTCGCGCATCGCGTCGATGTGATAGAGCCTGAGCTCGACGTGGCTCAGGTTGCGCGTCGTCACGTGCAGCGCCTCGTGGCCATGCCGCGTCGTCGTCGTCGTCATCTGCAGATCGGGCTGCAGAATCCCGGCGCGCAGCTGACGCAAGCGGACCGCGACGTCGCTCTCGGGCGTCTTCGGCAGGAGGCGATCGATGAGCGCCAACGCTTCCACGCGGTGATCGTCCGTGTCGAGCATGCCGGCGGCGTGCGCGCCGGCGTCGGCGCGGCCGAGCGGCGTCTGCATCGTCGTCGCCCACTCCGCCAGGCGCGCGCTGGCCGCGGCGCGGAACGCCGGCGCCGAGCTGCGCAGGTGCGCGTCGGCGCCGAGGAGCACGCGCGCCACGCGCCAGCGCTCGGCCGCGACGGTGCGATCGACGCGACCGCCGTCGAGTAGCGCGCTCGCTTCGTCGAGCGCGCCCAGGCGCACGAGCGGCGGCTCGGTCGCGGCGAAGCTGCCGGCGAAGCGCGCGGCCGTGAACGTCAGCGGGTCGATCGTCGTTACCGTCGCCGCCGCCGTCGCCGTCGCGCCGCGCCCATCCGACCGCTGGCGGAGATAGGCCTGCAGCTCGAGCGCCACGAAGTCCCACAGCGACGGATAGCTGACGAAATCGACGCCATCGAGGATCAAGACGTCCTTCCAGTCGGCGAGCGGCGATCGGGCCAGCGCCTGCCGATCGGTCCACAGCGACTGCAGCGCCGCCTCCAGCTCGCGCGTCACCGCTGCCTTCGACAGCTTGGCCGAGCCGGTCGCGCCCTCCTCGGTCTCGTCGGCAAAGCCGTACGAATGCTCGACGTGCCGGAACGCCTGGATGAGGCCGAGCGCCCAGATGCCGCGCAACGCCGCGTCGGACGGCGGCTTGGCGGCGCGCACGCGATCGAGCGCCGCCTCGGGCTGGCCCATCGCCGTCTGGCATTCGATGGCGCCGAGGAGCGCGCGCGTGTGGCTGCGCTCGTCGCCGTGGCCGGCGAGCGCGGCTTCGTACTTGGCGAGCGCGGCGTCGTAGCGGCTGCTGGCGAAGAGCCCGTCGGCGTCGTTGAGCGCGGCCGACTCCTTGGCGTCGGCCGACGGCGCGTGGCAGGAGACCGACAACAACTGCGCGAACAGCACCGCCAGCCAGAGCCGCTTCATGGGTTCGACCTCGTCGTAAAACCGTGGAAACGTGCCAGTCGGCTGCGCGATCTCGGAAAAGTGACGCCCCGCGGGCGATTACGGCGGATCGTGTGACGGCGGCGACTGCGCGTGTGACGGCGGCAGCGACGGCGCGGACGGCTTGGGCGCGAACATGCGCGCCGTCAGCATGCGCGAGAGGGCGCGCGGCACGAGGCGCGTGGCGAACGCGCTCAGCCAATTGACGACGCCGGGCAAGAGCACGGCGCGGTTGTCGTCGAAGGCGTCGAGCGTGCGCGAGACGACGTCATCGGCGGTCATGGTGTGGGGCAAGCGGCGCATGTTGTCGGGCATGACGGCGACGTCGAAGAACTCGCTCGTCGTCGGGCCGGGACAGACGCACAAGACGCGCACTTGGCTTCCGCGCAGCTCTTCCGACAGCGCCTCGGACCAGCTGAGCACGAAGGCTTTGGACGCGCTGTACGTGGCCATGAACGGCGTCGGCTGAAAGGCGCCGACCGACGAGACGTTGATGACGCCCGAAGCGCGGCCGTGATCGCCGCCCGCGTGCAGCAGCGGCAGCAGCTGATGCGTCAACAGCACGGGCGTCAAGATGTTGAGCTTGACCATGTCGCCTTGGCGCGCGCCGTCCATGTCGGCGAACGGGCCGCGCGTGCCGAAGCCGGCGTTGTTGACGAGCAGCGTGAGGTCGCCGAGCTCGGCGGCGCGCAGCGCCACGCGCTCGACCTCGGCTTCGCGCGACAGATCGGCGACGAAGACTTCGGCGCGGCCCAGCTCGTCGGCCAGCTTCTGCAGCCGGTCGCGACGACGCGCCACCAGCAACAGCGAATGACCGCGCTTCGACAGCGCCCGCGCGAAGGCTTCGCCGATGCCGCTCGACGCGCCGGTGACGATGGCGAGGCCGCGCATCAGTTGATCTCCGGCGTGCGCGTGCCCATCGGCACCAGCTCGTTGAAGCGCGCGTAGTCGATGTAGCGCGAGCCGTCGGGGTTGATGCCGACGATGTCGGCGAAGCGCTGGTCGTGCACCAAGTCCTCGGGCAGATAGGCGTGCCGCGAATGGACCTGCTGCGCGAACGTCTCGTCGATGCCCACCAACGAGCAAACGATCTGCATTTGCACCTGCTTCATCCTCGCCAAGTCGAAGTCGTGCAGCGGGCTCTCGGGCGAGATCTCGTGCACCGCGGTCCAGCTCAGCGCGAACAAGATGTTGCGATCGCGCTGCAGCCGCAAGTCTTGAAAGCGACGCAGCCGCTCGCCGTCGCTGGTGACATCGGTGAAGGCGAAGGCGACGCGCAGCTGGGCCTCGACGATCTGGTTGGCGCGCTCGTTGGCCATGCGGAACTGCAGCTGCTTCTTGCCGTCGCGCTCGATGATGACGACTTTTTGCGACCACAAGACGCGCGCGGTCGGGCGGGCGAACTTGGCGAACACGAGGCCGGTGACGACGGCGAGGAACAACGTGCCGGCGAACGCCTGCGTCATCACGATGCAGTGCGCGTACGTCGTGTGCGGGACCATGGTGCCGTAGCCGATGGTCGACAGCGTCTGCACGCTGAAGAAGAAGTCGTCGAGAAAGCCGTGCGCGCCTTGGACGCAGTCGCCGCCGACGAGGTAGCAGAGCGCGAAGATGACGTTGGCGAGGATGTAGACCGCGAAGAGCAGACCGAGCAGCTGCAGCCACGTGCGCTCGATGAGGAAGTGGTAGAGGTCGCTCCAGATGAAGCGCTTCAAGTTGCGTCGTTCGACGTCGATGTTGAAGAGCTTCTGATGTACGCGCGCCATCCGGGCGCAGTATACCCGAGCGCGTCATCGTGTTGCGCCGGCGTCGCGGCAGCGGTGTGCCGACCGGCGCGTCGGCGAGGTTGGCTACCAGCGGCCGCGATGATAGCCGCGACCCCAGCCGCCGCCGTAGACGGGATGCCACGGGCGGCCTTCGTAGCGACGGTAGCCGCCGCCCCAGCCGTAGCCGCGACCGCCGCCCCAGCCGTAACCGCGACCGCCGCCGCGACCCCAGGCGACCTCGACCGGCGCGGCCAAGGGAAGAGGCGCGGCGACCGCGATCGGCGCCGCGATGGGTGCACAGTTGTCGGCAAAGGCCGGCGCAGCCGCGCCCAAAGTGCCCAGTACGCCCGCCGCCAAGATCAGGTTTTTGAAGATCATTTGCTCAGCCTCCTGGTTTCTTCGACGGCGCGACCCGAGCGCTATTCAACCGTCGTTGGGCCGCTGATTTGGCGCCGGTTTTCGCCAGGCTTGCACGCGCCTACGGCGGTCGCGATGGGCGGCCCGACTCGGCTGCGACGCGGCGGTAGGCGTTTGGAGCGCGGATCAGCCGAGCGGAATGCGCAAGATGAAGCCGGCGCCGCTCGGCTCGCCGTTCCGCTGCATCGGCAGCGCCGTGATGCTGCCGCCGTGCACTTCGGCGATGCGGCGCACCAGCGTCAAGCCGAGCCCGAAGCCGGTGCCGGGCGTGCGCGCTTTGTCGCTGCGGAAGAAGGGCTCGAAGATGCGCTCGCGGTCTTCCTCGGCGATGCCGGCGCCATGATCGGTCACCGATAATTCGAGCCACTGATCGCGATCGTTGCGCGCTTCCAGCTCGATCGGCGGCGCGCCATATTTGGCCGCGTTCTCGATGAGGTTCCACAAGGCGCGCTTGAGCAGCGCGCCGTCGGCGGAGATGACGAGGCCCTGGCCGCCGCGCGCGGTCACCGTCTTGCCGGCGGTCGCCGGATCATGCTCGGCGCGTGACACCAGCTGATCGAGCAGCTGCCGCACGTCGACGGTGCCGATGTGCATCGGCAGCCCCGACGCCTCCAGCCGCGAGGTCGTCAGCACGTCCTCGATCAGCCGATCGAGCTCGACCAAATCGGCCTCGACGTCGAGCAGGCGCTTCTCGTTCTTGGCGTCGCGCGGCAAGAGCTCGAGCGCGACCCGCATGCGCGCGAGAGGCGAGCGCAGCTCGTGCGAGACGTTGGCGAGCAGCTCTTTTTGCCCGCTGACCATGCGCTGGATGCGCTCGGCCATCTCGTTGAAGGCGCCGGTCAGCTGCTCGATCTCGTCGGGCAAATGATGATGGCGCCGCCCGTGACGATGCGGACGGCGCTGCTGCAGCCCGACGCGCGCCGACAGATCGCCGGCGCCGAAGCGGCGCACGGCATCGGTCATGCGCTCGATGGGCAGCGAGATGCGGCGCGCCAACGGGCCGGACGCGACGCCGGCGATCATCATGAGCACGAGCAGCGTCGCCAGCGGTCGCCAGATGAGCGGCGCGCGGAAGACGTGATACGTCGGCGTGGCCTCGACGACCGCGCGCACCGAGCCGTCGACGATCACCGGCGCCGTCGCGAAGAAGCGCGGCCCGCGCGACAACACCAGCTCGCCGCGGCGCACCTGCGCCATGTCCTCGGCCGGCAGCGGCGGAAACGGCTGCCCGACGGCGTCGATGATCTGGTTGTCGAGCGAGCGCAGCGTCACTTCGATGTCGAGCTCTTCGGCGATGTGGCTGAGCGTGCGCCGCGTCTCGTCGGGCCGATAGAAGTCGCGCGAGACCGTGGCCGCGACATGGCGCGTCAGCTTGCCCGCCGCCGAATGGATGAACGCGCTGCGCCAGCCGCTGAAGAAGACGAAGCTGCTCGCGAAGATGCCGAGCACGAGCACGACCAACAGGTGCTTCCAGATGCGCTGGCGCAGCACGCGGCCGTGGCCGAAGCCGATGACGCGAAAGCGCCTCATTCGCGCGCCAAGACGTAGCCGACGCCGCGCACGGTGCGGATGTAACGCGGCTCTTTCGGGTTCTCTTCGAGCTTGGCGCGCAGCTTCGAGACGTGCACGTCGATGGAGCGGTCGAACGACTCGAACTCGGCGCCTTTGAGCGCGTCCATCAAATGCTCGCGCGACAACACGCGACCGGCTGCGCGCGCCAGCTGCGCCAGCAGCTCGAACTCGAAGTGCGTCAACATTTGCCGCTGACCGCCGACGATCACCTCGCGCGCATCGAAGTCGATCTCGAGGCTGCCGGTCTTGAAGACCTTGTGCGACTCGGGCGGCGACTGCGTCCGGCGCAACACGGCGCGTACGCGCGCCAACAGCTCGCGCGGGTTGAACGGCTTGGCCAAGTAATCGTCGGCGCCTAGCTCCAGGCCGACGATCTTGTCCACATCGTCACCCTTCGCCGTCAACATGAGCACGGGAACTTGGCCGTGATCGGGCAGCGCGCGAATGCGGCGGCAGACCTCGAGCCCGTCGATGCCGGGCATCATGACGTCGAGCAAGACGACGTCGAAACGGCCTTTGCCGAGCGCCTCCAAGCCGCGCTCGCCGTCGGCGGCCACCGTCACGTCGACCTCGTTCTGACCCAAATATTCGGCCACGAGCGAGGCCAAACGCGCGTCGTCGTCGATGAGGAGCGCGGCTGTGCGAGGTCCCTTCACGTCTTTATCCGCCATGTCCCGCGTGATGCGCACGAATGAAGTCGGCCACTTGCTTGCGCTGGCCGGCATCGAGCACGCCGTGGATGTCGCCGAGGGCCGCGACCATCGCGTCGCCCACCTGCTGCATGCGCGCGACGTGCTGGGCCTGCAGCGCCGTCACCTGCCCGCGGTCGAGCGTGTCGGCGGTGAACAGCGTGACCGCCGCGTCGAAGTCGGCGCCGTGATTGCCCGGCTGAACCGACGCCAGCGCCTTGTCGACCGCTGCGTGCACCTTCGTCCGCTGATCGGTCGACGCCTTGATTTGGTCAAGCATCTTGTCTACCCGATGGTTGACCATCTTCGTCATGAAGGTCGCGCCGCCGCCGTCATGCAGGTGCTGCGGCTTGTTGGCGCGCAAGTAGTCGCCGAGCTTCTGCCGCTGCGCCGTCGTCAGCGCGTCATGCGCGTCCGACAACGCCTGCACGATCGCATCGCCCACTTTCTGCGCGTCGGCCTGATGTTGCGTGCGCAGCGCCGTCAGCTTGGTGGCGTCGAACGAGTCGGCCTGCCACAGCGTCAGCGCCTCTTCCAGCGCCGCCTGGTGCGCGCCTTTGTTCGCTTGCATCGTCGCCACGACATGATCGCGCGCCGCCAAGATCGCCGTCCGCTGCGCCGGCGTGGCGTTGACGGCGTCGAGCGCGCCGTCGAGCTTCTGGTTGAACAGGTGCTGCATGAGCGCGCCGCGACCGTGGCCGGACGCGAGCGCGACCCCGCCGGCCAACAGCGCCACGGCGACCACACCGACGGCGGCGAAGACGATCTTGCGGGCTCTGGCGAAACGACGAACGGGTTGCATGGGGACTCTCCTGTCAGTCTATCAAACGACTGCCATGCAAACGTGACATCGCCGCGTTAAGCCTCCTTTGGCGCTTTGTAAACGTTCGGTAAAGCTCGCTTTCACAGCTTTTCGATGGTTACGGGGTGGGTATCCTCGGCGGCGAAGAAGTCGACCACCGGCACGAGCGCGGCCACGGCGTGCGCCAACTGTCCGGCATCGACCGGTTTGGCCAGGTGTAGATCGTAACCGGCCGCGAGCGCGCGTCCGACATCGTCTTGAGTCGCGTAAGCCGTGAGCGCGATGGCCGGCAAGCGGTCGCCGGCCGTCTCGGCGGCGCGCAGCCGCGTCATGAGCGCGTAGCCGTCTTCGCCGGGCATGCCGATGTCGCTGACGAGGATGTGCGGCTGCGTGCGCGCGATGACGTCGAGCGCCGCTTGGGCCGTGCCGGCGACGTGCACGCGCGCGCCCATTTGCGCCAGCGCCGCCGCCAGCAGCTCGCGCGCGTCGGCCTCGTCGTCGACGATGACGAGCCGCACGCCGCGCAAGAGATCGCGCGCCGCAGCGACGGCCGTCTCGGGCGCGGGCGCGATCGTCGGCAGCGGCCGCGTCGTGCGCCGCGGTCGTCGCGCGGCCATCCACGGCAACACCAGCGTGAAGCACGCGCCGCGGCCGAGGCCGTCGCTGTGCGCGGCCACCGTTCCGCCATGCAGCTCGACCAAGTGCCGGACCAGCGCCAAGCCCAGCCCGAGGCCGCCGTGACGCCGCGTGGTCGACGAGTCGGCCTGACGAAAACGATCGAAGACGAACGGCAAGAAAGTGGGATCGATGCCGCAGCCACTGTCGGCGACCGCGATGCTGACGCCGTCCGGGGTTTGGCGCAGCGTGACGCGCACCGAGCCGCCTGCGGGCGTGAACTTGACGGCGTTGGCGAGCAGGTTCCACAGGATCTGCTGCAGCCGGTCACCATCCGCGGCGATGAGCCCGGCGCCGCCGTCGAGATCGGCTTCGATGCGCAGCGACTTGGCCTCGGCCGCCGGACGCACCGAATGCAGCGCCGCCTCGATGACGCTCACCGGATCGATCGACACCACGCGCAAGCGCAGCTTACCCGTGATGATCCGCGAGACATCGAGCAGATCGTCGACCAGCTTGGCCTGCTGGGTCGCGTTGCGATCGATCGTCTCCAGCGCGCGCGCAAGCGTCGGCTCGTCGAGCCGGCCGGCGCGCGCCAGCCGCGTCCAGCCGAGCACGGCGTTGAGCGGCGTGCGCAGCTCGTGCGACAGCGTGGCCAAGAACTCGTCCTTGATGCGGTTGGCGCGCAAGAGCTCGTCGTTGGAGCGGCGAAAGGCCTCCTCGACGCGCTTCTCGCTGGAGATGTCGGTGATGATGAGGACGGCGCCGCTCGGTCGCTGCGCGTCGTCGAAGACGGGATCGGCGGCCACGCGATGCCAGCGCTCGCCGCCGCCGACTTGCACGACCGCGCCCGTGCGCAGCCGCGACAGGTCGCGCACCGGCATGGCCGCTTCGCCGAGCGCGGGCACGATCAGCTCTTCGAAGGACACGCCGATGATGTCTGCGAACGACACGCCGACCAAGTCGCAAAAGGCGCGGTTGCAGCGCTGCACGTGGCCGTCGCGATCGAGGAGGCAGACGCAGTCGGAGATGGCGTCGAACGTGCCTTGCCATTGGCGCGCGAGGCCGAAGGCGAGACGCTCGGCGCGCCGCGCCCGCATGACGGCGCGCACGGTCGAGACGAGGCCGGTGGCGTGCATCGGCAGGTGCGCGTCGACGCCCTCGATTTCGGCGGGCTCGGCGGGCTCGGCGCTCGGCTCGGCGGCGTCGCTGTCGTGCGCGGCCGCGACGTGGATGAACGCGACGTCGCGATGGGCCGGCTCGGCGCGCAGCTTGTGACAGAGCGTCGCGCCGTCGTCGTCGGCGAGCGCGACGTCGAGCAGCATCAGCTCCGGGCGCCGCGTCGCCAGGTGCGCCCGCGCTTCCGTGCCGTTGGCCGCTTCGTCGACCGCGAAGCCGGCCTGACGCAGGCGTGACCCGAGGCTCAGTCGGGTCGCTGCATGGCCGTGAACGACCAATATGTGGGGTGCCGGCGTGGACACGGGGATCGACCTATAAGTCGTAGTCCCGACGCCACGGCGAACAAGCGATCAGGCGAGCGGAATGCTGAAGACGAACGTCGAGCCGCGGCCGGGCGCCGTGTCGACCGACACCGTTCCGCCATGCGCGTCGAGGATGCCTTTGACGATCGAGAGGCCGAGGCCGGTGCCCGAGCGGTTCTGATTGCGCAGCCGCCAATAGCGGTCGAACACGTGCGGCACGTGCTCGGGCGCGATGCCGCAGCCGGTGTCGATGACCGCGACCTCGACGCCGAGCCCGCCGCGTCCGCCGCGCAGCGTGACGTGGCCGCCTTCGTCGGTGAACTTGATCGCGTTGCCGAGCAGGTTGGCGAACACTTGCAAGAGGCGCTCGCGATCGGCCAGCAGCTCCAGCTGTTCGTCGGCCGCGTCGAGCTGGCGCACGAGCGTGATCGAGCGCTCTTGCGCCAGCGGCGCGATCGACTCCAACGCCTCGGTCATGAGGCTGCCGAGGCCGATGCGCTGGCGATCGAGCTCGATGCGGCCGGCGTCGATCGCCGAGACGTCGAGCAGGTCGTGGATCAGCCGATTCATCCGCTCGCTGGCGCGGGTGATGATCGACGACTGCCGCCGCGCGCGCTCGCCATCCGCACCCGGGGCCGCTTGACGCGACAAGAGCGAGCCGGCCATGGCGATGGCGTTGAGCGGGTTCTTCAGATCGTGCGCGACCACGGCCACGAGATCGCGGCGCAGCTCGGCCGCCTCTTGCGCCTCTTGCAGCACGCGCGCGTTGTCGATCGCCAAGGCGGCGCGATGCGCCAGATCCTGCAGCAGCGACAGCTCGGCCGGCTCGTAGCGCCGCAGACGACCGCTCAAGACCGTCAGCGCGCCGAAGGTCTGGCCGCGCGCGGTCAACGGCGCCGTCATGCCGCTGCGCAGACCGAGCACGCGCGCGCGTTCGAGATCGGCGGGATCGATGCGCGCTTCCAGCGCGCGATCGTAGATCTCCGCCGTCGCGTTGCCGCGGCCGCTCCACACCGAAGACGGCAGCGGCGAGTCGGCCGTGCGCGGCTGCGCCAGCATCTCGTCGAGCAGCGGCTGCTTCGTCGGATCGATGTGATGACCGCTGCGGCGCATGTGCGCGCCTTCGATGAGATGCACGACGCTCCACTCGCCCAAGCTGGGCAAGGGCAGCTCGACCACGCGCGCCAACGTCGTCGTGTAGTCGAGCGACGCCGACAACGTGGCGCTGGCTTCGGTCAGGAGCGACAGCCGCTCCGACGCGCGCCGCTCGGCCGTGATGTCGTGCAAGATGTTGATCGCCAGCTGCACGTGGCCGTTGGCGTCGTACACCGGACGCGCCTGCGCGATGGTCCAGCGATCGTCCTCGCGGTGGCCGCGGCGGCGCCAGCAGAGGACGGCGCGCGCCTCCGGCTCGCCACGCAACACGCGTCGCCCCGGCAGCGCGTCGACTTCGAACCGCTGTCCGGCCTCGTCGAGGATGTCGAACTCCTCGAACAGCGTCGCCGGCCGCCAACCCTCGACCGTCTTGATGCCGAGCAGGCGCAGCGCCGCGTCGTTGGCGTAGACGAGCGTGCCCGTCGTGTCTTGCGCGGTCACGGCGTCGGCGATGCCCTGCAAGATGACGTTGCTCTGGACGAGCGACTGCACCAGCTCGCGTTCGACGCGGCGCGCTTGCAAGAATCGAGCGCACGGTCGCGATCAAGACATCGGGCTCGACCGGCTGCGCCAAATAGCCGTCGGCGCCGGCGTTCAGCCCCGACGTGCGCGCATCGGGCTCGACCGCGGCCGACAGGTGCAGCACCGGCAGCTGCCGCGTCGAGGGATTGGCGCGAATCCGCCGCGCCACTTCGAAGCCGTCGAGGTCGGGCAGCTGCACGTCGAGGATGACGAGATCGGGCGACGTCTGGAGCGCCAGCAGCGCGTCACGGCCGGTCGCCGCTTCGACGACGTCGAACCCGGCATGCGCCAACACGCGCGTCACGATGTCGCGGCTCGGCTCATCGTCGTTGACGTTCAGAATGCGCGCTTCGGCCATGATCGTCTCGTCGGACCTTACACGTTGCCCGAAAACCGCGGTAGGCGCACGCCTTGCGTCAAACAGGGCGCAAATAGGTCGCCGACCTTGGCGAGCCGCGCCGGCATCGTGGCGATCGTGAACGCGCCGACCGCGAGCCCGGGCACGACCTCGCTCCACATGAGCGGCGCCGAGACCGTCGCCCCGTCGAGCGCCCGCGGCGAGTAGGGCGCCACGATCGTCTTGCCGTAGCCGTTCTGATGACAGTCGAGATAGAGCCGCCCTTTACGCTTGGAGATGGTGCGCTCGAGCGTCGCCTCTTTGATGACCGACGTAATCGCCTGCCCAATCTGCAGCGCGAAGTGCACCGCGTCGCGATGCGTATGACCCGGCAACAGCGGCACGAGCACATGCAGCCCGCGCTTGCCCGTCGTCTTCGGCACCGACGGCAACGACAGCTGCTCGAACAGCCGATGCAGCGCCTGCGCCACCGGGATCGCCTGCTCGATGCCTTGTCCTTCGCCGGGATCGAGATCGAACACGACCCAGTCCGGCTGATCGAGCGAGCCCGCGCGCGACGACCACATGTGCACGGTCAGCGTCGCCCGCTGCGCCAGCCACGCCAGCGCCGTCGGCGAGTCGGCCACGAGGTGCTCGGCCGAGCCGCTCTTGGTCGAGGTCGGCGTCGTCACCGTGCGCATCCACGGCGCTTTGTCCGTGGCCATGATGCTCTGCCGGAAGAAGGTCGCTTTGTGGATGCCGTTGGGCCAATGCTGCAGCGCCAACGGCCGATCGGCGAGCGCGCGCAACATCGGCTCGGCCACGCGCGCGTAATAGTCGCTCACGTCCTGCTTCGTGTAACCGTCGGCGGGGTAGAGGATCTTCGTCGGATTGGTCAGCGTCACCGCGGCCGTGGTACCGCGCGGTACCACTTGGGCGAGCGGCGTCGCCTGCCGCGCTTCGCTCACCGGCCGCTTGCGCGACGACTTCGGCTTGCCGGCGTGGCGGTCGTCGTCGCGGGCGACGTCTTCCGGCAACTCGGGCTGCGTCTCGGCCGGCGACTTGTCCTCGCGCCAGCCGAGAAACGCCGGATGGCGCAGCTTGCCGTCACTCGTCCACTCGGTGAACCGCACTTGCGCCACGCGCTCCGGCCGCACCCAGGTCGCTTCGCGCAGCCGCGGCGCATCGGCCGCCGCCGGCTGGTCGACGCGCTCTTTCGACAGCAGCGCGCGCAGCGACTTGCGCATGGCCGTCGTAAACCCGGTGCCGACTTTGCCGGCGAAGCGCAGCGCGCCATCGCGCATGACCGCCAGCAAGAGCGCGCCTACGAATTCGTCGCTCGCCGTCGACGGCGTAAACCCGATGACGGTCGCCTCCTGCGTCTTTTGCACCTTCAGCTTCAGCCAATCGCGCGAGCGCGTCCCGGTGTAGATCGAATGGCGCCGCTTGAGGATCAGCCCCTCTTTCTCTTCGCGTTCGACCCGCGCGATGGCTTCCGCCAATGGGCCCGCCACCTCCTCGGCCGGCCGCAGCGCGCTGGGCCCGTTCGACAAGAGGCTGCGCAAGAGATCGCGGCGCTCTTCCAGCGGCCGTGCGCGCAAGTCCTGACCATCGAGCCACAAGAGGTCGAACGCATACAACGACGTCTCGGCGCCGCCCGCGTGCAGGAGCTCGAAGCGCGACGCGCCTTTGGCATCGAGTGCCACGATCTCGCCATCGATGACCGCGTCGCCGACCACCAGCTTTTGCAGCGCCGCCGCCAGATGCGGAAAGCGCTCGGTGAGATCGATGCGATTGCGCGTCCACATCGCCACCTGACCGTGCGCCAGCGCCGAGACCGCGCGGTAGCCGTCGTATTTGATCTCGAACAGCCAGTCGCTCTCGGGCGCGGGCGCGGCTTCGACGAGCGTGGCCAGCATCGGCGGAAACACGCGCGCCAGCAGCTTCTCGGGCTCGACCTTGACGACTTTGGCGCGCGCGCTCGGCCGCTCGGGACCGCGCGTGGCCGCGCGCCCGCTGACGACCGACTGCGGCTCGTCGGCGACCACGTCGCGGCCGGCGTCGGCGGTCTCGTCCTTGGCCTTGAACAGGATCCAGGTGCTCTTCGTGCCGACGTCGCCGCGCGTGCGCACGAGATGCCAGCGACCGCGCAATTTCTCGCCGTGCAGCTCGAGGAACAGATGGCCCTTCTTGCGCATGGCGCTGGCTTGACCGGGTGGAACCGTGTCGTAGGTGCCGCGATCCCAGATCAGCGAGTCACCGCCGCCATATTCGCCGTCGGGAATGCGGCCCTCGAAGCTGCCGTATTCGAGCGGATGATCCTCGGTCTGCACGGCCAAGCGTTTGACGTTCGGGTCGTAGCTCGGCCCTTTGGGCACCGCCCAGCTGGCCAGCGCGTCATCCATCTCCAGCCGGAGGTCGTAATGGAGCCGCGTCGCATGATGTTTATGGATCATGAACGTCGGCTGCGCAGAGGGCGCGACCACTCCCGGCGCGGGCTCGGACGTCACCGTAAAGTCGCGCTTAGCCTCGTATTCCGGCAGATGGCGGCGTTCGGGAGCGGCCTTGGTCGCGCTCTTTTTGGCCTTGGCCATTACGATAGACTGTAGCGCCCATCGCGGACTTTGGAATATCCCCGTGCTGCAATTCGTTGCGACGCCATGGACCGGTTGAACAGCTTGCGTGCCTGGCGACAGCGCCGCCACCTCCGCGACGAGGCTCACCTGTTGTTGAAGGAGGCGCGCCGCGTCGCCCGCCGTTACGCGCACCGCCTGACGCCGCCGCAAACGCAGCTGCTCGGCGCGCGCATCGACGCGCTGGCCACGGCGCTGCGCGAGCGCGGCGACATTCAGGACGCGATGCAGCCCTTGGGCGAGCTGCTCGAGGGCGAGCTGCGGTTCGCGCGCAAGTCGTCGGCGCGGCAATACGTCGAGTCGCTGGGCGGCGTCGTGTTCGTGGCGCTGCTGTTCCGCTCGCTGGTCGTGCAGGCCTATCAAATCCCGTCGGGCTCGATGATCCCGACGCTGCAGGTCGGCGATCACATCTTCGTCAACAAGCTCGTCTATGGCATCACCGTGCCGTTCACCGACTTCAAGATCGGCGAGCACTACCGGACGCCACAGCGCGGCGAGATCATCGTGTTCACGCACCCGCGCGACGCCAGCAAAGACCTCATCAAGCGCGTCGTCGGCGTGGCCGGCGACACGATCGAGATGCGCGACAACGTCGTGTACGTCAACGGCATCGCCACGCCGCGCGAGCACCAAGGCACGCTGCACTACTCGGACTTCATCGAGGAGGACGAGGCTTGGGTCGAGCGCGACGGCGACGCGTGGACGCAGCGCATCGGCGACGCCGAGTTCACGACGTTGCAGGACTCGAAGGTCATGTTGCGCGCGTTCGCGCCGGTGAAGGTGCCGCCCGACAGCTTGTACGTCATGGGCGACAATCGCGACAACTCGAATGACTCGCGCTATTGGGGCTTCGTGCCGCTGAATCTGGTGCGCGGTCGGGCCATGTTCGTGTGGTATTCGCGCGGCGAGCCCGAAGGGCTGCGGCTCGCGCGCTTCGGGCACATCCTGCGCTGAGCTCGCGCGGCGGCGCGGCGTTCGGCGCTCGCGTCGCGCGCGGTTATCGAATCTTTAGGCGCGCTGTGGCGATAGTTCAACCTTGAACCATCGCGCGCCCGGCTGATGGCAGCGACGCCGGGCCTGCCGCGCGCAGCGAGCGCGCCGGCTCAGTTGCCGATCAGATCTTCGAGCGCGAGCGGGTCGATGGGCTTGACGACGTGGCGATCGAAGCCGGCCTCGCGCGCCCGCTGACGCTCCTCTTCGCCGTCGTAGCCGGTGAGCGCGATGAGCCGCGCGCGGGCCGTCGAAGCATCGGCGCGCAAGGCGCGCGCGACCGCGTAGCCGTCGATGTCCGGCAAGCCGACATCACACAACACGAGATCGGCGCCGACGCGAACCGCCGCCGCGATGCCCTCGCGGCCGGTGTGGGCCGTGGTGACGTCGTGGCCCAGCGCGCCGATGATCTCCTGCATGAGATCGGCGGTATCGACGTGATCTTCT
Source organism: uncultured delta proteobacterium (assembly GCA_963785725.1). Lineage (GTDB taxonomy): Bacteria > Myxococcota_A > Polyangia > Palsa-1104 > Palsa-1104 > JAQBQH01. Next base: position 16,312 of record CAWAWS010000021.1, on the reverse strand, counting down.
ATGACGACGACGTGCTTCACCCGGCAAGCCTGACCGATTCCGAGGCCGGCGCCAAGTCGAATGTGGCGGAGCAGGCGAGCGTTCGTGCCGAACACGAGCGCGTTGCTCGGCGTCGCCACCGAGCGGTCGTGCGTCGTCAGCCGCGCGACCTGCTTACGGCAGCGGCGTGTACGTCGTCTTTCGCGCGACGTCGATGGCCGCGCCGTCCGCCTCGGCGTACGGGTAGACGAAGTAGTTCAGCGGCGCCGCGTGCACGCCCGGCAGCGGCACGTCGCGGCCCGTCGACAGCTGGACCCGATTGGCGTCGTGATGGCCGAAGAAATAGTCGCGCAGCTCGGGATGCTTCCACGCCTCGGACGCGTCGACCGGAATCCAGCCCGCGCCTTCGATATAGAAGTCGGCCCAACAATGATAGCCGGGCAGATCGGCTGCCGCGCCGGTCGGCACGGCGTAGCCGATCGAGAAGCGCGCCGGAATGCCCGACGCGCGCAACAGTCCGATGAACAGCGCGTGAAAATCGGTGCAGTTGCCGTAGCGCTTGTCGCACGCCCACAGGATGTCGCCTTGTCCCCAGCCTTGCCCGGGACCGGTCGGCTTGTCGTAGCGCATGGTCGACAGCACGTAGTCGTAGGCGGCGCGCGCCTTCGCCAGCGGCGTCGTCTTGCCCTTGGTAATCGTCGCCGCCAACGTGCGCACGCGGGCGTCGAGCGGCACGCGCGCGTCGGCCGTCAACCAGGCGGCATAGCCGGACGGCGCCGCTTGCGCGCTCGGGTGACCGAGATCGGCGGCTCGCTCGCGTCGCGTGACGCGATAGCGCACCGAGATCGTCGTCGCGCCGGCGACGTGAAGGCGCGCCATGCCGTTGCCCCAGCGCTCGTCGTAGACGCGCTCCCACGGCGCGCCGCTCACCGTCAGCCCTTGCACGGTCTGCCACTCGTCGTCCGCCGGCAGCGGCAGCCACAACGTGGCCGCACGCTCGACCTTGTATTCGTGCGCGATCTGAAACGTGCGCGCGGTCGTGGTCGCGTTCGCGTTCGCCGTCGCCGCCCAGCTCGTCAGGAGAAGTGCCGCCAGCAGCTTCATGTCGGCTGTCCCAAGCCCGTCGCCGCTTGCGCGACCGCCGGAGCGAGCGGCTGGCGCACGCCGCGGACGAGCAAGACGCAGCGTTCGGCGCCGGGCACGTCGTCGAGCGGAAGCCCCAGCTCATCCGCGAGCGTCATCCCGATCACCACCAGATCGCCGTGGGTCTGATAGGCGAGCGCCGCTGGGTTTCGTTGCGTCAGCACGTCCGTGTGCAGCCAGCGACCGGCCGTTCGCGACATCTCGCGCACCAGCTCTTCGAGCCCCGGCGCCGGCTGCGCGTCGGTCGCGTTGGGCACGAGCACGGCGTGCAGCGTCGACTTCGACTCCTGCACGATGCGCACGGCCAGCTCGAGCCCGGCGCGACCATCCGGCGAGTCGTCGACGACGGCGATGACGCGTTCGAGCGGCCGATCGTGCCCGTGGATGACGACGCCGACATTGACCGGCCGCCCGGTCAAGCCGTCCAGCACCTCTTTGACGACGCCGCCCAGCAGATCGCCGCCGAACACCGGGCGATGGTAGCCGAGCAACAGCCAGCCGATCGACGGCTGCGCCAAGCGCTCGAGGATGTCGCGCGCCGGATCGTCCGTCCACACGGCTTGCGGATCGATGGTTCGCCCGGTGGCGCGCGCGTGCTCGATCGCCTGCGCCAACACCGGCGAGCGCGGCGCGTTCTTGCGATCGGTCTCGCGCAGTCCCGAACGAATGCCGCCCGGCGGTCGCCGCACCAGCGCCACCACGCGCGGCGGCGGATCGGTCGCGCGCGTCGCGGCCGTGGCCAGGTTGAGCAGCGACTCGAGCCCGTCCGGATTCGACACCGGCACCAAGATCCCGCCGCTGGTCGTCGCCGGCCGCTCGGGCCCGTTGGTCGTCGCCGGCTGCTGGTAGATTTTGAAGCCGCGCGTGATGAAGTGCAGGATCGGCGTGGTCGCGAACGTCGTCACGATCGCCATCACCACCAACATCGCGAACAAGGTCGGCGACAGGACGCGCAGCTCGAGCCCGATGTTGAGCACGATCAGCTCCATGAGACCGCGGGTGTTCATGAGCACGCCCAAGGCCGAGGCGTCGCGCCAGCCCATCCCGGTGAGCCGCGCGGCGACCAGTGAGCCGCCGAACTTGCCGACCGACGCGACGAGGATGATAGCGCCGCACATGAGCCAATCGGAGCCGGTCGTGACGAGCCCGATCTGCGTGCGCATGCCGGTGAACGCGAAGAACGCCGGCAAGAGCAGCACGACCACCAGATCTTCGAGCCGGTCGGTCAGTTCGCGCGCGAGACCGGAGTCGTGCGGAATGACCGCGCCCAGGGCGAAGGCGCCGAAGACGGCGTGAATGCCGATGGCGTCCGTCGCCAGCGAAGACAAGAGCAGCGCCACGAACACGAGCGCCATCACGCCTTGCGTGAGGCGCCCGCGCAGGCCGTACAGGCGCGACAGCCGCACCATCGCCGGGCGCGCGACGAGCACGATGGCGGCGATGTAGCCGATCGCGCTCGCGACCGTCACGTACGCGCCCGAGGTCCGCGCCTGCGCCACGGACACGACGAACGCCAAGAGGCACCAGGCGGTCACGTCATCGATGGCGGCGCAGGTCAGCGCGATGACGCCCATCGACGACTTGTGAATGCGCCGATCGGTCAAGATGCGCGCCAGCACCGGGAACGCGGTCACCGACATCGAGACGCCCATGAAGAGCGAGAACACGGTGAAGGGCACGTCGCGCGTCGACAGCCGCGGATAGATGAAGAGCGCCAGGCCGGCGCCGAGCAGGAACGGCGTCACGATGCTCGCGTGCGAGATCGCCAAGGTCGCGTGGCCACGCTTGCGCAGCAGCGACGGATCGAGCTCTACGCCGACGAGGAACATGTAGAGGATGACGCCGACGTTCGACAGCACGCCCAAGAAGGGCGCGACGTCCGGCGGCAGGATGAAGTGCTGCACCTTGGGCGCGAAGTGGCCGAGCAGGGATGGGCCGAGCAGAATGCCGGCCAGGATCTCGCCGACGACCGGCGGCTGCGCGAAGTAGGCGAAGAGCGAGCCGACGCCGCGCGCGACGACGATGACGGTCACGAGCGCCAACAGGACGTGCATGAGCGCGTCCGATCCCGCCGCTCCTTGCGCGGGGCCGAACAGCGGCTGTCCGCTCGCGGGCAAAGGTGGCGAGAGCGACATGCCGTGACCGCGGATGAGCCAATAGAGCAGCACGCCACCGGCCAGCATCGCGGCGTAGCCGAGCCACGTGCGCAGCGGTGAGGAGCGAGGCGCTTCGGGATCGGTCATGCCGGCTGGAGGTTACTATGGGTGTTGCGCGGTGAGACGGCGAATCAGAGGAGCTTGGCGGTCAGCGTGATCGTCGGAACCGAAGCCAGCGCGCGCGACAGCGGGCAGCCTTGCTTGGCGCCCTTGGCCAGCTCTTGCAGCTTGGCGTCGTCGATGCCCGCCGCTTTGACTTCGGTGCTCAGCTCGATCTTGGAGATGACCGGGCCCTTCTCGTCCTTGTCGAGCTTGACGAGCGCGGTCGTGTGAATGCTCTCCGGCGGATGGCCGGCCATCGTCAGCGCCAGCGACAGCGCCATCGTGAAGCAGCCGGCATGCGCCGCGCCCAACAGCTCTTCGGGATTGGTGCCGGCGCCGCCTTCGAAGCGCGACTTGAACGAGTAAGGACCTTCAAAGGCGCCCGAGCCCAGCTTCACCTTGCCCGAGCCCTCTTTGATGCTGCCTTTCCATTCTGCTTCGCCCTTGGCCATCGGAGCCTCCTATAATGAACCCGTGCGTTGGCTGTACCACGTCCTAGATGCGTCGGATCGGATGGACGATCCATATAAGCCGGCTTCGCTCCTGCGCGAGGGCTTCGTGCATTGTTCTTTTCGCGACGATGTCGCCGATTCGGCACGGCTCTACTTCGCGGAAGGGACCGAGCTGCGCGTGCTGCAGATCGACCCGCGCGAGCTGAACGACGTGCGCGTGGTGGAGACGCCGCGCGGTCCGATGCCGCACGTGCATCAGCCGATTCCGTTCGTGGCCGTGCAGCGGATCTGGCTGGTCGATCAGATGCCGTCGGCGCCCGATCTGATCGGCTGACAGCGCGGGCACCAGTAGGTCGGGCGCAGCTCGGCACCTTGCCGGCGCTGCTCGATGGCGGTCCCGCAGCGATAACAGGCGCGACGCCAGCGGTCGTAGACCCACAAGCGGCCGCGACCGCGCGCGGGTCGCTCGCCGCGCGACAGGTCGGCGGTCATCGTGCGCGGGCGTCCGACATTGGCGCGGAGCCAGCGCGCGGCGTCGTCGTAGAGGCCGCGTAGCGTCACGTCGTCGACCGCATCGACGCGCGTCCAAGGATGGAGCCCGCGCAAGAACAGCAGCTCGCACTTGTAGACGTTGCCGATGCCCGCCGCCACCGCCTGCGTCAGCAGCAGCTCGGCGATGGTGCGCGCGGCGTAGCGCGGCTCGCGTGCACGCGTCATGACGGCGTCGAGGTTGGGCGCGTCGCCGAGCAGGTCGGGGCCGAGCTGCCTAAGCGCGCGCATGCCGGCGGCGAAGCGTGCGCGCGTCCATTCGATCGTGCGCGCCTTGCAGACGAAGGCGCGCTCGGCCGTCACGAGCGCGAGCTCGGCTTGCCCGAGCGTGGCTCGGGAGGCGCTCGCGCGCGTCCGCCAGCCGCCGTTGATGCCGAGGTGCACGCGCACGGCCGTCCCTTCGTCGAACGTCAGCACCAAGTGTTTGCCGAGCGCTTCGAGCTTGGTGACTTTGCAGCCGCGCAGCCCGCGCATCTCGACGCCGCGCGAATGCACCGACACGAGCGGCTTGTCGATCAGCTGCGGCGACAGCTCGGCGGCGTGCGCATGAACGCTATCGCCCTCGGGCATCAGTCGTTCGCCGACAGGACGAGCGCGTTGGGCTCGACGCGAAAGCCGCCGCGCTCGAGCCGCGCCGCGTGGGGAGAGTGCAGCGCCGGAACGCCGTCGACCTCTTCGATGCGCAGCTGACGATGGCGGCGCGCGGCCGCGATTCGCCGCAGCTCACCGAACGCCGCCTCGATGGCGCCGTCGTCGACGCCGGCGAGCAGGCGCAGCTTCTTGCCGCCGCGCTCGACGAAGAACAGCGGCAACCCGTCGACGAGCACGACGCGCGCGCCCGCTGCCCGACGTGCACCTTCGGCCGGCCACGGCAACAGCGCGCCATACGGGTTAGCGGGATCGATCGCCGACAGCGTCACCACGTAGCGCTCGGGCTCGTTGCCGCGCGCGGCCCGCAGCCGATCGACCGCGGCCGCGTGTGCGAACTGCGCGCCTTCCAAGCCGTCGACGAAGTGGCCGCGCCGAATCTTGCCGGCCTCTTCCATCGCGCGCAGCACGGGCGCGACGCTCGCGAAGCCGCCGGGAATCTCCTCCGTCGCCGCGGCCGCGCGGCTGACGATACCGTAGCGTTCGAGCAGCACGGTCGCCCGCGTGTGGGCGCGCACGGTCTCGGCCGGCGCGGTGCCGACGACGGAGGCGAGCGTGCTCCAACGCCCGCCGGCCGGCAGCGTGAAGCGACTGCGGGGCGCGCGTGCGCCTTTGCCGAGCGAGCGCAGCGGGGCAAACGTGTCGTTGGTGACGAGCCCGAGCCAGACCAGATCCCACAACGCGCGCACGACCTCGTCCGGTCGCTCGGACGCGCCCGGCAGCTGCGCGACGAACGAGGCGCCGCGCTGATCGAGGTGCGTCATGATCGCTCGATGCAGCTCGCCCGGCAGCGTGAGATCGACGCGCGGCTCGAACAGCGACGCCAGATGCTCGCGCCGATAGATCGCGACGCGACCGTCGTCGCTGCCGATCGCGCCCGCGCCCACCCACACGACCGCGCCCGCGGCGCCCAACTCGTCGAGCATGCGCGGCTGAAAGTCGGACACGCGCGCCGGCAAGATCATGCGCTCCAGCTCGGAGAACGGCAGCGCCAGCCCTTCGAGCTGATCGATCGCTTCGCGCAAACGGCCAATGCCGCCGCGCGCCGAGCCGATGCCGTGCCACTTCGGTAGAAAGCGCGCCAGGACGCTGGCGTCGACCGGTGCGACCTCGTTGCGCAGCCGCGCCAGCGTGTCGCGGCGAATGAGCCGCAAGACGTCGGGATCGCACCATTCGACGCCGCTGCCGCCGGGACGGAACTCGCCCTCGAGCAGCTTGCCTTCGCTGGCCAATGCCTTGAGCGCCGGCTGGACTTGCGCGGGCAAGAGACCGAAGCGCTTGGCCGCTGCGACGCCGTCGGCCGAGAACGGTCCGTGCGTGCGCGCCCAGCGCGCGACCAGCGCCTCGAGCGCGTGCGCCACCGGCTCGAGGAAGACCGCGGCCACACCCGGCGGCGGCGCGACGCCGAGCGCGTCGCGATATTTGGCGACATCCTCGGCGGCGGCCCAGCGCTGCTGCCGCGCCACCCGCAGGACGAACGCGCGCCCGCTGTCGCCGAGCTCGCGCAGCATCGCGGTCGCATCGCCGTCCAGCCGCGCCGACACCTCTTCCAGCGTCAGATCGCCGACTCGGCGCAAGAGGTCGTGCACGCCGTCGGCGCTGCGGACGTGCCGCTCGGTCGACAGCGACTGCAGATCGGCCTCGACTTCGGCGATCGCCTGCGGCTCCAGCAGATCGCGCAGCTCCTCTTGGCCGAGCAGCTCACGCAAGAGGTTACGATCGAGCGTCAGCGCCTGCGCCTTCCGTTCGGCGAGCGGCGCGTCGCCCTCGTAGAGGTAGGCCGCGACATAGGCGAACGCGAGCGAGCGCGCGAACGGCGACGCGCGCGGCGTCTCCACTTCGACGATGCGCACCTGACGGCGCTGAATCTGACGCAGCAGCTCGATCAGCGCCGGCACATCGAAGACATCGTGCAGGCACTCGCGATAGGTCTCGAGCACGATCGGGAACGCCGGATGTTGCAGCGCCACGCCGAGCAGGTTCTGCGCGCGCAGCCGCTGCGACCACAGCGGCGTGCGGCGGCCGGGACGATTGCGCGGCAGCAAGAGCGCGCGCGCCGCGTTCTCGCGAAAGTGCGTGGCGAACATGGCCGAGCGCGACAGCTCGCGCAGCAGCAAGTCTTCGAGCTCGTCCGGCTCGGGCACCAACAGCGTGCGTTCGGGCGGCTCGGGATCGTGGTTGCCGTCATAGGTCGCGGCGAAGCGCAGGACGATGCCGTCGTCGCTCCACAAGCTCTGCATCTCGAACCCGCGGTCACGACCGAGCAGCGCCTCCAGCGCCAAGGCCCACGGCGCATGCACGCGCGCCCCGAACGGCGACAGGATGCAGACGCGCCAATCGCCGAGCTCGTCGCGAAAGCGCTCGATGACGATCGTGTCGTCGGTCGGCAGCTCGCCGGTCGCCTCCTGCTGCTCGCGAACATAGGCGATGAGGTTGTTGGCGGCGCGCGGATCGAGCCGATAGTCGCGCTGTAGCCACGCCTTGGCGTCGCTGTCGCTGCGCTTGCCCACCGCGCCGACGAACGCGCCGAGCGCGCGACCGAGCTCGAGCGGCCGTCCGGGTCCCTCGCCGCGCCAGAACGGCATCTTGCCCGGCTCGCCCGGCGCCGGCTTGACGATGACGCGATCGCGCGTGATCTCGATCGCCCGCCACGACGACGCGCCGAGCAGGAAGGTCTCGCCGACGCGCAGCTCGTGCACCATCTCCTCGTCGAGCTCGCCGATGCGCGGACCTTCGGCGCCGAGATGCACGGCGAAGAGCCCACGATCGGGAATCGTGCCGGCGTTCACGATGGCGATGAGGCGCGCGTCGTTGCGCGCCGTGATGGTGTCGCGCGCGCGGTCCCAGACGACGCGCGGCCGCAGATCGGCGAACGCATCGGAGGGATAGCGGCCGGCGAGCATGTCGAGCACGCCGGCAAAGAGCTCGCGCGACAGCCCTTCGAAGTTGTGCGCGCGCGTCACCAGCTCGTACAGCGCCTGCGTCGTCCACGGACGCTCGGCGGTGATGGAGACGATCTGCTGCGACAGGACATCGAGCGGCCGCTGCGGCACGCGGATCGGCTCCACTTGGCCGTCCAACATGCGCCGCGCGACGACCGCCGTCTCCAACAGATCGCCGCGAAACTTCGGCAGCATCGTCGCGTTCGAGCGGCGGCCGACGCCATGGCCCGCGCGCCCGACGCGCTGCAGCCCGCGCGACACCGATCCCGGCGACTCGACCTGCACGACGAGATCGACCGCGCCCATGTCGATGCCGAGCTCGAGCGAGCTGGTGGCGACGATGCCGCGCAGCTTACCCGCCTTCAGCGCCTCTTCGATCTGTTGCCGCGTCTCGCGCGCGATCGAGCCGTGATGGGCGCGCACGAGATCTTCGCCCGCCAGCTCGTTGAGCCGATTCGCCAGCCGTTCACAGAGCCGTCGGCTGTTGGCAAAGACGATCGTCGACTGATGCTGGCGCACCAGCTCCAACATGCGCGCGTGAATCGCCGGCCACACGCCTTGGCGTTCGTCATTCGGGCGCTCGTCGGCGCCCGGCGTCGCCGCGGCCGGCGGCGGGTTCTCCAGATCGTCCACCGGAACTTCGATCGTCAGGTCGAGGTGCGGCTTTTCCCCGGCATCGACGACGCTCACCGGCCGCGGCTGGCCGTTGCGCGAGCCGCCGAGGAAGCGCGCGATGGCGTCGATGGGCGCGCGTCCGCCGCGTGCCTCGCCGGCGCCGGGTGGGCTCACCGTCGCCGAGAGCCCAATGCGCTGCGGCTCGCGGCCGGTCAGCTCCGCCAGCCGCTCCAGCGACAGCATGAGATGGGCGCCGCGCTTGGTCGGCGCCAGCGCGTGAATCTCGTCGACGATGACGGTGTCGACGTGGGTCAGGATCGCCGCGCGCTTGCGACGAGAGCAGCAGATAGAGCGACTCGGGCGTGGTGATGAGGATGTCGCCCGGGTCGCGGGCCAGCTGCCGGCGCTGCTTCTCCGGCGTGTCACCGGTGCGAATGCTGACCGACACCTGCCGCAGCGTCGTCTGCAGCGGCTCGGCGGCGCGTGAGATGCCTGCCAGCGGCGCGCGCAAGTTGCGTTCGACGTCGTAAGCCAGGGCCTTGAGCGGCGATACATAGACGACGCGCACGCCGGCCTCGGCGGTGGGTGACAGCTGCGTCAGCCGGTCGAGGCAGGCGAGAAATGCCGCCAACGTCTTGCCACTGCCGGTGGGCGCGAGCAAGAGCGTGTGCTCGCCGCGGGCGAGGTGCGGCCAGCCCCGCGCCTGCACGGGCGTCGGCGCAGCGAAGGCGTCGCGAAACCAGGCACGCGTCGCCGGCGCGAACCCCGCCAGCGCCTCGGTCTCTCGTTTCGTCTTCGACACAGCCTCTCATTGTGGATCTTCCGAGGGCCCAAGGAAACCTCCCGCGGTCGCTTTCTCGCGCAAGTCCCGTCGTCGGTTCACGCCCGGTCGCAGCCAGGACGCGGCCATGGTGACCGGTCGTGCGCTGCTCTGGAATTCATGCGGGTGGGGGGGCTGGGTGGCGCGAGCGGCCGAGTCGAATGACCGGCCTCCGAATACGGCGAGCTAGTTCTTGGCGCGCTCGCGGTGGAACTGCTCGAGCGCGTCGTTGGCGTGCACGATGACGCGCAGCCGCTCTTCGACCTTGGCGAGCTCGGCGCCGGGAATCGCGAAGTAGGCTTCGCTGTCGGTCAGGCCGGTGTAGACGCGGTTGCCGATACAGCCGAAGCTGGCCGACGTCTTGTGCGAGTTGATCGCTTCGGGCAGGACGGCGCAGGTCGGGCGGCCCATCGTCGGCGTCGCTCCGCTGACGCCGGCCGACTGCGCCGCCTCGGACAGCAACATGAGCTGACGGGCGTTACCGCGCACCAGCACCACGTCCGGCGGCAGCGGCGAACGACTGACCGGCGCGTACACGGCGAACGCGAACGGCTCCTTGCGCGTCGGCAGCAGCTCGACATCCTTCATCGTCAGGTACTCGAGCCCGATCATCGTCCCGACGAGCCCTTGCAGCTGCTTGCCCTCTTCGGCGTTCAGCGCGACGCCGTGGGTGTGCGCGCCCACCGGGCAGCTCTTGTGATCGTCCGCGTTCGTGTAGAAGACTTCGCCGGCGGCCGCACGGCGCCAATATCCGCAGCCGGCGGGCTCGCGCTGGCTCACGTGGGCAATGCCGTCGGGCGCGGCCGCGGTAAATGCGATGGCCACCGGCGGTGCGCTCAGCTTCAGCAATTGCTCGAGATTGCTCATTCGATACCTCCGCCGCGGTTCTAACATATCGGCGCGACCGCCGCGCAGGCGCGCGATCCAAGAGGTCCTGCACGAACGTCGTTCGCGCGGGATTTGCCTGAATGCCGACATCGGGAGATACATCGCAACATGAAGGCCATCCCGTTACTCCCCGCGAACCGTGATGCGTTGGCGGAGCTCGTGAAATACAACAGCCGTTTTATCGGTGACGGTCGCGATCCGGCGTGGCTGCGCACGAAGCTCGACCGCATCTGCGCTTCCTCATTCGGCTTCTTGCGCGGGACCTTCCATCTGTTCGTGACCGATTGGCCCTCCGTCGGGCTGGACGCGCTCGTCGACGCGCCGGCGCAGCCGATCGTCGGCGACCTGCACATCGAGAACTTCGGCGCCTTCCGCGCGGCGGACGGCAGCGTCGTGTTCGACGTCAACGACTTCGACGAGACCGGCGTTGGCTCGCCCGCGCTCGATCTCGGACGGCTGGCGACGTCCATCGTGCTCTTCGACGAGAAGCACGCCGACGCCCGCGCGCTCGAGCGCATCGGCCGTATGTTGGAGGCGTGGAAGGTAGCGGCCACGTCGCTCGATCTGCGACCGATGATGGCGCAAGACGCGCCGCCCGTGGTCCGCACCATCATCGCCGCGGCCGACGACTCCTCGCGCGCGCCGTGGCTGGAAAAGCGCGTCGAGTCGGTCGGCGGCCAGCGGCACTTCAAGAATTCCGACAAATATCAGCGCGTCACCGACGAAGGCCTACGCGCTGCCATCGTCGCCGGCGTGCGTGAGTTCGGCGGCAGCTGCGTCGATCGCCCGAGCGAGGTCGCGGGCTGGCCACACGTGCTCGACGTCGCGTCGCGCATCGCCGGAACCGGCAGCCTCGGCCGCTTTCGTTGGGCCGTTCTCGTCGAGGGCAAGAGCGGGAAGGTCGGCAAAGAGCGGATCTTGGAGCTCAAGGAGTCGTTGCCGTCTTCGCTGGCGCCGAACGAGACGGGCGATCCGGCGCAGCAGGTCATCGCGCAGCAGCGTCGTTTGCAAGGGGCGTCGCCGGCGTTCCTCGGCGTCGCGCACATCGCCGGGCGCTCGTTTACCGTGCGCGAGCTGCAGCCGACCGAAGCCAAGGTGGACGGCACCGCGATCAAGGCGGCCGACGTCGACGCGCTGTGTGCCGCCTGCGGATCGGCGCTCGGTCGGCTGCATCGGCGTGGCGCGCACGATCTGCCGACTCGCTTCGCGGGCGCCGAGCGTGCATTGGCGCGCGCGGTGTCTGCCTTCGCGTTGCGCTACGCGGAGATTGCCGCGGCCGATCACGCGGCGCTCTGCGCGCGTCGTCCCGAGGTCGAACGTCAGCTGGGTCTGACGAAATAGCCGCTCATCACTCGCGCGCGATCATCCACCGCTAATCTACCGTTCGCGCCGATTTGTTCGCCGACGCGTCCGCGATCTCGTGACCTGCGCCGGTCGTGAACGCTCGTCTCCTGACGACCGCGAACGAGGCTATGGCATGATGCCGCGATGCGAATCTCATCGATGGTAGCGGCGACTGCGCTCGTTGCCGCGGTCAACCTGCCGGCGCGCGCGCAGCATGCCAGTGACGCCGATCTCGAGACGCAGAAGCTGACCGACTCGCTGTATCTCATCAGCGGGCCGGGCGGGAACATCGCACTCTTGGTCGGCAAGGAGTCCGCGTTTCTCGTCGACGACCAGATTCAGCCGATGACGCCCAAGCTCAAAGAGGCCATCGCCAAGGTGACGCCGAAGCCGGTGCGTTTCGTGTTCAACACGCATTGGCACGGCGATCACACGGGTGGGAACGCGGCGTTTGGCGCGGCCGGCGCGGTGATTGTCGCGCACGACAACGTGCGTAAGCGTCTGTCCACCGGGCAGGTCATGGAGATGTCCGGCCGGCGGGTTCCGCCTTCGCCGCCGGTGGCGCTGCCGGTCATCACGTTTGCGCAGTCAGTGTCGTTCCATCTCGACGGCGAGGAGGTCGATGTCTTCCATGTCGATCCGGCGCACACCGACGGCGATTCGATCGTTCACTTCGAGAAGGCCAACGTCATTCACATGGGTGACACCTACTTTTCGAACGGCTACCCGTTCGTCGACCTCGGCTCGGGCGGCGGCATCGAAGGCTACGTGCGCGCGGCCGACCGCGTGCTCGCGATGGCGCAAGCGTCGACCCGCATCATTCCCGGACACGGCGTGGTGACGGACAAGGCGAAGCTGCAGATCTGGCGCGATATGCTCGTGACCATTCGCGACCGCGTGCAGAAGCTCGTGTCCGCCGGCAAGTCGCTGGCCGACGTGCAGGCCAGCAAGCCGACCGCGGAATACGACGCCGTCTGGGGCGGCTCGTTCATCAAGCCGTCGCAGCTGGTCGAGACCGTTTACAAAGATCTGTCGCACAAGCGCTGAGCGCCGCTCGCGTTGGCGAGATCGCAGGCGTCGTCGCTGTCATCGACGGGCAAAGGCTTTGGTCGCGGCCGCGTAAGCCGCGGCGGCGTTGCGCTGGCTCGACCTCCAGCCGATCGGCATTCCGTCGACGAGTCGGCCGATCGAGCGCAGCGCGATCAACCACTGAATCGGCCGATAGATCAGCTGCGATGCCACGAACGACAGCAACAGCCTCCGCGTCGGTTCACTGCCCAGCGAGGACAGCGACAGCGCGCGTGCGACCGCGAGTTGCACGAGCTCGACGGCGAACAGAAACAATGCCACGTGAAGTAGCGGCCGAAAGCTGCCTGCCCAAGCGGACAGGGCGGCTGCGCCGAACGCGGGCAGCGTTGCCAGCGGCATCGCCACTTCGGTGGCCAAGAGCGCGAGCCAAGTCAGGCGATGGCGCCGGCCGATGACTGCCTCGGTCCGGCTGCGGGCGTTGGTTGGCGCGCGTCGCGGGCGATGTCGCCAGATGACCTGGAGAACACCGAAGCTCGAATGAATTCGCTGTCGCAGCAGTGCCCGCAGCGTCCGCGGCTGCGCGACGAACGCGCCCGCTTCGGCCGCGTGAACGGCGCGCCAGCCGCGGGCGAGCAGGGTCATGATGAGATCGGCCTCGACGGCCAGCGTGGTCGACGAGAATCCGCGCACCTCGAGGACGGCACGGCGACGCCAGGCGGTCAGCGCGCGCGGCGCCAGCGGCAAGATCCCGAGCAAGCCCAACGCGCGCTGCGCGAGCTGGCCATGCAGCAACGCCTCGAGCGCTTGCCAGCGGGAAAGCATATTGCCCGTGCTTTCGCCGCGATCATGTCCCGACACGACGGCGACTCGCGCGTCACGCAGCGGCTCGACGAGGTGGCGCGCCGCGTCCGGCGACAAGACGCTCGCGGCGCCGAGCGTGATGACGACCTCGGTCTGACACGCGGTTAGACCGGTCATCAGCGCGGCGATCGGTCCCGCGTGAAGCTGGCGAAGCAGCCGCACACGCGCTTGTCGTCGATAGCGCTGCAACAAGAGCTGGGTCGTGCCGTCTGTCGAGCCATCGTCGATGATCACGACCTCGAGCGGAATGTCGCTCGCCAGGACGGAACCCACCGTCCTCGCGATGGTGGCCTGCGCGTTGAATACCGGAATCAGCACCGTAACCGACGGCGATGGCGCGGACACGGTGCACCTCGACACCCGCCGCGAGGCCATGACCGCCAGTACCACGACCGCCAGCGCGCGCGTGCCAAACAGCGCCAGCGACAGCCATAGAATGATCGGCAGCCCGCGCGAAAGCATGAGGACCGTCCGCAATATGAGCTGCGTCGTTCGATCGATCACACGAGTCCGCGCCGGCGCCGGCGGCATGACGTCGTCGCGCTGCTTGCCGATCAAGTTGGACAACGGCACCAACTGCACGCCGCGCGACTGGAGTTGCGCGATGACCTCGGGAAGCGCACGCCGCAGGATCGGGCCGGCGGCGCGATCGTCGCGAAGGACGATCACGCCGCGGCGTCGCGCTTGATCGAGCATGTGGCGTACGAGCTCGCCTGCATCGCTGGCAACGATTGCTTGCTCGCTCGACAGCCCCTCAGCGACGTAGCCAAGCCCGGCCGGCGGCCAGCGCTCGTTTGGCGCTGCCGGCTGGCGAAGCAACCGCGGCCGCCGGCCAATGAGGAGCTCGAGCAGACGAGAGGTCGCTTCGAGCGCGAGACGTAGACGTGGGCTGCGCATGGGATCGACGAGCGCCCGCGACAAGGTTCCATTGCCGAGCTCATGCCCTTCTTCGAAGATGCGCGCGATCAACTCAGGCGCGCGCACGATTCGCGTCCCGGTGGCGAAGAACGTGGCCGGCACGTGATGTCGCGCAAGGATGTCGAGAAGGTTCGGCGTCGAGTCGACATCCGGTCCATCGACGAACAAGAGCGCCACTTTCTTCGGCGTCGCCGGCGTGGCGTGCGAATCTGGCGCTGGCGCGGAGCGCGTCAAGCCGTGCGCATCATTAATAGTCGTGCGTGTTTGTTCGGCCGCACGGGAATGGGATTTTGGGAACGGATCGGTGAGCATCGCGCCGCGATCGTCATCAGCTTGCTTCGGCTGGGCCGATGGCGAATGCGAGATCGCGAAAGGCGCGGACAATGTCGAGCCGCGCTCGTCGACGATGGATCGATCTCGCACATGTGATGGCCGTCGCCCGGCGACTCGCATCGACGACGGTGGTGACGAGGAATCGGTCGATCCTCGCGGCGTCAGGCCAGCCACCGCTGCTGCCCGTCCGTCCGTCCGAGCGGGCGCGGCCGACGCCGGCCTGTCCCGCAATGCCGGCCACACCTCGGGATCTTCATCGCCGAGCGGCCACAACGCGAGCGACCGAATCTTCGCCGCGGCCGCGATGTGCGACTGCCTGCCGACGCTGACGGCGTCAGCCACCCAGCTCTCGTGATGCGCGTCGCCGTCGCCAAATTGCAGGTGCAGATTGCCGTCCTCCCGCCGCAGCGAGGTCTGTGCCTTTCGTGCGAGCGCGCGGGCTTGGCCGAACGAGATGCGGCGTCCCGGCGCGCCGGTGGGCCAGTCGTAGCCGTGCAGCGCGAGCGCCGCCGTCAACTTCGCCGCGGGCGCACGCGCGGACGCCGACCGCAACGCCGCTTCGACGAACGCATCCGACGCGATCGGACCCGCCGCACCGCCGGCGTCGTACTCGTCGAATGCCATCAATACGACTCCGTTTGCGAGTCGGGCCAGCGCAGTCAACGTGGCGCCATCGATGCCCGGCGGCACGTCGACGAAGAGCTCCACCTGCGCGCGGCGCAGCCGGTGTCCGAGATCGGCCGTGATCGGTTCGAGGTCGCGCCAATCGTCGCGCAAACCGTCGAACGCGAGGTGGATACCTTGCAGCTGCTCCGTCTCGCACAGCCGGACGAGCGCGTCGGCCAATCGCGATCTGGCGGCGCGATCGTGTGCGAGCGAATGAACGCGCCGTGGCCCGCCGTCTTGCAACACCGCCGTCGTCCGTAGCCCTTCGTTGTGCGCCAATCGCAACAGGTTGCGATCGAGCTGATCGGTGACCGCCCCATCCTCGCCGAGTCGCAGCCCCACCAGCGCCACGGTCGTAATCTGGCTCGCATGGCGCCTGATGGACTCGTCAGCCCCGTGCACCGATGGGTCGACAAAGACGGTCAGCTCGGGAAGTAGAAATGCGTTCGACGACTCCGGGCACCGGCTGCGATCGATGTCGGGTGGATCACTCTCGAGCTGGCCGCGCCGTCCGGCAGGCGGACAAGATCCGGTATACGGTTGCCGGCTACTCGACTGACCGGCCAAAGGGCGCTCTCCGGATCGTGAGCCCGTTCGATCGACCGAGCACAACTCGATCGCGCAAGCCGTGACGACTGCGGCGAATACCGCGAACAGGGCAGCGACGGTGGCACCTGCGATTCGGGCACGGCGGAGCGTCGGGTCGAGCAGGAGAGTCGTCATGACCGACGCGCTCAGCACGCCGCGGGCCAATCGCAAATCGGCGCTTGTACCGATCGAAGGAGGTCGATGATCGCGCTCGCTTTGGCGTCGCGATCGCGCTTTTCCGGCGCGGAGCGAATGCGGCCCTGAAGACCGCTTAGGGCC
>CAWAWS010000020.1:0-381277 GCA_963785725.1 uncultured delta proteobacterium | reverse complement strand
GCGACGTGAGGCGCAACGTGAGCCTGGATCAAAATCGCGAGCGGCCTGCAGGGCGTGCACCGCGTCATCGGCAAGCCGATTTTGCAATTTTACCTCGGCCAGTCGACGGGTGGCAAGGTCGCCGACGCGATCGGTGGCGGGGAGAACATGTGCTCGGCAGATCGTCAACCACGCCGGCGCCCGAAAAACAGTCGTCGCCCTCGGCCAGCGCCGCCGCAGGCGCGCAACTCGCCGACCGGGGGAAACAAGCACAAGCAAGCAGTCGGAACAACTCAAAAAGGAGAATCGATGGCGGCCAAACGCAAGCGAGCAATCCGAGGATCAAAGAGCACCCGGCGGTCACGGCGACCAACCTCACGCTTCCGCAGTGGCGCCGAACCGAGGCTCACAGAAGCCGCTGCGCGAGGAGATTACGATCCACACGACGCCGGAGAGAAGCCGCGACGCGGCAGGAACAACGACAGCGAGTGGTGGGGTGTTCAACAACCCGCGCACGAACAAGCTGCTGCTGATGGGCGGCGCCGGGCCGGCGGCGGCGCGACGCTGATCGTCGCCGAGAAGGCCGGGCTCTCGCCGGCGTGGGCGGGCGCGGCGACTGGCGGCCTGGCGTTCTCGGGCTCGGCGCTCTTCCCGAACCCGATGCTGAAAGACGCGTTCTTCGCCGCGGGACTCGGCGGAATGGGGTCGCCGGTGTCCAATTGCTCGCGGGGTTGTAGGCAAGCAGAAGTGCGGACGATGCGGCGGCGCGATGCCCCCAAGCGGCAGGCGGACGGCGACTCGCCGCAGCCGTACGTCACGCGCACCGAGCTGAACGCCGCGCTCGCGCAGTTGGCGGACAAGACGACGACCGCCACAAGCAGACGTGCGACCTCATGACCGCGCTGCACTCGGAGATCCGCAAAGTGCTGGTCGAGACGCAGCTGAGCACGCGCGAACTGCCGTCGCCGGCGTTCGCAGTGCCGATTACGCCTGCGTCGATCGCGCGGACGCGACCGGCGGTTCGTCGGGCCCCAAGAGCCGGCGCAACGCCTAAGTCGAGGACTACGAGCGCAACGCCTACGGCGATGAATGAGAGCGCAACGCCGACGACGACGAGCGCGATTCCGATGGCGACGAGTACGAGCGAAACGCGTACGGCGACGACGAACGCGACTCCGACGGCGACGACGAGCGTAACGCGTATGGCGACGACGAACGCGACGGAACGGCGGCGCCGAGTAGTTCGGGACTCTCCGCCGTCGGTTCAGCGACGGCGCGACATCCGCGCTCGACGAGCGGCGCGCATGGGGCGAGGTCGTGGCCGAGCCGGGAGACTCGACGCGGATGGCCGACGGCGACCAAGGGCCGTCGCTTGTCAGACGGCAGGAAGAAGGAGCTATGGCCGTCCGTCACTACTCCTATTACCCGCCCGCGGGGTCCGTCATCGACGCCAGCGACGGGCGCGTGAGCTGGGACGGACGTCAGTGGATACGCGGGCAAGGAGTAAGTGCCGTCGTCGCATCGACTGATCGGCAAGGCGGGCGGGCCGCTCGCCGGCTGGACGTACGATTGGCAGAAGCGCGCGTGGATGGAGCCGAGCGCGCCCGCGGCGACGCCGGCTCCAGTCGCGCCGGTTGTGCGCGTCCGCAGGCGCGTCCGGCCGCTCAACCCGCGGCGGGGCCGGAGGTCGCGGTCGAGCAGAAGGGCGAGCGCCGATCGAGTCGCTGATGAAGCATCCGATCGCGCCGGTCGTCGGTGGCGTGCTCGTCGCCGCCGCGTACCTGACGGACGAGCCGCAGCCGCCGACGGTGCCCGACGGTCTGCCCGAGGCGACGGCGAACCAGTGGATGATGATTTACAACCAGAACCAGCAGCGCTTTCAGCGCCGGATGGACCTGTACAAGGACCTCGGCATGGTGCTGCTCGGCTACGCGTCGGCGCAGACGATCATCGACGCGCTGCCGGGCCGCACGACCAGCTCGCCGGCGCGCGCGTTGTAGTCGACTCCGCCCTCGCTCTCGGCGATGGTGGATGTCTGACATCGGCGGTTCCCGCCAGTGATTCGACGGGAGCCGCGGGACAACTCGTCCGCGGCTCCCGCTTCAGGAAGTGCGCGTTCGCCCCGGCAGCGACGCACGATGGAGGGACGCGGCATGAATTGGAATTTCGTGATGCCCACGGCGACGCCGTATCCGGGGCAGGCGACCACGACGGATCCGAATTGCCCGACCCGGGCCGCCAACTGCTCGCAAGGCAGCTATCAGCCGACGGCGCGGGACGGCCTGTTCAACAGCATCTTTACCCGATGATCTTCCGTATCCTCTGTCCACGGCTTCGGCATTGCCGCCGACGTGCTCGCCGCCGGCGAGCGCCACGGGGACAATCGCTGCACTTCCGGCCAGCAATGCTGGCAGTCAAGGAGCGATCGACTCGACGGCCACACCGGGCAATGGTGGCGTAGCAGTCTCGCCGACCGCAGCGACCACGGTGCCGCCAAGCCAGATTATCATCAACGTCGGTACGCCGGCCGTCGCCGCCACTCCACCGACGTTGGCGGATTCAGCCAGCGCGGCATCCGGTCCTACCGCGGGCACGGCGGCCAGCGCGGGGACCTCGGCCTCGGCGACCACGACCGCGAGCCTGGCACCGACGACGCCCACCGTACGACTAGCGCAGAGCACGGAGACGTCGACGGTCGGCGCCGACGCGACCCGTGCGACAAGCTGGTGCAGGCGTACGCCTACAACCCGCGGCTTGTGCGCGGGCGGCCCGCGCACACGAGCAGCTGATCGACGACATGATCGACGAGCCGTTACTGAGCGAGCGTATGCACTCCGCCAGCGGCGCGCCGGTCGCCTTCGTCGTGCCCCAAGGCTACAGCCGCGTCGACTTCTATTTCGGCGCCGTCGAGGTCGACCCGTGCATCGGCGTGGACGATGACCTGGAGCTCGTCGTCACCCTCGGCGAGCCCAAATCGCGACGGGATTGGTCAACGGCGCGCTCCACGGCGGCGACCAAGTGACAGTGACATTACCGTGGCGCTATGCGCCGTGGGTCGAGCTGGCGCCCGAGCATCTGCGCGTCGCGGTGACTGCGCGGTTCTCGGCAGGTCAGGGCATCCAGCCTCTCTAACGAACGACCGTAGCTCAACAGTGGCGGGCGCCTCCTGTGTAGTTGGCGCGGGGCGCCCGCCGATTCCCACGAGGGTTGGCCATGGCGACGATTCATGAGCGATACGATGCCGCCGCTGCGTACGTCCAGCGTGCAGTCGATTCCACGAAGCCAGCGCAGTGGAATCCGCTGAGATACGTTGGCGACGAACCGACAGTCGCGATCGGTAAAGGGCTGCAGCGTCTGGAGCTGGAGTGGATGCGGGCGACCAACGACTTGGAGCGTGCGCGCGTCGCCCGCGACACCGAGCTGTTGGCGGACCGTGTCGAGGAGAGCCTGCCCGGCGCTCCGCAAAACCGAGCGCGCACCAATCTGTTTCCGGGCGAGGTGCAGCGCGCGGAGCCTGCGGCTGGCTTCCTTCGTGAGCTGGCCGGCGAATTCAGCCAAGACTGGCACTGGCTGACCAATCGCTCGTCGATCGCGGCCGAAAAGGCCAATGACGCGCTAAAGCTTCTGCTCGTCGGCGGAGGTCTGTGGCTGGCGGTCAAGGCGCTGGATGCCGTCGCGCCCAGCCGCGATGGGCTGCGTAGTCGTGCCGAGCTGAACCGCCAGCTCGAAGCCGCCGCCGACAAGCGCGATAGGAACGACGACAACAACGGGCGGGCGCGCTCGTGAGCCTCTTTTCTGAGTTGGATGGCGCACGTCTGGTCGTCACCGATGAAGAGCGAGGGCTGCTCTTCGTCTGGCACGGTGGGACGATAGTGAACATCCTCGACGAGAACGGACGCGCGCTGGATGCGTTCTCGATGAGCGCGAGCCACGAACGGACGCTCGATATCTACGACGTGAGCGCCGCGATCGAAGCACACCGACAAGCGCTCCAAGAGGACGAGTCGTGAGCCGCGCCTTGGCGTGGATTGGGCTCGGGGCCGTCGGATCTCGTGGCTCGTCGGCCGCAAGCGCTCGCCCGACGAGGACGGCGCCCGCGACAAGGTCGACGCATTGGCGCGCGTCATCACGAGCGAAGCCGACGGCTACAGCGAGGTCGAAAGAACGGCCATCGCCTGGTGCGTCCGCAACCGCGCGCGCAAACAGGGGACGTCGATCGCCAGCTGGTTTGCACGCCGACTTGCGGCCCTTGCTGCCACGGCCGGCCGTTCTCGTCGGCGCGCCCGTCGACGGTCGTCAACCGCGAGTTGGCTGTGCGTGTGCTCGGGGCGCCGCAGTCGGCCGATCCGACCGGTGGCGCTACCTCGTTTTTCGAGCCGCGCGTGCAAGACAAGCTCGTCGCCGCTCATCGTGAAGGATATCGATTCACGTCGGCGCAGCTGCGCGAGCATTGGATTCGTGATGGCCAACGTGCGCGTACCACCGTCGGTGCGTTCGAGCTGTGGGCCTGAAGGGAGGAACCATGCAATCTCAGACGACGATTCCGAATCCGTTCCGTTCCGACGCTCGTGACCTCCGAGACCCGCTTCGAGCGCTGCTATCTTCGCTCGCGAATCGGGCATTAGCGCGCTCGTGGACTGGCTGCACGACACTCGGTGAAGAGGCAGTCGCCAACGGCAGATGCGTCACACGGCGATGACGTTGACACTGCAGCGCGCGATGCGGCGGCGCTGCTCGGCGTAGCGCTGACAGCCGGCGCTGCCGACGTTCGCGCGGCATTTCGCGCACGGATCAAGGCCGAGGTCACGCGCGGAGGCTTCCACGATCAGCAGGGGCGTGGCCACACTGACGCCTATGCCCAGCAGTTGATCGCCGCCAAGAACCTGCTTGTGGACGCGCGCGGGTGCAAGCGTGAGGCTTTCGCGTACGGGTCCCGATCTGGTCACCAAGCAAGCCGAGCGGCATCAACGCCGGCTCTTGCAGCACGAGTGGTTCCTGAATTCGATCATCGAGGCGCGCAACCCGCAGCTGGCATCGACGCCACGCTACGAGCGCGGCGTCCTGCCGGCATCGGATCCTCGGTTCTATTGCCGGCTCGACTACCTGCTCTATCTGACACGTCGCGAACGGGGTCGATTCGATCCCGATATCGACTATCCAATCCTGCCATCGTTCGCGCGCGTTAGGCCGGTGTCCGCGACCTTAGAGGGTCCTGGTGAGCCGGCGCGAAAACTGAGACCGCGCGCTCTCGGTCCTTGTTCGAGCCGAGCGTGCAGAACCGAATAGTCGCACCTCGTAATGCGATGCCCGCTCCACGAGAATGTCTGACACGATTAGCCACAACTACGGCTTGGAGGTCCAGCGATGAGTATCGAGACGCAAATTCGCGAGGTGGTTAAAGAGGTCGTCCGCGACGAGTTACGATCGGCATTGAGAGAGAGCGTGACGGCGCTAGTTGCTCCTACGCGAGCTGATGAGGGCGGATACCTGACGGTATCGCAGGCCGCCAGGTCGGCCGGAGTTCATGAAGCGACCATCCGGAGGTGGATTCGGAAGGGTGAATTGAAGGGCCATCGTGCGGGACGTCACCACCGCGTTCGACAATCGGAACTGGACACATTCATGGATGGACTGACGTCGACCAAGGTCGTCGATCTCGATGAGAGAGCCGCCGCACTGGCTGCGATGTGACGCGGAGTAGCACAAGCAGGCGGGGCCCTTGATCGTGGGATGCGAACCGTAATACGGTACGGGTCATGCCGCGGTCTGGAGAGAGCAAGCTCAGCGAGCTGGGCTTACCCGTGCCCGAAACGCAGCGAGCGACGCAGATCAATTTCCGGTTGGCCGGTGCCGAAGCCCGCAAGTTCGAGGCGATGGCCAAGGAAACCAGAGTCGGGCGCAGCAAGCTGGCCCGCATGATCGTCGAAAAGTTCTTGGCCGACTACGAGCCAGAACGGAAGGAGAAGCGCTAATGGGCTCGATCTTCGCACGGGGTCACAAGCTATGGATGAAGTACAAGAACGTCGCCGGCGACTGGAAGAACAAGCCTACCGGTCTCGACGTTGGGCAGGAGAAGGATGCCGAAGTCCTGCTAAAGAAGACCGAGGCGAAGGTGTGCGCGCTGATCGATCTCGGCGAGACAGGCGAGCAAGGCCCGCTGACGGTGGGCCGTTACGCCGATCGCTGGCTCGGTATTCGTGAAGCGCGCGGGCTTACCAGCGCTATCGACGACAAAGCGCGCTTTCGCATGCACGTGCGACCTCTCATCGGCGAGCTGAAGCTTGATGATGTACGCCCGCGTCACGTGCGCGATCTGGTGCGGAAGCTGCGCGAGGGCAAGGAGCCGATGGCGCCGCGCACGTTGCGAAACGTCTACGCCATGCTGCACACGTTCTTCCACGACGCACAGGTCGACGAGCTAATCGATTCTAATCCGTGCCTGCTCCAGCGCGGCGAGTTGCCGGAAAAGATGGACAAGGATCCCCATTGGCGGCCGACGGCAGTCTTTGCGCGCGAAGAAGTGGAGGCGCTGATCTCGGATGAACGGATCCCCGAAGATCGCCGCGTCATCTATTCGATCCTCTTCATGACAGGCGTGCGGTGGGGCGAGTGCGCCGCCCTACGCTGGAAGCATTACGACACGTCGGCGCGTCCACTTGGCCGTCTGCGCGTCGGGGAGAGCTACAGCGTTCGGCTTCAGCGCGTGAAGGCGGTCAAAACAAACGTTCCGCGCGAAGTCCCGGTGCATCCGTTGCTGGCGCGCATTCTGGAGAGCTGGCGCGAGGACGGATGGCAGACCTTGATGGGTCGCGAGCCGACGCCTGAAGATCTGATCGTGCCTGCGCGCGAGATCGGCCAGCGCACGCTCGACGGCCGGCCGGACTACGCTGCCTTGCTCACGGGTTCGCCCCACACGACCCAAGCGGAGCTGGCGCGTCGCCTCGGCGTCTCGCGGGCGGCGGTCTGCCAAGGACTTCAGAAGAGCAAGCGCGAGACGAAGGACCACGGATCCTTCCGAACGCCGAGCCAAGCCTACAGCCGCTTGCGCGACGACCTGGTGCGCCTGGAGCTGCGTCCGCGCCGCGTCCACGACACACGGCGCACGATGATCACGCTGGCGCTGAACGACGGCGCGCGCCGTGACGTCCTGCAAGGGATCACGCACGGCCAGAAGGGCGAGATCATCGATCTCTACAACTCGCCTCTGTGGGCTTTGAAATGCGACGAGCTGTCCAAGCTCTGCGTGCGGCCCATCGTGCCCGCGGGGCTTGGTACAGTCCTTGGTACAGTGTTTGAGAATCACGAAGAACTACGAGGTGATACGAAGCTCCGACGACAGGACTCGAACCTGTGGCCCGGTGATTAACAGTCACCTGCTCTACCAACTGAGCTACGTCGGAATGCGTAACGGTCGGGTGATTATGTTTTTCTCGCGTCTCCTGTCAAGCGCAATTCAACGCGCCCCCTCCGTCACCACTTTCACCCCCAGCACCTTCTCCGCGTTGCCGTGATACACGCGCTCCAAAATCTCGCGCGGCAGCCCGATGCCATCGACGTTCCAGCGCCCCTGAATCGGCGTCGGCGTCGGGATGTCCTTATCGCGCGTCTCGAACCAGCGCCACGTCGACTCGAAGAAGCGCTCGACATCCGCGTGCGTCGGCGGCTCCGCGCCCGTCGAGCCCAGCATCAAATCGAGCTCGCCCGCGCCCACGCCCGTATCCGTCCCGAAGAGCACGCGATCGCCCCAGCGCTCGAAGAACGCGCGCATCCGCGTGGCATCGTGATTGGCGTCGACGCGCCCGATCTCGGGAATGCGCGCCGCCGTGTCGATATACAAGTTGCGATGCCGCGCCAGCATCTGCCCGACGCGCACCGGATCCTCCGGGTCGTTGCCGAAGTGCACGCCGATGAACGTCGTCTTCGGATGCCGCGCCACGCGCCGCTCGAACTGCGCGTACAGCTGCTCCCACGTCACCGGCGCGCGAAAGAAGCTCCAATCGGGATGCACGCTCAGCTCGTCGAAGCGCTCGTTGTCCGGCGTCGGCGGCTTCCAAAACGCCTTCGGGTCGCCGGTATGAATCGCGATCGGCATCTTCTGCTTGCCCGCCTCCTCGAACACCGGGTCGAGCCCCGGATCGTCGACGGGAACCAGCTGGTCGTGACCATCCGTGTAGCCGAGCCCGAGCCCTTTGGTGATCTTCACGCCGCGCGCGCCCAACGCCCGCGCCGCCGCGATCTTCGCCGCCATGCGCGCGCCATAGCCCGGTCCGCGCTTGATCTGCCGGAAGTCGGGATTGACGAACACGCTCGTATGCCCGACCGCCGCCGCCTCCGCCAGCGAATCCTCGAGCCCATCGCCGCCCGGTGAGCCGCCCGACAAGTTGACGATGTGCACGATCCCGTGCGCCTGCATGAGCGTGATCGCGTGCTGCAGCGCTCCCGGCATGATGTGCGTGTGCACGTCGATGCGCGGAATGTCGCTCGGCGTAAAGCGCGGCACCGCCGGCGCCACCGGCGCCAGCTCGGGCAGCTTGGCCGTCGCCGCCGCGTCGACGACCGCTGCCGCCGCGTCGACGACCGCCGCCGCCGTCGGCGCCGCCTCGTGCCGGCACGCCGAAACCATCACGATCGAGACGAGGAGGGCGCGCCGCATGCGCGCATCGTAGCGCACTCGCCGCCAATCGGAAGCGCGCCCGCCGCGCTCTGCCGCAACGCCGCTCGCGCGGCACGTGCGCCCGCCCGCCCGCAACGCAGCGAAGCTGCGGTCGCTCGAGCCCGAGCTACGAAGGTCTGCGGCCGCGAATGCGAACGAAGGCTGCCGTAGCGGAATTGGAAGTGGAGATGCTGCGAAGGAAGTGCGCGCCCGGCCGTTTGGCGCCGCCGGAAAGCGCGGAGGGCTACTGCTGCGGCGCGTCCGCTGCCGGCGCCGCGCTGGTGTCGCCTTCGGGCTTCGACTTCGGCTTCTCCGCCGGCTTGTCGCTCGCCGGCGCCTTGTCGGTCGGCGCCGCCGGCTTGTCCGCGGCCGCCTTGTCGTCGGTCGGCGCCTTGTCGGTCGGCGCCGCCGGCTTCTCGCTCGGCGTCGCCGCTTCGGTCGGCTTCTCGGCCGTCGCCGGCGCCGTGTCCGACGGCGGCGACGTCGTGTCGCTCGGCTTCTTGGGCGCCGGCTTCTTCACCGCCACCGGATGCGGCTTCGGCGGCGCCGGCACGTTCGGCGCCGCTTCCAGCGTCATCGCCACCGCCAACACGTCCTTATCGCCCTTGGACTCGAACGTATCCGTCGCGCTGATCGAGCGCGTCTGCGACACGAACCCCGTTCGCTTGAGCTCGAGCGCGTGCGCCTTGGTCAGATCGAGCTTGTGAATCGTAAACGGCGTCTTGCCGACGCGCTTGCCGTCGAGCACGACCTCGGCGCCCGCCGGCGTCGTCGCCACCTCCACGATCTTTTCGTTCGGCACCAGCGCCGCGTCCAGCTTGTCGCCCGTCTTCGGCTTGAGCTTCACCTTCCACTCGTGAAAGCCCTTCAAGGCCACGCGTACGTCGTAGATCTTCTTCACGTCGAGCCCACCGAGCGTCGTCGGCGTCGGCTCCGGCAGCGGCTTGCCGTCGACGGTGATCATCGCGCCCGGCGGATCCGACGTCACCGGCACCGACAATCCGGCCGCAGCCGCGGCAGGCTCCTTGTCCGGCGTCGCCGCCGGCTCTTTTTGCGGCGGATTCGCCGCTTCCGTCGGCGTCGGCTGCGCCGCCGGCGGCGGCGTCGGCGTCGGCTGCGCGGCCGGCGGTGGCGTCGGCGCCGGCTGCGCGACCGGCGGCGGAGTGGTCGGCTGCTCTTCACTATTATTGTGCGAGCGCACCAACGTATACGCGCCCGCGACGGCCACGAGCACGACGGCCGTATACACCAGCCAAACCGACGAGCTCTTCGGCGGCGGCGCCGCAGCCGCGACCGCCGGCTTCGCCTCCTCTTTCTTGGGCTCGACCTTGGGCTCCGCCTTCTTGGTCTTGGGATCGACCGCCTTCGGCTCTTCTTTCTTGGCTTCGGGCTTGGATTCGACGAGCGCCAGCTTCGGCTCGTCCTTCTTGGCCTCGACGACGGCCGGCTTGGGCTCGTCCTTCTTGGCCTCGATGACCGCCGGCTTCGGCTCCTCTTTGATCGCTTCCGGCTTCTTGGCGTCCGCCTTCAGCTCGACGACCGGCTCCGGCTTCGACGCCTCAGGCGCGATCTCGACCTTGGCCTCCTGCTTGACGTCGATCGAGTCGCCCGACTTCTCGACCGCCGATCCTTGCACCGCCAGCTTCAGCTCCTCGACGGAGGCCTTGCGCGTCGGCTCGGGATCGGAGAACGCGTTGTGCGCCTCGTCGTGACCGCGCGTGCGATCGGCGAGCGAGCGCACCAGCTCGTTCTGCATGACGCGCGTCGACTCGTTGCCGAACTCGTCACCGGGCGACTCGAGGCCCGGCACCGCGCCCGGCAGCGGCGTGTTCACCTTCGAATCGCCGCCCGAGAAGTCGTCGCGCGGACGCGGCGTCACCGTCGACAACGTGCCCGACGCCGAAGCGGAAGCGCGCACGCCGGCATCGAAGCGAGATTCCAGCTGCGCGTCGCCACGCTTCTGCTTCTCGGCGAGGATCTTGTCGAGCACCTTCTGCGATTCCGCAGCGAGGCGATCGAACTTGACGCCCATGCCGGGCGCCACGCCTTGCCGCGCCGGATCGTGCTCGCGGATCCAGACGACGGTGCCATCGCCGGCGATCAGCGACGACGCGTCCTGGAGCTGGAACTCGAAACGAAGCTGCGTACCGACGGGCAGCGGCTCTTTGGTACGAATGAAGATGCCACCCCTCGAGACGTCCACGGAGTAGCGCTCGATGAACTGTTCGAGGTTGGAGCTCTTGAACTTGATCTTGAGCGTGATGGGCGTTCTCATGTCTCTCCGCGTGTCCGGCACCGTCGGTACCTCATTACATCCGCCATGCGGACGGTTATCAGCGCCGTTCATTGTAGCAAATCCGTTGACGAACTAGCAATGCGAGCGAGGGCTAACTTGATGAAACGGCTTGCGATGGTGACGGCGGTTTCGACCGGTTCGACACTAGCGGTGGCGATCTTCTTGGCGGCATCCGCCGACGGAGCCGCGCCGCAGCCTCTGTGGAGCCCGCGCGACAAGGGCATCGCCGCCAGCGCCAACGCCGACGCCTCCCGTGCCGCTGCCGAGGTCTTGGCCAAAGGCGGCAACGCCATCGACGGCGCCGTCGCTGCGGCGCTGGCGCTGGGCGTGGTCGATCCCGAGTCGAGCGGCCTCGGCGGCGGCGGTTTCGCGGTCGTCTGGAGCGCCAAGGACAAAAAGGCACACGTCCTCGATTTCCGCGAGACGGCGCCGGCCAAAGCCACGCGCGACATGTTCCTCGTCGACGGTAAACCCGACGCCAACAAGTCGAAGTGGGGTGGTCTCGCCGTCGCCGTGCCCGGTGAGCCGGCCGGTTTGGCGGAAATGGAGGCGAAGTACGGAAAGCTGGGATTGAGCGCCGCCGCGCAGCCGGCGATTCGGCTGGCGCGCAACGGCTTCCTCGCGTCGCGCCATTTGTACGACGCCGCCTCCGCGCAGGTGCCGAAGAAGCCGCCGATCGGCTTCATCCCGCCGCCGCCGGTCGATCCCAAGGATCCGCTGGCCGTGCTGCTGTCGCCGGGAGGTCAGCCGCTCGTCGAGCGTGAGCGCGTGCGCCGGCCGGAGCTGGCCAAGACGATCGAAGCCTTCGCGCATCGTGGTCCGGCCGCGTTCTACCAAGGTCCGATCGGCGCGCAGCTGGTCAAAGCGATCGCGGAGCAGGGCGGCATCCTGACGGCGGCGGATCTACGCGACTACAAGCCGCTGTGGAAAGAGGCGCTGCACGGCCAGTTTCGCGGCAACGACGTGTGGGCGACGCCGGCGCCGGGCGGCGGCGTGACCGCGCTCGAGACGCTGAACATCTTGGACGCGCGCCCGCCGCT
Source organism: uncultured delta proteobacterium (assembly GCA_963785725.1). Classification (GTDB taxonomy): domain Bacteria; phylum Myxococcota_A; class Polyangia; order Palsa-1104; family Palsa-1104; genus JAQBQH01. The sequence continues at coordinate 369,309 of CAWAWS010000020.1, read as the reverse complement.
GACATCGCTCGGTCGCGGCTCGTCGGCGGCCGATCACGTCGTCGTCGAGGCGCTCAAGCATGCGTTCGCCGATCGCGCGCGCTCGCTCGGCGATCCGGCGTTCGTGCAGGTGCCGACGGAGCGTCTGTTGTCGACAGCCTACGCGAAGGAGTTGGCGGCGCGCATCCACGACGACAAGGTCGGCAAGCCCGAGTCCTACGGCGACAAGAATTTGGTGCCGCCCGAGCCCGCGCACGACGGCGGCACGTCGCACCTGTGCGTCGCCGACGGTGAAGGCAACGTCGTCAGCATGACCTCGACGGTGAACCTCTACTTCGGCGCGCGCTTCAGCGCCGGCACGACCGGCGTCGTCCTCAACGACGAGATGGACGACTTCTCGGCGCAGCCGGGCGTGCCCAACGCCTTCGGGCTCATCGGCGCCTTCGCCAACGCCATCGCGCCCGGCAAGCGGCCGACCTCGTCGACGACGCCGATGATCCTCACGCGCGACGGCGAGCCGGTCTTGTGCGTCGGCGCCGCCGGCGGTCCGACCATCATCTCGGCGACGGTGCAGGCGATCGTCAACGTCATCGACTTCGGGCTCGACGTGCAAGCGGCCGTGAACGCGCCGCGCGTCCATGCGCAGTGGATGCCGGACGTCACCGCCGTCGAAGTCGATGTCTCGCACGACGTTCAAGAGGCGTTGACGAAGCGTGGCCATAAAGTGAAGGAGGTCGAGACGCTGGCCGCCGCGCAGGCCATCGGCTTTGGCCCGAAGCGCCTGACCGCCGCCTCCGATCCGCGTTACGGTGGCGTTCCGGCGGCGCCGTGATGTATCGTCCGCGGCATGCCGCGTCCGATTAAGAAAATACTGATCGCCAACCGTGGCGAGATCGCCGTGCGGGTCATGCGCGCCTGCCGCGAGCTCGGCATCAAAACCGTCGCCATCTACTCCGACGCCGACCGCGCGGCGCTGCACGTGCGCACCGCCGACGAAGCCTATCCCGTCGGTGCGCCGCCGGCGCGCGAGAGCTACCTCGACATCGCCAAGGTGCTCGACGCGGCCAAGAAGTCGGGCGCCGACGCCATCCATCCCGGCTACGGATTTCTGTCGGAGAAGGCCGAGTTTGCCCGCGCCTGCGCCGACGCCGGCGTCATCTTCATCGGCCCACCCGCCGACGCCATCGACGCCATGGGCGACAAGACGCGCGCGCGCAGCAAGATGCAAGCGGCCGGCGTGCCGGTCGTTCCCGGCGACAACGGCCCGACCGGTCGCGGCTTTCCGTCGGCGGAAGCGGCGCTCGCGTCGGCGCTCAAGATCGGCCTGCCGGTCATGCTCAAGGCGTCGGCCGGCGGCGGCGGCAAAGGCATGCGCCTCGTCGACGACGAGAAGAAGTTCGTCGCCGCCTATCAAGGCGCGCAGCGCGAAGCCAAAGGCGCCTTCGGTGACGACGCCGTCTACCTCGAAAAAGCGGTGATTCGCCCGCGTCACGTCGAGATCCAAGTGTTCGCCGATGCGCACGGAAATACGGTGCATCTGTTCGAGCGCGACTGTTCGATTCAGCGCCGCCATCAAAAGGTGATCGAAGAGGCGCCGTCGCCCGCGGTCACGCCCGAGTTGCGCGCGAAGATGGGCGAAGTCGCCGTGCGCGCCGCGGCCGCCGTCAATTACGTCGGCGCCGGCACCTGCGAATTCCTGCTCGCCGAAGACGGCAGCTTCTACTTCCTCGAGATGAACACGCGCCTGCAGGTCGAGCATCCGGTGACCGAGATGATCACCGAGCGCGACCTCGTACGCTTGCAGATCGCCGTCGCCAACGGCGAGAAGCTGCCGTTCAAACAAGAGGACTTGAAGGTGCACGGCGCGGCCATCGAATGCCGCATCTACGCCGAGGATCCGCTGAAGTTCCTGCCGTCGCCGGGCAAGATCGTGCAGTACCGCCAGCCGATGGGCCCGTTCGTGCGCGACGACTCCGGCGTCTACGAAGGCTCCGAGATCAGCGTCTTCTACGATCCGATGATCTCGAAGCTGATCACCTGGGGCGCGACGCGACAAGAGGCGCTCGACCGGATGGAGCGCGCGCTCAAGGAATATCGCGTCGGCGGCATCAAGACGAACCTGGCGTTCCATCGCCGCGTCCTGCGCAACGAGGCGTTCCGCGCCGGCAAATATTCGACGGCGTTCATCGAGCAGCACAAAGCGGAGCTGCTGAGGCCCCTCGAGCTCGGCGATTCCGACGAGGCGCTCGACGCCGCGTTGGCGGCCGCCGCGCTGCACGCGCTCGACGTGCCGACGGCGACGACGGCGGCCGCAAACGGCGCCGCCGCGTCGACCGAGCGCACGAACTGGCAGCGCAGTCGCCCACTCGGCGAAGGCTGATCTCCGTCGTTATTTCGTATCTCCCGCTTCGTCAGCTTCGACCATTACGCTTGCGCGAGCAGCGCGTTCACTTCGGCGCGCGTCGGACAGCCGCGCCGGCCGAGATCGCGCGCCTTCAGCGCCGCGGCCGCGTTGGCGAAGCGCAAGGCCGCGGCCGGCGCGCGCCCGTCGGCGAGCGCGCACAAGAAGCCGGCGCGGAAGGTGTCGCCGCACGCCGTCGTGTCGACGGCGCGCACGGCAAACGCGGGCGAGAGCAGCAGGTGGCCTTCGTCGAGCAGCGCGGCGCCGTCGCTCCCGAGCGTGCAGCCGAGGAGCCCGCCCGGAACGCGCTCGGCGAGCACGCGCAGCGCCTTTTCCAGCTCACGCTCGCCGGTCAAGAGCTCGGGCAGGCCGCGCGCCGTGATGCAAATGTCCGACAAGGGCAGGAGCTCGTCGAGACCGGGCGCCGGATGGTCGACGTCGAGGGACACGATCGCGCCTGCTTCTCGCGCGCGCAGCGCAATCTCGCGCGCCAACGGCGGATTGGTCGCGTCCAAATGCACGATGCGCGCTTGCGCGACGGTCGGCGGCACGGCGTGCGGCGCGTGCGGTGTGCGCGCCGGGCCGTGCTCGATGACCGCGCGCTCGCCGTTGCGCTCGTCGACGAGGATCAAGGCCGCGCGCGTCGTCACGCCGGGCAGCCGGCGCGCGTGCGCGACATCGACGCCTTCGTCGCGCAAGCCTTCGAGCAGCTCGACGCCGTCTTCGTCGTCGCCGACGCCGCCGGCGAACGCCGCGCGCAGGCCGAGCCGCGCGCACGCCACCATCGCCGTCGCGATCTGCCCGCCGCCCATGCGCTCTCGTCGCGACGCGCGCACTTTGCCGCCCCAATCGGGCGCCGTGCCCAGCACCCAAATCTCGTCGATCGAGCTCTCGCCACAGCCGATGACGTCGAACGTTCGCCCCGGCCGCTTCAGCCGCTCCACGATGTCTTGTCGCACGATGCCATCTATTATAGGTTCAATCGATGTCTCTAGACGCCGCTCAGCGCGCCTTCGAAGCCGGCGACTTCGCCGAAGCGCGCAAGCTGGCGCAGGCCGTCGTGCAGTCGAACGGCGACGAAGCCACGAAAAAGGCCGCCGCCGAGCTCATCAAGCGCACCGACATCGATCCGGTCGTCGTTTACATGTCGCTCGGCTGCGTGACGCTGTTCGTCGCGATCGTCGTCTCGACTTTGCTTCGCTAGAGTCGAAGATCCAACGGGACGCTCCGTTCCGTTACGGCGCGACGAAGCGAAGGCGCACCAGCTCGCTAATTCACGTCGCTGCGCTTGGGCGGCGGTGGCAGATTCAGCTCCAGCGTCGGCCGGCGCCGCTGCGTCGGCGAGGCCGGCGTCGTCGGCGGCAGCATCATGTCGCTCTCGTGCAGCTGCCCGAGCGTCAGGAGCGCGCGAAACAGCGCATCGACGACCATCTCGTCGAGCTGCTGGCCCGCCAATCGATGCAGAATCGGCACCGACTCCGCCGGCGGCCGGCCCGGCTGATAGCAACGATCGGACGTGATGGCGTCGTAGGTGTCGGCGACGGCGATGATGCGCGCGCCGAGCGGAATCTGCTCACCGACGAGCCCATCGGGATAGCCCGAGCCGTCGAAGCGCTCGTGATGATTGCGCACCATCGAGCGGATGCGGCCGAGCAGCTCGATGTCGCCGACGATGCCGTCGCCGATCGCCGGATGGCCGCGCATGATGCGCATCTCGGCGTCGTCGAGCTGCGCCGGCTTGCGCAAGATCTGCTCGGCGATGCCGATCTTGCCGATGTCGTGCAAGAGCCCGCCGACCTCCAGCTCGTGCAGCTCGTCGACGGTCAGCCCGAGCTCGCGCCCGATGGCGACGGCGAACTCGGCCGTGCGCTGCGAATGGCCGGCCGTATACGGATCTTTGGCTTCGATGGCGTTGACGAGCGCGCGCAAGACCTCGAGATAGCCGCGCTCCACTTCGAGCAGCAGGCGGCGATTCTCGGCATCGTAATGATCGAGCCGCTGCGAGGCTTCGTTGAATGCCGAGGCCAGCTCGGCGATCTCGGGCGGCCCTTCGACCGACACGATGGCGCCGAACGCGCCCGCCGCCAAGCTGCGCGTGCCGACGACGAGCTGGGCCACCGGCCGCGTGATTCCTCGCGCGAAGTAGAAGGCGGCCAAGAGCACGAGCGCGAGCGCCAGCGCCGTCCAGCCGGCGGCGTGCGCCCACGTCGCGCGCGCCAAGCCGTAGGCGTCTTCGCGCGGCTCGGACACGACGAGACCCCAGCGCAGCCGACCGAGCGGCGCGAACGCACCCACTTGCGCTTTGCCGTCGGCGGTAAAGTCGGTCACGACCGTCATCGCGCGCCCGTTGGCGGGCAGGTCGGCCAAGAGCTGCGCGACGATCGGCAGCGCCGACACATCCTCGCGCGCCAACACCCGCGCCAGATCGGGATGCGCCACGAGCCGCCCTTGTCCGTCGACGACATAGGCGAGCCCGCGGCGCCCGACCTTCGTATGCGCGATGAGCTCTTGCAGCTTGCGCAGGCTCACTTCCGTCGCCAACGCGCGGCCGTGACCGCCGAGCGGCGTCACCAGCGTGATCAGGAGCTCGCGCCGCTCGGCCGACGCGTAGAACGGGCTCGCCTGCACGCCGCCGCCGAGCAGCGGTCGCGCCCGCTGCTCGTGCTCGTCGAGCTCGGCCGGCGTCACCTGTCCGCGATCGTAGGCTTGCGCGCCCGCGACCTTTTGCCCGTCGGCGTAGAGCGTGACGATCGTCAGCTCCTGATGCTTCTCGAGCAAGAAGCGCAAGAGCGCGCGCCGCTCGGCCTGATCGCCTTCGCCCGCCGCCAACAGACGCACGTCGGCCAACAGATCGTCGAACGCGCCGTCGACGCGGGCGCGCAGCCCCTCCAATTGCGCCTCGTGCAGCAGCTTCGCCGAGGTGCGCAGCGCATCTTCGCCGCGCGGCACCAGCACCAGCATCGTCACGCCGAGCGGCACGAGCCCGGCGGCGACGAACAAGAGGGCCAGGCGCGAGGCCAGCTTCAGCTTCAGCGCCACTTGGGTTTGCCTGCCTTGAGCTTGGGCGGAGTCGTGTCGATCGTCAAATGCCAGGGCTGGCCGCGCTTTCCGGGCATGCCGCTGCCGTCGAGCACGGTGACGCGCCAATAATAGGAAGTGCTGCCGTCGAGTGTCATGCGCGTCGTCGTTCCGGCCGTCGTCAGTGTACGCGTGCTCTGGAACTGCGGATCGGGCGCAATTTCCAACAAGTAGCGATTGGCACCGGGCACCGGCTGCCAGGCGAAGCCGACGTCGAGCGTGTTGACGGTCGTCCCATCGGCCGGCGTCGTCATCATGGGCGCCGGCGCCATGCGCTTGAGTGGCTGCTTCTTCTGCGTGCGCACCGTCTCGCCCGGGCCGACGTGCTCGGTCTTGCCGTTGGCGCTGACGTTGACGTCGCCGCGCTTGACGTCGAGCGTCGTGTCGCCGTTGGGATCGACCTGCACGCTGACGGTGGCGCCGCCGTCGACCGGCGCAATCGGCGGCGGAGTCGCCGGCGCGGTCGCCGACTGCGCCCGCGCAATCGCCGGTAAAAGCAGCAGAAATACGAGAAAGAAGCGGCTCATCGAAACTGAATGTCCCGCGCGGCGCCGCTCTCGGCTTCCAACGTCGGCGTGCGCAGCTTCAGCCCCGCCGACAGCTCGCCCTCGACGACGCCGTGCTCGACCAAGATGCCGCCGCCGAGCGCGATGAGCGTCTCCTCTTGCACGCGCAGCGACGAGCCGCCCGGGAAATCGAGCCGCGCCCAAGCGCCGCGGAACGTGCGCATGCGATCCTCCTCATACAAGGTCGTCCCGTCGCCGAGCGCCGTCCAGTCGACCGTGCCGCCGCGCAAGACGTCGACCCGTCCGTGCAGCTCGTGCACCAGCGCCGCTTGCGGTCGCGGCGTGCCGGCGCCACCGTCGACGCGGCCGTGGCAGGACAAGCTCGTCGCCAGCGTCAAAAATGCAGCACCCCCAAGGCCTCGCACCGGGCCATTTTACACCGTTGACAATCGCTGCGCAGAAGTTCAGATCAGGGCAATGGCCAAGGGTGGCAACGGACAGCGCAACGGCAAGCAGACCAAGTTCATTTTCGTCACCGGCGGCGTCGTTTCGTCGCTCGGCAAGGGCTTGGCGTCGGCGTCGATCGGCGCGCTTTTGGAGAATCGCGGTCTCAAGGTCACGATCCAGAAGCTCGACCCGTACATCAACGTCGATCCGGGCACGATGAACCCGATGCAGCACGGCGAGGTCTTCGTCACCGACGACGGCGCCGAGACCGACCTCGACCTCGGACATTACGAGCGCTTCATCACCGCGCGCATGTCCAGGCTGAACAACTTCACGACCGGCCAGATCTACTGGAACGTCATCCAAAAAGAGCGCCGCGGCGACTACTTGGGCGGGACCGTGCAGGTCATTCCGCACATCACCGACGAGATCAAAGAGCACATCCTGAAGTGCGCCGAGGGCAACGACGTCCTCATCGTGCGAGGTCGGCGGCACCGTCGGTGACATCGAGTCGCTGCCGTTCCTCGAGGCGCTTGCGCCAGCTGCGCATCGAGCAGGGGCCGGCAAAACGTCGTGTCGGTGCACCTGACGCTGGTGCCGTACATCGCGGCCGCGGGCGAGCTGAAGACCAAGCCGACGCAGCACTCGGTGCAGAAGCTGCGCGAGATACGGCATTCAGCCCGACGTGCTCATCTGTCGCTGCGATCGGCCGATCGAGGCGCAGCTGAAGAAGAAGATCGCGCTGTTCTCGAACGTCGCCGGCGACGCGGTGTTCACGTCGCAGGACGTGCCGACGATCTACGAAGCGCCGCTGCGGCTGCACGAAGAAGGGCTCGACGACAAGATCTGCGAGCTGCTCAACATCTGGTCGCGCGCGCCGTCGCTGGAAGCTGGCAGCGCGTCGTCGAGAAGGTCAAGCAGCCGAAGTCGCAGGTGGTCATCGGCTTCGTCGGCAAGTACGTCGAGCTGACCGAGAGCTACAAGTCGCTCAACGAGGCGCTCACGCACGGCGGCATCGCCAACGACTGCAAGGTCGTCATCCGCTACATCGACTCGGAAGAGATCGAGCGCGTCGGCCCCGACCAGCTGTGCGCGGAAGTCGACGGCATCCTGGTCGCGCCCGGCTTCGGCGCGCGCGGCACCGAGGGCAAAATCGCCGCCATTCGCTACGCGCGCGAGCGCAGCGTGCCGTTCTTCGGCATCTGCTTCGGCATGCAGCTGGCGGTCGTCGAGTTCGCGCGCCACGTGTGCGGCATGGCCGGCGCCAACTCGTTCGAGATCGATCCGGCCACGAAGTTCCCCGTCGTCACGCTCATGAACGAGCAGCGCGAAATCACGCTCAAAGGCGGCACGATGCGGCTCGGCGCCTATCCGTGCGTCCTCGGCGAGGGCACCAAAGCCGCCGAAGCGTACGGCTCGAGCGAGATCTCCGAGCGCCATCGCCACCGCTACGAAGTGAACAACGAGTATCGCGAGCAGCTCGGGACGCACGGCATGATCCTGTCGGGGCTGTCGCCGGACAAGAAGCTCGTCGAGATGATCGAGCTCAACGACCATCCGTACTTCGTGGCCTGCCAGTTCCATCCCGAGTTCAAGTCGCGGCCGATGGCGCCGCATCCGCTGTTCCGCCGCTTCGTGCGCGCCATGCTCGAGCACCAGACGGTGGCGAGGCGAGACCGCAACGAGGCGACGCGAGCCCCAGGGTCGGCCGTTCCGACCTCGACCGTTCGCAATTAAGTAGTCGGATTTACATCGGCAAAGATCGCGCCACAGCGGTCGAAGCACAGGCGCCGGCGACAATTCGCGCCCTGCATGCAAGTCACATACCTGCCCTGACCTTTTGACCTTTACACTTCAAAGCCGTCCTGCTATGTTTATACCAAGAGTGGAAGACAGCGCCGGCGATTAGGTAACGGTTCGAAAGGACGAGTGAATGTCTATCGAGATCAAGCAGGTCCACAAGCTCAGCCAGCAGCTGGTGATGACCCCGCAATTGCAGCAGGCCATCAAGCTGCTGCAGCTGTCTCGAATGGAGCTCGTCGACCTCGTCCGCGAAGAGATGATGGAGAACCCCATCCTCGAAGACGGCATGGATACTGCCCAAGAGCTCGGGAAAGACGACCCCGAGATTCGGCAGGAGCATGACCTGTCGGGTGAGACCGAGCTGCCGGCGGCCTCGACCGAGACCCGCGAAGCCACCTCGGAAGTGACGGGCACGGAGTCGACCGCGGAATCGCAGGCGGTCAACGAGATCGACTGGGAAAACTACATCGACAGCTATTCGTCGCAGCCGTCGATGCCGTCGTACAAGCCGTCGGGCGACGAGCTGCCCTCGCTCGAGTCGACGCTGACGAAGAAGACGTCGCTCGAGGATCACCTCGTGTGGCAGCTGCGCATGTCGCACTGGCCCGAGGACGAAGAGTCGGTCGGCATGCTCATCATCGGCAACCTCGACGGCGGCGGTTACCTGAAAGAGCCGCCGCTGGCCGACATCGCCGACGAAGCGCAGGTGCCGGTCGAGATGGCCGAGCGCGTGCTCCTGAAGCTGCAAGGGTTCGAGCCGCTCGGCGTATGTGCGCGATCCTTGTCGGAATGTCTCTTGATTCAGGCGCGCGCGATGGGCGCCGACGACGAGATCCTCGTCAAGATGGTGACCGAGCATCTCGGCAACCTCGAGAAGAAGAATTACCAAGCGATCGCCCGCGATTTGAAGGAGCCGATCGAAGAGATCTACGAAGCGGCCAAGGTCATCATGAACTTGAACCCGAAGCCGGGCCGCGAGTATTCGACGGAAGAGCCGCACTACATCACGCCCGACGTCTACGTGCACAAGGTCGGCGACAAGTTCTTCGTCGTGCCCAATGACGACGGTCTGCCGAAGCTCAAGATCAGCTCGTTCTACAAGACGGCGCTCGGCGGCAACGGCAAGGCGGCCAAAGAGTACATCCAGGACAAGCTGCGCTCGGCGCAGTGGCTGATCCGCTCGATCCAGCAGCGGCAGCGCACGATCGTCAAGGTCACCGAGAGCATCATCAAGTTTCAGCGCGAGTTCTTCGAGAAGGGCATCGCGCACCTGAAGCCGTTGATTTTGCGCGAAGTGGCCGAAGACATCAGCATGCACGAGTCGACGATCTCGCGCGTGACGACGAACAAGTACGTGCACACGCCGCAAGGCATCTTCGAGCTGAAGTTCTTCTTCAACTCGGGTATTCGCCTGACGACCGACGACGACAAGCTGGCGTCGGAAGCCGTCAAGACGAAGATTCGGCAGCTGATCGCCGACGGAAGATCCGCGCCATCCGTTCTCGGATCAGAAGATCGTCGAGCTGCTGCGCGACCAGACGATCGACATCGCGCGCCGCACGGTGGCGAAATATCGCGAGCAGCTGGGTATTCTTAGCTCTTCCAAGCGCAAGCAGTTGTTCTAAGATACGTACGTTAGACATCCGACCTCGTCCCCGCCTGACGGAGGCACGCCCATGCAGCTCTCCGTAACCTTCCGACACATGGACTCGACCGATGCGCTGCGCGATTACGCGGGCGAGAAGATCGAGCGCATCAAGAAGTACTTCCCCGATCCGATCAAGGCGCACGTCGTGCTCATCTGCGATCGCGGCTACAACCACACCGCGGACGTGATGTTGACGTTGCACAACGGCCTCGTCATCAAGGGCATCGAGACGACCGAGGACATGTACTCGTCGATCGATCTCGTGATGGCCAAGATCGAGCGCCAGGTTCGGCGTTACAAAGAAAAGATCCGCGGCCACAAGGGTTCCGAAGGCCTGCACGGCCTGCGTGAGATCACGCACTCGGTGCTCTCGGTGCCCGAGGAAGACAGCGCGACGCCGGCCGACGGCGCCGTGGCGGCGGCGGCGCAGCCCGAGATCATCAAGAAGTCGAAATTCTTTGCGAAGCCGTTGACACCACCCGAGGCCGTGATGCAGATGAACCTGCTCGGCAACGATTTCCTGGTCTATACAAACGCCGCTTCACACGAGGTCAATGTCGTGTATCGTCGTGGCGACGGGACGTACGGGCTGATCGAGACAGGGCAAAACGGAAACGGCAAGGGCTGAGGGACGCTCCGTACGGGCAAAGGCTTAGCGAATGAAGATTGTAGACTTTGTCGGACCCGAGCTCATCGTGCCGCAGCTGCAGGCGCGCGAAAAGAGCGCGGTGATCAGAGAGCTGGCGGACCATCTGGCGGCGCACGTGAGTGGGCCGCAAAAGATCGATCGCGAGGTATTGGCCAAAGTTCTGCTCGAGCGCGAGCGGCTGGCGTCGACGGCGATCGGTGAAGGCGTCGCCATCCCGCACGGCAAGCTGGACGCGGTCGGCAAGCTGGTCGCCTGCGTCGGACGCGCCGTCGAAGGCGTCGACTTCGACTCGATGGATGGCCGGCCGACGCATCTATTCTTCGTCCTCGTAGCACCCGAGAACTCGACCGGCGTGCACCTGAAGGCGCTGGCGCGGATCTCGCGGCTGTTCAAGGATCCCGAGTTTCGCACCCGTCTCATGCAGGCCAAGGACGCGCAGGAGATCTTCCGCGTCATCGCCGACGAGGATGCCAAATACTGATGCGCCACTTCATCTTACCGTCACTGCTGTTGGTCGCCGCGGGCTGCGGCGGCGGCGCCAAGACCTACGACGTCGGCACCTACTCGCTCGCCGTCCAGGACGAAGGCTACTTCTTGACCACCGACACCTCGTACTGTCCGCAAGGCAGCCCGGGACAGATGCTGATCGACTTCGTCGATTTCGACTTCCTGTGCGACCCGACGCATCCGCAGGCGCGCGACGCCAACGTCGCGCACACGGAGCTGCGCATCATCTTGAACGTCGGGACGGCGCCGGACTTCGACGGCAACTATCCGGGCACGCGCAACTCGATGCCGTATCCGATTACGCCCGGCAACTGCATGAGCGGTCTGGGCTCGGATCAGGCGCAGTTTCTTCACTACCCGCCGATGTCGACGACACCGGACATGACGATCGAGGCCGATTCGGGCTCGGTGTCGATTCTCGCAGTTCGACGTCACCAAGGTCAAGCCGCTGATGGGCGCCTTCGACTTGCACTTCGGCGCCAAAGAGGTCAAGGACACGTTCAAGGTTTTCAGCTGCAATTAAGCTGCGTTCTTAAGGATTAGGAGGCCGCGTGGCCAGCGTCCGCGTAGACAGCCTGCTCGAGGCACGCGAAGCCGGGCTCGCCCTCGAGCTCGTCGGCGGACGCGGCGGGCTGTCGCGGCGCATCTCCGGGCCGCGCGTGCAAAAGCCGGGGCTCGCGCTCACCGGTTACACGGCCTACGTTCATCCCGAGCGGCTGCAGGTTCTGGGGCTCACGGAGATTCTCGTTCTTGCGCCAAGCGTCGCCGGAAGCGCGGCAGATGGGGCTCGACGCGCTCTGTGCGCTCGAAGTGTCGACGATCGTCGTGACGCGCGGGCTCGAAGTGCCGCAAGAGCTGGTGCTCGGCGGCGACAAGTACAACGTGCCGGTGTTCTCGACGCCGCTCATGTCGTCGGTGTTCATCAACCGCGTGACGAAGTACCTCGAAGATCGGCTGTCGCCGACGACGAGCGTGCACGGCGTCCTCATCGACGTCCTTGGCGTCGGCATCTTGCTGATGGGCAAGTCGGGCATCGGCAAGTCGGAGGCGGCGCTCGATCTCGTGCTGCGCGGTCATCGCCTCGTCGCCGACGACATCGTCGAGATTCGCAAGCGACCGCCCGACATGATCTACGGCGGCGGCTCCGACATCATCAAGCACCACATGGAAATTCGCGGCCTCGGCATCATCAACATCAAGGACCTCTTCGGTATCAGCGCCGTGCGCGACGCCAAGAAGATCGAGCTGGTCGTCGAGCTCGTCGAGTGGAACGAGGAGGAGGAGTACGATCGGCTCGGCGTCGAAGAGCTGCGCCACTCGATCCTCGACGTCGCCGTGCCGATGCTGCGCGTGCCGATTCGGCCGGGACGAAACATCACGTCGATCATCGAAGTGGCGGCGCGTAACCAGCTCTTGAAGTACCAAGGCAAGCATTCGGCGCGCGAGTTCCAGGATCGGCTGAATCGCGCGCTCATCGAAGCCAAGCCCGAGCAGCCGCGGCTGCGCGTCGACGAGGTCGAGTGAGCGCGAACTCGACGCCGACGGATTTTCGCGCCGTGGAGGCGAGTGCAGCGAGGCGACTTCGCGCGCGTCGGCGGCGCGTGCGCGCGGTGCAAACGTGAGCGCGCACGCGACGCCGACGGATTTTCGCGCCGTGGAGGCGAGTGCAGCGAGGCGACTTCGCGCGCGTCGGCGGCGCGTGCGCGCGGTGCAAACGTGACGGCGGTGACGAGCGAGCCGAACGCGCCGCGGCGCACGATGCGCATCATCATCGTCACCGGGGTCTCCGGCGCGGGCAAGTCGACGGCGCTGCGCGCGCTCGAGGACGCGGGCTACTTTTGCGTCGACAACTTGCCGCTGCCGCTCATGGGTCGCTTCGTCGAGCTGCTCTCGGCATCGGGCGAGGCCGAGCAAGCCGCGGTCGGCGTCGATGCGCGCGAGGGCGAGTTCCTGCAGTCGGCGCGCGAGGTCTTCACGGCGCTGCGTCGCGACGGTCACCAGCTGGAAATTCTGTACCTCGACGCCGACGACGACGTGCTCGTGCGCCGCTTCTCGGAGACGCGCCGGCGCCATCCGCTGTCGGGCGACGACTTGCGCGAAGGCATCGCCCGCGAGCGCGACATCCTGCGGCCGCTCCGTGAGGATGCGAGCGCCTACGTGCACACGGCGAACCTCAACGTTCACCAGCTCAAAGGCGTAATTCAGGAGCGTTATCGGCGGTCTGCCGATGTCCTGGCGGTGACGCTCTTGTCGTTCGGCTTCAAGCACGGCTTGCCCGCCGAAGCCGACATCGTCCTCGATGTACGTTTCCTGCCCAACCCGTACTTCGTCGAGGCGCTGTCGGCGTCGACGGGGCAGGAGCAGCAAGTCAGCGACTTCGTGCTCGACAATCCCGACGCGCGCGGCTTCCTCGAGCGTGCCGAGGCGCTGCTCGAGTTCGTGTTGCCGCGAGCGGAACGCGAGGGAAAGGCTTACCTTACGGTAGCTGTAGGCTGCACCGGCGGTCGCCATCGATCGGTGGCCGTCGTTCAGGAGCTAGCTAAAAAGCTGCCGGAGCGGCACCCTTTGACGGTCCGTCATCGCGATCTGGGCAGAGGCCGTGAATGACGAGTAGCATGGTGAAACAATGGGCATGACTGGGATCGTCGTCATTACACACGGAACCGCGGCCAGCTCGATGGTCGACGCCGCCGAGCGCGTCGTCGGCAGCCTCAACGTACACACGATCAGCGTGCGTATCGGTGAGCCGCGCGTCGAGACCGAGTCGCACATCGAAGATGTCGTCGGCGACATCGACAGCGATGAAGTGCTGTTTCTGACCGATCTCGAAGGCTCGACGCCCTACAATCTCTGCTGCAAGAAGTGCGGTGGTCGCAGCGTCGTGTTGACGGGGATGAACTTGCCCATGCTGTTCAAGCTGGCGACGGCGAATCGCGATCAGAGCGCGCTGACGCTGGCGGAGGAGCTGCAGGCGACGGGCGTCAAGAGCATCCACATTCATTCGGCGATGGGTCCCAAAGAGTGAAGGAATTAGTGCAAGCAGTGGTGAAAGTCAGAGGCCAAGCGCATGTCCGATAGCATCGAACAGCGAATGCAGATCATGAACGAGCTCGGCATGCACGCGCGCGCCGCCACGAAGTTCGTGCAGACGGCGAACAAGTTTCAGAGCGCGGTCGCCGTCGAGAAAGACGGGCAGAGCGTCAACGGCAAGAGCATCATGGGCGTGCTGATGCTGGTGGCCGCCAAGGGCTCGTGGATCTCGGTGAAGTGCACGGGCGGCGACGCGGCGGCGGCGATGCAGGCCTTGTCGACGTTGGTGAAGGACAAGTTCGGGGAGGATTAGTGCGCTCGAGCGAACACCTCTTTGCGACGGCGTCCGCGCGGTGACGGGCGACGTCAAGACGCCCAACGGTGAGTTGGGCTTGGCCGCGACTCCGAGCATGCTGCGCGGCGTCGGCGCGTCGCCGGGCTTGGCCGTGGGGCCGGCGTTCGTCGTCGATCGGCGCAAGGTCAAGACGCCCAAGCGCCACATCGCCGACGAGGAGATCGAGGCCGAGCTGTGGCGCTTCAACGAGGCGCTGCGCATCTCGGACGAGCAGCTCGATCGCGTGAAAAAGAAGCTGGCCGAGCGCGAAGGCGAGGACCACTTCCACATCATCGAGGCGCACCAGCTCATCCTCCACGACGAGCACATGGTCGATCCGACGCGGCGCCGCATCCGCGAGGAGAAGGTCAACGCCGAGTGGGCTCTGCGCCGCACCGTCGAGGAGATCAAGACGATCTTCGACGCCATCGAGGAAGATTATTTTCGCGAGCGGCGCTCGGACATCGACTTCGTCGGCGATCGCATCCTGCGCAACTTGCTCGGCGTCGACGCGGGTCCGGCCATGCCGCCGCCGGGCGCGGTCATCGTCGCGCACGATCTGTCGCCGGCGGACATCGCGCATCTGCATCGCGCGGCCTGCGTCGCCTTTTGCACCGACGTCGGCGGCAAGACGTCGCACTCGGCGATTTTGGCGCGCGCGTTCGAGATTCCGACCGTCGTCAGCCTCGAGAACATCACGGAGCACGTGGGCACGGGCGACATGCTCATCGTCGACAGCTTGCGCGGCGAAGTGCTGATTCGGCCGTCGCAGGCGCAGATCGACGACTATCGCGAGCGCGCGACGCGGCATCAAACGTTCGTGCGCGAGCTCGGCAAGAACCGCGATCTGCCGGCCGAGACGACCGACGGCGCGCGCGTCCGGCTGTACGCGAACGTCGAGCTCACCGAGGAAGTGCCGAGCGCGCTCGATCATGGCGCCGAAGGCATCGGCCTCTATCGCACCGAGTTCTTGTTCCTCGACCGCACCGATCTGCCGCGTGAAGAGGAGCATTTCCTACATGCGCGCGGCGTGCTGAAACGGCTGCATCCGTTCCCGGCGACGTTCCGCACGTTCGATCTCGGCGGCGACAAAGTGGTGCCCTTCGCGGCGCTCGGCGACGAGGCCAACCCGGCGCTCGGCTTGCGCTCGATTCGCTTGTGTTTGCGCGAGCGCAAGCTGTTCAAGACGCAGCTGCGCGGCCTTTTGCGCGCGTCGGTGCATGGGCGCATGCGCATCATGTTCCCGATGATTTCGGGCGTCGGCGAGCTGCGCGAAGCCAAAGAGGTGCTCGAGGAAGCGAAGGCGGAGCTGTTGCACGAAGGCGTGCCGTTCGATCCCAAAGTGCCGCTCGGGATCATGGTCGAGATGCCGGCGGCGGTGATGATCGCCGACCTGCTCGCCAAAGAGTGTGACTTCCTGTCGATCGGCACCAACGACCTCATCCAGTACGCGCTGGCGATCGATCGCGTCAACGAGCACGTCGTCTACCTGTATCACCCGCTACATCCGGCGATCTTGCGCATGGTGCGCTATGTCGTCGACGCGGGGCATGCGGCGGGCGTGCGCGTCGGCATGTGCGGCGAGATGGCCGGCGAGCCGATGTATGCGCTGGTGCTGCTCGGCCTCGGGCTCGATGAGCTGTCGATGAACTCGACGGCGATTCCGGTCGTCAAAGGCGTGTTGCGCGGCACGACGCTGCAGGCGGCGAAGGAGCTGGCCGAGCGCGCGCTGGCGCTGCCGACGGCGCAGGACATCGAGGCGCTGGTGCAGCAGGTGATGTCGAAGCAATACTCCGACGAGCTGCTCAAGGCCGCCGGCGAAATGTCTTAAAGGGTGGAGGCACCCTCGGCGAGCAGCGCGCTCGCCGAGCCGCCCCACGGCCGGGCTCCCGGCCGACGCGCGCTTTGCGCGCTCGTAGCGCCCGATCGTGCCTCTGATGTAGCGCGCTGCAGTTGTGCTAAATTTCGGGCGTGAGTCTTCCCGGCAATTTCGTCGACAGCTCCGCGGGTCGCATCTTCGTCCATCGCGGCGGCCACGGCGAGCCGCTCGTGCTCATCCACGGCTGGATGATGTCGCACTACTACTTCCGGCCCATCGTCGCGCAGCTGGCCAAAGAGCACGACGTCATCGCGCTCGATCTGCCCGGTCACGGCGAGTCGGACAAGCCGTCGCCGTCGGAGTTTGCTTACGACTTCGCCGCGTTCGCCAAGCTCGTCGACGAGATCATGGGCAAGCTCGGTGTCGCCAGCGCCGACGTGCTCGGTGCGTCGATGGGCGGCGGCACGGCGCTGACGCTGGCGGCGCGCTATCCGGCGCGCGTGCGCAAGCTCGTCTTGTCGGCGGCCGCGGCCTATCCGCCGCCGACCTTGCCGCTCGACGCCAAGCTGGCGCTCGTGCCCGGCGTCGGGCCGTTCGTGTTCAAGAACGTCTTCGGTCGCCGCGAGTTCGAGCGCGCCAATCGCCAGCACGCCGTGCGCGATCCGCGCAGCCTCGACACCGCCTGGCTCGACTATTACTGGGATCGCTTCAACCGCGCCGGCGCGCGCGACGCGTTCTACGCCTGCATGCAGATGCTGACGTCGCTGCCGAGCGAGAACGCCGACGCCGCGCGCATCACGCAGCCGACGCTGCTCGTGTGGGGCGACGAAGATCGCCTCGTGCCCTTGTCGCGCGGCAAGCAGCTGGGCCGCGCGATTCCCGGCGCGCGCCTCGAGGTCATTCCGGCGTGCGGCCATATGCCGTTCATCGAGCGTCCCGAGCAGTTCCTGCGGGCCGTTCGTCCGTTTTTGTCCGCGCAGCCGGCTCTAGAGCCGCGCGTCGCACACTCCGCTTAAGACATGAGCCGAACAATCAAGATCCTGATCGTCGAAGATTCGCCGGCCATGCGTCAGCTGCTGACGTTGGCGGTGAAGAAGCGTCCCAACGTCGAGGTCGCGGAGGCGGGCGATGGCCTGGCCGCGCTCAAGCTCCTGTCGGCGAGTCACTACGACCTGCTGCTCATGGACTTGAACATGCCGATTCTCGACGGGATGAAGCTCATCAAGCGCGTCCGCGAGTCGGAGACGGCGCAGCCGAGCCCGCCCGCGAGCGACCAGCGCGTGCGCATCGCCATCATCACCACCGAGTCGGCGCAGGCGACCGAAGATCAGGCGCGCGCGCTCGGCGCCGACTTCTTCCTGCGTAAGCCGGTGAGCCGCCGCGACATCGACAAGCTCCTGTCCGAGGCGTTCGGTGCGTAGCTCGGGCTCGCGCGTACGCAGCGGCGCCGGCAACGGCAACGGCGAAGTCGAGCGGCGCGCCGACGCGGCCGGGCGCTGGCGAGTGCGCGCCGCCGCGGACGACGATCTCGACGCGCTGACGCGGCTGTGGCACGAGGCGGACGCGCTGCACGCCAAGCTGTCGCCCGCCTTCTTCCGCCGCGCCGATCCCGAGCGCGGCCGCCAGCGCGCCGTCGACACGCTGCGCGACGCCGAGGAGAGCCGGCACGAGACCATCCTCGTCGCCTGCGATGACCGCGGCAGCGTGCACGGCGCCTTGCACGTGCAGGTCTACGACACGCCGGTGGCGCTGACGATGGTGCCGCAGCGACGCGGGCACATCGAGACGCTCATCGTCGCGCGCACGCGGCGGCGGCGCGGCTGCGGGCGCGCGCTCATGACGGCGGCCACCGAGTGGGCGCGCCAGCAGGGCGCGACGCAGGTGCTGTTGACGGTGTGGGACGGCAACGAGGACGCGCAGCGCTTCTACGCCGCGCTCGGCTATCGGACCATCAGCCAGGTGCTCGGGACCGACTTGTGATCCGTCCCGCGTGGGCGGTAGTCCTCTCGGCCTCGCATTCGCCGTCGGGGTCGAGCTGTTGACGGCGGCGCGGCGCACGCCGCTGGCCGGCGCGATCGTGGCCGCGCTGTCGCTGCTCGCACTAGCCGGAGACGCGCGCGCCGACGATCCCGCGCGCGTCTGGCATACGATCGAGACGCCGCACTTCCTCATTCACTACTACACGCTGCCGCATGGCGGCGGCGAAGAGCCGGTGGCGCAGCGGCTGGCCGTCACCACCGAGAATGCCTGGCGCAAGCTGACGCCGGTGCTCGGTAAAGGGCTCGACAAGAAGACCCATATCGTCGTGACCGATGACATCGACGACTATAACGGCTTTGCCGGCGTTTACCCTTATCCGGCGATTACGTTATATGCCAATTCACCCGACGATCGCGCCGAGCTCAATGATTACGACGATTGGCTGACCGATCTCGTCATGCACGAATATACGCATATTCTGCATACGGGAACGATCGGCGGGCCTTGCGCCAAGATCATCAACGCCGTGCTCGGCCTCGGCGTCGGCACCATTTATCCGCCCAATCAATTTCAGCCGCGCTGGGGATTGGAAGGCTTGGCGGTCTTCGAGGAGACCGCGCGCACCGCCGCCGGACGTCTGCGTAACGCGATATGGGATATGTATTTACGCACGCAAACGCTGGAAAACCGCTTTCAAAGAATCGATCAGATATCGGTCTCGCCCAATCAGTTTCCCTTTGGAAATGCCGCTTATTTGTACGGCTCGGCGTTGACGCGCTTCGTGGCCGAGCATTACGGCGAAGGCGCGCTCTTGAAGATGTCGCGCGACTACGGCTCGTCGTGCATTCCCGGCGGAATGAGTCGCAGCATCAAGCACGTCACGGGCAAGACCTGGATCGAGCTCTATCGCGACTTCAAAGCGGAGCTGACCGATCGTTATCGGAAGCAGCGCGCGGCTATTCAAGAGCGTGGGCCGATCACGGTGACGCGCGAATTGTCGCCGCCCGATCCGTCGGGGCCGGCGCGGCCGGTGTTCACGCCCGACGGCAAAGAGATCATCGTGCTGCGCTATGACGGCTTTACGCGGCAGCGCATCGCGCGCTTGCCGGCCAATGGCCCGATCGCGCCCAAGATCGGCGCGCGCATGCCGTGGCAGAAGACGGAGGTGCTCACCGACGCCGCCGGCGGCCCGTCGCTGAGCGGCGATGGTCGTTATATCGCGTTTCACGAGCAGACCGTTTGGCACACCAACTATTACTTCAATGACGTCTTTCTCTATGACCGCGTGAAGCACGAAAAGCGCCGGTTGACTGACGGCGCGCGCGCCTGGAATCCGGCGCTCTCGCCCGACGGCCGCTGGGTCGTGTTCGAAATGACCGGCAATTCGTCGCGCGGCTTGGGCCGGCTCGCCGTCGACGGCGACGGGACGATCGAGACGATCATCCCCGTCGCCAACATGGAGCACGCCTATACGCCGGTCTATTCGCCGGATGGTCAATCGATCGCGTTCTCGTGGTGGCGCAAAGGCGGATTTCGCGACATTTACACGATGAATCTACAGACGCGGGAGATTGTTCGTATTACGAACGATCGTTCTTATGATCTCGAGCCGCGTTATTCGCCCGACGGGAAATTGCTCTATTTCGTCAGCGATCGCACGGGCGTCTACAACTTGTTCGCGTTCGAATTCGAGACCGGCAAGACCTGGCAAGTGACGAACGTGCTCGAAGGCGTGTTCGATCCGGCCATCTCGCCCGATGGTAAAATGCTGGCCTTCGTCGGCTTTCACTCCGACGGCTACGACCTGCAGACGGCGGTGCTCGATCGCTCGACGTGGCACGAAGCCGAGCCGGCGATCGTCGATCGCCCCGACGGTGAAGTGCCGCCCGACGGCCCGACGTTGCCGCATCGCCGCTACAATCCGCTGAGCACGCTCATTCCGTGGACGTGGTCGCCGTACGCCAATCCCGACGGCTATGGCGAGATCATCGGCTTCAAGCTGTCGGGCACCGACGTCGTCGGGCGCCAATCGTGGAGCTTGCAGCTCGGCTTCGGCACCGGCCGCTCCGACGACGTGCAGTTCGCGGCGAACTATTCGTATACCGGCTTATGGCCGTCGCTCAATATGGGCGTCTCGCGCCAATTGCAGAAGCGCGCCGGCGAAATCATCAACGGCGTCGACGTCGGCTGGAACGCCGATATCTGGTCGGTCGGTACGAGTATGGATTTACCGATTTATCGCCATATCGTCGAATATTCCGACCTCATATTTTCCTACGACTTCACCAATACGCGGAACGAGACCAAGAAGGCGACGCCCGATCCGTCGGCGCTGATTCCGGTCTATCCGGCGACGGGAAATATCGCCGGCTTGGCGGCGACGTGGGTCTATTCGAACGCGCGCCGCTATCAATATTCGATATCGACCGAAGAGGGGCGTTATCTATCGCTCAATCTGGCCATCGGCACGCGCGTGCTCGGCTCGCAATACGAGACCTATTCGGCCAGCTGGTATTACAACGAATGGATTCCCATTCCTTGGCCCAGCCGCTTCTTACGCAATCATGTCTTGTGGCTCGCCTATTCGGGCGGTATTTCCGGCGGCGATCCGACGCATAAGTCGAGCTTCGTGCTCGGCGGTTATCCGCCGCAGAACCTGCTGCAATCGATCTACGACTTCTCGCGTCCGGGAACGGCGTCGCTGCGCGGTTACCCTTACGCGTCGCAGGTCGGCGATCAGTTTCACGTGCTCAACGCCGAATATCGCTTTCCGATCGTGTGGATTGAACGCAGTATCGACACGTTTCCGCTCTATTTGCGGCGATTACACGCCAAGGCATTCGCCGATTATGGCAACGCCTTCAACAACGGATTCTCGTTCGACAAGCTGAAGCTGGGCGTGGGCGCCGAAGCGATATTGGAGATCGATTACGCCTATTATTACGGCGCGGCGCTGCAGCTCGGATATGCGCACGGCGTCAACGCCGGCGGCGGAAATCAGGTCTATTTCTTACTGAACGCGCCGTTTTAGCGCGCGCCTCGGATTAGCAGGGATGAATCAAGGGCGGGCATTGGCGAGCGGCTGGACGCCCATCGCCTCGTACAGCGGGGGCGACGTGAACACGAGCCCGCCGCGCATCGTCGTCACGACTTTGCCGATGTCGGCGATGTTGGCCAGCGGATCGCCGTCGATGACGACGAGATCCGCGCTCTTGCCGGCCGCGATCGAGCCGGTGTGCGCGTCCTGATGCAGCGCGCGCGCCGAGTCGAGCGTCGCCATGCGCAGCGTCGCCGCCGGCGAAATCCCGGCGCGCACGAACAGCGCCATCTCGTGATGCAGGAACAGCCCGGCCAAGGAATCGGTGCCGACGACGAGCGGCACTTTGTCGTCGGCGAGCAGCTTCACCAGCGCCAGCTGCTTCTCGAACGAGTCGTGATAGAGCTGCGTCTTGTCGCCGAGCGGCAGCCCGCCCGAGCGATACTGCCGCTGCAAGAGCAGCGGCAGCCGCGCCACCGTGACCTCCAGGCCGGGCGTGATCTTGCCCGACTGTCCGACGAGCAGATCCTCGAAGGCGTTGACCGTCGGATCGATGATCGTGTGGTGATCTTTGAGCAGCTGAATGAAGTCGCGCATCGGCTTGCCATTCAGATCGAAGGACGCCGCCTTGTCGCCGACGAGCGTAAAGCGCGTCGTGTCGCGCGTATCGGTGTCGTGCGTGGCGAAGAAGTTCAAAAACAACATGTTGATATGCTCGATGCCGTCGTAGCCGGCGCGCACCGCCTCGTTGGCGAGCATGTGCACGGGAATGTGGCCGGTGACCGCCATGCCGCGTTTGTGCGCCTCGCGCGCGATGATGGGCACGAGCTCGGGCTTGACCGAGTTGTAGATTTTGATGCCGTCGTAGTGGCGCTTGGCGAAGAACTCGACGCCGGCGATGGCTTCGGCCTCGGTCTCGGCGGTGACTTTGCTCGACGCGGCCTTGGGATTGCGCCCCTCGATGAAGCCGAAGCGATAGACGTGCGGGCCGATGGCGCTGTCCTCGTCGAACCGCTTCTTGTAGTCGTCGAGCTTGTCGGGATTGTTGCCGACGTCGCGAACGCTGGTCACGCCCGAGGCGACGTCGAGCAGGCCATCGGCGTCGCCGAAGTGCGCGTGCATGTCCCACAAGCCGGGGATGAGCGCCTTGCCGCCGAGGTCGACCACTTCGGCGCCCGGCGGAATGCGTACGGATTTGGTCGGCCCGACGGCCAGGATCTTGTCGCCGGCGACGACGACGGCGCTGTCGGCGAGCCACTTGCCGTGCTCGACGTCGAGCACGCGCGCGTGCGTGTAGACGAGGCCGGCCGCGGGCGGCTTGTGCGCGAACGTCGCCGCCAGCTGCGCGTCGTGCGCGCGGTCGAGCGCCTCCTGCTTGGCGACGAGCGTGTCGGCGACGCTCTCCCAGCCGTCGGGCACGAACGAGAAGCCGGCGAAGACGAAGCCGAAGAAGGTGCCGTCGTCGTTCATCCACACGTGGCCGCGGATCAAGTCGAGGCCGATATAGCCGTAGTCGGTCAAGTGCCGCGACTGCGCGCCCACTTTGACGGTCATGTCGGTCAGCTTCTCGACGCGCACTTCACCGCCGGGCAGCAGCGCCAGCTTGCCGCCGTGGGCGATGGCCGCTTCGATGATCCAGCCGTAGGTTTCGAAGAGGTCGGACACGGGCACGAAGAAGGCCGGGCCTTTGACGTCGCGCTCGCCGCTCTCTTCCTCGCTCTTCCAGCGCGCGTGATCGCCTTGGCGGGTGAACTCTTCGTGCACGACGGCGCCGAACGTGTGATGACCGGCCGCCGTGAACGCCACCGGCGTGCCGTCGGGCCCGAGCCGCAGCGTGTCGTCGAAGTGCGGGCCGCGTCCGTTCTCCACCATGTCGAGGACGATCTTGATCGTGCCGTCGGGCGCCGTCGTCACGATCGACGTACCCGCCTGCCGCTTCTGCATGATGATGTTGCGCTTGATGACGCCGGGCTTGGGTGGCGTCGCGGCGGCCGTGCCGGCCAGCGCGAGCACGCCGGCGAGGGCGAATGCGATTGTTGATCTCATGGTGGCGCAGCATAACCGCCGCCGCCGAATTCCACGAGCGCGTTAGCTCACACTTGGTTTCGCGGGAATTCGCGCGTCGCGGGCGACGCGGGCGCGATCAATCGAGCATGGCGTCGATGCAAGCGGAGACGGCGGGCGTGCTCCAGTCGCGATTGCTGACGACGTAATAACGAATGTTGCCGTCCTTATCGATGATGAACGACTCGGGGAACTTCTCGGTGCCCCATTTCTTCGGCACCTCGCGCGTCGTGTCGAGCAGCACCTCGAGCGGCGTGCCCTTGGCGAAGAACTTGCGAATCTCCGGCCAGCCGTCGTCGACGCTGACGGCGAGCAGGCGGAACGCTTTGCCGTGCTCCTTCTCGACGAGCTTCTCCATCGACGGCATCTCGACGACGCAGGTGCCGCACCACGTGGCCCAGAAGTTCACGAGCACGACGTTGCCCTTGAGCGACGACAGCTTCGTTTCACGGCCGGCGTAATCCTTGAGCGCGAAGTCGGGCGCCGCCACCGGCAGCTGGCCCAAGGTCGCGTTGCCCGGCGCCGGCTGCAGCGACTCGCACGCGGCTTCGCGTCCGGCATGCTCGCCGTCGTGCGCCCGCTTCATCGCGTCCGGCAAGGCGCGACCATAGAGCACGACCAAAATCGCCGTCACCACGGCGGCCGTGCCGTAGGCGACCGCGCGCAACAACGTCGGCGCCGGCGCCGCTTTCGATTCGTCGTCCGCGCTCACGCTCGATTCTCCAGCCGTCGCAGCAGCATGGCTTCGTCGAGCCGGTACTTCGCCACTTTGGCGCCGTCGACGAGCAGCACCGGGACCTCGTGGTCGTACTGCTGCTTCAGCGTCGGATCTTGGTCGATATCGACGAGCTGCAGCGTAAATGGATGCGTTTGACCGATCACGTCCAGCCGCTCCTTCATCACGTCGCACAAGTGGCAGCCCACTCGCGTGTACAGCGTCAGCGCCTTCACATCGTCACTTTCATGACCGCGGCGATGGCGCGCAATTCGTCCATGAGCGCGGAGAACTCCGACGGACGCAGCGACTGCGGGCCGTCGCACAGCGCCTTCTCGGGCTCGGGATGCACGTCGACCATGACGCCGTCCGCGCCCGCCGCCAGCGCCGCGCGCGCCATCGGCCTCACGAGCACGCTGTCGCCCGTGCCGTGCGACGGGTCGACGATGATCGGCAAGTGCGTCAGCCGTTTGATGAGCGGCACCGAGCCGAGGTCGAGCGTGTTGCGCGTCATCGGCTCGAACGTGCGAATGCCGCGCTCGCACAAGATGACCTGATAGTTGCCGCCCTTGACGATGTACTCGGCGGCCATCAAGAACTCCTGAATCGTCGACGACATGCCGCGCTTGAGCAGCACCGGCTTGCGGATCGACGACACCGCCTCCAAGAGCGCGAAGTTTTGCGCGTTGCGCGTACCAATCTGCAGGATGTCGACGTGCTCGGCGACCTGCTCGATGTGCGTCGTGTCGAGCACCTCGGTCACCACCGGCAGCCCCGTCTCTTTGCGGGCCTCGGACAGAATCTTCAGGCCTTCGAGCTTGGTGCCTTGGAACGAGTAGGGCGACGTGCGCGGCTTGTAGGCGCCGCCGCGCAGGAACTTGCCGCCCGCGGCTTTGACCGCGCGCGCCGCCGCCAGCGTCTGCTCGTACCCTTCGACGGCGCACGGTCCGCCGATGACCGCGAACGTGCCGCCGCCGAGGATCGACGCGACCGTCGCCGTCGGCGTCTTGATGTTGATGACGGTGTCGTGCGGATGCGTCTCGCGCGATGCCAGCTTGAACGGCTTCGAGATCGACACCGCCTCGGCGACGCCGCTCAGATGCACGAAGTGGGCGCTGTCGACCGGTCCCGAGTTGCCCGTGATGGCGACGGCGATGCGCTGCGCGCCGGGCATTTTGTGCGGCGTGAAGCCGAGCGCGCGCACCTTGTCGGCGACCGCGTCCACGTCGGCCGGCGAGGCGGTCGAGTGCATGAGGATGAGCATGCCGGCAATGCTAGCACAGCCTCGGCGAGCTGGTCCGACCGCGGCGGCTCACATTCGCGCGCAAAAAAAGAGCGGGGCTCCCGAAGGAACCCCGCTCAGGTGAAACGTGTAGTGCGACTACGTCTTAGTGCTTGTTCTTCAGCTCGCCGTCGATGATGGCGGCGAAGGCGTCGATCGGCATGGCGCCGGCGACCTTATGCCCGTTGATGAAGAACGTCGGCGTGCCGAAGCCGCCCGAGCCGCCGAGCGAGTTGGCGTACTGCACGTCGGCGTCGATCTGACGCCTTGTACTTGTGCGAGTCGAGGTCCGCCTTGAACTGGCTCATGTCGAGGCCGACTTCACTGGCGAACTTCTCGAGGTTCGGGCGATCGAGCTGCCTGCTGATTGGCGAACAGCTTGTCGTGCATCGGCCAGAACTTGCCCTGCGCGTTGGCCGCCATCGCGGCTTCGGCCGCGCGCCATCGCGTTGTTGTGGAACGGCAGCGGATAGTTGCGCCACGTGATGCGGACCTTGTCCTTGTACTTGTCCTCGATCTGCTTGACGGTCGGGACGACGCGCGAGCAGAACGGGCACTGGAAGTCCGAGAACTCGACGATCGTGCACCGGCGCCGTTCTTCGGGCCCACCGACGGACCGTTGCCCGGATCGACCTTGTAGACCTGCGTGTCCGACGGCGGAGCGCGCCGCGGCCGGAGCCGCCGCGCACTTCCGTCTTCGCGCCCTTCATGAGCTCGTCGTAGTACTTGGCGTAGTTGCCGTGCGCCTTGGCGTCGGCTTCTTTGATCTCGGCGTCGATCTTGGCCTTGAAGGCGTCGAGCGGCTGCGCGCCGACGAAGCGACTTGCCGTTGATGAAGAACGACGGCGTGCCGCGCGCGCCCAGCTTCGTTGCCCTCGGCCTGCTCGGCGTCGACCTTCGCCTTCCACTTGCCCGAGTCGAGGTCGCTCTTGAACTTGTCGACGTTGAGGCCGATCTGCGCCGCGTACTTCTCGAGCGACGGCGCGATCGAGCGCCTGCTGGTTCTTGAACATGATGTCGTGCATCTCCCAGAACTTGCCCTGGGCCTTGGCCGCCAGCGCCGCTTCGGCCGCCGCGTGCGCGTTGTTGTGGAACGGCAGCGGGTAGCTGCTTGAACGCGATGCGCACGTCCTTGCCGTAGGTCTGCATGACCTGCATCGAGCGTCGGCTCGACGCGGCCGCAGAACGGGCACTGGAAGTCCGACCACGTCACGATGGTGACCTTGGCGTGCTTGGCGTCGGCGCCCTTGACCGGCGCGTCTTCGATGGCCGCGCGTAGACCGCGTTCGGATCGGGCTGGCCCGGGCGCTGCTGCGCCGCCGGAGCCGCGCCCGCGTCGGCCTTCTCTTTACCGTTCTTGGTCAGCTCGGTGTAGAGGTCGGCCGGCTTCGTGCCGCTCTTCGAGAGCGCGTCCGCCGCCGTGATCTCCTTGTCGATGACCGCCTTGAACGACTCCTTCGGCTGCGCGCCGCGCAGCGGACGACCGTTGATGAAGAAGCCGGGCGTGCCGCGCGCGCCGAGCTTCTCCGCCAGCGCCATGTCCGCCTTGATGTCGGCGTCGGTCTTCGGATCGGCCATCGCCGCCTTGAACTTCGACATGTTCAGGCCGAGCTCACCGGCGTACTTCTCGAACGTCGCCTGATCGAGGTGCGCCTGATCGGCGAACATCTTGTCGTGCATCTCCCAGAACTTGCCCTGCGTCGGCCGCGGCCACGGCCGCCTTGGCCGCCGGCATCGCGTTCTGGTGGAACGGCAGCGGGCTGTTCTTCCACACGACGCGCAGGTCCTTGCCGTACTCCTTCTCGAGCTGCGTCAGGGTCGGCTCGACGCGCGAGCAGAACGGGCACTGGAAGTCCGAGAACTCGACGATGGTGACCTTGGCCGTCTTCTGACCCTTTTCCGGCGACGAGCCCAGCGGCACCTTGTAGACGGCGGCCGGATCGGCCATCGCCTGCTGCGGCTTCGGCGCGTCGGGCGCGCCCGCGGCCGTCTTGCCGTTCGACGTCAGCACTTGGTAGACGTTGTCGAGCTTGGCGCCGTTGGCCATCGCCTTCGTCGCCGCCGCGATCTCCTCGTCGATGACCTTCTTGAAGGCGTCGAACGGCTGCGCGCCCGAGAGCGAGCGACCGTTGATGAAGAACGCCGGCGTGCCGCGCGCGCCGAACTTCGTGCCTTCGGCCGAGTCCGCCTGAATCTGCGCGTCGAACTTCTTGGCGTCGAGCGCGTCCTTGATGTCGTCGTCCGAGAGGCCGGCCTCCTTGGCGTACTTCTCGAGGTCCGGGCGCGTCGAGCTGCTGCTGATTCTTGAACAGCGTGTCGTGCAGCTTCCAGAAGGTGTCGTTGCCCTTCTTGGCGTAGCCGGCCATCGCGATCTCGGCCGACGGCATCGCGTTCTGATGGAACGGCAGCGGCTGGTTCTTCCACAGCACGCGCACGTCCTTGCCGTACGTCTTCATGATCTGGTCGATCGTCGGCTCGACGCGCGAGCAGAACGGGCACTGGAAGTCCGAGTACTCGACGATGGTGACCTTGGCGTGCTCGGGACCCTTGGCCGGCGCGGTGCCGGTCGGGATCTTGAAGCGCTCGACGGTCGAGTCGGGCAGCGCCGCGGCCGGCACGTTGGCCGCGCTGCCTTCCGACGACGAGTGGTTCCACGTCTGGCCGATGAAGACACCGACCACGAGTGAAACGAGCATTCCGATAATTGCGAGACCTTTACTCATGGGTACACCTGTACCTATCCCTGTAGGAGTTGTGCTGCTGAACCAAAATGTCGGAAAAAGAAAACCGCTAGATGCGGGGCGGACGTTCGAGGCGGAGGCTGGGGGCATCGACGTGATGCGCGACGTAATGCAGGACGAGCGGGGCGCTCGTCGGTGGCATGAGGAACGTCAGCGTCAACGGCGGCAGCGTGCGCGAGTCGTCGCTCGGCGGCTGCGGTGACGCCAAGGGCGGCGTCGAGGTCGCGTGGCCGGCGCGCATGCCGAAGCCGTGACTGCCGTTGTGCACGCTCGACGCGCGCGGCGCCAGCGGCGACTGCGGATGCGGCAGGTCGCACCAGCCGCCGAAGTCGGGCATGCGCGAGTCGCTGCAGTCGAGCACGGCCGGCGCCGGTGGCAGATTCGAGCTCGCTCAGCGCCCACGTGAACGCCAGGTCGAGCTCTTGGGCGCACTCGCCCGAGTCCGACGGGTCGCAGGCGGCCTGCTCGTAGGTGCTCGCCAGCGGCTCGGCATGCGCCGGCAGCGACGTCGACAACGACGCGACCGCGGACAGCATGTAGGCACCCAAGGCGAACATCAGCCATGCAGCATAGTCCGAACGTCGCAGTTTGCAAGCCAAGCGGCGGATGGAGACTTACATAATGAGGTGATGCGTCTCGCGCTCACCAGCGACCTTCATGTCGAGCATCATCCCGACGTCATTCCGCTCGTGAGCGCGCGCGTCGAGGAACTGGCCGTAGACGTGCTCATCGTCGCCGGGGACGTGACGCACGACCTCGACACGCTCGAGTCGGCGCTGGCGCGGCTCGGCAAGGCGGCGCCACGCACGGTGTTCGTGCCCGGCAACCACGACTTATGGTGCGCCGCCGAAGGGCCGACCAGCCGCGACAAATACGAGCGCGACATTCCCGAACGCTGCGCGCGCGCCGGCGTCGACGCGCTGCATGCGGCGCCGGTCGAGATCGACGGCGTCGTCTTTTGCGGCACCACCGGCTGGTACGACTACTCGCTGCGCTGCAAAGAGCTCGACGGCACCTTCACGCGCGAGGACTACGTGCGCGGCTCGTGGGGACGCCTGCGCTGGAACGACAAGCTGCGCGTCCACTGGCCCGACGACAGCGGCGGCAAGCTCGACGATCTCGGCATCTGCG
The DNA here is from genome assembly GCA_963785725.1 of uncultured delta proteobacterium. GTDB lineage: Bacteria > Myxococcota_A > Polyangia > Palsa-1104 > Palsa-1104 > JAQBQH01. The sequence goes on along the minus strand of CAWAWS010000020.1, from coordinate 340,158 downwards.
ACGGCATGGTGCACGCGCTGCAACGCCAGCTCGACGAAGCCGGCGCGCGGCCGACGGTCGTGGTCACGCATCATCTGCCGCTGGCGGCGCTGGTGACGTCGCGCGGCGAGCCGCCGTGGGACTTCATCAACGGCTTCATGGGCTCGGAGCGGCTGGGCGCGGCCATGCAGCGCGCGGGAAATGTCCGCTACGGCGCCGCCGGCCACACGCACTTCCGCAAGCGCGCCGTCGCCGTCGGGCCGGGCGGCGAATTCACGGTCGAGACGAGCCCGGTCGGCTACCCGCGCGAGTACGCGCGTTACGGCGGGCTGACGCTGGCCGAGCGCGTGCACGACCGCGTGACCGCGATCGACCTCAGGTGATCGAGCGCGTTCGCCGCCGTCGCGCTATCTTTGGCGGGTGAACGGCGCCGGCGACATCGCGGTGATCGGCCGGCTCGCCGACGCCGACGTCGCGCGCGAGTGGCCCGGCCACGTCATCTTGCCGCGCGAAGGCTGGTCGCTCCTGCGCAATCACGGCTTCGTGCGCGAATTGGTCGCGTGCCGTCGCCGCGTCTACGTCGGCTCGCCGATTACGACCGCGACGCTCGTCGATGACCACGGACGGTTGACGCTGTTCGCGTTCGAGCTGCTGGCGCTGGCGGCGGCCGGCTTCGAGCAGCGCGGCGCGCTGTTGCTGCCGCCGCCGCCCGATCACTTCGGTGCCGCGCTGACCGCCGATCCGGTCGGCTTCTATCGTCAGCTGCGACAGCGAGCGGCGACGGGCGATTCGCGGCTGCCCGAGCTCGTGCCGACGCTGCTGCACGCTGCCGCTTGGCTAGATCGTTCGCATCCGCCGCTCGCCGCCGAGCTGCGCGCCGTCGCCGCGGCCGGCGCGCCTTACGCCGCCGCGCTCGCGGTCGCGCATGCGTTCGCGCTCGCCGTCGACGCCGAAGCGCGCGCCCTCGAGCCCGATCTGCCGGCGATCTATCGGCCCAAAGTCGCGGCCGAGCTGGCGCCGCTCGGGCAGCTCTATCCCGACGTGATCGTGTTTCCGACGTTCGCGCCGCTGTCGCCGCGCTTCTTCGTGCACACGCGCGTCGTGCCCGTGCATCCGCTCGGTCTGCGCACGACGCCCATCTTCAGCGATGGCGCGCGGCTGTCGCCGCTCGAATATTTCCTGCACGACGTCGATCACGCGCGCTTCATGGTGCGCGAGGAGCTGCTGTCGCGCGGCGTCGACCTGCCCGACGCCTATCAGCCGCCGGCGGACGGCGGCGCGGCCACGACGCTCGTCGACGCCGCCACGCAGCGCCATCGCACGATCCTCGACGGCGCCGCCGCGGCCGTGACCGCCGCCGCGCTCGACGACGCCGCAATCCTTGGTCGCCGTAGCGCCTGCGCGAGCCGCTTGGCGCAGGCGTCGGCAGCGCTCGCGCCCGTCGCCGCCGAGGCCGTGCAGCTGTTGCTGTTCGAGATGCTGCACGAAAAGGGGCTGCCCTTCGATCCGCGCGTGCTGCAGGTCGAGACGGCGCATGGCCGGCATGTCGACAAGCTGCGCCACAAGCTCGCGCACGGCTTCTACGGCGACACGCTGCCGCTCGCTAACATCGACGGCCTCGACGACGCGCGGCAGTGGCTGGCGCGCGCGCTCGCATGATCCCGCGCTTTTGTACCGCCACGCTCGACGGCGATCGGGCGGCGCTGCGGGCGGCGTGCAGCGACGTCGGCGCCTTTACGCTGCAGCTCGACGACGCTGCCGGCGCGCGCCTGCGCGCGACGATGGCGCACGCGCGCGCGTTCTTCGCGCTGCCGGCCGCGGACAAACGCGCGCTCGACATCGCGCGCTCGCCGCACTTTCGCGGCTACTCCGAGCTGCACAACGCGCGCGACTGGCGCGAGCAGCTGCACCTCGGCAGCGAGCGGCCGGCGCGGGCCGACGAGGACGCGCCCGAGTGGGCTCGGCTCGCCGGCCCCAACCAATGGCCGCCGCCGCTCGGTGCCGACTTCGCGGCGACGCTGCTGGCGCATCAGGACGAGCTGGCGGCGCTCGGTCGTCGTCTGTTGGCGTCGTTGTCGCTGCCCCTGCCGACGGGCGACGCCTACTTGGTCACGAAGCTCATCCACTACCATCCGCAGCCACGCGCGCACGAGCTGCGTTCGGGCGTGGCGGCGCATGTCGATTACAGCTTGGTGACGCTCTTGGCACAGGATGACGTCGGCGGCCTCGAGCTGCAGACGCGCGACGGTGTTTGGCGCGCGGTCGATCCCGCGCCGGCGACGCTCATCGTCAACCTGGGCGAGCTGGCCGAAGCCCAAAGCGGCGGCGCATTGCGCGCGACGCCGCATCGCGTGACCAACCTTGCGCGCGATCGCAGCCGCCTGTCGATTCCCGTCTTCGTCAATCCGCCGCTCGATGCCGTCGTCGCCGTGCCGGCGTCGCAGGCGCTCGGGCGTGCGTCCCATGCCGACGACGTCGCACACGTGCACCGCGTGCTGCCCGCCGTCGCACGCGCGTCATTTCACTACGGCGCCGCCGAGTGGCGGCGCAAAGGCCGCAACATCTGGTGTCACGACTGCTGCAAGCTCGCGTGACCGCGTCCTTGACGCTTCCTTTCTTTCGTTGATACGCTGTTCTGCGCGGAGCGCCCGTCGACGGGAGGTGAGTGTGGACTTCCAAGAGATTCTCTATCAGCGCGACGGCGCGGTGCGCATCATCCAGATCAACCGACCCGACGTGCGCAACTGCATCGGTCCGCGCACGCATCACGAGCTGATCGCCGCCTGGAACCTCTTTCGCGAGGACGACAGCGCGTCGGTCGCCATCATCACCGGCAGCGGCGACAAGGCCTTCTGCTCCGGCGCCGACTTGCGCCACGTCGCGCAGCTCGTGCCGTCGACGCCGTCGGAGATCGCCGCCAACAACCGCGGCGAGCGTCCCGGCTATCTCGGACCGAGCCGCTGGACCGACCTGTACAAGCCGGTCATCGCCGCCATCAACGGCGTCGCGTACGCCGGCGGGCTCGAGTGGGCGTGCTGGGCGGACATGCGCATCGCCGAGGAGCATGCCAGCTTCGGCGTCACCTGCCGGCGCTGGAACATCGGCCTCGCCGACGGCGGCACCGTGCGCCTGCCGCGCATCATCGGCATGGGCCGCGCGCTCGAGCTCATCATCACCGGCCGCGTCATCGGCGCCGTCGAGGCCGAGCGCATCGGGCTCGTCAACGAGATCGTGCCGCGCGGTAAGTCGCTGGAGCGCGCGCTGGAGCTCGGGCGCTTCATCGCCGCGTTGCCGCAAGAGGCCATTCGCACCGACAAGGAATCGGTCATGCGCGGCTACAACGCGCCCATGCCCGAGGCCATGCGCATCGAGGCCGAGTGCTTCAATCGCCTCCTCGGCTCGTCGGACATGCAAGAGGGTTTGCGCCGCTTCCTCGAGCGCGACCATCCCGATCGACGCGGTGACGCGCCGCCGCAGACGCCCGGGCTCGTGCGCGGGTAAACGAGCCGGCCGTGGGCGACTTCATTCCGCTGCCACGCGGCGTCGACGTCGGTGGTTACGTCGTCGACGAGCTGTTGGGCGCGGGCGGCTTCGGCGCCGTCTATCGCGCGCACAACCACAGCCAAGAGGTGGTGGCGCTGAAGATTTCGCACCATCCGGCGACGCGACAGACGGCGCAGAATCTCGTCCGCCAGCAGAACGAGATCGAAGCCTTGATGCGGTTGCAGCATCCGGCGCTGGTGAGCATCTTCGACTTCGGCACGCAGCAGCCCGAGCAGCGCCTCTTTTTGGCGATGGAGCTGGTCGAAGGCGAGTCGCTGCAAGATCATCTGCGCCGGCGCGGTCGGCTCGATCCGATCGAGGCCATTCGCATCGTGCGCCGCGTCGCCGAAGCGCTGGCGCACTGCCACGAGCGCAACATCTTTCACCTCGATCTCAAGTCGAGCAACATCATGATCGCGGATCCGTTCGAGCCGCGCATCAAGGTGCTCGACTTCGGCCTGTCGCAGCTGGCGTCGGTGGCGCCGCGCGCCGAGTCGGTGTGGGCGGGCTCGCCGGTGTACATGGCGCCCGAGTCGTTCGAGTCCGGTCGCTCGCAGCCCAACGCCAAGCTCGACTTGTACGCGCTGGGCACGGTGTTTTACGAGATCTTGACGGCGCAGCTGCCGTTCGAGGCGCTCGACAACTGGAAGCTCATCGCCGAGAAGACGAGCAAGGATCCGATCCCGATTAGCCAGCGTCTGCCCGACATTTCGCCCGGTCTGGCGCAGCTCATCGACGCCCTGTTGCAGCGCGATCCGGCGCTCCGGTTCGGCTCGGCGCAGCTCTTGTCGGCGCGCTTGAAGGACCTCTATTACGACACCTTGTACGAGACGGGCGCGACCGTGCCGCACGCCGAGGCGTCGTCGAGCCCGCTGACGGTGATCGACGTGAGCCAGTCGCCGTTCGCCGGCCGCACGCGCGAGCTCGAGCGGCTGCGCCGTCGCTGCGAAGCGGTGGTCGGCGGCGAGGCGGCGGCGATCTCGATCGTGGGCGAGCCCGGCGTCGGCAAGAGTCGGCTGGCGGCCGAGGCGTTGACGCGCGCGGCGGCGACGCGCGTCGGCCTCGTCGCGTACGGTCGCTGCCGCCAGCTCGGCGACCTCGTGCCCTATTCGCCGCTGCGCGAGTCGCTGGCGCAGCTGTGCTCGGCCTTGGCGATGATGCCGGGCAAGCTCGGCCGCGAGGCGCGCGAGCGCATCCGCGCCGCCCCCATCTCCGACGCGGCGGTGCTCGTCGGCCTGGCGCCGGAGACGGCCGAGCTGCTCGCCCGCGACGGCGAGGCGCACACCGTCGAGAACGTGTCGTCGGCGCTGCGGCTCGTCGGCTCCGAGCGGGTGGCGCGCGCGCTCGTGTCGCTGCTCGGCGCCGTGGCGCAGCTGATGCCGGTGTTCGCGGTCATCGAAGACCTGCACTGGGCCGACGAAGGCACGCTGGCGGTGCTGGCGCGCATCTGCGCGGCGCATCCGACGCCGCGCACGATCCTCATCACGACGAGCCGGCCGACGTCGACGCTGGCGAACATTCCGATGGAGCAGCTGGCGCTGGCGCCGCTCGACGCCGCCGACTCCGAGCAGCTGATGCGCCAGCTGACCGGCTCGGGCGACGAGCTGACCCACATGTTGCAGCGAGCGATCCCGCTCTTGTCGGCAGGCAACCCGCTCGTGATGACGCAGGTGCTGCACAACTTGGAGGCGGAGCACTTTCTGGCCCGCGACGCGCTCGGTCGTTTGCAGCGCGGCGAGCGCTCGTTCGACGACTACCAGCCGCCGTCGTCGGTGTCGGCGGTGCTCGAACGCACGCTCGAGCAGCTGCGCCACGACGAGCGCGCCGTCCTCGGCGTGGCCGCGCTCATCGGCCGCCAGTTTCACCTCTCGGACGTCATCGGCCTCGGCCTCTACGCCGCCGCCGCGGTGCACGCCGCCGTCGACGACGCCGCGCGCCACCTCTTGTGCCGCGCCGACGGCGATCGCATCACGTTCGCGCATGACACCGTGCGCGAGCACCTGGAGTCGACGGTTTCGCCCGGTCGCTTGGCCGACATTCACGGGCGCATCGCCGATCGGCTGGCGCAGCGGAAAGTGCCGGCGGGAACGCTCGGCCATCACTTGGAGCGCGCCGGTCGTCCGCTGCCGGCGGCGCAGGCCTACTTCAAGGCCGGCCTCGAAGCCGACGATCTGCACGATCCCGCCGGCGGATCGAACGCCTTTCACCGCGTCGTCGAGGTCATCGCGCCGCTGTCGCGCACGGTCGAGCGCGACGATCTCTTGGCGCGCGCCGCCTTCGAGCTGTCGCGGGTGGCCGGCTCGCTCGGCGACACCAGCGAAATCCTGGCCCAGCTCGATCGCTGCGCGTCGCTCGTCGGCGAAGGCTCGCCGCGCCAGCAGGTCGCGCTCGCCGGCGCCTACGCGCGGCTCTATTACGTGCAAGGCAACGCCGTCAAAGCCGGTGAATCCTCGCGTCGCTGCCTCGCCGTCGCCAAAGACGATCCCGAGCTGAAGAGCTTCCAATGCCTGCCGGCGAACATTCTCGGCCGCACGATGTGCATCTCGGGTCAGTTCACGCAGTCGATCGAGGTCTTGGAGCGCGGCATCGAGCTGGCCAAAGAGTCGCGCGAATACGGCGAGCTCTCGCACTCCAACGGCCTCTTGTCGGTCGCGCTCGGCTTCACCGGCCGGCGCGAGACCGCGCTCATCGCCGCCGAAGCATGCGGCTCGCTCGCCGCCGCGCTGGAAGATCCGCTGCGCATCTTGGGCGCGCACATCTATCGCTCGGCCTTGTGCGAAGCCTTGTGCGAGTACACCGAAGGCGTGCGCTGGTCGACGGGCCTGTTGGCGTTCGCCGAGGAGCACGCGATCGGCGGCCTCTACGTCTACGTCGGCACCGTGTTCGCCGGCCGCCACCAGTTCCATCTCGGCCGCATCGATCGCGCCCGCGTCCTCCTGTCCAACTCCATCAACCTCTCGAGCATCCTCAAAATAGGCATGCTCGCGTCGTGGGCGCAGGCCTTTTTGGGCGACGTCATGTTCGTCGGCGGCCGCTTCGAAGACGCGCGCGCCGTCTACACGCGCGGCCTGGAGATGGCCGACGCCGCGCGCGACGACTACGCCGGCCCGATGAACGCGATGGGCCTCGCGCACACGATGGCGGTCAGCTCGTTCGACGATCCGGCGCCGCGTCGCCTGCGCGTGCGCCAGCTGGCCGACGGCGCGCTGGCGCAGCTCGATCGCGCCGGCAACGTCGCCGCGCGGCCGTGGCTCCTGCAGCGCTACGCCGAGTCGTTGGAGGCGATCGGCGACGACAAGGCGGCCGCCGAAATTCGCCGCCAGCAAGCCGACACGGTCGCGCAGCTCGGCTATCCCAGCTGCGACTTCTGGCCGCGCCTGCCTCAGACCGCCGACGCGCCGATCTCGCCGCGCGCGTATTGGAAGGAGCGCGGCATCTCGTCGCACGCGCGTCCCGACGGGCCGGACACCAGCTCGGACACGCAAGAAACCGGGGTTCGCCGCAGCCATCTGCTCGAGCAGCTATCGACTGTCGTGGGGTACAAGCCGCCGTTCTAAAACGCTACGGGCCAGAATTGGGGGTCGGGGATGCAAGCTGCCACGCTCGACGCACGGTACGCGTATCAAGGCCGTCCCATCCGCAAGATCAAGTTGGTGGAGCTGCGCTCGGCGCGCACCGACTTCATCAAGAACGCGATCATGCCCTGGCATGGCACGGTCTTGATCGGCTCTTTGCTCAAGCAGGAAGGCTACGAGGTGGAGGCTTTGCTCGAGGACATGTCGGTCTTCGACGAGCGCGACCTGGCCGACGCCGACGCCGTGTTGGTCCATCAAGTGGCCGGCAACTTGGACAAGAACGAGCGCCTCTTGGCCAAGGCGCGCAAGCTCAACCCGAATTTGGTCGCGATCGGCGGCGGCGGCTTGGCCAAGGTCATTCCGTCGGCGGGCGCCGAAGCGGTGGACTTCATCGTGCGCGGCGAAGGCGAGGACACCATCGTCGAGCTGCTGGCCGCGCTCAACGGCAGGACCGACATTCGCGACGTCCTCGGCGTCAGCTACTGGCACGAGGGCAAGCTCGCGCACACCGGGCCGCGCGCGTTCACCAAGCGCCTCGGCGTGCCGACGTCGATGTCGATCATCCGCGGCTATCGCAAGATGTCGCTGCTCGAGCAGGCCCTGCGCCGTCGCTATTACTTCATGACCATCGAGGCGTCGCGCGGCTGCCCGTTCGCCTGCAAGTTCTGCATCACGCCCGACTTATACGGCAGCTATCGCACGCGCGACGTCGACCGCGTCCTCGACGAGCTGCGCGATCGCCGCCGCTATTCGTCGCGCATCTGGTTCATCGACAACCTGTTCGTCGTCAAGCGCGACTTCATCATCGAGCTGCTCACGCGCATGATCCAAGAGGGCTTGCACGAAGGCGGCAACTACACCTGCTTCCTGCGCGTCGAGAACGCGCAGGACACGGACATGCTGCCGCTCTTGCGTCGCGCCGGCTTCACCAACGTCTACGTCGGCTTCGAGTCGCTCGACACCGAGACGCAAAAGGAGTGGAACAAGCGGCTCAAGCTGCAGGAGATGGCCGACTGCGTCGCCGCCTATCATCGCCACGGCATCCGCGTGCACGGCTCGTTCTTGATGGGCTCCGACGGACAGCGCGTCGACGACCTGTACTCGACGCTGGCCTGGGCGGAGACGAACGCCGTCGATTACGTCAGCATGTACTGCCTGATTCCGACGCAGATGCAGGAGAACGTCTGCATTCCGCGGCATCGCATGCTGGCGCCGTCGTGGGATTACGTGAACGGCAACTACGTCACGTTCTTTCCGAAGCACATGCGCCCGTCGACGCTGCAGCAGGCGGTGCTCGACTGCCTCGATCGCTTCTATCATCCGCGGCACATCCCGCGAAAAATGGCGGCGCAAGGCAAGGTCAACAACGCGCTGCGCTTCGGCGGCTCGCTGGCGGCGATTTGGGCGACGTTGAAGCGCAATCGCGGCGAGTTCGATCGCTACACCGACTATCTGCGCTCGGTCGAGGCCAACTATTACGACGCCAACGAAGAGCTGATCGAGGAGCGCCTGCCGCCGCTCGGCATTCGACCCGAAGTGCCGTTCATCGACACGCCCGACCCGGCCGTCCGCGTGATCACGCTCGGCAAGCAGTCGAAGGCGCGCTTCGTCGCCAGCGAGTGCAACACCTAGTCCGACGCGTTCGGACCAGCAATCGCGCGTTCTCCCTCAGCCGGCGGTGACGACGGCTACAGGCAGCTCAACCCCGTCTCCAGCGCTTCGGTCAGCTGAAAATCGGCGGGATCGATCGTGTTCAAGAGCAGCCACTGATCGCTGACCGGCAGCTGGCAGAAGCCGTTGTCCTTATAGCAGGCGACGTGCGACGCGAGCGAGCCCGACTTCACCTGGTCGCAGCTCTCGTCGACGGGGACCTGCGTGTCGACGTAGTCCATCAAGCAGTCGCGGCCGGCGTCGAGGAAGTGCTGGCCGGCGGGCGACATGCGCGGGCGCAGCTGCTGCAGAAAGCGGACGCAGTATTTCTCGGCGAACCCGAGGTAGTAGCCGGACGGGCCGCAGCTGTGCTCGGCTTCGCGGCAGGCGTAGAACTGGCAGCCGCCGCAGCCGGCGATGCCGATGTAGTCGCTGCACGTCGTCGATGGGCCGGGATAGACGGGCGCCGTGCACGCCGGATCGGGGCAGTCGCGCGTGATACCGGCGGCGCAGGCGATGGAGTCGACGGTGCTGGTGAGGCTGTCGGGCGTGACTTTCTGCCGCACGGCCAGCGTCACTTGCGCGCAGTCGAGCGTCAGCAGCAGCTTGGCGCCTTCGGCATCGCACGTGCCCGCGGCGACGGTATCGGCGCCCGCGCAGCCGTTCACATAAGCGGCCGCGCGCGCACAAGGATCGGCTTCGTTGGCGCCACAGGCGGAAAAGACGAGCGCGAATGAGCATAAAACGACGGATCTCATCGCGCGTTCCTCGCACGAGACGGGCTCGCTTGTCCAGCGATGCGACCGCCGACTCGTCGTAACGGCACGACACTTGTATTACTTCGTGCCAGGAGGAACCGATGAGCCTGCTCCGCAAGTTGATGTTTGCGACGTTGGCGCTCTCGACGTTGGCGCTGTCCGGCTGCTACGTCCACGACGGCTATCGTCACCCGTATTACGGCGCGTACCATTGCCACGGCTACGGCTGCCGCGGCCGCTGGTAGTTGCCGTAGCGACTGAAACACGTTCTACTGGGAGGAATGCGTCGCGTTCGTCTGCTGCATCGCGGTTGGGACCATGAGCTGGACGTCGAGTCGGCGGCGCCGGAGCTGCCGGCGCCGACCGGCAAGCTGGTGCACGTCGCCGTCGAGGCGTGCGGCGTGTGTCAGCGCGACATCATCGACCGCGCCGGCCGCTTCGCCTTCATGCAGCTGCCGATCACGCCCGGTCACGAAGCCGCCGGTCGCGTCGTCGCCGTCGGTGACGAGGTCACGCGCTTCCGCGTCGGCGATCGCGTCGGCACGCTCCATCGCGACGGCTGCGGCGACTGCGCCGCCTGCGCGCGCGGCGAAACGTCGCTCTGTCCGTCGGCGGCGTTCGTGCTCGGCATCCTGGCCGACGGCGGTTACGCCGATGCGCTGCTGGTGCCCGAGTCGGGCCTGTTCGCGCTGCCGGACGGCTTGTCGGCGGCGCAGGCGGCCGTCTACCACTGCACCTTCGGCACCGTTTGGCGCGGGCTCGGCGACGTCGAGCCCGGCCAGCGCGTCCTCGTGACCGGCGCCAACGGCGGCGTCGGCGCGGCCGGCGTGCAGCTGGCCGCGCGGCTCGGCTGCGAAGTCGTCGCCGTCGTCCGCGACGAGCGCCACGCGGCCGCCGTGCGCGCGCTCGGCGCCGCCGAAGTGGTCGTCGACGGCGGCGGCAGCTTCCACAAGCGAGTCCGCGGCATCGACGTCGCCCTCGAATGTGTCGGCCAGCCGACGTTCAACGCCAGCCTGCGCAGCTTGCGGCTCGGCGGCCGCGTCGTCGTCATCGGCAACGTCGTCGACGAGCGCGTCGACCTCAACCTCGGCTACGTCATCGTCAACGCCTTGCGCGTCGTCGGCTCGAGCGGCGCCACGGCGGCGGACATGGCGCGGCTGTTCGCGCGGCTCGGCGACACGCTGCTCACGCTGCCGATCGCCGAAGAGCTGCCGCTCGAACGCGCGGAGGAGGGGCAGCGGCGGGTGCGCGCAGGTGGGCTGACCGGCCGGCTCGTTCTGCGACAGTAGACACCGAATATTTCCACTTGTCGTCAAAAGCCCGGCGCTTACATGTACATCGGCGAGACCATGGTGACGTGTCCGAAGCAAAAACAACTCGCGGTAATCTTTGGAAATGAGCCGATTACCACGACGCTTGACATTCGTGCCCCCCGGGCGCAGACTGTTTGCGTCGTCACGTTTCGTGGACAATTCCTTGTCAACGCGGGCACGTAGAATGTGGGCCGGTCCCCTGTGGCGATGACCGGTCCGGCAAATGAAAAAGGTGTATTTTGGAAAAAGGCACTGTGAAGTGGTTCAATGATGCGAAGGGCTTCGGCTTCATCACGCGCGAGAACGGCCCGGATGTGTTCGTCCATCACACGGCGATCCAGTCCGAAGGCTTCCGCACGTTGGCCGAGGGTGATCAGGTCGAATTCGAAGTGACGCAGGGCCAGAAGGGCCTCCAGGCGTCGAACGTCCGCCGCGTCGGGTAGCAAGTTTCGGTTTTTTCTGCTGTAATGAAGCAGTCGAGCTCGTCGCCGGTGGGTTTCAAAGCCTACCGGCGGCGGGTGTCGAGTGCGAGTCGGGATGGATTGAATGTCGCGCGATGATCTAGTCGAGATGGAAGGCAAAGTGGTCGAAATCCTCGTCGGCGGTAACTTCCGCATCGACGTCGAAGGCGGTCACTCGGTGCTGGCGCACTTGGCCGGCAGAATGCGTCGTAACCGCATTCGCGTCGTACTGGGCGATCGCGTCACTGTGGCCGTGTCCCCTTACGATCCGGGCCGTGGACTCATTACCTATCGCGATAAATAGCTACGAGGCCCCTTTACAAAGTTGCAAAGGGGCCTAGGCCACGTTGTTAGTGAGGATACCATGGCAAACGGAACCCGCTTGTACGTCGGTAACATTTCGTTCCACACGTCGGAAGACACGCTGCGCCAGGCTTTCGAGCAGGGCGGCGGCAAAGTCGTGGAGGTCAAAATCGTGACCGACCGCGACACCGGTCAACCCCGCGGCTTCGCCTTCGTCGAGATGGGCAGCCCGGCCGACGCGCAGGCGGCGATGGAAGCCTGGAATGGCCAGCAGCTCGACGGTCGCTCGCTCAAGGTCAACGAGGCGCAGGAGCGCACCGGTGGCGGCGGCGGCGGTGGTGGCCGCGGCGGTGGCGGCGGTGGTCGTGGCGGTGGTGGCGGTCGCGGTGGAGACCGCGGCGGTCGCTACTAACCAAGCCCCAGCGCCACAGCAGCTCGTGTAGTCCCCAGCCGATCGTCTGAACGGTCGGCGCAGTAATCCCCAAGTCAAAATCCAAAATCTGGAGTTTACGATTAGCGCCGCTCGGTGACGCAGCTTCGTCGCGCGCTGTCGCTGACGTGGTTGCGTGGCCGATATCGTTGCGGCGTTCCGTCTTCGCCTGTCGCGGGCGACGACGGTGCGCGAGACCGACGAAATCTGAGGCGGAGGTAGCGGAGAAGGTCGTGAAGTGAAGCGCGAGGAGGGTGGCGAAACGAGGCCGCCGAGCTGGGCCGACCTCGTTTCGCTGCGTGGCTACTCGAAGCGGAAGTTATCGACGCCGGTGTCCAAGAAGCCGAACTGCGCCTGGATTTCGAAGTCGATGCGCACGAGGCGGCCGCGATAGGCCGTGATGTCCTCGCTGAAGGTGGTCATCGAGCCGAGGACCTCGGGGCACAATCCTTCGGTGGTCTTGTAGAGCGTGGCGATGATGGCGTCGGTGTCGACGTCGCGCAGGTTGAGCGCGATGTACTGATTGTCGGGATCGAACGCGCCCTGCGAATGAGTTGTTGTACATCATCTCCCAGCTCAGGTTCGTCGCCGTCAAAGGCACGATGACGTCCTGGTAGATGCGGTGATCGGCGGGGCCGTTCTCGAGCCCGACGGCGACGAAGTTGCCGTCGCTGGCGGTGAACGACTCGGGCATGTTCACAGACTCCTCCTGGATCGGCGCCTGCGTGAAGTAATCGTAGACGTAGTCGTTGTAGTTGAGCGTGGTGCCGCTCGCGAGCACGCCCCACGTGCCGGAGTCGTAGCAGCCGGGGCAGGCGTCGACGACCGAGAGCGTCCAGGCGCTGTAGTCGCCGGTCTCGAAGCTGCCGTTGGTCAGGTGCGCGCAGGTGACGATGACGCTGCCGACGTCGCTGCCGGTGATGGTGCCGCTGCCGAAGCGCACGAGGCAGTACTGGCCGACGGGCTGCGTGGCGATGGTGACGAAGTAGGCGCTGCCGCTCGGCAAGGCGCTGGTGAAGACGAAGCTGCCGTTGGCGGCGATTGACAGGTCGTTGCCGCTGTTGTCCTGCAGGACGAGGCCGCTGTTCTCGAGCGCGACGACCGTGCCGCCGACGGTGTGCATGTCGACGGTGCAGGTGACGTTGATGGTGACGGCGCCGTTGGCGATGAGGCCGCTGCCCGACTGGACGACGCAGGTCTGCCAGGGCGACGTCGGCTGGTCGAGCACGGTGACCGAGTAGGCGCTGCCGCTGGCGACGGGCGTGGCGAAGCTGTAGGTGCCGTCGGCGCTGACGGCGAGGTCGTCGCCGCTGTTGTCTTCGAGGACGAGGCCCGAGCCGGCCAGACCGCTGACGGTGACGGCGACGTTGTACGGAGTCGAGACGCAGGTGACGCTGACGCTGGTGACGTCGCCGCCGCTGACGGTGCCGCTGCCGGACGTGACGGTGCAGGTCTGCCAGGCGTTCGTCGGCTGCGTCTTGACGGTGACGTTGTAGCCGCTGCCGTCGTCGACGGTGGTGGCGAAGGCGAAGCTGCCGTTGGCGTTGACGGCGAGATTGTCGCCGCCGTTGTCTTGCAGGACGAGGCCGGCGCCGGCGAGGCCGCTGACGGTGCCGCCGACGACCCACGAGCTCGTCGAGCAGTTGACGGTGACCGAGACGGGGCCGCTGCCGACGGTGCCGCTGGCGTTCGCCGAGAGCGTGCAGGGCGCGGCCGGCTGCGCGATGATGGTGACGGCGTAAGCGCCGCCGCTCGCGACCGACGTGGCGAAGGCGTAGCTGCCGCTGGCGTCGATGGCGAGGTCGTCGCCGCCGTTGTTCTCGAGGACGAGGCCGGGGCCGTCCTGGCCGTTGACGGTGACCTTGATGGGATAGCTGTTGGTGACGCAGCTGACGACGATGTCGTTGACGTCGCTCGCGCCGACGATGCCCGAGGCGTCGTTGCTGACGGTGCAGGTCTGATCGGGCGTCGACGGCTGCGTGGCGACGGCGACGGCGTAGGCGCCGCCGCTCGCGATGCTGGTCGGGAACACGAAGCTGGTGGCGCCGCTCAGGATCAGCGTGTCGCCGCCGTTGTCGGTGAGGACGACGGTGCCGGAAAGGCCGGTGATGGCGCCGGCGATGGCGTAGCGGTTCGTCGAGCAGGTGACGGTGACGTTGGAGATGTCGTAGCCCGACGTGACGTTGCCGGCGGCGTTGCCGACGACGCAGGTCTGCGTCGGCGACGACGGCTGCGTGGCGACGGTGACCGAGTAGGGCTGGCCGGAGGCGACGGCGGTGGCGAAGGTGAAGCTGCCGTTGCCGCCGATGGCGAGGTCGTCGCCGAGCTCGTTCTCGAGGACGAGGCCCGAGCCGACGAGGCCGCTGACGGTGCCGCCGACGTGCGACGGGTTGTTGGTGCAGCTGATGGCGACGTTGCTGACGTCGGCGGTGGCGATGGTGCCGCTGTCGTTGGTGATGGTGCAGGTCTGGCCGGGCGACGTCGGCTGCGCGACGACGGTGACGCCGTAGGTCGCGCCGTCGGCGACGGTGTCGGGGAACGCGAAGCTGCCGTTGGCGGTGACGACGAGCGAGTCGCCGCCGTTGAGCGCGATGGCCATGCCGCTGCCGGCGAGACCGCTGACGGTGCCGCCGACGACGTAGCGATTGGTCGTGCAGTTGACGGTGACGCTGCCGACGTCGCCGCCGCCGATCGTGCCCGTGTCGCCGGAGACGACGCACACTTGCGCGGGCGAAGCGGGCTGCGTCTTGACCGTGACGGCGAAGGTCGAGCCGCTGGCGAGCGCGATGGCGAAGGTGAATTTGCCGTCGCCGCTGATGGGGAGATCGTCGGTGCCGTTGTCTTGCAGCACGAGGCCGGCGCCGGCGACGCCGACGACGGTGCCGCCGACCTTGAAGCTGTCGACGGTGCAGCTGACGGCGACGTCGCTGACGTTGCTCGTGGCGATGGTGCCGGCGCCGTGGGTCACGCTGCACGTTTGCGTCGGCGACGTCGGCTGCGCCAACACGGTGACGCCGTAGGTGCTGCCGCTGGCGACGGACGTGGCGAAGGTGAAGCTGCCGTCGGCGCTGACCGGCAGGTTGTCGCCCAAGTTGTCCTGCAGGACGAGGCCGGAGCCGGCGAGGCCGCTGACGCTGCCGCTGACGGTGTAGCGCGCGGTGACGCAGCTGACGGCGACGTTGCTGACGTTGGCCGAGTCGACGGTGCCGGCGCCTTGCGTGACGGTGCAGGTCTGCTGCGGCGTCGACGGCTGCGTCTTGACGGTGACGGCGAACGGCTTGCCGTTGGCGAGCGGCGTCGCGAAGGCGAAGCTGCCGTTGGCCGTGAGCGCGACGTCGTCGCCGCCGTTGTCTTGCAGGACGAGGCCGGAGCCGGCGAGACCGCTGACGGTGCCGCCGATGGTGTAGCTGTCGCCCGTACAATTGACGACGACGCTGGTGACGTTGCCGCCGCCGATGATGCCCGAGCCGCCGCTGACGCTGCACTGCTGCAGCGGGTTCGTCGGCTGCTGCGTGATGCTGACGCTGTAGGATTTGGCGCTGGCGACGGCGCGTGGCGAACTGGAAGGCGCCGGTGCTACCGACGCTCAGGTCGTCGCCGCCGTTGTCTTGCAGGACGAGGCCCGAGCCGAGTAGGCCGACGATCGAGCCGCCGACGTGGTAGGCGCTCGTCGTGCACGTGACGGTGATGTCGGTGACGGCGTGCGACGCCGTGCCGCTGCCGGCGCCGACGACGCACTGCTGGGTCGGCGCCGACGGCTGCTGTGACACGGTCACCGCGTAATTCGTGCCGGCGGCGACGGTGGTCGCGAACGTGAAGTTGCCGTTGCCGGCGATGGTCAGGTCGTCGCCGCCGCCGTTCTGGAGGACGAGCCCGTGACCGCTGAGCCCGCTGACGCTGCCGCCGATGGCGACCTTGACCACCTTGGGCGGGGTGGGCTGCGTCCCTGTTTTCTTCGGCGTCGTGCAGCCGAACGCGAGCAGGGCAAGGGTGGGGACGACGATGCGGCGCATGGATCCTCGAGCGGCAATCGGTGCCGGTGACGATCCAATCGGAAGGCAGGGCCGCGGCATGAGGGACGCGAATGTAAAGATCGGCGCCGCGCGGAATTCGGGCCGCTGGCGGGGCCGATGGTGCAGCGGCTGCGCGGGGCGTGGCGGCCGGAACGGCGGGCGGATCTAATGATGCGAATGGGTGGGCTGCGGTTTTACGGCTTGGCGAGCTCGGTCGGGCGCGCGGTGCGCGCGACCGAGCTCGCTCCGTCGGAATCGGCCATCGTGGAGTCGGCACGCCGATCGAAGGTTTATTGCGGGCGCGCGCGCGCCGCACCCACGCACGCCCCCGGGAGCTCGCCGGAGGACACGATCCGAGGTTCGATGACGTACGACAGGCCTATCGGGCCTACGCGGCGCTCCCGGACAAGACCTCGTCCATCGTGATGTCCTTCTCCCGTTGGTTCCTTGAGCAGGCAAGCAGCCGTTCGCAAATGCTGACCGATCGGCGTGTCACGATCGGACCGTCGCCGACTGCGCGTTTGTCGAGGATCACCAGGTGACTTGGTCGCCGGCGAAGAAGACGCCTCAGTCGCCAGCTCCCCGAAATTATCCGTGGCTTAAGCTGGAGCAGCAGAGTCGCTGAACGATTCTCGAGCTCTAAGCAGCCCAAGAAGTAGCCGGCGGCGACGAGACCGCCGAGGTCGCAAGCGGTCTTCGTCGCCGTCGCGGTCACCTCCCGAACCGCGCCGCAGCGCTCAGCGCGCGATCAGCTCGTCGTCGATGCTGCCGACGGTGCCGTCGCGTCCCAGTGCGAGCACGCGCACGCGCCAGTGCGCCGGCCGCTCCGGCAGGCGCAGCTCGACGGTGGCTCGCCCCGACTGCAGCGCCACTGCCGGCAGCCACGCCACCGTCTCCAGCTGCGTCGCCGGCATCGGACCGAGCCGGCCGCTCGCAAACATCGGTGGCTCGATCGCCGGCTCCGGCGCGCGCTCGTCGTCGGCCTTGTTGGGGCTCGTGCCCTTGTGGGGACTCTTCCAATGCGGCTCGGGCACGCGTGCATTCGGCACCGCACTCCCTGGCGCGATGGCGCCGTAGCCGTAGGTGAGCACCGGCCGCTCCCACGCGAAGCGCGGCATGATCCACGCCGTGGTCACCCCGTTAGGCGGCGGCGCCGCCGCGCGCGGCACGCTCGCCTGCACGCGGTCGTTGTGCAGGTAGATCGCGGTCCACATCGGTTTACTCACATCGAGGCGCGGCAACTTCTCCGCGGCCGGGTTCGGAGGCAGGCGCCACTCGCTCATGGCCGGCGCGCGCGGCGTCAGCTCGTCGTCGAACACGCTCACCAGCGCCTCGCCATCGACGAGCTTGCCGCGCGCGTCGCGCACCTCCAGCGCGAGGCTCGCGGTTCGGCCCGGCGTCAGCGTCGGCGGCTTCTGCAGCTTGATGACGAGCGACGGATTGGGCCGCCGCACCGTCAGCGTCACGTCGCTGCTCACGACTGACGCGCCGGCGACGCCGATCCAGCGAATCGTCAGCTCGCCGATCTGGTCGTCGACCGGCAGGCGCACGATGCGCAGCGGCGCGCCACGATGCAGCTGACTCGATAGCCGCCGGCCGTCGCGCCACACCTCGAGCTGATAGGTCCCCGCGGCGTCGCCGCCACCGACG
Source organism: uncultured delta proteobacterium (assembly GCA_963785725.1). Classification (GTDB taxonomy): domain Bacteria; phylum Myxococcota_A; class Polyangia; order Palsa-1104; family Palsa-1104; genus JAQBQH01. Next base: position 322,483 of record CAWAWS010000020.1, on the reverse strand, counting down.
AGCAGCTCGGCCGTCTCGCCCGGGCGATAGACGTCGCGTCGCGCCAGCGCCAGCGGCGGCAACACGCCCGGCAGGGTTTGCGTGCGCGCGTCGACGACCAGGAGCGGGAAGGTACCCCGGCTGCCACCGTCACCGTCGAGCCGCAGCCGATAGATGCCCGCCGGCAAGGTCGCCGGCAGCTGCAGCTCGGTCGCCTCGTGCTCGATGGTCGCGAGCGTGCCATGCGCCACTTCGCGCAGCGCCGGATAGCGCGCCAGCTCCACCGCCAGTGGATGACGATGAATCGGGTCCGCCTTGCCGTCGGGTGCGCCCAGCCGCTCGACCGTCCAGCGCACCGTCGTCGCCAGCGGCTGCTCATCGAAGCGCGTCGCCGACACGCGCAGCTGCGGCCGCTCGTTCGACATGAAGAAGCCGCCCGCGCCCTCGGCCGACAGCAACAGCGGCTGCTGGCCGACCGACAGCTCGCAGCGGCGGCCGACCCGATGCCCGCCCGCGTCGCGCGCGTTGACGTCGACGGTCAGGCGGCTCACGTCGGGCGGCTCGCTGCCCGGCGGCACGCCCAAGTGCACGACCGGGTCGGCCGACGCGGCGGTGAGCTCGATGACGAAGGCGCCTTCGCCGTCGCTCTCCAGCTGACCGTGCGTCAGCTCCTTCTTCGCCAGGTCGGACACTCGCCATCCCGCCGCCGGAGGCGCGCTGTTTGGCGGCGCCCAACGCTCGCCCACGACCGTGAAGGTAAGCGGCACGTGCGCGGCCGGCTTGCCGGCCGCGTCCTTGACGTGCCCTTGGATGCGCACCTTGTCGCCGTAATGCGCGCCCACCGGCGGCGGATCGAGCTGCACGTCGAGCCCCGGCTCCTGATCTTCGACGCGCAGCTGGAGCATCTTGTAGATCCCCGACGACGGCGCGGGATCGCTCGCCATCAGCGAGTAGTTGCCCGCGACCGAGTCGGCCGGCAGCGTCAGCTCCGCCGTCGCCGAGCCGAGCGCGCCCATGACGATCTTGGCACTGGCGACGATGGCGCCGCGGCTCGGCTCGCGCAGGTCGAGATCGACGGCCTGGTCGTGCGCGAAGTCGTAGCCGCCGTCGACGGCGCGCACGAGCGCCGTCACGTGCACGCGAATCTTGTCACGCAGCCGATACAGGGGCCGATCGGTTGCCACCAGCAGCACCAACGGCGGCGCCGGCGCCGGCTGCGGATAGCTCACGCGATGCGCGGCGCTCGTGCTCTCGAAGATGCCGAAGCTGTAGCCGTGCTGCGCCATGGTCTCGACGCTATCGTCCTGGCCGACGGGATAGGTCCAATCGACCACGCCGTCGGAATTGGTGAGCAGGCGCTCCTGCGTCGCCAGCGTCAGCGAGCGGTGCGGAAACAGCTGCAGGCGAAAGGGCATCTCCGCGGCCGGCGCGTGCCGCTCGGCATCGAACGCGTAGTGGCGCACGGTCTCGCCCACGCGCACCCGCGCCACCGCGATGTCGTTCACCTGCAGGAAATCGGCGAGGACGGTCGCGCGCCCGACGGGAAAGTCGTGCTCGGTCGAGACGAGCAGCAGGTAGAAGCCGACGCCGGGCACGCGCACGTCGAGATTGCGGTCCATCGAGGCGTGCGTGCCCCGATCGCCCGTCGGCACGCTCCACTCGGCCACTTTCGGCAGCGTCTTCATCCAGCCTTCGATGCGCTTGGCCGGCACCTGGGGATTGGCGGCGGGGCGACCCAATTCCTCTTGCAGCTGGCTCGTCGGGTCGAGTCGATAGAGCCGCAGATAAATCGTCTTCACGTTGCGCGCGCTCACGTGCAGCGCGCCTTTGCCGTCGCGCGTGACCCACGTCCAGGCCGACAGCTCGCGCTGGCCCAGCTCCGCCGCCAGCTGGCGCAAGGTCGTGGCCACGCGGCCGCTCGGCGAATCCTTCAGCGCGGCGTCGATCAGCGCCAGCGCATTGAGCTTGCCGTCATCCTGGTCTTTGTAGCGCAAGAACGTGGCCGCTTGCAGTGCCGCCTCGGCGCGCGCCGCCGGGGTGGTCATGGTGCGCGCCCAGCCGCTCAAGCGTGCGATGGCGCGCGCGCGCCACGCCGTGCCGTCGTCCGTCGACGCGTGGTTCTCGTCGAGGAGCACGCGGTCGATGCGCCAGCGCTCGGCGGCGCTCTTGCGATCGACGTCGCCGCCGTCGAGGTTGCCGCTCTCTTCGAAGAGCGCCGCCAGCCGATCGCGCGACGGGCGCATGTGCTCGAAGTCGCGCGGCACCGTCTCGGCGGTCAAATCGATCGTTCCGCCCGCCGTGCGGTCGACCAGGTAGATCGACATGCGCTCGACCAAGAAGTCCCACAGCGACGGGAACCGGGTCAGGTCGGCGTGCTCGACGTTGAACAGGTCGCCCAGCTTGGCGATCGGCACGCGCGCCAGCTCGACTCGGTCGCGCCATAGGTGCAGCGTCGCCGCGTCCGCCTCGCGCGTCGCGTCGGCGCGCGCCAGTGGTGGGTCGCCGTGGACGGGTGGCGCGTTACCGTCGCTGATGCCGCCACCGCGCTGCAGCTCGAACAGCAGCTGCAGCCGCAGCAGCTCGACGATGGCGCGCATTCCGACGTCCGCCGGCAGCCGCGCGCGACGCAGGCGCTCGAACGCGTCGGGATGGCGACCGAGCAGCATTTCGCAGCGCACGGCGCCCACCAGCCCGCGCATGTACGGTGCGTCGTCGTGCTCGCGTAGGCTGGCGGCGGCGAAGCCGACGAGCGCGGCCTCGTATTGTCCTTGCGTGAACAGCGCTTCGGGGTCGCTCGGCAGCTCGTTGGCGGAAGCCAGGGAAGGCGGGGCGAGCAGCAGCAGGGCGAGTAAATACGGGCGCGTCTTCATCGTATTCGGCCTCGGGGTCGGGCGTGTGAGCACCGTAGTACGGACGAGTACGACGAACGACCTATTCGTAGCGCCTGTGCGATGTGATCTAGGCCACGCGGCGGAGTCGGCGGCTCAGGGCCGGGCGCGGCGGCGGCGATGCGTTTCGAATCCGGTCGGCGAAACGCGTCTCGTCGGTCGGATTCCTCCTGATTGTCGACGCGGTGTGAGCGTTCGACCTTGCCGTTGAGGCGTGGCGTTCGCGGTTTGATGTAGACGTGGCGAATGTCGAGCTCGTCCAAGTGCCAGTGAAACTTCGACTGGAACTCCGCGCCGTTGTCCGTCTGCACGACGAGAATCCGGAAGGGCAAACGACGAATGACCTCGTCTATGAATCTGACAGCAGTGGATTGATTGCAGGCGTCGTAAATCTTCAAGATGCGAATGCGCGTGCAGTCGTCGATAGCGGTGAACTGGTAGAGCCGCTTGCGCTTACCAGGGATGCGCTCGAGAAACTTCACGTCCAGCTGAAGCCGATGACCGGGCTGGGCCTTTTCGAAGCGCAGCCAGCGCTTGGCGTGTTGCTGGTGCTTCTGATTGGCCGGCAGCCGGTTCACGCCGTGCTTGCGGAGGATGCGATGCACCGACGAGCCGGCAATGGGATGCTGTGAAAGCGAGCCAGGTAGTCGGCAATCCTGCGCGGCCCGAAGTGGTAGTTCTGCCGCGGGTAGAGAATCTTGCTCACGACTTCCGGCGGCGTGGCGTTGGGAGAGCGCAATGGGGTGCGCGAGCGGTCGCATAGCCCAGAGTCGCCGTGATCGTCGTGGCGCTTCTTCCACTTGTAGAAGGCCTTACGCGAGATGCCGAAGTGGCGGCACGCCTGGGCAATCCCTCGCGGCGCGGCGGCTGCGAGTTGGAACAACGTCGAAGCGGCTCGGCATCCCGATGGCGCGCTCGACGCTGACTGACCTGTTTCATGCCGCCGCCGAGAAGCTGGAACCACTGTGGAAGCGACTGCTTGCGATCATTGCACAGAGCGAGACCGTCCAGGCGGACGAGACGTCGCTCAAGATGCAGCGGCCGAATAAGCGACCTTCCTCGCCGGCGATCTGATCGCGTATCGCTTCGCCGAGAAGTCGCTCGGGCGAGACGCCACTGCAGATCCTCGGCGGGACGAAGGGCACGCTGGTCATCGACGGCTATACTGGTTACAACCGCGTCACCGACGTCGACGGCCGCGATCGTGCCGGATGTCTGGCGCACGTGCGGCGAAAGATATTCGACGCCCTGCCGACGGCGCCCGTCGAGGCGCGCCGAGCGCTGGAACTAATCCTCGACGTCTATCGCGTCGAGCACGAGGCCAAGGCGCTCAAGATCGTGCGCACGCCGGAGCACTTGCGATGCGGCGGACACGCTCGCGCGCAGCGATGGACTGCCTGCACCAGTGGCTCGTCGAGGAGCAGCCGAGACACCTACCGAAGGGACCGCTCGGTCAGGCGATCAGCTACGCGCTCAACCAGTGGGACCGCCTCTTGTGTTTCCTCGAAAACGCGAACGTGCCCGTCGACAACAACGCCAGCGAGTCCGCGCTGCGAGTGGTGGCTCTTGGTCGGAAGAACTTCCTCTTTGTCGGTGACGTCGAGGCTGGCGATCATCTCGCCACTCGCTATTCGCTGGTCGCCACCTGCGAAGCGCGCGATCTTGATCCAGTCGCCTATCTCAAGGACGTGCTGATGCGCGTCGACACTCACCCCGCCTCGCGCATCGACGAACTGCTGCCGCACAACTGGACGCCGCCGCTCCGCTGGACTGACACCTCGTAGCTCGTCAATACGTCTCAGTCGGACATTTACCGGCGTCGACGGCCGTCCGGCCACGATGAAACAGCTAATGCTTCGGCTTTAGCGCGCCGAACAGTGTCATTGCAAGGAGGTATAGACAGCCGGGGTCGATCACAAAGGGTATCCACGCGTACTGCCTCACTCGCGTCGCCGGATACAGAAGCACGCCAGCCGTGATAAGCGTGCCTCCGACCGCTGGGATCATCGAACCGTGTTTCCGATACACGTACCAACGAATCATCACAACGCAATTGCCAGCGAGCGCTCCAGCAGCGACAAGAGCGAAGATCGCGAATAGAACGTAAGCCACGATAGGGCGCATCAACTCTGATCTAACAAAATCTCTGAGAGACTATTCCGTCGCGTCTCTGGTCGGCTCATCATTGATCACAAGTCCGCAAGCGATCGAAACAACCGCGGTTTTCGATCGCGATTGTCAGACAAACGGCCTGGTAAACGAAAATTTGCCGATACCTCGAAGCCGTGCCGCGACGTCTCCCCGTCGAGAGGTTGCGAGCGACGATCAGCGCGTTCGAACCGAGTTCTCGTCGAGGATTCGCAACGTGAGCTAAGTGATCGGAATAGGCCGAAAAGATGTGACGAATCCTCAGCTCTGGTCGGACGGTTACGTCCCGCCTGGCGGGCGTGCTCGCGGTAGCAGAGTTCGCGGCAGCGTGAACGGCATAGGTTGACCTTAGAGCGAGCCGTCAAAACCTGTTCGGTCGCCGGGGCCGGCTACGGGTCCGGTCTGCTTCGTTGCTTCTCGGTTAATACCAACGGTATTCGCCCTCGGCGCGCCTCGCAGCCCGGTCTCCTCGCTCGCCCCAGCTCGGTCACAGGTTTTGACGGCCCGCTCTGAGTCGCTTCGGCAGCGGCGCGTAGCAGGCGACGAGCAGGCTGGCCATCAGCAGCGCGAACCAAACCACCGGGCCGAACATGAGCCCGATCATCAGATGCATCGTCAGTCCCGCGATCAGCGCCGGCGTACGCGTCCGCTTGAGCGCGAACCAGAGCGGCGCGCCGACCTCGAACACGAGCGTCACGTATTGCAGCAGCCACCACGCGCCCGCCGGCAAGACACGCTGCAGCGCGTAGCTCACGAGCGTCTGATAGTTGTCGTGCACGTGGCTCCACAGGACCGGCTTGGTGAGCCAATCGGCGCGCAGCTTGGCAATGCCCGAGCCCGAATACATGACCACGAGAAAGAGCTGGAAGAAGCGCACCGAACCGCCCGACACCAGCGACGGCTGCGACGCATTCGGATCGCTCCGATGGTTCAGCCAGGCGTCGACGCCGAAACGCGTGCCCGACGGCGTCAGGAAGAGCGCCAGCACCAGCGACGGGCCGAGCTTCGACACCGTGAACGTCTCCAGGCGATCGGCGAGCATGACGTAGACGAGCAGCGCCGCGAAAACAGCGCTCGCGATGCGCGTGCGAAAGCCGGCCGCGACCGCGAGGCCCGATGCCACCAGCGCGCCGCCGACGAGCCGCGCGGCCCAGATCGGCAGCGGCCCGAGGTAGAGCGGCTGCCGCCAGTCGCCGCCATGCAAGTCGGGCACGTGAAAGCCGACCGGGCCGAGCCAGTCGTCGACATGCGTGAGGCGCGACGAGAAGAAGCCGAGCAGCGCCAGCGGCACCAGAATGCGCACCAGCTCGAGCCGCGCGATCGGCTGCGGCGCGAACAAAAAGCTGCGCACGCGCGCGCTCAGCGTCTTCGGCTTCGTTTTCGTCGTCTTTGGCTTTTGGCGCGGCCCACGCTTGGTCATGGCGTCTCCGCGCAGCGCCGCGTCCGATCGTCGCTGGCGGTCGTGTACCAATAGTGGCGCCAGTCGTGCGGATAGCGCTCCAGCGGCTGTCGCTGATAACGCTCGCTGACGCTGCCGAGCGCCGGTATCGGAATGCGCAAGCTCAGGATCATGACGCCGCCGATGCGCTGGCCGGCTCCGAGCTCGTCTTGGCGACGCGTGACGTAGTCGTCGAGCGCGGTCAGCACTTGCGGCGTCTTCATATAGAAGAACAGCGCGCGCTCGAAGCGGCTCTCCTTGTCGTCGGCGTGAATGGGAAAGAACGCCCGCACGTCGAGCTCCTCGAACTTTCCCGTCGCGCAGCGAAAGCCGAGGATGCGCCATTCGATGACGTTCTCGGCGGCGTTCGGAAAGAGCTGCGCCACTTGCACGAACGGCCGCAGCGACAATGGCAGCGCGCGCGACGTGCCGGCGCCGACCGCATCCAGCCACAGCAGCGACAAGAACGCGACCGCGAGCGCGACCGAAACCCGCCGCAGCCAGCGCGGCGCCCACGGCTGCGCGAGCCCGTCGCTCGGGTTCATGCCGCAATCTTAGCCCGATCTTTCCGGCGCGGGATGGCGATTGATTGCGCGGCGGACGCGACACGTTCCGCGCATGTCCCGCGCGCCACGCGACACCACACGACAACCGAACGGCACCGACCGCACAGCGATCGATTGGTCGACGATGTGGCTGCTGCAGCTCGGCTGCGTCGGCGGGCGCGGTTGACCTACGTCATCGACGGCGACTCGCGCGCGCGCTACAAGCGGGAATGCGCGTCGTGCTCACGCTGCCGCTGCTGCTCGCGCTCTCGTCGGCGATCGGCTGCGCGCACCCGATTCGCGCCGGCATTCTCGCGCTTAGCGACGAGCACGGACGCACGGGCGTGCTCATGACGTTCGCCGCCAGCGCCGGATTCAACGCCGCGGAATCGCCGCGACGTGACGTGATCGTGGCGGCCACGCTGGCCCTACGCGGCGGCGTGCTCGACGCGCGGCCGACCGGCTTTGTCGAAGCCGACGCCGGCGTCGACGTGACGACGGTTTGGGAGCACGTGAATTTTCGCGCCGGCGGCTTCCTCGGCCTCGGCGGAGCGACCAACGGACCGACCACCGGCGTAGGCGCGACGCCCGGCATTCACGTCGCGCTCTCCGGGCTGCTCTGGTCGCGCTCGCGACTCCTGCGTCCGAACCCACGCGATCCGATTTGGGGCTGCTACTCGGCGCAAAAGCACTATCTCGGCGTCGAAGCGGGCGCGGCCTACGCGTACGGCCCCGGTCGCGCGCAATTCACGCTGGGCCCGATGTACGAGTGGCACCAATACGAGCACGGCGACTGCGGCAGCGAATGAGCGTCAGCCGGTGCGAATGGCCAACTCGACGCCGTCGTCGAGCGGCACATCGATCGCGACATAGCCGCTCGCCGGCGCGCGCACATGCTCGAGGAACGGCCGCAAGTCGTCGGCGAAGCGACGCGTGTCATCGGCGACGACGAGCGCGCCCGGCGCCAACCCCGGCTCGAGGACTACCGCGTCGAGCACGAGGCCAAGGCGCGCAAGATCGTGCGGACGCCCGAACATCTCGCGATGCGGCAGACGCGCTCCCGCGCTGCGATGGATCGACTCCGCGAGTGGCTCGTCGAGGAGCAGCCCAAGCACCTGCCCAAAGGCCCGCTCGGCTCCGCCATCAGCTACGCGCTCAATCAATGGGACCGGCCCCTCTGCTTCGTCGACAACGTGAACGTGCCGGTCGACAACAACGCCTCCGAATCGGCGCTGAGGACCGTCGCTCTGAATCGGAAAAATTGGCTCTTCGTCGATGACGCCGGGGCCGGCGACCATTACGCCACCCTCGCCTCGCTGGTAGCAAGCTGTGAAGCGCGCGAGGTCGATCCCTTCGCGTACCTCGAGGACGTACTAATGCGCGTCGACGTGCATCCCGCCTCGCGCATCGACGAGCTGCTGCCACACAACTGGACGCCGCCGCTCCGCTGGACGGATACGTCGTAACCGGGCCGATCGCGCGGCCCAGTGCTCCCGTCCTGATTCCGATATTGCGTCAAGGCATATCTTCCCCGGACGATACGCACATGAGGACCGTGATCTGCTATTTGACCGGCTGTACCCAAGAAGAGGTCGCTCGCGTGCTGGACGCACACTTCGTGGCGCAGACGGGCGACGCGCCGTGGCTCCTGGTGTCGGAAAGCCGCGATCCTGTCCTTTACATCGACTTCTACAAGGACATCGATACGGAGCATGAAGCAGACGAAGTTCGTGCGATCCGAGCGGCACTGAGCGGTGAAATCCAAGTAAGTGTCGCAGCGGACGTGTCTGGCCGTCACAATGGCGCCGTCGAGACCACAACGTTTGCCCTTACGCTGCTCTCACGCTTTTGCGGCCTCGCTTCGGACGATTTCGGCGACCAACTTTGGACTCGCAACGAGATTGAGCAGCGGGCGATTGTCGATGGACGGCGCTTCTTCGAGCCTCTGCAACGCTAGTTCACGAGGCCGAATGGCGTCGTGTCGGTCGCTGCTTCTAGACTCAGGAGGCGACCGTCGACGATACAGCGACGCGGACGGACTTCATCGCAAAGGAAACCGGTCATGGCCTACTATCCTGATCTTTCCGATTACGAGTATCACCGTCGAGAATTCTTTCGGCCGGGCACAAAGAACGTCGGGGGGCTGTCGGCGGAGCACCCATTCGATATTGCACCCCCAACAGAAGAACTACTGGACGCGCTCTGGGCGTGGCCAAACCATCGTCAACGAGAATGACGCCGCGGTCCGCGAGCGGCGGTGGCGGGCTCAAGCGATACGCCACTTCGCGGCGCACGAGCTCCCTCTGCTCGTGCTCGATGGTGCGACGCACCATCTCATCGGAAATTTCCAGCGAGGAAATGAGCTCCTAATTGAGCACGACAATCTGTCCGCTGGCGATCGCCCCCATGGCCAACTCTTCCTGACCCGGGACGCCCAGGTTGCGGACGGCGAATACGTCAAGCGGCACCTGCAACGCCCGCGCGACCTCGAATCCAACCGGGACGCCATCACGCGGCAGCTGGGCTTGGGACCAACGCTCGATTCCCGTTAGAGCACGCGCTCTGCCAATCGCTTCCAGCATCGCTCGATCACGAAACAGCATCGTCGACCTCAAGTTGTTTTCGACGATGCGTCGCGCCCGCTGCATGCGAACGACGCTGACCGCACAATGGCAAGCCGCTCGTTCAGCAGATTCGGGGCAGCATCTCGGCGAAGGGCAGCTCGAGGATGCGCTCGCCACCGATGGCAGTCCCGACGGTAACTAGTCCGCGGCTCTGATCGGTGACGCGACCGATGCGGGCGGCCTTCCGACCGAGTGGGTGGCGGCGCAGCGCGGCCACGAGCGCGTCGGCCTCGGCTGCGGGCACGAACGCCACCAGCTTGCCTTCGTTGGCGACGAGCAGCGGATCGAGCCCTAGAATCTCGCAAGCTCCGCGCACGGCATCGGAGATGGGAATCGCGAGCTCGTCGATGGCGACACCCAGCCGCTGCCGGGACGCAATCTCGACCAGCGTCGCTGCCAGACCACCGCGGGTGGGATCGCGCATGGCGTGCAGCCCGGGCGCCGCCGACAATGCCAACGCGGCAAGCTCGTGGAGTGGCGCCGTATCGCTGCGCAGGTCTCCTTCGAGATCGAGCCCCAGTCGCTGCGATAGGATGGCCACGCCGTGGTCGCCCATCGTGCCGGAAACGACGATAGCGTCGCCGGCACGCACCTCGCGTGCGCCCAGCTGTCGACCGCGCGTAACTGCGCCTATGCCCGACGTGTTGATGAACAACTTGTCGGCGCAGCCGCGACCAACCACTTTAGTGTCGCCGGTGACGACGGGAACCCCCGCGCGCGCCGCGGCCGAGCGCGCCGACTCGATGACCCGCCGCAGATCGGCCAATGGCAGCCCCTCCTCGAGGATAAAAGCCAGCGACAACGCCAGTGGGCGCGCCCCCGAGACCGCCAAGTCGTTGATCGTGCCGTTGACAGCGAGCTCGCCGATGTCGCCACCGCGAAAGAAGATAGGCGTGACAACGTACGAATCTGTCGTAAAGGCGATGCGCTCGCTGTCGGTGTCGACGATCGCGGCGTCATCCAGACGATCGAGCAGCGGATTGGAAAACGCGGGCACGATGAGCTGCTCGATGAGCTGCGCGGTCAGCCTTCCACCCGAGCCGTGGCCGATCAGCACCTCGTCGCTGTCGACGAGCGGCATGGGACAAGCCGGAAAAGGAATCACTGCGTCAGCGGACATCGTTTGCTCCCGACTCGAGTTGGAACGAAGCGGGCGGTTGCGTCGCGAGGCTGCCGCTCGACTGGCTCATGCGACTTCCCGGGCGGCGCGCCGGCCGTATTGGAAATAGGCGGCGCAAGCGCCCTCGGCCGAGACCATCGTCGCGCCGAGCGGACTCTGCGGCGTGCAGTCCTTGCCAAACGCCGAGCAGTCGCACGGCTTCTTGACGCCGCGCAAGATGAGCCCGCTGATGCAACGGGCCGGTTCTCGCGTCTCGATTGTGCCGACGTCGAAGATGCGCTCCGCATCCCATGCGTGAAACTCCGGACGCAGCCGGTAGCCCGACTGCGGGATCGCGCCGACGCCGCGCCATTTGCGGTCGGCGACCTCGAAGACCTCGTCCACTCGGTTGCGGGCGGCACGGTTGCCGTCGCGACTGACCGTGCGAGCGTATTGGTTTTCGACCGTCGCGTGCCCCGCTTCCAGCTGCTGCACGGCCATCAAGATGCCCAGCAATAAATCGACGGGCTCGAAGCCGGCGACGACGATCGGAACGCGATATTGTCGCGCCAGCACCTCGTATTCGGCGAAGCCCATGACAGCGCAGACGTGGCCTGGGCCGAGGAAGCCCTGAACGCGATTGTCCGGCGCCTGCAGGATCGTCTCGATCGCCGGCGGCACCAGCACGTGCGAGACCAGGAGCGAGAAGTTGGTCAGGTTCTGCTTGCGCGCTTGTACCGCTGCCATCGCATTGGCCGGCGCCGTCGTCTCGAAGCCGATGGCGAAGAACACGACGCGCTTGTCGGGATTGGCGCGCGCCAGCGCCAAGCGCGTCGAGCGGCGAGTAGACGACGCGCACGTCGGCGCCGCGACTGCGCAAGCGCAAGAGGTCGGCGTTGGAGCCAGGCACGCGCAGCATGTCGCCGAATGACGTGAAGATGACGCCGGGCATGGCGGCGATTGCGTGGGCGCGATCGATCATCTCCAGCGACGTGACGCACACGGGACAGCCGGGTCCGTGCACCAGCTCGAGCATCGGCGGCAGCAGTCGATCGAGGCCGTAGCGCACGATCGAGTGCGTCTGTCCACCGCACATCTCCATGAGCACCCAAGGCTTGGTCACCGTCGCGGCGATGCGGCCGACGAGCGCCTGGGCCACATCGCGGTCGCGATACTCGTCGAGATACTTCATGGCTCACCCTCCACGCGCGTAAAAGCGTCCGCGGGCGGCGCGACGTCTTCGAGACCGCCCATTTGCTCGAGGGCCTGCCAGGCGAGCTCGGCCTCCTGTCGATCGATGCGGGCGATGGCGAAGCCGACATGGACGAGTACGAAGTCGCCGACCGCGGCGTCGAGCTGATATTCGAGGCAGACCTCGCGCGTGACCCCGCCGAAGCGCACCTGCGCGAACTTGAGGCCACGATCTTCGTGCACTTCTATGACTTCACCGGGGATGCCGAGGCACATCAGACCCTCCCATGTCGACGAGCGGCGACGGCGGCCTGGCCGAGCGAGATGCCGCCGTCGCCTGGTGGGCACCCGTCGATGGATCAGCACCTCGAAGCCGTCGGCGCCCAAGAGTGTGAGGGCGCGCTCGGTCAGCAGGCGATTGGCAAAGCAACCGCCGGAGAGCGCCACGGTCTCGAGCCCGCTGCCGGCGCGGGCGAGACGACAGCCGACGAGGATGGCGCGCGCCATCGTCTCGTGAAAACGTGCCGAAACCACGTCTGCGCCGGCGTCCTGCGGCGACTTCGGCGGCCACGGCGCGCACGGTCGGCCTCAGAGTCGACCACGAATGGCGAGGCCGGCGCGATCCAGCCGATGGATAGGCGCGATACGTCGGCCATGCCGGCTAGCGGCCTCGAGCTCGATGGCGGCCTGACCTTCGTAGTGACCTCGTAACGTACACCTGCCAGCGCGGCGATCGCGTCGAACCAACGGCCCGCGCTCGTCGCTGTCGGCGTCGACCACGGGGCGGAGCACAAGCGGAGCACGGCGCTGCGACGGCGCTCGTCGATCGAGCGCCGCGCGCAAAATGGGCTCGACACCGGCATCGCGCAGCGTCGACAGCGCCAGACGCCAAGGCTCGCGAATTGCCGCCTCGCCGCCGGGTAAGCCGATCGGACGCAAGTGGCCGACGCGGCGGAAGTCGCGAAGGTCGGCCACCAACCACTCGCCGCCCCAGGCCGAGCCGTCGCTGCCGCAGCCGGTTCCGTCGAAAGCCACCCCGATGGCCGGCCCCGTGCGGCCGTGCTCGGCCAGGCAGGCGGCGATGTGCGCGTGATGATGCTGAACGGCCAAACGCGGCAAACCGCATTCGAGCGCCCAACGCGTCGAGCGATAGTCGGGATGGAGATCGTGCGCGACCGATCTGCCGGCTCGAGGCGCAACAGGCGACCGAGTTTGGCGATCGTCTCTTCGAAAAAGCTCGCCGTTGCCCGCTGCGACAGGTCGCCGAGGTGCTGCGACACGAACGCCTGGTCGCCGCGCACGAAGCAGACGGTCGACTTTGTGTGCGCGCCCACGGCGACGAGCGGCGGCCCCGCGAACGGCAGCGTCGACGGCATCGGGCACGATTCCGCGCGCGGAGCGCAGCGGCTGGGTCGCGCCAGCCACGATGCGCAGCACCGAGTCGTCGGCGCGCGTGTGAATCTCGCGATCGTGCGATCAGGTACGCATCGGCGATGCCGTCGAGCGCCGCGCAGCGCCTCCTCGTCGTCGCGGGCGATCGGCTCGTCGCCACGATTACCGCTCGTCATCACCTGTAGCGACGGCCCGTCGCGCGAGCAACAAATGATGCAGCGGCGTCGACGGCAGCATCACGCCCAGCTCGCTGAGGCCCGGAGCCAACGGCGCGGGCAGTGCGCGGTCGCAGCCGTCGCGGCAAGAGCACGATCGGCCGCGCCGCGTCCGTCAACGCCGCGCGCGCGGGCGGCGAGACGTGCGCGATCGACTCGATCGTCGCCAGATCGCGCGCCATCAGGGCCAGCGGCTTGTGCGGTCGTCGCTTGCGCGCGCGCAACCGAGCCACCGCCGCCGCGTCCCAGCGCGTCGACACGCGAGCACGAACCCGCCGACGCCTTTGACGGCGACGATCGCGCCCGCGTGTAGACATTGCACCGCCGCGGCCAATCCCGTTTGCCCTTCGACACGGCTCGCGCCGTCGAAGAACGCGAGTCGCGGGCCGCAGCGCGCGCAGCCGTTGGGCTCGGCATGAAACCGGCGGCTGCGTGGATCCTTGTATTCGCGGCGGCACTCCGCGCACATGGTGAATGACGTCATCGTCGTGCGTGCGCGGTCATACGGGATATCCCGCACAATCGTGTAGCGCGGTCCGCAGTCGGTGCAGTTGATGAACGGATAGCGATAGCGGCGGTCGCACGGATCGGTCAGCTCGGCCAGGCAGGCGGTGCAGGGAGCGGCGTCGACCGGCAAGAGCGCGCTGGCGTCGCCTTCGTCGCGCGAAGCCATGATGCGAAATTCGCGGTCGCCGCCGGCGGCGGCAGCCAATTCGCGACGATCGATCTCGTCGATGCGCGCCCGCTCGGGCTGCTCGGCGTGGAGTCGCTCGACGAAAGACGCGATCTGCGCCGGCTCGCCCTGCAGCTCGATCCAAACGCCTTCGCTGTCGTTGCAAACGCTACCGCCGAGCCCAATGGACGTGGCGATGCGGTGCACGGTCGGGCGAAAGCCCACACCCTGCACGAGGCCGCGCACGCGCAGCCCTATGCGACGCGGCGCAGCATCAGCCGTCGGTGACATCTGCACGCGAACCATCTAGCGCCGTGCTCCAGCCGTTCAATAGGACGAGTGCCTGACTAGCCGGCCTGCCATTGACAGCGCTGCGGGAGGCTTAAGAACCGGCGCATGCACGAAGTGGCGCTCACCGAGAGCATCCTCGCTGCCATTCGCGATCGGCTCGGCGCTGCACGCGTGGTGCGCGTGCGACTCGAGGTGGGCAGCTTGATGGCCGTTCTGCCGGACGCGCTGCGCTTTGCGTTCGAGACCTGCAGCCGCGACACGCCGGTGGAAAGCGCGCAACTGCAGATCGACGAAGTCGCCGCGCACGGGCGCTGTCGCCAGTGCGCGCGCGCTCAGTCTTTCGACGCAATTCCACTCTGCGTCTGCGGCAGCGTGGACATCGAGCTCGACGCCGGCCAGGAGCTAAACATCAAAGAAGTCGAGGTGGCTTGATGTGCGTAACCTGCGGTTGTGGCCAAGACCACCAGCACCGCGCTCCGCCGGGTGTGCACCGACGTTCGCTGGTCTTCCGCCGGCCTGAAGCGCGTGTAGCGGCGCAGGTCCATTCACATTCACCTTCGCAGCCGCCGTCGCCGGAAAGCACGGAAGAACGCGGCCGCACGATCGCCTTCGAAACGGCGGTGCTGGCGCGAAATGACCAGCTGGCGGCGCACAATCGGCAGTGGCTGCGCGCTCACGACGTGGTCGCAGCTAACCTCATGAGCTCGCCCGGCTCGGGTAAGACGACGTTGCTTGAGCGAACGTTGGGCCTGTTGGCCAACGAGCTGCCGCTGGCCGTGATCGAAGGCGACCAAGAGACGCAGGCCGACGCCGATCGCATCCGCGCCGCGGGTGGTCGCGCGCTGCAGATCAACACCGGCACCGGCTGCCACCTGGACGCCGCGATGATCGGCCGCGCACTGTCCGAGCTGCAGCCGCAAGGAGGCCTGCTCTTCATCGAGAACATCGGCAACCTCGTCTGCCCGGCGCTGTTCGATCTCGGTGAAGCGGCGCGCGTCGTTATCGCCTCGGTGACGGAAGGAGAAGACAAGCCGCTCAAGTATCCGCACATGTTTCGCGCCGCTGAGCTCGTGCTTTTGAACAAGGTCGACCTTCTGCCACATGTCGACTTCTCGACCGATCGCTTCGCGGCGAATGCACGGCGGATCAATCCGCGCGCGCGCATCGTCGCGCTGTCGGCGCGCTCGGGTCAGGGCTGCGATGTCTGGCTCGATTTCTTGCGCGCCCGGCGCCACGCTACGCGAGCGGCGGGCTGACATGTTCGCGGCCGTTTTATGGCTCGGCTTCCTGCTCGGGCTGCGCCATGCGTTCGAGGCCGACCATTTGGCGGCGGTCACGTCGTTGTCGACGCGGGTATCACGCCGCGCCGACCTCGTCCGCATCGCCGCGGCCTGGGGACTCGGCCACTCCCTGACGCTGACCTTTGTCGGCACGCTGATGGTCGTCGCCGGCGTGGCTTGGGCGCCCGGCAGTCATTGGTCGTTGGCCGGCGAGCTCCTGGCCGGCGGCGTGCTCATCTGGCTCGGCGCCGACGTCTTGCGGCGCTCGCTGCGCACGCAACCCGCCGCGGCAGCGTCCGTCGCAGCGCCGCAAGCAACGCGCGCGCTCATCGTCGGCGGCCTGCACGGCCTCGAGGGATCGGGCGCCGTCGTTCTGGTCGCGCTGCCGGCACTCCATTCGGCGGGCGCCGCCTTCGTCTACCTCGGGCTGTTCGGCGCCGGCTCGATCGCGGGCATGGTCGCTTCGTCGTTCGTGGTCTCGCTGCCGCTCGGGCTGGCCGCGCGCCGCTGGAGCTGGAGCACGCGCATGCTCCAGCTCGGAGTGGGCGCTACCAGCCTGATCCTCGGCGGCACCATGACCGTCGCGGCGCTCGGGCGGTCGACGCCGTGACTTCGTCTGCGCAAACCCACAGTCCCCAGCAACTGCCGGGGCGGAGGACCTGATGCCGACCAACGGCAAGCAACCGGTCGTTCATGTCTTGTGGATCAACGCCGGTCTGAGCTGCGACGGCGACTCGGTCGCACTGACCGCCGCCATGCAGCCGAGCATCGAGGACATTGCGCTCGGTGTGCTGCCGGGCATGCCGAAGGTCATCTTCCACTGGCCGCTCATCGACTACCAGAACGGCGACGAGTTCATCGAGTGGTTTTGGAAAGCCTCGCGCGGCGAGATCGATCCCTTCGTGCTCGTCATGGAGGGATCGATTCCCAACGAGCAGATCAAGACCGAGGGCTATTGGGCGGCGTTCGGCAACAATCCTGAGACGGGACAGCCGATGCCGACCAGCGATTGGCTCGACAAGCTGGCGCCGCACGCCAGCGCCATCGTCGCCGCGGGCACCTGCGCCACCTACGGCGGCATTCACGCCATGGAGGGCAACCCCACCGGCGCCATGGGCGTGCCCGACTACCTCGGCTGGAGCTGGAAGTCCAAGGCGGGATTACCCGTCGTCTGCGTGCCCGGCTGTCCGATTCAGCCCGACAACTTGTCGGAGACGCTGCTCTACCTCTTGAACCAGCTGGCCGGCCATGCGCCGATGATTCCGCTCGACGAGAACCTGCGCCCGCGCTGGCTCTTCGACTTGACGGTGCACGAGGGCTGCGATCGCGCCGGCTTCTACGAGCAGGGCCAGTTCACCAAGGAGTACGGCACGGTCGAATGCCTGGTGAAGATCGGCTGCTGGGGCCCGGTCGTCAAATGCAATGTTCCCAAGCGCGGCTGGATGGCCGGCATCGGCGGCTGTCCCAACGTCGGCGGCATCTGCATCGGCTGCACGATGCCCGGCTTCCCCGACATGTTCATGCCGTTCATGGATGAGCCGCCCGGCGCCAAGATTTCTTCGAAGACGGTCGGCCTCTACGGCTCCCTCATCCGCTCGCTGCGCGCCGTCACCGTCAAGACCGTCGACAAAGAGACTAAGTGGCGCCACCGCGGGCCCAAGCTAACGACCGGTTATCGGCCCACGTGGTGAGGAGGATTCCATGACCATGCCGTCGCAAGGGTCCACCGGCAAGCTGGTGGAGATGAACTGGGATCCGATCACCCGCATCGTCGGGAGCCTCGGCATCTACACCAAGATCGATTTCGAGAAGCGCAAGGTCGTCGAGTGCAAGTCGACCTCCTCGATCTTCCGCGGCTACAGCGTGTTCATGAAAGGCAAAGATCCGCGCGACTCGCACTTCATCACCAGCCGGATCTGCGGCATCTGCGGCGACAACCACGCCACTTGCAGCTGTTACGCGCAGAACATGGCCTACGGCGTCAAGCCGCCACATCTCGCCGAGTGGATCGTGAATCTCGGTGAAGCGGCCGAGTACATGTTCGACCACAACATCTTCCAAGAGAACCTGGTCTGCGTCGACTTCTGCGAAAAGATGGTCAAGGAGACCAATCCCGGCGTGTGGGCGCGCGCCGAGAAGACCGAGGCGCCGCACGCCGCCGAGCACGGCTATCGGACCATCGGCGACATCATGAAGGCGGTCAACCCGATCGAGGGCGACTTCTACCGCGAGGCGCTGCATGATGAGCCGCCTCACGCGTGAGATGTTCTGCCTGATGGAAGGGCGCCACGTCCATCCGTCGACGCTTTATCCGGGCGGCGTCGGCACGGTTGCGACAGTGCAGCTGTTCACCGACTACCAGACACGGCTCATGCGCTACATCGACTTCGTCAAGCGCGTCGTGCCGCTACATGATGATCTCTTCGACTTCTTCTACGAGGCCTTGCCCGGCTATCACGAGGTGGGTCAGCGTCGCATCCTCCTCGGCTGCTGGGGCAGCTTTCAGGATCCGGAGGTCTGCAACTTCAAGTATGCCGACATGACCAAGTGGGGACGCGCGATGTTCGTCACCCCCGGCGTCGTCGTCGACGGCAAGCTGGTCACCAACGATTTGGTCGAGATCAACCTCGGTATGCGCATCCTGCTCGGAAGCTCCTACTATCGAGACTGGCTGAACGAGGAGAAGTTCGTCACCCACGACCCGCTGGGCAATCCCGTCGACGCGCGCCACCCGTGGAATCAGACGACCACGCCGCGGCCGCAGAAGCGCGACTTCGACGACAAATACAGCTGGGTCATGTCGCCGCGCTGGTACGACGGCAAGGACCACTTGGCGCTCGACACCGGCGGCGGTCCCATCGCGCGCTTGTGGTCGACGGCGCTGTCGGGCCTCGTCGACATCGGCTACATCAAGGCCACCGGATCGAGCGTCGTCATCAACTTGCCGCGCACGGCTTCCAAGCCCGAGGCGCGCTTCGAGTGGAAGATCCCAAAGTGGTCCAACACGCTCGAGCGCGATCGCGCGCGCTCGTACTTCCAGGCCTACGCGGCGGCCTGCGCGCTGCACTTCGTCGACAAGGCGCTCGAGGAGCTACGTGCCGGTCACGACAAGACGTGGGAGCCGTTCAAAGTGCCCAAAGACGGCGTCGGCTGCGGGTTCACCGAGGCGGTGCGCGGCGTTCTGTCGCATCACATGGTCATTCGCGGCGGCAAAATCGCCAACTACCATCCCTATCCGCCGACGCCGTGGAACGCCAGCCCGCGCGATAGCTACGGCACCCCCGGCCCATACGAAGACGCGGTGCAGGGACAGCCGCTGTTCGAGGAGAACGCGCCGGACAAGTTCAAGGGCATCGACATCATGCGCACGGTCCGCAGCTTCGATCCTTGCCTGCCGTGCGGCGTGCACATCTACACCGCCGGCCGCGTCATCGAGCACGTCCACTCACCGTTTCATTTCGAAGGCAAGCAGCGATGAGCGCAGCGCCGGTCTCCTCGAGAAACACCGAAGAACGCACCGAGCTGAACCTGCCGGAAGACGATCCGCGCGAGCACGCGGCGCGCATCGAGCGGCTGCTCGGCGACGTGCGCGCGTCGGTCGGTCCGGCCACGTGGCAGCGCGTCGAAGAGCTGGTGTCGCGGCTGGTGTCGCTCTATGGCGCGGCGCTGGGGCGTACCCTGCTCCTCGTCGAGCAAGCGGGCGGCCTCGACCAAGCGGTGCGCGCGCGGCTGTGTGAGGACGAGTTGGTGAGCGCGCTCATGGCGCTGCACGGCATGCATCCCGAGCCGCCGCTCGACCGCGCCCGCGCCGCCGCCGCGCGCGTGCGCACGCTCATCGGCGACACGGCGGGGACGATCGAGCTGGCGCTCGACGATGCACGACGGCGTCGTCGTCACGCTCGGGGGCGACTGGCGCTGCGCTTTGCCGCGCGCTGCTGTCGATGACGCGCTCCGTCGCGCGATCGAGGAGGCGGCGCCTGAGCTGGCCCATATCCGCATCGAGGGCGTGGAGTTCGGCGGCAGCGCGCCCGCGCCGCAGCTGGTGCAGCTCGATCTGGCCCGATCGCGCGTCCGCCCGGAGACGCCGTGATCTCGCTGCACGCAATCGCCCCCTTTGTCCGCCGTCGCCACGCGGCCAGCGGACCGCGCTGCGAGCTGTGCGGCGCGGCCATCGGCCAAGAGCATCGCCACTCTGGTCGACACCGCCGAGCGTAGCCTCCGCTGCAGCTGTGTCGCCTGCGCGCTCTTGTTCCAGCGGCCCGGCCAGCGCTATCGCGCCGCGTCCGATCGCTGGCTGCACGACCCGGCATTCACGCTCGACGAGCGCGCCTGGTCTTCGCTGCAGATCCCCGTGCGGCTGGCGTTCTTCTTCCGTCACGCGCGCGAGACGAGCGTTGGTCGGCGTTCTATCCCGGGCCGGCCGGCGCCACCGAGTCGACGCTGTCGCTGGAAGCCTGGCAGGACTTCGCCGCCGCCGTGCCGCTCGTCGGCCTCGTCGAGCCGGACATCGAGGCGCTGCTCATCGCCGGCGACGGTCATGGCCATTTCGACGCCTACTTGGTTCCGGTCTCGGCCTGCTACGAGCTCGTCGGTCGCGTCAAGCGCTGCTGGCGCGGCTTCGATGGCGGCGAGCTCGCCTGGCAGCAGATCGACGACTTCTTCGCCGGCGTACGCGCGCGCAGCGAGCCCATGTCATGAGCGAGCTCGTGTTCTTTGTCCGTGGCGCACGGGTCGAGCCGCACGCCGCGCAGCCGACGCTGGCGCTGAAGCTGGCGATCGAGGAGCGTCAGGATGGCGCGCTGGAAGGTCTGGCTTTGCAATGTCAGCTGCGTCTCGAGCCGCAGCGACGCGACTACTCGGCCGACGAAGAGCGTGCATTGGTCGATCTCTTCAGCGCGCCTTCACGCTGGTCGACGACGGTCAAGCCGATGTCGTGGCTCGAAACAGCTACCTTCGTGCCCGCGTTCACCGGTCGAACCGAGGTCGAGCTGCTGTTGGCTTGCAGCTCCGACCTCGATGTCAGCGCCGCCAAGTATTTTCACGGTCTCCAAGGCGGCGACATACCGCTGCGTCTGCTGTTTCGCGGCACGATCTTCACGCGGGCAGACGACGGCTTGCAGATGACCCCGCTGCCTTGGGATCGTGAGGCGACGTGGCGATTGCCGGTGGCGCTGTGGCGCGCCGCCATCGACAGCCACTTCCCCGACGCCGGGTGGCTGCGCTTGCGGAAGCAGACGCTGGGCGATCTCTTGGCGTTCAAGGGCCGGCACGCGCTGCCGAGCTGGGATGGCGTCATGGAGAAGCTGCTGGCGGCGGCCGACCGATGAGCTTCGAGCGCGCGCGACGAATCGCCGACGCCATTTTGTACGAAGGCTACGTCCTTTATCCGTACCGCGCCTCGTCGCGCAAGAACCGCTATCGCTGGACGTTCGGTGTCCTCGCGCCACGCGCCTGGAGCGAGGCTGGCGGTTGCGAGCCGGCAGCGGCCCGACTCGAGTGTCTGGTGGAGACGCGCGCCGACAGCGCCGGCGATGGGCCACGAGTCGAGGGCTGCCTGCGCTTCCTACATGTCGAGCGCCGGACGATCGAAGCGCGCCAAGCCGATGGCGGCTTTACGGCCGTCGAGTCGCTCACCGTCGACGGCGAGCCGCACATCACTTGGGAAGAAGGCGTCGAACGGGAGCTGCCGTTCGGCGTCGCGATGCCGCTCACGCCCACGGTGCTCGTCGACGCCAATTTGGGCGGCAGCCATCAGGTCGCCGACCTGCGCAGTGGCGACGCGATCGTCGGGCGCGTCGTGCGCCGACTGGAGCCGCTGGCCATCTCGCTTACGGCATCGGCCATGGTGGTCGCCAACGGCCTCGTCAAGCTCACGCTCGACATCGAGAACGTCACATCGCTAGCCGATC
This sequence comes from uncultured delta proteobacterium, assembly GCA_963785725.1. GTDB lineage: Bacteria > Myxococcota_A > Polyangia > Palsa-1104 > Palsa-1104 > JAQBQH01. The sequence continues at coordinate 300,811 of CAWAWS010000020.1, read as the reverse complement.
TGACGGCTGCTCGCGAAGAAGCCGTTACCTCGTCGCTCGTCGGCGCGCACATCCTCTTGTCGGTCACGGACGGCGCCTTCGTATCGCTGCTCGATCCGTCGGCCGGGACGCGTGTGGCGGCCGAGGGCTGTCACAACGTCGGCCTCTTCCCGGTGCTGGCAGGAGCGCCTGGCTCGCGATCGTTGCTTCTGGCATCGCCGATCGTGCTCTACGACCATCCGCAGATTGCCGAAGAGAGCCCGGGCAACACCTTCGACGGCACCGAGATTGACGAGCTCTTGGCGCTCTCCACACGCAGCCTCACCGACGACGAGAAGCGCGAGGCACGCGCCACCGACCGGCGTGCCGCCGAGGTCATCGATCGGGCCGAGAAGCTGTCCGACGCCGCGCTCTTGGCGCTTCATGGCAAGGGCCACCGCAGCGGCGCCTTCGACCGTGGCAGCCGCGTGCGCGTGCGCCTCGGCGTTCCGCAAGGTCCGCGGCGTACCGACGCGCAGGACATGTTCCTCGAGGGTCGCATCGGCGTCGTCGAAGAGATTCGCGAAGACTTCGACGGTCAGACGCACGTCGCCATCCTGCTCGAAGACGACCCCGGGGCGGACCTGCATCGTTGGTACGGCCGCCACTTGCACTTCCGCCCCGACGAGCTCGAGCTCGTGGACCCGGCGCCATGACGCGCACGCTCATCGCCGGCGTCGGCAACATCTTCTTCGGCGACGACGGCTTCGGTTGCGAGGTGGCCCGCCGCCTCGAGGCCAAGTTGCGGCGCGACGGCGTCGCGGTCGTCGACTTCGGAATTCGCGGCGTTCACCTCGCCTACGAGCTGACGTCGGGCGACTACGAGACGGCGATCATCATCGATGCCGTCGCCCGCGGCGGCGCTGCCGGAACACTGTACGTCATCGATCCCGAGCTCGCCGCCTTGGCACCGCAGCCGGTCGCCGATGCGCACGGCATCGACCTCGGCGCTGTCTTCGCTCTGACGCGCACGCTGGGGCCGACGCCGGCACGTTTGCTGGTCGTGGGCTGTGAGGCGGCCGAGCTTCGCGAGCAGATGGGGCTGAGCGAAAAGCTGGAGCGCGCGGTCGACCCGGCCGTCGCGTTGGTCATGACGCTGCTGGACGCTGGCGCGTCGATCGCCGCAGGAGGTCCGCAATGAGACGTTGGAACCGAAAGCAGAGCCTCGCCACCCGCGCCGCCACGATGGCCGGCGCCCTCGCGCTGGCCGGCGCAGGCGTACTGTTGATGAGCCAGTTCGCGACGATTCGGCGCTATTTGCGCATGCGCGGCATGTCCGCGCGTCGGCATCCCACGCCGCCCGGCACGACGCCGGAAGGGAACGAGGCACCGCCACGTTGGGGAACGAGCCATTGGCCGGTTCAGTAATTTTAGGAAGGCCAGCGATCGCCCTGCACGGAGTCTCCGGCGTGTCATGTCCTCCATTTTTTGAGCACGTGATTAACCGATAGGATACGCTGGGCGCAGTTCAAGTTCTGGGTTCCCCACGCGCAGATCACTGTGCATTTTTGCGACGCGCTGAGACTCGACCGGTGTGCACGCTGCGTGGGCACGGCGGCACTATCGCAAACGAAATAGACGGCAGATGCGCGTTTGCCACCCCGGCAATTTCCAAAATGGAACACTTTCGGCATCGTCCTTTTGCAACGACAACAGTCAGTGCCAAAGCGGCAATTGTGTCTCCGGTAAATGCTCGGCCCCATCTGCCCTCGGGGCGACGTGCCAATCCGTTAGCAACTGCGACACGAATCGGTGCGACACAGGATTCGGCTCGAATCGCCGCGGCCCCGCATGGACGCGACCGATATCGTTCGCGAGGCCATCGTCAACTGGCTCGACGCGAATACCTCATCAAAACGAACGGCGTCGCGATCGAGCACGTCGTCGGCTCCGAGGTGGCGAACGAATTCCGCATCGCGGGCGCGAACCGTTGTTGAGACGTGGGCGCCAGCATCATGCGCCAACTGTACGACGAACATGCCAACGCCCCCGGCGTCGCCGTGGACGAGAACGCGTTGCCCCGCGCGCAACCCACCGTGCTTGAACAGAGCCTGCCAGGCGCTCAGCCCCGCCAGCGGAACGGCGGCGGCTGTCAGTGCGTCAACGGTTCGCGGGGCCGGCGCCAGCGCGCGCGCCGGCACGCTGACGAACTCGGCAGCCGCGCCATTGCGGTCGAAGTCGACGACGCCGAACACCGACTCGCCGACCGAGAGATCGCCGACGCCCTGGCCGATCGCAATAAACGTGGCCGGCCACCTCGTGCGATGGAATGGTCGGCGTTCGCGGCCGACCTGAGGCGTCGACCCACGTTTCGTCCCAGCTCAGCTCAGTCGGCGTGATGGCGGCCGCCTCCACTTGGACCAGCGCTTCGCAGGGCGCGGCAACCGGTCGCGGTGCGCGCTCCACCATGAGAACCTCGGGGCCGCCGCGCAGGTGAGCGCGGACCGATTGCATCGTCCCGTCCATGACGGACGACGATAGGTTGTTCTCTCGAAGAGTCCACCTGCGTCCGAGTCTGCTGACCTCAGCATGTTGATTCAGGAGATAATCGTGCAGCGCGTGCACCAGCGGATGAAGGTCGACGGTAACGCGCTCGTCGTCGACAGCCCCATCAACACGCTCGGCAACATCGGCTACCGCATGGGGATCATCTTCGCCGAGATGATCGGAAAACGGTAAGTAGTCGCGCCGCTCGCGTCAGCGCGGCCACTTCGTGTAGTCGATCGGTGCGTTCGGATCGCGCAACCGCTCCCACTCGAATTGAGCCCATCGCCAGCACCACAGCGCGCGCCGCTCCTTCGTCGCCGGGTCGCCGCCTAGATCGTCGACCCATCGCAGCGCGACCAGACGCGCCTTGCCTTCGAACGCTGGCCAATCTCGCACGGTGCCGACTGCGCGCGCGACCTTCGCCGCCCAGTAGTGGCCACGACACCCGTCGACATGAGCGCGTGCCCCGATGCCGATCCTCCGCACGCGCGGCACTCGATCGCGGCGTCGCCGCAGCTGGCGCAGGCGGGCGGAGACCCATCGATCGCCTATGACTCCGCGGTGTAGCCTCGGGCGCGGCGGAGCGGTAGAGTTCCTCCCCGATGCCCGGGGCTGAACATCGAGCGGCGGCAGACTCCTCGACGGTGCGACGGCGTCCGCGGTTGGCTTGCTCGCGGCCTGCTCCAAAAAACAGCCTGCGGGGAGTAGGGAATATGAAGTTGCCACGGCGTCGCGGAGCAAGCCTGTGATCAATCGCACTAGTGTCGTTACCCTCTTCGCCCGCATGACCGCTGATGGGATCGACCCGAGCCAGCCTCTGTTGTGGGGCTATTACTTCACCGGTCACGACGAGCAGCAAGCTGCAGGTCGCCGCGCCATTATTGGCAGCACAGGGCTATCGAGTGGTCGAGATCTATCCGGCCGACGCCAAGCCAGGAACGCCGCCGCTTTACTCTTTACACATCGAACGCGCTGAGCGGCACAGCGTCGATTCGCTCGACGCGCGCAATCACCAATTCTATGGTTTCGCCGCGGAACAAGGCCTGGACTACGATGGGATGGATGTCGGTGGCGTCGACGGCGAGCCGTTCAAGTCCGACCAGTAACTCCGCGCGCGCACCAGGGGCGTAGCACGTCCATTTCCTGTTTCGTAGCCATGGGGCGGATTCTATGCGATTGGCGAGCGCTCGGAGCCATCGCGCTGGTGTCGTCGGCGTGCGCGTCTTCGAGCATGAGCCGTCGCCGCGGACCGTGTGCGGGGTGAGCCGACAACTCATTCTGATGGCAGTCCAATTCTCAGAGCCGATTCGGCGAGTTAGTCCTGCGACAATTTGACGCATGGGATCGTTGCCGCATTCCAGGATACGATCGCCGGTGGCCCCGATTGTGACGTGACTGATCAACATCAACCGGAACCGGCGGGTGGAGGTGGAGCGCGATGGCGTTTGAAGAAGACGTGCTACGGCATGCGGAACAAGTGAAATCGCGACTGCCACACATCCACGGAGAGGAGGCGACGAAGCAGGCGCTCGTTATTCCGTTCTTCCAAATCCTTGGTTACGACGTTTACGACCCGCGCGAGCTGCAGCCCGAATACATCGCCGACTTCGCGGAGAAGAAGGCCCGCGGCCAAATGGAGAAGATCGACTACGCCGTGCGTATCAACGGCGAGCCGGCGATCTTCATCGAGTGCAAAGCAGCAGACGCGACGATCAGCGACCACGACGCTCAGCTCGCCCGCTACTTCAACGCGACGCCCTCGGTGCGCGTGGCAGTCCTGACGAACGGTGTTCAATACCGCGTATTCACCGATCTCCAGCAACAGAACATCATGGACGACAAGCCATGGCTGGAGTTCGACATCCGCTCGGCCAAGCCGGCCGAGATCGAGGCCATCAAGAAGTTTCGCAAGTCGGACTTCGTCGCCGATCAGATCGTCGGTTTGGCCGAGGAGATGGTCTACTACAACGTGTTGGTGAGCTTCGTGTCGGCGCAGCTTCGGGATCCAGGCGAGAACTTCGTGCGGTTCGTTGCGAGCGAAATCCCTGCGGTCGGACGAGTCACGGCCAAGGTCGTGGAGCGGTTGACGCCGATTCTGAAGAAGGCGATGCAGGCATCGATCGTGGACCACGTGGCCCGATCCTTTACGCAGCCGCACGAACCGCCCCCGCCACCGCCCGCCGTCGAGATCGTTCCTCCCTTACCGGTCGTAACGATCGAGGCGCGCGATGGCATCGTCACGACGGCAGAGGAGCTGGAAGCCTGGAACATCGTCTTCAAAATCGTGAAAGAGGCTCGACCTGACGCGGTCGTGCAGTACCGCGACTCCAAGAGCTACTTCACGATCATTCAGAAAAACATACGCAAGTGGTTCATCAGGCTCGGTGTCGAACGCGCACCGTTGTGGATAGCCTTCCGACATGTTCGCGCCGATGAGGCGAAGCGACTCCTTCCCAGCGTCGAGGCGATCGACGGCGGCGGTTACGGAGAGTCGAGGGTCAATATAAAATCCGTGCAGGAGATCGGGAAGTTGAAGCCGTTGATTCTGGCGAGCTATGACGCTGAACTCGCCCGGGTCGGTGACGCCGATCAGAGTGGCGAATTCGAGGTTCCTACAGCCCACTGACCACCAGCATGCCCCCTCTTGCAGCTTTACTCGGTCGCGGCTGCCCGTGACGTGAGCAGTGTTTCTGGCGCGAACCTGAGTAGATCTACCGCAACAGCAGAGCGTGCGGCGCGTTGCTGCCTCGCTGAAATGTGTGTCACGCCGACGAGGTTGTCGACTTCGGAGCGCAACCAGGAGATCTCCATGGAAGACGGCAGCAAGCACACTGCGGAACGGATCGACTAGAAGATACTGAGTGAGGCAACCTCCACATATGCCCGACTCCCGGCTTCAAAGTACGCTACTCACGCGTCGGCCGTTCTAAGTGCAATTGGTCCCTCACACGACGCTATTGCTTGGGGCTCAACGTCGTGGAGCCGGAAATTTCCGAACAGGTCCTCTCGCTGCTTTCAGTGCACACCTCGATTCGGCCTCGGCTCTGCGAGCAGAATCTGTTCAAGCAGGATCGCGGCGTTTCGGACAGCAGGCACCATCAACATCGAAAGTTGCTCCGGTAGTTACCATTCTGTCTGCGAGCCGACGCGGACGGGAAAGGCGAAGCCCGCGCTTGGGCTGCTCCTGCTTCCGCCGATGCTGACGCCGACTGGTTGGCCTGGAGATGGCCATACGTTCACCGCCACGAGAAACTTGCCTCGCGTTGCAATGACAAGGATATCGACTCTCGGGGCCGGCGAGAGTCGATCACGCAGCGAGACTTCGTAGTTTCGCTTGGCGTCGTCGGCTTCCTTTTCGGTCAGGAGCGGCTTGTAAGTGATGAGGCCGGCCGAGTCGTTCGCCCCCACCAAAATCACGCCACCGGTGGCGTTGGCGAACGCCGCCATGTCCTTGCCCATCTCGAACGGGTCCGTGGTCGGTCTTGCCTTCACGTCGAGCGCCAAGCCTTCGCGGCTCGTGCCTTCCGGCGGCAGGATCTGCTCGCGATCAATGAGTTGAAAGAGCGCCACGGCCGCAGCTTAGCGCACGACAACTGTCGCGTGACCTTGCCGTCGACCGTGCGCGCCTCGTCGGGAAGTGCCGTAATCTTGGGCGTGGCTTCGATGCGTCCGATCGTCATGAGGGGCTCTTTCAGCGATCCGATAGCGCTCGCGAAGCGGGGCGGTACGGCGATGTTTGAGCGCGGCGGCGACCGCGCGGCGTACGTCGGCGCGCAGGCGCTCATGTGTGTCCGCGGGAAGCCCGATCGGCCGTGCGGGGCACCGGTGACGACGACGTCGGCTCGCGCACATCTAGGCGATTTTCCTACCGGGAACCGACAGCCGCGGAGGTTGCACACCACGCATGAAGCCGTCCGGTGACCGGCACGAGCTTATCACTCGCGCTCCGACGGATCGCGCAAGGAGTGGTTGCCTCCCATTCGCTTCGATATTTCCGACGGTCGCCATGGAAAGCGACTGCGCTCTTTTTCTTGGAAAATGAAATCGGTAAACAGCGCCGCATCGGATGCTGGCGCCCAAGCGGCGCGAGCGTAGGATCACGCACTAGCCGAGCCGATCGTAAGTACGCGAACGCACGTCGTCAGTGTGTTGGACGACGACTCAGCCAAGAGCATCGTAGAGACAACGAAATCATGATTGTAGGATCTGTGCCTACGGTCCACGGAACCCCCAAGCGACGGACGTGCGGCTGACGCGCTAGGCCCCCGTGCGCGAACGCAGGTAGCCGGCGATGTTGGCGCCGAGCTGCTTGGAGCCGCTGCGCAGGCGGCCGCCGCTCGACGGGTTGTAGATCGAGGCCGGGATGCGCGCGCGGACGGCGACTTCGTCGACGAGCGCGCCGGCGGCGTCGAGGACCTGCACGGTCACGTCGACGCGGCTGTCGATGTTGACGAACCCGTTGTAGGTGCCGACCTCGATGAACGTGCAGATCGGGCGCAGGATGAACGTGCCCGCGGCCGGCTGCTGCAGCGCCGGTCCGACCTGCAGGCCGACGGCGTGGCCGGCGACGCTCTGCAGGAACAGGTTGTTCATCTCCGCCTTGTCGCCCTGCCAAGTCGCGACGGTCTCGGGCGTCTTGCCGGCGAGATAGGCGTCCTCGGTCTTGGCGCCGACGAGCACGTGCTCGAAGTGCATCGGCTCGACGATGAAGTTGCGCTGATGCAGCAGCGGATTCGGCTGCGCCATATGCACGACCTGCCACTGCGGCGCGCAGCCCGCGAGCACGAACAACGAAACCGCGACCGACGACAACTTGACCAGCTTATTCATGTGCGAATTCTCCCCTTGACGAGCGCTCGATGGCGCCCCAAACGCCGTATACGCACGGCGGCAACAAACGACCTGACGAATGCTCAACGCGACGTTGGCGGAGGATATTCATACGCGTCTTCGTCGCGGCTCGGAACGCACGTATCCGCGCTAGGCCGTGTGACCGCGGTCAATGTTGGCGTCACGCTGTGGCCAACTTCATTCGCGCGCGACGACTTCCGCTGCTGGGCCATTCGTCGTATGAACGCGCGATGTCGATGATCTCGTATGCCGACAACAGAGAAGATGTGCTGTTAGCGCGCGTTTTTCGGGGTCAACCGACGGGGTTCTACGTCGACGTCGGCGCCCACCATCCGACGGGATCCTCGGTGACGCGGCACTTCTACGACGCCGGCTGGCACGGCATCAACATCGAGCCGATCGCGGCGCTGCAAGCGCTGTACGCGACCGAGCGACCGCGCGACGTGACGCTCGACGTGGCGTTGTCGAGCGCGCCCGGCCGGCTCGAGCTCTGGGAGGGCCGCGCCGACGCGATCGGCCTCTCGACGCTGTCGGCCGACCAAGCGCAGCGCCATCGTCGCGCCGGCTTCGCGTTCGCCAAGCGCACGGTCGCGGTCACGACGCTCGCCGCCGTCTGCGCCGCGCACGCCGCCGACCGCGTCATCGATTTCTTGTCCATCGACGTCGAAGGCCACGAGCGCGACGTGCTGCTCGGCGGCGATTTCGCGCGCTTTCGCCCGCGCGTCATCATGATCGAGGCGACGCAGCCGAACACGCAGACGCCGACGCATTCACGCTGGGAAGCGCTGCTGCTCGCGGCCGACTATCGCTTCGGGGCGTTCGACGGCCTCAATCGCTTCTACGTGCGCGGCGAAGAGGCCGACGCGCTCTTGCCGCGGCTGGCGGCGCCGGTGAGCGTGTTCGACGACTTCGTGCCGCTCGAGACGCACGTGCTGCGCGAGCAGGTGCGGCTGATGACGCCGATCGTCGAACGTGCGCGCGTCCAAGGTGCCGTCGGCGACGGTGCGCTCGCGGTCGCGCGGCGCATCGACGCCGTCTACAATCGGCTCGCGCGGCTCGCGTCGACGCCGAGCCGCTTGCGCGCCTGGCGTCGCTGAGCACGGGTCGTCGCTCGGCTCCACGCAGGCGCGAGCCGGTGGCGCCCAGGCGCGAGCGTTCGTTCGCGAGCATCGCGGCATGCGCGTGTCCCAGTCGCGCGATTGCGCGGTGAGCTTGCGACATGACGCCGCGCTTGGACGCCGCCGGGATGCCGTATGCTGCGCCGATGGACTCCGCCGATTCCGCGTCTGCGCTCGCGTGGCCGCTGTCCATGTTCGACGATCCTGCGCTCACCGCAGGCATCGCCGCCGAGCTGCTGCACGAGGTGCGAGCGTAGTCGCGGCGCTTCACGGCGCCGCGGCGAGCAGGCCGCGTGCCGGGAGCGACAGCGTTGGCGGCGCCGGCGAGTCGGGTCGGCGGCTGGCGAAAGAAGTGCAACCTTGATGCGCGGCGGGCTTGACGGAGGGCGGCGCATGAGATAACAAATCCTCCGCTTCATCGCTCGGATAGCTCAGCTGGTAGAGCAGCGGATTGAAAATCCGCGTGTCCCTGGTTCGATTCCGGGTCCGAGCACTAGGCTTTCAAGAGTTTCGGCAGTTTCTGCATCAAGTCCCAGTCCATTAAATCCGGCTGAATCCGCCGAGTCTGCTACATCAGTGATGCAGTCCGGTTGGCTCTTCGGATTCTACTTCTCCGTCGAGATCTGCACGCCCAAGGACGCTGCCACAGCCGCACGCAGGTCGTTGATGGGCAACCGGCCATAGACGCGCTCGACCATGCGCGAGTCGCTGTGCCCCATCATTGCGCCAATGAGGTGAGGCTGGACGCCGTCGGCTCGCATCCACGTCCCAAAGTTCGACGCAGGTCGTTCGGGCTGCATAGGTCGATGCCGGCGCGCTAGCAGGCCGCGTGAATGTCACGATGGACGTTGTTGCCTCATGGCGTGAACAGCATGCCGTCCGTGCCCTGGGCGAACTTCATCGCGAGCTGCAAGAGCGCCTTCTGCTCCTGGCTGACGATCGGAACGGTGCGGTAGCACGTCGACCGCTTCGTACCGCGCAGCAGGACAGCGCCAGATTCTCTGCCACATCCTCGCGTCGCGCTTCGGACTCCTTGCAAGATGCGCTCGTGGCCACGATGAAGGCGACACGCGCGGCGCGGTCGGGCTGCAGCTCAGCGAGGAGCTTGCCGAGTTCGTCGCGCGTCAGGAAGCGCGTCTCTGGCTTGTACTCCGCTGAGAAGGCGATCGGAACGACACCAGCGACGTCGCCTAGCCATAAGCCCTTCCGGCGTGCCAGCTTCAGCGCAGCACGGAGCGTGACCAGCTCCTTCGCGCTCGTGGCTTCGGCGGCACCCTCTTCGCGGGGCTGCGGCGGCGAGCTGGAGCCAATCGCGGGCAGCATCACCATCCATTTGGGCGGCCAGCTTCTGGGCAGCCTTTGGGATCGCACGCTGACGCTTTTGATGACCGGACAGCTGTTTGCGGGGGGACTTCGAGGCGGACGACTTCGGCAACGGCGGGGACCTACGTGAGAGTCCACCGAGGGCACAGGTGCCCTTGGTGGTGCCTCTCTATGGTTACGGTTCGAGGCTGCTCAGGTCCGCTATTGCGGCCAGATGTAGCGCTGGATTACGGTGCGAGCGTGCGTGCGATCTGGTTGACGAGCTTCTTCTTGCTGGGGTGCCACGCCTCAACGACGGCCACGCACCGCTCCTTGCCACCGAAAACAGTCGAGCAGGTAGCCAGCGCGCCTGTCGACGAATCGAAGGGGTCTTTTCCAAAGGAAACAATCCCGAGGCCGCCTCTCGACCAATCCACGGCGGTAAAAGGCGGTTCCTTATTGAAGGAAACGATCCAGCAAGTCATTCGTACACATCTTGGTGAAGTCCGCGCTTGTTTCGAGCAACGTCTAGCAATCGGCGCCTGGGAATCGCGCATCGTCACCCAGTTCGAGATCGCGCCCAGCGGCAGCGTGAAGAGAGCCGTTGTCATCGAGACTACCGTGCCGCCGGATCAGTCAGTGGAGCAGTGCATCACAAACCATATGTTGACGTGGCGTTTTCCAGCGCCTAACGGTGGTGGCAGCGTCATCGTCTCGTACCCGTTCGTGCTGCGCATGGGTACCCCTCCGAACAGCTGACCGGCTGCTGGGCGGTCGCGGTCAGACGCTGTCGGCCAACGCCTGGCGCAGCAGCGATTTGCGGCGACGAGCGGGCGCGGTCCGGCCATTGCACAAGCGGCCGGCATGTCCGATTCGCTGACATTGGCGCTGCTGCTCACGGCCGCCGCCGCCGTAGGCTGCAGCAAACCCGCACTCGAGATCTCGCGCCTCGACCCGCGCGACGGCGGGGGCGTCATCGTCTCCGGCGTGCGTCCGAGCTACGACGGCTTGGCCGAGAAAGACACCTCCACCTTCGAGCGTGTCAGCATCGACGACGACGGCCACGTCCGTTCCGACGACGATCTGGCGGGCCTGACGGGGGTGCCCGCTGGTGTGGGCCTGCTCGACTTCGCCGACGGCAGCCACCTGGAGCTGATGCGACCGACGGGCGACCAGAGCCAGACCAGTCCGCAAACGGTGCAGCGGATCGACGGGCAGGGCAACGAGCTCTGGCTGCGCGCGTTGCCCATCTCCTACGTCGTCGCGAGCACCACCGACGGCGCGTCAGCCTTCGTCCTCGGCGGTGAGCCGCTGCAGCCCACCGACGGAGCGCTCATCAGCGGGTTCATCCTGGTCAAGCTGACCGAGGATGGCGACCTCGGCTGGACCTCGCACCTGCAGTAGCGCGATCCCGACATGACGACCGATCGTGCACGGGCAGCCGATCGTACTCGGTGCGTAGGCGCTCGAGCTCTTCGGGCAAGGCCGGCGACAGTTCCTCTTTCGCAGCCACAGGGCTGATTCTATGCGATCGGTGCGGCGGCTTGGCTGTTTCAGCGAGACGTGACGTCAATGCGGCGGTGCGTGTCGGCAAGCGTGCGCGCGAGGCTCGTCATCTGCTCGAACCACGAGTCGTAGCCGTGTGAGTTGGCCGGGAAGTGATGCCACGAGCGACGGTGGAACTCGACCGAGCGGCCGTCGGCGGAGTCACGAATCTGCTGTTCCCAGTCCCAATGGCCGGTGACGAAGGTTTTCTCGTCGCGCTCGTCGCCGAGGCCGCAGTCGCGCCGCCCGGCCACCGGCAGCGGCACGCTGCACACCGGCCCGCTCGGCCGCTCCCAGCAGCGCACCTCGAGGGCGAAGCAGTAATAGATGTCGTGGTCGAAGCGATTGAGCTCCGCGTCGGTGATCGGCTTCCACCAATCTGCCTCCACTGCACGCAGGCGCGCGCTGCCCGTTTCATCGCTCAGCGCCTCGATGACGAAGCTGCCGCGACCGCGGTTGCTGTCGTACAGAATGCCCTCGTCGATCCACCAGCCGGCACCGTCCTCGATGGCGAGGTCGACGTGGCGCTGGTGGCCGCCCCAGCGGATGACGATGGCGGCGGTGCGCGCGCGGCGTCGCGCCACCGTGCAGTCGACCACGTTGTCCTCCTCGCGCCGGCTCTGCTCGCAATAGGCCTCGATGGAGACGAACGGCCCGCGCAACGCCGTGACGGCCAGGACGCCGTCGCTGGCGCTGGCGGGCACGCTGACGTCGGCCAGCGCCCGCGCGCTGGCGAAAAGGAGGTAAAGGGCGACGCTGAGTCGTGCCGGCATCAGCACATCCTACGCTGGCCTTGGCGCGCTTCCGCCAGGCGCATCACTTCGCCGGGCTAAGTCAGGAAGAGAGGCCGTCTCGTCGCTGCGCGCTCGCTCTCGCAGCCGCCGCCACGACGGCGTTCGCCCGAACGCTTACCAATAAGGTAGCCGGCCGATGGCCAACGCGATCGCCGTGCGCACATGGGCCAGCGAAGAGAGGTGACCATGTGCACGACCAACCGCCTCGCATTGGCGACGCTCTTGCTGGTCACGACCGCACATCGTGTCAGCGCCGCACCTAACGACTGCGCGCCGCTACCGCCGCCGGTGCTCGAAGCGCCGCCTTGCTGCCCGTGTGCCTGCGCCTTGGGCGCGCTCAAGGCCGAAGAGCACACGGCGCTCGCGCTGCTGATGGTCGGCCTGACGCTCTTCGTCCCGGCCTATGTCGCCGGGACGGCCTACGCCTTTTCGCTTCCCGGCAGCGTGCGCGCCGTCGATAGTCTGCCCATCGTCGGCGCCTTCGCCTCCGGCGCGCGCAACTTCGAGCGGGAGAACAACTCGCGGCTCTTCTCCTCCGGCAATGTGCAGGTCATCGGTGCACTCTTGGCCGTGGTGGCCGCAGCCGAGCTGGCCGACATCCACGAGCGGCGCTGGCAGCTCGACGTCGACGTCGGACCCGCCTCCGCCGGGCTGTCGGCGCAGCTGCGCTGGTGAGGCGCAACTGGGCAGGCCGAAATCGTCCTGCCTGGGTCGATGCACAACGAGTCGGCGCCGTAGGTGTGTCGGCAGTCGGCGGTGGTCGCGCAACTCGTACCCGTGAACCGCAACTCGGTCGCGCACGCGCCCGTGTGCGCCTTGTCGACCTCGACGTGACCCCACGACGCGCGCGGCCGACGTCCTCCGACTGATTCGCCGAGGTGCTCCTTGCGCGGCCGTCGGGCGTGTTTAATCAGCGAACGGGCTCGATATCGAATTGGAGGTCGTCAATGAGCGGCGTCGAGATCGATCAGAAGAGCTATGAGATGCCCCCGCGCCAGGGGATTAGCATCGCGCATTTTCTTAGCGTGGCCGACATCGAACGATCGGCGCGCTATTACGAGAAGGTGTTCGGCGCTCGCGTGCTGAGCCTAGGCGACGGCAATGCGCCTGGATATCTCCAGCTCGCGAATATCTGGATGATCTTGAACGTCGGGGGCGGGCCGACACCGGACAAGCCGACGGTGACACTCAGCGTCCCCGACCCGACTCACCTCAGCAGCTTCTTGAACTTCCGAGTCGCGGATATTCAAGCTTGCTACAAGCTATGGAGAAGTCGCGGCGCGGAGTTCATCACGGAGCCACTCGATAAGTACGGCGAGTGGCGCTGCTACATCCGCGATCCCGACGGTTACATCATCGAGGTTGGACAAAGCAAACCGGACTTCAAATACGGTTAGGGCCGGAGACGTTCGTCTAATGGATTCGTCGTCGCGCTTGCCGCCCATCTCGTCTTGAACGGTCGCTCGCGCTGACACCCAATCGCGCAGGCGGCATTGCGGCCACTTCGCGGCGCGTATTGCCGAGGACAGCCAGCCGTCGACATGAGCGCGTTTCCCGACGCCGTGCCACCGCAAGCGGCACTCGATCGCGGCCTCGCCGCAGCGGGCGCAATCGGGCCGGGCGACAGGAACCAACAGCTATCGTCGGTGAATGCTTACCTCAAGGCTGCTGAGCGGGAGCTCGATCCGACGAAATGGGCTGGCTGGACTGGTCGGCTTGGCAACTTTGCTGACCGTTCATGTTGGTACAGGACCCTTTGTAACTTGCCCGTTTGCCGCACCCTTCAACCCCATATTCGCCAGTCAGGGCAGAGGAGCTACCGACCTGTAGCAATTGTTCGGAGTTGAGGCTGACCACCTTGAGCCGATCCTCGGCGCAACCAAGCTCGAAAGAGGCCTTGCGCTTGACGATGCTGACAACGTCGGTCGAGGTCGGCACCGGCGCGTGCGCGCACGCGGCGATCGGTAGAAACAAGACGAAAAAAAGACGGGCGATCATGCCTCTTTGTACTTGGCGCCGGTCAATACCGTCAACCCGTCGCGTCGCTTGCGCTACGGCACATGGCGCGTGTGCTCAGCCACCGCGCTCGCACAGCCGAATCGATCGCGGCCGCAGCTCGCGGATATGGCCTCATCCTCACGAGATCAGCCGGTGCAGCGCGCCCAGGCGTGCTCGATGATCGCCGCTTCTCGATCGTGGATCGCCGCTGAGTCTCTTTACAACGGGACTTCGTTCTCATTCGATCGGAGGGCGGCCGGAAGCGAGTTGGCGGCGCTGGGCGCGCGCGGCAGCCGCACGATGAACGTCGTGCCCTCCGCAGGCGTCGAATCGACGGTGACGGCGCCACCGTGCGCGAGCACGATCTGCCGCACGATGTACAAGCCGAGCCCCAAGCCGGGCGCTGCCGATGCGCCCTCTTCCGCGGCGCCGCGACGGAACGGCTCGAACAGCGTGGCCTGCAGCTCGGGCGCGATCGGGGCGCCGCCGTTGTGCACGCGCAGCCACACCTCGCCGGCGCTGCCGTCGACCGCGACGATCACGCGCTCAGACGCGGCGCCGTGCGTGAGCGCGTTGCCGACCAAATTCGACAGGACCTCGCTCAGCCGCGCCGAGTCCCATTGGCCGCGCGCGTCGCCGTGCACGATCAGGTCGATGGTGCGCTCCGGCGCGGCGCCGCGCAGCTCGTCGACGATGGCGTGCGCCACTTCGGCCAGATCGGTCGGCGCCGGCGAGACCGGCAGGCTGCCGTGGAAGCGTACCTGCGTGAAATCGAGCAGCGTGCGGATCATCTCCGCCATTCGTTGCGCCGCGCGGACCATGCGGTCGACGGTCGCGCGCGCCGGCGGCGCCAGATCCTGACGGCGCTGCAACAGCCCGGCGCCGGCCAGAACGGCGCTGAGCGGGTTGCGCAAGTCGTGCCCGAGGATGCCCATGAGCTTCTCGCGAAAGCTGACCGCGCGCTCCAGCTCCTGCTGCACCCGCTTCTCGTCGGTGATGTCGGTGGCGGCGCCGATGACGCCGACGATGGCGCCGCAGTCGTCGCGCAGCGGATCGATCGCCTCGCGAAACACCCGCCGTTCGCCGTTGACCGTCAGCACCACCTCCGTGCGCAGCTGCTCGCCGGTGTCGAGCACGTGCCGCTTGAGCGCGGTGAGCTGCTCGGCCTCTTCGCGGTGGAAGATATCGGCGTGCCCCTTGCCGATGTAGTCGCCTTTGACGGCGAAGTTGTGCAGCCAGCGATAGCGCAGCTCCTCGTCCTGCTCGAAGACCGTGGCGCGCCCCGCGGCGAGAGCGATGCGAAAGCGCGCCTCGCTCGCCTGCAGCTCCCGGTGCAAGCGGGCGCGATCGACGATGCTGGCCGCTCGCCGCGCCAGCTCCTCGGCCAGCGCCAGGTCATCGGCGCCGTAGCGACGGCCCGACTCGACGGTGGTGGCGAACGTCATCACCGCGACCGTCTTGTCACGAACGCGCAGCGGCACCGCCAGCGCCGAGAGGATTCCGAGCTGCCGCAACAGCGCCAGGTGCTCGGAGTCGGCGGCGTTGATCTGCAATAGCTCGTCGGTGACGTCGGGCAGGAGCAGCGGACGTCCGGCCAGCAGCTCCCGCCAGCTGTCGCGCTCGGGCCAGGGCGCGAAGCGCTGCAGCGCCGCCGCCACGGCCGCCTTGTCGGGATCGCGCTGCGCCACGTAGAGGCGACGCATCAGCCCGTCGCCGCAGTCGTCGACCACCGACCAGTCGGCCAGCTCGGGGATCGCCAGCTGCGTGATGGCCGGCAGCAGCTCGGCGAGATCGACGCTACCGACCAGCGTGCTCACTTTGGAGAGCAGCTCCAGCCGTCGCTGCGCCCGCTTGCGCTCGTCGATGTCGCGCCCGACCATCACGTGCGCCGACATCCGTCCGTCGTGGAAGACGGGGCTCACCTTCTGCTCCTGCCAGCGCAGCCCGCTGCGCAGCGGCACGGCGACCTCGGTCGTCACCGCCGCCCGCGTCGCGTTGACGCTGACGTGCTGCTCGTTGATGATGCGCTGAAGCTCGTCGGACAGGCCGAGCTCGGTCGGCAGCTTGCCCACCATCTCGTTCGCCTCGAGGCCGGTGAGCTCGTACACTTCCGCGGCCAGCGCTCGGTTGGCGAAGCGCACGCGGCCGTCGGGGTCGGTGAGCACGATCTGGTCGTCGACGGCGTCGAGGACGGCCTCGATCTCGCGCCACTGTTCGCGCAGCGTCGCCAGCTCGGTCTGACAGGGCCATTCGACGAACGCGCGAAGGCGCCCCCTCAGCCAATCGCTCGCACGCCGTACAAGCGTCGCCATCCGCTCCTCCTCGTTGGAATGTAGGCCGGCCGGCGATGCCGGTCGTCGATACCTGAGCGTTCGAGGAACCCCGTCGTGACGGCGGTGGCCGAAGGGCTCATCCAATTGTCGCATGGGCGCGAGCACCACGAGAGGTGTGGGCGGTTCGATGAACGCAAGCGGCGCCGAGGCCGCTGCTGATTCGGAGCTTGGCCCCTTTTCGAGTGCCCACCAACTCGATGCGGCCTCCGCGGACATGCGGGCCGAGATTTTGGTGCGACGCGCTGGTCGAGGGGTTAGCGCAGCGCGACGACCCAGCTGACGCTGCCGTCGCTGAGCGCCAGCCGCGCCACTTCCGGCCCGCCGGCGAGCAGCAGGTTGCCGTCGCTGCTCTCGACGGCCGCCTCCAGCGTGCCGAAAGGCGACGGCACGCTCCACACGGTCGCGCCGCCGGCGTCGAAGCGCGTGAGCTGGGCGTCGAGCGGCGTGAGCGCGACGAAGCCGCCGTCGGCCAGCGCGATGTGGCTCGGGTCGACGGTGCCGGCGGCGCTGCAGTCGCCGTCGCGATCCTGCGCGTGGCCCTGGGCGTCGAGCTCGATGCGCCGCCAGCGGCGGGTTACGACCGGGCTCTCGTCGGGGACGAGATGCTCGTGCTCGTAGGTGGCGCACACTTCGGCGCCGCCGTTGGCCAGGCTGCTCAGGGCGACGACCCCATCGATGCCATCGTCGCTGTCGGTGGCGCCGAGGTCGCAGCCGCCCAGCACCAGCAGGCTCGCGACGACGGTCGAACGCAGCAGGGTCATCGCGCGCTCCAGGTCCAGGTGTGATTGCCTTGGGCGTCGTAGTGGTCGAGGGTCAAGGCGGCGCGGCAGGCATCGAGCGCCGTGCTGCTCACGGCGACCACGCCGCCGTCGCTGGCGATGGCGCTGCCGATGACCGCCCCCACCTGCCAGCGCACGGCGCCGTCAGGGTCGAGCGCGTACAGCCCCTGCTTCGTCTGCAGCAGCACGTAGTCGGCGCCGACGGCCGCCGACAATGCCGCCTGCCCGTTCAGCGCCGCCACCGGCTGACGCGTGACGGCGCCGGTCGCGTCGACGTGGACGACCTCGTGCGTCTCGGCGTAGCGGGTCTCCAACTCGACCACCAGCGTGCCGTCGGCGAGCGCGGCGAAGACGTTGGCCTGAACGTCCTGGTCGCTGCCCACGGTCGAGCTCGTGAGCACGGTCTCGCCCTGGCCGCCGGCGCCCACCAGCACCAGGTTGATCGCGCCGCTCGATCCGGAGGGGGGCACCGACAGCGCGTAAATCTGCCCGCCGACGGCAGTGACCTGCCCGAAGGCGCCGGCGTGAGTCCAGAGGCGCACGCCGTTGGCGTCGTAGAGGATGATGCCTTCGGTGGCGTTGACGACGAAGCCGCCGCCGGCGACCGTCTGCACGGCGAAGCCGTACTCGCCGTTGTCGAAGATGTGCGCATCGTCGGTGACACCGTTGCCGTCGACGCGATAGGTGCAAAGATGCTCGGCTTCGTCCTTGCCGTAGATGCGCAGGCGGTCGCCT
Organism: uncultured delta proteobacterium; assembly: GCA_963785725.1. GTDB lineage: Bacteria > Myxococcota_A > Polyangia > Palsa-1104 > Palsa-1104 > JAQBQH01. The sequence goes on along the minus strand of CAWAWS010000020.1, from coordinate 282,851 downwards.
TCGACGGCAAACCACGTCGGGTAGCCGGTGGGCGGCGTGCACGCGATGGGCGCCGTGACCGACGAGCGAAAGCCACTGTCGTCCCAGATGCTGACGCCGCCCTCGAAGTCGACGGCAAAGAGCGCGCTGCCACCGGCATACAGGCCCTCGTAGCCGATGTCGCCGAAGGTCGCGTTGCCGGTGGGCGACGGCAGCTGCAGCTGCGTCAGCGGCTGGCCGGAGCCGTCGAAGTGGCGCAGGAAGCTACCGGCGGGCAGCTGCTCGGCGGCCATGACGAAGGTGCCGTCGCTGCCGGAGGCGATGCCGGCCTCCAGCTGCACGCCGGTGCACGGCGCCGGCAGCAGCGTCGGTCCGCCGCAGCCGGCGTACGTCAACAGCAGCGCGCATACGAGGTTGCGATACATGCCCGCCGCTGGTGCAGCTTGCGCGCCAGCACCAAGTCCGCACGCCGCCGTCGGCGACCGTCAGCAAATCGTCGCCGTTTGATCGCCGTCACGCCAGATTCTGACAGCGCCGCTGACGGCGCGGCCTCAGCCTTTGCCCTCTCGTGCGTCGCTTGCGATCGAACGGGAGCCACGACGGCTCAGCGGCTTCAAGATAGAGAGCCTATCCGCGAGCTGAGGAGTTGATTCGTCTGCACCGTCGCAGGAGAAAGAAAAGAGCGGCTAGGGCTGTGACTGTTCCGCTCTGCGCTCCAGTCGCTGACAGAGCTCGGCGAATCGCTCCGATTTTTCCTTCGGCGTAAGAGGCTCTCGATCGAGCCATTCGCGAACTGCGTCGGCCGGCACGTTGTGTCGATGCGCGACTTCGATCGCTTGCCGAAAACACTGTCGATCGCGGGCGTTTTGTCCGCGGTCGCTCAAGCCGAAACGTGACACTCATTACCCGTTGAGAATCCGCTTGGTTCGATTCCGGAGCACCCATTTTCCACGTCATCGCGGGTGGTTACGGCGTGAGCCTGTCCCGCGAGCTCGCTCTCGCGTGCTACGGTGCGTTGGTGAGTAGCCGACTCGCCTACGAGCCGCTGCGCGCCGATCATTCCGCTGAGCTGTTCGGGCCGCTGAGCGATGCGCGTGTCTGGCACCACATTGGTCCGCCCGACTCCACCAGCGTCGAGCAGATGGCCGCCGAGTTCGCCCGGCGCGCGGCCGGACCGAGCTCCGAAGCGGGCGCGGAACGCTGGGTCAACTACGCGGTTCGCGTCATCGATGGCAGCGTCTATTGCGGCCGGCTCGAAGCGACCGTGCATGGCACTTGGGCGGAGATCGCCTATCTGTTTGGCCCAGCTTTTTGGGGTCATGGTCTCGCGAGCGAAGCGGTCAGTTGGCTACGCGATCAGCTGCGCCAGCAGTTCGGTGTCACCGAGCTGTGGGCTGCCGTGCGGCCCGACAACGAGCGCTCGCTGCGGCTGCTGCGTCGCATGGGCTTCGTCGAGCGTAGGCCGGCTGCCGGCGCTCCAGCCGAGCGCGCGCTGAGCTCGGCGGACGACGGCGACCTGCTGCTCTGGCTCGAGTGAAACCAACCTGCCGGCTCGGTCGTTGTCACCGAGCCTGAATCTGACTGCGGCATCGACGCGCTCGACCATCCGGTCGTCGGCGTAGGCCGAATCATTCTTGCATTCAGGTGGCGTCCCTGCTTTTCGCCGGCGTCTTGCATAGGTCGCGCGTGGCCCCATGTCCGATTTGGAGGCCCCGATGCAAACCGAACGGGCTCTGATCGCCGACCACGGGGCGCACGTCCGCGTGGCCGAGCCGAGCGACGACGAGCGCGTCATCGCGCTTCTGTCGCGCCACGTGACCGCCGGCGACGCGCGCCGTCGCTACGACTGGATCTACCGGCGTAACCCGCAAGGACCGGCGCGCATGTGGCTGGCCGTCGATCCGGTCGGCGACGAGATCCTCGGCTTCACGTCGATCTTCGCGCGCGATTATGCGGTGCAGGGGCTGGTCGTCGCCGGCGGCGTCGGCTTCGACGCCTTCGTGCCGCCGCGCCACCGTCGCCGCGGCCTCGCGCTGCGCATGCACCAGCACGCGCACGCGGCCATGCTGCGCGGCGACGTGCCCTATCGCTTCATCGCCGGCACGCCGACGCCGGCCAACGTGCGCCAGCTCGTGCGCGCCGGCGGCCGCGTCATCGGCGGGCTGCGCTACCTCGGCTTGCCGCTCGATGCGCGCGGCGCCGAGCTGCTCTTCCGCCACGGCCACGCCGACTACACGCGCCACCTGACCGGCGGCTGGATGATCGATCGACTGCTGTGCGCGACGCGGCGTCTCTTGCTCGGCGGCTCGGGCGCGCTCACGGCGCGGCCGCTGACGACGATCGACGGCAGCAGCTTCGACAACCTGTGGCTGCGGCTGGCCGCGCAGCTGGCCGTGGTCGGGCGACGCGACGCGGCCGTCTTGCGATGGCGCTACCTGGAGAACCCGGTGGCGCCGCAGGAGCTGATCGCCATCGAGCTGGGGCGGCAGCTCGTCGGTTGGGCGGCGGTGGAGCTGTCGTCGCGCGGCGCCCTCGTCGTCGACCACCTCCTGCCGCTCGACGGCACGCTCTTGCGCCGCGCGATGGCGGCGCTGGTCGCGCACCTGGCCGAGCGGCGCGTCGGGCGCATCATGATCCGCTGCAACCTCGATGGGCCCTACGCGCGGCCGCTGCTGCGGCTCGGTTTCCTGCCGGGGCGGCACTCCGATCCGTTCGTGCTCATGGGCGGCAGCGATCTATTCCAGCCGTCGACGGCGGGCTGGCACTTCACGGCCGGCGACATGAACCCGGAGACGATGCCCTGGCGCGTCAACAGCACGCCCGCCGACGCCGAGGCGCCGCTGGCCGAGGTCATCCAGTTCGTCGACGAGGGTGCCACCCGGCCGCTGCCCGGCTCCGAAAGCGGAGGCGTGACGGCCTCCGGCGGCTGATGGCGTCGATGCGCTCGACGTCTGGCGCGCCAGCCGTGTCGTCGGCGCTCAGGTCGCCGTCGTCGGTTTGGCCCGCGCTCGCCGCCGGACGAGCGGCCACAGGCCCGACAAGAGCCCGAAGAGGCAGGCCGGCCAACTCAGCGCCACCAGCCATAGGAGCTTTGGCCGATAGGTCATCTCGACATGAATCGGACCGGCCGGGACGGCGACGGCGCGGAAGACGAGGTTGGCGCCGTCGAGCTCGGTCGGTTTGCCGTTGACGCGCGCTTCCCAGCCGCGCGCCCAGCGGTCGCCGACGAAGAGCCAGCCGTTCGTCGGCGCTTGCCAATCGAAGACCAGGTGCGTCGCGTCGTAGCGCGCGAGCCGCACCGGCGCTTCCGTAGCCGTCGGCAAGAGCGACGTCGTCAGCGGCGGCTGGGACGCAGGCGCCGGCGTCCCCAGCATCGCCTGTCGCGAATGAACGACGAAGCCGGCCGTGTGCCGGCGCTCGAGCTCGGCCCCGAGGTCCTGCAGCGTACGGTTCGTGAGCGGCAGCTCGGGCGCAGTGGGCGCGAACCAGACGCGATGAGCCCCCGTCACCATCGACTCCGCCGTCGGCAGGGCCCGCAGGTCGAGGTGAAAGCCGTTGTGCAACGCCGAATAGTTGTGCAGCTCGGGCTGCTTCACCAAGAGGTTGTCGTTGTTCCTGCCGCGTCCGATCGTCCGCTGAAAACCGTGCAACTCGAGGCTCTCGACGTGCGCTCGATCGAGGTCGCGCCACTTCTGCAAGACCCAGCCGGTGTCGTCGCCGATGGTCCGTTGCGAAAGGCGAAAGGTCCAATAGCCGTCGAGCAGCACGGCGACGACGAAGAGGGCCAGCGCCAGCGAACGGGCGATCCCCGGTCGTGCCGACGGGAGCGCGGTCGCCAGAAGGAGCAGCAGCGGGGTGACACAGCATTGCGTGAGCGCGACGGGATCGGGCTCGTCGCCGAGGATTCGCCGCTGGAAATAGTAGTAGCCGAGCGGGACCAGCAGCGCGAAGGCGAGCGACAGCGGCACCACACGTTTACGGAAGTCGACGCCTGCGCCCAACGCACGTGCGCTCTCGGCGCCGAGCGCGCAGAGTGTGAGGACGGCGAAGACGCGGAACAGGCTCGACTGTTGAAAATAGCGGAACGGCGGCAGCAAGTCGTAAAGCCAGCCGCGCACTGGAAAGGTGCTGCTGCAGGCGGTGACGAAGCTGGCCAGCGCCAAGCCGGTCAGCGCCAATCGCCAACGCCGGCGCTCCGGTGAGACGATCGCGAACAGGGCCAGCGCCAGCGGAACCAAGCCGAAAAAGAGGCTGACGGACGAGATGTCGGTGTGCGGCCAGAGATCGCGGTGGGCGAACTTGGCGATGGGAAACGACGGGCTCAAAAGGGTCCACAGAGCGCCGACCGCGAGCGCGTTGTTGCCGATGGCGCTGCCGCGATCGAGCTCGCTCACGCGCTCGGAGAAGCCTCTGCCGTCGAAGGCAAAGCTGGCATAGAGCGGCGAGGCGACGACGACGCCGACGATGGCCGCGAGCAGCCAGGCGCGCGGCGTGAGCTGGAGCGAGCCGTCGAGCCAGCGGCAGGCGAGCCACAGCACGCTGAACCCCGCCGTCGCGAAGACGAGACCGGGATAGCCGCCGAGCGCGCCCAGACCGAAGAGCGCGCCGGCTTGCAGCGCCGCCGTGGTGCGGCCGGTGGTCAGCGTGACGTCCCAGCGCCAGATGATGAAAGGCAGGAGCGCGCTCGCGTAGACCCACGCGACGTGCTCGGCGTTGCCGCAGAACGGGCCCGACAGCGCGTAGCCGAGACCGAGCGCGACCGCCGCCGCGCGTGGGGCACGCAGCTGGCGGGCGAGCAGGAACATCCCGATCGCCGCCAGGATCCACAGCGTGCACCAATAATATCGATAGCCCGCTTCGCCTGGGCCGAAGACGAGACCGCACAGGACCGTCAGCGGCGACAGCGCGCCCGACTGGGGCTCGATGAAGATCGGCATGCCGCCGTCGGTCCACGGGTTCCAGGTCGCCAGCCGCCCGAGTCGCGCGTAATCGGCGACGAGGCTGTAGTAGGGGGTGAACTGCTCGGCCGCATCCCATTTGGGCGCCATGTGTCCGCGCAGCAGCGGCTCCAGCAAGGCCGCGAGCACGAGGACGACACCGGCGACGCAGGCCAGATCGCGCCAGCGGCTCGCGTCATTCTCGGCTGGCCGCGGGGCGACGCGTGCAGCGGCTTGGCGCGACATGGCGCCGAACCATAGCATCATCGGATCGAGCGATGCGACGGTCGACGATGCGCCGCCGGCGAGCGAATCGGTCGCGAGTCGGCGGGCCGCGGTCGGCGTCATCGCGCGTCGGGCCGCCGATCTGGCTGGCAACCGCCGTCGCCGCGACTTAGCTTCTGTCCGATGCCGCCGCCGCGCTTCACCGCCACGACGAACCGCCCGCCGTTCACGTTCACGCGCGCGCGCCGCCAAGCCGTCGACGGCATGCGGCTGACCTGGCGAACGCTGATCCTCGTCTGGCACTCGTCACCGGGCCTGACGCTCATTCTCGCCGGCCTGACGCTCGTCTCCGCCGTGCTGCCGCTCGGCATCGCCTACGCCGGCAAGGGGATCGTCGACGCCGTCGTCGCCCTTTCGACGCCGAAGACGATGCACTGGGTCATCATCGAGCTCGCCATCGTCGCCGCGCAAGCGCTCACGCAGCGCGGGCTCGCCTTCGTGCGCTCGCTGCTCGGCGCCCGCCTCGCCGTCGACATCAACGTGCGCATCCTGGAAAAGGCGCTCACGCTCGAGCTGCGCCATTTCGAAGATGGCCGCTTCTACGACAGCCTCGTCAAAGCGCGCCGCGAAGCCTCGTTTCGCCCGGTCAGCGTCGTCACCGAAGGCTTTCAGCTGGTGCAGAACTCGCTGACGCTCATCGGCTATTTGGCGCTGATTCTGCGTTATTCGCGCTGGGCGGCGCTGGCGCTGTTCGCGGCGTCGGTGCCGGCGGCGGCGGTCGAGATGTGGTTCTCGCGCTCGGCGTTCCGGCTGCGCAACTGGCGCTCGCCCGAGGCGCGGCAGCTCAATTATCTCGAATACGTGCTGTCGAACGACGGTCACGTCAAAGAGGTCAAGCTCTTCAACCTCGGACCGACGCTGCTCGGACGCTATCGCGCGCTCGCCGAAAAGATATTTCAGGAAGATCAATCGCTGGCCGGGAAACGCGCCGGTTGGGCCTTGTTATTGTCGTTATTGGGTACGGCGGCGTTCTACCTCTGTTATGCCGGCATGGCGCTGGCCGCAGCGACGGCAAAGATTACGCTCGGCAACCTGACGCTCTATGTCGTCGCCTTCCGCCAAGGTCAACAGGCGTTTCAGTCGGTATTGGGCGCCATCGGTGGAATGTACGAAGACACGTTATATATGTCGAACCTGTTCGAATATCTTTCGATCGCGGTTACGCCCGATTCCGCGATCGGGCCGCCGAAGTATCCAGCGACGGCAGGCGAGGCCGGCATTCGCTTCGATGACGTCGGCTTTCGTTATCCGATGGCGCCGAGCGAGAATGGTCATTCGGTCGAGAAATGGGCGCTGCGACATATCAGCTTCTTCGTTCCGCGCGGGCAGTCGGTGGCGCTGGTCGGGCGCGAACGGCGCCGGCAAAACGACGCTCATCAAGCTGCTGACGCGCCTTTACGAGCCGACCGAGGGCCGCGTCCTCATCGACGGCGTCGATTTGCGCGACTGGGACATCGATAAGCTGCGCGCGCGCGTCGCCGTCATCTTCCAGGACTTCAACGAGTACCAGTTCGACGTGCGCGATAACGTCGGCGTCGGCTCGCTGCCGCACCTGACCGAGGAGCCGCGCATCGACGCGCGCGGCCGAGCGCGGCGGCGCCGACGAGGTCGTCGCCGGCCTCGCCGAAGGGCTCGGCACGAAGCTCGGCAAGTGGGCGCACGACGGCGTCGAGCTGTCGGGCGGGCAGTGGCAGAAGATCGCGCTCGCGCGCGCGTTCATGCGCGAGGAGGCCGACATCCTCGTCCTCGACGAGCCGACGGCCGCGCTCGACGCCGAGGCCGAGCACGCCATCTTCGAGCGCTTCCGCACGCTGGCCGCGGGGCGCACGACGTTCCTCATCTCGCACCGCTTCTCGACGGTGCGCATGGCCGATCGCATCCTCGTCCTCGAAGGCGGGCGCGTGGCCGAGGACGGCTCGCACGCCGAGCTCGTCGCCGCCGGCGCGCGCTACGCGCACCTGTTCTCGCTGCAGGCGCAAGGCTACGCGTAGTCGCCCGCGGGCTTCGCGCTCGCCGGATCGCCGGCGGCGCGCCGCGTGCGACCCATTGCGGCAAGGCGCGTGCTAAATCAGCGGGATGCGCGTCGTCTCGTTGCTGCCGGCGTCCACCGAGATTGTCTGCGCGCTCGGCGGACGCGAGCCTCCTCGTCGGTCGCTCGCACGAGTGTGACTTCCCGGCTGACGTGCGCAGCCTGCCGTCGCTGACCGCGCCCAAATTCGCGCTCGACGGCAGCAGCTACCAGATCGACGAGCGGATCAAAGCCATCGTCGCCGAAGGGTTGTCGATCTATCGCGTCGACGCGGCGCTGCTCGACACGCTGGCGCCGGACCTCATCGTCACGCAGGCCCAGTGCGACGTGTGCGCGGTCACGACGCGCGACGTGGAGGCGGCCGTCTGCCGGATGGTCGGCTCGCGGCCGCGCATCGTCTCGCTCGCGCCCAATTCGCTCGACGACATTTGGCGTGACATCGGCCGCGTCGCCGACGCGCTGGACGTGGCCGAGCGCGGTCGGGCGCTGGTGGCCGCGCTGCAGTCGCGCCTGGCGGCGATCGGCGCCCGCGTCGGCGCCGTCGCGCGACGGCCGACGGTGGCGACCATCGAGTGGGTGACGCCGCTCATGGCCGGCGGCAACTGGATGCCGACGCTGGTGGAGCTGGCCGGCGGCGACAACCTGTTCGGCGTCGCCGGCGCGCACTCGCCGTGGCTCTCGTTCGCCGAGCTCGTGGCGCGCGATCCCGACGTCATCCTCGTCGTCCCGTGCGGCTGGGACCTCGAGCGCGCGCGTCGCGACCTTCCCTTGCTGCAGCGCGAGCCCGCGTGGTCGCGGCTGTCGGCCGTTCGCCACGGCCGCGTCTTCGTCGCCGACGGCAACCAATACTTCAATCGCCCCGGCCCGCGCGTCGTCGAGTCGCTGGAGATTCTGGTCGAGCTGCTGCATGGCGACCGCTTCGACTTCGGCCATCGCAACGTCGCCTTCGAAGCGGTTTGACCGCTCGCGATCTCGCCGCGCGTGACGCCGCCGCCGTCGCCGTGGACAGGCGCGCGGCGCGGCCGTAGAGTGCCCGGCATGCGCGACCGCGACGGCGAGCTGCGCGCGCTGCTCCAGCTCTCGGCGCCGCTCATCCTCGGCTACGCCGGCAACCAATTCATGAGCGTCGTCGACACCGCGATGGTCGGCCGCCTCGGCGCGCCCTCGCTGGCCGGCGTCGGCATCGGCAACGGCATCTTCTTCACCATCAGCTGTCTCGGCCTCGGCGCCGTCATGGGCATCGAAGCGCCCGTCGCGCAAGCCTATGGCGCCCGCGAATTCATCCGCACGCGCCGCCTCCTGTGGCAAGGCGTGCGCGTCGCCATCGGCATCTCGCTGCCGCTGCTCGTCCTCTTCGCCGTGACGCCGCTGTGGCTGCCGGCGTTCGGCGTCGACCCGGCCACCTGCCACGAAGCGCGCGACTATCTGTGGGCGCGCTCGCTCAACATCGTGCCGTTCCTCGTCTTCAGCGCCCAGCGCTCCTACCTGCAAGCGCACGGCGTGACGCGGCCCATCGTCAGCGCGACGATCTACGGCAACATCGCCAATTTCGTCGGCAATTATCTGCTCATTTACGGCGACGACGGCCTTGCGCGCCTCGGCTTGCCGCGCCTCGGGCTGCCGGCCCTGGGCGTCGCCGGCGCCGCGTGGGCGTCGACGTTCTCGTCGCTGGCGATGGTGCTCGTGCTCGCGCGCGCCGTCGCCGCGACGGCCACGCCGCCCGATCCGCTGCGCCGCCGCTTCGACCGTGCGCTCGTGCGCGCCATCTTGCGGCTGGGCGCGCCGATGAGCGCGCAAATCGTCGCCGAGGTCGGCGTCTTCTCGCTGGTCGGCGTGCTCACCGGCCGCCTCGGCGCCGACGTCGCCGCCGCGCACCAAGTCGCCATCACCATGGCCAGCGTCACCTTCTGCGTCACCCTCGGCATCGGCGCCGCGACGTCGGTGCGCGTCGGCATGCACATCGGCGCCGGCGACACGCCCGCCGCCCGCCACGCCGCCGTCGTTGGCCTCGCGACGTCGGCGGTGTTCATGATGACGGCCGCCGCCGGCTTCTTCAGCGTGCCCGCCTGGCTGGCCCACGGCCTGACCAACGACGACGCCGTCATCAGCGCCGCCGTGCCGCTCATTCGCATCTGCGCCGTCTTCGAGATCAGCGACGGCCTGCAAGCGGTCGCGTCGGGCGCGCTGCGCGGCGCCGGCGATCCGCACGCGCCTTTGTGGGCCAACCTCGTCGGCCACTGGCTGCTCGGGCTGCCGGTCGCCCTCGTGCTCGGCTTCGGCTTCGGCTGGGGCGCGCCCGGCTTGTGGTGGGGCCTGTCGCTCGGCCTGACCGCGGTCGCCGTCGGGCTGATCGGGCGCTTTTTCGCGCTCTCGTCCCGGCCGATCGCGCGCGTCTAGCGTAACCGTCAAACACGAGCAGTGTATGGCGCTTACGCGGCCGGCGTCTTGTGATAGCTTGGCGGCGCGCGTTCGCGCATCTCGGCTGCGCGAAATGGTTGAACCAATCTTGTTTGCACGCTCGCGAACTGAACGTTAAGAGGAAGCGCATGGCCAACAGCTTCGGCACCCAGGGCTCGCTCACCGTCGGCAACCACACCTACAAACTGTTTCGCCTGTCGGCGCTGCCCGACCGCGCCAAGCTGGAGCGACTGCCGTTCTCGCTCAAGGTGCTGCTCGAGAACCTCCTGCGCTTCGAGGACGATCGCACCGTCAAGCGCGAGGACGTCGAGTCGCTCTTGAAGTGGGATCCGAAGGCCGAGCCCGATCGCGAGATCGCCTTCCGTCCGGCGCGCGTGCTGTTGCAGGACTTCACCGGCGTGCCCGTGGTCGTCGACCTGGCCGCGATGCGCGACGCCATTACGCGCCTCGGCGGCAACCCCGATCGCATCAACCCGCTGGTGCCGATGGATCTCGTCATCGATCACTCGGTGCAGGTCGATTCGTTCGCGACCGACAAGAGCTACGGCATCAACGTCGATCTCGAATACCTGCGCAATAAAGAGCGCTATTCGCTGCTGCGCTGGGGTCAGCAGGCGTTCCGCAACTTCCGCGCCGTGCCGCCGGGCATGGGCATCTGCCATCAGGTCAACCTCGAGTATCTGGCGCAGGGCGTCTTCCGCGGCGAAGGCGGGCTCGTCTATCCCGACACGCTCGTCGGCACCGATTCGCACACGACGATGATCAACGCGCTCGGCGTGCTCGGCTGGGGCGTCGGCGGCATCGAGGCCGAGGCGGCCATGCTCGGTCAGCCGGTGTCGATGCTGATTCCGCAGGTCGTCGGCTTCAAGCTGCACGGCCACGTCCGCGAAGGCGCCACCGCGACCGACGTCGTCCTCACCGTCACGCAGATGCTGCGCAAGAAGGGCGTCGTCGGCAAGTTCGTCGAGTTCTACGGCCCCGGCATCGCGTCCTTGCAGCTGCCCGACCGCGCGACCATCGCCAACATGGCGCCCGAGTACGGCGCGACGATGGGCTTCTTCCCCGTCGACAAAGAGACGCTCGACTACCTGACCTTCAGCGGGCGCGATCCCGACCAGGTCAAGCTCGTCGAGGCCTACTGCAAAGAGCAGGGGCTGTTTCACACGGCGGGAATGGTCGAGCCGACCTTCTCCGACACGCTCGAGCTCGACTTGGGCACGGTCGAGCCGTCGCTGGCGGGTCCGAAGCGGCCGCAGGATCGCGTGCCGCTCGGCAAGACGCGCAGCGTGTTCCGCAAGACGCTCGTCGAGATGGTGGAGAAGGGCACGCACACCGACGAAGCGCGCGTGCAGCGCTGGCTGTCCGAAGGCGGCAGCGCCGACCAGCCGGTGCAGCAGCCGAGCGAGGGGTTGGGCCAGCTGCTCCATTGCGAGCGCGTCACCGTCGGCGACGTCGACTTCGAGGTCAAGCACGGCGCCGTCGTCATCGCGGCGATCACGTCGTGCACCAACACGTCGAACCCGGCGGTCATGCTCGGCGCCGGCCTCGTCGCCAAGAACGCCGTCGCCAAGGGCTTGACCACGAAGCCGTGGGTCAAGACCTCGCTGGCGCCGGGCTCGCGCGTCGTCACCGAGTATCTCAAAGAGGCCGGCGTCTTGCCCGTATCTCGAGGCGCTCGGCTTTCACCTCGTCGGCTACGGCTGCACGACCTGCATCGGCAACTCGGGCCCGCTGCCGGACGCGATCTCGGACGCGGTGACCAAGGGCGATCTCGTCGTCGCCAGCGTGCTGTCGGGCAATCGCAACTTCGAAGGGCGCATCAACGCGCTCGTGCGCATGAACTTCCTGGCGTCGCCGATGCTGGTCGTCGCCTACGCGATCGCGGGCGACATGGACATCGATCTCGCAGAACGATCCGGTCGGGCATCGATCGCGACGGCAACAAGGTCTATCTTGCGCGACATTTGGCCGACGAACGAGCAGGTCAAAGAGGCCGTGCGCGCCGCGGTGCAGCCCGAGCAGTACAAGCGCGAGTACGGCAAGGTGTTCGACGGCGACGAGTCGTGGCGCAAGCTGCAGTCGCCGACCGGCCAGACGTTTGCCTGGGAGACCGACTCGACCTACGTGCGCAATCCGCCGTTCTTCGAGGTCGACAAGACGCCGGCGCCGGTGCGTCGACATCGCGGGCGCGCGCTGCCTCGCGCTGCTCGGCGACTCGGTCACGACCGATCACATCTCGCCGGCCGGCTCGATCTCCAAGAAGTCGCCGGCCGCGAAGTACCTGACCGAGCACGGCGTCAAGCCCGAGGACTTCAACTCCTACGGCGCGCGCCGCGGCAATCACGAAGTCATGATGCGCGGCACCTTCGCCAACATCCGCCTCAAGAACCTGATGTTGCAGGGCGTCGAAGGCGGCATGTCGAAGTTCCTCGGCAAGTCCGGCAGCGACGGGCCGCAGCTCTCGATCTACGACGCGGCCATGAAGTACAAAGACGAAGGCACGCCGCTCATCGTCATCGCCGGCGCGGAATACGGCACCGGCTCGTCGCGCGATTGGGCGGCCAAAGGCACGCTGCTGCTCGGCGTGCGCGCGGTCATCGCCAAGTCGTTCGAGCGCATCCATCGCTCCAACCTCGTCGGCATGGGCGTGTTGCCGCTGCAGTTCGTCGACGGTGAAGACGCGCAATCGCTCGGCCTCACCGGCTACGAGACCTTCGACATCGCCGGCATCACCAGCAACTTGGCGCCCGGTCGCACGCTCGAGGTCATCGCCCGCGGCGCGAGCGGCGAGAAGAAGATCAAGGTTCGCCTGCGCATCGACACGCCCAACGAGGTCGACTACTACAAGCACGGCGGCATCTTGCCCTTCGTCTTGCGTCAGCTGATCGCCGGCTGATTTGGACGTCCGCCGCCTCGACCTGCAGTTCGACAAACAGCGCGCCGAGGTCACCATCGTCGACGCCGCCGGCGAGCGCACCATCACGCTCACCGGCGGCGACTTCGCGGCCGTGAGCGCGGCCGCCGACGACGCCGTGCGCGCGGCGACGAACGTCATCCGCGGGCCGCGTCTGCAGCCGGCGGAGACGCCGTCGCAGCCCGAGTTCTGGCAGTCGCTGTACGCGCAGCAGCAGACCGGTTGGGAGCTGATGCGCGCCGCGCCGCCGTTGGAACGCTGGTTCGATCGCGCGTCGCCGGCGGGCAAACGCGCGCTCGTCGTCGGCTGCGGGCGTGGTCACGAGGCGCGCCTGTTGGCGTCGCGCGGCGCCGAAGTGGTGGCCGTCGACTTCGCGGCCGACGCCATCGCCGAGGCGCGCCGGTTGACGCCCGCCGGCATGGCCATCGACTTCCGCCGGCAAGACCTGTTCACGCTCGGCGGCGACGACGATATCCCCGATCGCGGCCGCTACGATCTCGTCGTCGAGCATTGCTGCTTCTGCGCCATCGAGCCCAGCCGGCGCGCCGCTTACGTCGCGGTGGCGGCGCGCGTGCTGCGGCCCGGCGGCGAGCTCGTCGGCCTCTTCCGCACGCACGGCGGCAGCGGCGGCCCGCCATTCTCCGTCGACGCCGACGAGCTGCAGCGGCTATTCGCGGCGCGCTTCACGCTGGTGCAGCTCAGCGTGCCGACCGACTCCGTCGCCGGCCGCCAAGGCAAAGAGCTGCTCGCCAGCTTCCGCCCGCGCTGACGTCGCGATCGCTCACAAGCCAAGGGACACTGTTTAGCGGAACGTGAGCTGCCGCTGCAGGACATTCGTGCCGCCGCGCTCGTCTTGCGCGACGATCCACAGCTGCACCGCGCTGCCCGACGACGGCAAATGCTTATCGAACGTCAACGTCGTATCCGGCTCGGCCTGCCCGGTGACGTCGTGATTGAACGTGCCCGCCGTCGTGTACCAAGAGATCGTCACAATCTCCGTAATCGGCGTCGTTCCCTGCAGCGGGTCGATATACATCTCTTGGCTGCCCGGCGTGAGCACGGCGCGCAAATGCAGCTTGTCGCCCGCGTGCACGTCGGGGGCGTCGTCGGGCCCGAGCGTCGTCTGCTCGGCGGCGCCGGCGTCGGCCTCGGGAATCGTATACACGTCCATCAATGTCGGATTCTGATTGGGCGGGTTGGGCGACAAGGTGCCAAAGAAATAACGCAGTCGATAAAACGCCGTCAGCTCCTGATTTCCCGCCGTCATGATCGCGCGCACGGGAAGATAAAAGCCGCCGCTCGGATCGGGCAGGCCGAGCTCGGTCATCGTCAACGTCGGCATCGTCACCGTCACCGTCGGCGCGCTGCCCGCGAGCGGGATGAAGGACGCGCCCATGTCGCTCGCGGCGCACGCCGGATTGATGTCGCCCGACGTCGGCGACGGCGGATCGAGGCACGCCGCCCACGCAAACGCCGGCGCGGCGCCGCCGGGGTTGGCCCACGTCGCCGTCAGCGTCGACGTCGCGCCCGGCGGAATATCGGGCGGATCGGCCGTGACCGCGATGAGCCGCAGGTCGGCGATATACGACTGCGGATCGAAGTTGTTGCTGCAGCCAAATAGCGTGAAAACGAAAGGCGCCACGATCAACGAAAGAGGCAGGCGCATTAGAAGTCCCCGCGAATGCCGTAGACCGGCAAGAACGGCAATCCCGATATCGATTGCCGCTGCGTATAATTATAATTGTACGTATATCCTTCGGGGTTGCTGGCGTTATACAGGTTTTGAATATCGACATACATGCTCAGCGCCCAGCGATTGAAGGTCCACTTCTTGTCGAAACGAACGTCGAGCTGATTGAATGCGCCGAGCCGCCCGGAATAAATCGGGGCGTTCTGCGGCGTATAAGAGTTCTCGTTCGAGTCGTAAAAGGCGCCGACGACCGGCGTATACGGATTGCCGGTGACATAGCGGAAGCGCAGGCCGACCTGATATCCGCGGCCGAATTTATAGCTGCCGATGATGGTCAGGATATGCGTTTGATCGTATTGGAATACGCGCCACGGCTGATCGGCGTGATCCTTACGCTCCGAGCGCGACAACGTGTAAGAGACCCAGCCGAAGAATCCTTTGAACAGCTCTTGGCGCAATAACACTTCGCCGCCGTAGACGCGTCCGATTCCGTCATTGGTGAGCGTCGGATCGCCGACGTTTTCGCCGTTGACGACGAGGTTGCGCAGGTCTTTGTAAAACCCTTCGAGCTCGATGTGAAGCGTCGCCGTCGGATCGAAGTCGGCGCCGACGACATAATGCCAGGCATATTGCGGAATGACTTTGGGGTTACCGAACGAGCGCAAGAACGAGCCCGGATCGGGCGGTTGATGATAGACGCCGAGCGCGAATTTCACCGCCGCCCAGCGATTGATCTGATAGCGCGCGCTCAAACGCGGCTCGGACAAGTAGTAAAAGTGGTCGAAGTTGTAAGGCGACGCTTGATAGCCGCGAAAGTCATAGAGCTCGAAGCGCATTTGCGGCGTGATATGCAGGTTCTTGATGGGCGAGAAATCGAGCGCGATATAAGGCGCGACCGTCAATTGATCGAGCGTCTCGCGATCGGAGGCGAAGCCGCTTCCGAATCCGGCGCCGCTGCTGCCTTCACGCGGCTGGCCGCCTTGCGGGGCGTCGGCCGACAAGTAATAACGATTGCCCTCGAAGTCGAGACCGACGTCGAGCCGCAACGAGCGTGTCAGCGGCTGGCGAAACGTCGATCGTAAGTTGTATTCGAACGTCGCGGCATCGACCGAGACCGCGACATTGCCGATGTTCGCTTTGAACTCGAAAGGAACGTCGTAACCGATCGAGGGCGTGACCGTCAGGACGCCGCGACTGGCAAAGCGATGCTGCCAACGCGCCAAGATGCGGTGATAAAACGTATGCGACGCGAACGCGGCTTGTAAGCTCGGATCGGAGCCGCCTTTGAGCGCCAGCTTGACGACGTCGTCGCTGCCGAAGATGAAGACGTCGACGTCGTCGCGTGAAGAGGCGCGCCAACGCAGCTTGGCCTGATAATCGTAATAGACCGGCGAGAGCTGGAAATTGTTGGTGGTGAATATCGGTAAAATGGCGTCGATCCAGCTGCGGCGCGCGGCAACGGCGAAGGACAGGTTCTTCGTAATCGGACCTTCGAGCATGAGCGAGCCGTCGATGAGATCGAGCTGCACGAAGCCGTGAAAGCCGTCTTTGCGCGGCGCGCGCGTCTCGACTTCGATGACGCCGCCCATGCCGCGGCCGTGGTCGACGCCGTAGCCGCCGGGCAGGAATTGCAGCCCTTCGACCATCTCGCTGTTCACCGTCGAGCGCAGGCCGCCGAAGTGGAAGAGCGTGGGAATGTAGACGCCGTCCACATACGTACGCGTATCTTGCGGGGATGAGCCCCAGACGATGATCTGGCCGCCGCCAAAGGGCGCGCGCGCGACGCCGGGCAGGTTCTGGACGGCTTTCAACGTGTCGCCTTGGGTGCCGGGGATGTGGCGCAGCTCGTCGCCGGAGAGCGATTGCTCGACCGTCTCCACGACCGCGCGCTGCGCGCGAACGCGCGACGTGTAGCGCTGGCGGCCCGCGACATACCAGGTCGCCGTCAGCTGCTTATCGTGCTTGAGCGTCACTTTGAATTCGCTGCGCGCGATGTCGGGCCCGACGACGACGAGGGTGTGCGCGCCGACGGGGACGGCGGGAAACTGGAAGCGGCCGTCGGCGTTGGTCGCGATCGAGAGCGCGCCGTCGTCGATGGCGACGGTGAGGCCGCCGAGCGGCTGGCGATCGCCTTGGCGCAGCACGCGGCCGACGACGGGCACGCTGTCGACGGGCGGCGCCGTCGAAACCGCCGCGTTCGCCGCGTCTGGGGCCGGCTTCGGCGGAGGCGCGGGCGGTTTATAGAGGAACCGATAACGGTAGGTAATGCGCACTGGCACGGGCTTTCCCGCGGATTCACCGGGCGCGAACTCGAATTGGTGCACGGCGGCGACGGCGGCGGCGTCGAACTCGGCGCCGCCCGACTCGAGCACGACGAGCGCCGTCACCTTGCCACTCTCGTCGACGTCGATGCCGAGGACGACGTCGACTTGCCGTCGCTCGGCCAGCGCCGCCGGCGGCTCGGCCTCGACGAAGCGCAAGAGCTTGGGCGCCTTGTCGAGCTGCGGCGGCGGCGCGGCCGGCGGCGGCGACGTCAATGGGCCGGTCGGCGTCGCCACCGGCTGCGCCCGCGCCGCGGACGAGGCAACGACGAGCGCGAGCGCGACGAGCGGCGCAGCGGCGCGCCTCACGGGCGGGTCAGCGCCGCGACGAGCGCGGCGTGCGTGGGCAGGCGCGCGAGCAGCTCGGCGCGTGACGGCATCTGCCAGTCGGCGAAGTCGAACGCCGGCGCGACGGTGCAGCCGAGCAGCGCCGGCTCGTCGCCGAGGACGCGCGCCGCCTGCCACACGCCGGGCGGCACGACCGCCAGCGGCGCATCGGGCGACAACAGGGCGACGCGATGGATGGCGCCGCCCGCGCTCGGCTCAGCCGCTTCCCGGCCGTCATCAGCGATGTTTACGGGGTTTACAGATTTTGCACGAGCTGTCGCGTCTGTCCGAACGTCGGCGTCGCCGCCATTCTCGACGATGGTGTGCAGCTCGACGGCAGCCCCGCCGTAGAAGTGCCACAGCTCACTGCGCGTGCGCAGGCGATGCAGCGGCGACAGCCCGCGCGGCGCCATGACGTAGTAGATGGTGGTGACGGCGTCGTCGCGATAGAGCTCGCGAAACCAGCCGCCTTCGGGATGCGGCGCGAGGCGCAGGCGGCGCACGAGGTCGTCGAGGGGCGGGCTCATCGCGGCGATATTATCCACGAGCGGCATGGGGGCAGCGATGACAATCGCCGGCCGTCGGACGCGCGAGCGCGACCGCGGGTTGCACTGGCGAGCGCGGCCGTGCGCGCCGACGGCGACTCAGGCCGAGAAGCCGCCATCAATCATGATGTTCGCGCCCGTGATGTAGGCCGCTTGCTCGCCGGCGAGGAAGGCGACGAGGCTCGCAATCTCGTCCGCCTTGCCGTAGCGGCCGAGCGCGAGGAACCCTTTGAGCACCGCCGCGAAGTCGCCGCGGTCGGGGTTCATCTCGGTGTCGACCGGGCCCGGCTGTACGTTGTTGACGGTGATGCCGCGCGGCCCCAAGTCGCGCGCCAATCCGCGCGTCAGCCCGGCGACGGCCGCCTTGCTCATGGCGTACGGTCCGCCGCCTTGGAACGGCATGCGCTCGGCGTTGGTGCTGCCGATGGTGATGATGCGTCCGCCCGTCGTCATGACCGCGGCCGCGGCTTGCGCGGCGACGAAGACGCTGCGCACGTTGACCGCGAGCGTGCGGTCGAAGTCCGCGAGCGTGAAGTCGGCCAGCGGCGCGATGGCGAGCACGCCCGCCGAATTCACGAGGATGTCGAGGCGACCAAAGACGCGCATCGTCTGGCTGACCGCGCCGCGCACCGCGTCGGCATCGGCGGCGTCGGCCTGGATGGCGAGCACGCGCCCGCCCGCGGCCTCGACGGAGGCGGTCAATTCCTGCGCGCGCGCCGTCGACGCGGCGTAGGTGAAGGCGACGCTCGCGCCCTGGCTCGCCAGCCGGCGCACGACGGCCGCGCCGATGCCGCGCGACCCGCCCTGCACGAGCGCGACCTTACCGGCGAGCGACGTATCGATGCTGTTGCTGTTCGTAGTCATGGGAGCTCCTGTTTGGCGGTTGAAGTGTGTTTACGAGGATGAAGATGCGCGCGCGCAGTCGTTCCGAGTAGCCGTCAATCGCGACATTCTGAGTAAACCGTTGGTTTATAATCGTTGGGATGGAGACGCTGACCAGCATCGACTGTTTCGTGCGCAGCGCCGACGCCGGCAGCTTCGCCGCGGCCGCGCGCCGAATGGGGCTCACGCCCGCCGCCGTCGGCAAGAACATCGCCAAGCTCGAGCGCGGCTTGGGCGTGCGGCTGTTCACGCGCAGCACGCGCAGCTTGGCGTTGACCGAGTCGGGGCAGCGCTTCCTCGACGAGGTGCGCGAAGGGTTGGTGCGCATTCAGTCGGCGGTGGCGCATCTGGCGCGCGCCGACGGACAGCCGGCGGGCACGCTCAAAGTCAGCATGGGGACGGTGTTTGGGCGCGACTACGTGATGCCGCGGCTGGGCGCGTTCCTGGCGCGCTATCCGGCGATCTCACCCGACTGGCACTTCGAGAATCGCGCGGTCGATCTCATCGCCGAGGGTTACGACGCGGCGATCGGCGGATCGATCGAGCTTTCGGCGGGGCTCGTCGCGCGCAAGCTGGCGCCGGCGCATCGCGTGCTCGTGGCGACGAAGGCGTTCTTGCGGCGGGTGGTCGCGATTCGGCGGCCGGCCGATCTGGCGCGCGTCGACGGCATCGGCGTGCGCTCGCCGCAGACGGGACGCGTGCGGCCGTGGGCGCTGCGCAATCGCGCCGGCGACGAGGCGGCGATCCTGTTGAAGACGCGCATGACGATGAACGATCCCGACGCTTCTTGTCGCGCGGCGACGATGGATCTCGGTGTCGCGCTGGTCAGCATGCCGCACGCGCTGCCGTATCTCGAGGACGGCCGGCTCGTGCGCGTGCTGCCCGATTGGTACGTCGATGGCGGGAATCTGTCGATTTATTACGCGGCGCAGAGCTTGTTGCCGGCCAAGACACGGGCCTTCGTCGATTTCGTCGTCGAAGACTTTCGGCAGGAAAGGTGGGCGAAGCGTTTTTCTGCCGTCTGAAGATTCAGCGGCCGGCGAGGTGCTCGTCAGTGCGTCGATTGCAGCGCGGCTTTGCGGGCGGCTTCGAACTCGTCGCCGGCATGCCACTCGGGCAGCTTGGCGCTGTCGGCCACGCGCAGCAGCGTCACCGCCATCAGCTGCACGTCCTCGATCGCGCCTTCCAGCTTCCACGTGTTGTCGATTTGGTCACTCGGCTGGTGATAGCGCTCTTTCGTATACGTCTCGTGCAGCGCGCGGCCCCAGTCGGCGTCGTGACCGGGATAGCGAACGCCGGCTTCGAGGTAGATGGCGGGCACGCCGATCTTGGCGAAGTTGAATTGGTCGCTGCGATAGAAGCTGCCTTTGTCGGGCTGCTCGTCGCCGGTGACGGTGCGGCCCTGCGCTTTGGCGACATTGATGACGATGTCGTCGAGCGACGACTTGCCGAGACCGATGAATCCGATATCGCTGGCGCGGCCCCAAATATCGACTCCGTCGATATTCAAGTTGGCGGCGATGCGGCCGGCGGGAACGATGGGGTGCTGGCAGAAGTATTGACTGCCGAGCAGGCCCGACTCCTCGGCGCCGACGGCGGCGAAGACGATCGAACGCTTGGGCCGCGGCGTCACCGAGGCCAGCGCATCGGCCAGCTCGAGCATCGCCGAGACACCGGTGCCGTTATCGAGCGCGCCGTTATAGATATTGTCGCCCTTCATTCCCACGTGCATTCCCAAGTGATCGTGATGCGCGCTGACGACCACGACTTGATCTTTGAGCTTCGGATCGCTGCCGTTCAATCGTCCCAGCACATTGGCCGTACGCACGCGCGACAGCTTGGCCTTGATGGCGGCCGACAGCTTCACGCCCAGCGAGACCGCCTTGAAGTCGCGTTTTTCGGCGGCGCGGCGCAGCTCGTCGAGATCGCGGCCACCGAGCTTGGCGATGGCGCGCGCCGACTCTTCCGTCGCCCACATGCGCAATTGCAGGCGCGGCTCGCCGTTTGCCGGCAGCTCGAACTGCTCGCCGCCCCAGCTCGATTGCACGACTTGCCACGGATATCCCGCGGAATGCTCGGTATGAATGATGATGACGCCGGCGGCCCCGTGTCGCGCCGCCTCTTCGTATTTATAAGTCCAGCGACCGTAATAGAGACGCGTGTTGCCGCCGAACAGCTTGGGATCGGCTTCCGGATCGTTGTTCATGACCAGGACGACTTTGCCGTGCACGTCGATATCGCGGTAATCGTCCCATTTTTGCTCGGGCGCCGTGATGCCGTAGCCGACGAAGATGACGTCCGCGTCTTTGACGGCCATCGCCTCGGTCTGCGATCCCGCGGCCAGGACGCTCTCGGTGCCCGGCTTGAGCACGAGGGTCTTGCCGTTGGCGCTGAAGGTCATCGGCTGCACCGGGCTCGGCGTGACGCCGACGATGTCGAACTTCTGCAGCCAGCCGCCGTCGTCGCCGGCGGGGTCGAGGCCGATGCGTTCGTATTCGGTGGCGATGTAGCGCATCGCCAGCTCGCTGCCGCGTGAGGCCGGCGCGCGGCCTTCGAGCAGGTCGTCGGCGAGGAAGCGAACGTGGGCGGCGAGGCCGGCGGCGGTGATGCGTCGTGCGGCCGCTTTTTCGCGCGCGCTCCAGGCTGCGGGCAGCGCGGCGGCGACGGCGGCGACGGTCAAGAGCGCGATCTTGGTCATGCGCGCTTGTTATCACGTTTCAAGTCGGCGGCGGAATCGGCGTCCTCACGACGAGGTCGGCGGCAGGCGTCAGGCAGTCGCGCGTGGAACCGGGTTACGCCTCGGGTCGCGGTGTCGGGCGCCGAACCGCAGCGCGGAATCGCATTCCGGCCTGCGGGATACGGCTTACCGGCTGCGCGGGCGCTGCGTCCCCGCCGTTCGCGGCACGGGCGGGCGCTTCTTACGCTTGCGTGGCGCGGCCGCCACCGCGCCGTCGCCGTCATCTTCGAGCCCAAGCTGCAGCATCGGCGCTGCCCGATCGTCGAATCCCAGCGCTTTGACGAGCGCTTCCAGCCCCGTCGTCAGTGAGCGGCGCTGCGGCGACGGCAGCGTCGCGACGGCGGCGATGATGCGATCCTGCGCCACCGCCGGCGCGCGCGCCAGCAGCGCCTGTCCGCGCTTGGTCAGCGAGAGGTCGAGCCGGCGCGCGTCGCGCTCCGCCGGTTTGCGCTGGACCAGCCCGCGCTCGACGAGCCGACGCACGACGACCGACACCGAGCTTTGATGCGTCAGCGTGCGCGCCGCCAACTCGTTGAGCGACAGCGGCTGCGGCGTGTCGAGGCGCTGCAGGACGAACAGCTGCGCCGCCGACAAGCCGACCGTCTCTTCCGCGACACGCGATCCCTCGCGCAACAAACGCACGATGCGCCGAATCGAGTCGAGCACGCGTTGCGAAGTGGACATCGGTTGGGAGCCCATATAACAATATCCCGGCACGCGTACCAACCAATCCTTTATGGAGGTGTGGCGATGAGCCGCCTGGCATTTACGTTATCGATGTCGATGTTTTTGATGGTCGCGGGATGCGCGCACAAGCAGGAGACGAAGGCGGAGCCGTCGGCGCCCATGGCGTCGTCAGCGCCGCCGCCGGCGAGCCCGCCGACGGCCGTGCCCAGCGCGTCCAACACGTGCGCGACCGATCTGGACTGCGGTGACAAGCAGCTGTGCATCGGCGGCCGCTGCGTCGACATCACGGCCGACCTGGCCGAGTGCACGAACGTGCGCATCCACTTTCCCTTCAACAGCGACGAGATCGACACCAACGATCGGCCGCAGCTCGATCGCTCGGCGCGCTGCCTGAAGGCGGACCACCAGCTGCACGTGACGATCGAGGGCAACGCCGACGAGCGCGGCACCGAGGAGTACAACCTCGCGCTCGGCGATCGCCGCGCCAACGCCGTGCGCAAGTACTTGGGCTCGCTGGGCGCGTCGGAGAAGCAGATCAAGACGGTCTCCTACGGCAAGGAGAACCCCGAGTGCAGCGAGCATGATGAAGCGTGCTGGGCGCGCAATCGCAAGGCGAGCCTCAAGGCCGGCGGCAGCAAGAAGTAGCCCGATCGTCAACCTGCTTGACGAAGCGGTCAAGTAGGTTGACGATGCCGTATTCCACGCGTTCGTCTGCGACTCATTTCCGTGCGTTCTCTCGGGCCGCGGCTGCGCATCGCGGGCGGTCGGTCGAGATCGTAAGCTCGCTTGACTACATCGTAAAGCTGCTTGACTAGCGCGCATGTGGCTTTACTCGTGCGCGGCCCGGTCTTACGTTTACGCGGGTGACAGACAAGCTCGCCGTCGCGGAGCTCTTGCGGGAGATCGGCCTTCATATCGAGCTCAAGGGTGACAATCGTTTCCGCGCGCGCGCCTACGAGACCGGGGCGCGCGCCGTCGAGGAGCTGCGCGAAGATCTGGCGGAGCTCGTCGCACAGCAGCGGCTGACGGAGACGCGCGGCATCGGGCCGGCGTTGGCGGCGGTCATCGCCGAGATCGTGACGACGGGGAGCTCGCAGCAGCTGGAGAAGCTGCGCGCGGAGTCACCGCCGGGCGTGCTCGAGCTGGCGCAGGTGCCGGGGCTGACGGTCAAGAAGATCGAGCAGCTGCATACGGCGCTGGGCGTCGACAGCATCGAAAAGCTGCGGGCGGCGTGCACGAACGGGCAGGTGCGGACGATCAAAGGCTTCGGCGCGAAGACGGAGGAGAAGCTGCTCGAGGCGCTGGACCGCTGGGAAAAGCGTGATTCGCGCGTGCTGCTGGTCGACGCGCTGGAGGCGGCCGAGCCGCTCGCCGCCTATCTCGCCGGCCATGCCGCCGCGCAAAAGGTCGAGCTCGCCGGTTCGCTGCGGCGGTGGCGCGAGACGGCGGCGGATGTCGACTTCGTCGTCGCCAGCGACGAGCCGGAGGCGGTGGTCGAGCATCTCGTGGCCTATGCGAAGGTGGCGTCGGTCGTCGCCCGCGACGGCGGCGACGTCGTCGTCAAGCTGTCGGATGGTCTGCACGTCGAGCTGCACGTCGTGGCGCCGCGCGACTTCGCGACAGCGCTGTGGCGCGCCACCGGCTCGGCGGCGCACGTCGCGCGGCTGGAGGCGCTGGCCGCCGCGCGCGGCGTCGCGCTCGACGCGCCGGCGGCGACGGAGCGCGAGGTCTACGAGCGCGTGCAGTTGACGTGGATTGCGCCCGAATTGCGCGAGGATGACGGCGAAATCGAAGGGGCCGGCGACGGCAAGCTGCCGACGGACCTCATCGCGCTCGACGACATCCGCGGCATGACCCACTGCCACACGACCTACAGCGACGGCCGCAACAGCGTCGCCGAGATGGCGCGCGAGGCGGAGGCGATGGGCATGCAGTACCTGACCATCACCGATCATTCGCCGGCGGCGTTCTATGCGAGCGGCGTGGATATCGATCGCTTGCAGCGCCAGTGGGACGAAATAGCGCGCGTGCAAGAGACCACGAAGGTGCGGCTCTTGCGCGGCACCGAGAGCGATATCCTCGAGGATGGCGCGCTCGACTATCCCGACCGAATTCTCGAGCGGCTCGATATCGTCATCGCCAGCATTCATTCGCGGCTGAAGATGGATTCGGCGACGATGACGCGGCGGCTCGTGAACGCGATGAAGCAGCCGGTCTTCAAGATCTGGGGTCACGCGCTGGGTCGCTTGGTGTTGAAGCGCGATCCGATCGCGTGCGACGTCGAGGCGGTGCTCGACGCCGTCGCCGAGTCGCGCGCGGCGATCGAGATCAACGGCGATCCCTATCGACTGGATCTCGCGCCCGAGTGGGTGCGCAAGGCGCGCGAGCGCGGCATTCGCTTCGTCATCTCCACCGACGCGCACTCGACGACGGGCATGCACAACCTGCGGTTCGGCGTGCATACGGCGCGGCGCGGGTGGGTCCGGCGCGGCGAAGTGCTGAACGCGCTCGACGTCGAGGCGTTCGCGCGCGCCGTTCGCCCCGTCGGCTGAGCGGCGGCCGTCGCTGGAGCGCGCGAATTATCGGCGGTCGCGGCGGAGCCAGCGGTCGACGAGGCGCAACAGCGGCGCCGTCGCGCCTTCCGCTTTCAGCGCTGCGAATTCGGCGACCTCGCCGAGCGGCTGCATGAGCGCGATGCGCCCATGGTCGAGATAGGCGAGGTGCGTCGCCCAGTCTTCGAGACCCTCGAGAATGTGCGTCGCATACAAGATAGTCGACGTGCCTTGGGCGCGCAGGAAAGCCAAGAGGTCGCCGCGCGCGATGACGTCGAGATCGGTCGTCACCTCGTCGAGCAGGAGCACGCGGCACGGCCACAAGAGGCCCAACAACAGCTGCACGCGGCGGCGCTGACCATCGCTGACGTAGGACATGCGCCAGCGCCGATCGACGCCGAGCACGTCGACGAGCTGGTCGCGCCGCGCCGGATCGGCGTCGGGGCGACGATCGAGCATCTCGGCGACGGTGATGTCGACGTCGAGCGGAAATTGACCGCCGATGAACGAGACGTCCTGCACGAGCGACGTGTCGGAGAAGGCGGGCCGACCGAGGACGCGCACGATCTCGTCCCGGATCATGTGTCGCCCGGCCAAGATCGACAGCAGCGTCGTCTTGCCGGTGCCGTTCGCGCCCACGAGCAGGCAGCGCGCGCCCGTCGGCACGCTGAAGTCGAGCTGGCGCAGCACGGAAGCGCCCGACGGATACGTGAAGTCGAGCCCGCGCACGGTAATGGCGTCCATTGGCTCTATTCCTAGCCCGGCTGAGCGGGTAAACAAAGCGGCTTTGGTCGGCGGTCGACGATGTCGGAACCGCGGCCGTCGCGGCGGCGTTCTTCAGCGCGGCCGGCGTCCTTGTGGTATTCCTAGCCGGTGTTGAAGGGTAAACAGAGAAGCTTTCTCCGTGGTTTGGGGCATCACCTCGATCCGGTCGTGCAAGTGGGCAAGGATGGGCTGACGGAAGGGCTCGTCGGTGCGCTCGATGTCGCGCTGACGACGCACGAGCTCATCAAGATCAAGCTCGGCGAGTCGGCGGGCGCGGATCGGCGCGCGATCGGCGCGGCGCTCGCGGAAGCCGCCGGCGCCGAGCTCGTGCAAGTGCTCGGTCGCACCGTGCTCATTTATCGTAGACGGGTCGATAATCCGGCGATCGAACTGCCGCGCTGACACGTCCGGAAATGGCCAGACGCGACCGATCGCGCGCGCTATCTGTCGACGGCATGGAAGGCATGCACGCAGACGCGCTCTATCGGGCCGTGGCCAGCCGCGATCGCCGCTTCGAAGGGCGCTTCATCGTGGCCGTCACCTCGACCGGCATCTATTGTCGTCCGGGTTGTCCCGCGCGAATTCCGGCGCGCCGCAACGTGCGTTTTTACGGCCATCCCGCGGCTGCGGAAGCGGCGGGCTTTCGTGCGTGCGCGCGCTGTCGGCCGGACGCGAGCGTGTGGCTGGGCACGTCGGCGACGGTGCAGCGGGCGTTGGCGCTCATCGACGACGGCGCGCTCGCCGGCGGCGGCGACGATGACGTGGCGCAGCTGGCGGAGCGCTTGGGGATCGGCGATCGCCATCTGCGGCGGCTGTTTGCCGAGCAGGTCGGGGCGTCGCCGTGGGCGGTGGCGCAGACGCGGCGGGCGCACTTCGCGCGACAGTTGATCGACGAGACGGAGCTGTCGCTGGCGGAGGTCGCGTTCGCGGCCGGGTTCGCCAGCGTGCGCACGTTCAACAGCGCGGTGCGCAAGGCGTTCGCACGCACGCCGTCGGAGCTGCGGCAACGGCGCGCGGCGCGAGGGAAGAAGGCGGCGTCGGTGCGGCCCGCCGCCGCAAAGCGCGGGGACGAGTCGGCCGCGACGGGGATCGCGAGTGGCAAGCGCATCGGTCATGAAGCCGCGTCGAACATTGCCGGCGCAAAGCGTGCGAAGAGGCCGGCGCGAGCCACCGTCGATTCCGTGCCGGCGCCACCGAGCGAGCTGGCGGCGCCGTTTGCGGACGAGGGCGCGCTCGCGCTGGCGCTGCCGTTTCGCGCGCCGCTGCCGTGGTCGGCGCTGCTCGCGTTCCTCGCCGGCCGCGCGATTCCCGGCGTCGAGCACATCGCCGGCGACGTCTACCGGCGCACGACCGCCGACGGTGGCCTCGTCGAGGCGCGCGCCGACGACGGCCACTTGCGCGTCCGCTTGCGCATCCCGTCCGTGCGCGGCGTCCGCGATGCCATCGAGCGCCTACGGCGACTATGCGATCTGAATGCCGATCCGGCGTCCATCGCCGCCGTGCTCGCGCGCGACCGCGCGCTGGCGCCGGCCGTTCATGCGCTGCCGGGATTGCGCGTGCCGGGCGGTTGGGACGGCTTCGAGCTCGCCGTGCGCGCCGTCCTCGGTCAGCAGGTCTCGGTCGCCGGCGCGACGACGCTCGCCGGCCGCTTCGTTGCCGCGTTCGGCCGTCCGCTGGACGTGCCGGCGCCGTCGTTGACCCATTGCTTTCCGCGCGCCGAGGTCGTGGCCGCGGCCGGCGCCGACGCGATCGCGCGCGCCGTCGGCATGCCGCGGGCGCGTGGCGTGGCCTTGGCGGCGCTGGCGACGGCCGTCGCCGACCGCACGCTGCCGCTCGATCGCACGCTGCCGCTCGACGCGCTCGTCGCCCGCCTCGTCGCGCTGCCCGGCGTCGGCCCGTGGACGGCGAGCTACCTCGCGCTGCGACTCGGCGAGCCCGACGCGTTTCCCGCCGGCGATCTGTGGCTGCGGCGCGCGCTGGCGCTCGACGAAAAGGCGCTGATCGCGCGCGCCGAGCGTTGGCGCCCATTTCGCGCGTATGCCGCGCTCTACCTCTGGACGAGTGAGAATTTTCGATGAGCGAGCCCACGACCATCACGACCGCGACGTTGCCCACGCCCGTCGGTGACGTCATCTTGTACGGACTGGGCGACGCCTTGTGCGGCCTCGTCTTCGAAGATCGCGGCGAGCGTCTGCAGGCGCATTTGCGCGGCCGCTTCGGCGAGGTCGTCTTCCGGCCGTCGCGCGACCCGGGCGGCGCCATCGGCCGCGTGCGCGACTATCTCGCCGGTGACTTGCACGCCGTCGACGACATCGCCGTCGACTTGGGGGGCACGGCGTTCCAGGCGCGCGTGTGGGCCGCGCTGCGCCGCATTCCGCTCGGCGCGACGTGCTCGTACGGCGAGCTCGCGCGCGCCGTCGGCAGCGCGGCCGCCGTGCGCGCCGTCGGCGCCGCGAACGGCGCGAACCCGGTGTCGATCGTCGTGCCCTGCCATCGCGTCGTCGCCGCCGACGGCAAGCTGCACGGCTACGGCGGCGGCCTGCCGCGCAAGCAGTGGCTACTGCAGCACGAAGGCGCCGTCCTCGTCTGACCACCCGCAGAGCGATAGTTCAGTAAGGCGATAGCTCGGTGGCGCGATAGTTCGGTAGCGCACCGTTCGGCGACCCGCGGCTCGTGCCTATCTCGACTTTCCTGATCTTGTGGGCGAACGTCGGCGCTTCGAGACCGACCCCGTCATAAACCATTCGCCACTTTGCGCGCTCAACCGATGGCCGGCCCGACGGAGCTCCGGCGCGCGCGGGCACAGCCCGCCCGCGCGCCTCCGCCCGCCGCCCGAGCCAAAGCGCCCGCCGCCGCGACATGACTGACGGTCAGTCAGCGCCGCATGACTGACCGTCAGTCACCGATCGGCGGCGCGCCGCCCGCCGTTACTCGATCCGCGCCGCCTCCGCGAAATCCAGCCGCGGATTCCGCGGAAACAGCTTGGCCCCGTCGCCATACCCGAGGTTCACCAAGAACAGCGACTTCCACTTCGTCCCCGCTAAAAACTCGGCGTCGACCTTCGCGGCGTCGAATCCACCCATCGGGCCGGCGTCGAGCCCGAGCGCCCGCGCCGCCATGATGAGATAAGCGCCCTGCAGCGCGCCGTTGAGCGTGCCCATGCGATCGCGCGCCTCTTCCGGCATGCCGGCGAACAACGGCTTCATGTCACGATGCGGAAACAGCTTCGGCATCTGCTCGTAGAACTCGCGGTCGAACGCCACGATCGCCGTCACCGGCGCCGACATCGTCTTGTCGACGTTCATCGGCGCCAGCGTCGGCTTGAGCCGCTCTTTGGCCGCCTGGCTCTTGACGAAGACGAGCCGCATCGGCGTCGAGTTGGCGCTCGTCGGACCCATACGCGACAAGTCGTAGAGCTGATGCAACGTGTCGTCGCTGACCGGACGATCGAGCCAAACGTTGTGCGAGCGAGCCTGCAAGAAGAGCTGGTCGAGAGCGGTCGAATCGAGGTGCGCCACGGAGCCTCCACGTCGCCTCGGCGGCGACTCGTGTCATACTGATATCGCACGTCGACAGGATGATCCATGCGGAAGAGTCCAAAAAAAATGTCCAAGCGTCCTGCCGGCACGCCAAATCCGCACGATCCGCTGTCGGATCTCATCGACCTCATGCGCGTGTCGGCGCAGGTGCACGGCGTCTTCGAGCTGTCGGCGCCGTTCGCGCTGCGCATCGAGCCCAACGACGAAGTGGACGTCATGTTGCTGAGCGTCCTGCGCGGCACGGCGGCCGTGTCGACCGCCGGCCGACCGGCGGCGATGCTGAGCACCGGCGATCTGCTGCTCAAAGTGCGGACGACGACGATGGAGATCAGAGACGCGCCGACCAGTCGCGCGCCGCTGCAGCAGCTGTCGGCGTGTCCGCGGCTGGCCGCCGCCGAGCAGCGCGGCGGCGGCGGGGCGCGCACGCGCTTCGTCGGTGTCGGCTTTCGCATCTCGACCTCCTCGCGCAGCGCGATCTTGGCGCAGCTCCCGCCGCTCTTGGTGACGACGTCCGACGACAGCCCGACGCTGGCCGCCGCCGCGAGCCTCTTCCGCGCCGAAGCCGCGTCGCCGCAGGGCGGCAGCCGCGCGCTGCTGAGCCGCCTCGGCGAGGTCATCTTCATCGACATCTTGCGCCGTGCCGGTCAGCACGAGCATGGCCGCTGCGGCGAGCTCAAGGCGCTGGCCGATGCGCCGCTGGCGCGGGCGTTGGCGCTCGTTCACGCCGAGCCGTCCGCGGACTGGACGATCGAATCGCTCGGCCGCGCCGCCGGCCTGTCACGCTCGGCGTTCGCCGCGCGCTTCTTGGCGAAAGTGGGCGAGCCGCCGCTGCGTTACGTCGCGCGCTGGCGCATGCGCCGCGCCGCGCAAATCCTCATCGACAGCGACGTCGGCTTGGGCGAGGTCGCGCTGCAGGTCGGCTACCGCAGCGAGGCCTCGTTCAGCCGCGCCTTCGTCCGCTTCATGGGCGGCACGCCCGGCGCCTTCCGGCGCACGCAGCGTCGCAAAATCGCGTGACCCGAGCCTTGGCGGCGATGGACGAAGCGAGGCCGGCGACGGTCAGGCGCCTAACTTTGGTCGCGATGGACCAACCGAGGTCGACGATGGTTAGGCGCCTAACTATCGTCGCTCAGCGCCGCGTCAGCTGTTTGTACGCGCGCAAATGCCGAATCGCGCCCGCCCGATCGCCCATTCGCTCGTACACACCGGCCAAGTTGTAATGCGCATCGGCCGAACGCGGATCCGTCGATACCGCTTGTAAATAAGCGTGCGCCGCCTCGTCGAGCCGCTCTTGATCTTCGAGCGCCACCCCGAGATTGAACGCCGCGATCGCGTCCCCCGGCCGCATTTCCAACGCCCGCTCGTAATGACGCACGGCCTGCGGCGTTTCGCCGCGCTCGTGCAGCATGCGTCCCAAGTTGATATGCGCGTCCACGTGCGCTTCGTCCGCGCTCAACGCTCGCTTATAAGCGGCGATGGCGCCGTCGCGATCGCCTTCGTCCTCGCGCGCGCAGCCGACGCCGTACCAATCTTCACCATATTCGGCGGCGTCGTCCGCTTTAGCGCCGTCGCCGGCTTTGGCCTGTCCCTTACCGGCTTTGTGCGCGCGCGGCTTGAAGTCGGTCAGCGCCGCCGCGTCTTTGGCCAGCTCTTCGACGCGAAAATCGAACAGCGCCTGTCCCGACTCGGGATTCCAGCGCGTGCGACCATCGCGCACGACGATGCGGTTTCCTTCGGCGGCGATGCTCACACCCGTCAACGGCTTACCGTCGGGCAGCTGCTGCTTGAGCTTCTTCAGTGCGCGCTTGACCCGCGCCGGCGCGATGTCGGCGCCGACCAGCCCTTGCGCCGTGCGCAACAACACGACGTCCTGAAAGCTGAACTGCGCGTGGCCGTCGTCGCCCGTCGCCGGCGCCAAGAAGCCGGCGCGCACGAATGCATTTATCTGCCGCAGCGACACGCCCAATAGCTGCGCCACATCCTGAGCCGAATAGCCCACTCGATATCCCTTTAGCAGTCCGTATGCCGATTAAGACTTGGAGCCGCGCGACTTCGTCGTCTTGGTGGTGGCTTTCGCGGGCGCTTCCGTTTCGACGCGTTTGGCCGGCTTTTTCGCGGGCGGCGCCGGCTGCTTCGCCAAGCTCGCTTTGAGCGCTTCCATTAAATCGATCACTTGCGCCGGCTTTTGGCCATCGGGCAACGACTGAATCTGCTGCCCGTCGATCTTGCGCTGAACCTGCTCTTCGATGCGCTTCTTTACTTCGTCTTCGTAAGCGTCGGGATTGAACGTCTCGCGCGCGATCTGCTCGACCAACTGAAAGGCCAGCTTCAGCTCGGGCTCGCGCAGCTCCGCGTCACCGACGGGAACTTCGCCGATGTCGCGCACTTCGTCGGCATAGTGCAGCTGCTGCATGACCAGCTTCTCTTCCAGCGGTCGCAAGAGGACGAGGTACATCTTGCCGCGCGCCGCATACTTCGCCAGCGCCGCGCGTCCGGTCTCGGCCATGGCGCGCGCCAACAGCTTATAAGGACGATCGCCGCCCTTATCGGGACCGAGGAAATAGGCGCGATCGAAGTAGATGGGATCGACCTGCGCCAACGGCACGAACTCGGTGATATCGACGGTCTGCGTCGAGGTCTCTTCGAGCTCTTTCAATTCTTCGGCGCTAAAGGTGACGTACTCACCCTTTTGGAACTCGTAGCCCTTAATCATTTCCTCGCGCGGGACGACCACCTCCTCCTTGATGCAGACGTATTGCTGCTTCAAGCGCGAGCCGCATTTTTCGTGCAGCAAATTGAAGGAGATTGTCCCGCCCGACTCCGTGGCCGCATAGAGCTTGACGGGAATACTGACCAACCCGAAGGAGATGGTCGCCGAAGCCATCGATCGCATCGCCATGACAAAAGCCTAGCATGATGCCTGTTGTGTATCCAAATTACCTACATCTCTTACATTGCGTCGATCAGTAACTGCGCGAAACGTGGACCTTTCGCTTCGTCTTCGTGCTTGAAGTAGACGACGGTTCGCTTCCACTTCTGCTGGCCGAGCTGCTTGGCCCAGCGGCGAATGTCGGCGGCCGAATAGTCCTCGCGACGCAGCCGCGCATAGCCCCAGCTGGTGGTGGCGACGAGCGGCGTCGTCAGGTCCTCGGTGTCGGCGATGCACAAGGCGACTTTGCGCGCGCGCAAGAGGTCGTAGACGTCGTCGCTGAACCAGCTCGCGTGCCGAAATTCGAAGGCGGCGGCGGCTTTGGCCGGCAGCTCTGCGAGGAAGGTCGCGAGCACGGCGACATCCTTCTTCATATTGGGCGGCAGCTGAAACAGAATCGGCCCGCGCTTTTTCGCCAGCGGCTCGACGCAGGACCACAGCTCGCGCAGCGGCTCACCGGCGTTCTTGAGCCGCAAATGATGCGTGATGCGCTGCGGCGCCTTGATGGCGAAGCGAAACGTCGCCGGCACTTCGTCGGCCCACGACTGCACCAGCTCCGGCGTCGGCATATTGTAGAAGGTGTTGTTGATCTCCACCGTCGAGAAGTGGCTCGCGTAGAACGGCAACATCTGCTTCGCCGGCATTTTCTTCGGGTAAAAGCGCCCCTTCCACGCCGGGTACGAGTAGCCGCTGGTGCCGATGAGCGTGTCCATGGCGCGACCATAGCAGCGCGCCGCCGCGTCTGTCGCGGTCGCGGCGTCGACAGGTCGTGACCGGCAGTCACGAATTCATGACCGCCGGTCATTTTCGGCTCATGACGGTCGCGCGCTCGGCCGCGGCGTTGGCGTTATGATCGGCGCGTGAGTCTTCGCGTCCGATTGCAGCTGCGGCAGGCACCCGTGGTCTTGCTGCTGAGCTTGGCTTCGCCGGCGGCGCGCGCGCAGCGCACCTCGGCGGCGACGAAGACGGACGAGAACGGCGGGATCGCGTCGTCCCCGGCGGTGATGGCCGGGATGCGGCGAGCGCTGGTCGTCGTCACCGACGGCTGGGACGCGACGACGGGCACGCTGCATCGGTTCGAGCGCGCCGCGCCGTCCGCGTCCTGGCGGCCCGTCGGCGACGCGGTGCCGGTCGCTGTCGGCAAAGCCGGGCTCGGCTGGGGCGACGGCATCACGCCGCGCCCGCCGCACAGTGACGGGCCCGACAAGCGCGAAGGCGACGGCCGCGCGCCCGCCGGCCTCTTCACGCTCGGCGACGTCACCGGCTACGACGCCGTGCCGCCGCCCGGCTTGCAGCTCGCCTATCGCGCCGCCACGCCCAGCCTGCGCTGCGTCGACGACGTCGCCGCGCCGCAATATTACAACCGGCTCATCGACGCGCCCGACAGCGCGCCGCCGTGGAGCTCCGCCGAGAAGATGCGCCGCGACGACGGGCTCTATCGCTTTACCGTCTTCGTGCGCCACAACGCCGCGCGCGTTCCCGGCCGCGGCAGCTGCGTCTTCTTACACGTGTGGCGCCGCGCCAACGCGCCCACCGTCGGCTGCACGGCGATGGCGCTCTCGTCGCTGCGCCAGCTGTTGCCTTGGCTCGACAGCCGCACCGTGCTCGTGCAGCTGCCGCGCGCGACCTACGCGCAGCTTCAGCGTAGCTGGGATTTACCGCCAGTCGTCAAGTGAGTTGACCAACGATAGTGATGCGTGACCGGCACCCACGATAGAAGATCCATCTCGGCGTCGGTGGCGCCATCGGTCCAGTTGTTGATGACGAGCGGCAATCCGTCGCGATTGTGCCGATCGCTGACGACGCCGATATGATCCGGCCCCGGTCGCGTCGGCATGGTGTCGAAGAAGACGATATCGCCGGGACGATAGTCGTTACCTGCCGGCAGACGCCGCCAATGCCGCTCGAACCACGGCAACAACGTGCGCACGCGCCGATGATTGATGCTGGCGTCGACGTGCTCGACCATTGGATAGGCCGCCGGCGCGCGCAGAATATCCTCGTGCACGGCGCGCTGCAGATCGAGCCCGGCGTTGCGCAGCGCGCGAATGACGGTGTCGCTGCACACCCCTTCGTCCCGCGGCACGTCGCCGTCGGGATAAGGAATGCTGACATAACGCTCGATATAGCGGGCTCCGTTATAGAGCAGCTTCTTGGCGCCAAGGAGCACGTCCAAGCGATCGACGATGCCGTCGCCGTCGCGATCTTCGTCCGGCGACGGCGCGCCGGTGACCGTGCGCAGCGCGCTCAGCTCGGCGGCGGCCGCCGGCTCGACCGCGAGCCGTCCGGCATGATCGAGCGGATAAAGCGCTAGCGGATCATCGCCGTCGTACAGTGTACCAATGTGATGGTGCCGATCGATGCGCAGCCAATTCCGCGCCGGATCGACGTGGCGCGGCGACTCCAGCGTCACCTGCGCGGCCAGCTCGGGATAGATGCCGTGGTCGGGCAGCGTGCCTGCCAGCGTCAGGAGGAGCAGCGCGAACATCCTCAGTGTACGCGCGCCGCCGGTCCGACCTTCCGCGACGTCTGGTGCCCGCGTCGCCGCTGTTCTAGACTTTGCCCGTGAAGCACAAATACTGGATCGACTCGCACAAGGGCATGACCGGCCCTTTCGTCCTCGGTCTCATCGCCTGGTATCACGCGTGGGACAATGTCGTCGCCTGGATCTATTTGGCGCTGCACGGCACTTATGGCGTCTTATGGATGCTCAAGAGTAAGTATTACGGCGACAAGAATTGGGAGCGCGACGTCCCGCTTTGGCTCGGCCTCGGCACCTGGGCGACGCTGTCGCTCTATTGGATTTCGCCGTGGCTCATCGTCACCGGCCGTGCCCGCGTCGCGCCGCCTTGGTTCTTATGCGTCTGCATTTCGATGTATACGTTCGGTGTATTCCTGCATTTCGCCAGTGACATGCAGAAGCATATGTCGATGGCCCATCGCCGCGGCACGCTGCTCACCGAAGGCTTATGGGGATTGGTTCGTAATCCGAACTATCTCGGCGAGCTGCTCATTTACGCGGGATTTTCGCTGTTGCCGATGAGCTGGATTCCACTGGCGGCGCTGACGCTGATCATCGCCACCGTTTGGATCCCGAATATGGTGCGGAAGGATAAGTCGCTCTCGCGTTATCCGACATTCGCGCAATACAAAGCGCAAACCAAGCTCATCATTCCGTACGTGATCTAATCGTCATGATCTGTCCCACGTGTAAAGCGCACTATGAAGCCGGGGCTTTTTGTGCGACTGACGGAACCGCGCTGCTGCTCGAAGGCGGCGCCGGGCTCATCGGCAAAGTGTTGGCCGATCGTTATCGCATCGTGCGTTTGCTCGGCGAAGGCGGCATGGGGCAGGTGTTCGAGGCGCAGCACCTCAACATCAACAAGCGTTTCGCGCTGAAGCTGCTCAAGCCCGAGGTCGTCGGCTCGGCGTCGTCCTTGGCGCGGTTTCGGCAGGAAGCGTGGGCTGCATCCTCGATCGGCC
This sequence comes from uncultured delta proteobacterium, assembly GCA_963785725.1. GTDB lineage: Bacteria > Myxococcota_A > Polyangia > Palsa-1104 > Palsa-1104 > JAQBQH01. The sequence continues at coordinate 247,832 of CAWAWS010000020.1, read as the reverse complement.
ACGCCAACATCGTCGAGATCGATGACTTCGCGACGCTGCCTTCGGGCGAAGTCTATTTGGCGATGGAGTTTCTCGACGGGCAGTCGCTGGCCGAGCGCATGCGCGATGGTCCGCCGCTCATGCTGCCCGAGGCGCTGGCGATCTTGATTGCCGTCGGACAAGGGTTGGCGGCGGCGCACGACAAAGGGATCGTGCATCGCGATATGAAGCCGGAGAATATCTTCCTCGCGCGTAAAGGCAGCGCGCAGGTGGCGAAGATTCTCGACTTCGGCATCGCCAAAGTGACGGGTGCCGACGAGCCGTCGAATCTGACGCGGACGGGCGCGATTTTCGGCACGCCGCTTTATATGTCGCCCGAGCAGGCCAAAGGTCAGCCGGCCGATGCGCGCGCCGACGTCTACGCGCTGGGCGTGATTTTGTACGAGACGGCGACGGGATCGGTGCCGTTCGGCGGTGAGTCGTCGGTGCAGATCTTGAGTCAGCAGATCGCGGCCACGCCGGTGGCGCCGTCGCGGCTGGCGCCCGAGCGCGAGATTCCGCCGGCGCTGGAGGCGACGATCATGCACGCGCTGGCGAAGGAGCCGGCGGCGCGCTTTGCGACGATGGGCGAGCTCGTCGCGGCGCTGCAGGCGGTGGCCGCGACCTTGCCGGCGGCGCCGTCGACGGCGGCCGCGCGCACGCCGACGCCGGTACCGCCCGGTACCAGGAAGGGCGCCGATCGCAACATGCCGGCGGTCGCCGGCGGCGCCGCGGCGCTGAGCGAGGCGCCGCCGGTGACCGCGGCGCCGATGCGACGGTCGAATCCGCCGCTGACGAACGCGCCGTCGTCGAATCCGCCGCTGACGAATCCGCCGGCGACGACGGACGCGCCGCCGGCGACGATGCCGCCGTCGACGAGCGCGCAGCTCGCGGCGGTGCGATCGAATACGCCGCGCAATGTCGGGTTGGCGTTGGCGGCGCTCGTCATCGTCTGCGCGCTCGGTTGGCGTTTGTGGCCGCATGCGCCGGCGCCGGTCGTCGCGAATGGGCCGCCGACGCCGCAGCCGATCGCGCCGGCACCGACGCCGCCGGCGATTCCGCAGCCGCCGGCGACGCAGGTCATCGTCGACTCGGTGCCGACGGGCGCGCAGATCATTCGTGACGACAAGGTCGTGGGCGAGACGCCGGAGACGCTGGCGTTGGCGGCGCCGGCGAGCGTCCTTTTGCGCAAGGACGGGTTCGCGGACAAGACGGTCGCGATCGACCCCGCGGCCGCGCACAAAGTGATGGTGACGTTGGAGCGCGCGCACAAGACGGGCCGCGTGGTCGCGAGCGGGCCGGGCGGCAAGGACGCGGCCGCGACGAAGACGACGGCGCCGGCAAAGGCGGCGGCGGCGGCGGTCAAGCCGGCTGCCGTCGCCGGCAAGACGGTCGGGAAGGGCGCGCACGCCGCCGACAAGGACGCGCCGCTCGAGCCGTATGGCGCGCCGGCGCCGGCGGCGAAAGCGCCGTCGAAGCCGGCCGCGCCGGCGCGACCGTCGGATGCGCTGAGCGCGTTGGTCGAGCGCACGGCGGCGCAGGCCGAGCCGGGCGTGCACCGCCTCGGCGACATCTATCGCGGCGTCGCCGCCGACGAAGGCGGGCGCAGCGATTGGTACGTCCAGCTGCCCGTCGCCCAGTGCTACACGTTCTTCGGCGAAGGTGGCGACGGCGTCAAAGGGCTGTATTTGTACTTGTGGGGGCCGAACGGCAAGCGGGTCAAAGACATCCGCGAGTCGTCGCCGCACGCGCGCATGACGTACTGCACGGCAGTCGCCGGCTTGTACCACTTCCAGGCCAAGGTCGACGACGGGCGGGGTGAATACCGCGTCGGAATCTACAATACGCACTGACGGATTCGAGCAGGCGGCAGGTAGCAACTTTTCGGCGCCGGTGACGATAATTTAGGGCGGGCGGCGGGGGCCGCCCGCCGAGCCCACCATCCTCCGGAATCGATCGTCGCGCGCCGAGATCGTCGCTCGCCGAAATCGACCGTCGCTTCGGCGTCCGCGCCTCCGTCCCGCCGCCCCATGCGCGGTCGCACGATCGCGACTGTCGCAGGTTGACGCTGCCTCTTTCGTGAATTATATGGGATCCAAATAAATGGGACACCATATAATTACGCCACCGCCGGTGATCGAAGCGGGCGCGCTGCCGGTGGCGCCTTCGCTGACGGTGCCGGCCGCGCACGAGCCGCGCCGCTCGCTCGTCGACCGCCGCGTCGTGTTCGTGAGCGCGCTGGCGATCGCGCTCGGCCTGGCCGCGGCGGCGGTGGCGCAGCTGTTGACGCGGCTCATCGCCTTCGTGACCAACCTGTGCTTTTTCGGCCGCTGGTCGGTGGCGCCGGTGTCGCCGGCCGACAATCATCTCGGGCCGTGGGTCGTGCTCGTGCCGGTGGCGGGCGCCATCGTCGTCGGCCTCATGGCCCGCTACGGCTCGCGCGCCATTCGCGGCCACGGCATCCCCGAGGCGATGGAGCAGGTGCTCACCAACGAGAGCCGCATTCCGGCGCGGCTGACGCTGCTCAAGCCGCTGTCGGCGGCGCTGTCGATCGGCAGCGGCGGCCCGTTCGGCGCCGAAGGGCCGATCATCGCCACCGGCGGCGCGCTCGGCTCGCTCGTCGGCCAGCGCATCCGCATGAGCGCGCAGGAGCGCAAGACGCTGCTGGCCGCCGGCGCGGCCGCCGGCATGGCCGCGACGTTCGGCGCGCCGCTGTCGGCGCTGCTCTTGGCGGTCGAGCTCCTCCTGTTCGAGTATCGCGCCCGCTCGCTCATCCCGGTCGCGCTGGCCGCGGTCACGGCGACCGCCGCTCGCTACGCCGTCGTGGGCGCGGCCGCAGCCTTCGCGATGCCGGCGCTGGCGCAGCCGTCGAGCGGCGCGCTCGTCGTCTACGTCCTCATCGGCGCCTTGACCGGCCTCATCTCGGTGGCGGTGACGCGCGCCGTCTACGCCGTCGAGGATGCCTTCGAGCGGCTGCCGATTCATTGGATGTGGTGGCCGGCGCTCGGCGGCGTCGTCGTCGGCGCCGTCGGCTTCGTCGCGCCGCACACGCTCGGCGTCGGTTACGACAACTTGGACGCGATCGTCTCCGGCTCCATCGCCGGCCGCGCCCTGGCAATCCTGTGCGTGCTCAAGCTCGTGTCGTGGACGGTGGCGCTCGGCTCGGGCACGTCCGGCGGCACGCTGGCGCCGCTCTTCACCGTCGGCGGCGGCGTGGGCGCGCTGCTCGGCGCCGGCATCGCCGCGGTCTTGCCGGCGCTCGGCGTCGATGCGCGCCTGGCCGGCCTCGTCGGCATGGCGGCGATGTTCGCCGGCGCCTCGCGCGCGCTCTTGGCCTCGGTGGTGTTCGCGTACGAGACGACGCGCCAGCCGGTCGGCCTCCTGCCGCTGCTCGGCGGCGGCGCCGCCGCTCACCTCGTCGCCTGCTTGGTGATGCGCAACTCGATCATGACCGAGAAGATCGCGCGCCGTGGCGTGCACGTCGCCGGCGAATATCTGGCCGACTTTTTGGCCTCACGCACGGTCGCCGCGCACATGTCGCGCGCGGTGGTGACGCTGGCGGCGACCTCGACCATCGCCGCCGCGCGCGACCTCTTGGCCGCCGGCAGCGGCGCCGCCCATCAAGGCTTCCCGCTCGTCGACGGCGCCGGCCACGTCGTCGGCGTGCTGACGCGGCGTGACCTCGCGGTCGCCGACCTCGACCCGTTGGCGCGCTTGGCGACGCTGCCACGACGGCGACCGATCGTGCTGCACGCCGATCAGTCGCTGCGCGAGGCCGTCGACGTGATGGCGCGTCACGGCGTCGGCCGGCTGCCGGTCGTCGCGCGCGCGCCGTCGGGGCAGCTGGTCGGCATCCTCACGCGCGGCGACATCATCGCGGCCGAAGCGCGCCGCCTCGACGCCGACGGCGAGCGCGTCCCCAAGGTCGCCGGCACGCGGCGCGCCGTCGCCGGCTGACGCGACGCCCGCCGCGCCCGGCATCGCCGAGCCGCACGATTGGCGCGCGGCTCGCCGCCGCTCGCCTTGCAAGACGCCGGCGACGGCAATTTGACCGTCGATCGCAAGCAGCCCGAGCAGGCGCTGGGCAGCCTCGAGGGCGACGTGCTGGCGATGATCGCGCGCACCGCTCGATGCTCGCGTCGCCGATCGAGCGCGGCAGCGGGTGCGGCCGTGCCGTCGCCGGCAATCAAGACGCCGGCTACGTCACTCGCCGCTGACCGCCGCTCGTCAGCGGCCGGCGATTTCGGCCGCCTTCGTCGATCCATTCGCCAAAAAAGCGGTCTAGGATGCGCCGATGCACGACGCCGCCGCGCCGCGCCCGCGCGTGCCTTTGCTCGCTCAGCTGCTCCTCGCCCTCGTCGCCGGTGGCCTCGTCGGTCGCGGCCTGGGCGCGCGCGCGGCCATTCTCGGCGAGCTGGCGCAGCTGTTCATCGCGCTCCTGAAGCTGCTGGCGACGCCGCTCGTCTTCTTCGCCATCGTCGACACGATCAGCGCCACGCAGGTGCCGCTCAGGCGCGCGCTCATCCTCCTGCCGGTCAGCGCCATCAACGCGCTGGTCGCGGCGGCGATCGCGCTCGGTCTCGGCCACGCGCTGCCGCTCGGTCGCTTCGTCGACGTCGCCAAGCTGCGCGCCATCGTCAATCGGCCGGCGCCGGTGAGCACGCTCGACCTCGTCAAACACTTCCTCGATCACTTCGCGGTCAGGAACCTCTTGTGGGTCATCTTGGCGGCGCTCACGACGGGCATTCTCCTGCGCCTGACGCGGACGCTGGCGCCGGCGCGCGTGGCGGCGAGCGTGGCCAAGCGGCTGCTCGGCCTCTTCTTGGCGGCGCTCGGCTTCATCGTGCGCTTCGTGCCGCTGGCGATGTTCGGCGTCATGGCCAGCATCGTCGGCACGAGCGGTCTGGCGATGTTTCCCGTCCTCGGCCTCTTCATCCTCATGGTGACCGCGGGCATCGTGCTGCACGTGTTCGGCTGGTACTCGCTGGTGCTGGCCGTCGTCGCGCGGCGCTCGCCGGCGCGCTTCTTCCGCCACGGCGCCGACGCGCTCGGCACGGCGCTGGCCGCCGGCTCGAGCCTGGCGACGCTGCCGGTGACGCTGCGGACGCTCGATCGCGAGATGCAGGTCTCGGAGCCGTCGGCGCGGCTGGCCGCGGTCGTCGGCACCAACCTCAACCACGACGGCATCATCCTCTACGAAGCGACGGCGGCGCTGTTCGTGGCGCAGCTCTACGGCATTCCGCTCGGCTTCGACCAGCAGCTGACGCTCATCGGACAGTCGGTGGCGGCGGCGGTCGGGATCGCGGGTGTGCCGGAAGCGGGGATGATGACGTTGACGCTCGTGTTCGGTCGCGTCGGCCTGCCGCTGGCGGCGGCGCCGCTGTTGTTGCCGGTCGATTGGCTGCTCGGCCGGCTGCGCGCCGCCGCCAACGTCGCCAGCGACATGGTCGTCGCCACGCTGCTCGATCGTTTCCGCTGAGCCGGTGTCACGAGCGACGGCGCGGAAGCGGGCGTGGGCGCGTGCAGTCGAGGCGAAGGCGAGGGGCGAAGCGCGCGGGCGCGGCTACTGCGTCTGCGTCGCCATATAGGCGAAGATATCGTAGAAGTCCTGCGTCGTGAGCGGCTGATTCGTCGTGCCCACGGTCTCGGCGAGCCAATCGGGCATCGGCGCGCGCAGCGTCAGGCCGCCGTTGTCGATGTCGGCGCGCGACCCGATCGCGAACAGCGCCACGGTCCAGTCGGGATCGCCCGCGACATTGCCCGCGATCGCGTTCAAGCCCGGCGCCGGATAGTCGTAGGTCTTGCCTTCGAGGCCGAACATCGTCGTCGAGCCGGTGACGGGCGGCGAGCCGGCGCCGGTCGCGCCGTGGCACGCGGCGCAGCTGGCCGCGTACTGCGTCTGGCCGTTGGCGGCGTTGCCCGTCGGCGCCGCCGTGATGGCGACGGACGCCGACGCCGTCGTGGCGCCGCTGACGCCGGTGACGTTGGCGCTGACGCTGATGGTGCCCGCGCCGCTCGTGCCGCCGTCCATGACGAAGACGACGCCGTTCAAGTCGGTCGCGTGATCGGGACGCCCGGCGTTGGCGATGAAGAACGCCGTCGGCGTCGCGCCCGGCGACGGAATCGGGCTCGCCGCCGCGCTCGACGGATCGAGCGCCGCCACGGTCGGAATGCCCGACCAAGCGACGCTGGCGCTCGCCGGCAAGGCTTTGCTGGTCCCGTCGGCCAGCGTCTCGACGACGCTGAGCTGGAGCGCGTCACCGACTTGCGCCGTCAACGCCGCCGTCGCCGACGAGGCCGGGACGATCTTGAGGCCGGTGACCGCGGCCGAGCCGCCGCCGCCGCAACCGACGAGCGAAAATGCCGCAAAAGAAGCCGTAAGCCAAAGGTGTCGCGTCATAGGGGAACCTCTCTTCGACGCAGCTGTTAGCACGGCGAAGCGACGGCCAACCAGACGCCCAGGTGGAAAGATCTATTGCCTAGGTGGAAACGCTGCTCGGTGGCGCCGGCGAAGTGGGCGCGCGGACACGACGATCGCAGCGTGCGCGAAAGACGACGCCGCGCCGGCCGTCACGCGCTCTTCACCAGCGCGGATGGTGCGCGACGGGATCGAACCAGGTCTTGCGCGCGGGCACTGCGACCCACTGCGCCTCGGGCCAGTAAATGCCGGTGAGCTTGCCGCCGTAGACGCAGCCGGTGTCGAGGCCTTTGGCGAGCGGCAGATCGACTTTGCCGCGCTTGGCCCAGTGGCCGAAGATGACCGTCTCCGGGCCCTTCCACGACGCGAACCAGGGCTCGCCGTCGACGGCGCGGATGCGCGTCAGCTCGGCGCGCGTGCTCGTCTCCGGTCGCTTGCCGGGCGCGATGCCGGCGTGGACGAGCACGACGCCCGCTTTGCCGTCGTCGACGCGCAGATAGGTCGGCAAGGCGCGCATCCACTCGGTCCACGGGGCCAAGTCGGCGCCGAGCTGCGCGCGCACGCGGTCCATCGTCTCGCCGGTGACGCCGCTCAAGAACGCGTCCTCGTGGTTGCCGATGACGACGAGCGCGTCGTAGCTGCGCGCCAGCTCGAGCACGCCGCGGCTGTCCGGTCCGCGGTTGATGAGGTCGCCGACGAGCGCCAGCCGATGCGTCTGCCGATCGAAGCGGGCCGCGTGCAGCAGATCGACCAGCTCGGCGTGGCATCCTTGCACGTCTCCGACGACGAACAACGGCTCGGGCATGGCCTTACTGTACCCGATTGCGCGCGGTTACGACGAGCGGCGCGCGCGCTCGACCCAGTCGCCGAGGACGCCGCTCGGTCGCTCGCGCGCGGCCGCGTACGCCGTCGCGCGCTGCAGCTCGTCGAGCAGCTCGGCGGCGTCGGCGTAGCGTCCGCGCGGCCCGAAGCGCGTGGCGCGGGCGATGACGCCGTCGAGCGCGTGCGGCAGCTCCGGCCGCAGCGTCGACGGCGCCGGCAAGGGCGGCCACGAGGTCATGCTGCTCGGCGGCGCCGCGAGCACGCGCCGATTGGCCACCAGCTCGTGCAGGATGACGCCGAGCGCATACACGTCGCTGCGCCGATTGGCCGGCTTGCCCGCGTACTGCTCGGGCGCGCGCCGCTCGCCGGCCGACGGCGGCGCGCCGAAGTCGCCCAGCTTGATGGCGCCGTGCCGCCCGATGAGCACGTTCGACGGCTTGACCGCGCCGTGCACGAGGGGCCGGCGCGCGCCCGACTCGTCGCGCGCCTCTCGCGCCGCCTCCAGCGCGTGCGCGATGCCGGCGACGATGGCCACGGCTTGCGGCAGCGGCAGCGGCTCGTCGCGCGTCACGAGATCGTCCATCAGCTTGGCCAGCGTGCAGCCTTCGACGTACTCCATCGCCACGTAGCCGATGCGCTCGACGCCGACGTCATGCACCTGCACGACGTTGGGATGCGTCACGCGCAGCTGGCGGCGCGCGTCGGCCAAGAAGCGCTCGCCGCTGCCGCCGAGCGTCCCGGCCGCGAGCAGCTTGAGCGCGACGGTGCTGGGCGCGCCGGGCACGAAACATTGCGCCAGATAGACGTCGGCCGCCGCGCCGCGACCGATGAGGTGCAAGAGCCGATAGCTGCCCGACAAGAGATCGGCGCGCGGCTCGCTATACAGCTGCAGCGGCGCCGTCGGCGGCGGGTCGAGGTGCGTGATCGGCGTCGGCATCGGCTGGCTCCACGCGAGCACGAGGTGGCCTTGCGACGTCTGCTTCTCCGTCGTCGCGTCATCCATCGGCTCGGGCACGTTCGCCGTCAGCAAGTGCGCGCGCGAGGCGGCATCGAGCCGCAAGTTGGGCACCGTCAAGGCTTCAGCGCGCGGCGAGCGCTGATCGTGAATCGGCTGCCGAATGGTAGCCGCGCCGACGTCGGCCGCGTCGTCGTCGCGTCCTCGGCATCGGCAGGCTCGTCACGGCGCCGGCGCAGCTGCACGAGCGTCCACAGCGCCAGCACGAAGGCGGCCACGAGCAGCCCGCGCCCGAGCCGCAAGACGCCGCTGCCGTTGGCCGGCAGCGCCACGCGCAGCGTCAGCGGCCGCGCGCCCGGCGGCAGCGGCACGTTCGCGCTCACGAGCCGCGCGTTCGCCGGCGGCGGCAGCGGCAGCGCCGACAGCGGCAGCGGCGTCGCCAGCCCGAGCAGCCGCGCCGCGAGCCCATGCTCGGCCAGCGGCGCCACCAGCTCGGCGATCGGCAGCGGCGTCGCCACCGCCACCGCGCCCGTCATCGCCGCGCCTTGCACGTACAATGGATCGATCGGCGTCACCACGAGCAGCGTCAGCGTCGCGCCGCCGTCAGCCGCCGCTTCGACGCGCAGCTCGTTCGTCTGCCGCGGCACGAGCGGTCGCGCCCGCGCCGGCGCGCGCAGGAGCGACGTCAGCTTTCCGCCGCGCGGCAGCTGAAACAGCTCGATCGTCTCGTTCGCCGCCGGCGTCAAGGCGAGCGCGTCGGTGCGCAGCACGCGCTGCACGGCGGAGCGATCGGTCTCGACGGCCACGCGCACCGCGCGCAAGAGCGCCAGCCGTTCGGCGTGCCGGCGCGCCGTCGCCGCCGTCGCCTGCAGCTCGCCGCCGAGCCGCTCGGCCACTTCCGCCGTCTGCAGCCGCGCGTCCTCCAGCGAGCGCGCCGCGCTCCAGCGCGCACCGACGGCGAGCGCGATCCCGGCCGCGGCCATCGCCGCTGCGACCACGGCCTGCCGAGCGGTGGGGCGGGTCCGCGGACCGGTCATGCGGCACTTTAGCGCCCGCGAAAACGACTTTGAAAGCCAAATGAACAAATGAGTTGATAATCACATCGACGCTGAGTGTGCGCCTACGCCAGCGACGGTAGACGCGACAAATCGCCTTACCGACAAATACACAGCTCCTTATCGTTTAAATGGCGAATCGAATCTGTATGAAATAAAGCCGCGCGCCGCTCGCGCGTGGGCGCGCTCACCGAACCGCGCGGGCGCGCACACCGGTCGCCGGCGCCCAAATGTGGCTGCGGGCGTGCGTCTCGCGTGCTCTCTTGACTGCGATGCCGTACGCGCCATAACTGAATCGCCGGTCCATCGAGCTTCCGCGCTAGCCCCTGCTCATGAACGTGCAGCGCGGCGATCGTAGTCGCATGTGACCGCACGGCGGCGACGATATCGTCATGCTTTTCCCGCGTACCCTCGCTGGGGTAGCGGGAAATTGAGCGCGCTCCCTTGCGGGCGTTTGACGCATGCGTACTGTGTGCGCGGCCGCCGGGGAGGCAACTAGCGATGATGACGCTGCTCTTGATTGACGATCGTGAGCTCTTCCGTGAAGGATTTCGTCTCTTGCTGGCCACGCAGCCCGACTTCGACGTCGTCGGCGAGGCTGCCGCGCTGCCGGCCGTCGTGGCGCAGGCCGAGCAGCTGCGGCCCGACGTCGTCATCCTCGGCCAAGAGGTAGACGGCGTCGGCGGCGCGGCCTTGACGGCCGAGCTCGGACGGCGCACGCCGGCCACCAAGGTGCTCGTGCTCGGCAACCACGGCAGCGACGACACCGTGCAGCGCGCGCTGACCGCGGGGGCGCGCGGCTTCGCGCTCAAGCAGCAGCCGTCGGTGCAAGTGTTCGAAGCACTGCGGCAGGTGGCGGCCGGGCGCCTCTATCTCGCGCCGTCGCTGGCGCACCTCATGCCGAGCGAGCGGCCGCGCGTGCGCATGGCCGGCGACCTCGAGGCGACCAAGGGGCCGTGCGACAACCTGTCGCGGCGCGAGCGCGACGTCTTCCAGCTGCTGGTGCGCGGCCACACCAATCGGCGCATCGCGGGGCTGCTCGGCATCAGCCCGAAGACGGTGGAGACGCATCGGGCGCACGTGCTGCGCAAGCTCGGCGTGCACTCCATCGTCGACCTCGTTCGTTTCGCCGCGCGTCATCAGCTGCCGCTCGATTAGACGCGGCCGAAGGTCGCGAAAGTGCCGCTTGGACGGCGCCGCGGCGCGCGTACAATAACGGCATGAACTTCGGGAACGACGACGACGCCGACAGCTCGCAGGTCGAAGACCGGCGCGGGCAGAGCTTTGGCGGTCCCATGGTGCTCGGCGGCGGCGGGCTCGGCCTCGTCGGCGTCGTCGCCTACGTGCTCATCCGGCTGCTCGGCGGCAACGTCGTCGTCGACAACGGCGGCGGCGGCGGGCAGCCCTATCCGACGCAGCAGGCGCCGCAATACGCCGGGCGCGACAACCAATCGCTCGGCGGCAGCTGCCAAGGCGTCACGTCGACGAGCGATCCGGCCAAGTTCATCTCGTGCGTCGTCTCCAACGTGCAGCACTTCTGGCAGAAGCGCTTCGCCGCCGACGGCCAGCCTTATCGTCCGGCGCACCTCGTCCTCTTCAGCGACGCCACGGCGTCCGGTTGCGGCACGGCCAGCGCCCAGACCGGCCCGTTCTATTGCCCGCGCGACGGCAAGGTCTACCTCGATCTCGGCTTCTTCGAGGAGCTGTCGCGGCGCTTTCACGCGCGTGGCGGCGACTTCGCCGAGGCCTACGTGGTGGCGCACGAATACGGGCATCACATTCAGGACTTGATGGGCATCGAGCGGCGCATGCGTCTGTTGGAGCAAGCGAACCCGAGCCAGCAGAACCCGCTGTCGGTGAAGCTCGAGCTGCAGGCCGACTGCTTCGCCGGCGTCTGGGGTCACGCCGCGTACGACAAAGGCACCGTCAGCCGCAGCGAGATCGCGCAGGCGCTCGACGCCGCGGCCGCCGTTGGCGACGATCGCATTCAGAAGGAAATGCAGGGCCGCGTGAACCCCGAGAGCTTCACGCACGGCTCGGCGCAAGAGCGCATGCACTGGTTCGAGACCGGCATGCAAACGGGCGATCCGGCGCAGTGCAACACCTTCGGGCAGTAGGCGTTACGACCTAAACAGGTCAGCAGTCGAGGCTACGGCGATGGGTTGAGCGTGGCCGCCTTGGCCGTCGAACGCAGCAAATCGGTATAGCGCGCCACTTCCGCTTCGGCTTTGGCGTGACCGGCGTCGGCCTCGGCGCGCGCCCGCTGCCAGTCGTCGTGGCTCATCGTCGCCGGCTGCACGGCCAAGAGCGCCTGCATCGTCGCCTGCGCCGCGCGCTCGGCCTTGGCCACGTCGAGCTGCCGGCGCGCTTCGGCGACCGGCGCGACGCGCGCTGCCTGCACGACGGCGAGCTCCTTGGCGCGACCGAAGACGGCGTCGAGCCCGGCGGTGGCGGCGGCGACCGCGTCGGCCGGCGCCGCGAACGTCGCGAAATAGGTGTCGCGCTCGACGCGGACGACGTGGCGCGCGTTGACGATCTCCGACCACAGCGCCATCTCGAGCCCATCGGCGACGACGCCGGCGACGAGGATCTTGCCGCGCCACGCCTGCTCGAAGGTCAAGAACTGCTCCTTCAGGTCGGCGCGCGCGCGCCAAAAGCCGCCCAGCTGCGCCTTGACGTCGCTGGCGCCGGCCAGGATGCGCACGCCGGCGATGAGCGCGGCGACGGCGGCGCTGAGCTGCGCGATGGTCGAGTCGTTCGTCTGTCGCCACACGAGCAGCCCGACCACGGCCACGGTCACCAACAGAGAGGCGCTCAAGAACGCCTGCTGGCGCAGCTTCCAGGCCGCGATCTTCGTGTCGTACCAGTCGATGTTGAGCGGCCCTTCGATACAAAAGGTCAAGAGCAGCTCCCACGACGGCGAGGCGCGCAGCTTCTTGACGTCGTCCTCGGCGGTGACGTCGAGGCGGCGGGTCAGCTCCTCGCGCGCGTTGCGACCGGCGGCGACGGTGCGCGCGTTGACCTCGGCGAATGCGAACGGGTCGGCGGCCACGCCGCATCATACACGGCTGCCGTCGCTGTCGCTATTGCGCCCGCGTCGCTTGCAGCGCGGCCCACGTGTGCGGCGGCGACGGCGCGCGCGGCGGCGACGGCACCCAGCGCTCGCCGTTGAGGCGCAGATAGCCGATGTACGGATAGAGCAAATACGACGGCGGCCGGCGCCGTCCGCGCAGGAGCGCCAGCGCCCGCTCGCGCTCGTCGATGGGCAGATAATCGGCGGCTGCGCGCGTGCGCACGAGCGTCAGCCGCGGCAGCGGGTTCAACGCCTTGACCGCCGTCAGATCGACCGACAGCGCGCGACAGGGCTGACCCCAATCGACCAGCATCTGGCAACCCCAGGCCGCGTGGCCCTTCTGCGACGCCACCGCCAGCCGCGAAAACCCGAGCGCGCGGGCCATCTGCAGCGAATAGAACATGTTCTCGTCGGTGTGCAGCGCGTTGGGCTCGACGTAGATGCGATCGGCGGGCACACCGAGCGCCGTCATGCCCGCCGCCAGCGCCTCGGCCTCGACATAACGCGAATGCACCGCCGCACCGGAGACGATGAACGCGCCGGCGACGCCGCGCTGCCACAAGATCGTCGCCCAGGCGGCGCGGCTCATCTGGCACATCGACAGCGCTCCGTCGTCCTCCGACGGGCAGCCGGGCACGATGACGGCGTCGAAGCGCGCCGGCGGAAACGCGCGCGTCTCCCAGCGGCTGGCGCAGCCGAGCGGCAAGAGCGCCAGCGCCACGAAGGCCGCGACCAGCAGCTTGCCGATGGGAACGCGCACGCCCCAAAGCGTAGCACCGGCGGCGGCCGCCCGTAGCCGTTGTCGCGGGAAGATCGCGCGCCTCCTGCCGGTTATAGTCGTCACGATGGCTGTCAGTCGCACCGCCGAATATGTCGCGCTCTATCGGGCCTTGGAGACGCTGGAGCCGCGGCCGCGTGTGCGCGATCCCTACGCCGCCGCGTTCTTGCCGCCGTCGCTGGCGCTGGCCGTGCGCGCGGCGCGCCTCGGCCCGCTGCGCGCGCGCGTCGCTCGCTACGCCGATTCGCGAGCGCCGGGCGCGCGCACGTCGGCCATCGCGCGCACCGCCGCCATCGACGACGCCTGCCGCAAAGCGGGCGCGCGTCAGCTCGTCATCCTCGGCGCCGGGTTCGATTGTCGCGCCCATCGCCTCGTCGAGCTCGCCGATTGCGCCGTGTTCGAGGTCGATCGCGCCGAGACGCAGGCGGCCAAGCGGGCGCGCCTCGCCCACGCCGGCGCCCGTTCGCGCGACGACATTCACTACGTCGCCGTCGACTTCTTGCGTGACGACGTCGCCGCGCGCCTCGCCGCCGCCGGCTGGCAGCGCGAGATCCCGACTGTTTTCGTCTGGGAAGGCGTCACCCACTATCTGACCGAGCGCGCGGTTCGCCACGTGCTCGGCTGGATCGGCGGCAGCGCGCCCGGCAGTCGCGTCGTCTTCACCTACATTCACGGCGGCTTGCTCGACGGCGGCGTCGACTTCGCCGGCGGCGCCGACATCCTCGGCCGCGTGCGCGCGCTCGGCGAGCCGTGGACGTTCGGCGTGCGCCCCGATGCGCTGCCCGCGCTCGTCGCCGACTGCGGCCTCAGGCTCGTCGCCGACGACGGCGCCGACGACTACCGCCAGCGCTACTTGGGCACGACCGATCGCGGCTACGCCTTTTACCGCTTGGCCATCGGCGACGTCGTCAGCGACTGACGGCGGCGCGCGCCAAGATCGCGTCGCAGTCGACGCCCGGCGGCAGCGTGCCGAACGCGAGACCGCGATCGCCGTCGAGCCGCGAGGTCAGGAACGCCGACGACACCGCCTGCGGCGCGTGCCGCAACAGCAGCGACGCCTGTAAGACGATCGCCAGCCGCTCGACGATGCGCCGCGCGCGCGTCTCGATGCCGTCGAGGTCGCCGAGCTCGCGCTGCAGCGCCGTCACCGCGCGCGTCAGGCGCGGCTCGTCGGCGCGCGCGACCTCGCCGAAGAACAGCTCGACCGCCGCCGGATCTTTGTGCATCGCCCGCAAAACATCGAGGCAGATGACGTTGCCCGAGCCTTCCCAGATCGAGTTGAGCGGCGCCTCGCGATAAAGCCGCGGCAGATTCGACTCCTCGACGTAGCCGTTGCCGCCGAGACACTCGAGCGCCTCGGCCGCGTGCGCCGGCGCGCGCTTGCACAGCCAATACTTGCACACGGCCGTCGCCAGGCGCGCGAAGCGGCGCGCCTCGGGATCGTGCTGCGCCTCGTCGTAGGCGCGCGCCAGCCGCGCCATCGTCGCCGTCGCCGCTTCCGACTCGAGCGCCAAGTCGCACAAGACGTTCTGCATCAGCGGCTGATCGACGAGCCGCTTGCCGAACGCCGTGCGGTGCGACGCGTGATGCAGCGCCTGCGTTACGCCGATGCGCATGCCCGCCGCCGCGCCGATGCAGCAGTCGAGGCGCGTGTGGTTGACCATCTCGATGATCGTCGGCACGCCGCGGCCCTCTTCGCCGACGAGCTGCGCCCACGCGCCGTCGAATTCGACCTCGCTCGAGGCGTTCGAGCGATTGCCGAGCTTGTCCTTGAGCCGCTGCAGGTGCATGCGGTTCTTCGTGCCGTCGGGCAGCCAGCGCGGGACCAAGAAACAGCCGAGCCCGCGATCGGTCTGCGCCAGGTCAAGAACACGTCGCACATCGGCGCCGAGCAGAACCACTTGTGGCCGACGAGCGTGTAGCTGCCGTCGCCGTTGCGGGTGGCGCGCGTCGAGTTGGCGCGCACGTCGGAGCCGCCCTGCTTCTCGGTCATCGCCATGCCGAGAGCGCGCCCGTCTTTTCGTGCGCCGGCCGATTGCGCGGGTCGTAGTGGAGCGACGTCAGCCGCGGCTCCCACTGCCGCGCCAGCTCCGGCGTCGCCCGCAGCGCCGGCACCGCCGAGTAGGTCATCGAAATGGGACAGCCGAAGCCCGCCTCGGCCTGCGTCAGCACCATGAAGCCGGCCGCGCGCGCGACGTGCGCGCCGACGCGCGGCTCGCGCCACGGCGACGCGTGCAGCCCCGCTTCGACGCCCGCCTTCATGAGCGCGTGCCAGGCGCCGTGATATTCCACCTCGTCCACGCGATGGCCGTAGCGGTCGAACGCGTGCAGCTCGGGCGTGTACTTGTTCGCCTGCTGCCCCCACGCGATCGCGTCACCGCCGGCGAGCCGCCCGAGCGCGTGCAGCCGCTCCTTGGCCCAGCCGGCGCCTTCGCGCTCGACCGCCTCGCCGAGCGCGCGATCGCCGGCGAAGACGTCATAGTCGACGAGCGGCGGCGGCTGATTGACCACGTCATGCGTGCGCATGGCAAAACGCTAGCACAGCTGCCACCGGCGCCGAGGCGACCGCGCCCTGTCTCGCGCCGGCGACGCCCAGCTCGATATGTAAAATTCGTGCACACAGAGCCGGGAGGAGAAGGGCGCGATTGACTCTGCCGGCGCCGCGACTTCCAGGGCGCGCCTCATTAATAGGCGCGCTACATCGTAAGGCCGCCTCACACGTCTGTTGCTTTACGGG
This sequence comes from uncultured delta proteobacterium, assembly GCA_963785725.1. Taxonomy (GTDB): domain Bacteria; phylum Myxococcota_A; class Polyangia; order Palsa-1104; family Palsa-1104; genus JAQBQH01. Next base: position 231,976 of record CAWAWS010000020.1, on the reverse strand, counting down.
CGCCGACTTGACACTGGTCGGTCGTTCCGGTACGTCTCCCCACCATGTCGTCCGGTCGCCAAGGCGCGATCATCGGGTTCGGGTTCATTGCCGAGAAGGGGCATTTACCCGCCTATTTGACACGCCGCGACTTCAGCATCGCCGCCGTCGCCGACGTCTGCGGCCCGCGCCGCGAGCTCGCCCGTAAGCTCCTGCCGAACGCGCGCATTTACGAGGACGCGGCGGCGCTCTTCGCCGGCGAGAAGCACCTCGACTTCGTCGACATCGCCACGCCCCCGCGCGATCACGCGTCGATCGCCTGCGCCGCCATGCAGCGCGGCATGAACGTCTTGTGCGAGAAGCCGTTGGCGGCGTCGCTGCACGAAGCCGAGATGGTGCTGTCGGAAGCGCACCGCTGTAAACGGACGTTCTTCCCCATCCACAATTACAAGTTCGCGCCGTCGATGCGTGCCGTGCGCGACATCATCGACTCCGGTCGCATCGGCGCCGTCAACCTCGTCACGCTCGACACGTTTCGCACGCAGCACGCGCGCGGCGTGTCCGAGTGGCTGCCCGACTGGCGCCGCATTCGCGGCTGGGCCGGCGGCGGCATCGCCATGGATCACGGCGCGCACACGTTCTACCTCGTGTTCGACTGGCTGGGCGGCGATCCGCTCTCGATCACGGCCAAGATGTCGTCGACGGGCGCTTACGACACCGAAGACAACTTCACGTGCACGCTGACGTTTCCCACCGGCGTCGCGATGGCGCGCCTGACGTGGAACGCGGCCGTGCGCAAGGTCATCTACACCATCCACGGCGATCGCGGCGCCATCAAGCTCGAGGACGACGACATCGAGGTCGCCGTCAAAGGCCAGCCTGTCGAGCGCCGCTCGATCGCGTCGCATTGGGGCGACGCCAGCCACAAAGAGTGGTTCGGCTCGGTGCTCGACCGCTTCGGCGCCGCCATCGACGCCGGCGAATACGTCGGGCCCGACGCGCGCGACGCCGCCTTGTGCGTGCGCGTGATCGAGACCGCTTACGCCTCGTCGCGCTCCGGCTGCGTCGAGATGTCGCTCGCGCCCGCGCTGCACGGCCTCGCGAACGTCCAAAAGTAGCGGCGGGTCGTGATCTCTCGCACGTCGCTTCGCGCGTGGCCGCGGCTGCGGTTGTCGGCGGCGCCGTGATGCTTCAGACTCGACAGGTGCCAACGAAGCACAAGCGGCGCACGCTGTTCGTGTTCAGCCAGCATCAGATCTCGGCCGCGGCGGCCACCGCCGTCGACTTCGCCGTCATGATCGTGTGCAAGAGCGGCCTCGGCCTGACGCCGGCGATGGCGACGGCCATCGGCTCGCTGTTCGGCGCCGTCATCAGCTTCACGCTCGGCCGGCGCTGGGTCTTTCAGTCGGCACACGGCGACATCCGCGGCCAAGCGCTGCGCTACGCCTTCGTCTCGACGCTGAGCCTCATCTTCAACTCGCGCGGCGAGAAGCTGTTCGTGGCGCTCGGCCTCAACTACATCTTGGCGCGCGTGCTGTTGAGCGTCGTCGTCGGCATGCTGTGGAACTTCCCGATGCACCGCTACTTCGTGTTTCGCGATCGTTCGTCACGCGAGGAGCCGCTCGGCGTCGACGCCGTCGACGAAGCCGTCAGCGCCGCCGCTCCGCCGCAAACAGCGCCACACCACACGAGCTGACGAACAAGAGGCGCGCGCGCCGCACCAGCGCCAGCGCCATGCCGTCCGCTTGCGGCAATCCCAGCCACTGAAACAGCAGCATCGACGCCGCTTCGTTGACGCCGAGATTGCCCGGCACCGGCCAGGCGATCGTGCCCACGACGCCGAACGCGCCGTACAAGAAGATCCATTCGACGATCGACGGCGCGTGACCGAGCCGCCACATGATGAGGCCGATCTCGCAGACGCCGAGGACGCGGCCGACGAGCATCCAGCCGACGGATGCGATCGTCGCGCGCACGCCGAGCTTGGGGCGCGGCGCCGGCGCGTCGCTCGTGGCCACTTTGCCGCCGAGGAGTCGCGTGGCGCGCGCGGCGAGGCGATAGGGCCAGGGCGTGAAGATCGCCGCCAGCGCGACGCAGCCGAGCGCGAACGAACCCACCGCCGAGGCGACGGCCGCGTCGTGTCCGGCGCGCGGCAGCGGCAGCACGATCGCGCCCAGCGCCACGCACGCCGCCGGCTGCCACAAGCCGAGCACGCTGTCGACGAGCCGCTCCTTGAGCGTCGCCGTCACCGCCTCGTCGAGCGGAATCGTGCGCTGAAGATGGCGCACTTTGAAGCCTTCGCCGCCGAGCCCGAGCAGCGGCAGCAAATTGTTGTAGCCCTCGGACACGAAGCGATTGCGCCACAGTCCCCACTTCGAGACAGCGGGCGGTAGAAATACGTAGAGCGCCATCGCGTTGCCGTAGAGCCAGCCGCCTGCGAGCAGCGGCGTCAGCAGCGCCCAGGGTCCGACGCGCGCCAGATCCGCGGCCAGCTCGACACGCGACAGCTTCGACAGCATGAACCCGAGCAGCGCCATGCCTGCCAGCGCCAACAGCGGCTTGACCGCGCGCATCCGCTCGCATCATAGCGCGAGCACGCCCGTGCGCATTTGTGACGATTTTGGTACCTAATTGTAGTGAGCAGCACAAGCGTTACGAATTCGTGTTTCTGACGGGAAAATTCCGCAGCCGCGTGTCCCGATCGTGCGCTTGAGGCGACTTACTGCACATGAGCCGTTTCCCCGCTGATTGGCCGCAGCCGGGTCCGATTGATCTGGGCGTGCACGACCTTCCGCATCGCTCGTCGACCACCGAATGGTGGTACATGAACACGCATTTTCAGAGCGCGGACGGTCGCCGTCTGTCTCTGTTCGCGGCGTTCTTCCGCATCGTCAAAGGAAAGAATGCGGAGACGAAGCAGCCGGAATACGCGCATTCAGTGACGTGGGCGCTGTCGGATCTCGACCACAAGACCTACGTCTCCGATTCGCGCGTCGATCCGTCGGCGCCGAAGATGGGCCTCGATCGCATCAAGCAGGGTCGCGGCTCGCGCGATCCGCGGCTCAATCGCGCCATCGCCGAGATCCTCGAGCGCGGTCACGTGCCGGCGCCCGATCGCATGTTCGACGCGCCCGTCTACATCGGCGAGCGGCGGCTCGAGCTCGACTTCGGCGGCGCGCGCTTCGCCAAGAACGACGACGGCAGCTATCGGCTGCAGGTCGCCAACGAGCAAGTCGCCGTCGAGCTGACGTTCGTTCCCGGCAAGACGCCGGCGCGTCACGGCGACGACGGCGTCGTCCGCGGCGTCAACGGCGAAGAGATGTTCTACTACTTCATCCCGCGCTGCTCGGTCACGGGCGCGGTGACGCTCGACGGTCGCGCGCAGCCGATCGTCGCCGGTCAAGGCTGGTACGATCACGAGTTCGGCGGCTTCTTCAGCGATCTGCAGCAGAAGCAGCCGACGGCCGACGCCGACCTCGAGAAGGAGAAGCGCGTCGACATCGCCTGGAACTGGGCCGCCGTGCAGCTCGACGACGGCACGGACATCTCGGCGTACTCGCTCGTGCGCGTCGCCGACGGCGAAGTGCTGCATCAGTGGGCCGTCGCCAGCGACTCCGACGGGCAGTTCCGTTCGCACAAGGACATGACGCTCAAGCCGCTCGAGAGCTGGCGCTCCAAGCGCATGTTCAACGACTATCCGACGCGCTGGCAGCTGACGGTGCCGGCGGAGAAGCTCGAGCTCAGCATCAACGCCGCCTTCGCCGATCAAGAGTTCCTGACGACGATCTCGAAGCCGGCGTTTTGGGAAGGCCGCACCGAGATCGTCGGCAGCCGCAACGGCCATCCGGTGCACGGCGTCGGTTACGTCGAGCGCTCGGGCTTCGAGTCGGTGCACGACCTCGACGAATTCTTCTCGGCGGTCGGCAAGGAAGTCCGCGCCGAGGTGGCCAAGGCCATTCCGCTCGAGCTGACGCGCGAGCAGGCCGAGAACCTGATCGCGTCCGAAGGGCGCGGCCACTACGTCGACGGCGTGGACTTGCAGCAGCTGTCGCGCGCGCTCCTCGAGCCCATTCGCGCCATCAGCGATCGCGGCGGCAAGTCGTGGCGTTCGTACGCGGCTTTGGCGGCGTGCGACGTCGTCGGCGGCGATTCGCGCAAGTACCTGCAGTGGCTGGCGATGGCGGAGCTGATGCACGTGGGCTCGCTCATCGTCGACGACGTGCAGGATCGCTCGACGGTGCGGCGCGGCGGTCCGGCGGCGCACATCACGTACGGTGAGCCGCTCGCCATCAACGCGGGCACGGCGGCCTACTTCGTGACCGAGCGCCTCTTGCGCACGCTCGACATTTCGCCGGCGGCGCGCGTGCGCTGCTACGAGCTGTTCTTCGAGGTCATGCGCGCCGGTCACGCCGGTCAAGCGCTCGACATCGACAGCTTGCACGGCATGCTGCCGTCGATCGTCGAGAGCGGCGACGCCTCGCTGCTCGAGTCGCGCGTGCTGGCGACGCATCGTCTGAAGGCGGGCGTTCCGGCCGGCTGCTTGGCGCGCATGGGCGCGTTGTGCGGCGGCGGCTCCGAAGCGCAGATCGAAGCGGTCGGCCGCTTCTTCGAGTCGCTGGGCTTGGCGTTCCAGATCGTCGATGACGTGCTGAACTTGCGCGGCTTCAAGGGTAACCTGAAGTCTCGTGGCGAAGACGTCACCAACGGCACCATCACGCTCCCCGTCGCGACGGCGATGGGCTTGCTCGATCGCGCCCAGCGCCAAGAGCTGTTCGCGACGTTGGCGTCGAAGCCGACCGATCCGGTCATCGTCTCCTCGGTCGTCGAGCGGCTGGAGACCTGCGGCGCGATTCAAGCGTGCGCCGATCGCGCCACCGAGCTCGTCGAGAGCGCGTGGAACGCCGCCGAGCCGCTGTTGGCCGACTCGATCTCGAAAGTGATGTTGCGTGCCTTCGGCTGGTACGTCCTCGAACGGCATTATTAGACGCGCGCTCTCGTGGCGATGGTCGCCTCTTTGTGTCATCGCGCTGGCGGTGGCCTTGGTGGCGCCGTCGCTGACGATTGGCCTCGTGGCCGACGACTGGATCCAGGTGGTCGTCGGCCGCGGCTGGCAGTCGCGTCTGCCCGGCCTTCCCGCGAGCTCGCTCGACCTCTTCTCGTTCGCCGGGCATAGCGCCGGCGGCAACCGCGCGGCCATGAACGCGGGCATGTACCCGTGGTGGGCCGATCCCGACGTCAAGCTCGCCTTCTTCCGCCCCATCTCGTCGCTGACGCATTTCATCGACTGGCACGCCTGGCCCAACTCGCCGTTCCTCATGCACCTGCACAACCTCGTGTGGTTTGCGCTGGCGCTGGCGGCGGTGGCTTGGGTCTATCGCCGCTTCTACGCCGACCCGGCCGTGGCCGGACTGGCGACGCTGCTCTACGCGCTCGACGACGCGCACGGCCAGCCCGTCGGCTGGATCGCCAACCGCAACGCGATGGTGGCGATGTCGTTGGCGCTGCCGGTGCTGGTGGTGCACGACCGCTGGCGACGCGACGGCTGGCGCGCCGGCGCGTGGCTGGCGCCGGCCCTCCTCGGCGTCGCGCTCGGCGCCGGCGAGTCGGCGCTGGCCGTCGTCGGCTACCTGGTCGCGCACGCGCTCTGGCTCGATCGCGGCCGCCTCGTCGCGCGCTTGGCGCGGCTGTGGCCCTACCTCGCCGTCATCATCGTCTGGCGCGCCATCTACGTCCACCTCGGCTACGGCACGGCCAACTCCGGCGTCTACGTCGACCCCGCGCACGATCCGCGCGCCTTCGTGACCGCGCTGCCGTCGCGCGCGCTCTACTTGCTGGCCGGACAGCTCTCCTTGCCCTGGTCCGATCTGACCGCCATGTGGCCGTACATCGGCGCGCGGGCGGCGAAGATCGCCTTCGTCGTCGCGCTCACGTCCGTCGTCTTCGTCGTCGCACAGCTCATTCCGGTCGTGCGTCGCGATCGCACGGCGCGCTTCTTCGCCACCGGCGCGCTCTTCGCCGTCGTGCCCATCAGCTCCACGTTCCCCGCCGATCGCCTGCTCTGGTTCGTCGGCATCGGCGCGATGGCGGTGGTGGCGCAGTTCCTGTTGACCCCGCCGCGTGGACTGTGGGGCTGGTCCGGCTTCGTCGTGCTGCTGCTCCTACACGTCATCCTGGCCCCGCCGCAGCTGGTCTTGCGCTCGCGCTCGATGGAGGCGGTGAACATCCCGCTGTCGCGCGCCGACGAGTCGCTGCCGTCGACGCCCGACATCGCCGGCCGCACGGTCGTGCTCGTCAATCCGCCGGCCGACTTCTTCGCCGGCTATCTCGCCTCGCGCCGCGCCGCGCTCGGCGTGCCGCTCCCGACGTTTCGCTGGCTCACGTCGACGCACGACAGCGTCACCGTCACCCGCGAAGACGAGCACACGCTGGTCGTGACGCCCGTCGGCGGCTTCATGCCGCGGATCAGCGAGTACATGCTGCGCAGCCGTCCGCTGCCGCCGCACGCGCACATCGACCTCACCGGCATGCACGTCGACGTCCTGTCGACGACCGCCGACGGCCGTCCCGCCTCCGCCCGCTTTCGCTTCGACGTGCCGCTGACCGATCCGTCGCTCTATTTCGCCCGCTGGTCGGTGCAGCGCTACGCGCCGTTCACGCTGCCGGCGATCGGCGCGACGGTGACGCTGCCGCCGGCCGACTTCCTCGTCTCGATGCACAAGTAGCGGCATACGAAGCTCAGCCCGCGCGGATGACGCCCACCGCCACCAGCGCGCAGCCCGCGATCGCGATCACGAAGCCGACGGCGCCGAAGCGAAACCAGAAGAGCACGCGCGCGCGGCTCGCGCCTTCGAGCTGCGCGTGCAGCGCCGTCGGATTCACCCACCAGCGTCGCGCCGGCTTGAGCGTCTGCCACAGCCGCAGGTGATAGAGCGCGCCCGCCGGCACACCGACGGCCATGCCGACGACGACGAGCGCAATGCCGAGGCCGAACGTCACTTCCCACGGCGCCATCGCCAACAGCCACGGCACGACGACGAAGCCGCCGAGCAGCAGACCGACGAGGCGCAGCTCGACCATGCCCAAATCATAGCGCGTCAGCGACGAGCGCGTACGATTACGCTTGTTTTTCGTATGACAAAATATTACGAATTAGCACAGCAAAGGAGTGGCACCCAATGGCGTCGATGGCACCGATTCTGATCTTCTTCTTCGCGCACTGGATTCTCTCGATCTTCGCGCAGACGTTCTTTCTCCATCGCTACGGCGCGCACAAGATGTTCACGATGAGCGCCGGCTGGGAGCGCTTCTTCTACCTGTTCTCGTTCGTCGCGCAGGGGCCGTCGTTTCTCATCCCGCGCGCCTACGCGATCTTGCACCGCGAGCATCACGCGTTCGCCGACACCGAGCGCGATCCGCATTCGCCGCTGTTCCATCCGAACGCGGCGGCGATGATGTGGCACACCAAGGCGCGCTACGACGGCTACGCCTATCGCCGCGTCGAGCCCGAAGCGCGCTTCGACGGCGACGTGCCCGAGTGGCAGGCGATCGATCGGCTGTCGCAGCAGTGGACGACGCGGATCGCGCTCGGCACGCTCTACGTGCTGTTCTATCTGCACTTCATGCCCAACGCCTGGTGGCTGCTGCTTTTGCCGGTGCACTTCGTGATGGGTCCGATTCACGGCGCCATCGTCAACTGGGCCGGCCATATGTACGGCTATCGCAACTTCGACTTGCGCGATGACAGCCGCAACACGCTGCCGTTCGACTTCTTGACGATGGGCGAGCTGTTCCAGAACAACCATCACAAGTACGGTCAGCGCCCTAATTTCGCGGTGCGCTGGTTCGAGATCGACCCGTGCTGGCAGGTGATGCGCGTGCTCGTGTGGACGGGCGTCATTCAAACTCGGGAGCAGGCTTGGCAACTGGCGCACGAACGGGCGTAATGCGCGCTATGGCGAAGAAGACGAAGGCGCCGCGCGGCCGCAAGCCGCTGCCCGCCGACGAGCGCAAGGACAGCATCATTCAAGCGCGCGTGCCCGAAGAGCTGAGCGAGCAGCTGCAAAAAGAGGCGAAGCGCAAGCGAGTGACCGTGTCGCAGCTGATTCGCCACGTGCTCGAAGACACCTTCGATCTCGTCGACGATGTCGTGGCGACGACGCGCAACTTGGGCGAGGTGGTCAAGCGCGACGCGCTGCGCATCGCCGAGTCGGCCAAAGGGCAGCGGCCGCTGTCGGCGCGCGAGCCGGCCGTGAAATACGAGCCGCGCTCCGATTCCGCCGCGCTGCTCGATTCCGTCGACGCGTGGCAGGACGTCATCGCCAATCGCGAAGTCGTGTGCGCCAAGTGTGGCAATGCGATCGCGCGCGGCGAGCGCGCGCTGCTCGGCCTCGGTGGTGACGAAGGTCGCGACAAGCTGTGGCTGTGTGCCTCCGACGGATCCGCGTTGTAAAATTACGGCGTCGGGCGCTTGCGTTGCGCCTGAATGAAAGGCGTCGCAATGCCGCATTCGCAGATGCCGCCGATCGAGCCGCTCGACGAATCGAAGCCGCTACCGTATCCGCCTGGTGAAGGCCCGTTTCGCATCAAGGGCGGAGCGTATCGCGGTCACCTCGACTATGTCGCCGAGCAGGTGCCGGGCGGCGTCGACGAAATGCTGCGCGGCTTTCGCGATCCCGCGCTGGCCGAGTTCTTCCGCCGGACGTTTCTGCCGTCGAGCTTCTACGACATCATTCCGCTCGTCGTCGCCGGTTATGTCTGCGCGCGCCAATCGCACAAGACGTATTCCGAGTTCTTGCGCATTCGCTCGCGTTATCAGGCGCAAAAGGATATCGGCGGCGTCTATCGGATGCTGCTCAAGCTGGTGTCGCCGATGAGCGCCGTCGAACGTTTGCCGGCGCTGATGGCGCAGTACATGGACTTCGCGTCCGAGCGGCAGCTCGAAAAGGAGAGCGAGCGGCGCGTCATTCTCAGCTGTCGCGGCCTGCCGGCGCTGTTGGCGCCGTGGTTCTCGGGCGTGATGGAGGCGTACGTCGACGTCGTGTTGGCCGCGGCCGGCGCGACGAATCCCTTGTCGCGCACGATCCTGCCGCACGAGCCAGACGGCGTCGTCAAAGACGTGCCGGCGATCAAATGGCGCTGCGACGTCACTTGGCAATAGCGTCGGCAGTCGCGATCCAGCGCACGCCCGCCGAGCACGACACGCCCGCGCATTCGGCGACGATGCGAGAGCACCCGCGCATCAAACGCGCACGCTAACGCCGCGCGCGCTAGCTGCCGGGCAGATTGACGATGCCGACGAACGACGGCATCGACACCGTCGTCGGCGTGTTCACGGCCGCGGGAATGCCGGTCGTCGGGTCGATCTTGAAGACGACGATGTTGTTGCCCATCTGGTTGGCGACGATCATCCATTGCCCGGTGGGATCGACGGTGAAGTTGCGCGGGCCGACGCCGCCCGATTTGACGGTCGTGGCCATGGTCATCTTGCCCGTCGCATCGAGGTCGAAGACGGCGATGCTGTCGTTCTTGCCGGCAGCGTCGCGATTGGAGCCGTAGAGCCACTTGCCGTTGGGATGCACGACCACCTCGGCGCCGGTCATGCCGGTGTTGGCGACGCCGGTCGGCAGCGTCGACAGCGTCTGCGTCGGCACGAGCGCGCCCGTCGTCGGGTCATACGTGAACGACGTCATCGTGCTCGCCGTCTCGTTGATGAGGTAGACCATCTTGCCGCTGGGCGCGAAGGCGATGTGCCGCGGACCTTGCGCCGCCGCCGCCGGCTGCGCGGGCGCGAACGTCGTCACCGGCTTGGCGCCAATCTTCCCGGTCGTATCGTCGAACGTGTACTCCGCGATGTAGTTCGACATGAGGCAGGGCACGAACGCGTACTTGTTGGCCGGGTCGGTGATCATCATGTGCGCCAGCTGTCCCGGCGCGCCCGAGCCGATCTGCGCGCCGAGCGCGCCGTTGGCGCCGATGGGAAACGTCGCCACGGCGCCGTTCGTGTAGTTGGGCACGAGCACGTACTTGCCCGTGCGATCGACCGACAAGAACGCGGGGCCCGAGCCGCCCGAGCCGACGCGCGCGCCCGCCGCCGTCAACGCGCCGGTCGTCGCGTCGATGGTGTAGCCGACGACTTGGCTGTTGTCCTCGTCGACGGCATAAAGATAACGATGCAGCGGATCGACGGCCAAGAACGACGGCGAGCCCGCGAACGCGACCGGTGAAGCCGCCGTGGCGGTCAGCTTTCCCGTCGTGTCGTCAAACGTGTAGATCGAGATCTGGTTCGCGTAGCCGCCGACGTACAAGAACGGCGTGCCCGTCGGCAGCGTCATGTCGGCGCCGCCCGATGACGGCGCGCCGCCGTCGTCCGTCGTCGTGCCGCCGCCGCCCGCCGAACCGCCAGCCGCGCCGCCGCCGCCTGCAGCACCGCCTGCCGCGCCACCGGCCGAGCCACCGCCGGAACCGGCGGAGCCGCCGCCGCCGGCGTAGCTGTTGCCACCGGCCGCGCCGTTGGGAGCCGCGCTGCCGATGCAGCCGCCGAAAACGAACAAGGATAGAACGAGGAGACGATTCACGAAGAGCTGTCTATACAAGCGCGAAGCCAACGTCTAAACGTCCTGATATCAGCTAGTTGAATTATGAGGCCGGGGTGCGTGGGCCCCAGCGTGAAACCCGGTGTCTACTGGCGGTTGCCACTGTCCTCGCGGCGCCAGCGCTCGACGGCGCCGTGCAGAATCGACAGCTGCTGCACGAAGCGCTGGGCGCGCGCGGCCACGAGCGGATCGTCGACGTCGATGGGCGGTAGCTGCAGCGGCGCCGGCCGGCGCGCGTGCACGACCGCGTCCTGCAGGTCCTCGAGCGCGCGCTGAATCGGCGCCACCAGCGGCCCCGTGCGCGCCAACGTCGTCGGCGGCAGCATCGCGCGCGCCGACGCCAGCGCGCCCATCGACGCGCCGAAGCGGCGCACGTAGAGCACCAGCGTCATGAGCGGCTCGATCGCCTCCGGGCGCGCGTGGCTCTCGGCGAGCAGCCGCTGCAAGGAGCCGTCGGCTTCGTTGCAGCGCAGGCCGAAGCGGCGACGCGCGGCGTTGAGCCGCGGCGACGGCGACGGATTGGCGCCGGCCACGACCGCCATGACGCAGGCGAAGTAGTCGCGCGTCGCCTCCAGCGCCGCGGCCAGCGACTCGGCGAAGCGCGTGCGCTCGCGGCTCGGCCACAGGGAGGCGCCGATGAACGCCAGCACGCCGCCAATGATCGTGTTCATGATGCGCAGGCGCGCCAAGCTCCAGTCGTTGGCGTGCACCTCGGCCAAGAGCACGAACGTCGGCGTCAACAGCAGCGAGTAGAGCGCGTAGTTGATCTGCAGCACCGCCGCGCTCAGCGCCGACAAGATGAACGCCAGCGCCAAAATGCCGTGCGCGTCGTGCACCACCGAGCCCAAGAGCGCGGCCAAGATGCCGCCGGCGACGGTGCCGGACACGCGCTGCAGCGCCTTGGTCACCGTCGCCGGCGAGTAGGGCTGTAAGAGGATGATGACGGTCAGCGTCACCCAGTAGCCGCGCGCCAGCCCGAGCCAGCGCGCCAAGAGCACCGCCGTCGCGCTCAAGAGCGCCAGCCGCGCCGCGTGGCGCAACAGCGGCGAGTCCCAGTCGAGGTTCTCGCGCAGCGGCTCCCACAGCGACGGGCGCGGCGGCATCGGCCCGGGCACGAGCGGCGAGGTCGGCGTGGGCGCGGCGTCGTCGTGCAGCGTCGCCGTCAGCTCGCGGGCCATCGTCACGAGGCTGGCGAGGTTGCTCACGATGGCCGCCGCGTGCTCGACCTGAACGCGGCGCGCCGTCGGCATCTCCGTCGCCAGCTGCCGCAGGCGCTCGCCGCCCCACGACAGCGGCGCCGGCTTTCGGACGCGCGCTTCGGTCTCGATGTCGCGCGCCAGCTCGAGCAGCGTCGCGCTCATCGCCGTCAATTCGCGCGTGATGGCGGCGTTGAGCTCGGCGTCGCCCATGTCGAGCACGTCTTCGATGGCGACCAGCGAGCCGAACACCAGATCGGAGATTTGCGACAGCACGAGGAGCCGCTCGCCGCGCCCGCTCTCGCCGCGTCGGCCGCGTCGCGTCGCCGCCAGCACCGCGCGCGCGTTCTCGATGGCGTCGCGCAGCGGGCCGTGGCCGTCCGGTCCGGTGCGCGTGTTGACCTGATCGGCGAGCAAGCGGAACGCGTGGGCGACGGCATAACGCGCCGGCTTGTAGACGCGCACGGGCCAGAAGACGATGGCGAGCACCGTCGCCCACGCGCCGCCGCCGAGGACGGCCACGGCGCGCGCCAGCGCCAGATCGACCGTCGCCAACGGCCACGCGACGGCGACGGCGAACATGACGGCGACGGTCGAGCCCGTGCCCGCCGCCGCCGGTCCCCACACGCCGGCGAAGCCGCACAGCGCGGTGACCAGCGCCATCGCCGCGACGGCGCCGATCGCGTGCGCGCCGACGAGCGAGCCGGCCAGCGCTGCCGCCGCGCCGAAGAGGGTCACCGCGCTCATCGTCGCAAAGCGCGTCGGATAGGCGCCGCCTTTGTCGGCCAGCGCCACCGAGAAGCCGGTCAAGCTCGCCCACGTCGCCGCGGCGTCGCCGATGACGGACGACAAGAAGAGCGGCAGCACCGTGGCCAGCGCCGTGCGCGCGCCCAACGCCAGCGCCGGCCGCGCCGCCGACAGTCGCAGCACTTCGCGAACATGGGTAGGCACGCGCGCCAACGGACGGCCATTGCACCACGCGATCCGACTAGCGGCAAGGGGACCGCGTTTACGCGCTAAATGGCGGTCGAAACAGCGATAAATCGTTGTCTCCGACGCGAGACGTCAACCCGCAATGGACGTGGTGGGTCGCGCCGCCCCAGGGCCGATTCCGCGAAGTCGTTGCCCGCCGTGCGGTCGCGCTCGTGAGCGGTCCGGCATTGCGCTTGCGATGAGGCGCGGCATGTCCAAGACACTGCTCGCATGCATCCTCGTCGTCGCCGGCTGTGGCGGCATGGCGCAAACTTCCGGCGAGAGCAGCGCTAGCTCCGCCGTCTCCTGCCCGGCCACGGTGCCGGCTTGGGCGTCCGGCACGTACTACGCGGTCGGCGCGCTCGTCAGCTACAACGGCACGATCTATCAGTGCGTGCAGGCGCACACGGCGCTCTCGAACTGGACGCCCGACGCGGTCGCGTCGCTGTGGACGGCGGTGACCTGCTCGAGCGGCGGCGGCACGACGTCGGGCGGCGGCACGACGTCGGGCGGCGGCGGCACGACGTCGGGCGGCGGCGGCACGACGAGCGGCGGCAGCTGCAACGCGCCGGCGTGGGTGGCGGGCACGTACTACAACGTCGGCAGCATCGTGACCTATACGAACGGCAACGAGTACATCGCGACCAACGCCAACCCCGGCTACGACCCGACCATCAGCACGTGGTTCTGGAGCCCGTACGCGTGCAGCGGCGGCGGCACGACGAGCGGTGGCGGCACGACGAGCGGCGGCAGCTGCAACGCGCCGGCGTGGGTGGCGGGCACGTACTACAACGTCGGCAGCATCGTGACCTATACGAACGGCAACGAGTACATCGCGACCAACGCCAACCCCGGCTACGACCCGACCATCAGCACGTGGTTCTGGAGCCCGTACGCGTGCAGCGGCGGCGGCACGACGAGCGGCGGCGGCACGACGAGCGGCGGCGGCACGACCAGCGGCGGCAGCGGTCTCGCGGCCATCTTGAGCGAGTCGCAGTTCGACGCCATGTTCCCGAGCCGCAACTCGTTCTACACGTACCAAGGGCTCGTCAGCGCCACCGCCAGCTACGCCGCGTTCGCCACCAGCGGCGCCTCCGACGTGCAGAAGCGCGAAGTGGCCGCGCTCCTCGCCAACGTCGCCCACGAGACGGCCGGCCTCGTCTACATCGACGAAATCGTGCAGGGCGTCTACTGCGACACGTCGAGCTCGTACCAGTGCGCGGCGGGCCAGGAGTACTTCGGCCGCGGTCCCTTGCAGATCAGCTGGAACTTCAACTACGGCGCGGCCGGCGCGGCGCTCAACCTGCCGCTCCTCGCCAACCCCAACCTCGTCTCGACCAACGCGACGGTCGCCTGGCAGACGGCGCTTTGGTACTGGATGACGTCGACGGGCGCGGGCAGCCAGACGTGCCACAACGCCATCGTCAACGGCTCGGGCTTCGGCGCGACCATCCAGACGATCAACGGCTCCATCGAGTGCAACGGCGGCAACCCCGGCGAAGTCTCGGATCGCGTGCAGTACTACCAGAAGTTCTGCTCGATGCTCGGCGTCGACCCCGGCTCCAACATCAGCTGCTAGCTCCGGCACGGCAACCGGGCGGGCCCGTCGACCCTCGTCGACGGCTCGCCCGGGCGAGGAGCCGGCCGGACGTCAACCGGCAATGGACGCCCGGGCTCTCGCGACTCCAGTCACCCACGCCGCAAATCCTGTCATTTCCCAATCATCGCGATCGATCGGGCTCGGCATCGCGCTTGCGATGAGGCGCGGCATGACTAAGTCCGTGCTCGCCTGCCTCGTCTTCATCGCCGCCGGCTGTGGCGGCCCGTCCAACATCAAGATGGCAGCGGGCGGCGGCAGCACGTCGAACGGCGGCGGTGGCGGCACGACGTCGAACGGCGGCGGTGGCGGCACGACGTCGAACGGCGGCGGCGGTGGCAGCGCCGGCGGCGGCGGGACGGCCGGCGGTGGCGGCACGACGACCGGCCCCGACGCGTGCGGCGCCCTGCCGTGGGTCGCCGGCCAAGCCTACAAGACCGGCGACATCGTCACGTACTCGAACGGCAACGACTACCAAGCGACGCACGACAACCCCGGCTACGATCCGACGATCAGCACGTGGTACTGGAGCCCGTACACTTGCGCGCCGACCGGCAACGGCGGCGGCGGTGGCAGCGCCGGCGGCGGCGGCGGCAGCGCCGGTGGCGGTGGCAGCGCCGGCGGCGGCGGAACGCCCGTTGGCAGCGGCTTGGCCGCGATCTTGAGCGAGTCGCAGTTCGACCAGATGTTCCCCAACCGCAACAGCTTCTACACGTACCAGGGGCTCGTGAACGCCACCGCCAGCTATCCCGCGTTCGCCACCAGCGGTAGCTCCGACGTGCAGAAGCGCGAGGTCGCCGCCTTCTTGGCCAACGTCGCCCACGAGACCGGCGAGCTCGTCTACGTCGAGGAGATCGTCAAAGGCGACTACTGCCAATCGTCGAGCGACTGCCCGTGCGCCGCCGGCAAGCAGTATTACGGCCGCGGTCCCTTGCAGATCAGCTGGAACTTCAACTACTGCGCCGTCGGCAAGGCGCTCAACCTGCCGCTGCAAGCCAACCCCGATCTGGTCGCGCAAGACGCCACCGTCGCCTGGCAGACCGGCCTTTGGTATTGGATGACGTCGACGGGCGCCGGTCAGTACATCTGCCACGACGCGATCGTCAACGGCGATGGCTTCGGCGCGACCATCCAGACGATCAACGGCTCCATCGAATGCAACGGCGGCAACCCGACCGAAGTGCAAGACCGCGTCACGCACTATCAGACGTTCTGCAACATGCTCGGCGTCGACCCCGGCTCCAACTTGAGCTGCTGATCGGACCCCGAGACTGCCAGCCCCAGCCGCGGTTGGGGGAAGAGACCCCGCGCGGTCGTGATCGCGAGTGTAAGCTGTCGAATCAGCATGCGAATGAAAGGGCACAGGGCTTGCTGTTGGAGTCCGGCCGAGCCTCACATGGCGAAACCAACGAGCAGACGAATCCGCGGATCTTCGGGCATCGAATACGTCATCGCGATGATCTTCGTCGCGATGACGGCGATCATCGGCTATCGCGCGTTCGGCAAGCAGATTCGTTGTCGCATGGGCATCGCCACGACGGCGCTCGACCTCGACGGCAAAGAGGTCAACGCCTGCGACGACGGCGCCGCGCTCGCGCAAAACGGCCCGAGCGGCAACGGCAGCGGGAGCGGCAACGGGCCCAACGGCCCGACGGCGACCATCAACTGCAACGCCTGCAAGGTCAAGAACCCCGACGGCACGCCCGGCTGCTTCGTCGCCGGCACGCCGATCATGACCGAAGACGGCTTACGCCCTATTGAGACGATCACGACGGGCACGGTCGTCCTGACGCGCGATCAATTCGGCGGCGAGCAAGAGTGGCGGCCGGTCTTGCGCACGGTCGTGCATCGGGTGCATGCGCTCGTGCGGCTGACGATCGTCAACTCGGTCGGCGCGACCGACACGCTCGTGGCGACGCCCGATCATCCGCTGCAGAGCTTGGAGCGCGGCTGGGTCGTGGCCGCGGAGCTGGTGCCCGGTCGCGATCATCTGCTCGATGCGGCGGGCGAGCAGCTCGATCTCGTCGACGGCGAGTCGCTGGCGGCCGACGTTCCGGTCTACAACTTCGCGGTCGAAGGGACGCACACGTACTTCGTCGGCCGCCTCGCGGTCTGGGCGCACAACTCGGATCCTTGCACCGCCGCTACGCCGGGCTTGGGCGACGACCACGGCGGCCCATCGATCAGCACGAGCTCGGGCTCGGCCTCGGGCTCGGGCAGTGGCGAAGGCAGCTCGAGCGCGACCCCCGACCGCGGCGACGAGGTGTTCTCGCAGAGCTTCTGGGAGCAGCAGCTCAAGGATCAGGACAAGAATAACGGAACGAAGATCTTCACGTCGACCCAAGGCACGGCCTACTGGAAGGGAAAAGACAACAAGTCGCCGCCGCCAAACCGCACGCTGCAAGACGTCGTGCAGGGCGGGCCGGGGTTGCTGTCGGATATCGCGAAGGCCGGGCAGTCCAATCCGACGCAGATCAGCGTCTATCGCGGGATGAAGGACAGCGAGGCGCAAGCGATCAAGGACTGGTTCGACAGCGATGCGCGCAAGGACGTCGACAACCTCGTCGCCAGCGGCGGCGGCCGGCTCGGATCGTCCGATATCAGCAAGCAGATCAAGAGCAACGGTGCGCCCGGCATCATTCCCATCGGCGCTCACCTCGGCGACTACAACCAGGCGAAGGACTACGCCAAGGACTCGGACACCGAGACGATCGTTCAGATCACGCTCAAGCCGGGCGCCGGCGACGTGCTCTTCAACCCAAAGAATACCGTCCTCGGCGACAGCGGCTCGGCGACCGCGGTCATCAACGAGGTCTACAAAGGCTCGAACAGCGGATCGTCGGATCCGGCCGAGGGTTCCAGCAGCGGTGGCGGCGCTGGTGGGAAGAAGCCGAAACCGAAGCCCGGCAACAAGCCGACCAAGCCGGCCAAGCCGGCGAAGGGCGGCGGTGGCGGCGGCTACCACACGGTCAATGGCGCCGAAGGCTCGAAGGCCGGTTACATTGGTCTGAAGAGCGAGAGCAAGGGCTACTTCAGCATCAGCTTGGGCACGACGCAGGCTTCACCGTCGAACCTGTTGTTCCAGCAGTACATCCACAGCATCACGCTGCTGCCGAAGAACGGGCATCAGCCGCCGCCGCAGCCGGAGTAGCGCGGCTATTCGGACGGGCCGCTGTCGTCGTCCGCGGCCGCGGCCGCGTGATGGCGCGCATGGCGCGACGCGGCGCCGTGCGGCACGCCGGGCGCCGCGCGCGCCGTCAACATGCCGGTCGTGTCGCCGGTCGCCAGACGCAGCGGCCAGAGCGCGATGAGCGGCTCGGGATCCATGTACTTCTCGGTCGCGTTCGCCGCCGGCCGCACCGAGAGCGCGAAATGCAGATGCGGCGCCGAGTGCTTGACGCCCGAGTCGCCGAGCAGCCCGACGACCTCGCCCACTTTGACGTGCACGCCCGGCTCGAGATGACGTGGGATCGCCGCCAAGTGGAAATACTGCGAGAAGATGGTGCCGTCGCGATGGGCGATGCGCACGTAGAGGCCGCCGTGCTCGTCGTTGGGGCCGCGCTGCACGCGATCGACGACGCCGTCATGCACGGCGTGCACCGGCTCGCCCCACGGGCCCGACAAGTCGACGCCGCAGTGGCCGTTGCGGCATTCGCCGGGGCGATCGCCGGCGCGCTCGGCGCCGAAGACGCGGCTGTCGCTGATGGGCATGCGGCGATTGGGTCCGTCGAGCGGATGCACCCAGGCGTCGCCGGCTATCTCGTCGAGCCAGTCTTGATCGTTGGGCGGCCAGCGCGGGCCGAACAGCGCCGGATCGGGCAGCGTCGACGCCGCGATCGTATGCGTCGCCGATGCATCCGACGGCGCCGACGAGGATGCGGCCAGCGCCGTCGGATGCGGCGGCAGCGGTCGTCCGCTCGTGTACAAGAGCATCGGCACGCCGAGGCTGAGGTTCATGAGTCGGCGCGCCCAGCGGCGCGGCGGTCGCGCCGGCTCCGGCGGCACGAGCGGCATCGCCGGCTCGCCCTGCGCGGCCTGCGCGGCGCAATCGGCCGAGCAGAAGGTGCGGATGGTCGGCCCATCGATGACGACGTGCGGCGTGCGCAAATGGGTCGAGCCGCCGCATTGTGAGCAGCGGCGCGCGGACGTCGAACCTGCGGTGACGTCACCCATGGTGCGCCAATAGGCTCCAAGTTCCGCGCCAAGCATCAGCGCCTGTATTTCGAGGCAGTTGGCGCGCTAGCGGTGGGGTGCGACCCTCCGAAAACAGGAGAGCTGTGACAAAATCGCCCAGGTGAGCCCGGTTTTGCGGCTGGGCGCCGGCGAAGAAACCCGCTTCTTACCTGCCGGCAATCTGCCCGATGTCGAAGGTAGCGCATGATGGTGCCATGGCACGCATCGACAAACGCGCCGGGCGTGAGCCGGCCGAGACGCGCCGGCCCGACGCTCGGACGCAGCTCGCGCGGCTCGAGCGGCAGACCATCCAGTGTATCGAGGCCGAGCTGCGACGGACGCTGAAATCGCTGCTCGTCGAGACCGTCGATCAAGTAGTCGCGACGGTGCTGGAGACGCTGACGGCGCAGCTGTCGACGATGGTCACCGGCTTGGCGCAGAAGCTCGTCGTGCCGGCCGCGCCGCCGCGGACGCGCCTCGGTCGCAGCAAGTGCTGCCGTGTGTGCGGGCTCGGCGGCACGCGCAACGACAAGCGCATCGGCGACGCGCACAGCCGGGAGGACCACGAGCGCTGGCGGGCTGGCCGCGCCGGTCGCAGTGGTCACGACGGTCGGGCCGGCGACGGCGAGCGCACCTTGTCGCCGATCGCGCCCAATTCCACCGTTCGCGCCGCTTAACCTTCGTAATCCGCGCCCATTCTCAAGATCCGGCGCCAACCGCCGATGAAAGCGGTGATGGCCGGGCTCGTCACCTCCAATGCTGCGCTGATCAAGCGGTCGCGCCGCATTCATTATCTGTTCGCGGGCGGCCTCCTGCTGCTCGCGGCGGCGATGGTGGAGACGGCGCTCGGCGCCATGCGCTACGAAGAAGACGCGGCCTGGGTGCTGCACACCAACTCGGTGCGCGCGTCGGTCGGCCGCTTCGTGCTGAATCTGCAGGATCTCGATGACCCGCAGCGCGGACCGAAAGCGCCGGCGCTGCTCATCGAGGAGTTCTCGCGGCTGCGCATGTTCACGACGGACAATCCGCAGCAGCAGGCGCGGATCGCGGCGATGGCGCCGCTCTTGGCGCGGCCGCTGCAGGAGTTCCACGCGCTGCGTCGCCTGGCCGAAGAGATGCGCGCCGAGGAGATCTCGCTGCAGCTCGAGCGCAAGCGGCGCGCGCGCTCCAGCCTCGATCACATCTACGTCACTACGGCTGGCAGTCTCCTCTTGTCGCTGTCGCTGTTCGCCTATGCGTGGTGGCGGCTGTCGAAGCAGCTGGAGACGCAACGGCTGGCGCTGCAGCAGCTCAAGGAGACCGAAGCGCAGACGACGGCGCTGCTCGAGAACGGCGTCGACGCGGTGTGGGCCGTCGATCGCGAGCTGCACGTGACGGCGCACAATCAACGCTTCTTCGTGCTGGCGCAGGCGGCCGGCGTGTTTCCGGCGGAGGCCAAGCGCGAGACCGAAGGG
Organism: uncultured delta proteobacterium; assembly: GCA_963785725.1. Classification (GTDB taxonomy): domain Bacteria; phylum Myxococcota_A; class Polyangia; order Palsa-1104; family Palsa-1104; genus JAQBQH01. Next base: position 212,013 of record CAWAWS010000020.1, on the reverse strand, counting down.
CTGGCGCTGGCCGAGTACGCGGCGTGGCGCGAGCCGTACGATCGCGCGCTCGCCGGTGAGCGCGTGACCATCGACGTCGCGTACGAGCTGCGCGGCCATCTGCGCCACTTCATGGTGTCGTTCGGTCCCATCGTCGTCGAAGGCAAAGTCACGGGCGTGGCGGCGTTCGCCAAGGACATTACGACGCGCAAACGGGCGGAGCTCAAGCTGCAGCAGCGCGCCGAGACGTTGCACTACTTGGCGGTCGTCGATCAGCTGACGCATCTCTACAATCGGCGCGGCTTTCTCGAGCTCGGCGGCGCGCTCTTGCGCGAAGCGCGGGCGACGAGCCAGCCGGTGACGATCCTGTTCGCCGATCTCGATGGGTTGAAGCCGTTGAACGATCAGCTCGGCCACGCGGCCGGCGACGCCGCCATCTGCGCCGGCGGTGAGGCGCTGGCCGAGAGCGTGCGCAAGTCCGACCTCGTCGGACGGCTGGGCGGCGACGAGTTCGTCGTGCTCGCCGTCGGCATCGAGGACGAGACGGTGCTGCTCGAACGCATCGAGAAGAAGCTCAGCGACAAAAAGATTCGCATGAGCATCGGCGTCGCCAAAGACGAGCCCGGCGACGAGAGCCGTTCGCTCGAGCAGCTCATCGAGCGCGCCGACGCCGCCATGTACGACCAGAAGATCGCGCGCAGGAAGAAGCTCCAGGTCCAGCTGCCGCCCGTGCGCTCGCGCGCCGGCTGAAACAGCGCCGCGCTCCCACTTTCACGCCCGTCCTGTTCGCTCGCTTCGCGTCGTGATCCGCTGTGCGCGCGCATCTCCGAAGTGCGCGCACGACAGCGGTTTACGCACGTTTTTCGCGCAGCAAATGCCCTAACGTGATCGCTCAAGCCGATCGCACATCGACCGATGGTCTCTTCGTGCGTAAGAAGGTCCTCTTTACCCTGGCGCTGGTCGCCGCGTTTGCCGGCCGCGCGTCGGCCGATGACATCATGCTCAACGCGAGCGCGCTGCAGCTGCCGTCGAAGCCGAGCTGGTTCGGCATCGGGCTCGACTTGGGCGCGCCCGATCTCGTCGGCCTGTCGCTGACGGCGCGGCCGATGTGGTGGATGCGCGTGCAGGCCACGGGCACGACCGACCTCTTCTCGGGCGGCATCGGCGCGGGGCTCACGCTCGTGCCGCTCAAGACCATCGTCAGCCCGTCGCTGACGGCGGAAGGCGGCCACGTCTTCAACGCCGAGACGCACGGCATCCCGCGCTCGATCGGCATTCCGCTCGACGGCTACAAGATTGGCTACGACTACTTCGATGCGCATCTCGGCATGGAGGTGGGTGCGCAAAAGCGCGTCTGCTTCTTCATCCATGCCGGCGTCAGTTACATGGACATCTCGGTCACGCAGGACAAAGGGACAAACATGCAGTTCTCGAACGCGGCGTTGAAGGTGTGGGGACCGTCGGCCAAGCTCGGCCTCGTGGTGTACCTGTAATGCGGATCCTCGCGCTCGCGTTTCTCGCCGCCGTCGCGGGTGGCTGCGTTCGGGTCGACGCCAAGGTCACCGGCATCACCGCCAACGCCGGCACGTCGATGTTCCCCGGCGCCGGTGCGGCCGGCGGCTCGGAGATGTCGGTCTCGAACAGCTTCGTGCTCGACAACAGCAACGTCAGCTCGCTCGAGAACGACTTGAAGTCGGCCTCGGTGCAGAGCGTCAAGCTGACGCCGGCGTCGGGCGTGACGACGCTCGACTTCTTCCGCCAGCTCGACATCGCCATCAAGGTCGACGGCGCGCCCGACTTGACGCTGATCTCGGCCAGCGCCGACCAGCTCGTGCCGGCGGCCGACGGCACGTTGACGCTGCCCGTCAACGTCGACTTCGACCCGGCGCTCTACCTGACGAAGTCGGTCAACGTCGACGCGACCATCGACATGGTGGCGCCGGCCAACGACTGGAGCCTCGGCATCTCGCTCACCTTGACCGTCAACGGCGGCACGACCCTCAAGCTGTAACGCGGTCGCGTCTTACGCATCATAGGACTGGCGACGCGCCGGCAGAACCTTTACGCTGGGACGATGCTCGTCGCTGTCACCGGCGCCACTGGCCACATCGGGGCCAATCTCGTGCGCAGCCTCGCCGCGCGTGGCCTTCGCCCGCGCGTGCTCGTCCATCAACGCAGCCGCGCCGCGCTCGAAGGCATCGCCGTCGACGAATTTGCCGGCGACGTCGCCGATCCGCAGTCCCTGTTGCGGCTGTTCGAAGGCGCCGACATCGTCTACCACCTCGCCGCCAAGATCTCGCTCGACGACCGCGAAAAGGCGATCATGCGCGCCACGAACGTCGGCGGCGTGCGCAACGTCGTCGCGGCGTGTCTGCAGCAGCGCGTGCGGCGGCTCGTGCACTTCAGCTCCATTCACGCGCTGTCGACGCTGCCGAAGGCGCAGCGCGTGGACGAGACGCGGCCGCTCGTGACCAACGAGTCGGTGCCGCCGTACGATCGTTCGAAGGCGGACGGCGAGCGCGAGATCAAGGAGGGGCTCGAGCGCGGCCTCGACGTCGTGACCGTCAATCCGACGGGCGTCACCGGGCCCAACGACTTCGGGCCGTCGCACATGGGCGAGCTCGTGCTCGATCTGTTTCGCGGCAAGCTGCCGGGCATCGTCGACGGCGGCTTCAACTGGGTCGACGTGCGTGACGTGGCCGAGGCGGCCATCGCCGCCGGCGAAAAGGGGCGACGCGGCGAGCGCTATTTATTGTCGGGATTTCGCGCGACCATCGCCGAGGTGTGCGCGATCTTGGAGTCGCAAGGCGGCGCCAAGACGCCGAAGATGGTGTCGCCGATGTGGCTGGCGCGCGGCGCGGCGCCGTTCGCGGTCGCGTGGGCGCGGATCGTCGGCCGGCGGCCGCTGTTCAACAGCGCGTCGCTGCACGCCATTCGCAACCATCACGACGTCAGCCACGAGAAGGCCGAACGCGAGCTCGACTTCCATCCGCGCTCGGTGCGCGAGTCGATCTCGGACGCGATCAAGTCCTTCCGCGCTCGCGGTCTGATTTAGCCGACGTTCGCCGCGCCGGTAAACTATCGCGCTCGCCGGTAAACCGTCGCGAGCGGCTCAAGCGCTAGGCGGAGCGAGGACCGCAGCGGAGCGGTCTGTGAGCCCGGACCGGAGCGACAACGACGCGATTGCGCCGCGCCGCAGGTTCACTACCACTTCAGGCGGATGATGCCGACCTGCCCATCGGGCCGAATCTCGGTGTCGGCGATCTCGCCCTTGACCGAGCACAGCTCGCAGATGACCCACATGCCGCTCTCGAAGCCGATGTACGCGCTGCGCGGCGTGCGACGCGGGAACGTGACCTTGAGGTTGCCGGCGCGGTCGCCTTCGGGCGTCCACACGAGCTCCATGCCGCGCAGGTTGTTCTTCGTGAACTGCCCGAACCGCTGCAACAGCGTATGCGGCGACATGCCGAACAGCCGCAGCATCGGCACGACGACGGGCTTCAAGATCGGCAGCGCGCCCGTGTAAATACCGGCGCGCGTAATGGTTCGCACGCCGTCGAGCCCCTTGAGCGCCTCGACTTTGCCGATCATGTCCTCGATGACGCCGGCGTCGACCCAGACGTTCGAGAGCGGCATCTCGGTGGTCATCAGCTTGCGCGTCTCGGGCGTCACCTGGCTCAGCACCGTCGGCAAGATGCCCATTTGCTCGATGTGCATCGTATAGGCGCGCACGATCGAGCCCTTGATCTCGTAGCCCGAGCCGCCCGTCGCCGGCACCAGCGACGGCGTGGTGCTGTCGGCGTTGGCGTTGCGGCGGCTCGGCGGCGTCGTGCCTTCGACGATGCGGCGGCTCGTCGTCGTCGGGCGCGGCATCTTCTTGCCGCTCAGCTGCGTCGCTTCGGCGGGCGGCGGCGGCACCGCGGCCAAGAGCGGCTCTTTCGGATCGACGGCCATCAGCTCGCTGACGAAGCGGCGCGTCGAGAACGTGTTGCCTTCGAGACGGTGCGCCAGCGGATGCAGCGCCGCCGCTACTTCGTCGCCGCTCGACCAGCGCGCTTCGGGATCGCGCGCCAACAGCTTGAGCAGCACCTCGTCGATCTTGGGATCGAGGCCGGTCGGCGTCACTTTCGCTTCGCGCACCAGCCTGAGCGTCTGCATGTCGTCGGGACCGGCGAACAGGCGACGCAGCGTCAGCGCTTCCCAGAAGAGCACGCCGAGCGCGAACAGATCGGAGCGGCGATCGATGTCGTGACCTTCGGCCTGCTCCGGCGACATATAGGCGAACTTGCCCTTGAGCGTGCCGGTGCGCGTCGCGTGATCGCTGAGCTGACCGGCGGCGCGCGCGATGCCGAAATCGAGCAGCTTGACGGTGCCGGTGCGGCCGAGCATGACGTTCGACGGGCTGACGTCGCGGTGCACGATGCCGAGCGGACGGCCCGAGTCGTCGTCGAGCGTGTGCGCGTAGCCGAGCGCCACGGCCATCTCGGAAATGAGGTAACAGACGACACCGGGCGGCATCGTGCGGCCCATCTGCAGACAGCGCTTCATCGCTTGCCACAGCGATAGGCCGTCGACGTACTCCATGGCGACGTAATATTCGCCCTCGACCTGCCCGAGCTCGTAGACCTGGACGATGCCGGGATGGACGAGCATGCCCGAGAGCTTGGCTTCGGCGACGAGCGACGAGATGAAGCCGGCGTCGCTCGACAAGTGCGGGACGATTCGTTTGATGACGCAGGTGCGGGCGAAACCTTGCGGCCCTTCGCTCACGGCGCGGTACGCGACGCCCATGCCACCACGGCCGAGCTCGCGGACCAGCCGATAACGGCCGAACATTTCGCCTTCGCCACCACCGCGGAGTGAGGTCGCGCTCATAATGATGCTTTGGTCATTGTACAACGATTATTGGTTTTGCGCCCGACGACTCGCGCATGGCGGCGCCGCTTTTTCGCCGCGGAAAGGTGGGAAAGCGCCGACATCGTCGTGAGTCGCAGCATCGCCAATACCTCCAACATCGGACGATGACGCTGCGTGTTTAATGCGGTTTTGTGCGCGGTTTTTGCCGTAAACGTGGGTCTCGCGGCGACAGCGGCCGCGATCGCGAAGCGCGCTAAACGGCGAGCGCGCGGGCGTGATGTTGCAGGTGCTCTTCGACGAAGGTAGCGACGAAGTAGTAGCTGTGGTCGTAGCCCTCATGAAGTCGCAGCTCGGTCGACTGCCCGCTGTCGGCGCACGCCGCTCGCCACAGCTCGGGGCGCAGCTCGCGCGTCAGGAATTTATCGGCCGCTCCTTGGTCGACGAGGATCGTGCCCGCGAAGGTCCGTTGACGCACGAGCTGGCACGCGTCGTACGCCGCCCAGGTTCCGCGGTCGGCGCCGAGATAGCGCGTCAGCGCCTTTTGTCCCCACGGCACCTCCGACGGCGCGACGATCGGCGCCAGCGCCGACACGCTGCGGTAGCGCTCGGGATGGCCGAGCCCGATCGTGAGCGCGCCGTGGCCGCCCATCGAATGGCCGAAGATGCCGCGCGCGCGGGTCACCGGGAAGTGGGCTTCGACGAGCGCCGGCAGCTCGTGCGCGACATACGAGTGCATGCGATAGGCGCTCGCCCACGGCGCTTCGGTGGCATCGACGTAGAAGCCGGCGCCGAGCCCGAAGTCCCAGTTGTCGTCGTCGCCGGCAAAGCGCGCGGCGCGCGGGCTCGTGTCGGGCGTGACGAGCGCCAGGCCGAGCGCGGCGGCCACGCGCTGCGCGCCGGCTTTGGCCGCGAACGTCTCGTCGGTGCAGCTCAAGCCGGCCAAGAAGTAGACCGCCGGCACCGAACGCAGGCGCGCCGCCGGCGGCAAGTAGACGCCGAACCGCATCGGCCCGGCGCATTCCCTGCTCGCGTGCTCGTAAAAGCCCTGCACGCCGTCGAACGCGCGCTGCTCCGACCGCGTCGTCAGCGCCGTCATGGGTACTCGACGACGGTGCGGATCGACTCGCCGCGCGTGCATGAGGTCGAACGCTTCGTTGATGCGCTCGAGCGGCAGCTTGTGGGTGATCAGCGGATCGATCGCGATCTTCTTCTCCATGTACCAGTCGACGATCTTCGGCACGTCGGTGCGACCGCGCGCGCCGCCGAACGCCGAGCCCTTCCACACGCGCCCGGTGACGAGCTGGAACGGCCGCGTCGCGAATCTCCTGCCCGGCGCCGGCGACGCCGATGACGACGCTGACGCCCCAGCCGCGGTGGCAGCATTCGAGCGCTTGCCGCATGAGCTTGACGTTGCCGACGCACTCGAAGCTGTAGTCGGCGCCGCCGCCGGTCAGCTCGACGAGTGCGCGACGAGATCGCCCTCGACGTTCGTCGGGTTGACGAAGTGCGTGAGCCCGAAGCTGCCGCGCGATGGCCTCGCGCGCCGGGTTGAGGTCGACGCCGATGATCTTGTCGGCGCCGGCCATGCGCGCGCCCTGGACGACGTTGAGCCCGATGCCGCCGAGGCCGAACACGACGACGTTGGCGCCGGGCTCGACCTTCGCCGTGTAGAGGACGGCGCCGATGCCGGTGGTGACGCCGCAGCCGATGTAGCAGATCTTGTCGAACGGCGCGTCCGCGCCGCACTTTGGCGACCGCGATCTCCGGCAACACGGTGTGGTTGGCGAAGGTCGAGCAGCCCATGTAGTGGTGAATCTGCTTCTTGCCGATCGAGAAGCGGCTCGTGCCGTCGGGCATGAGCCCTTTGCCCTGCGTGGCGCGAATGGCCGTGCACAAGTTGGTCTTGCGGCTCAAGCACGATTTGCACTGGCGGCACTCGGGCGTGTAGAGCGGGATGACGTGGTCGCCTTTCTGGACGCTGGTGACGCCGGCGCCGACGTCGACGACGATGCCCGCGCCCTCGTGGCCGAAGATGGCCGGAAAGAGGCCTTCGGGATCGGCGCCGGAGCGCGTGAACTCGTCGGTGTGGCAGACGCCGGTCGCTTTGAGCTCGACGAGCACTTCGCCGGCGCGCGGCCCTTGCAGCTCCACGTCTTCGATGACCAGCGGCTTGCCCGCTTCGTACGCGACCGCAGCACGGGTTTTCATGGGCGCGAGCGTAAACGATTCGGCCGGCGCTCGCCCGCGAATTGGATCAGCGCGCGGCGCAGGTCACGCGCAGGTGCGCGGGCGTGTACCACATGCCGCTGAAGACGGCGGCGGCGACGTCGGCCGCGGTGCGTTGAAATCTTACGGCGACGGGCGGTTGGCCGTCGCAGATGGCGTGCACGTCGGTCGCGGCGCCGACGAGATCGAACACCGAGCGCTTGAGCAGGAGCGAGCGCGTCGTCGTCGGTGACTGCGCCGCGGCGACTCCGCCGAGCGCCAGCAGCAAGGCAAACACACGCAGCATGAGCACCTCCGTTGGTCCGCTTGGTCAACGCGACGACAGGGGCGATATTCCATCGCGGGTTGCATCACGGTCCGTGGCGCCTTACATGACTCGGGTCGTACGAAACGTTGGCGGCGGCGGCGGCATCGTAGGGGGGAGAGACATGCGAATCATGACGAAGCGGACGCTGCAGGAGTCGATTGGGATCGCGCTGATCGCGGCGGTCGTGGTCGGCTGGTGGGTCGCGCTCGTGCTCGTGTTCCATGATCGCGGCGGCTGATCGCGTCGACCGCCGTGTAGCCGCTGATCAGTGCGGATTCGCCCGCAGCCAAGCCAGCGTACGGGCCAGCCCCTCGTCGAGCCCGACGCGCGGCTGCCAGTCGAGCGCGGCGCGAATGCGGCTCGTGTCGCCGACGCGCGATGAGCCGGCCGTCCAGTCGGCGGCGTCGTGCGCGATGGCGCCATGCGTCAGGCCGACCATGCGGGCCGTCAAGTCGCCGATGGTCGTGGCGACGCCGGAGCCGACGTTGAGCGGCCCGTCGACGTCGGCCTCCATCGCGCGCAGCGTCGCGTCCACGACATCGTCGACATACACGTAGTCGAGCGCCTGCGCGCCGTCGCCGTGCACGAGCGCGGGCTGGCCGGCCAAGAGGCGCTCGAAGTTGGCGACGATGACGGACTTGTAGCCCATGCCGGGAAACTGCTCGGGGCCGTAGACGAAGAAGTAGCGCAAGACCGTGCCGGGCAAGCCGAGCGTGCGCGCGTGGGCGACGAGCCGCTCGCCGGTCAATTTGGTGATGCCGTAGAGCGTCGCCGGCATCGGCAGGTCGTCCTCGCGCATCGGCGGTCCGTGCATGCGGCCGTAGGCGTACAGCGACGACGAGAACACGACTTTGCGCACGCCCGCGCACGCCGCGGCCGTCAGCAGCTGATGGGTGCCGTTTATATTCGCGCTAAAAAGCGCCTCGGGCGTCGCCAGCGACTGATTGTGCTTCTCGGCCGCGAGGTGAAAGATGCCGGCCACGTCGTCGAGCGGCAGCGTGTCGATCGGGTCGGTGCCGAGCGTGAAGCGGCGCACCGGGAAGTCGCGCTCGCGCGCGTATTTCATGCTGTCGATGGCGGTGACGCGCGCGCCGCGCGCCAACAAGGCGCGACACAGGTGCGTGCCGATGAAGCCGGCGCCGCCCGTGACCAAGAAGTGCTGCTGAGCAATGGCGACGCCCATCAGAAGTTGATCTTGCGCATGACGAAGCGGGGCAGCCAGCGGATGACGAGCATCACGAGCGCCCACATCTTCGGCGTGTAGACGACCGGACGGCGCTTGTCGAGCGCGCGCACGACGTCACGCGCGACGCCGTCGGGCTCGCCGGCGAACGGCGGCGGCTTCAACCCCGCCGTCATCGCCGTCTTCACGAAGCCGGGCTTGACGCAGGTGACGGCCAAGCCTTGCGCCGCGAACTTGTGGTCGAGCCCTTCCAAGTAGGCGGCGATTCCCGCTTTGCTCGAGCCGTAGATGATGACCGGCTTGCGTCCGCGGTCGCCGGCCACCGACGAGAACACGACGAGCCGACCGCCGCCGCGCGCCAACAGCCGTTTGCGCGCATGCTCGCAGAAGACGACGGTGTTGGCGTAGTTCACCGTCACGAGGCGCCGCGTCAGCTCGATATCGGCCTCGAGCGCCTCTTGCGACGCGAACAGCGCCGCGGTGACGACGACGGTCTCGAAGTGGCCGAGCGCCGCGTCGGCCGCGTCGAGCGCGGCGGCGAAGCCCGACGGATCTTCGAGGTCGCAGCGCGCGAAGCCGACGGCCTGCTTTTGCGGATGGCGCGCCTGCAGATCGGCGGCGCTCTTGGCGAGCTCGGCCTCGTCGCGGCCGAGCAGGAACAGCCGATCGCCACGCAGCGCCAGCTGTTGCGCGACGGCGCGGCCGATGCCGCCGGTGCCGCCGAGGAGGACGACTTTCATGCTCGATCTCCGAAAATGCGTACCGATTGCGCGCTGCGTAGCCGTCGCTTGGGATCCCACTTTTCACGCAGCGCCAGGAACTTCGGCAGGCGCGGCTCCATGGCTCGGAAGTGGTCGGCGCGGGTGAAGCGATCTTTGGCGAGATAGATGCGGCCGCCGGCGGCGATGACGAGCTCGTTCAGCCGGTCGACGTCGCGCTGGATGTGCGACGAGAGCGGCATGTCGATGGCGATGGACGTGCCGGCGAGCGGAAACGAGAGAACGCCGCGCCCTTCGGGCCCGCAGTCTTTGATGACGCACACGGGTGACGCGGTGCCGATGGCGGTCACGAGCTTCATGAACTCGCGCACGGCGGCCGCACCGGCGCGACGCGGCAGCACGCACTGATGCTGCGTGAAGCCGCGGCTGCCGAAGACGCGATTCCACTCCAGCACCGCATCGAGCGGATAGAAGAAGCTCGCCGGCGGCTGAATGGCGCGCGTGCGGCCACGCGGGAAGTTCCAGTAGATGAAGCTGTTGAAGATGCGGCCGGTGAAGTTGTTGACGGCCCAATTGGGCAGGTCGAACGGCAGCGCTTGGCCGCGCGGCTCGGTCGGCAGCGCCTCGCCGGCTTCCTCTTTCGTCGCCCAGCGACCGGCGATGATGGCGCCGCGACCCATCGAGCGCCCTTGGTTCAGGCAGTCGATCCAGCCTTTGGTCTGCGGATATTGCAGCGCCACGCGATCGAGGCCGCTCAGGAACGCTTCGATGTCGGGCACCGGCTCGGTGTCGACCAAGAGCCACGAGCTCGGAATCGCCTCGAGGTTGAATTCGACCTCCAAGACGTGACCGAGCAGGCCCATGCCGCCGATGACGCCGTAAAACAGGTCGTCGTCGACGCTCGGGCTGCACTCGACGATGTCGTCCGAGGCGAGGCGAACTTTGAGCGCGCGCACGTGCTGGCCGAAGCAGCCGGCGACGTGATGGTTGCCGCCGTGGATGTCGCTCGAGACCATGCCGCCGACGGTGACGAACTTCGTGCCCGGCGACACCGGCGTGAACCAGCCGCGCGGCATGAACAGCCGGTTCAGCTCGGCCAAGCTGATGCCGGCTTCGACCCGAATGCGGCCGGTGGCGGGGTCGAAGGCGAGGATGCGATTGGCGAGGCGCGTGCCGACGACTTTATCGTCCGCGGTCGCCGGCAGCGACGAGTCGCCGTACGAGCGGCCGAGGCCGCGGCTGAGCTGCGCGCCGCGCGTCGCCGACTCGAGCTGCTCCGACAACAGCTCGCGACCCGGCGCCGGCACGCGGCCCCAGCCCGACAGCATCGGCGGTGGCGTCGGCTTCGGCATGAGGAGACGCTTACAGCCCCGCCGCCTTCAGCGCCGCGTTGGCGCCCGCCGGGTTGCGCTTGCACTCGAGCAGCGCCGACAGCATCAGCGGCGCCACGATCGTCGCGTCCGACTCGACGACGAACATCGGCGTCTCCTCGGTCAGCTTGTCCCAGGTGATCTTCTCGTTCGGCGTCGCACCCGAATACGAGCCGTAAGACGTCGTCGAGTCCGAGATCTGGCAGAAGTAGGCCCACGGCTTGACCGGCTCGGCGAGGTCGTACTTGATCGACGGCACGACACAGATCGGGAAGTCGCCGGCGATGCCGCCGCCGATCTGGAAGAAGCCGATGCCGGGACCGGCCGAGAGCTCGCGATATTGGTCGTAAAACTCGGCCATGTACTCGATGCCCGACTTGACGACGAGCGCCGAGCACTCCTTGAGCTTCACGTGCGAGGCGAAGATGTTGCCGAACGTCGAGTCTTCGTGGCCGGGCACGACGATCGGCAGCTTGGCCTTGGCGGCGGCGAGCAGCCAGCATTCGTCGACCGCGCCTTCATGCAGCTCGGGTCCGATGGCCTGAATCATCTCGTAGAAGTATTCGTGCCAGAAGCGCCGATTGTTGCTTTCGGTCGCGTTCTTCCACATCGGCACGATGTATTTCTCGACGGCGCGGAAGGCTTCGTCCTCGGGGATCGACGTGTCGGTGACGCGACGCATGCGATCGTTCAAGATCTTGGTGTCGTCCTGCTTCGTCATGTAGCGATATTCGGGGAAGTCTTTGTAGCTGTGGTTGGCGACGAGGCGGAAGAGCGACTCCTCGAGGTTGGCGCCGGTGACCGACATGCCGTGGATGAGACCCTCGCGAATCGCGGGCGCCAGCGTGATGCCGAGCTGCGCCGAGGACATGGCGCCGGCGACGGCCCAGAACATCTTGCCGCCGCGCTCGATGTGGCGCCAATAGGCGACGAGCGCGTCACGCGTCGCGCGCGAGTTGAAGTTCTTGTAGTTCTTGAGGACGAACGCGAGGATCGGGAGGTCGTTGGCCGCCATGCCGGAGGCTATAGCACGACCGAGGCGGCACCAGATCGCGCTTCGGCAGCGTCGCCGGTGTCGTTTTCGCGACTGCTTCGCCTTGACAAATGGTGTGGCGGCGCTTGTTTTCTGTAGGGTTTCGCATCGAGGAGAGCCGCCGCGTGAGATGGATTGGGCCCGTGCTCGTGATCGTCGTCGCCGGCTGCAGCGCCAGTGACGACAGCCCCAAGTCGGGGCAGGGCGCGGTCGGCTTGGCGCTGCTCGGCAACGAGGGCGCGCACGTGACGTTGTCGCTGGCCGACCCGGCCTCGAACACGCGCGCGAGCCAATGCCTGTCGGCCGGTCTGTCGGGCGACGTCGTGTTGCCGTCGACGCCGGCGCTCGATCATCAGATCCTGCTCGTCGATCGGCTGAATGCGCAGCTCTTGTGGATTGCGCCCGCGAGCTGTCACGTCGTGCAGACGCTGGCGGTCGGCACCGGGTTCGCGGCCGATCCGCACGACGTCGTGAGCCTCTCGGCGACGAAGGCCTATGTCACGCGCGCGGCGACGAATCCGACGCCCGGCGTCGTCGCCGATGATGCCGGCGCCGATCTGTTGATCGTCGATCCCAGCGCCGGCGCCATCGTCGGGCGCGTCGACTTGAGCGGGCAGGCGACCAACGCCGACGTGCAGGCGCAGCCCGATCGCGCGCTCGTCGCCAACGGCAAAGTATGGGTCTCGCTCGGCAATCGCAGCGCCGACGGCAAGACGGTCGGTCACGGCCGCGTCGTCGCCGTCGATCCGAAGACGGACGCCGTCAGCCTCGTCGTCGACCTGCCGGCGTTCAAGGGCTGCTCGGGGCTCGACTATCTGCCGGCGACGAGAGATCTGGTCGTCGGCTGCGCCGGCGATCCCAACGACACGCCCGACAATCGCCTGGCGGAGTCGGCCATCGCGCTCGTCAACATCGGTGCCGCGACGCCGTCGGTGATGACGATGATCGGCGCCGCCGGCGCGGGCAATCGGCCGTTTTCGGCGACGGATTTCGCGGCCATCGGCGACGACTTCGTCCTCGCCGTCAGCCCCGGCGTCGCCGGCGCGCCCGACAGCTTGTACCGCCTCGAGCTCGACTCGGGCACGGCCACGCGCGTCATCGACGCCGGCGGCAGCGCCGGATTTGGCGGCGTCGCCTGGGATTCGGTGCGCCGCCACGCCTACCTCGGCGACGACGCGGCCGCGGTCGTGCGCGTGTTCGACGTGTCCAACCCGCGCGACACGCCGCAGCTCGCCACGTTCCCGTCACCGGCGCTGGCGCCGCAGCTGGCGTTCTATTAGGGGGCGTCCGTAGTTCCCTCCCGTCGGCGAACCTGCTGCGGGCCCGAACTGCGTCGTCACTCTTCGGTCGCTGGCCTACGGGCCAGCTCCCTCATCGTTCCTAGCATTTCGGGCTCCTCGCGACGGTTCGCCTCGGTCCGGGAATTAGGGACGCCCCCTCGCCGCGTAACCCGAAGCCCTCGTAAGCGTATATGATCGCGCCGATGCGTAGACTGATCTTGCCGCTCCTGTTGGTCGCCACGCTCGCCCACGCGGACGACGCCGCCGACGCCGCCAAGCGCTTTTACGACGCCGGGACCAAAGCGTTCGAAGCGGGCCACTTTCGCGAGGCCGCGACCGACTACGAGCGCGCGTTCGCGGCGCAGCCGCTGCCGGCGTTCACGTATGACATCGCGTCGGCGTACGACAAAGCCGGCGCGTCCGACGAGGCGCTGGCCGCCTATCGCCGCTACCTGGCCCTGCCGGCGCACGACGCCAAGGACGAGCCGGCCGTGCGTGCGCGCATCGAGGTGCTCGAGCGCGCCCGAGCGGCGCCGACGCCGGCCGCGCCGCCGCCGCCCAAACGCGCCGTGTTTCCCTATGTCGAGCCGGTGACGCGCCACTCGTTCCCCACCTCCATGAACATCGGCGACAAGGAGTACGCGCTCCTCGGCGCCGGCAACATGGCCAAGATCTATTCGATGGCGCTCTATGTCGAGGACGAGCCGGCGCGGTCGCAGTTCGCGCGGCTGGTGGCGCAAGCGGGCGGCACCGACCACGCGTCGCTGTTTCGCAACGATCAGGCGCCGCAGTTCATCGTGCTCGGCGACTTCGGCAAGCACGCCGTCTTCTACTTCGAGAAGGCGATGACGGTGGCCAAGCTGCGCGACATCTATCGCGACGCGCTGGCCGATGACACGAAGTCGTCGGCGACGCCGGAGCTGCGCCGCGACGCCGAGGCCTTCTTGGCGCTGTTCGATCGCGACATGAAGCCGGGCGACGAGCTGCACCTGCACACCGACGCCGACGGCGAAATCTTCGTCCACGTCGGCAAGGGCTTTACGCGCACCGGGCCCAAGAACCAGCGCATCGTGCACGACTTGTGGACGGCGTGGCTGGGGCCGAAGCCGGTGACGACCGAGCTGAAGTCGCGGCTGCTCGATCGCATGGATTCGCTGGCACGCTGAAAAAGCGAAACCGAAGTGCCGGCTGTCTCGTACTGCATACAACGACGCGGAGGCGCACATGACCAAGGTTTCGAGCAAGGGTGCATTGATTGCCATGGCGGCGGCAGGTTTCATCGGCTGTGCCGGCAGCCAAGCGGGCAAGACAACCACGACCCCGACGGCGGCGGTGCAGTGCAGCGGCATCAACGCGTGCAAAGGCCAAGGCTCGTGCAAAGGCAACGAAAACGCCTGCAAAGCCAAGAACGACTGCAAAGGCAAAGGCTGGGTCGAGTCCGCCAGCGCCGACGAGTGCACGAGCAAGGGCGGCAAAGTCCTGTAGCTCGTCCGCTTTCGCAGCTGCTTCAATCATATTTGACCAGTTGGTCTAGAACGCTATCCTTCCGGCTCGTCACCGGCGCCAACCCGGCGACGCTCGAGCGAGCGCGCGTGACGTTGGCGGGCGTGGCCGCGGTCGTGCAGTCGGACGCCGGCGATGGCGCGCAGATTCGCCGGCTGTCCGCCGACGTCGAGCAGCGCTGGGGTGGTCTCGATGTGCTCTTCTTGAACGCCGGTAAAGTGCCGTACGGCTCGATCTTGCAGCTGCCGGAGAGCGAGTTCGACGACACGTTTCGGCTCAACGTCAAAGGGCCGTGGCTGGCGCTGAAGGCGGCGATTCCGCTGCTGCGGCGCGGCGGCGCGGTCGTGCTCAACACGTCGATCAACGGCGTGCTCGGGATGCCCAACACCAGCGTCTACGCGGCGTCGAAGGCGGCGTTGCGCTCGCCGGCGCGGACGGCGGCGGGCGAGTTGGCCGAACGCGGCGTGCGCGTCAACGCGGTCAGCCCGGGGCCGACCGACAGCGGCATTCTCGACAAGATGGCGCCGACGCCGGACTTCGCGGCCGAGCACGAGCGGTCGCCGGCGGCCGCGGATTCCGCTGCGGCGCATGGGGACGGTCGAGGAGGTGGCGCGCGCGGCGCTGTTCTTGGCCTGCGACGACTCGTCGTTCATGACCGGCGAGGAGATCGTCGTCGACGGCGGTTTGACGCGCCTTTAGCCCGAAGTGGTACAACGGCGCGGATGATCGACGACGAAGGCGACCCCGTGCGCGAGGCGCTGGAGCTGGCGCGCACCATGCCGCCGGCGACGATCTCCGGCCTCTTCGCCCGCTACGGCAAGCCGCTGGCGCTGCCGCCCGGTCCGCCCGACGACGACAGGGTCGCGCTGACGCTCGCCGACGGCCGGCCGGCGCACCTGCGCCGCTTGCGGCTGCGCATGCCGGTCGACGTCATCGGCAACGACTGGTTCATCCTCGAGACTGCGGATGCCGACGCGCTGGCCATTCCCGGCCCGCTGTTCGCCGCGGCGCTGGCCGCGCTCGCCCGCGCCCTGTCTCGCACTTCGCGAAATAACGACGAATAACCATTGCTTGCGACATTGCTTCGCGAATGGCTTGACTTCGATATTACGATGATAATATTTCTATCGTAAGACGAAGGCGAGGCGGTCATGAAGAGCGCGCAAGCACAAAGCCGAGCGGCCGAGCCGCGCGGCGCCGCGGAGCGGCCGAGCCGGCCGGCGGACAAGAAGGACGCGACGCACGAGAGCATCCTCGACGCGGCGGCGCGGCTCTTGCGGCAGCGCGGGATCGCCGGCGCGCGCATCGCCGACGTCATGCACGCGGCCGGGCTGACCGTCGGCGGCTTTTACGCGCACTTCGGCTCCAAAGAGGAGCTCATCGACGCGACGCTGCGGCGCGCGGGCATGGGCTTGCGCACTCGGCTCTTCGACGGCATCGACGCGCTGCCGCCCGAGGTGCGTGGCCTCGAGCTGATCGAGCGTTACTTGTCGGTGGCGCATCGCGATCGCAATCAAGAGGGGCTCGGCTGCGCGCTGCCGGCGGTGACGAGCGAAGTGGCGACGACGGCGGAGGCGCATCGGCCGGTGCTGACCGAGCAGGTCGGGCTGCTCGTCGGCACGCTGCAGGCGCACCTGCCGGCGACGCTGCGGGCGCCGCGGCTGACGGCGGTGGCGCTGATCGCGCTCATGTACGGCGGGCTGAGCCTGGCGCGCGCGCTGCGCGGCACGCCGCTGTCCGACGAGATCTTGCAGGCGTGTCGCGCGCTCGGACGGCAGTGGCTGAGCGACCGCGGCAACGACGACGGCAGCGACGGCAACCACGACAACTTTGGGGAGGCCAAGTCATGAACACGAGCTACATCATCGACGCCGCGCGCACGCCGCGTGGCCGGGGCAAGGCGGGCAAAGGCGCGCTGTCGGGGCAGCATCCGCAGGAGCTGCTCGCGCAAGTGCTGCAGGCGCTCGTCGCGCGCAACCAGATCGACGCGCGCCACATCGACGACCTGGTCGTGGGCGCGGTGTCGCAGGTGGGCGAGCAGGGCGCGAACATCGCGCGCAACGCCGTGTTGGCGGCGGGCTGGCCCATCGAAGTGACGGGCGTGTCGCTCAACCGCTTCTGCGCGTCGGGCTTGCAGGCGGTGCACATGGCGGCGATGGGCGTGGCGTCGGGCGCGCAAGATCTGGTGTTCGCCGGCGGCGTCGAGAGCATGTCGCGCGTGCCGATGGGCTCGGACGGCGGCGGTCAAGATGGCCAGAATCGCCGGCTGCGGCAGCGCGTCTTTCAGGTGCCGCAGGGGATCAGCGCCGACTTGATCGCGTCGCTCGAGGGCTACTCGCGCCACGAGCTCGACGAGATCGCGCTGCGCTCGCAGAAGAACGCGGCGCGGGCGATCGAGGAGAACCGCTTTGCTCGTTCGCTCATCGCGGTGCGCGACGCGGCGGGGCAGACGCTGCTGGCGCGCGACGAGTCGCCGCGGCCGGATTCGACCTTGGCGGGCCTCGGCGAGCTGCCGGCGTCGTTCGTCGAGCTCGGGGCGACGGTCGCCGGCGACAAGGGCGAGACGCTCGACCAGCTGGCGTTGGCGGCGCATCCGGTCGCCGGCGGCATGCGTCATCTGCACACGGCCGGCAACTCGAGCGGCCTCGCCGACGGCGCGGCCGCGGTGGTCATGGCGTCGGAGCGTTACGTCCGCGAGCACGGCGTCAAGCCGCGCGGACGCATTCGCGCCATGACGACGCTCGGCTCGGACCCGGTGCTGATGTTGACGGCGCCGGCGCCGGCGAGCGAGAAGGCGCTGCGCTTGGCCGGCATGACGGCGCGCGACATCGATCTTTGGGAGATCAACGAAGCGTTCGCGGCGGTGGTGCTGCAGACGATGCAGAAGCTCGCGCTCGATCCCGAGCGCGTGAACGTCAACGGCGGCGCCATCGCGCTCGGCCACCCGCTCGGCGCCACCGGCGCGATGCTGCTCGGCACGGCGCTCGACGAGCTCGAGCGGCGCGGCCTCGGGACGGCGTTGGTGACGATGTGCATCGGCGGCGGTCAAGGCATCGCCACCATTCTCGAACGCGTGTAAGGACGACGACGATGAGCACAGCGACGAACGTCATGCCGGTCGATTCGGCCTCGGCGCCCGCGGCGGCGGCTACCTTGGCGCCGCCGGCGGTGGCGGTGATCGGCAAGCCCAAGCGCAAGCGGACGCCGCTCTTGCTGGCGGTGCTATCGATGACGGCTGTCATCATTGCCGGCAGCTGGTGGCTCTTGACGCGCGGCCAGGAGTCGACC
The DNA here is from genome assembly GCA_963785725.1 of uncultured delta proteobacterium. Lineage (GTDB taxonomy): Bacteria > Myxococcota_A > Polyangia > Palsa-1104 > Palsa-1104 > JAQBQH01. The sequence goes on along the minus strand of CAWAWS010000020.1, from coordinate 194,268 downwards.
GACGACGCGCAGGTCGAAGGGCGCCTCTTGAACGTCTCGGCGCGCGTGGCCGGTCAGGTGCTGCGCATCCACGTCGAGGACAACCAGCGTGTCGAAGCGGGCGAGGTGCTGGTCGAGCTCGATCCGGCCGATTTCACCGCCAAAGTCGAGGTCGCGCGGGCCAACTTGGCGGCGGCCGAGGCGGCGGCGGCGGGGGCGCGCTCGGCGTTGGCGCTGACGCAAAAGACGGCGCCGGCGACGCTGCAGCAGGCGCGCGGCGGTCTGACGGCTGCGTCGTCGTCGCTGACGTCGGCGGAGGCGACCATCGAGCAGGCGCGCGCCGACATCGCTGCCGCCGAATCCAAGCGGCAGCTGGCGACGCTGAACCTTACGCGCGCGCGGTCGCTCGTCGCCGATCACGCGCTGCCGCAACAGCAGATGGACGAGCGGCAGACCACGTTCGACAGCGCCGTCGCCGACGAGCGTTTGGCGCGGGCGCGGCTGGCGTCGGCGGAAGCGGCGCGCGCCGGCTCGGGCGGCGGCATCGTCTTGGCGCGCGGCCGCCTCGACGCGGCGGCGACGGCGAACGAGCAGGTCGCGTCGGCCAAGGCGGCGCTGGCGCTGGCCGACGCGCGCGTGCAGCAGGCGCAGGCGGCGCTCAAGCTGGCCGAGCTCGACCTCTCGTACACGACGGTGCGCGCGCCGCGTCGCGGGGTCATCTCGCGCCGCTCGGTCGAGGCCGGCCAGTGGGTCAGCCCCGAGCGGCCGCTGGCCGCCGTCGTGCCGCTCGACGACGTCTGGATCGTCGCCAACTTCAAAGAAGACCAGCTCGCCGACATGAAGCGCGGGCAGCCCGCCGAAGTCCGCTTCGACACGTTCGGGCGGCGCACGTTCGCCGGGCACGTCGAGAGCTTCGCCGGCGGCACCGGCGCCCGCTTCGCGCTCTTGCCGCCCGACAACGCCACCGGCAACTTCGTCAAAGTCGTGCAGCGCGTGCCCGTGCTCATTCGGCTCGACGACACGTCGCAGGTCGAGCTGCGCCCGGGCATGAGCGCCGACGTCACCGTCAAGACCGTCGAGCAGCCGACGAAAGTGGCGGCAAAATGAGCCGCGACGACGACGAGGGCACGCTCTTACGCGGCAACAAGACGCTCATCACCATCGGCGCCATGGCCGCGGGCTTGATGGCGTTCCTCGACATCTCGATCGTCAACGTCGCGCTCAACGACATCCGCGCCAACTTCGGCACGCCGCTCGACCAGATCGCCTGGGTGTCGACGGCCTACGCGATGGCGAACATCACGATCATCCCGATGTCGGGCTGGCTGCTCAAGCGCTTCGGCTTTCGTCGCTATTACGCGGCCTCGATCCTCATCTTCACGGCCGCCAGCGTCTTGTGCGGCCTGTCGTGGAACCTCTTGTCGCTCGTCGTGTTCCGCATTCTGCAGGGCCTCGGCGGCGGCGCGATCATTCCGACGTCGCAGAGCGTCCTCTTTTCGCGTTATCCCGAGCGGCAGCACGGCATGGCCGGCGCGCTCTTCGGCATGGGCGCCATCACCGGCCCGCTGCTCGGCCCGACCATCGGCGGCTACCTCGTCGATTGGTCGAGCTGGCATTGGATCTTCTTCGTCAACATCCCCATCGGCCTCTTCGCCGCCTATGTCGCGTGGACGCAGATCAAGCAGCCCGGCTTCGTCGCCGACAAAGCGCCCGTCGATCGCTTCGGCATCGCGCTCTTGGCCATCGGCATGGTCTCCTTGCAATACGTGCTCGAAGAGGGCAATCGCAACGGCTGGTTCGACGATCCGCTGATCACGCTGCTCGCCGTCGTCGCCGCCATCGCGCTCACCGGCTTCATCAGCCACGAATTGGAGACGCCGCATCCCGTCGTCGACTTACGCGTGTTCGCCAATCGCGGCTACGCGGCGGCCACGACGCTCAACTTCCTCGTCGGCACCGCCATCTTCGCCGGCTCGCTGTTGTTGTCGCTCTATTGCGGCACGATCATGCACTACCGCGCGCTCGACATCGGCCGCGTCTTCTTGCTCGGCAGCTGGATTCAGATCCTGATCTTCCCGCTCGCCGGCCGCTTGGTGACGCGCGTCGACCCGCGGCGACTGCTCATCATCGCCAATCTCGGCATCTTCACGAGCCTGTGGCTCAACGCGCACCTGACGAACGACGCCAGCATGAGCACCATCGTGCGCCCGCTGTTCATCCGCGCCATCGGCACCGGCTTCGGCTTCGTGCCGCTGACGTTCCTGGCCGTCGCGTCGCTGACGCCGGCGCAGCGACCGGCGGGCACGGCGCTGTTCAACCTGACGCGCGAGCTCGGCGCCTCCATCGGCACGGCCTGGATGAGCACGATGCTCGATCGCGGCAGCAAGCGAAACTTCACGTTCATCACGAGCCACGTCGACGCCTTCAGCGCGCAGGCGGCCGATCAGCTGCGGCAGCTGGCGCACGGGCCGGGCGCGCGGCTCGCCGATCCGACGCAAGCCGCGCTGGCGATTCTGCAGCAGCGCATCAGCGGTCAAGCGTTGTTGCGCGCGTTCAACGGCAACTTCATGTCGCTCGCCATCGCATTCTTGCTCGCCAGCGGGCTCATCCTGCTCATGAAGCGCCCGAAGCCGAGCGTCGTCGTCGACACCAACAGTCACTGACCTCAGTCGTCGTCATAGATGTCGTCGTTGGTATAGAAGTGGCCATCGGGACCGGCCGAGATGAGCTCGGCGATACGGAAGGGATCGCGCGCCGGCGTGCGGCAGCGGTACATGAGCGCATTGCCCCAGGTGTCGCGCGGTGTCTGCGTGAGATAGCCCTCGGCGACGAGCGCGTCCAGTGACGGTGGGCAGCTCTCGCCGTGATCGGCCTGATAGTGCACGAGGGCCTCTTGCACGGTGTGCATGATGATCCGAGTCCCCGGACGTCCATGCCGGGGAATTGCGCAGCCGCACGACTGATTCACGCGCAGGGCCGCGTAGAGCATGAATCCGACGAGCGTCATTCCGGCCAAGGTCGTAAGCGCGAGGACCATCGGGCGTCCGAGCCATGTGTGCAGTAAGAGCGGTCGAGGCATGAATGATCAACGACATTGCCCGCGGCCTATTCACGTGCGTGCGCTCCCAAGCGCGTCCGCGCGCGATCGTCACCGCGCGGCAGACAGCGGACGCAAAGCGGCCCGAGACCGACGCGAGCGGTCCCGAGCCACCTTCGACCTCGTCAATCGAGCGGCGAGCGCCGCTTCAGTTTACGTAGCGGATCTTGTTCGGGCTGCTCTTGATGAGCCCACTACCGATGTTGGCGATGCGCGGTGGTCGCGGCGCCTCGACGGTGATGGTGCGGACGATCTCGTCCGCGGGCGCGGCCTCGTTCTCGGCCGGGCTCTCGCTGCTCTCGGTGGCGGCTTCCTCGCGCTCGTTCGGATCCTTGTCCTTGGCCATTGAAATCCTCCATTTCGATGTCGGACTTCGAGCTGACGGCAACGGCAATTCGTCGAAGCGTGGCAGGAACACGAAGCGTGTCGCGTGCGGACAGAACCGGGAAGAAGAAGCGTAGCTTACAAAAACGCTAACGCTATCTAATGATCGCTCAGGCTCGGCGGAAGGTCCAGCGCCAGTTTCTTGCGCGCTGCGTGGCGTCCGCCAAATTGCCGGGAAGGCAGCGGCTGCCAGCGTGATGCTCGTCGCTGTTACGTGCCGCCGTCGGGGCTGCGCGTGACTTGATACGGGACCCGCAGCCGCGTCGGCAGCCGCTCGAGATCGAACGCTTCTTTGGACGTGGCGGTCATCTGGCCGCCCTCCGACAAGAGGCTCCAGAAGTTGCAGACCGTGCAATGGAACTGCCAGTTGCCGTCTTTGGTCTTCGGCGTCGTCGAGAGGCGGGTGTCGATGAAGCCGGTGCACTTCTTGGTGCCGCAGCGGATGCGCTTGATCTTGTCTTCCATTATCTCTCAGTCTAGCACTTGCGGCACCGTTCGCCGCGAACATCGTCGTCGCCCGAGCGCGCGCAGCGCTTGCCGCAATGCGGCTATTCGTCGGCCGCGAGCTCGGCGACTTGAGCGACGAACGTCGGAATGTCGCGCGTCGAGACCGGCATGCCGTCGACGCTGGCGATGACGAGGCCCTGCTGGCAGCCGCCGCAGCGATCGAGGCAGTCTTTGATGACGATCGCATGCTCGTCGTCGCGCAGGGACGAGACCATCGCTTGCGCCGGCGCGCCTAGGCGATCGAGCGACTTCTTGCACAGCTGAATGTTCATGTCGGTCGTCTACCACGCCCGGAGGCTGCGTGCGGCTCGCATTCGCGGCGGCGCGGCTCAGTCGGACTGCACGCCGAGCAGCGTGACGCGCGTGTGCACGGTCGCGTGGCCGATGTAGTCGGGCTTGGAGACGGTGGCGCGCGACTCGTCGAAGTGCATCTTCGTGAAGTTGACGACGGCGCCGTTGGGCTGCGTCGTGCCCGGCATCGCCAGCGGCGCGGCGTCGATGGGCATGACGGAGACGCTGCTCTCGACGGCAAAGCGCACCCGCTGCGACTTGGCGGCGGGCGCCGACGGCGTCGTGACGCGCGGCGGATGGGCGGCGACGGCGGCGCGCGCGGCGGCGAGCGCCAGCTGGTCGAGCTGGGCGCGGCCCGACGGGACGAGGATGCGCGCGTCGACGAGCTGGCCGGCGTCGCCGACGACGACCTCGACCTCGCTGCGCTGCCATTCGGCGGGCTGATCGTAGGCGGAGACGCCGAGGTTCGCGGGCTGGCGCGGGTCGCGGCCGAGGCCGGCGCGATATTGTGCGAGCAGGAGCTGCGCGGTCGAGCGCGACGTGACGTCGGCGGCGGCGGGCTGGAATTGGGCCTGCAGGGCGCGTTCGACGTCGCGCCAGGCGGGGGCGAGGGCGCCCGAGCGGGCGCGGTCGACGCCGGCGGCTTCGGCGGCGAAGCGCTGGACGCGCGCCGCGGCGGCGCCGCCGGGTCGATTGGTCGTGGCGGCGGCGGCGTGCGCAGCGTCGTCAACGGCGTGCGCGTCGGCGGGTGCGGCGGTCGTGGAATCGGCGTGTGCGGCGGTCGCGACGAGCAGCAGGCAGAGGCTGGCGCGCATGACGGTGTGACGGCGCGGGCGAGCGGGCGGTTGTCCGATTGCGCGGCTCGAGCGCGCGATGGTGGTGTCCGGCATCACCATGCCACCCGACTGGCCCGTGATAACCGTGCCGGCATGTCGTACGCGCGCTCTTGTTCGCAGCTGTTGGCGGCCCTGGTGCCGATCGGCCTTCTCGCCGGCTGTTTCTCCCAGCCTCCAACCGGCCACGAGCAGGACTCGCTCAGCGCTCGCATCACGCCGGTCAGCGGCTGCCAGATTCAAAACCCCGTCGGCATCACCGAGGCCGCCGCGCGCCCCTACATCACGCGCCTCGGCGACCAGTTGATGGAGGGCCAGGCTCCCTTCCGCTTCTTCTCGTTCAACTCGCCCACGCTCCTCGACGACGAGCACTACCCGACCGAAAGCGACCCGGTCGACGACGCCTTCGAGAACGAAGACACCATCAAGAGCATCGCGCAGCTGCGCGGCCGCGTCACCCGCTCGTACGTCATCAAGACGCAGACGGCCTATCCGCGCACCGACACGCTGCGCAAGCACGTGACCTGGGACGCGAACGGCAACATCCAGTTCGACGAGCAGCTGTTCCAGCAGATCGATCACCTGCTCGAGCTCGCCAACCACTACGGCGTGCGTCTCATCATCCCGCTGGTCGAGACGAGCTCGACCTCCACGAGCGGCGGCGTGCCCATCTACGCCGCGTCACAAGGCGGCCAGAGACCGGATCACTTCTGGAGCGACCCGATGGTGCGCAACGAGTTCAAGAAGATGATCACGTTTCTGCTCACCCGGGTCAACACGCGCACCTGCATTCGCTACAGCGACGATCCGGCCATCCTCGCCTGGGAGACCGGCAACGAGCTCGACCAGGACACCGCCGAGTGGACCGAGGACATCGCCGGCTTCATCAAGGGCCTCGACGCCAACCATCTGGTGATGGACGGTCACTACGGCATCAAGAGCTCGTCGCTGTTGGCGACGTCGAACATCGACATCGTCAGCGACCACTTCTACGTCCAAGGGTCGGAGCTGTCGGCGAGCAAGGTCGCTGCAGACCGCGCCCAGGCGTTCGACCAGAAGCCGTTCATCGCCGGCGAGATCGGCACCAATGGAGGCGGCGAAGAGCCGGATTTGGTGAGCTGCCTCCAAGAGGCCTATCAAGACGGCACCGCCGGCGCCATGGTGTGGGCGCTGCGCGGTCACAGTCGCGACGGCGGCTTCAAGTTCCTATGCGACCACTCGTCGCCGAACTCCTGCTCGTATCACTATCCCGGCTTCCCCGCCGCCAGCTTCACGCCCTACTTCCAGATGCCGACCGAAGTGACCGTCTTCACCGTGGTCAGGACGATCGCCAATCTGATCGCGGGCCTTCCGGAGTTGGACGATGGGCGCACGGGCTCGCCGGACATGCCGCAGGCCCTCACGGTGCAGCCGAGCGGCAGCGGCAGCGCGATGACCAACCAGATGAGCTGGCGCGGCGTTGCCGGCGCCGACCGCTATCTCATCGAGCGCACCGATAGTCCCACGGGAGCTTGGACGACGCTGGCGACGACCGACGACGACAAGCCGACCCCTTCGGTGCTTTTCACCGACAACACCGCCTACACGCTGTGCGAGGCCGGACCGGTCAACACGTGGATCTACCGTGTCACCGCCCAATTCGTGAGCTCGACCGGGGCGGTGGTGTCGGGCTCGCCGTCGGCCGGCGCCGGCGTGACCGATGCCTGCTGCACGCCGGCCACCTGCGCCAGCATCGGCGCGACCTGCGGCCTCGTTCCCGATGGCTGCGGCGGCACCCTCTCGTGTGGCACCTGCGACGGCTTGCACGTCTGCGATGACGACGTGCATAGCTGCGTCACCACGTCCACGTGTCGACAGAGCTGCGCCAGCGAGGAGCAGGAATGCTTGGCCGACGGCACGCAGCTGCCCTCGGCTTGCGTCACCGGCGAGCATAATTGCATCGACGACTGCTGCGTTCCCGCGACCTGCGCGCAGCGCGGCGCCAGCTGCGGCAGCATCAGCGACGGCTGCGGTGGCACGCTGAGCTGCGGCAACTGCCCGACCACCGGCACCAGCACCTACGCCTGCGAGAACAATCAGTGCGTGTGCATTCCGCAGACGAGCTGCGCCGGCAAGTGCGGCCCGCAGGCCAACGGCTGCGGCGGCGTCTTCAATTGCGTCTCGTGCACGTGCACGCCCAACTGCCCGAACAACGCACGCTGCGGCCAAGGCAATGGTTGCGGCGGCTATTGCAGCGAGGGCTCGTGCCCGCGCGTCGATGACTATTGCGGCGTCGGCGCCAACGGCCGCCCGCTCTGCGTCGCCGATTAACAGCCGCGGTCGCCGGTCCGCGCGGCGCAAAAGAAACGAGCGCACGGTCGGCGCCGCAAGGCTGACGTGCGCGTGGTAATGACGTAGCCATGCTCGACGCCGAAGACAAGCCGCAGCGCGCCATCGTCGCTGCCGTGCAGCTGCCCGATGTATCCGACGAGGAGTTCCAGAGCTCGCTGGCCGAGCTGCGCCAGCTCGCGCGCACGCTCGGCGTCACCGTCATCGACACGGTCACGCAGAAGCGCGCTTCCTTCGACGGCGGCGCCTACCTCGGCAGCGGCAAGCGCGAAGAGCTGAAGGCCATGGTCGGCACGCCCGAGGCGCCGCTGTGCGACCTCCTGTTCGTCGACCACGAGCTGTCGCCGTCGCAAGCGCGCAACCTCGAGAAGGAGGTGGGTGTCGACGTCCTCGATCGCACGCAGGTGATCCTCGAGATCTTCCATCGCCACGCGCGTTCACGAGCGGCGCGCGCGCAGGTCGAGATCGTGCGGCTGCAGTATCTGGCGCCGCGGCTGCGCGAGGCCGGCAAAGGCAAGGACCGCCAGCGCGGCGGCATCGGCGGCAAAGGCGCGGGCGAGTCGGCGCTCGAGCTCGATCGGCGCAAGATCCGCGATCGCATCGCCGAGCTCACCGCCGAGCTGGCGAGCCTCGACGCCGAGCGGCGCACGCAGCGCGAGCGTCGCGTCAGCGCCGGGGGCTTACATCGCGTGGCGCTCGTCGGCTACACCAACGCCGGCAAGTCGACGTGGATGCGCGCGCTCACCGGCAGCGAGGTCTACGTCGCCAACAAGCTCTTCGCCACGCTCGACACGACCGTGCGCGAGCTCGCGCCGGCGACGGTGCCGCGCATCCTCGTGTCCGACACGGTCGGCTTCATCAAGAACCTGCCGCATGGTCTCGTGGCCTCGTTCAAGAGCACGCTCGACGAAGCGCTTGGAGGCGTCGCTGCTGTTGCACGTCTTGGATGCGTCCGACCCCGGCCATCTGCGGCAGCTCGAGGTCACGAACGCCGTCCTCGCCGAGATCGGCGCCGGCGACGTGCCGCACGTCCTCGTGCTCAACAAGATCGACCTCGTGGCCGACGAAGCGGCGACGCGCCAAGCGCTGCTCGCGCGTTGGCCCGACGCGCACGTCGTGAGCGCCAAGCGTCCCGAAGACGTCGTGGCGCTGCACGCGGCGCTGGTCGCGCACTTCGCCGACGAGCTGATCGAGGAGGAGCTGCGCGTCGCCTGGAGCCAGCAGCGCCTGCGCGGCGAGATCTTCGCCAGCTGCCAAGTCCTCGCCGAGCGCGCCGACGACGAAGCCGCCTATTTCACCGTCCGCGCCGCGCCCGACGTCATCGCGCGTCTGCAGAGCCTGCTCGCGCCCAGCTCCGCCTGATTCGCGCGCGGAGCTTCGACTTTCCCATCCAGCGCCGCGGCTCGATATCGGGCGTTTCCTGTATATATCGTAGCAATGGCTCAAATCGATCATGGTGTGCTCGTGCAGGTCGCCCTAACGGCCATGCGCGAAAAAGGTTTCCTGCCCGATCCGCCCGACGACGCCGTGGCCGAGGCCGCGCACGCGCAGCCCGTCGCCGCGCCCACGGCCGGCATGCGCGACTTGCGGGCGATGCCGTGGACGTCCATCGACAATCCCGAGTCGCAAGATCTCGATCAGATCGAAGCGGCCGAGGTCGTGGCCGGCGGCACGCGGCTGTACGTCGCCATCGCCGACGTCGATCACTTCGTCGCCAAGGGCTCGGCCATCGATCGCTTCGCCGGCAACAACACGACGAGCGTTTATACCGGCGTGCGGACGTTCCCGATGTTGCCGGAGCGCTTGTCGTTTCACTTGAGCTCGCTTCTGGCCGACGAAGCGCGGCCGGCCATCGTCATCGAGACGCTCGTGCACGACGACGGCAACATCAGCGACGGCAAGCTCTATCCGGCGCTGGTGCAGAACAAGGGCAAGCTCGATTATCCGTCGGTGTCGGCGTGGCTCGACGGCAAGGCGCCGCCGCCGGGCGTGCTCGCGCATGACGAGACGCTGCGCGCGCAGGTGCAGCTGCACGACAAGATCGCGCGCGTGCTGGCCGCGGCCCGCCGCAAAGCGGGCGCGCTCGACGTCGACACCGGCGAAGTGCGCGCCGAGGTCGACGCGCACGGCAACGTGACCGGCCTCGCGCCGCATCATCAAGATCGCGCCGGCAGCGTCATCGAGGAGCTGATGATCGCCTCCAACCGCACCGTCGCGCACGCGCTCGATCTCGATCGCATGGTGTCGATTCGCCGCGTCGTCAAGCAGCCGGAGCGGTGGCAGCGCATCGTCGCCTACGCCAACGAGCACGGCGTGACGTTGCCGCCGCAGCCGAGCTCGAAGGCGCTGGCCGGCTTCATCGATCGCATGCGCGACGAGCATCCCGACGACTTCGCCGACATCTCGCTCGCGGTCATCAAGCTGATGGGGCGCGGCGAATACGTCGCGCACGCGCCCGACGAGCCCGACATCGGCCACTTCGGGCTGGCGACGATGGAGTATGCGCACTCGACGGCGCCCAATCGCCGCTATCCCGATCTCGTGACGCAGCGGCTCATCAAGGCGCACGCGGTGGGGCAGAAGTCGCCTTATACGCGCGTCGAGCTGACGCAGATCGCGGCCCACTGTTCGGAGATGGAGGCGGCGGCCGAGAAGGTGGAGCGGCGCGTGCAGAAGTCGGCCGCGGCGCAGCTGCTGCAGCCGCAGGTCGGGCACACGTTCGACGGCATCATCACCGGCGCCAGCGACAAGGGCGTGTTCGTGCGCGTGAGCTCACCGACGGCCGAAGGCAAGGTCGTCAAAGGCGGCCACGGCTTGACGGTCGGCCAGCGCGTGCGCGTGCGGCTGCTCGACGTCAGCGTCGCCAAAGGCTTCATCGACTTCGAGCGGCTGACGTCCTAACGCAGCTTGGTCTTGCCGAGCGCGAGCACACGCGCGAGCTCCTTCGCCTCCACGGGCGCCACCGACAGCCGCGACCGCCGCACCAGCGCCATCTTCGACAACAACGCGTCGCTCTTGATCGTCTCCAGCGTCACCGGTCGCGTCAACGGCGCCAGCGGCGCCACGTCGACCACGCTCCAGTCGCCGGCTTCCGCCGTCGCATCGGCGTAGGCGGTGCGCACCACCTCGGCCACGCCGACGATCTCCTTGCCTTCGTTGGAGTGATAAAAGAGCGCCAGATCGCCGAGCGCCATCGCCCGCAAGTTGTTGCGCGCCTCGAAGTTGCGCACGCCGTCCCAATGCGTCCGCCCGTCGCTGACGAAGCGGTCCCACGAATACTTGAACGGTTCGCTCTTGATGAGCCAATAGCGGCGGGCCATGCGCGGCATGATGTCCGCTCGCCGCCGCTTTGGGAAGCCGCGCGCCCGTCGATCGGATTCAGGCACAGCGTGAGGTCCGTCGAATGTCGCGGCTATGGGCTCAACTGCGAGCTGCAATGATTCGCAGTTAATTCGAATATCGATATCGCCATTATTGATAGAGTGCACTGCTAATGGTGACCATGCGGTATTTTGTCGCATGCCATTTTAGTTGCAGTCGAGCATGCAGTCGCGGCGCGCCGATCCGCGCTCCGGTCGTCACCGTAGTAGAGTGCGTGCATGCCTCTCGTGGAACGCACGCTCGGCCGCACCGGCGCCACCGTTTTGCCCGTGTCGCTCGGCGGTGAAGGGATCTTGCGCACGACCGGCCGCGCGCGGGACGCCGTGCCCATGATCCTCGAGGCCTTCCGGCTCGGCGTGCGCTACTGCGACACGGCGCCGGCGTATCAAGAGAGCCAGGATCATTATGGCGCGGCGCTGCGGCAGGCGGGTCCGGCGGCGCGCGCGCAGATCTTCCTCGCGTCCAAAGTGCACGAGCGCCGCCGCGATCGCGCGCTCAAGCTGCTCGACGATTCGCTCACGCGCCTCGGCACCGACCACCTCGACCTGTGGCAGATGCACGACCTGCGCGAGCCCGGCGATCTCGACGCCATCTTCGGCAAGGGCGGCGCCATCGAGGCCGCGCAGGCCGCGCGCGCCGATGGTCGCGTCCGCTGCATCGGGCTCACCGGCCATCAAGATCCGGCGATCTTGTTGGAGGCCATGCGTCGCTTCGACTTCGACAGCGTCTTGTGCCCGATCAATCCGGCCGATCCGGCGCAGCTGCCGTTCTTGACGACGGTCGTGCCCGAAGCGCGCCGCCGCGGCATGGGCGTCGTCGGCATGAAGGTGCTCGCCGCCGGCCGCCTCGTCGCCGACGGCGTCGCGAGCGCCGACGAGCTCATCCGCTATGCCGCCGGCTTCGCCGACACCGTCGTCATCGGCTGCTCCAGCGTCGCCGAGGTGCGCGCCAATCTCGCCCTCAACCACGACTTCGCGCCGCTCGACCCCGCCGAATGCGTCGCTCTGCAGACGAGAATCGCGCCTCACGCCGCCCGCTACGACTATTTCAAAGGCTGAAACGCGAACGATTCACGTCGTTCGATAACAAGATCCGCTTCGCTGACGCACACATTTTTAAATACACGGCGGGCAATAAAGGATTGACCGCCACCTCATCCCTAGTAGCATGCCGTTTTTTGTAGGACTCACGAATTCTGGGGGATGCATTACGTGCTCTGGTCGCACTTCGATGTCGACGGATCGGCCCGCGACCGTCGTCGTGGCGGCCGCACCGCCTGCTACAAAACGACGACCGCGCGATCCGAAACCGCGCGTCGGTCGTACTGCTCGGCCGAGCATGATCTTGGGTGTTTCTCTAGTGCTTCGCGCCGCGACGCCGGCGGCGCTACCGGTTTTTCGACCTTTCAACCAAGGATTCTAGACTGATGACAAGACGACAAGGCTCGCCCCTCGTCTGGCTCGCGCTGGGGCTGCTCGGCCTCGCGGCGACGCCGGCGTGGGCCGACGATCCCAAATTCGTGTACAGCACGCAGGAAGACACCAAGGGCAAGGTGATCTGGAAATCCTCCGTGCAAGCGGGCCTCGTGCTCAACACCGGTAACGCCAACAGCTTCGCCTTCACCGCCGGCGGCACGGCCTCGATGCTCGACGGCTGGAACAAGCTGCAGCTCGACGTCAACGGCTCGTACGCGCGCAGCACCGTCATCGGCGCCGACGTCCCGGGCGGCGGCACCGTGATCGACAACGACTCCGAGATCACGCACACCTCGACGACGTCGGCCGAGCTGTGGAACATCAAGCTCCGCTACGATCGCTTCCTCTCCAAGAACAACTCGATCTATGCCACGGGCTTCGCCAGCGGTAACCGGCCGGCCGGTATCATCGTCGCCACCGGCGGGCAGGTCGGCTACAGCCGCCAGCTCTATGTGAGCGACATGCACCTGCTCGTCGCCGAGCTCGGCTACGACTTCACGTATCAGGAGAACGTCAGCGGTCCGACGCTCGACATCCACTCCTTGCGCATGTTCGCCGGCTACACGATCACGCTGTCGAAGGAAGTGGGCATCGCGACCGGCGTGGAGATTCTCGGCAACTTGAACTCGCTGCCCGGCTACACGCCCAACACGACCGTCGGCGCCTTCGGCAATACGCGCGTCAACGCCAGCGCCGCCCTCAACGCGCGCATCTGGAAGAACATCGGCTTTCAGCTGTCGTTCCTCGCGCGCTACACGAACAATCCGGCGCCGCTGCCTGCGTTCGCCGGCTTCACGTACGCGGCGGACTTCGTGCCGCGCGCTCAACGCCTCGACACCGTGACGAGCCTTTCGCTCGTCATCACGCTTTTGTGAGCGAGACCATGCGTAAACTTACGATCGTCCTCGCCGCCGTGTTGTTCGCCCCGTCGCTGGCACACGCCGACGTTCCCATGGAAGCGGGCGCGTTCGCCGGCGGCCACTTCTTCAACAGCGACAATCGCCTCGGCCGTCCCGAAGACACCACCGGCGGCACCGCCCTGCAGAACACGGGCGCGTTCGGCTTCCGCTTCGGCTTCATCTTGCATCCGCGCGTCGAGCTCGAGGCCGAGCTCTTGCTGGCGCCGACGCAGACGCGCGACCACATCGCGCAGGTCTTGGCGTTCGGCTGGCGCGGCCACGTGCTCGTGCACCTCATGACCGGGCGCGTGCGGCCGTTCGTGCTCGCCGGCGGCGGCGGCATGACGTCGAGCTCGTCCGACACCAACCTCGGCGGCGCCAGCCAGGACACCAAAGGCGAGCTGCACCTCGGCGCCGGCTTGAAGGTCGACATCACCTGCCGCTTCGGCCTGCGCGTCGACGGCCGCGTGCAGTTCGGTCGCGCCACGGGCGAAGGCACCTATTTCACCGAGGACGGCGAAGTGTTGCTCGGCCTCTATGGCATCTTCGGCAAGGGCATCGACCACAAGTGCACGCCGCCGGCGGCCGCGCCGAAGGTCATCGTCGTCGTCGTGCCGGCCAAGCCGCCCATCGACCGCGACGGCGACGGCATCCCCGACAGCAAAGACGAGTGCCCGACGGAAAAGGGCCCCGTCGACAACCTCGGCTGCCCCGACAAAGACGCGGACGGCGACGGCGTCGTCGATCGGCTCGACAAGTGCCCGCAACAGGCCGGCCCGGCGGCCAACAGCGGCTGCCCCGACACCGACTCGGACGGCGATGGCGTCGTCGATTGGCTCGACAAGTGCCCCAAAGAGGCCGGCCCGTCGACGAATGACGGCTGCCCGCTGCCCGACTCGGACGGCGACGGCATCCCCGACAAGCTCGACAAGTGCCCGACGCAGCCCGAGACCAAGAACGGCTACCAGGACGACGACGGCTGCCCGGACGAGATCCCGGAAGCGGTCAAGAAGTTCTCGGGCAAAGTCGAAGGCATCGTGTTCGCCAACGGCAAGGCGGTCATCTTGCCGTCGTCGTTCCCGGTCCTCGATCGCGCGGCGAAGGTGTTGAAGGACTATCCGCAAGTGAAGCTCGAGATCCAGGGCCACACCGACAACGTCGGCGATCACGACAAGAACATCCTCTTGTCGCAGCAGCGCGCCGAGGCGGTCGTCAAGTATCTCGTCGACCAGGGCATCGGCAAAGAACGGCTGACGGCCAAGGGTTACGGCCCCGACAAGCCGGTCGCCGACAACAAGACCAAGGCCGGTAAAGCCGCCAATCGCCGCGTCGAGTTCTTGTTGGTCCAATAATGGCGAACCCGACGACGCATCGCTGGAAGTTTTACCGCTCGGGCGGAGTCGATCAGGTCGCGCTGCGTGATGGCGCCGACCTCATCGGCTTGCCCGATCTCGACCCGAAGCTGTGGGTCGCGCTGGCGATGCCGACCAAAGGCGTCAACTTCGATCCGAAGACGCTGGAGGCGATCGACGCCGACAAGGACGGACGCATTCGTCTGCCCGAGGTCTTGGCCGCCGTGAAGTGGGCGACCGAGACGTTGGCCGATCCGAGCGAGCTGTACAAAGGCGGCGATTCGGTGGCGCTGTCGTCGATCAAGGATCCGGCCGTCAAAGCGGGCGCGACGCGCATCCTCGTCAACATGGGCCGCGGCGACGCGACCAGCATCACGCTCGCCGACGTCGCCGACACGGCCAAGATCTTCGCCGAGACGCGCTTCAACGGCGACGGCGTCGTGCCGCCCGAGTCGGCCGACGACGAGGCCACGCGCGCCGTCATCGGCGAGATCATGACGACGCGCGGTCAGGTCGCCGATCGCAGCGGCAAGCTGGGCGTCAATCAGGTGCTGGTCGACAGCTTCTTCGCCGAAGTGGACGCGCTCGTGGGCTGGGACAAGAAAGCCGACGCCACGACGCGGCCGCTCGGCGAGGCGACGGCGGCCGCGGCCGACGCCATGCGCGCCGTGCGCGGCAAAGTCGACGACTTCTTCACGCGCACGCGGCTGGCGGCGGTCGATGCGCGCTCGGTCGGTCCGCTCGGCGGCAGCGAAGCCGATTGGACGGCGCTGGCGATGAAGGACTTGAGCCAGGCGCGCGAAGAGGTCGGCAAGCTGCCGCTGGCGCACGTCGAGGCCAATCGCGCCTTGCCGCTGCGCGACGGCGTCAACCCGACATGGGCCGATCCGTTGACGGCGCTCGCCGACGCGACGGTGACGCCGCTTTTGGGCGCGCGCGCCGAGCTGTCGTACGCCGATTGGGTGGCGCTGCAGGCAAAGCTGGCGGCGTACGACAAGTGGTGGGCCGAGAAGCCCATCGTCTCGATCGATCCCACGATCAGCCTCGAACGCGTGCGCGCGCTCGCGACCGGCGACGCCAAAGCCAAGATCGACGCGCTCATCCAGCAAGATCTGGCGCTGGAAGCCGAGAGCGCGCAGGTCGCCGCCGTCGAGAAGCTGCTGCTGTTTCAGCGCGATCTCTTGCTCGTGCTGCGCAACTTCGTCAACTTCGCCGAGTTCTACGGCCGGCGCGGCGCCGCCTTCCAAGCGGGCACGCTCTTTTTGGACGGTCGCGGCTGCACGCTCTGCCTCGAAGTCGCTGACGCCGGCAAGCACGCGGCGCTGGCGGCGATGTCGGGCGCCTATCTCGCCTATTGCGACTGCACGCGACCGGGCGGCGAGAAGATGAGCATCGTGGCCGCCTTCACCGACGGCGACTCCGACAACCTCTTGGTCGGCCGCAACGGCATCTTCTTCGATCGCAAAGGCCGCGATTGGGACGCCACCATCACCAAGATCGTCGCCAACCCCATCAGCATTCGCGAAGCGTTTTGGGCGCCGTACAAGAAGCTCGTGCGGCTCGTCGAGGAGCAGGTCTCGAAGCGCGCGAGCAAGGCCGACGCCGAGTCGAACACCAAGCTGAGCGAGACCGCGACGGCGGTGGCGACGGCCGATCAGGCGCCGGCGACGGTCACGAAGAAGTCCGACACGGCGTCGAAGATCGACGTCGGCACCGTCGCCGCCATCGGCGTCGCCATCGGCGGCATCGGCGCCATGCTCGCCGGAATCTTGGGCGCCTTCTTCGGCCTCGGCGCGTGGATGCCGCTCGGCCTCGTCGCCGTCTTGCTGCTGGTCTCGGGACCGTCGATGTTGCTGGCGTTCTTGAAGCTGCGCCAGCGCAACTTGGGCCCGCTGCTCGACGCCAACGGCTGGGCCATCAACGGCCGCGCGCGCATCAACGTGCCCTTCGGCGGCGCGCTCACCGACGTCGCGACGCTGCCCAAAGGCGCCGAGCGCTCGCTGAAAGATCCGTACGCCGAGAAGTCGCGGCCGTGGCGCGCCTACTTCACGCTGCTGCTCCTCTTGTTGATCGGGTTGGCGTGGTACTTGGGCAAGCTCGACGTCCACCTGCCGGAAGTGGTACGCGTCAGTCACGTGCTCGGAACAAAGTCTCCCGCCGGCACCGCAAACGCCCCGAAATAAGTCTCGCTGCGGCGTCGATTTCGGCCCTGATGTAGGGCCTTCGTCGCCTCTCTCCGCACACCGACCGCACCAAAATGATCTAACGGTTTCCTACGATTGACAGCGTCGCCCCGGTGTTCGACCATGAATCGAACAGCCTTCCGTACACGGAAGGAAAGGGTGCACCCTGATGCAGCCTCTGGCTCATCACACGCGGCTGCTTGGCTTGGCGACGATCGTCGTCTCGATGACGATCGCCGGAATCTCCTACGCGCAAAATTCGCCCGCTGAGGACGTCGACGGCGCCGCGCGAGCGTTCGAAGAGGGGCAGCGCGCGCAGCTGCATCGTGATTACGCGCGCGCGGCCGAGCTGTTCGAGCTGGCCGATCGGTCGGCGCCGAACGCGGCCGCGCTGCGCAGCGCCATGCGCAACTTCGACGCCGCCGGCAATCCGGCGCACGCGGCGACCCTGGCGGCGCACGCCATCGAGCGTTATCCGAACGATCTCGAGACGCGCAAGCTGGCCGAGCGGCTCTTGGCGCGGGTGACGCCGACGCTGGGCGAGCTGTCGGTGCGCTGCGCGGTCGACTGCGCGCTCGTGCTCGACGGTCGCGCGACCTCGGATGCGCCCTCGGCCACGCACAAGCTCTATGTCGCGCCCGGCGATCACGCCGTCATCGCGCGCTTCAACGACGGCCGATCGGCGACGAAGTCGGTGACGGCGACCGCGGGCGCGACGAGCGAGCTGGCCGTCGAGCCGCCGCCGCAGCCGGTCGTCACGACGCCGCCGCCGACGAACGAGGCGCCGGCCAGCGCCGTCGTCACCAATCCGGCCGCGGCTGCGGCTGCGCCCGCGCCGGCTGCGCCCGTCGTCGAGAAGCGGGATCGGCGGCTGAACCCGGCCCTGGCCATCGTCGGCCTGGCGCTGACGGCCGGTTTGGGCGCGGCTACGATCTGGTCGGGCCTCGACACGCTGTCGGCCAACGATCGCTACCAGAAGAACCCGACGCAGGCCGGCTTCAACGACGGCCTCGATCGCGAGCATCGCACCGACGGGCTCATCGCCGGCACGGCGGCGCTCGGCGTGGCCACGCTCGTCATCGCCATCTTCGCGACTCGCTGGCATTCGAGCGCGCCCGCCGAACGGCGCGCTTCCGTCCGTTTGCAGCCGTTTGGCGCCGGTGGCGCCGCGGCCGGATTGGCGACGTTCCAATGAGGAGGAGTCGCGCATGAGCGGCGGCCAGCGTCCGGGTGCCTCGCCGGCGACGATCACGGGTCCGCGCCGGCGACTCGATCGTTACGAGCTGATCGCCGAGATCGCCTCGGGCGGCATGGCGACCGTCATGCTGGCGCGGCTGGCGGGCGCGGGCGGCTTTTCGCGCCTGTTCGCCATCAAGCTCTTGCATCCGCACCTCGCGTCCGATCCGCAGTTCGTCGACATGCTGCTCGACGAAGCGCGGCTGGCGGCCCAGATCCATCACGCCAACGCCGTGCCCATCATCGACGTCTGCCAGAGCTCGCTCGGGCTGTATCTCGTGATGGATTACATCGAAGGCTTCTCGTTCTCGCGCATCTTGGGCACGCCGCTGTTGACGCCGACGGAGCGCATTCGCGTCGGCGTGCAGGCGCTGCTCGGCGTGCTCGCCGGGCTCGACGCCGCGCACAATCTGACCGACGATCGCGGGCACGCCATCGGGCTCGTCCATCGCGACGTCTCGCCGCAGAACGTGCTCATCGGCATCGACGGCGCCGGTCGCATCGCCGACTTCGGCATCGCGCACGCCGGCACGCGCATCACGCAGACGCAGCCGGGCACGGTCAAAGGCAAGATCGCGTACATGGCGCCGGAGCAGGCGACGGGCGGCGCGCTCGATCGTCGCGCCGACGTCTTCTCGGTCGGCGTCATGCTGTGGGAGTGCCTGACGGCCAAGCGGCTGTTCAAGGCGCCCAACGAAGCGGCGACGCTGCTCAAGCTGCTCGAGGATCCGATTCGGCCGCCGTCGACGATTCAGCCGCTGGCACCGACGGAGCTCGACCTCATCTGCGCGCGGGCGTTGGCGCGCGCGCCCGATCAGCGCTACGCGTCGGCGCACGACATGGCGGCGGAGCTGTCGCGCGCGGCCGAGAAGGGCGGCTGCCTCGCCAGCAGCATGGAAGCGGCCGACATCATGCGGGCGCGCATGAGCCAAGAGATCACCGAGCGCCGCGACGCCATCCAGCGCTATTGCAGCGTCTTGACCGGCAACGGCGGCGCCATGCGGCTCGGCGAGCTGGCGTCGCTGCCGAAGCTGTCGCTGTCGGGCGGTCGGCCGCCCATCGCCGGTCGCGTCGACCTCTTGCACGAGCCGTCGAAGTCGCTGTCGGGGGTGTCGCTGGCGAATCCGCTCTTGCATGACCAAGAGACGCCGGCGCCGCCGATCGCGTTCGAGGCCGACGCCGAAGACGAGGCGGAGGCGGCGGCATACGCGCCGGCGCCGAACGGCACGCGCGTCTCGGCCAAGCCGCCGCGGCCACGTCGCGCCGCGCGCATCGTGGCCGTCACGTTGGTGGCGCTGGCGGTCGCGTTCGCCGTCGGCGTGTGGTGGCGGCAGCAGCAAGCGGCGCAGGCGCGCGCGGCGATGAAGGTGGTGGCTGATGCGCCGCCGGTCGCGGTCGCGCCGACGCCGCCGCCGGCGATGGCGCCCGCCGCGCCAGCGAAGCCGGCCGAGGCGAACGGCGACTTGCCGTCGGCGACGCTGGGCACGACGACGCCCGATCCCGCGAACGCGCCGCCGGCCGCCAAGGCGCCGGCGCCGACGACCGAGAAGCCGGCTGCGGCCGATTCCGCCGGGCACGCGAGCGCGCCCGCCAAAGCGACCGATCGTCATCACAGCCACGCCACGCAGCCGCAGCCGGCGGCCCGCCCGCGCGACAACAACAACGCCGACGACGCGTCGCATGGCAGCGAGCCCGCGCTCGAGCTCAACCCGTACCTGCATCGCTGACCGACGACTGGAGAGCCGCCCGGAATGATTCATCCTCACACGCGAACCGTGCGTAGCTTTTGGGCGGCCGGCTTGGCGTTGGCGAGCTGTGTCGCCGCCTGCGACGTCTTCGACGCCAAGCTGTACAAGAACAAGCCCGGCGCCGACATGTCGATGCACGAGCCCGGCGACGGCGGCGGCGTCATCGTCGATATGACGCCGATCGATCCCGACGCCGGCGGCTTTTTGTGCGGCCGCACCACGCCGACCACGCTGTGCCCGGCGAGCTATCTCTTTTGCGACGGCTTCGAGACCGAGAGCGGCATGTCGTTCCCCAACTGGAACAACGCGCCCATCATCCAAGGCGCGGGCGTCGGGCTCAACGCCGGCACCGATCTCGTCATCGCCAATTCGCCGACGTGTCTCGGGCAGAGCTCGATGCACGCCAAGACGGTGGGCGCCAATCAGCAGTCGTTCGTGTTCGAGACGATCCCCAATCGCCCGTCGACGCTGCACGTGCGCTTCTTCTTCTACATGACGCAGTTTTCGATGACGCCGTTTCAGATCGTCGGCTTCCACGCGTCGCAGAACTTGAACGGCAACGACTACGCGACGCTCAACGTCGATCCCATCAACGGCACCTTGAATTACGCCGGCGGGTTCTTCGGTCAGGCCGCCAACTTCAGCGGCGCGCAGCTCCCGACGAATCAGTGGCTGTGCCTCGAGCTGGCGACGACGTTCGACACGCACAACGGCTCGGTGACGGTGTCGCTGCAGGGCAAGCAGCTCGGGCAATTCAGCGGCAGCCCCACCGATCCGATGACCGAGCAGCTCGATCAGGTCAACGTGGGCATCATCTACACGAACACCGGCGACACCGGCACCAACGACGTCTACTTCGACGAAGTCGCCATCTCCGGACAGCCCATCGGCTGCTTGTAACTTCGCGCGCGGCTCGAGCCGCCGCGAGTGACCACCCCGCGTTTACGGTCGGAGCGCCGCAACCCCAGCGGCTGATGACTGGCGTGCGCGTAAACCCGCCGTTTCCGGCGTCGTCTCGCTTGCGAGACAGGCGTGTGCCGACTTTCGTCGCCGCAGCGCAGCACTTGGCCCCGTCGTTGCTCTTTGTCGGCCGCGAGGTGCAATGCCCCCGCGTCGTCGTGACGCGAAATCGTAGTCGAGGAGGTCGTCTTGCGGACTTCGACGAAGCCCAGAACGAAGGCGAGGACGCGCATGCTCGCGGGCTCGCTCATCCTCGCGCTCGGCGTCGCCGGCTGCGGCGGCAGCCTGAGTGGCGAGCACAGCTCGGGCAGCGGCGGCGGCGGCGGATCATCCGGCGGTAACGGCGGCGGCAGCGCGACCGCGAGCGACGCCGGCGCGGGACCGTCGACGTACACGCTGACGTTGTCGACGCTCGATACCAGTCAGTATTTGTCGAGCGGCGCGGGCGGCGTGCTCGACGCGGCCGCCGACAGCGCCGGCGCGACCGAGACGTTCACGCTGACCGACGTCAACGGCGGCCTGCTCAGCGACGGCGACGTCGTCTACTTGGCGGTCGGCGGCCAGTATTTGTCGGCGGTCAACGGCGGCGGCGGCGCGCTCGGCTTCAGCGCGGCGACGGCGGGCGACGACGAGACGTTCACGATCACGCGCGTCGACGGCGCGGGCACGATTGCGGCCGGCGATCACGTCGCCTTCATGACCAAAGTGACGAGCAACTACGTCTCGGCCATCAACGGCGGCGGCGGCCAAGTGCTCGCCAACGCGCCCTGGGACAAAGCCTGGGAGACCTATACGTTGGCGCTGCCGGCGACGAGCGGCTCGGGCAGCGACGGCGGGAGCGCCGGCAGCTCCGCGCGCGACAAGGTGCTCGCCTATTTGAAGAGCATTCAGGGCAAGCAGTCGGCCATCGGCATCGAGGACAAAGACGCGAGCAACCCGACGGCCGACTCCGACCAGATGGCGTCGATCGGCGGCAACGGCTATCCCAGCTTCTGGAGCGGCGACTGGGGCTTCGGCAGCAACTTGCCGGCGGCGCGCGAATCGATCGTCCAAGCGGGCGAGGCGCAGTGGGCCAAAGGCGCGCTCGTGCAGTACATCTATCACGCCTGCTCGCCGACGCTGGGCGCCA
Organism: uncultured delta proteobacterium; assembly: GCA_963785725.1. GTDB lineage: Bacteria > Myxococcota_A > Polyangia > Palsa-1104 > Palsa-1104 > JAQBQH01. Next base: position 172,486 of record CAWAWS010000020.1, on the reverse strand, counting down.
ACGAGGACTGCTCGTATTCGGGCGGCCCCGACGGCACCAACATCGACGGCTCCAGCCTCACCGACGCGCAATGGAGCGATCTGACGACGCCGGGCGGCACGCTCTATCAGGTGTGGCTGGCGCGCCTCGATCTCTTGGCCACGTATTTCGCCGAGCTGAAGGCGGCAGGCGTGGCGCCGCTGTTTCGGCCGCTGCACGAGATCAACGGCGGCTGGGCGTGGTGGCAAGGCCGGCCGGGACCGACCGGCTCGCCCAAGCTGTACCAAATCACCCACGACTATCTCGTGAACGTCAAAGGGCTCGACAACATCATTTGGGTCTACAACGTGCAGGATTATTCGACGCTGGCGGGCGACGTGACCAGCTATTCGCCGGGCGCGAGCTACTTCGACATCGTGTCGCTCGACGTCTACGACTCGGGGTTCACGACGCAGAATTACGACGCGATGGTCGGCATCGCCGCCGGCAAGCCCATCGGCGTCGGCGAGTGCTACACGCTGATGCCGGCGTCGGTGCTGACGACTCAGCCGCTGTGGACCTATGTCGCGATGTGGCCCGATCAGCTGACGTCGAGCGCCAACGCCTCGGTCTTGCCGGGGCTGTTCGCGGACGCTCAAGTCGTGAAATTGTCGCAGATGCCCGGCTGGAATTAGTAACCGTCCGAAAGTCGTCGCCGCTTACGCGACGGCCACGCCCGCAAACGTGAACGCGGCGAGCGATTCGCGCTACCGCCGATCGGCAAGTCGCCGTCGCAGCGATGAGTCACCCATGGCGTGGAAGGATGGTGGCTCATGCTCAAGTGGTCGCTGTGCGCTCTCCCGTTATTGTCGTTCGCCTGTAGCAACGCCGTCGGCACGCACGAGGTCACGGCCGCGCAGACGGCGCCGCTGCACGACGTGCTGCTCGTCGGCAACAGCGTCGCCGGCACGGTCAGCTTTCTCGACGGTCACACGTTCGCCAACTTGGGGACGCTCGACGTCGCGCCCGACCTGCAACAGCGGCTCGGCGTCATCAACACCGACCCGATCCATGCCATCGCCTATGCGCTGATTACGCAGAATCAGAAGATCAAGCACTTCGAGCCGGCGGGTGGGCAGCGCTTCGTCGATGACGTCTTTCTGTCGCCCGATGGCACGCGGCTCTATGTCTCGCGCTCGAACCTGGGCGACGTCGCGGCGTTCGATCTGACGTCGGCGGCGCATCCGATGCTGTGGCGCACCGACGTCGCCGGCTATCACGCCGACCACGCGACGCTCTCGCCCGACGGCACGCGGCTCGTCGTCTCGGCGACGCTCGTCGACCAAGCGCAGGTGCTCGACGCGGCCACGGGCGCGCTCGTCGGCTCGTTCGCGACCGGTCACTATCCGCACCAGAACGACTACTCGGCGGACGGCAAGCGCATCTACAACAGCAGCATCGGCGACGTCGATCTCGCCTCCAGCTTGGACTTCCTCAAGGGCTTTCGGCTGTTCACGATCGTCGACGCCACGACGCTGGCGCCGGTGCGCACCTACTTCTTCGGCGAGGGGATTCGTCCCAATATCGTCACGCCGGACGGCAATACGCTGTACACGCAGTTGTCGTATCTCAACGGCGTCGTCAAATACGATCTCGTGTGGGGCGTGACGACGGCGACGGTGAGTGAGCCGTTGAGCGCCTTCGCGACGGCGAATTATCCGACGCGCGACGACTACCCGCACGACTCGGCCCATCACGGCTTGGCGCTGTCGAAGGACGGCGCGCGCTTGTGCGACGCCGGCACCATCGACAACACCGTCTCCATCATCACCACCGCCGACATGGCCGTCGTCAGCACCATCGACGTCGGCCTGATTCCCTATTGGGCGTCCACGAGCGTCGACGGCAAGTCCTGCTTCGTCTCACTGTCGGGCGACAACGCCGTCGCCGTCATCGATTATGCGACGGGACAGCAGATCGCGAAGACGACGGTGGGCACGTTCCCGCAGCGCAATCGGCTGGCGGTCATGCCCGACGCCGAAATCTCGCTGCTCGCGCGTAATTAGCGCTCAGTAAACCTCGAGCTCGTTGATGCGCACGATCGTCGGCTGCGCAATCGAGCCCGTATTACACAGCACGCGCAGCTGCGTTCCCGAAAGTGGCGTCAGCGGCACGTCGACGTACGCCGCCGTGTTGCCGGTGACGCTGGCGACGGTCGTAAACGTCGTGCCGTTGCCGACTTGCACGTCGAACGCCTGCATCTCGTAGCCGACGGACGTATAGAGGTGCACGACCGTCGGCGTCTTCGTGCCGGCGAAGCCGAGCGTGACCGATTGCGGCAGCGCGGTGCCCTGGCCGTTGGACCAGCTGTCGGTCGGACCGACGGCGGTGTCGATGTTGCCGTCGTTGATGAGCGCGACGTTGTAGACGCCGATGCTCGGGTTGTTGAACGTCGAGCTGGCCGCGGTCGTCGCCGTGAGCGCGAGGTTCGACGGCATGACCGCCGGCGTCGACGGCGCCGACGGCGGACCGGTGCCGACGCCGTTGGTGGCGGTGACGGTGAACGTGTACGAGCCGCCTTGGCGCAAGCCGTTGACGGTGGCGCCGGTGGCCGGCGGATAGGCGACGGCCTGCACGTTGTCGGGGCTCGACGTGACGGTGTAGGCGACGATGGCGGCGCCGCCGTTGCTCGCCGGCGCCGTCCACGAGACCTTGGCGCTCAAGACGAGGGCCGAGGCGAGCACGTTCGTGGGCGCGCCGGGCACGGTCGCGCTCAGGAGGTCGGCCGGCGGTGCCATGTCGACGACGGGCGTCGCGGCGGTCATGTCGGGCGCGGCGGCGGTCATGTCGGCCACGGCGCCGGTCATGTCGGGCGCGGCGCCGGTCGTCATGTCGGGCGAGCCGCCGTCGCTGCTGCCGAAGACGAGCGTGAGCGCGCTGCTCTCGCCGGACGCGATGATCGTGGTGCCGCTGGCCTGGCCGAGCGGCATGCCGGTGGCGTCGTAGGCGGTGGCGGTGGCGGTGAGCGCGCCGGCGCCGGCGCCGATGTCGATGACGTCGCCCGTCGGAAACGTCAGGGCGGCGCCGCTCTTTTCGCGCAGCGTCACCGTCGCCGTGCGGCCGGCGAGCGCGACCTGCACGTCGACGCGGCGGATGTCGCCGGGCGCGCCCGCGGCCGTCTGCAGCTGCAGGAAGAGGAGGGTGCGCCGGTCATGACAGCCGGCCAGCAGCCACAACGCCAACACGCTCAGCTGACCGAGCCGACTCATTTGGAGCCTCCGCCAATCGACACGCCGAAGATGTGGAAGCCGCCGAAGTGGCCGACCGGCGCCGCGTCGCCCGACAGGCCGACGCCGAGGCCGACGCCGAGCCCGATGGCGATGCCGGCGACCGCGATGCCGCCGCCGATGAGCAGCCACTTCTTGCGGCCATCGCCGGCGCGGCGTTCGTCGAGGCGCGGCTGCAGGCGGATCTCTTGGCCGCCGTCGATGTGCAGCGTCGTCTGCCAGGGGGCGCGCGACGGCGCGTCGACCGTGACCGAGTGCTCGCCGGCGGCGACCAGCGCCGGCGTCGCCGCGTCGCGCCCGTCGACGCGCAGGCGGCCGCCGGGCGGCACGGCCACTACGATGCGACCGGGCGGAATCGGCTCCAGCGTCTCGGTCACGTCCAATGGCGTCCCAATCTCGCAGCGAACGGCGCGTTGGCGCGGCAGCCGATCGGGCGCGACGAACGCCAGCGTATGCTCGCCGCCGCGGACGCGCACCGCCAGCGGCGCCGGCTGCGGCGCGCCGCCGTCGAGCGCGACGGTCGCGGTCGCCGGCGCCGTCGTCACGCGCAGATCGCAGCCTTTGACGACCAGCGTCGCCGCCAGCGCCGTCTCGCGGTCCTCGACGGCGTTGACCTCGCGCGCGACGAACGGCTCGTAGCCGTCGAGCTCGAGGATGACGCGGTGACGGCCGGGCGGCGTCGCGATGACGAGGGGCGTGACGCCGCGCTTGCCGGCCGCCTTCAGGTCGACGTAGACCGTGGCGCCGGGCGGCGTCGAGGCGATGGCGAGCCGCGTCCGCGTTCCCGTCGCCAAGTCGTGTAGCCAGCGCTCGATGGCGGCGCGCTTGTTCTTCGGCGGGTCGAGGCGCAGCGCGGCTTCGTAGTCGGCGCGCGCGTCGTCGAAGCGGGCCAGCTTCACCTGCGCCTCGGCGCGCGACAAATAGGCGCGCAGCGACGGCTTCGCCGCCAGCGACGCGGTCAGCTCGGTCACGGCCAGCGCGGCGTCGCCGTCCTCGAGCGCCTTGGCGCCACGCGTGTAATGCTCGGCCGCGGCCGGCTCGGCCTCGTCGGCGCGCGCGACCTGCGGCGATCCGACGAGCGCGACCACGAGGCAGACGATGGGTGACACGCGTCGCATGCGCGCAGCCTACAGGACTCGTCGACGAACGGCTACGTGGCCGGCTAGAACGTCGAACGGTTTGAATGCCGTAGCGAGACGCGCAGCTGCGAGCCGAGCCGGGCACGCGAGGAGCGAGCAGCGCAGGAATACTTTCCGTAGTTCGAGCAGCGCAGCGACGAGCCTGCCCGGCGTAGGCCGCAACTGCGCGTCGCAGTAGGCGGTCAAACCGGTCGGCGTTCTACGGGCTGGGCGCGGCCTTGGGCGTCAGCTCTTGCGTCCGGCGCGTCACCAGCTGCGGGTCGATGGCGTTCTTGCCGCCGAGCTGCTCGGCCAGCTGCGCCGCGGTCTGCAGCCGCTCGAGGTCGGTCGCCGAGGCCACACAGCCGCGCAGGAGCGGCACGGCCTCGGCGGCGAAGCGCTTGGCGATGAGCTCGGCGCCGGCGCCGTGAAAGCGCGGGCTCAGCGTCGCGCACAGCCGCGCGGTCAGGCGCGGATCGCGGCGCAGCGACGGGTCGAGCGCGAGCGCGCGGTCCCACTCGACGAGGGCGTCGCGGCGCCAAAATTTGCGGAAGAAGACCTCGCCCAAGAGGAAGTGCAGCTCGGCCGACTCGGCGTGCAGGTCGAGCTGCGCGCGCAGCTCCTGCTCGGCGACGTCGAGCTTGCCGGCGGTCAGGAGCGCGGTCACGCGCGCCGATTCGCCGGCCGGCGCCGGCTCGTTCGTCGCTGCCGACGGCGCCGGGGTGGGCGCGGCTGCCGCCTTTACGGCCGGCGCCGCGGCTGCGACGACGTTCGCGGGCTTGCCCGCGGCAGCCGGAGTCGGCGCTGGACCGCGCGGCGCAGCCTTCGTCTCGGCCGGCGCCGTCGTCGCCTTCGCCGGCACGCTCGTCGTCGGCAGCGCCTTCGCGGCCGCGGCGTTCGTCGGCGCGGTCGTCGACGATTTCGCGGCGTCAGCCGCCGTCGGCGCGGGCTTCGTCGACGATTTCGCGGCGTCAGCCGCCGTCGGCGCGGGCTTCGTCGTCACGGGCGGCGTCACGACGGGCGCGACTGGCGCCGGCTTGGCGATCGGCGGTGGCGACGACGGCGCATCGCCGGCGAGCGGCTTGGCCGCCGCTGGCTCGGTCGCGGCCGGCTGGGCGGCGGTCACCGTCGCCGTCGCCGATCGCGTCCGCCGCGCGCGCCGCCACCAGCCGACGCCGCCACCGACGACGACGAGCGCCGCCAACGCCAACGCCAGCGCGCGCCCGAGACGCGGCGGCGGCGCGACGTCGATCTTGCGCCGCTTGGCCGTGCGCCCTTCGCCGATCGCCTCCAGCTCGTCGATGAACTCGCCGGCGTCGGCGAAGCGCTGCTCGGGATCCTTGGCCAGGGCGCGCGCCACCACACGCTGCAGCGCCGGCGTCAGCGGCCGGCCGGCGGCGCCGTCGACGGCCGGCAGCGACTGGCCGCTGGCCATGGCGCGCAAAAGCACGCCCACCGCGAACAGATCGGCGCGCTGGTCGACGGTCCGCTGCTGCAGCTGCTCGGGCGCGAGGCAGCCGAAGGCGTTGGCGGCCGTGCGCTTCTTGTCGTCGCCGCTGATGCGCGCCAGCCCGAAGTCGAGGATCTTGACGTGATCGGGGCCGTTGGCGGCGCCGGTGAGCCAGATCTTGTCGGGACCGAGCTCGCGGTGCACGACGCCGTAAGCGTGGCCGTGGCGCAGGCCCTCCAAGATCTGCGTGGCGATGCGCGCGGCGCGCGTCGGCGTCAGCTGCGGCTTGCCCAGCTCGTCGCCGAGGCGGCGGCCGGCGACGGCCTGCATGACCAAGTAGGGGCGCGCCTCGAAGATGCCGAAGTCGAGGATCTGTACGCAATTGGCGTGGTTGAGCCGGCTGATCGTGCGCGCGTCGCGGTCGAAGCGCGCGGCCAGCTCGCGCGAGGCGGCGCAGCGGGCGTCGAGCAGCTTCAAGAGCGCCGGCTTGCCGCCTTTGAGGTCGTCGGCGCGGAAGACGAGCGTGTCACCCTCGAGCGCCACGCGCTCGACGAGCCGCCAGCGGTGGGCGACGACGGTTCCGACGGCAGGCTCGGCGGCTTCGGGCTCGGACATTTCGCGCCCAGTATAATGACCCGAGCCGACGCCGCCGAGTCGAAGAATCAACGCATCAGGCGTCGAAGACCTGCGCGACGACCGGCGCCAAGTCGTCCGCCGCTTCGTTCTCGCCGGCCGCGCGGCGCACGCGCTCGCCGATGCCGGGCTCGAAGCGGCGCGACGCCAGCGCCTCGATGGCCAGCGTCGCCTCGGCGGCCTTGCCTTCGCGGATGATCGTCAGCATTGCCGCGAGCGCGCCGTCGCTGCGATGGAGGCCGATCCCGCGCAGGAGGGCCTCGCGCTCGTCGGCACGCGGGCTGAGCGGCAGCTTGGCCAGCAGCAGCGCCAGCGCGTCGTCGCGGCGCGACTGCCCGAGCGCGACGGCGGCCAGCTCGCGACGCCCGCCGTGGCCGCCACGCGCGTCGAGGAGCCCGCTCAGCACCTCGAGCGCCCAGTCGGGCGCCAGCGTCAGGAGCGCCGTCATCGCCGCCACGTCGACCTGCGGATCTTCGTCGCCGAGCTCGACCTTGAGGAGCGCCAGCGGCGCGCCCGCGCCGTCGTCGCGATGCGCCAGCGCCTCCAGCGCCGCTTGTCGCACCGGCGGCCACCGATCGCTCACCAGCCGCGCCACGATCATGTGAAAGTCGCGATGGCCGAGGCGCGCCAGCCCGGCGATGCCCGCCGACCGCAGCGGCGCCGCGCTGTCGCCGCTGCCCTCGGGCTGAAAGTGGCGCACGGCGCGCGCGAACGGCTCGGGATCGACCGATTCGGTCTGATCGAGCGCCTCGATGGCGGCCAGCTTGGCGTGACAGCTGGGATCGAGCTTGGTCGCCGCCTGCAGCGCGCTCGCGGTCGCCGCCGCCGGCAAATAGCGCTCGAAGGCGGCGCGCAGCGGCTCGGCGAAGCCGTCGAGCCTGTGCTCCTTGACGAGCTTGGCGGCCCGCGCCACGACGAGCGACCGTCCGCTCGCCAGCGCCGCCAGGATGCGCCTGTGCCCGTCTTCGCCGGCGGGATCGACCGTCGCCGGCGAGAGCAGCGCCAGCTCCTCTTCATACGTCAGCTTCTTTTGCCCTTTGCTCGCCATGCTGCGCCGACGATATCAGCTCGTTCGTCGCCCGGTATCCGACTGCACACATGACCCGACTGGTGTTTCCCCGTCATTGGCTGGCGGCCACTTTCTGCACTGCGCGACAATCACCGTCGCTGTCATTGTCAGTCTGAAATGCGATTGATATGCGGCTTACCGAATATCGATTGAGAGGTAAATCGGCCCGCTACTGTTTCGTCGCTGTTTCTTAACGAAGATATCAACTCGACCTAGCATAAAGACTGAATTGATTAGCAGTGCACACAGGGTGATATTGCGCGCCAATGCTTAAATATGCGCTCCCGTGTGTGCTATTGGTCGGGTCAATTTCCGCCTGCAGCTCTCCCGGAGGTCGCGGAATGCCTCCCACCGGAGGTAACGGCGGCGACGATATGAGCGCCAAGCAGCCCGATTTGAGCGTCGTCGTTCCCAGCGACATGACGCCGCCGCCGGCGCAGGATATGGCGTTTCAGATCATCATTACGCCGCCCGATCAAGTGTTGAGCATGACGCAGGGCGGAGCGCCGCCGACGCTGCAATACACGGCCGTCGTCGACGGTCAGACGATTCTGCCGTCGTGGAGCATCGACGTCGGCGAATTGGCGTCGATTGACGTCAGCACCGGCCTATTGACGGCGTCGGGCACGGTCGGCGGCGTCGGCAATGTCACGGCCAGTTATCACGGCCAAACCGCCTCGACGACTGTCACGATCAAGGTCGCTTGGACGCAGACGACGGGTGATCCGGACTATCCGCCGGGCGCGCCCGGCGCCGGCGGTTATGGCGGCGTCGGCGGCGATGGTCCCGCGCCGCCGGCGACCACGACGCAGCAGACCGGCCTCGATGGTCCGCCCATGGCCGATGCGACCGTGAAGATTCTATATCCTTATGACGGCACCATTTGGCCGCGCGGACTGTTGGCGCCGCTCATTCAATGGGACGGCAGCACGCATAAGTTCGACTCGGTCAAGATTCAGCTGAGCGAGAGCGCGTTTACTTATACCGGCTATTTCGCGGCGCAATCGACGGCGACGGGCTTCGTATTCAAGAACATTCCCTTGCCGCAGGCGGTGTGGAAAGAGCTCGGTAACTCCAATAACGGGACGGAGAACGCGACGGTCACGCTGACGTTCGGCGAAGGCGGTAATGCGGTCGGGCCTTATACGCTCAATTGGAAGATCGCGCGCGGCTCACTGCGCGGCACTGTTTATTACAACTCTTATGGAACGGCGTTCGTGCAGAACTCGGGCGAGCCCAGCTGCGGACCGAATGACAAGTGCTATTGCGCGCCCAATGCCACGAATTGCACGGTGACGGCGACCAAGACCGGTCCGGCGTTCGGCGCGGCGACGCTCGGCATTCATCCCGGCGACTCGGCGCCCACGCTGGTCGCGGGCAAGAACATCACGAACCCGACCAACAACAGCTTGCGGCCCGGCTGCCGCGCCTGCCACAGCGTCAGCGCCAATGGTCAGCGCCTCATCTCCAATGACCCGGATAACGACTATTCGACCAGCTATGCTTACGATCTGACGCAGCCGCCGGCGTCGACGACGGTCGAATATGGCAGCAATTGGATCGTCCCCAATAACCCGGTCAATTTGCCGTCGACGAGCGATCCTTACTGCAGCACCTGCAACTGGTCGAATATCTTCCCGGCGTTCTATCCCACCGGCGCGTTCTATCTGTCGAGCTCGGGTAATGATCGCAGCGACCAGAACTCTTACCTCTATAATATCAGCTCGCCGGTGAGCGGGACGCCGATGACCGGCGTCGCGAACTTGAACGGGCTGCGCGCGACGCTGCCGGTGTTCTCACCCGACGGCAAGCACGTCGCCTTCAATGACGCCAACTTCGATTCGCGCTCGTTGGGGACGATCGACTTCGATTTCTCGACCATGACCTTTAGTAATCACACGCAGGTCTACACGCCGAGCACGGGCGCGGTGTCGTGGTCGACGTTCCTGCCGACCAACAACGCGGTCGTCTTCCAGATCGAAGAGGGCAGCCTCGATCCCACGATTCCCAGCCCGGCGCTCGGCTATACGCGTTGGAATACGGGCGCGCTCTTCTGGTACGACATGGCGACCAAGAAGACGGCGCCGCTGTCGGAGCTCAATGGCATCGCCAATGGCACGCTCTATTTGCCGACGAATGCCGCGAACAATCACGCGGCGACGTTGGAGCCGCTCTTGAACTACGAGCCCACGGCGTGCCCGATTGCGTCCGGCGGTTATGGCTGGGTCGTGTTCTCGAGCCGCCGCATGTACGGCAACGTGGCCACGATCGACGGCTATATGAGTGACCCGCGCAACTACGATTGGCAGCACCAGATCACGACGAAGAAGCTGTGGGTGGCGGCGGTCGATCTGAATGCGCCCGGCGGCACCGATCCCAGCCATCCGGCCTTCTATTTGCCGGCGCAGGAGCTTTATGCCGGTAATGCGCGCGGCTTCTGGACCGCCGTTCCCTGCCATAAGGATGGCGATGGCTGCGATACCGGCGACGAGTGCTGCGGCGGTTATTGCCGCGCGCCTGCCGGCGGCACCAGCAGCGCCGACGGCGGCACGGGCTTGCAGTGCTTGTCGCAGCCGCCGTCGTGCTCGACCGTCTACGAAAAGTGCGGCACCGACGCCGACTGCTGCGGCCACGAGACGGGCAGCATCACCTGCATCAACAACGTCTGCTCGACCGCGCCCATCAGCTAATTCGCGGCAAGCCGGCGGTCATCGTCGACCGCCGGCTCCTCGTTTCCGGCGGGCTCATTCGAGTCTTTGTCGTCATCCCAGTCGATATATGCTGCGAACATGCAGTCTGCATTGGTCGAGGACCCGAGCGAATGGTGGTGCACCTTTGCCGCCGGCGCGTGGTCCATCATTCCAGTCGTTCATGCGAGCAGCGCGCGAACGCTTAGGCTAGAAGCTGTCTTCGGAGAAGCGGAAGAACAGCACGCGCGACGACTCGGATTGCGGCTCGACGACAATCGCGCCGTCTTTGCCGTTGTCGTAATGAATCAGGTGCATTCCATTGGCGTTATATCCGGTGCCGAATACCGAGATATGATTCGCCGTCGCCAGCTCGTTCTCCACCGTCGTCGCCGCCACCGACGGTGAGAGCTGCGTCAGCTGCGTCGAGGAGATGCCGAGCGACTTGTACGACAATGAGTCGCTCGTATGCCAGCCTTCGGACCACGTGCCATCGGGGATGGTCATATTGGTCGCCAAATAATAGATATCGTCACCGCTCGAGCCGGTATCGACCGCGACGTCGTAAATGGCGCCGCTCATCATGACCTGCAAGTGCACGTGCGAGCTGTCGCCGTTGCACGTCTTGGAGCCGCCGGGGGCGACGATGGAGACGAGATAGCCGTCGAGCCGCCCATGCGCCGTCGACAGCCCGCTGCCGAAGTTGCCGGTGCATTGTTGCCGCGTCGGCGTGCCGTCGCCACCACCGCTGGTGCCGCCGCCACCCGCTGTGCCGCCACCGGCGCTGCCGCCGCCACCGGCGTTGCCGCCGCCACCGGCGCTGCCGCCGCCCGCGCTGCCGCCGCCGCCCGCGCCTCCGCCGCCGCCCGCGTTGCCGCCGCCGCAGGTTTGGCCGCAGATGGACGCGACCTCGGCGACGCACTGGCTGCTCCACTTCGTCTTACAGCAGTAACTGTCGGCGGCGCAGATCTCGGTCACGCACGCATTGCAGCCCGACTTCAGCGTGCTGCCGGTCGTGCAGAGGTCGTGCGCGCAAGCGGCCGCGGATTGCGCCGCGCTCTCGCCGGCGAGCTCGTCTCCGCCGCAACCCGTCGCTACCCACGGCAGCGCCGACAATGCCAGCGCCAATGACAATGGCGCCCATGACCACGAAGGACTCTGCAAGACTCGCGTCGACATTCGTTACCTCCGTCAGTGGAAGGCGCGCCCGACGCCACGCACGATCCTCGCCGCGCCGCTTTCGAGCTCGGGCGCGCGGACATCGTGCTGCTGTCGTGTCGGCGCGCGCGCGTCATCACGGACAACTCCGCGATTCGCGAGCGCGGCCGAGCCGCCTTCGTTGCTCACGAGTAGATGACGCGAGCGTGACGAAACCTTCAGTAAATATGAATGCTTACAGGTGTTTGCAGCGTTGTGGGTGGGCGATGTGGTCGCGTGCGGCACGTCGCCGTTCATTCGAGGTGGCGTCTTCGTCGCCGCGGCAACGAATGATATTCGCCGTCTGCGCGCGCATTCGCCGCGCGGCCACGAGGTGTCAAGCGGCGTCGTCTCGTTTGCCGCGCGACGACAATGACGGCCCTTCAATCGTTCGTGACTGCTGGTCGGCGTTTCGTGACTGACGGTCAGTTTTCGTGACTGTGAGTCAGTTTTCGTGACTGCCAGTCAGTTTTCGTGACTGACGGTCAGTCGCTTCGTGCTCGACGCCAACCGGCGGCGCCGCGACGGCGCGAGCGCGACGGCGAGCGCGCGGACGCCGCCGCATTCGCCGACCGCCTTCATCGGCGCGAATCATTCGCGAGCGCGCGAACGGCTGCCTCTCGTGCACGGCCGGTCATCGTCGCGCGGCCGCAATCCACGACGCGCCGAATTCGGCGCGCCCACATTTGTCTCGCGCTCATATTCGAACGACGACTTACGTAATCGCAGCGAAATCGATATTCGAATATCGGTAATCAGGGATATCGATAATTGCGGTTTCGATTACGAATTCGATTCAGGCTGCTGGTCGATTGACGCCTCGTCATATCATTGACGCAGGTTGTAAATGCGATTCGGCTTTCACTTGTCGATCGCGGTGAAGCCGAAAATTGCAATAATATCGTGATGGTGTGGTTGTACGTGCAAACTGCCAGTGTGCAGCGGGCGAGTGCGAAGGCGCCATTCACAGTGCCGCCTTCTCCCACCTCTAATGACGCTGTTTTGGCTTTGCTACCGCGATTACAGTTCATAAAAACCCTAATGATTACTTTTGACTGACTAATCGTTTTGAATATATTGTCGTGCCTGCAAACCCGTGTGGAGTGCCTTCTATGCTGATGCCTAAGACCGACCATGCTCTCGGCGATTCGGTCGGCCGATATCGACTGCTCGGTGAGGTCGCACGCGGCGGCATGGGCATCGTCTATGTCGCGGCCGCGCAAGGACCGGCCGGCTTTTCCAAGCTCGTCGCGCTCAAGGAGCTGCGCCCGGACCTGGTCGAAGACGAAGAGTTCCTGGTCATGTTCCAGCAGGAGGCGCGCACGGCGGCGCGTCTGAATCACCCGAATATCGTGCAGACCAACGACGTCGACGAGAGCGACGGTCGGCACTTCATCGCCATGGAGTATCTGGAAGGGCGCTCGCTCTATCATGTGCTCAAGCGCTTCGCCGCGCGGGGCGGCTTTCCGCAGCGGCTGGCGCTGTCGGTGCTGCGCGACGCGCTGGCGGCGCTCGATTACGCGCACGAGCTCACCGGGCTCGATGGTCAGCCGCTCGGCTTCGTGCACCGCGATATCAGCCCGCACAACATCTTCGTCACTTATGAAGGGCACACCAAAGTCATCGACTTCGGGATCGCCAAGGCGCGCGATTCGTCGCTGGAGACGAAGACCGGCGTCCTAAAAGGGCGCGTGAACTATATGGCGCCCGAGCAGCTGCGACGGCGCGCCGATCGGCGCAGCGACCTCTTCTCGGTCGGCGTCATCCTGTTCGAAGTCTTGAGCGGGCGTCGCTTGTGGCAGGGGATGGGCGAGATCGAGATTTTGGCGGCGCTTGACGCGCGGCGAGATTCCGTCGCTGCGCGGGCTGCGTCCCGACATTTCGCCGGCGCTGCTCGACGTCTGCGACCGCGCGCTCGCCGAGCGGCCCGAAGATCGCTTCCACACCGCGGCCGAGATGCGCGACGCCATCGACCAGCACCTGTGGGCGACGGGCGGTGCGCCGCGCACACGTGAGATCAGCGACGCGATCTTGCAAGAGCTCGACGGCGAGCGCCAGCGCACGCGGGGGCTCATCGACGGCGCGCTCTTGCGGCTGCAGGCGGGCGACTATGGGCGGCTCGAGACGCTCGACGCCGCCGAGCCGGGCGAGTCGTCGCGGCGCGGCAGCGGTCGTTCCTATGCGACGGGCCGTTCGTTCGCGGGCGATCAGCGATCACAACAGAGTGACGCGCGGTCTTTCGCGGGGAGCTCGCGAACGGGCGGCCATACTAAGAGCAACGGCGAGCTGCGACCGTTCAACGGGCAGCAGCCGTCTTTCAATGGCAAGCAGCCGTCGTTTGGCAGCACCGCCGAGCAGCGCTCGTTCGCCAGCGAGCAGCGCTCGGCGGCGCAGCGGCGCCAAGCGACGACGACGGGCGTCGAGCGCAACCATCTCTCGGTCGTGTCCGCGCTCGATCAGCCGACGCTGGAGCCGCTGCCGCTCGACAATCACGAGTGGTCGCCGAACTTCGCGCGCAATCGCGCCTGGCTCATCGGCGCGGCGCTGACGGTGGTGTTCATGGCGACGACGGCGCTGGTGGCGCTGCGCGACGTGCCGCCGCCGATCGTCGTCGCTCCGCCGACTGCGCCGGCCGCTGCCGTCGCGGCGCGCCCGGCCGCCGCGCTCCCGCTGGCGGTCCCGCCGCCGCGGGCGCAAGACGACACCATCGTGCTCTCGATCGGCGTCACGCCGTCGACGGCGCAGATTTGGCTCGACGGGACGCTGTTGCCGTCGAACCCGTTCGTGGGCCGCTTCGCGCGCTCGGATTGGAGCCATCGCCTGCGCGCCGTCGCGCCCGGCCATCAGGCCAAAGAGCGCACGGTGACGTTCGCCGACAACGTCATGATCGATCTCAGCCTCGACAGCTCGCAGCCGACGACGGCGATGGCGCATCGCGAGCACGGCCACGAGGCGCCGGCGCGCCGCGTCGAGCCGGCGCGCCGCGCCGAGCCGGTCACGTCGCGCCTGCCGCTGGCCGCGCCCGCGTCGGCGCCGGTGGTCGAGCCGCAGCGCACGACGAACGAACGCCGCAGTGATATCGCGCCGCGTGGCGAATGGGAGCCGCCACGCAAGCGCAGCATCGATACCAGCAACCCCTACGACGAGGATCAATGAGAACGCTTTCGCTGGGCGCGGCCACGGCTGTCGCCGGGCTTTTCGAGATCGAGACGGAGGTCGACCATGCGTAGCTCGAGCCTATTTGCGGTGTTCGCTCTGCTTAGTGGCGGTTTAGTCGGCGGCTGCAGCTTGATCGTCAATCGCGACGAGCAATGCAAAGTGGACGAAGACTGCCTGAAGTTCGGCGGCCATCCTTATTGCCAGGACGGCGTCTGCGTCGCCTCCGGCCTCGGTCCCGAGAATTGCGTCGTGGGCACGCCGGCGAGCCAAGACGACTATCTCAACGCCTGCACGACCGCCGCTTATCAGACCTTCGATAACTGCGCGCGTCTCGGCCTGTGCGGCGCCAACGCCATGTTGCCGGCGACGACGACGCCGACGAACTCGACGATTCCGCCGCTGGTCAATCCGGTGACGACCCCGACCGTCAACTGCGCCGACGCCGGGCCGAATGTCGTTTATATGTACGGCACCTCGGACTTCGCGCCGCTCTTGAAGGCTGCGCAGCCGCTCATGTCCGCATTGCCGACCCCTTATGTCGGCATCTACTTGAATGCCACGTCCTGCGCCGGCGTCGCCTCGGTGTTCGATCCCACGAAGTCGACCATCGTCAATCCGGCCCCCGGCGGGACTTACGCGTTCTATTACGATTCGGGCGGCAATCAGGTCAACTGCTTGCTCGCGACCGCCGGTAATACCGTCGATATCGGTGTCTCTGACTTGTATTCGAACACGTGCAGCACCAGCACCGTTCAATATGTCTCGGGCACCAATGTCAGCGACTACACGGGACCGGTCGTTCCCTTCGTCATGTCGGTGCCGTCGGGATCGACGCAGACGGCGATCAGCGCCGAAGCCGCGCACATGGTCTTCGGCCTCGGCGGAATGGGCGTCAACGGCCTCAAGGACGCCTCGCCTTGGATCGACCCGACCTACTACTTCATTCGCAACGGCAACGCCGGCTCGACCATTTTGACCGGCTTGCTCGTCAACGTTCCCAAGACCGGCTTCTGGGGAATCGATCGCCTGTCGACCGACAATTTGCGCGATTCGATGTTGGCGTCGACGGAGGCCGAGAAGTCGATCGGCATCCTCTCGATTAGCGATTACGACACCAATCGCGGCAATCTGCGCAGCCTCTATTTGCAGTCGACCGCGCAAACCGCCGGCTATTTACCGGACTCGAACAAGAATACGTTCGATAAAGCGAACGTCCGCGACGGCCACTATCCGCTGTGGGGCTACGTCCACTTCTTCACGCCCGTCGGCCCCGGCGGCGTGCCGTCGGACGCGGCCAAAGCCATGGTCACGCGCTTCTCCGTCGCCGCGCTCGACCAGACGCTCATCGACAACATCATCGCCGCCTCGGAAGTCCCGCAGTGCGCGATGAAGGTCGTGCGCACCAGCGAAGAATCGAGCTTCATGCCGCAGACGAACTTCGAGTGCGGCTGCTACTTCGACTTCAAGTCGACCGGCAAGACCACCTGTCAGGCGTGCAAGTCGGCATCCGACTGCCCCTCCAGCCATCCCGCCTGCAACTACGGCTACTGCGAAGTGAACTGACCTTCCGTTTTCGTTCGCTCGCTCGCAATTATCGCTGCAATCAATCCTCGTAAAACTCCCTTCGTAGCCCGCCGTAAGAATACGTATTCCGCGTATTCAGGCGCGTCGTGCGCGGATATCGCGCCGCTCCAAAATGCGACGATCAACACCGATCTGAAATGTCGATTCGGCGGGCGTCGATGAATATCGTAAATGCGCTTCGCGATATCGATTACGAATTATGGCAGCGACGGAAATGTGCGTGTTGACGAAGCTGGACGATGCTTGTCGGATATTGCCGTAAATGCATATCCGAGGTCGTCAAATAAATGACGATTAGTATCGGTTTAACTTCAGCTTTTCGTCTTGTACGCGCGAATGCAGACGAGTGAATAACTCGTTCGTTATAGTCGAGAACGTAATCAGTGTGTTTCGCGGTTGATTGGCGGCCGCGGCACCGTAACCGAAGCGTGTCCGTCGCGCGGATGCAGTCCGAAACGCGGCGAGATGGAGGGATTCATGGCGTCTGTTGCTGCCTCGCCTTTGTTGAAAGTGAATGGCTTCGTTCGTAAGCACTTCGTTCATCTCATTTCGGCGATCGCGCTCCTCGGCTTCTTGACGCCCGGCGTGTCGCACGCCATTCGCATGCCCAAAGTGCTCTACGGACAGCTCGATGCGTCCGGCCTCTCGCTCTTTTTCATGATGCTGTCGGCCGCCATTCAGTGCGGCTTCAGCGCCTTCAAAGGCGTCATCGCGCGCCCGAAGCCGCTGCTCGTGTGCTTGGCGCAGTACTTCGTCATTCTGCCGCTGAGCTGCTGGCTGCTCGGCCAGCTGTGTATCCCGCTGCTCGGCCGCGAGCTCGGTGAGCCGCTGCAGATCGGCCTCGATCTCGTCATCCTCATGCCGGTCGCGGCGACGGCGAGCATTTGGGTGCGCGATACCAAGGGCGATATCGAGCTGCTCGTCAGCCTCGTGCTGGTGACGATGTCGATCGGCACGCTGACCGCGCCCGCCTACCTCTATTACATGAATGGACTGACGGCGAACTCGATCAAGATTCCGCCGATGCTCATCCTGCATCAATTGATGATCGGCGTCCTCATTCCGCTCGTCGTCGGCTTGACGCTCAATCGCCTGTTGCGCACGCGTTTGGCGCGCATTCAGCCCTATTTCACCTTCATGGGCAGCTTCGGCCTCTTCATGGCCGTCTATCTGAACGTCGGCACCGCGGCGCCGCTGTTGCGCCATCTGTCGTTCGGCCAGATCGGCTGGGCGATGTTGATCGTCCTCGCCGTCAACCTCACCAACTTCTCGCTCGGCTCGGTCATCGGCCGCATGGCCGGTCTCGGCCGCGCGCATCAGGTGACCGCGGAATTCTCGAGCGGCATGCGCTCCAACGGCACGGCGCTCGTCGTCGGCCTGGCGTCGTTTCCCGGTCAGCCGCTGGTGACGGTGCCGGCGGCCATCTACATCATCTTCCAGCACCTCGTCGCCAGCATCGTGCGCAAGCGGCTGGCGGCGCGCTACGCCGAGATCGACGGCGTGACGACGCCCGCGCAGGCGTCGCCGACCGGACCGGCGGCCGCGAGCGACACGCCCGTGCCCGCGACCGCGCCCGCTCGCGCCGCGTAATCCGCGCGCGTTTCGGTCTCCGCGCCGCGGTACAATGCGCGTCGCGGAGACCTGATGTACATCCTCGACCGGCTCAAGCAGATCTTCTTCTCGCCCATCGTGCACTTGCCGGCCGGCCCGTTGACGCTGGGCTCGATCACGCTGGCGATCTTCATCATCTTCCTGTCGCGCCTCGTGGCCGCCGTCGCCGGCCGCGGCCTCAATCGGCTGCTCGCCCATCGCGGCGTCGACGACAGCGCGCGCTTCGCGATGGCCAAGATCGCGCGCTACTTCATCGTGCTGCTCGGCATTCTCGTGGCGTTCACGTCGATCGGCCTCAAGCTCGACGCGCTCTTCGCGGCCTCGGCGGCGCTGCTCGTCGGTATCGGCTTCGGTCTGCAGACGATCGCGCAGAACTTCATCTCCGGGCTCATCCTGCTCATCGAGCGGCCCGTCGGCAAAGGCGACTTCGTGCAGATCGGCCAGGCGCACGGCTCGGTCGTCGACATCGGCTTGCGCGCGACGACGGTCGTGACGCGCGACGAGGTGACGATCATCGTGCCCAATAGCGAGCTCATCACCGGTCAAGTCGTGAACCACTCGATCCCGACGACGCGGCGGCGCATCTCGATTGCGGTCGGCGTGGCCTACGGCAGCGACTTGGCGCTGGTCAAGCGGCTGCTGCTCGAGGTCGCGGCGCGCGAGCAGGGCCTCTTGGCCGAGCCGGCGCCGGAGGTGCGCTTCGAGGCGTTCGGCCCATCGAGCCTCGACTTCACGCTGCTCGTCTGGATCGCCGAGCCGAGCCAGGATCTGCGCATCGCCTCCAACGTGCGCTTCGCCATCGAAGCCGCGTTTCGCGCGCACCACGTCGAGATTCCGTTCCCACAGCGCGAGCTGCGTCTGCGCAACGCCGCGCAGTAAACGCGCGACACGAGCCGCGACCCGCGGTCGCATGTGTGTAAACCTGCTCCGCCGACTTAGAAATCGTCAACGCGTGGTGGACAGCCGAGGGGTTGTCTCATCGCAGAGACAGTCAATGAGCCGACAAAGATCAAATACTTAGGGGGTGGGGCGGCTGGACTCATTCTGGCAGTCCAACGGTGCAACGCGTTCGGAACGACCGGCAGCTCGTCGCCGGAACACGCGGCACCCAGGAGCCCAGGATGGTTCAGATTCGCTCGCTCGTCTTGTGCTTCGCGGCCGCGCTCGGCGGCTGCGTCAGCGGCAGCGTCGTCACCGACGGCACCGGCGGCACCAGCTCGACCACCGGCGCCGGCGCCGGCGGCACCATCGTGCGCAACGGCAGCGCCAAGTGCCTCGGCGTCAAAGCCGGCGCCACCGCCGACGGGACCATCGCCGACCAATACACGTGCAACGGCACCGCGGCGCAGAACTGGGCGCTGCAGCCGACGACGACCGCGGGCCAGGTAAACCTCCTCAACGTCAACTCCAACCGCTGCCTCGACGTGAAGTCGAACGGAACGGCCGACAACACGACCATCCAGATTTACGACTGCAACGGCACGGCGGCGCAGGTCTGGGTCGTCGAGGATCAGGGCAACGGCTACTCGCAGATCCGCAACCCGCACAGCAACAAATGCGTCGACGTCGCCGCCGGCAGCAGCGCCGACAGCGCGCTCGTGCAGCTCTACGACTGCAACGGCACGGCGGCGCAGCAGTGGCAGATCAACGGCTCGACCTCCGGCACTGCCGGCGGCGGCGGGTCAGCGGGTGGCGGCGGCGGGTCAGCGGGTGGCGGCGGCGGCGGAACGACCGCGCCGGGCGCGTTCCAGCATCCCGGCGTCATGGTCGACAAGGCGCAGCTCGACTTCGTCAAGGCGCAGATCGCGGCCAAGAAAGACCCGTGGTACACGGCGTTCAATTCGACCAAGGGCAGCGCGCTGGCGTCGCTGAGCTACACGCCGTCGCCGTTCGCCGACGTCGAGTGCGGCTCGGCCTCGATGAACCCGGACGTCGGCTGCCAACAGGAGAAGGACGACGCGGCGGCCGCCTATACGCAGGCGCTGCTTTGGTATTACACCGGCAACACGACGTACGCGCAGAACGCCATCAAGATCATGAACGCCTGGTCGTATCTGCTGACGAAGCACGGCGCGTCCAATGCGCCCTTGCAGTCGGCGTGGGCGGCGTCGCAGTGGCCGCGCGCCGGCGAGATCATCAAGTACACGTACAGCGGCTGGTCGGCGGCGGACGCGGCGCAGTTCGGCACCATGCTCAAGAACGTCTACTCGCCCGAGACCATCAACGGCTCCAACTCCAACGGCAACTGGGAGCTGGCGATGATCGAGGCCAACATCGGCATCGCCGTCTACCTCGACGATCACACCGGCTTCAACAACGCCGTCGCCATGTGGAAGAAGCGCACGCCCGCCTATATCTACCTCACCACCGACGGCGCGACGCCGGTGCCGCCCGAGACCGGCGACAAGAGCTCGGCGTCGGCGCTCAACGGCTTTTGGTACAACGCGCCGGCCTACTTGAACGGCATGGCGCAGGAGACGTGCCGCGACCTCGGCCACGTGCAGTACGGCTTCGCGTCGATGACCAACGCCGCCGAGACGGCGCGCATCCAGGGCGTCGACCTGTACAGCCTCGAGAAGACGCGCATGGCCGCCGGCTACGAGTTCCACGCCAAATACATCAACGGCTCGACGGCGAACACGACGACGATCTGCGGCAGCCACGCCCTCGACGCGGTCTCGGCCGATGCCATGTGGGAGATCGGCTATAACGCGCTCAACGGCCGGCTCGGCCTGTCGCTGCCGCAGACGCAGAAGCTCATCGGGCAGATTCGCCCCACGTGGGAAGATCATATGATGGCGTGGGAGTCGCTGACGCATGCGCAGACGGGGATGGTCGGCATTCAGTAGCGCCCGGCTGAGCGCGCTCGGCCTCTTGCTGCTCGGCTGCGGCAGCAAGGTCGAGCGCGCGCTGCCTGCGACCGCGAACGACCTCGCCGCCGGCGCCGATGACCTCGGCCGTAGCACGTCGGTCGATTGCCGCACGCTCCTCGACGACGGCGGACCGGCCAGCCAATGGGTCTACTTCGACGACCAGGGCCGGCTCGCCTACAAGACGCTGAGCGAAAAAGGCGATCGCGTCATGGACTTCTCGTACGCCGGTTATGGCGGCGGCGGCGTGGCCATTCCGCTCGCGCCGGTGGCGCAGACGCTGGCGCCGTCGGGCGGCGACGACACGGCCGCCATCCAGGCCGCGCTCGACGCCGTCGCCAAGCTGCCGCTCGTCGGCGGCGTGCGCGGCGCGGTCGCGCTCGCGGCCGGCAAGTTCCAAGTCGCCGGCGAGCTGACGATCGGCGCAAGCGGCGTCGTCTTGCGCGGCGCCGGCTCGACGACGACCGGCGGCACCGAGATCGACCTGACCGGCAGCGCGCACAACTTCGTCAACCTCGCCGGCGCCGGCTCGTGGACGCTCGGTAAGACCAAGACGACCATCAGCGACAGCTATCTGCCCGCCGGCTCCCTGAGCTTTCACGTGGCCGACGCCGGCGGCTTCGTCGTCGGGCAGACGATCCTCGTGCAGCGGCCGGTGACGGCGGCGTGGATCCACTTCATGGACATGGACACGCTCGTGCGCAACGGCATGGCGCAGACGTGGCTGGCGGCGGGCACGCTCATCGGCGCCGATCGCAGCATCGTCGCCCTCGCCGGCGATCTGGTGACGCTCGACGTGCCGCTGCCCGATTCCTACGACGCGACCTACGTGCAGCCGGGCGCCACCGTCGTCGGCTACACGTTCCCGGGGCGCATCAGCCAAGTCGGGGTCGAGCACCTGCGCGTCGTGGCGCCGGCGGTGACGCCGCCGCCGATCACGTCGCCGCTGTTCACGCTGCTGCAGGCGAGCGCCGTGCAGGACGGCTGGATGCGCGACGTCGCCGCCGTCGAGACCGAGAACAGCGTCTACTTGGGCGCGACCGTCAAGCGCTTCACGATCGAAGACTTCACGCTCACGCGCACGCTGACGCCCGACGTGACCGAAGGCTATCCGCTCGAGATCAGCTACTCGGGCAGCCAGATCTTCGTGCAACGCAGCCGCATCGCCGGCGACGATCTGTATACGTTCTCGACCGTCTCGCGCGCCACCGGGCCCAACGTCGTCCTCGATTCGACGGCGACCGGCGTGCACACGCGGCTCGAGCCGCACGAGCGCTGGGCGACCGGCTTCTTGGCCGACAACGTCGTCCACGACGATCAGCTCAACCTCGTCAATCGCGCCACCGCCGGCAGCGGGCAAGGCTGGGCCATCGGCTGGGGCGTCTTGTGGAACGGCGGCGCCGCCAACATCACCGTCGAGGCGCCGCCGGGCGCGATGAACTGGGCTATCGGCACCGCCGGCAAAGCCGCGGGCGACGGCACCTTCGACTCGCCCGCCATCCCGGTCACGCCGAGGAGCCTGTACTTGGCGCAGCTGTGCCAGCGACTCGGCGCCGCGGCGCTCGCCAACATCGGCGATTCTCCGACGAAGTAGCGCTCGGTATGCTCCGCCGGCGATTCGGCTATGATGACGCCGAGAAGCGCTTCGTTCTGGGGGACGGATGGCGGGCCGACTGGATGGAGTTCGCGAGGCGTTATTACAGGTCGCCGACCCGATGGCCCTGTTGGTGGGCCTATTCGCCAACGCGCCCATCGGCCTCCAGATCTATCGCCCCAACGGCCACTGTCTGCTGACGAACCAGGCGTTCCGCGACATCTTCGGCAGCGCGCCGCCGCCCGAATACAACCTCTTCGAGGATCCGCTGCTCCTGGCCAACGGCGGCGTGGCGATGGCGCGGCGGGCGTTCGCGGGCGAGACCATCGTCATGCCGCCCGCTTGGTACGACACGCGGCTGCAGCCGCTGCGCGACATCGCCGCCCCCGCCAAGCGCTGCGCCGTGGTGTGCACGTGGCTGCCGCTGCTCGACGGCGCCGGCGACGTCGCGCACATCGCGCTCCTCTTTCGCGACGTCACCGCCGAGTTCGCCGCGCTCGAGCAGGCCGAGGCCGAGCGCGATCGCGTGCGCGACACCGAAGGCCGGCTGCAGGCGGTGCTCGAGCACGCGCCCGCCGTCGTGCTCGTCAAAGACCTCGACGGTCGCCACCTCGTCGTCAACCGCGAAGCCGCGCGCGCCTTCGGCTTCGACAGCGACTACGCCAGCGGCAAGAGCACGAGCGAGCTCTTCGGCGACGCCTACGGCCAGGCCAGCGCCACCATCGATCGCTTGGTCATCGAGGGCAAAGCGCCGCTGCAGGCCGTCGAGACGCTGGCGACGGTGCACGGCCCGCGCGAGTTCTTGGTCAACCGCTTCCCCATCTTCGGCGCCGGCGGTGAGCAGCCGACGGCGCTCGGCTGCATCGCCATCGACGTGAGCGAACGCCGCCGCGCGCGCGAGCAGCTGCGCAAGTCCGAAGCGCGCTTCGCCGACGTGTTTCGCGCGCTGCCGATGGGGGCGCTCTTTTCACGCCTGTCCGATCGCCGCTTCATCGACGTCAACGACGCCTGGCTCAACATGACCGGCTTCTCGCGCGCGGAGATGATCGGCGCCACTGCCGTCGAGCTCGAGCTGTGGGCCGATCCCGAGCGGCGCGACGAGCTGTTCCGCCTCATCGCCGCGGGCTCCGTGCGCGACTTTCCGGCGCGGCTGCGCACCAAAGCAGGGCTCATTCGCGAGCTGCTCTTGTCGGTCGACAAGATCGAGCTCAGCGGCGAGGCCTGCATTCTCTTGCTGGCGCATGACGTCACCGAGCCGCGCCAGCTGGAGCGCGAGCTGCGTCAGTCGCAAAAGATGGAGGCCATCGGTCGTCTCGCGGGCGGCGTCGCGCACGACTTCAACAACATCTTGACCGCCATCGGCGGCGCCAATTCGCTCTTGCTCGAGCACTTCGCGCCCGCGCCCGCCGAGAACGCGATGCGCCGCTACGCCGAGCAGATCAAGCGCTCGATCGCGCGCGCGGCGCTGTTGACGCGACAGCTGCTGGCGTTCACGAGCAAGCAGCCGACGCAGCCGGTGGTGCTCGATCCCAACGAAGCGGTGCGCGCCATCGTCGACATGTTGCAGCGCATGATCGGCGCCGACATCATGGTGCGGACCGATTTGCGCGCGCGCGGTCGCGTCAAAGCCGATGCCGGCGCGCTCGAGCAGGTCATCTTGAACTTGGCCGTCAACGCGCGCGACGCCATGCCCTCGGGCGGCGCCTTGACGTTGCGGACGATCGACGTCGAGGTCGACGCCAGCCGGCCGCACGACGAAGTCCCCAACGGCAGCTGGGTGCTCATCGGCGTCAACGACACCGGCATCGGCATGGACCAGGCCACGCGCGCCCGCGTCTTCGAGCCCTTCTTCACGACCAAAGGGCAGGGCAAAGGCACCGGGCTCGGCTTGTCGACGGCTTACGGCATCGTCAAGCAGTCGGGCGGTCACATCCTCGTCGACAGCGAGCTCGGCCGCGGCGCCGACTTTCGCGTCTACCTGCCGCGTCAGGCCGAGCTGCCGCTGCCGCCGCCGGCGCCGGCCGCGGCCGCGACGTCGCCGGTCGGCAACGAGACGGTGCTGCTCGCCGAAGACGACGAGGCGGTGCGCGACTTCGTGGCCTTCGTGCTCACCAAGCTCGGCTACGAGGTGCTGCAAGCGGGCGACGGCGTCGAGGCGCTGGGCGTGGCCGCGGCGCACGAAGGGCCGATCCACCTGCTCTTGAGCGACGTCGTCATGCCGCACCTGGATGGTCACGAGCTGGCGCGGCAGCTGCTCGAGAGCCGGCCGAGCTTGAAGGTCATTCACATGTCGGGCTATCCCGGCGAATCGCGCGAGCTGAGCGGCAGCAATCGCGTGCTGCCGAAGCCGTTCGACCAGGAGGATCTGGCGCGCTGGGTCCGCCAGGCGCTCGACGCGCCGTCATAGGATTACGCCCGTTGCCGGCCGTCCTCGCGCCAGCGGCTCGGCGTGACGCCTTCCCAGCCGGCGAAGGCGCGCGTGAACGAGTTCAGCTCCTCGAAGCCGAGCAGGAACGCCACCTCGCCGGCGTCGAGATCGGTCGCGCCCAAGAGCCGCCGCGCCGTCTCGCGCCGCACGTCGTCGAGCAGCGCCTGATACGACGTGCCCAATTCGCCCAGCCGTCGCTGCAGCGTGCGCGGGCTCAGGTGCATCTCCGCCGCCACTTTGTCGACGCTGGGCCGCTCGCCGCACATGCGCCGCTGCAGCGTCGTCTTGACGTCGTCGGCGACCGAGCGCGCCGTCAAGCTCGCCGCCAGCGCCGCCTCCAACCCGGGCACGATGAGCGCCAACAAGTCGGCGTTGTGCGTGGCAAACGGACGCGCGAGCGCGCTCTCGTCGAACACGATGAGATTGAGCGGCGCGTCGAAGCGAATCGGGCAGCCGAAATGACGCGTCAAGAGCGGCTCGTCGCTGCGCCGGCGCGCCAGCTCGATGCGGCGCGGCGTCAGCGACTGGCCGAGACCGGCGCGGCCGAGCGCCAAGATCGTCGCGAAGGTGACGTCGACGAGCAAGAGAGGCAAGGGCACGTGCGGCTCGGCGTAGAGCCAATGGAAACGAATGCGCGCCTCGCCTTTGGCGCGCGTCACGTCGACCGCTTCGGCGCACACGAGGCGCTTGTAGCGCGCGAACTTGGCCAGCGCGTCCTCGAGCGTCGGCGAATGCAGCGCCGCCATCGAGGCCACGTCGAGCTGATGCGGCAGCGCCTCCGCGCCCAGCCGCAAGATGCGCGCGCGCGTGCCGCCGGCGGACTCCATCGCGCGCCAGAACGCGAAGAACTCGGCCGTCGTCAGCCGCGCCCGTGACGCCGCGAAGCGCGACGGCACCAGCCCCGACAGCCGCAAGAGCGCGCTCACGTCGACGCCAATCGCCACCAGGCGATCGATGAGCGCGCTCGGCATGGTCACGAGGTCCGTCATTCAGTCCTTCTTGCTCGTCAACAGCTGCGCGAACGGCGTCTCCGCGAAGTCTACCATCCCGTCGAAGTCGGTCGTCACGCTGAGCGGCTTCATCTTGGCGTCCTCTGCGGCGCGACGACGCAGCACATCCGCCGCCAAAAATACCGCGTCGGTGCCGAGGAGCAAGCGCAACGGCGGCGCCTCCATCGCCGCCAGCTGCAAGATCGCCTGCGCCGCCTTCGCCGGATCGCCGCGCATGAGCTCGGGGTTGCGGCGCGCGATGAAGCCGATCGTCGCCTGGTACTCCTCGCGAATGTCGTCGATGCGCATGGACGAGCCGGCCCAATCGGTGCGAAAGCCGCCCGGCTCGACGATGGTCACGCGAACGCCGAACGGCGCCGTCTCCATCGACAACACCTCGGAGAAGCCTTCGACGGCCCATTTTGCCGACTGATAGGCGCCGAGGCCGGGCGTGCCGCGCCGTCCGCCGATCGACGAGATCTGGATGATGTGGCCGGATTTTTGCGCGCGCAGGACGGGGAGGGCGGCGCGCGTCACGTTCACGACGCCGTAGAAGTTGGTCTCGATCTGCGCGCGGAAGTCGTCCTCGGCGACGTCTTCGATGGCGTTGATGTTGGCGTAGCCGGCGTTGTTGACGACGACGTCGAGGCGGCCGTACGTCGACGTGGCGGCGGCGACGGCGGCGCGCGCGGCCGCGGCGTTGGTCACGTCGAGCGCCACGGCGCGCACGCGATCGCCGTATTGCGTCGTCAAGTGCTGCAGGTCTTCGACCCTCCGCGCCGTGGCGACGAGGCGATGGCCGGCGGCGAGGACGGCGGCGGCGAGGTCGCGGCCGAGGCCGCGCGAGCTTCCCGTGATGAGCCAGACTTTGGACATGATCGTCGCTCCTTCAGGTTGCGCCGCGATTCGGCGGCCAGGACAACGTAGGCGCGCGCGCCGCCGCTGCCCAATCCGATGGCGCCAAAGAATCATCGAATCGCGCCAAGGGGCGGACTGTCGGTCGATTGTCGTTTGGGCGAGAACTTTCCAGCGACGGCGAGACACGATATGGTGTCGCGTGGCCGCCATCGACACCTACATCGCGTATCTCACCAAGTTCAAGGCGCAAGCCATCGTCCTCGAGAGCGGCAAAAACGTCATCGTTCGGCTGGCGGGCGGCGATCGCAGCGCCACGACCAACATCACGTTGCAGATGCTGCAGTCGATCGTCGAGGAGTGCGCGCCGGCGGAGGCGTTCGCCGAGCTGCTGTCGGCGGGCGCGACCCGGTTCGAGTACACGCGTGGCTCGCGGCCGGTGATGTGTCACGTCGAGTCGGGGCCGACGCGGATGAAGCTCGTCATCGCGGCGGCGCAGGAAGCGGTGAGCGACACGGTGCCGCTCGAGATCGAGAAGCCGCCGCTGGCGTCGGCGCGTTCGGTGGCGCGCACGCAGCACACCGACTCGTCGACGATGAGCCAGGCGCGCGAAGGGGGCGTGGCGTTTGCCGGCACCGACGTCGCGCCGCCGCGTCCGGCGGCGGCCGCGGCGCCGGCGCGCGAGATTCCGCTCGTGCCGATTGCCGAGCCGCGCGCGCCGACGGGCCCGATGGCTGCTGCGGCAGCGGCGCCGGCCTCGGGCGCGACGGCGGCGGCGGCGGCCCCGACTGCAGTGGCGGCGCCCGATTTACCGGCGGGACCCGTCGCCAGCGGCGCGCCGGCGGCCATCGACGAGATGCTGCGCGCCATGAAGAAGATGGGCGCGTCCGACTTGCACATGTCGTGCTCGATGCCGCCGCTGGTGCGTTTGCACGGCGAAATGCAGCCGATTCCCGGCTTTCCGCCGCTGACGCCGCCGGTGATGTTGAAGCTGCTCTACGAAATTTGTCCCGAGAAGAACCGCAAGGAATACGAAGAGCGCTCGGACACCGACTTTGCCTATGCCATCGAGGGGCTGTCGCGTTTTCGCGCCAATATGTTTCGCGATCGCAAAGGGCCGGGCGGCGTCTTTCGCGCCATTCCGTTTCAGCTGCTGACCGCCGAGCAGCTGGGGCTGCCGCCCAAAGTGCTCGACCTGTGTTACCTGACCAAAGGGCTCGTCGTCGTGACCGGACCGACGGGATCGGGCAAGTCGACGACGCTGTCGACGCTGGTCGATTACATCAACATGAACCGCTCGGATCACATCATCACCATCGAAGATCCGATCGAGTTCGTGCACGAGAACAAGAAGTGCCTCGTCAATCAGCGCGAGGTGCACGTGCATACGCGCTCGTTCAAGGACGCGCTGCGCGCGGCGCTGCGCGAGGATCCCGACATCGTGCTCGTCGGCGAAATGCGCGACTTGGAGACGATCGCCATCGCCGTCGAGACGGCGGAGACGGGCCACCTCGTGTTCGGCACCTTGCATACGACGACGGCGCCGTCGACGGTCGATCGCATCATCGATCAGTTTCCCGCCGATCGGCAGTCGCAGGTGCGGCAGATGCTGGCCGAATCCTTGCGCGGCGTCATCGCGCAGACCTTGTGCAAGAAGATCGGCGGCGGACGCGTGGCCGCCTACGAAGTGCTCATCGGCAACTCGGCGGTCACCAACTTGATTCGCCAGGCCAAGACGTTCCAGCTGTTCTCGGTCATGCAGACGTCGAAGCACCTCGGCATGGTGACGCTGAACGAGTCGCTGCTCGAGCTGGTGAAGGCCAAGAAAGTGGAGCCGCTCGAGGCCTACATGAAGTCGGTGCAGAAGGCGGAGCTCAAGTCGGCGCTGCAGAAGATGGGCATTACCATCAACGTGCAGGAAGAGAAGGAATAGCGCGACTACGCAGCATTCGTTCGCGCGCGACGCGGCTATGATGCCGGCGTTCCATGTCTTCCGACGACAATCGCGACAGCTTGCAGCGGCGGCTCGGGCCCTTCGACGCGACCATGATCGTCATGGGCGGCATCGTCGGTTCCGGCATCTTCGTCACGCCGGCGACGGTGGCGCGCAGCGTCGGCACGACCGCGCTCATCTTGGCCGCGTGGCTCATCGGCGGCGTCGCGGCGCTGACGGGCGCGTTCGTCTACGCCGAGCTGGCCGCGCGCCGCCCGCAGGTGGGCGGGCAATATGCCTACCTGCGCGACGCGTATCATCCGGCGGTCGCGTTCTTGTACGGCTGGGCGCTGCTCCTCGTCATTCAGACCGGCGGCATGGCGGCGAGCGCGGTGACGTTCGCGCGTTACGCGCTCGAGCTGTGGCCGACGGCGCCGCAGGTCCTGGCCAACGATCGCGCGCTCGGCACGTTGGCGCTGGCGACGTTGACGGCGGTCAACTGCGTCGGCGTGCGCGCCGGCAGCGGGCTGCAGTCGGTGCTGATGCTGCTCAAGATCGGCGCCGTGCTCGCGCTCGTCGTCGGCGGGCTGTGGCTCGCCGGCGGACCCTCCGCTGACAGCGCGCCGTCGCTGGTGCCGCCGCCCGAGGGAACGCTCGCGCTCGTCGGCGCGATGGGCGCGGCCTTGATCCCCGTGCTGTTTTCGTACGGCGGCTGGCAGACGGCGGGCTTCGTCGCCGGCGAGATCAAGGACCCGGCGCGCAATCTGCCGCGCGCCATGCTGCTCGGCGTCGCCGGCGTCATCGCGCTCTACGTGCTGGTCGCGTTCGTGTGCGTGCGCGTCCTCGGTCCGGCCGGCCTCGGTCGCGCGACGGCGCCGGCGCTCGACGTCATGCGCCGCGCCTTCGGCGCCCGCGGCGCGCAGTTCCTGGCCGCCGCCGTCTCGCTGTCGACGCTCGGCTTCCTCAGCCAATCGATCTCTGACCGCGCCGCGCGTCTACTACGCCATGGCCAACGACGGGCTCTTCTTCGCCGCCGTCGGCAAGCTCGACCGTCGCACGCACGTCCCCGTCGCCGCCATCGTCTTGCAAGGCGCGCTCGCCACCCTCATCGCGCTATGGGGCCATTACGACGGCATCTTGAGCTACGTCGTCTCCATCGATTTCATCTTCTTCGGCTTGACGGCGCTGGCGCTGTTTCGCTTTCGCCGTCGCGATTCGGTGGTGCCCGGCTATGTCGCGCCCGGCCATCCGCTGACGACGCTCGTCTTCATCGCCGTGTCGTGGGGCGTCGTCGTGGCGACGTTCGTGAGCCATCCGCGCCAGAGCTTCATCGGCCTCGGCCTCGTGCTCGCCGGCCTGCCCGTGTACCTCTTGTGGCGCCGCCGATCTTCCGCGAGCATCGGCTGATGCGCACGCTGGCGACCGAATACCTCGAGTGGGCGAAGCTGCAGCCGATCCTACCGTTCGCGCTGACGGCGAGCGGCATGTTCAGCCGCGACATGGCCGACCTGCACGTCGATCTGTCGACGCTCCAGCTGTCGGGCTCGGCCGGCGGCTACGGCTATCCGCCGCTCGTGCACGGCCTGGCCGACTATTACGGCGTCGATCGCGACAGCGTCGTCACGGCCATGGGCACGACGATGGCGAACCACCTGGCGATGGCGACGCTTCTGCAGCCCGGCGACGAAGTGCTCATCGAGCAGCCGGCTTACGAGCCGCTCGTCATGCTGGCGCGCTATCTCGGCGCCGACGTCAAGCGGTTCGTTCGACGGGCCGAGCATGATTATGCCGTCGAGCCGGAAGCGGTCGCGCAGGCGCTGACCGCGCGCACGAAGCTCATCGTCGTCACCAATCTGCACAACCCGAGCGGCGCCTACATCGACGAAGCGACGCTGACGAAGCTGGGCGAATTGGCGCGTTCGGTGGGCGCGCGCGTGCTCGTCGACGAGGCCTATTTGGACGCCGTCTTCGACGAGCCGTCGCGGCCGGCGCTGCATTTGGGCCCGACGTTCGTCGTCACCAACAGCCTGACGAAGGTCTACGGCTTGAGCGGCTTGCGCTGCGGCTGGATCCTGGCCGAGCCGTCGTTGGCGCGGCGAATCTGGCGGCTCGACGACCTGTTCGCGAATCACACGCCGTTCGTCGGCTTGCAGCTGTCGGCGCGGGCGCTGCCGCGGCTGCCGGCGTTGCGCGCCGAAGCGCGCGCGCAGCTCGACGCGCACCGCGCGCTCGTCGACGAATTCTTCGCGAGCCGCGACGACGTGGCGGTCACGCGGCCGCGTCACGGCACCATCGTCTTCCCGCGGCTCGTGCGCGGCGAGGTCGAGCGCTTGTGCACGCGTCTGCGCGCGCTCGGCGGTGGCGTCGTGCCCGGCCGCTTCTTCGACGCGCCGGCGCACTTCCGCCTCGGCCTCGGCGTCAAAACGCCGGTGCTGCAAGGCGGCCTGCAGCGGTTGGCGCAAGCGCTCGACGAGCAGCGTTAACCGCAAACCAGCGCAAGTCGTGGCGATCGCGCGTCCCTGGTGTGCGGCCGGGCACGCGCGTGGTGACGTCGATCGGCCATTTTTCGCGCTGCGCTTGACAGGCGGCCCGGTCATGTACATTGTCTGTGTACAACAGACAATGAACCGGGTGATGCGCATCGATGTCGGCTCGTCCGTTCCCGCGTATCGGCAGATCGCCAACGCGCTGCGGGCGCAGCTGGTCGCCGGCCAATTCCAGCCGGGCGATCAGCTGCCGACGGTGCGCGAGCTGGCGCTCGATCTCGGCGTGCATCACAACACCGTCGCCGAGGCCTATCGCCTGTTGTGCGACGAAGGCTGGCTCGACTTGAAGCGGCGGCGCGGCGTCACCGTGCTCGAGCGCGAACGGCCGCGGGCGGCGCCCGACGCCGCGGCCGATTTCCGCCGCCGGCTGGCCGAGCTCGTGGCCGAAGCGCGCACCAACGGCTTCGGCGAAGAGGGGCTGATCGCAGAGCTGCGCCAATTGGCGGCGGCGCTGAGCAAGGAGAAACGATGAGAACGCTACGGGCCTTGTCGTGGGCGATCGGGGTTGGGTGCGCGTTGGCGGCGCTGGACGCGCCCGCGGCGGAGTCGGACAGCCCGGCGCGCCAGGTGTTGGCGCAGCTCGTGGCGCACGACTTCGCGACGCTCTACGCGCAGCTGACGCCGCGGATGAAGACGGCCGTGCCCAGCCCCGACGTGCTGGCGACGGCGTGGCAGCAGCTGACCGGTCCGCTCGGCGACTTCCAGCGCGTGACGTCGGCGGAGTCGGTGGCGATGCCGGACGGGCTGCCGATGACCGTGCTGCACTGCGCGTTCGCGCGCGGCACGCTCGATGTGCGCGTGGCCTTCGACGGCGCCGGGCAGGTGGCCCACCTCTTCTTGCCGCCGCCGCAGCTGACGGACGCGGCCTGGTCGCCGCCGGCGTATGCCGCGCCCGAGCGCTTCGACGAGCGCGACGTCAGCGTCGGCGCGGCGCCGTTCGTGCTCGAGGGCAAGCTGACGCTGCCGCGCGGCGCCGGGCCGTTCGCCGCCGTCGTGCTCGTGCACGGCTCGGGGCCGCACGACGAGAACGAGACCGTCGGGCCCAACGCGCCGTTCCACGATCTCGCGGTCGGGCTGGCGTCGCGCGGCATCGCCGTCTTGCGCTACCAGAAGCGGACGTTCGCCTATCCGCAGTCGCCCGCCGGCTTTACCGTGCGCGACGAGACGATCGACGACGCGCGCGCCGCGGTGGCGCTGTTGGCCAAGACCGACAAGATCGATGGGCGGCGCATCTTCGTGCTCGGTCACAGCTTGGGCGGCATGCTGGCGCCGCGCATCGCCGAGCACGATCCGCGCGTCGCCGGCCTCGTCATCTTGGCGGGCGCGACGCGGCCGCTGGAGGAAATCGTCCTCGAGCAGATGACGGCGCGCGGCACACCCGACGACGTCAAGGCGGCCAAGGCGTCGCTCGCGCGCATTCGCGATACCAAGCTCCAGCCGACCGACGTCGTCGACTTCGTGGGCGTCAAGGTCCCGGCGAGCTACTTCCTCGACTTGCGCGGCTATGCTCCGGCGCAGCGGGCGGCGCAGCTCGACGTGCCTATCTTGGTCTTGCAAGGCGATCGCGACATTCAGGTGCGCCCGGCCGACTTCGCCGGCTGGCAGCGCGCGCTCGGCGCCCGGCCGCACGCGCGGCTGAAGCGCTACCCGACACTGACGCACCTGTTCACCGTCGGCGAAGGCACCGTCGCGGACTACCAAAAGGCGGGGCATGTCGCGCCCGAGGTCATCGCCGACATCGCCGCGTTCGTCGCCGCAGGAGGTGGCCGATGATGACGCAGTGGCAGCCCTATGTCGTGATGTTGTTGACGGCGCTGACGCTGCATGTCTTGCCGCGGCTGACGCGACCGGAGCTGTTCTTCGCGGTGACGGTGGCGCCGTCGTTTCCGCGCAGCGACGAAGGGCGGCAGATCGTCGCCGGCTATCGCTTCGAGCTGTGGCTGGGCGCGGCCGTCGCGCTCGGCATCGTCACCGTCGGCGGCGCGCACCTTCTGGGCCTGATGGCGAGCCAGGCGGCGCTGCTGACGGCAGCGCTGCTGGCGTTCCGCGAGGCGCGCCGGCGCGTGCTGCCGCATGCGGTGGCGCCGTCGACGGTGCGCGAGGCGTCGCTGGCGCCGCGTTCGCGCCGGCTGCCCGGCGGCGTGGTCGTGCAGCTCGGCCCCTTCGCGCTGCTCGCCGTCGCCGCGGTGCGCGGTGGCGCGCGAATGCCGTACGCGCGGATCGCGCTCGCCGCCGTGACGTGCGCGATGATGTTGGCGTTCGCGGTCGCGCTGCAGCGTTCGTCGCGGCGGTTGACGACGCGCGGTGACGCCGGCGCCGCCGAGGGTGACTTCCGCCGGCTGAGCCTCGTCATCTTCGTGCTCACGGAGTATCTGGTGGCGGCGACCGTGGCGACGATCGCGGTCTTCGGTCGCGTGCGCTGGCTTCCGGTCGTGCAGCCGCTGGCGATGATCGGCGTCATCGTCGCGCTGGCGCGGCTCGGCCAAGGCGGCTCGCGTCGCGCCGCGCCCGCTGCCGAGCCCGACGGGCCGGTCTCCGATCGCACGCGGGACGCTCAGTGGAAGTGGGGCCTCATTTACGTCGACCGCGAGGATCCGGCGCTGCTGGTGGAGAAGCGGTTCGGCATCGGCTACACGCTCAACTTTGGCCATCCCTGGTCGTGGGCGCTGTTGGCGCTGATCGTCGTCGTCGCCGTCGGCTCGCTGCTCCTCGTCGGGCGCGCGCGGCCGTAATCGTCAGCCGGCGCGCCTCACCACGGCGTCGTCGCTTGCAGCACCGCTTCTTGGAGCGCCTGCGTGCGCAGGTGCGTGATGCGCTGGTATTCGGGATCGGCCACCATCGTCGTGAACGCGGCGCGGCTCGGGTAGCGCACGAGCAAGACGGCGTCCCAGGCTTGGCCGTCCTCGGCGACGAGCGCGGTCGAGCCGTCGCCGGCGTAGACGAGCTCGCCGCCGGCGCGCGCCAAGAAGGGCGCGACCGCGGCCGCGTATTCGCGATAGCGCGCGCGCCCGCCGTCGGCGAAGCGCAAGAGGTTGAGCATGACGACCGGACCGCCGTCGTCGTCTGCGAGATAGCGCTTCAGGTCGTGGCCGCGAGGATCGATCGCCATGTCGGGCTCCTACACTAAGTCGAGCGCGTCGTCAGCGCGGCCAAGGCGCGCCGCGCGTGGCGAATGCGGCGCACGAGCCAGGCCACGAGCGCGACGATGACGACGAGCGCCGCCGCCACCAGACGCGCGTCGAGCGGCAGCTGTCCGAGCCGACGCAGCATGAACAGGATCGGCAGCACGAACAAGACGAGCGGCAACAGCAGCAGCCACAACAGCCGCTGAGCATCGCGCGCCTCTTCTTGCTTCTGCGCGCGGTAGTAGTCGAGGAATTCTTCGGGCGTCGTCAGCGTCGCCAGATAGTGCGCGCGCTGCCGGCTCTTCCAGCCGGCGAAGAGCGGACCGCCGCCGATGACGAGCGCGGCCGCGACGTCGACGCCGCCCAGGTGACCGCCGGCGAGGCGCCGCGCGCCGACGAGCGCCGCCACCAGCGCCAGCGACGCGAGCAGCCACGGCGTCATGCGTCCGCCTTTGGC
This sequence comes from uncultured delta proteobacterium, assembly GCA_963785725.1. Classification (GTDB taxonomy): domain Bacteria; phylum Myxococcota_A; class Polyangia; order Palsa-1104; family Palsa-1104; genus JAQBQH01. The sequence goes on along the minus strand of CAWAWS010000020.1, from coordinate 137,936 downwards.
GCCGTGCTCGATCTCGCGGCGGATCTCGTCGGGCAGTCGCGGCACGCCGCTCGTCGTCGTCGTCGCCGTCATGTGCGCTAACCGTCCCATTGAGAAGGCAGCGGCGCAAATGCTTTCGCAGCTATTGGTGAATCGCCTTGTACGCGCGACCGGACAAGAGCACGCGCCGCATCGGTCGCGCATGCTCGGGCGGCACGGCGACATAATCGATGTGCACGACGTCGGCGCCGAGCGCGTGCGCCTTCCAGCGCAGGTCGTCCTGCGCGGCGCGCGCGGCGGCGACGAGATCGGTCGTGCGCGCCACGCCCCGCACGCGGCCGACGTAGCGATAGAGCGTGGGCGGCGGCGGATTCACCGTCAGCTCCGGCGTGTCGTAGGACTTGTCGACGTGGACGGGCGGCGGCGGCGCGTGCGCACAGCCGAGCGTCGCCAGCACGAGCAGGCTCAAGAGTTTACGCATCGGGTGAGTTCTGGAGTTGCCGGCGTCCTCGGTCAACCGCGCCCACGATCGTCCGCAGTCGAGCGGCGCGCGCGGCGGCGACTTACGGCGGAAACGGTAGCCGGCTCGTCGGTGGCAACCAATCGTTTGCAGTCGTCGCGGCCGAAATTGCGCGCTCGTGGGCGTATCGCGGCATACGTCGGCAGCGCGTGAACGCGAGGCGGCTCGCCGGCATTGTGCGGGTTCGGCCGGCCGATCTGCGGGCGCGGCTTAGCCGGGATGCGGCCAGCCGGGCATGAGCGCGGCGGTCATGCGCGCCGGATTGCGCACGCCTTCGCCGGCCAGATACGCGTCGCCGGCCATGACGAGGGCGGCGCCTTCGCTGCCGCCGACGAGCGCGCCCAGCCGGCGACGCACGGCCGCGGCATAGAGCGCGGCGCCGGCGGCCTCGGCGCGTGCGAGCGCCGTGCGCAGCTGCGCGACGGCCGCCGCGTCGTCGCCGGCGAGCGCGGCAATTCCGGCGAGCACGCGCGGCAGCGCCGCTTGCGCCATCGGCAAGCGCACGCGCGCCAAGGCCGCCGCGTCGTGCCGCGCCGTCCGCGCCAGCGCCGTCGCCGCCGTCGCGTCGCCGCGCTGCTTGGCGGCGACGGCGCGCGCCAAGGCCAGCTGCGCCGTCAGCATGCGACCATCCTGACGCAAGAGCAGCACGTGACGCATGAGCGAGCCGTAGAACCGCTGCCACTTCGGCGTCAGCTCGGCGGCCACCGCGTCGACGCTGCCGTCGTAGAGCGCGATATAGGTGAGGCTGCGCAGTGCAAGATAATGTTGGTTGCCGAAGTCGTCGCGGCCGGGCAGCCAGGCGGCGATGGCGTCGCGGACGTCGCGGCGCGCTTCGGCGGCGTCGTCGACGGTCAAGTGGACGTTGGCGAAGAAGCTGCGAAAGGCCACCTCCATGAAGCGGTTGCCGGCGCGCTGGGCCGAGCGAATGCGCAAGGGGACGCGCTCGCAGACGTCGCGTAGACGGCCCAGGTTGTCGAGCGCCCAGCAGTTGAATTGCTCGCTGGCGTCCCACTCGAAGCCGGCGGCGACGTGGCCCGAGGCGCGCCACAAGCGGGCCGCCTCGTCGCCGAGCTGTAGGACGCGGCGCCAGTCGTTGTCGATGAGGAAGGCGCAGCCTTGGCGCGCCATGGCGCCATAAAAGCGCGCGCGATCGCTGCCGTCGGAGTCGGCGGCGCGCGCGGCGGCGTCGGCCAGGCGCGTGGCGCGACGGCGGCTGCCGAGGCCGGCTTCGGCGATCGCCGCCGTCGACAGCGCGCGGGCGATGCGCGCTTCGTCGCCGTAGTCGAGCGAGGCCAGCGCGCCGCCGAGCGCGAACAGCATGCCGCGCACGCTGTCGACGAGGCCGAGGCCGGCCGACACCGACCAATAGACGTCGAGCAGGCGGCGGGTGTCGGCGGGCAGCGCGTCGGCCGGGCGCTTGGGCCAGCGCAGCGGACGCACAGTCAGGCGCGCTTGACGCCAGGCCAGCTTGGCCAGCGCGCCGGCGGTGCCTTCGGGAAACGGCAGATTGAGCGCGGCCAAGAGCGCGCGCGTCGCGTCGAGGCCGGCCTCCAAGTGGCCGCCCATCAACAACTGCTCGGCGGCGCGGCGATGCAGCTCGAGCAGCTCGTCGCGCGAGCGGCCCGGCGTCGTCGCCGAATCCAAGAACGCGGCGGCGGCCTCTTGCGGGCGGCCGGCGTTGGTGAGCGCGTCACCGAGCGCAGCCAAGAGGCGCCCGCGATCGGCGTCGCTGTGGCGGCCGAGGACGAGCGCGTGATCGTAGAGCTCGGCCGCGCGATCGAAGGCCAGCGCGCGCGCCGCCGCCGCTGCTGCCGTCTCGGCGTGGCGCGCGGCGGCCACGCGCTCGCCCGCCTTCTCGAAGTGGCTGAACAGGAGGTCGGCGCCGGCGCCGGCCTCTTCGAGCAGGAGGCCGAGCTTGCGATGCAGGCGAACGCGCTCGCCTGCGTGCAGCCGCTCGTAGACCGTCTCGCGCACGCGATCGTGATAGGGCTCGATCGTGTCTTCGAGCCGCACGCCGGCCACGCGCACCAGCTGACCGGCGCGCAAGGTCTCGAGCTGCGTCAGATACTCGGACGGCTCGAGCTCGGCGACGCGCGCGGCGACGCTCTGCGCCACCGGCACGCCGGCGACGGCGACGACCGACAACAGCGTGCGCGCGGCCAGCGGCAGCACGCTGACGCGCGCCGAGATGACGTCGTTGAGCGTGCGCGCGCCTGTCGCGGCCGGCGCGTGCGCGAGGTGGCGCACGAGCTCGTCGAGGAAGAGCGGGTGGCCCTCGGCTTCGGCCAAGATCGCGGCGCGATCGAGGTCGGGCGGCGCGCCGTGTTGCGCCAGCAGTCGCTCGAGCAGCGTCGCGGCGTCATCGCCGGCGAGGCCGCCGAGCGGCAGGTGCGTGGCGTCGGCCCCGATCGATGTGACCGCGGCCAGCGCCGCCAACGGCGTGCCGTCGGACGCGGGCCGCGCCGTGGCGATGAAGAAGAGCGGCGGGGCGCTCGGCGGCCGCAACAGCTCGGTCAAGAGCGTCAGGCTGTCGGCGTCGGCCCACTGCACGTCGTCGACGACGAGGACGACCGGGCGCCGGCTCGCCAGCCGCGCCAGCAGCTCGGCGAGCGCGGCAAAGGCCGCGGCGCGCTCGGGCGGCGCCTGGCGCCCGCGCGCGGCGTACACCGCCTCCTCGATGGGCGCGACGATCTCGAGCACGGGAAAGAGGCGCGCCAGCTGCTCGATCCCCGTCGGCAAATAGGCCTGCAGCTTGCCGAGGCGCCGCGTCGCCAAGAAGCGCGCCAAGCCGTCGACGATGCCGTCGAGCGCGTTGTAAGGCAGGCGCTCTTGCTCGTGGCAGCGGCTGCGCAAGAGGAGCAGCTTCGGCTGGCGACGCCCGAGCTCGCTGACGAAGCGGGCGACCAGCTCACTCTTGCCGACGCCCGACGGGCCTTCGATGACGACGACGCGGGCGCGGCCGGCGCGCGTGTCGTCGAACGCCGCCTCCAGCTGCGCCTGCTCGGCCGCGCGGCCGACGAACGCCGCTTGCGCCGGCGCTGCCGCGGCCGCCGGATCGCCGAAGGCCGCCGCCAGCTCGTCGTCGCTCGGCCGCGCCGCCGGGTCACGCGCCAACAGGCGGCGGCACAACGCGTCCAGATCGGCCGGCACGCCGTCGACGTACACCGACGGCGAAGGCGCCTCGACGCCGCACTTGGCGCGGATGATGTCGCTGGCCTTGCCGATGAAGGGCGGGCGTCCGGTCAACGCCTCGAACAAGAGGGCGCCGAGCGCGTACCAATCGGCGGCGGGGCCGATGGTCTCGGCGCGCGCCTGCTCGGGCGCCATGTACGCGCTGGTGCCGATGACGAGGCCGTCGTCGGACGTCTGATCGCCGAGCTCGGCGACGACGCCGAAGTCGATGAGCACCAGCCGCCCGTTGGCCGCCACCAGCACGTTCGACGGCTTCAGATCGCGATGGACTTTACCGGCGCGATGGATGGCGGCGAGCGCGCCGATGAGGCTGCCGAGCCCGGCGCGCAGCCGCGCCTCGTCGAACAGCGGCGCGCGGGACACGACCGGCTCGGCGACGGCCTCCGCGCTCGCGGCGGGCGCGGTGACGGCCGTCGCTTCGGCGGTCGAGACGCGCGACGCCTCGACGCGCGTGTCGGCGTCGACGGTCGGCTTGCCCGTCACCGCCGTCGGCAGCGTGCTGGCATCGGCCGACGGCGGCGCCTGCGCGCCGCGAATCCAGGCGATGAAGTCGACGCCGTCGACGATCTCCATCGTGAAGAACCAGTGGCCGTTCTCCTCCGCCAGCTCGCCCAGCTTGACGAGGTTGGGATGGCGCAGATCGCGGATGGCGCGGAACTCGCTCTTGAAGCGGACGATCTGCTCCGGCCGCGTAATCGTGATCGTCTTGAGCGCCACGCGCACGTTCGACGTCAGGTCGATCGCCTCGTACACGGCGCCCTGCGCACCGCGGCCGAGCCGCGACAGCACGCGGAAGCGGGACGGCACCGGCATCTCGCGGAAAGAGCCCACGGCCCCTCATCGTAACACGCGCGGTCCGCCCTTTTGCCGAGGACGGCGCAGTTTTTGCCGCCGCATCGTGCGCTGTGAGGTCCGTCGATGCCGCCGCCGGCGCGATGGCGTAGGCTCGGCGAATGCGCCGCTCGCTCTTGGCCGTCGCGCTCGCGCTCGCCGCCGGCTGCTCCGCTGACGCGACCTCCGCCGTCGACGCGTCGGCGGCGCCGCGCGACTTGGCCGCGCCCGCCGGCGACGTCGCGGCGAGCGATTCCGGGTCGCCCGTCATCGTCACCGGCGACGACGGCGGGCAGACGAGCTGCGCCTTGACCACCGGCGGCGCCTGGCTCGACTTCGTCGACGCCGTCGTCGTCGCCATGCGCGCGAGCGGCAACGCCGGCTCCGAAGCGCTGCCGCCGCCGGCCGCCGCCGATCGCGACGCCTTCGCCGCGCAGGTCGTCGCCATCTTGGCCGGCGACGAGGCGCAAGCCTGCGCGCTGCCGCCGAGCTACCGGCTGCTGCATCTGGCCGGCCTGCGCGTCATCGCCGAGGTCGACGCCGGCGGAGCGCCTACGCCGGCGCGCTTTTGGGGCACCTACGCCGCGCCGCTGACGGCGCCGACGCCGTCGCGCCGCTTGGCCGTCGAAGCGCCGCATCCCATCTTCGACGCCAACACCGAGCATCAATCGGCCGACCTGTTCGCGCAGTCGGGCGCGCGTTGGTACTTGCTCGCCGGCGCCCATCGCTGCGCCGACGCCGCCGCCAGCGGCTGCGACGGCACGACCAACGCCTGCTCGACCGCCGCCGCCGACTATCGCGTCAGCGACGCCGCGCACGCGACGCAGCTGCCGTTCTGGGCCGTGCACGCGCAGCTCTCGCAGCGCGATGCGCAGCTCCTGTTTCTGCAGCTGCATGGCAACTCCGACATGTGCCCGGCGGCGCTCGTCTCGGACGGCTCGGGCAGCTGGAGCGACAGCGACGCCGCCGGGCAGCTCGCCGCCGCGCTCGTCGCGCGCAAGGTCGCCGTCGGCAAGTGCGGCGCCGGCTATCCGACCGCGACGTGCACGCTGTGCGGCACCGACAACGTCGAAGGCCGCTTCACCGCCGGCGCCGCCGACGCCTGCACGATGCTGGGCACGACCTACGGCCGCTTCGTGCACGTCGAGCAGCAGCCGGCCTTGCGCACGAGCTATCAGCCGCTCATCGACGCCGTCAACGCGACCTTCCAATAGCTGCGAGATCGCGCCGGCGAGATCGTACACAAGCGTACGATGCGCTGCCGTACGATCGTCTCGCGGCGTGTCGCGGCGTGTCGCGGCGTGTCGCGGGCGCGCTAAGCAGGATGGGCCGTCAGTGTCGTTGATTCGTCGCGTCAATGTTAACGCGCATGAGCGTCTCGACAATGTCGTTGACCGACCAACAAATGAGCGGATACTGATCGCGAACGGCGGGCGGGTTGGTGGGCGCTGATCGCGTCCCGATCGCGCGCCGGCAGTCGGTTTCCCGCTCGACGCCGCCTGGCTCGAGTGGCTCGTGCAAAGCCAACGCGCGAAGGAGAAATGCCAATGAGCAACCATCTCGAGTCGCTGTATATCGGTGGCGAGTGGGTTCGGCCGGCGTCGAACAAGCGTCTCAACCTCGTCAATGCCACGACGGAAGAGAGCCTGGGCAGCGTGCCCGAAGCGTCCGAGGCCGACGTCGATCGCGCCGTGAACGCGGCCAAAGCGGCCTTGCCGAAATGGTCGAAGCTGGCGTCCGTCGAGCGCGCCGCCGTCATGAGCCGCTTCGCCGATTCGCTGGAAAAGCGCGTGGGTCGGCTCGCCGAATCGGTCACCAAGCAGAACGGAATGCCGATCAATCTCAGCGAGCAATTGGAAGGCGCTTATCCAGTGGCGCTCATGCGTTATTACGCGCACCTGGCGACGACCATGCAATTCGAAGAGCGCCGCCCGTCGCCGCTCGGCTTCGATACCATCGTACGCAAAGAGGCCGTCGGGGTCGTTGCCGGTATCGTGCCTTGGAATTATCCGGTCGTCTTGTCGATGAGCAAGATCGCGCCGGCGCTGGCCGCGGGCTGTACGATCGTGCTCAAGCCTTCGCCGGGAACGGTGCTCGACAGTTATGTCGTCGCCGAAGCGGCGCACGAAGCGGGCGTGCCCGCCGGCGTCGTCAATTGGGTCGCGGGCGGGCGCGAACTGGGCGCTTATCTGGTCGCGCATCCGGGCGTGCAAAAGGTCGCCTTTACCGGTTCGACGGCGGCGGGGCGAATCATCGCGCAGGTGTGCGGCAAATTGTTACGCCCGGTGAGCCTGGAATTAGGCGGTAAATCGGCGGCCATCATCCTCGAAGACGCGCAGCTCGATAAGGTCCTGCCGGGTCTCGATTTCGCGTCATTCGGCAATAACGGTCAAACCTGTTTGGCCTGTACGCGCATTCTCGCGCCCAAGAGTCGTTACGGTGAAATCGTCGAGGCCTTGGCCGCCAAAGCCGCGAAGATGGTCATCGGCGATCCGCTGAACAAGGCGACCGAGATCGGACCGCTGGCGTCGGCGGAGCATCGCGATCGCGTCGAGGGCTATATCGCAAAAGGCAGGACCGAAGCGCGCGTCGTCACCGGCGGCGGGCGGCCCAAGAGCATGAAGCGCGGCTGGTTCGTCGAGCCGACCATCTTCGCCGACACGACGAATCGGGCCACCATCGCGCGCGAGGAGATCTTCGGACCGGTTTTGACGGTGATTCCGTATGGCGACGAGAATGAGGCCGTCGCCATTGCCAATGACAGTGAATATGGCCTCGGCGGCACGGTCTGGTCGGCCGATAAAGAGCGCGCGCTGCGCGTCGCCCTCCGCGTCGAGACGGGCACCATCGGCGTCAATGGTTATACCGTCGACTTGAATGCGCCCTTCGGCGGCGTCAAGGCGAGCGGCCTCGGCCGCGAATTCGGGCCCGAAGCGCTCAATGGCTATCTGCAGCTGAAGTCGATCTATCTGCCCGCAGGCTGAGCGCCGCGCCGAAGATCGTGCGCCGTTCAAACGGGCGGCGCACGATCGGGCGACCGCGTGGCCGGCGCGAATACTCAAGCAGTCGCTTCAGTGACATAAGTCCGCGCCGGCGCTCGAATTCGGCGGCCGAGTTTGCTATGGTCCGTCGATGACTCTGGAACTGTTGCCGCTTTTCATGAACCTCGAGCAGCGCGCCGACCGCTTCGGACCGAAGGCGCGTGAGGTCGTCGAAGGGCTCGTCTATCGCGCCGAGCGCCTGTTGCAGCTCAGCGACGCGCTGACGCCGCCGCGCCGCCTGCGCAATCAAATCGGGCCCTTCAACGATCCGGTGCATTTCCGCGAGATCGGGCGCAGCGTGCTCAACCACTTCGTCGGCGCGGGCCTCAAGCCGACCGATGACGTGCTCGACATGGGCTGCGGCTGCGGGCAGATGGCGGGACCGCTGCTCGCTTACCTGACCGGCGCCGCGCGCTACGAAGGCTTCGACATCGGCGAGGCCATGATCGCGTGGTGCGCCGAGAACATCACGGCGCGTCGTCCGAGCTTCCGCTTCCAGGCGCTCGACCTCTACAACAGCTACTTCCGTCCGCACGGCCGCATCAAGGCGTCGGAGCTCACGTTCCCCTACGCCGACGGCTCCTTCGATTTCGCGTTCGCCAAGTCGCTGTTTACGCATTTGCTGCCGCCCGACGCCGAGAACTACATCGCGCAGGCGGCGCGCGTGCTGCGCAAAGGCGGTCGCGCGTGGTTCTCGTTCTTCTTCATCGACGACGAGGTGCGCGCGCTCATCGCCGCCGGCAAGAGCACGCTCAACTTCCAATACCCCGGCGACGGCTACATCTCCGTCGAGCGCGAGTTCCCCGAGCACGCCATCGCTTATGACGAGGCCAAGATTGTGGCCCTGTTGCGCAAATACGGCCTCGAGCCCGAACGTCCGACGAGCTACGGCAACTGGTCCGGCCGCGCCGCCGGCGGCTATCAGGACTCGATCGTCTCCATTCGCCGTTAATCCCGTCAGTCCGTGCCGGCGAGATAGCCGAGCAGGTTTTTCTTCATCGCGCCCAGCGTCTTCGCCGTCACGTCCAGGCTCCCGCTCGTCAGCCCCGCCCAGATCTGCTGGTTCAGCTTATGGCCGGCTTTGCGCATGCGCGCGATGAGCGGCTGGCTCTTCGGCTCCAAGTACACGCGATTGACGCGGCGATCGTCGGCGTCGGCGTCGCGGCGCACGAGCCCCGACTTCTCCAGCCGATCGACCAAACCGCCGACCGCCACCTTGCCGAGGTCGAGCGCTTCGGCCAGCTGCGACTGCGTCATGCCGTCTTCGCGCGACAAATAGGCCAACACCCACCACTGCGAGCGCGTGACATTGAGCGGCTTCAAGCAACGATCGAAGGCGCTGCGCCGCAGTCGCGACACGTCGTGGATGAGAAAGCCGAGCCGCAATTCCCAGTCGATGTCGGTCGTCGCCATGTCTTGTCGTCCCACTCCTCGCGTCGTCTTCGGTAGCACGGACGCTTTCACGAGGGCTATAACTAAACATGTTTACTCGCAGGCGCGCCGCCGCGTCAGCCCTTTGGGCACTGCCATCTCAGTAAGCGTATATAAGGAAGCTGATATAAAGCAGAGAACGCGCTCGCGGCGCTCCAAATCGGGCGAAGCATGCGCCGGCGATTCGCTGGTCGCGCGCAGTCGGTAAGGATACGGGGATCCATGAGCCAACACTGGATCGAGCGTGATAGTCGGCATTCATGAGCGACATTCGACAATACATGGGTCACACTTTTTGCCGCATATTCGACGCGGCCCGGGCGGCTCGGGCATAATCCGCGGCATGCGTAACGCGCTCGACCTCTTCTCGTGGGAAGGCCGTGTCAGTCGCCGCGCGTACGTCCTCGCCGGCGCCTGCCTATTCCTCGTCAAATATTTCGTCGACCTCGCCGTTTCGATCGCCTTCAAGCAGGACTGGAATCCGCTCATGTATGTGTCGCCGCGCGTGAGCCCGCTCTTTCGTTACGGCGACAATCCGTCCTATTGGCTGGCGCTCTTCGCGGTCGCGGTGCCGTTCATTTATATGGGGCTGTCACTGACGGTGCGCCGGCTGCGCGATATGGGCGTGCATCCATTCTGGGCCGGCCTCTTTTTCTTACCCTTCGTTCACTTTTGCTTCTTCACGGCGCTCGCGATTACGCCCGCCGCCGAAGCGCCGCCGGCCGCGCCACCCGCCGACGCCGGGCCTTATCGCGAGCCGGTCGCGCCGCCACCGCGCATCGCGCCGCCGGGCTTTCTCTTACGCGCCATTCCCGGCTCGCTCGGCCTCGCCTATTTACTGGGAATGATCTTGTCATTGGCGATGGGCCTCGCCTCTTACGGCATCGCCGTGCGCGTCTCCCAGCAGCTCGGCATCATGCTCTTCGTCGGCTTGCCCTTCGCGATGGGCTTCTTCACGGCCTTTTGCTGCGCCTACGGCCGCCCGCTGTTCACGAAGCGCCAAGCGGTTTGGTACGGCATCTCGGTCATCGCCATTTCGCTCATGGCCGTCGTCGCCGTCGCCTTCGAAGGCGTCGCCTGCGTCATCATGGCCGCGCCGCTGCTGTTCGCGATGGCCGCGCTCGGCGCGTTCATCGGCTGGCAAAGCGCGCGCTCGAGCATGGCGCGCCTGTCGCCGCTCTTGTTGCTGCTCTTGCCCGGCCTCGTCGGCGTCGACCTCGTTCGGCCGCTGCGTCCGGCGCCGCTCGCCGTCGTCTCGACGGTCATCGTGCACGCGCCGCCGGCGGTCGTGTGGCACAACGTCGTGTCCTTTCCGCCCATCGACGCGCCGCCGGAGGCTATCTTCGCCATCGTCGCCATGCCGCTGGAAGCGCGCATCGACGGCCACGATCCGGGCGCCACCCGCCGCTGCGTGTTCACCAACGGCACCTTCGTCGAGCCCATCGAGATCTGGGACGAGCCGCACGAGCTGACCTTCGGCGTACAGTCGCAGCCGGCGCACCTCGACGAATATATCGGCGTCACGCAGGGCCAATTCCTCATCACGCCCAACGCCGACGGCACGACGACTCTTAAGGGTACCACGTGGTACCAACTGAACGTATTTCCGACCGCTTATTGGAAGTGGTGGAGCGATCGCCTCTTGCACGCGATTCATTTGCGCGTCTTGCATCACGTGCAGCGACTGTCGGAGCAGCCCGGCGAAGCGCGTGCTGAGACGACGACAATGCCGGCGTGGATGCAAGCCTCCAACGAGACCTGCGACTGCACGCGCCACGCGAAAGAAAGTCGCTAATCGAGAAAACCGTCGCGAGCGCTCCAAGCGCAAGGCGGAGCGAGGAGCGCAGCGGAGCGGGCTCTGAGCCCGTGAGCAGCGCACCGCAGCGACAACGCGGCGATTGGACCGCTCACGACGGTTTTAGTCGGTTGGGCTGGTGACGAGGTCGTCGGGGACGGTCATGTCGGCGTTGGGCGTGCAGACCAAGGCGCCGGCTTCGGTGCAGTCGGTCGACGCTTGGCAGGTGTAGCCGGCCGTGCAGTCGGCGCTGGTGACGCAGCGGGTGATCGTCATGACCGGCGGCTCGCAGACGCCGCCGCCGACGCAGGTGCCGTTCGCCGGCAGCACGCAGACGAGGCCGGACGCGCAGTCGGTCCGCAGCTGACAGCGGTCGCCCTGGCCCTGCTTGCAGCCGCTCATCGACAGGGTCAACAGCGCGAGGAGCCCAACCATTTTCATCAACGAAGCTAGACGCACGATCGCTTCCCCGGTTGCCTTTGCCATGTGCGCGGGACTCTAACGCATCGGCCGCGTTTTGGGCTGAAACTCCGGCGCGCCGCCACCGCGACGGCAGCTCGCGATGTTGCGCCGCGCGGCACGTCGACGAGCGGTCGCGCAGCCGTGATCGCGCGCACGGCCGGCAGGCGTGGCGTCAGCGCGCGCACCATCGTTTCATGTTCGGCCGTAAAACCAATGACAACGGCTAGTTGACAGAATTTATGGGGTCGACAAAAAACCATCAGTGACTAGAGTAGCGGCTTGTTTGGCCGCATTTTCATGTTCGCGTGCGTGTTCGTCGTTACGCTCGCCGGCTGCACGTTCTCGGTCAGCGGCGATCGCGACGCCGGCGTGGCGGCGCCCGATTTCACGACCGGCCCGTCGGCGCCGTTCCCCGATCCGGCGCCGCTGACGCCGCCGCAGCAGCCCATCCTCGACTTGTCGATGACGACGCCGGCGCATGACCTGGCGCCGCCCGCCGTCGCCGATTTGGCGCTGATGTCGACGGCGCCGCCCGATCTCGCCGGCGTGGTCTGCCTCGATGGCTGCGGCTCGATGTGCTCGCCCTGCTGCGTCGACTCGTGCGGCTCGACGTCGACGTGCTCGCAGTCGTGCGGCAAGAGCTGCTCGTGCCAGCTGGCCTGCAACAGCGCCACGACCTGCAACGCCTCGTGCGCCGGCGGCAGCAGCTGCAACATCAGCGCGCAATCGGCCACCAACGCCGTCCTCGATTGCGCCAACAACGCCAACTGCGACGTCAGCTGCGACTCGGTCACGACGTGCACCATGACCTGCCACACCGGCGCGCATTGCCGCCTGCGCTGCAACACGAGCGACTCATGCACGATGACCGGCTGCACGCCGACGACCTGCGCCGACGGCAGCAAGGTCTGCGGCGTCAGCTGCTGATGTCGTCCACGCGTCGCTGATACGCTCCTACGCGATGGCCAAGAGCCTCGGCATCGACGACGACCCGAACACCGGCGGCGCCGACAGCGGCGTCACGTTCATCGTGTTCACCGGTCAAGCGGCGGTGGTCGACCCGCTCGAGCGCCACGCGAACGCGATGACGCTCGGCCAAACCCTGGCGAACAAGCTCGTCAATCCCTGAGCGCGATGCTGCGTCGGCCGCTTTCGTAACCGCGTCGTTTGGCGATTGCAGTCATGGCGCGCGGGAATACGATCGCGCTCATGGGACGGCTGCGGCTCGCGTCCTTCGGAAAGCGGTCGCCTTCGACGCGTGTGACGCTAGGGCTGTCGCTGTTGGCGCATGGGCTGTTGGCGCTCGTGCTCTTCCGCGGTCCGACCCATCGTTACGGCGGCTCGGGGCTGACGACGTTCACCGTCGGTGCGGCCGCCGGCGCGCCGGGCTCGGCCAGCGACGCGCACGCCGCCGGCCCGCCGCCGGCGCCGATCCCGCCGCCGACGCGGCATGCGCGCCGGCTGCCGCGCGTCGCGCCCGTCGTCGCACCGCCGATCGCGCCCGCTGACGAGCCGACGGCCGCGGACGAGGCGGCGGCCGACGACGCGGCCAGCGGCGACGGCACTGAAGGCACCGGCGTCGAAGACGTCGGCGACGGACGCCTCGACGGCGACGGCGACCGCGTCGGCTACCCGGCCACGCTCGTGCCCGGCAGCTGCACCGACACGCTCGACTACCCCGACGGCGCCATGCGCTCGCACCGCGAAGGCGTCGTGCGCCTGATCCTCTCGCTCGACGAGCGCGGCCAGGTGCTGCAGGCCAAAGTCACGCACCGCGCCGGCTTCGGCCTCGACGAGACGGCGCTGGCGGCGGTCAAGACGCGCTGCCGCTTCCTGCCCGCGCGCGACAACTCCGGCCGTCCCGTCTCCACGCTCGTCGATCACTGGTTCGTGTTCCACATCGGGCGCCGGCCGAGCGGCGCGCGTGCGCCCTAAGGTTGATTTCGCGACCGCCGCGCCGCTCAGCGCTTGTGCGGCGTCAGCGCCTTGCGCCAGGGCGCGAGCTGCTTGTCGACGAGCTTGCGATCGCCGACGACGACGATCGACAGCTTCTTCACGTCGAGATAGTGCTGCGCCATGCGTTGGATGTCGGCCGGCTCGAGCGCCATCACCCGCGGCACGTAGTCGCGCAGCCAATCGTCACCGAGCTGCTGCTCGTCGACGAAGCGCAGCTGCTGCAAAATCCCGGCGCGCGACGAGTTGCCGAGCACGAACGCGCCCGCCATGAACCGCTGCACGACGCGCAGCTCCTGCGCGCTCGGCGCCACCGCCTGCAGCCGCGCCACCTCCTTGAAAATTTCGCTCAACGACGCGCCGGTGACGGGCGTGGCGACGTCGGCCGTCGCGCGCCACGTGGCCGCGTGGTCGCGCGCTTCGAGGCTGCTGTCGGCGGAATAGCTGTAGCCTTTGTCGTCGCGCAGGTTGCTGCTGATGCGGCCGCCGAAGATGTGGCCGCCGCCGAGGAGGACGTCGGTCACGACGAGCGCCATGAAGTCGGCGCTCTGCGGCGGCGGCATCGCCAGGCCGACGGCGAGCGTCGACTGCACGGCGCCCGGCCGATCGACGACGCGCAGCTGCGGCGTGGCCGCGGCCAGCGTCGGCGGCGGCGTCGGCTCGGGACCGCGCGCCCAGGCGCCGAGCGTCTGGCGCGCCGCCTTCTCGACCGCGGCCGCGTCGAACTGACCGACGACATAGACGTGCGAGCGCGCCGCGCCGAAGTTGCGCGTGTAGAACGTGCGCACGTCGTCGAGCGAGTAGCCGCGCAGCATCGCCTCCGTCGGCAACGCGCGGCCGTAGCCGTTGCCGGGATAGAGCACGCCTTCGAGCTGCTCGCGCGCCAAGGTCGCCGGCTGCGTGCGATCGATCGCCACCTGCCGCACGAGGCCGGCGATGACATAGGGCAGCCGCTCCGCCGGCAACAGCGGATTCGTCACCACGTCGCCGACGAGCGCCAGCGCGCGCGGCGCCATCTCCGCCAACACCTCCAGCGTCACCGTCGTCGCGTCCGGGCGCACGTCGATGCGCAGGTCGCCGCCCAAGTCGGCCGCGGCGTCGGCGAGCTGCGCCGCGGTCTTCTTGCGCGTGCCTTCGCGCAGCATCTCGCCGGTGGTGTCCGCCAGCCACGTCTGCGTCGCCGTCTCGTGCACGTTGCCGGCGCGCACGACCCACGTCACGCACGCTTTGGCGACGGCGCCGAACGGCACCAGCGTCACCTGGCCGCCGTTGGCCAGCGTCCAGTCGTGCCGCGCCGGCACCTTGAAGGGCACGAACGGCCCCGGCTGCGGCGGCACGTCGGCGCGCGCCGACATCGCCGTCGCGACGACGGCCAGCGCCAAACCGTAGCGAGCGTAAGCGTTCACTTGAGCACGTCGAGCTTCGACACCGTGCGATTGGTCGGCCGCAGATATTCGCGCGCCGTAAATTGGATCAGCTCCGGCGTCACCTTCATGAGCTCGCCTTCCAGCCGATTGATCGCCTCGGCGTCGTCGTCGAAGAGCGCGGAGGCCGCCAGCATGCTCAGCAGGCTGATGCGCTGGTTCTCCTCGACGAGCCCATACAAATACGAGCGCATCTTGATGCGCGCGCGCGCCAGCGTCGCCGCGCTCACCGGCTGATCGCGCAAGGGCGCGATCGCCGCCTCGATGGCCGTGACGAGCTTGTCGGGCTGGCGGTCGCTGTCGTAAAAGGCGCTGACGATCCACAGCATCGGGCCGAAGTAGTCGAACTGGTTGCCGAGCAAGTTGATGCCGCCGTCGATCTGCGCCGTCAGACCTTTGTCGCGCACGAGCGAGCGATAGAGCGCGCTGTCATGCCCCTGCCGCAGGATTTGATCGATGAGCGCGAACGCATAGAACGCCGGCGAGTTACGCGGCGGCAGGTGATAGGCGACGGCCAGCGCCGGCCGCTTGGCCAGCTTGTCGACGCGGGCGGCGACGATCGGCTGCTCCTGGCGCGGCTCGCTCAAGTCGGGCCGCGCCACCGGCGCGCCGCGCGACACGCTGCCGAAGAAGATGCGCACCCAGCCCTGCACGATCGCCGGATTGAAGTCGCCGACGATCACCAGCGCCGCGTTGTTGGGCACGTAATAGTGGCGGAAGAACTGCTGCACCTCGGCCAAGGTGGCGCGCTCGATGTCCTTGCCGTCGCCGTAGAAGTTATGCGCGTTGTACCAGTTCTGGTTCGCCTGCTGCGGCACGATGAGCCACGGCCAGCCGCCATAGGGCTTGTTGAGCACGTTGAGCCGCACCTCGTTGGTGACGATGCTCTTCTGCTTGTCGAGGCTCGCTTGGTCGACCACGAGCCCGCGCATGCGATCGGCCTCGGCCCACAAGATCGTCTCCAGCGTGTTGGCGGGAATGACCTCGAAGTAGCTGGTGAAGTCGAAGCGCGTCGTGCCGTTCAAGGCGCCGCCGTTGGACGAGACGAGCCCGGCCAGCTCCAGCTTGC
The DNA here is from genome assembly GCA_963785725.1 of uncultured delta proteobacterium. Classification (GTDB taxonomy): domain Bacteria; phylum Myxococcota_A; class Polyangia; order Palsa-1104; family Palsa-1104; genus JAQBQH01. The sequence continues at coordinate 122,239 of CAWAWS010000020.1, read as the reverse complement.
CGAGGTTGGGCGAGCCTTGGAACATCATGTGCTCGAAGAGGTGCGCGAAGCCGGTGCGATCGCGCGGCTCGACGCGAAAGCCGATGTCGTAGTAGACGCCCAGCGCCACCGTCGGCGTCGCGTGATCGGGCACGAGCACGACGCGCAGGCCGTTGTCGAGCGTGAAGGATTGGATGGCGAAGTGCAGCCCGGCGATGACCGGCTTGCCGTCGGTCGGCGGCGTCGCGACGGCGGCCGGCGCGGCTGTGGGCGCGGCGGTCGTGTGCGCGCAAGCGGCCGTGGCGACGACGAGCGGCAAGATGAGGCGGAGGTGCATGCCGTATCATCGTCGCTGCGCGCGGCGGCGGCAAGCGCGGCGGCGGATCAATCAGCCGCCATCAACGATCGACGGCCAGCTCCAGCCGATCGAGTTCTTGGCGAACGCGCGCGTCATCGTCGACGACGCCGCTACGCCGGCGGCGCGTGCCGAGGCCGAAGCGCACCTCGGCGAGCTCGTGCCGACGCTGCTGGCGCTCGGCCTCTTCGACGTGCTCGCCATCCGCGACCCGCGCGTCGCCGCCGTCGTCGCGCGTCATTCGCCGTAGCTCAGCGGCGGTCGCGCGCCGCTTTGAGCGCCGAGCGGAGGCCGCGAGCGAGCCATTCGGCGACGACAGCGGTGGCGCAACCGATGATGAGGAAGCACAGCGGATAGAGGCCGACGATGTAGCGCGGCAAGGAGAACGCCGTCCAGCCGAGCACGAGGGTGCGGGTCAAGATCGGCAGCAGAATCACCAGCGCCGGGATGCGCAAGCGACGATCGAGCAGCACGGTCGCGCCGCCCAGCAGCGTGAGATAGACGAGCCAGCGCGCGAAACGCGGGAAATAGGGCAGCACTTGGTTGGTCAGCCAGATCCACGGCCGCCAGCCGGGATTCTTCAGCAGCTCATCCTGCGACGAGGTCCACATCGTCCAGGCCCGCTCGAGCGGCAGCTGCACCAGCGTGCGCAGTGGATGGCGCTGCCGGCGCTCGCGCGCGATGGCGAGAAAGCCGTTCGACACCTCGGCTGTCACGCCGCGGCGGCGCCGCTCCTGCAAGAGCGCGTCGACGCGCTGGCGCTCATTCGGCGTATCGGCGGGAACGAACGCGCCGTCGACGGGCGGAAAGAGCTCGATCGTCGGCTGGCAGGGCGCGTCGTAAAAGCAGGACTGCGGGTATTCGGCCGGATGTGAATTGAGCGACCACGACTGCATCCAGCGCCAAAAGCCGACGAAGTTGGGCACGTCGTGGCCGTGGCGATCGATCATGCCGTCGGTGAGATGCGGCTTTCCGAATTGCACGACGTTGCGGATGGGCCAGATCGCGAAGACGGCGAGGAAGGCGACGGCGGCCGTCACGGCGACGCGAGCGCGCGCCGACCACGTGGGAAGCCACGCGAGCGCCGGCACGATGGCGACGGCCAAGAGCGGTCCGTCGGGGCGCAACAGCGACGCCAGCCCGACGGCGACGCCGGTGAGCGCCGCCGCCAGCCGCGGGCGCTCGCGCAGCCAGAAAATGGGCGCGATGGCCATGATCGTGAGCGCCATCGACAGGCACTCGGTGAGGACGGCGGCGAACCAGATCGCGCTCGGCGGATAGAACAGGGCCAGCGACAGCGCGACGAAGGCGGCCAGCCGGCCGGCCAGCTGGCGCGCCGCCAAGTAGAGGACGAGCGCCGCCAAGAGGTCGACGAACGCTTGCGCCAGTTGAATGCGCTTCCAGCCTTCGCCGCCCGACATCTCCGTCGGCGCCGCGCGCCGCGCCGCGCGCAAGAAGAGCGGATAGAGCGGGCGCCGATACCACTCGAGCGGCTCGCTCGGACCGAGTGAAAAGCGGCCGTGGCTCCACAGCTCATTGCCGAGCTTCAGATAGCCGTAGGAGTCGGAGCCGGCGAACACCCACCGCGGATGATTGGTCAGGTGCACGCGAACGAAGGCGCCGCTCGACAAGAGCGTGACGACGGCGACGATCTCGAGGCTGCGCCAGCCCAGCTTCATGCAGGCTAAGTACCACGAGGCGTGAAGATCGTCGTAACGCCACGCGGGCGGACGCGGCTCGGGCCGGCGCTTTCGGGGTCATTATTTGTTGAGCGGCTTTGTGCTTGCGTGCCGCGGCCGAGTCGGCTCGACTATCGCGGTAACCTCGAACGTGCGGAGTCGAACGATGAGCCAGACGAACCCGATCGCGGCCGTGGCCGCCCCGACTGCGACCGCCGACGCCGGCCAGCCGCGACTGTTTCCCGCGCCGCCCGCGCCCATCCCGGCGACGTCGCTCGCGGACTGCGATCGGATGTTGAGCGAGCTGGAAGTCGGGCGCGGCCGCTGGGTCGCCTTGTCGGCCGCCGATCGCGCCAAGCTCCTGCGTGACTGCATTCCGACGATGCTGGCCGCGTCCGATCGTTGGGCCAGCGTCGCCTGCGCCATCAAAGGCTATGTCGAAGGCAGCCAAGGCCACGGCGAGGAATATCTCGGCGGCACGCTGGCCGTCATGCGCAACCTGCGCCTCTATGCCGAAGCGCTCGAGGCCGGCGGTCAGCCGAAGTTGCCGAAGACGTGGCAGCGGCCCGACGGACAGTGGGTCGCGCGCGTCTTTCCGCAGGGCGCCATCGACAAGATCTTGTTCGCGGGCATCACCTGCGACATCTGGATCGAGCCCGGCCAGACGCCGACGCAAGGCAAAATCTACCGCGAGAAGGCGGCCGGCAAAGGCGGCGCGGGCGGCATCTCGGTCGTGCTCGGCGCCGGCAACCAGTCGTCGATTCCGGCGATGGACGTGCTCTACAAGCTCGTCGTCGACGATGAAGTGTGCCTGCTCAAGATGAACCCGGTGAACGAGCAGATCGGGCCGGTCATCGAAGAGGCGTTCCGCCCGCTCATCGACGCCGGCTACCTGCGCGTCGCCTACGGCGGCATCTCGGTCGGCCAGCACTTGACCGACCACCCCATGGTCCATTCGATCCACATCACCGGCTCGGCCGCCGCCCACGACGCCATCTTGTACGGCGTCGGCGAGGAGGGCGCGGCGCGCAAAAAGGCGCGGACGCCGCGCATCGCCAAGACGATCACGTCCGAGCTCGGCTGCGTCTCGCCGGTGCTCGTCGTGCCGGGCGCGTGGTCCGACGCCGAGCTCGACTATCAGGCGCGCCAGGTCGCGTCGATGCTCGCCTACAACTGCGGCTTCAACTGCAACGGCGCGCGGCTCATCGTGCTCGCCAAAGGCTGGGCGTTGCGCGATCGCTTCGAAGCCGCCGTCAAAGCCAAGCTGGCGGCGACGCCGACGCGCCGCGCCTACTATCCAACGGCGAAGGCGACGTGGGAGCGCTTCACGCGCGCCTATCCGCGCCACACCGATTTGGGCACGGTCGGCGATCCGACGGCGCTGCCGTGGACCATCCTCGAAGGCGTCAGCGACAAGCCGGGCGAATACGCGCTCGCCGAGGAGCCGTGGTGCGGCATCATGTCGTTCGTCGACCTCGACGCCAAAGACGCGCGCGAATATCTCGGCCTGGCCGTGCCGTTCGCCAACGATCGCTGCTGGGGCACGCTGTCGATGAACCTGCTCGTCGACCCGCGCACCGAGAAGGAGCTGGGCGGCGAGGTCGAGAGCGCCATCGCCGCCTTGCGCTACGGCGCCATCGCGGTCAACTGCTGGAGCGGCTTGAATTACGGCCTCGTCAACGCGACTTGGGGCGCATTCCCCGGCCATCCGTCGCACGACATTCAGTCGGGACAGGGCGTCGTGCACAACGGCCTGCTCGTCGATCATCCGCAGAAGTCGGTGGTGCGCGCGCCGTTCATCATGAAGCCGACGCCGGCGTGGTTCACCGATCACAAGAACAGCTTGGCGTTGGGGCGGGTGGTGACGCGCTTCGAAGCGGCGCCGCGCTGGTGGAAGATTCCGTCGGTGGCGCTGACGGCGCTCAAAGGCTGAGTCGTCGTCGCGTCGCATGCGACTGCGGCGCGGCGGCGGACGGCGCGGCGCTAGCCGCTCGGTCGACGGCGAAGCGCGCGAAAGAGGCCGTACAGCCACGCCATCGCTGCGACGAGGCTGACGATGGGAGCGGTCGGCCAGCCGAGCGGGACGAAGCGGAAGCGGACGTCGTGGCGACCGGGCGGCGTGGCGACGTGGACGAGCGCGCCGTCGCTGCGTTCGACGGCCGCGGGCCGGCCGTCGACGGTGGCGCGCCAGCCGGGATGCCACACTTCGGCGAAGGGCGCGGCGTTGCGGTTGCGCCATAAACGCACGCGGGCGTGGGCGATGCCGTCGAACAGGAGGAAGACGGGCTCCTCGTCGAAGACACCGACGACGTCGAAGCGCTCGGCCGGCAGCTGCACGGACGCCGGCGCGACGACGAAGCGGACGGCGAGCGCGTCGAGGAGATCCCAGCGCGCCACGCGATCGAGCTCGACCCAGCTCTGCGCGCTGGCGACGGCGGGCGCGCCCGTGCGCATGCGTTCGAAGTAGTCGCGATAGTGGACGAAGCCGTAGGAGTCGTAGCCGCCGACTTGCATGAGCGGCGCCGGACGCACGGGCCACGTCATCTGCGCCGGGAAGCCGACGAGCGCGACGCGGAAGCGGCCGGGCTCGGCGAGGATGCGCGCGGCGACCGGGCTCGGCGGCAGCGCGCTGGCGATGGGCTCGGTCGGCAAGTAGCGATGGGCGAAGTAGATGCCCTCGGTGCCAATGATGACGATCATCAGCATAAGCGCGAACAAGCGAAGCCGCGGGCGAGCGTCGAGCCGCTGCAGGATCGTGTCGCAGCCGAAAGCGCCGAGGAGGAGGCCGAACAGCGACGTCAGGAAGAGGAGCCGGCTCGGGCAGCGGAAGAGGCGGAAGCCCGGCAGCGCGAGATAGGCCACGCGCAAGAGCGGCGAGTCGAAGGTCAGAAGGAGGGTGAGCGCGAAGCTGGCGGCGAGCAGGCGCACCCACGGGCGACGGCGCGCGCTCGTCACGAGCGCGACGAGGGCGCCGGCGAGCGGGACGAGGCCGAAGTAGGCTTCGTCCTCCCAGAGCGTCCAGGCGGGATAGCTGCAATCGAGCGGCGTGCCGAGGATCTCCGGGCGCAGCAGCGTCAGGAGATGGTGCAGCGACAGCGCGTGGCCGCTCAAGAAGAAGCGCCAGTCGGCGTGGGCGCGCGTCAGCAGTGGGGCTTCGGCGGCGAGCGGCACGAGCAGCCAGGCGGCGGCGGCGATCGCGAAGAGGAGGGCGGCGGCGAGCGTCGGCAGGATGCGGCGGGCGTCGCGACCGCGCGTGGCCACGAGGCGGACGACAGCCCAGACGGCGCCGGTGAGCGCGGCGTAGTAGGCGATCTGCAGCTGGCCGCAGTGCAGGAGCAGCGCGCCGACGAGGCCGAGGCGCAAGGTCGAGCGCAGCCCGGGACGATCGAGCGCGCGGACGAGCGCGTAGAAGAGCCAGGGCAGGAGCGCCAGGCTGGGCCAGACGCCGAGCCAGCCGGCGTAGGCGACGAGGATGAGCTTGGCCTGGAACAGGCCGGCGATGGCGGCGAAGGCGCGCGCCGGCCAGCCGAGGCCGAGGGCGCCGGCGAGCGCGGCGCAGCCGAACGCCGCGGCGACGAGCAGCGCGAACAGCGTCGGGCCGACGGCGCGCTCGGGCGGCAGCAGCCAAAAGAGCGCGTGCAGCGGATTTCCCCACGACGCTTGCGGATGCGTGAGGCCGGGCTGGCCGGCGAGGCGATCTTCGCGCCAGGTCAGGCTGTCGCCGGTGGCGAGCGCGTGGCGCAGCTCGGCTTTGGCGGCGAAGTGGTAGGCGAAGAGGTCGGAGTAGGGCGAGGCGACGACGCGGCCGGGCCGGAGCAGCTGGCCGTAGCCGGCGAGCGCGAAGGTGAGGACGAGCGCGGCGAGGGCGGCGGCGCCGCGCGGTTTGCTGATGGGCGTCATCATTGGGAGCGGAGGGCGGCGCGAGATCGTGCGGCGGCGGGCGAGCGGTGGAATAGGCGGGCGCCGGCGCGCATGGTGTGAATGTACGCGATCTGGAGGCGCGCGACGGGGAGCGCGAGCGGCAGACGCCGAGCGAAGGTGGGCGACGTGGGCGCGCGTGAATGTCGAAGCGTGCGGTCGGATGCGAATGTCGGAGCGTGGAGCGAGCGCCACCCGTTCGAGGGAGGCTAGCGTGACCCCATGCGGCAATAAGAAGCAGTGGCTACTCTCGCCATCTGTAAGTGCGCAACGGCGACTTTGCCGGCGATTGCACTGGCCAGTCCCGCCTCTCCGAAGCTGTGTCCGCACACTCAATCTCGCGACTTTCGCAGGTCGGCGCGGGTCCGAGACGTTTGGCCTGTCCTGTGCAATCCGCCCGGACCGATTGAGCTGCACAAGTTGGATTTTCTGGATGACTGCAGCACACCCGCGCCACCAGTGACCCGACCACGTCGACGGCCCGAGGATTCAGGGCCGCCGGCTTTGCCATCCACTCTCCGCGCTCGGGTCATTGGCGCGGCTGCAATTCCCAAATGCATGCGGACGTTCAAACAGGGGGAATCGATGAATCGTAGGATCGTTCATGTCTCGGTCATGGTCGCCATCGCTGTCGGGTTTACGTCAGTCGCGCAGGCGGAGGCTGCGAGGTGGGGCTCGCTCGCCGACGCCTACAAATGCGAAAAGGAGGTCGATGCCATCGGGACCGGGGGAGGCTCCGTGCGTTGGGTCGCCGCGGCGAAGAAGAGCGGCACGGGCATCTCGGACGAGTGCAAAGCGGAGGCAGAAAAGCGCATCCCCAACTGCTTGGCTGACAAGTTCATGCAGTACAAGCTGAGGGACCCGGATATCACCCACGATGACCCGAAGGGCCTCTGTTTCAACTACGCGGTATCGGAGATGTGGGAGCAGATTACCAACGACCGCAACGATAAGAAGCGGGCGGACGAACAGGCGAAGGCGAAGGAAGAGTCAAAGGCCAAAGCCGCGGCAGCAGTCGCGAGCGTGGAGCTGCCCAAAGCCGATCAGCACAGCGCCGCGCTCGAGAGCGCCGTCGCCAAGGCCTACGCCAAGGATTATCCATCGGGCAAGGTCCTGAAGGTCATTCTCGGTCGTTGGGCGGACGAGCTCGAGAAGGACGCGTTCGGACGGACCACGGGGCGCGATCTCTACGCGACTGTCGTCAACAGGCAACCGGACGGCAGCTGCCAAATTCACGGCGAGCTCTGGCTGCAGCACGGCAAGGGCAAATCGTTCTCGGGACCGCTCAGCCCGCGTGGCGCCGGCTCAGCCGAAGACAAAGGCATTCTCTGCGCTAAAGTCGAAGGTAAGCGCTAAGACTCGCGATTCCTCTGATTGCAGGCGTCGCAAATCTCGAGCATGCGAACGCGCGTACGACCGCCGCTTCCACTTGGTCGACAACGGCGGCTTCTGGCGCTCTTCAACCCCGTCGGTGATCAATCGAAATAGTGGCTATCGCGGACGATGAATCGGAGTGATACGTCTCGATGCTGCAGATGTTCAGGGATCATCTGTTGCGTGCAAAAATCATCCGCGGGGCCAAAGAGAGCAGGCCAAGGGTGACAGGCTCGTCGTGGCGCGCGCTCGCCCGCTTCTCTCCGGCTCCTGCTAGGCGGTTCGTGTTCAGTCGGCGCCAAGCTCGGACCGGCCGGATACTGTCGACGCGCCGTCGGACGTCTGCGGCTTGGCCCGGCGACGCATGCCGCGCCGTGTTATGCTGCTGGTGTGATTCGGCGGCTGCTCCTCGTCGACGATGACGTCAGCCTCGTTCGCATTCTCGCTGCCGCGCTGGCCGAGGAGGACTTCACCGTCGTCGCCGCCCACGACGGCGTCACCGCGCTCGGTCTCATCGAGCGCGACCCGCCCGACCTCGTCATCCTCGACGTGCTTCTGCCCGAGCTCGACGGTCTGTCGCTCTGCCGCCGCATCCGCGCGCGCAGCCGATTGCCCATCATCCTCTTGAGCTCGCGCGCCGAGGAGGTCGACCGCATCGCCGGCCTCGACATGGGCGCCGACGACTACGTCACCAAGCCATTCTCGACGCGCGAGCTGTGCGCCCGCATCCGCGCCATCGACCGCCGCGTCTCGCCCAGGCCCGATGCGGTTGGCGCCGCCGCCGGCCACGACGGCGCGAGCAGCGGCGGCACCGGCGGCGCGACGAGCGGCGGCCACGGCGGCGCGAGCAGCGGCGACATCGCCGGAGCGACAATCGGCCACGGCGGTGGCGTGACCACCGGCCAAGGCGCCGGCGCGTCCATCCGCGCTGACGCCGGCGCGGCGACCGGCCGGAGCGCCGGCGGGTCCAGGCGCGACGGCGCCGAGGTCGTCGTCGCCGGCGAGCTGCAGGTCGATCTGCGCCGCTTCGCCGTTCGTTGGCGCGGCCAGCCCGTCGAGCTGACGCGCTCCGAGCTGCAGCTGCTGCTGGTCTTGGCGCGCGAGCGCGGCTTCGTGCTGTCGCGCGATCGCCTGCTCGATCTCGTCCGCGGCAGCGACGTCACCACGACCGACCGCACCATCGACACCTTCGTCAAGCGCATCCGCAAGAAGGTCCGCGCGATCGATCCCGACTTCGACGAGATCGAGACCGTCTTCGGCGTCGGCTATCGCTATAAATGACGACCGTCATCGTTACGACGGCGCCGACCACGTCGACGACTGCGGCGGCGCGACGCGTGCGGGCACGGCACAGCGTGCGCAGCGTCATTTACGCCGGCGCGCTCGGGCTGGCGCTGCTGCCGCTCGTGCTCGTCGCCGTCGCTTACGCTTACGAACGGCTGCTCGTCGGCGAGCAGCGTGCGCAGCTGCAGCGGCTCGCCGATACGCTGCTGGCGGCGCCGCTGGACGCGACGACGATCGCGCCCGTCGCCCGCCGCGAGCACGTCGAAATCCGCCTGCTCGACGACCAAGGCGCCGCCATCGCCGACTCGGGGACGAGCGAGCAGGCGCTGTCGCCGTCGCCGCTCGGCCGCGTCACGGCGTGGGTCGAGCGCGGCCTCGACGAGCGCGCCGCCCGCGAGCGGCTCGCCGAGCTCGACGGTGCGCTCGGCCCGCTCGCCACGCGCGATGAAGTCCGGCAGGCGCTCGCCGGTCACCGCGCCTTCGCCGAGCGGCTCTCCCCGTCGGCGGAGACGGTGCTGTTCGCGCTCGCCGTGCCGCGCCCGAACGGCGTCGTCTATCTCGAAAAGGGGTCGCGGCGCGGCGTTCGTCGGCTCATCGTCCTGCGCGGCGAGCTCGGGCGGCTGGCGCTCTACGAGCTGGTGTTCGCGGCGGCCTTCGGCCTCTTTCTCGGCCGCCGCGTGGCGACGCCGCTGGCGCGCCTGGCGCGCGCCGCGCGTCGCTATCCGGCCGAGCCGCTCGCCGACCCGCGCCTGCTCGATCGCGCCGACGAGATCGGCGACTTGGCGCGCGCCATGACGTCGTTGGCGCACGATCTCGAAGCCCGACGGCGCCAGACGGCCGAGCTCGGCGCCGACGTCGCCCACGAGTTCAAGAACCCGCTGGCGACGATCGCCGCCTCGGCGGAGCTCATCGGCGCGACGCAAAAGGATACGCCGGAGAAGCGCGCGCTCGTCGCCGGCCATATCGCCGAAGCGGTGGAGCGCCTGCGTCGCTCGATCGATGCGCTGCTCGACCTCTTGCGCCTCGAGGTCAGCCTGCCCGACGAGCCGCGCGAACGGCTCGACTACCGCGCGTTTCTCGACGGCTTGGTCGACGAATATCGCCGCGATCCGCGCTGGGCCGACGTCGAGCTGCAAGCCGAAGTGGCGCCCGACGCGCGGCAAGTGGTGGTCGTGCCTCGTCGCTGGGCCGAGCTCGTGCGCAACCTGGTCGACAATGCGCTGGTGCAGCCGGGCGCGCGCCGCGCCGTGTTCATCGAGGCCGTGCGCGACGGCGAGCGCGTCGTGACGCGCGTGCGCGACTTCGGTCCCGGCGTGTCGGCGGGCAATCGCGAGAACATCTTTCGCCGCTTCTACACGCGCCGTCCCGAAGGCGTGGCGCCGGGCACGGGGCTCGGCCTGTCGATCGTGCAGGCGATCGCCGTCGCGCACGGCGGGACGGTCACGCTCGAGCCGTCGACCGAGCGGGGCGCGACCTTCGCCGTGACCTTGCCCGACGTCCCGGCGTAGTCGTCCCGTCGGCAGTGGCGGCCCGACGTTGCCGCCACGGGCGCCGCCTGCCGTCGCGGACGGTCGTCGACGCCGCGCACACGCGGCTGCCGCAGCCACAACTTGGCCACGACTTGTCCCGCAATCATTCACCGCGTTCCCGTCGTCGTGCCACAGCCGCTGCGCATCCTTCGTGTCGAGGCAACGGAGGATCCCATGGAAAACCCGACCCCGCACGACCCCGACTTGCGTCAGGCGCCGTCCACCGGCAGCGACGCGCGCGGCTTCGCCATCGCCGGCGCGCTCTTGTTGACGCTCGCCGGCTACTTCGTCTGGCACGACTTGAACGTCGACGCCGACTATCTCCTGCTCGCCACCGCGCTCGCCGCGCTCGCCGCGCAAGTGACGCAGCGCCCGCGCGTCCTGCCGGACCTCGGCCTGGCGCTGCTGCTCGGCTGCACGGTCGTCGGTGGCGCGTGGCTCGTCGTCGTCGCCAACGTCGCGCAGCCGAGCCCCGCGCAGGCGCGGCCGCTCCTCCTCTTGGCGATCATGGGCATCGCCGTCGCCGCCTGCGTCGCGACGCTCGCTCGTCGCTACCTCTCGGCCGCGCCCGGACCGCTGCCGGCGCGCGTGGTCTTCCCGACGACGCTCATCGGCCTCATGACGTCCGCCGCCCTCTATTATTGGGTCTTCACGCTCGGGGTCGCCGCCGAGCACGTCGGGCGCCGGCTCATCTTGACGCTCGCCTGGCTCGTCGTCGGCCTCGGTCTCGACCTCATGGGCCACGAGCGCCGGGAGCGCCGCCTGACGCAAGCCGGGCTGCTCGTCGTCACCTTCGCCGTCGCCAAGGCGCTCTTTTACGACATGTCCCATCTCGACGGCATCTTGCGCGTCGGCGTGCTCGGCTGCGCCGGTCTCTTGCTCGTCGGCAGCGCCGCGCTACGCCAGCGTAGCCGCCAGGCGCGCACGTGATCGGCCGCGAGCGAATGATGACGCATATCATCGAAGACGCGCCCCGCCGGCGACCGCGAAGTCGCTTCCGATTATTCACGTCAATGATGACGATGATCATCAAAGACGCGAGCCTGCGCCGGCAAGCGAGCTTTCGCGCCGTGCCGCTCATGATGATGGCTGTCATTTTACCGGCGTGTCGGCCGGTGCGCTTCTGCTGGACACCCGCCGACGCGACGCCGGGCTGGAAGGAGGTCGCGCTGCCGGCTGGCGCCTCGCAGCTGGCGGCGCCGATTGACGTCGATCAGTATCGTCCGGGCGAGCGGGCGCTGGCATGGCAGGAGGACTATGCCGCGCCCGTGACGTGGCGGCCGTCGCTCGGAAGCATCGCTTTCGAGCTGCCGTTGTCAGGAGTCGGCTGGGACGCCGTCGAGCTGACCTTCGCCCGACCGCTCGCTGGGCAGCAGATCGAGGCCACGGCCGATACGCCGCACGGGCGCGACGTCGTGTTGTCGCGCACGCGAAGCCAGTCGTCGACGGTGCGGCTGCTGCTGAAGGATCCGCAGACGTCGTTCGTTCGGGTGGTGGCGCATCCGCACGGACGGGCCGCGCCGCGCGTCGTCAGCTGGCGCGCCGGTCGCTGGCAGCGGCCGCCGGGCCACGCGGCGACGCTGGTGTTTCGGCAGCCGCTCGGCCCGCCGGTGCAGCTCTGTCAGACGGCAGGCGAGCTCCCGGCATTCCATGGGTCCGACCGGCCCGACCGGCCGCGGCCAGTCGCGTTGGCGGCGACCTGGCGCGACCGAATCCGCCGCTACGTTTGGTGACCGCCCAGCCGGTCGCGCGAGTGCGCGGCTTGGGGCGCGCCGGTGTCGCCGCTCGCGCCGATGTCAAAGCAGGCGGCCGCCCGCTGTTACGGCTCGCGGCTCGCCCGCAGAATCTCGTTCGACAGCTTCGGCTCCGCCGTCCGCACCGCCCGCGCCAGCGTCAGCGCGCCGACCAGCTCGCTCAGCTTCCGCACCGCCTGCGTCCGCGCCTCCCGCGCCGCCACCTGCCCGCTGCGCGCGAGCGCTTCGGCGAACATCTCGATCATCGCCTCCAGCCCGTCGGCATACGCCGCCTGCACCTCGGGATGCCGCGCCGCCTCCGGCGCCAGCGACGTGGCCGGACAGCCGTCGCCGTCCCGATGCGCCGGCGACAAATAGCCCTTGACGTACGCGTCCACGCCGTCGGTCGTCGCCCGCTCGAGCGCGCTCACCGACTGCTCGAACGTCGCCAACACCGCCTCGACGGCCAGCGCGCCTTTGTCGGCGAAGTGATTATAGAACCCGCCGTGCGTGAAGCCAGCCGCGTCCATCACCTCGGCGACCGACACCGCGTCGATGCCGCGCTGCCGAAACAGCCGCGACGCCACGTCCAGGATCTGCTCGCGGTTACGGGCCGCTTGCTCTTTAGACAGCTTCACGATTGCGCTCCTTCGTGCCTTGACATTGCTAATGCTGATACTAATCATCATAACGTTCGATGTCAAACATCATCATTAGCTCACCAAGGAGAACGACCCATGGGCGCATTGACCGATAAAGTGGCACTCATCACCGGTGGCAACAGCGGCATCGGCCTCGCCACGGCGCACCAGTTCGTGGCCGATGGCGCCTACGTCTTCATCACGGCGCGCCGGCAAAAGGAGCTCGATGACGCCGTCGCCGCCATCGGCAAGAACGTCACCGGCATCGTCGGCGACGTCGCCAAGCTCGCCGACCTCGACCGCGTCATGGCGGCGATCCAAAAACAAAAAGGACGGCTCGACATCGTGTTCGCCAACGCCGGCGTGGCCGCCTACCAAAAGCTGGGCGCCATCACCGAGGAGGAGTTCGATCGCCACTTCGACATCAACGTCAAAGGCGCGCTCTTCACCGTGCAAAAGGCGCTGCCGCTCCTGCGCGACGGCAGCTCCGTCATCTTGTGCTCGTCGGTGGTCGGCTCGAAGGGGCTCGGCAACAACGCCGTCTACAGCGCGACGAAGGCCGCTTTGCGGTCGTTCGCGCGCACCTTCACGACGGATTTGAAGGAGCGCAAGATCCGCGTCAACGTCGTCAGCCCGGGCCCGATTTTGACGCCGGGCTTGGAGGTTTTGACGGGCGCGAAGGGCGCGCAGCTGGAGGCGGCGTACGCCGGCGCGGTGCCGCTCGGGCGTCTGGGTCGCGCCGAGGAGATCGCCAAGGCCGTGTCGTTCCTGGCGTCGGACGCCGCGAGCTACGTGACCGGCACCGAGCTGTTCGTCGACGGCGGCTTCGCGCAGGTCTAGCGCTCTTCCGATCGAGCGGGCGCGATCCCGTGTCCGCGCTCGTCATCGCAGATGTGACGCGCGGGACGGGTCGCTTCAACCGCACGCGACGCGCCATCACGACCGCGGTCGGCGTTGGCGCGTCGCGTGAGTCAGGTCAGCGCCGGCGTCATCGTGCATCGAGCGGGAGCGCGTGCCTGTTCTGGCAGCGATTGCCGCGGTGGCGCCGCCTCCACTTCCTCATGCCGGAGCCGCGCGACCAGCGCCTCGTCGCGCCCGCGATCGCCTGAGCGGCGCCGCGCGAGCTATCGCCGAGTCCTTGTTTGTCGCGCGTCAGTCGAGAAGCATTCATGGCCTGCGTGACGTGAACGCCCGGCGAACCCATCGCTACCGACAGGCATGGGCGAATGGTGTCGAATTCTTCTCGCCGCGACGATTGTCTCCCTATCGACGATCGGCACGGCGCGCGCCGATGGTGACGCTGAGGCCGCCGGCAGCGTCGTCGAGACGCCGAAGCATGACCGGCCCGTGCCGCGCCTAAAAGCGTCCTATCGACTGTTCGCGATCAGCGGCTTGCAAGGCGGACAGCTCTGGCTCGACGGCGCGCAAGTCGACGCTTATGCGCTGTCGCGCCGTTGGCTGCGGGTCGGCGTCGAGCTCGAAGGCGGCGGCGGCGGCGCGACGTTCGCCACCACGCCGGTCAAGCTCGGCTACGGCTTATTGGGGTTGAACGCCGGCATTCAATATCCAATGCGCGTCACGCCATTCCTCGAAGGCCGCTTCGTCGGCGGCATATTGTCGGGACAATTGGAAGGCGCGTTGACGGTCGCGGGCACGACCTATTCGGGACAATCGGCGACGACGTGGATATACGGCGGCGGTATCGAGACCGGCATTGAAACGTATATGTATGGACGCAGTTATTTGTCGATAGCCGCCGGCTGGATGCGCTCGCCGTGGCATGGCGTCGACGTATTGACGATGATGCAAAACCCGAGCGGCGGAATGGCCTACAAGAACCTGACCGGCGATACGTTCACGCTCAAAGTCGGTATCGGCATTTGAGAGCGCGCCAACTGCGTCGTCAGCTTGCGGCGCCGCGCTAGGAAGCGCGCCATCTCTAGAAAACCAGCGGACCGATCCGTCGAGGAAGCGAACCGGATGCCGGCGAGCTCCAGTTCGTAAAGACGCACCTAGGACGCACCAGGTGTTCGTCCCATGTCTGCTCGGCGTTTCGTCGAGCGGCTCTTACGCCTGGCACGAGCTTACGGAATCACTATCGACACGACGGTCGTGACCACGCTCACCGGTGCGGCGCGGCTGCGCGTGCTCTATTGCGCTCCTCAGCTTCGAGGAGACCCAGTGAAACGACACATCCTGGCCGCACTGTTATGTTTGCCGACTCTGGGCGCGACGGCCTGCACGGGCCTGCCGCCGACGGCGAGCGAGCAAGAGGCCATCGTCAAAGGCACGCCGGTGCCCTATCCCGACGACAGCACCGAATGGAACGCGCTCGTCTTCGTGGGCGACAACCTCGTCAATGGCTTCAGTTGCAGTGGCGTATTCCTCGATCCGCAATGGGTGCTGACCGCGGCGCACTGCTTCGAGAACAGCGCCGGCGTCATCACATACACGGCCGCGCAGACCGAAGTGCAGTCAGCCAGCCAATATTCGTCGGGATGGATTCAGGCGAGCGCAATCTATCTCGATCCTAAATACAACAATCATACGAGCCCGCATACGTATGACCAGATGCTGATCAAGCTGGCCAAGCCGGCGACGTTCTCTGCGCAGCATCAGAATTGGGGCATGCCTTCAGTGTCGTTGGGGCCGACGCCGGGCGGCACGGTCACCTGCTATGGCTGGGGACAGCAGACTTCCGAGAACACCATCGACAATACGGCGGGCACGAATCTGTTATCGGCGACGATGACCGCCGGCCCGCTCAATACGACGACCGGCACCTGGAACGTCATGCAGAATGCGACGCATGCGATGTTGGCGCCCGGCGATTCGGGCGGGCCTTGCCTCGAGGACTTCGGAAACGGCCCCGTCCTCGTCGGCATTGCGCTGTCGATTGCGCCCGATTATTACGGTAACTATTCGGGCACGGAAACCATCCTCGACGGGGATTGGACGGACTCCATCATGTATCCGCCGTTCTTGCCGCCGCCGACGTTCCCCATTCACTTCCTGTAACAGTCGAACGGCGTAAGCGTTCGTGGATATCGACCCGATTACTCGCCGCACTGGGTCGACCCCGTGCAACGTCGCAGGAAAGCGCTGCGGATACGGCGGGAGCTCCTGCTTCGTCGGCGGATTGTATCCTCCGAGCAGCGACGTAGACGGCGGCAGCGCGCTCGTGTGGGCCTATTTCGACGAGGCGTGCAGTAAGCTCTGAATCTCTCGCGCAGCCGGTCGGTGACTCACTAATCGAATTGGATACGCCCGATCAGGAGCAAACGCGGCGGCGAGCGTAACTGAACGTCGGCCGCGACCGCGGCTGCTGCGATAAGTAAACGATCGTTTACATGCGATGAGGAAGCTGCGCCTGGAAAATGCCAAGCGGCGACGCCGCTGCCTGAGCCGATTGTTACGGGATTGCTGGCGGTCGCGGCGATGTTGCATGGCGTTCGCCGACTTGCCGCGCGCTGACGTCGCCGCGGCCGAGTCGGCGAGCGGTCACATCGACGGCAGCGTGCGCGTGGCCATGCGGTCGGTCTGCGTGATCAGCGGCAGCGACGTCAGGAGCGCGTTCGGCTGCTGCCACAGGATCTTCTTGAGCGTCTGCAGCGCGATCGTCAGCTGCGCCACTTCGCCGCGTAATTCCGGGCGAATGGCGAAGGTGTCGAGATCCTCGAGCACCTCGGCGGCGTGTTGGTTGGCGTCGCGCAGCGGCGCGTCCGTCGGATCCTCGATGGCGGCATGCACGAACGCCAGCGCCCGGTCGATCTTGCTTTTGAGCAACAACATGCCGCGGAGTGTGCCGCGTCCTAGTCGACGGCTGCGCGACCAGTTGGTGAAGACGTAGTCGCCGTAAGCGTTCAGCCGAGCTTCATGATCGCTTTGACGAGGTGACCGCCGCGCTGGCGCAGCAGCGTCAAGTAGTGATCGGCGAAGTCGGCGGGCACGGCGCGCGTCGTCGACGGCCGCGCCAGGAGCTCCCGGCTCCAGGCGGCGAGCCTGGGGAACGCCGTCAAGAGCGGCGGCGCCCCGTGCGCTTCGGAGACGGCGAAACGCAGGAACGCCGGCGCCATCGCGACGTCGACGAGCGAGAACCGGTCGCCGCCGAAGAAGGGCGCGCGCACGCTGCCTTCGAGCGCCGCCAGCGCGCCGTCGAGCGCCGCTTGCGCCGCGGTGTAATCGGCGGCGGTCGGCGCCGAGAGCAGGCGAAAATGCGACGCGAAGACGTCGTTGGCGACCTCGATCCAGGCGCGCTCGCGAGCCCGCGTGATGGCGTCGTCCGAGAGCAGCCGCGGCGCGTGCGTCTCGTCGAGGAACTCGTTGATGGCGCCCGATTCGAACAGCGTCTGACCGTCGACGACCAAGAGCGGGATCTTGCCGCGCGGCGACAGCTGCTTGAACCAGTCGGGCTTGTTGGCCAGATCGATGTAGGTGAGCTCGTGCGGCACGCCTTTTTCGAGCAGCGTGATGAGCGAGCGATGAACATACGGACACACGGGATGGCTGATGAGCTGTAGCTTCACGATGACCTCGCGTTCGGTAGTGTTCGACGGTGGCGGCATGCGCGCAAGGGGCGGCCGCCGAATATCCGCGCGCGGATGGACGCGCTGCCGCCGGCTATCGTCGGCAGTCGACGGCGACGGACGAGCTGGAGTCGCAGTTGGCCGCGCCCTACGACGGCGCCGCGCCCGTCGGGCAGATCACTCGGGCAGGCCACATTAATCCGGGCCCGGTTTTCCGAGGCGCGATCGCCCGCGAGCCCGCTTTCGCCGTCGATTTGCATTTTGGCGAAGCGCGAAGCACGAATTCGTGAGCCGATTGGCGGCGCGCCGGGCCCTTATTGGTAGGAGGGTCGGAATGCGAAGCTTTTCCGCAGTCGCAGCAGCGTTTGTCGCCTCATTGGTCGTGAGCGGTGTCACATCGGGAGCGCGCGCCGGCGAGGCGGCGTCCGTCGTGCCGCCAGGTTGGCAGCGCTCGCCGCAGGAGTCGTTCACGATTCCCGCCGGCGGGCTGTGCGCGTTCACGCTGCAGGCCGACGTCGTCGAGGACGAGGTGGTCACGAAGATCCTGCAGACCTGGCCCGACGGCAGCCCGCGTCGACAGGCTTACAAGGGCGCGCTCGTCTATAAGTTCACGAACGTCGAGAGCGGCGTCGCGGTCACGCGCAACCTGAGCGGCGACGCGCTCGTGCAGTGGGGGCAAGACGGCTCGGCGCAGTGGGATTATGCCGGGCCCGTCGCCGTCGCGTTCTTCGGCAGCCCGCTGGCGCAAGGAATGTGGGTGCTCGACGGCGTCTTCGTGGTCGACTACAGCGCGAGCGGCGTGCAGACCCTGCCGGTGCACGTCGGTCGCGAGGAGAACCTGTGCACGACGCTCGCCGAATGACGCATCACGAGCCAAGCGCGCCCACCCTGTTCGTCGAATGACAGCCGGCGAATGAGCGCCGTCGCGTAGGCGGCGCGACTTCTTCGGCGGAGATGACTCGGCAGACGACACTCGTCATGCGGCGCGCCGCAGTCGCGCACGTCGTCGTGGCTCGCAGTCCGGGCTGGCGGCGTTCACGCCATCGTCGTCGTCGCTCGTGTCCTCTAACGCGACTGCACGCAGTGGAAGCCGAGATGATTGCCGCCGGTCGAGACTTCGCCTTTGCCGCGCGAGCCGACGAGATAGCGCGAGCAATATTGATCGGTGCACAGGAACGATCCGCCGCGTTGTACCCGCTTCTGCTCGGTCGGCTCGTCGGGATCGAACGATCGGTTCGGCCCCGTCGGATTGCGCGCGATCGCATTCATCGCCGTCAGAGAGACGTAGTAGTCGGGTCGATACAATCGCGGCACCACGTCCCAGACGTTGCCCGCGACATCATAGAGGCGGCCTCGGTCGGTAGCCTACAACATTCGCCAAGATCCATTCGAGCGGCCCGCGCGGTCGATCGATCCGGGTATCCCAGCCGAGAATTCCTTTAGGCCAGTGTCGTATACGCAGTCGAATCATTCCTCGGCGCCGCGAGTCGTGTCGAGCGCTATCCGGAAGATGCTCCCTCCGCTGGCGTTGGGCTCGAACCAAATGCGTCCTTCGTGCGCCCGCATGATTTGAGCGGCCAGGTATAGGCTGGCGCCTAAGCCGCCCCGATCGAATGGCGCGCCGTTGTGCGCGCGATAAAACGATTCGAACAAGTGGGTGCGCCGGTCGGGCAGAATGCCGACGCCGTGATCGACGACCGCCACCTCCGCTAGCTCGTCGTTCGCGCTCACGGCGACCTCCACGGGCGCCGGCGCCATCGAATAGCGAAGCGCGTTGTCGAGCACGCTCGCGATGACTTGGCGTAGTCGCCTGGCGTCGCCGCGTACCGACGCCGGCGTCGACGAAAGATGGACGCGGCCGGCTTCCGGTCCGTCGAGGCGGGCGACCACGTCGGCAACGATGGCGTCCAGGCTCACCTCAGCCAGGTCGAGGACGATTCCCGCTCCGCCGGAGATGCTGGCCATGTCGTCGAGCCTGCACGAAATGCACTCGATTCGGCGCGTCGCCCGGTCGATTGTCTCGGCGCGCTTCCGTAGCTCGTCGGGCGAGAGCGCCTCACTCGACAGCAGTCTGTTTGCCGCGAGGCGCAGGATCGCGGCGGGCGTGCGCAGCTCATGCGACGCGACGCGAACGAAGTCCTCCTTGAGCTCCGCGAGCTCTCGCTCGAACGTGACGTCGTGGCCGATCTTGAGCACGCCGACGGCGACGCCATTGGCGTCGATGATTGGATTGAGCGTCATGCGCAGAATGACATGAGGCCTGCCATCGAGTGGCTCGGCGCGCTCGAGATCCTCGATCACCTTCTCGCCGGCGAGCGCCTGCCGGACGAGGTCCAATGGCCTGGCGATATGGTGTCCGGACACTCGAACGACGCGAACGAGGCGGCTCGCTCCTGCGATGTCATGGCGCACCTCTTCCAGACTGGCAAAGCCGAACATATGCAACCCCGCTCGATTGACGAAGACGAGCTCCGTATTCGCATCGAATACGAAGGCGAGATCGTCCATCGCCTCGAGCGCCGAACGCAGATCGAGACTGCACGAGACGGGATTGGGTCGAATCATCGGCCGCATAGATCTATAAGGTGCGGCGATGCAAAACGCGTGCAATCGCAGGTTGCCCGGAAACGACAGTCGACACCGCGGATCTGCCGTCCCGGCGTGTGGGTTCGCTGCGACCGTCGCGGCGCCGCGCCGCGGGCCGCCGCCGTTGCCGAAGGCCCGTGCACGATGTGGCCGTTCAGCTATCGAGGGAGCTCGACCACGAAAGTCGTTCCCAGGCCGACTTCGGACATCACGCGGATGTTTCCGCCGTGACGACGGACGATCTCATGCGTGATGTAGAGGCCGAGCCCGAGCCCGCCGCCGTGCGTCTTGCGAGCGTTCTCGGCGCGAAAGAACGGCGTGAAGAGGCGTCCGAGCTCGCTCCGTGGAATGCCCATTCCCCGATCGGAGACGGTGACGATTGCCCACTCGGCCGTGGCGCTCACGCTCAGCCGCACCGGCGCTCCGGGTGGGCTATAGCGCAATGCGTTCGACAATAGGTTGGTGATGACCTGCTCGATGCGCAGCGGGTCCCAGATGCCGACGAGCGACTCGGCACTCTCGAGCAGCACTTGGTTGCGATCGCGGGGGAGCGCTTCAATGCTGTTGAGGCAAAGCTGCGCCAGGTCGGACGTCTCCGGGTTGAGTGGGAGCTCGCGTCCGAGCCGAGCCGTCTCGAGAAGTTGGTCGACGAGATGCGTAAGGCGCGTGGATTGACGCTCGAGGCGCGCGAGGAATGTGGCCCCTTTGTCGGGATCCGTCACCTGATCGGGCTGGACGGCGGCCAGCTGCACCGTCATGCGCAAGGCCGCTATCGGCGAGCGCAGCTCGTGTGACGCAATGTTGAGGAAGCGATCCTTGGCGTTGGCGAGCTCGCGCAGCGCGTCCAATTCCTTAATCGCATAGCGATGCCGCTCTTCAAGCGACGCTCGTTCCGCCGCGGCGCGGGCCTCACGAACCACGAGCTGCCGAGAGCGGTTCGCCACCACTGCTGCCACCCACGCCGGAACCGAGGCCAGCACGATGGTCTGCACAGCGTTGGCAAGGTTGAGCCGCCGACCGACAAACTCCAGGCTGTGCGACCACTCGACCGGCACGGCCATGACGCCGAGCAGCTGAAGACCGCCGTACACGAGCGTCAGGCCACCCGCGAGAAGACTGGCGGACGCGCGATGGCGCAGGCCGGAGAGTGCATTCACTGTCGCCAAAAGCAGCCACATGAACGGCGAGCGGTAAATGGCATAGACGCCCGAATGATTGAGCAGGCTCGCGACTGTGTAGGCAAAGACATAACTGACGTCGATGAACACGGTGAGATACATGAGGCGTGGCAGATAGCGGTGACGGTCGTAAAGGGTCCACTCCACGGCTCCGGCGAAGGCACACACGCATAGGCCGTGGATCAAGAAGAAGCGAGCCGCGGCGGGCGTCTGCTGATTCCATACCAACGCCAAATCGAGGCCACCGACCAGAAGCAGGGCGATGCGGCATCGATTGGTCAGCCGCTCCCCATCCATCTCCTGCCGCGCGAGCGCCTCTGCAACAAGCCGGTCGACTTCATGCTCGTGGTTCACACGAGTGATGATAGGGAGCATGGACTTGCCGGGTAGCGTGGCGGCAGACGCTCGCCTGCTCGGACATGCAGCACCTTCTCGAGGCCAATATCCTGGCACCGGGCGAAGGAGCGGTCGATGACTCGGCGCGACAGCTGTTGCCGGACAACCTCGCGCCTGCACGCCGGCGATTCGACAGTCTCGCACTCGAGGTGGACGGGCGAGCGCGATCTTCCTCTTCGGGTCTCGAGGCCGTTCTTTGCTCACTCGAACGGCGACCGCGACATCCCAAAACTCGCCAAAACGGCCAGCGCCGCACCCGCGTCGCGCAGTTGCCAGACCGACGGGCGCCAGCCTAGGATGCGCCATGGCGAAGGCTCTCGTGGACCTCTTCAGCAGCTTTGGTGATAAAACTATCACCATCTTCCTCATCAACGGCGACAACGTCAAAGGCAATGTCACGTCCTCGCAAGACGGCGTCGTCGCCGTGACCTACACGCGGCCGGCCGATCCCGGCAATCCCCGCAAGGGACTGCCGCCGTTCCCGGCCAAGACGTTCACGCAATGGGTCCCGTTCACCGCCATCGCCCGCATCGTCACGTCCGACGACTGACCAAGCCGCGTCATTTCCCACTTTCGAGCGACCGTCTGTGCTGCGAATGCGAGTGATGCTCAGCGCACGCGGCGTAACGGATGCGCCTCGGTATTGAAGACGACATCGGCGAGCGGCAATACCTTATCGGGCGCGAACAATAAATAAAGATACTTCAGGGTCTCGGCGAAGAAATAGCTCTCCATGCGATCGCGCTTGGACTTGTCGCGCACGTCGCTGATCGCGGCATATCCGTCGTCCGTCCGGCAATAGCGCTCGATATCGCGCAAGAACGTACGCCCCATTTCGCGATATTGCGGGTCGCGCGTTCGATGATATAGGTAATAAGCCGATTCGATGATCTCGGGCCGCAATTGATAACCCGGCGCCGTAATCCGCTCGGCGCGATAATCGTATACTTCGGGCTCCAATCCGGCCACGCGCCACATGCGATACGACGACGCCTGCAGCCGCGCCGCGCGCTCGTCGTCGCCGGCCAGCACGAGCACCGCCGGATAGAACGCGTCGAGCGCGCCATAGAGCGTATCGGTGCGCTTACCAGTATCCATATTGACGTAGCCATACCAAAGGCCGCTCGGCGTCTCGTCGGCCAAATAGCGATTGACGGCCGCCAACATCTCCTTGGCCATCGTCGCCAGCTCGGCGTCGTCGAACAGGCGCGCGCCTTTGACGAGATATTCGTAATAAGAGTCGATGCCGCCGGAGATGTGCGCGATCGAACTGATCCAGCGCCCGCTCTCGACGTCGATCTCCTCGCCGACGAGCCCAATCGGCGAGCGTCGCTGCCATAAGGCGCGCAGCGCTCGCTTGGCCAGCTCGTAATAATGTGGGTCGTGCGTGAGCCGCGAGAGCGTACCGAATTCCAATATCAGCGTGCCGATTTCGGCTGGGTTCGAGTGCGGTCCGCTGACGGCGCCCGTGCGCAGATTGACGTTCGTATAGGGCATTCCCGTCGGCGAATTGAACGCGGGCGCCAAGCGCCGGCCGAGATCGGTGGCCAGCTCGAGCAGCCGCCGATCGTCGGTCATTTGATATGCCGACAAGAGACCGCCCAATAGGCGAATGGTGATCTCGAATGTCTTGACCGAAATATCCTGATCGAAGGACAGCTCTTTATCGATGAGCGCGCGCGCCTCGTTCGCTTCGGTATCGAGATGCATGATGAGCAGCGTGTCGAGCGCGTCGACCGGTGTCATCAGGAGCGAGCCCTTATGCCAGTCGCGGCCGGCGCGACTGAGCGGCAGTAGCTCGTCGTGACCCCAGGCATGACGACGATAAGCGGCCCACGCGTGCTGCGTCTCGGCGCGCACGGCCGCGGCCAGCGCCGGCGCGTCGCGCACCGGCACCCAAGTGGCATGCGACGCCGCGCAACCGCCGGCGAGCACGAAGACGAAGGCGTGAAGGGTCGTCAGCAGCCGCACGCGGCGACCATAACACGCGACTCGGCGCCGCGTTCGCGCCGCGCGCGCGTGACGCGGGCGGCGGCGTGGGTAAGCGACCTTGCGCGGACCGACTCGCTCAATCGGTGGTTTCGGGCGCGACCCAGCAGACGAAGCGGGCGTTTTCGGTCGAGCCGCACGCGGTCACGAACGCTGCGTGGTCGAAGCCGGGCAGGTCCAGCAGTCGTGGCAACACCGCCTGCGAATGATCTTGGCGGACGGCGCAGCCGTGGCCGTCGCGCGCAAACAAGAGGAAGTACAGGTCTTCGACGTAGGGTCCTTGGTCGGTCGTGACCGCTTCGACGCGCACGAGCTCGGCCCAGGTCACGGCTTCGACGGTGCCGTCGACCAGCGTATGGCGCACCCCGAGATCGTCGACGTCGACGCGCTCGAGCACGCGGTCGCGGTCGCGGCGGGCGCGATGCCGGCGCGCCCAGAGGCCGAGCAGTAGGAAGCAGGAAATGACTACGAGGTTGAACGTCATCATCGCCGCACCCGATGTTACGCGTCGTGGCCGCGCGTCCTTCCGGCAATCGACGCCGCTGTTGCGCCGACTTCGCCGGCCGCGCGACCGTCGTCGTCGTCGTAATAGTCGTAATAGTCGTAATAGTCGTAATAGTCGTAATAGTCGTAATGCGAGGTGCGCGCGGCGGCGAGCGGACGCGAGCAGCCGCCGCGTCTGCCGTCGCTGGCTGCTGCGAGCACCGGCGTCCACCGTCGTCTCGCGCGCCAAGGCCGCCCGTTCCGGTCATTCGGCTGCCAGTCCTGCGGCGAACACGCCGCCGACGCCGTCGCCGAGCGCGGCGACGGAAGGCGCCTCGTGTTCGCCGGTCGTATTCGCCGGCAGCGATTGCGGCGTCGCGCGCCGCTTCACCCGCTCCGATTCGTCGGGTTCCGCCGCTTTACGGATAAGTTATTGACCGGTCGTTCTGTAACCGGCTAGAGTGCGACTCGTGGCCCGCCCGCGCCAATTCGACGAAGAGACCGCGCTCGACGCCGCGCTGCAGCTCTTTTGGCAAAAAGGTTACGTCAATACGTCCGTCGACGACCTATTGACCGCGATGAGCCTCAATCGCTGGAGCCTCTACAACACCTTTGGCGACAAAGAGGCGCTGTTCTTGAAGGCGCTCGAGCGTTATGTGCAGATGTGGCGCGGCGAGATCGCCAAGCTGGCGGCGTCGGAGCCCTCGCCGCGCGCGCGCGCGCGCCGCTTATTGGACGCGCTCTTCGAGCAAGTGCGCAGCGACAGTCGCGCCTGGGGCTGCTTGATCGTCAACTCGGCGTTCGAATACACGCAGCTCCCCGAGAGCGCGCAGAAGATCGTCAAGCGCAGCTTGGCGTCGCTCGAGAAGGTGTTCGCCGACGCCATCGCGCAGGCGCAGGCCGCGGGCGAGCTGCCCGTCGCCGGCGCGCCGCACGCCATCGCGCAGACGCTGATCGCCGCGCTCAACGGCGCGCGCGCCGCGTGGAAGCTGCAGCAGAACAAGGCGGCCATCGACGGCGTGCGTGCGCTGCTCGTCTCCTTCATTTGATATTTTTTGCGCAGTTACAGAACGTATATTCCGAAAACGCTACGATAACGGTCTGCAAATAGGAGAATCGAAGATGCTGCTGGCTCTCAAGGTCGTCATTGGGTTGATCGCGCTCTTGCATGTTTGGACGGTCATTCTCGAGATGGTGCTGTGGACGCATCCCATCGGTCGCCGGGTGTTCGGCACGACCGCGGAGGTGGCCGAATCGAGCGCGGTCTTGGCGAAGAATCAGGGGCTGTACAACGGCTTTCTCGTCGTGGCGTTGGCGTTGGGCGTGGCGCTGCCCGAGCCGCTCGGCAACGCCTTCCGGCTGTTCGCGCTCGGCTGCGTCCTCGTCGCCGGCCTCTACGGCGGCTTGACGGCGAAGCGCTCGATCCTACTTTTTCAGGCGCTGCCGGCCGCCATCGGCCTCGCGCTCGCCTATTTCGCAGCCTAAGACGAAGCGGCGAAGTGTGTAGAAGTGCCTCGCTGCGCAGCGGCTGCCACGACACCTGTTAGGCTTCGCGCAACGAGGAGGGTCCGTGAAACAGCGATGGAATGACCGATTGGCGCGGCTCGCGGTGGTGGTCGCCGCCGCGCTGCCGTTCGGCGGCCGAGCGCTGGCCGAGCGCACGCCCAAGAGCGCGCTGTTGGCGCTGTCGAAGCGCGATCACACGCTGGCGATCGTCGATCCCACGACGCTCGAGGTCGTCGCCAAGGCGCCGGTCGGCGACGATCCGCACGAGGTCATCGCCGCCGCCGACGGCGCGCTGGCCTACGTCTCGAATTATGGCTCGGGCGCCTTTCATTCGCTGGCCGTCATCGATCTGGTTGCGCAGAAGCCGTTGGCGCCGGTCGAACTGGGCGCGCTGCGCGGGCCGCACGGCCTGACGTTCGTCGGCGGCAAAGTGTGGTTCACGGCCGAGGCCGCCAAAGCCGTCGGCCGCTTCGACCCGAGCCGCAAAGTCGTCGATTGGATCCTCGGCACGGGCCAGGACCGCACGCACATGATCGCCGTCTCCAGCGATCAAAAGCGCGTCATCACCACCAACGTCAGCTCGGCCACGGTCAGCATCATCGACCAGCGCGAGCGCCGCGGCTTCGGGCCGCCGCCCAATGGCGGGCCGCCGCCGCCACATGGCAGCGACCACGCGGCCGGAGCGCCGCCCAATGGTCCGCCGCTGGGCGCACCCGACGGCGACTGGGAGGAGACGGTCGTGCCCGTCGGGCGCGGCTCCGAAGGCTTCGACGTCACACCCAACGGCCAGGAATTATGGGTCGGCAACGCGCAGGACGGCACCATCTCCATCATCGACTTGCGCACGAAGCAGGTCGTCGCCACGTTGGCCGCGAACGTCCCCGGCGCCAATCGGCTCAAGCTCACCCCCGACGGCAAGCACGTCGTCGTCAGCGGCCACGGCGCTGCCGCTATCGTCGTGCTCGACGCCGCCACGCGCAAGGTCGTCAAGCGCTTCGACGGCATCTCCGGCGCCGCCGGCATTCAGATGCAGCCCGACGGCGCGCGCGTGTTCGTCGCCTGCGGGCGCGACAATTATGTCGCCGTCATCGACACCAAAACATGGACGATTGTCGGGAAGATCGACGTCGGCGGCGAGCCCGACGGCCTCGCCTGGGCGACGCGCCCGTGAGCCGCTAGGCGGCGGCGGCGCGGCTGCGCTCGACGAGCGTGCGCATGTCGGCGAGGTCGCGCGGATCGGGCTCCGGCGCCGACTCGATGATCGACAGCGCGCGCTCGAACGCCGACTGCGCGCCCGCTTTGTCGCCGCGCCGCGTCCGCACGTTGGCGACCTTCGTGAACGCGCGAATGAGGCAGCGATCGTGCGGGCTGGCGACCGCCGACAAGCGCGCCAACGACTGCTCGAGGAGCGGCTCGCCCACCGCCGCGTCGGCCTCGGCGACCTCCAGCGCCTCCTGATGCTGCGCCAGCGCCGTCGCCAACGCCGCCTCTTCGTCGGGCTCGGTGGGCTTCGGCGCCGCGCGGCGAATGCCGCGTGCATCCATGAACGCGTCGACCATCAGCGACATCGTCGCCGACAGCTTGACCTGCACCGCTTCCTCGTCGCTGAACAGGCTGACCGCCGGCTCCGCTTCCACCGGTCGCTGCGCCGGGATGCCGGCCACGCGCTGGATGCGCTCCTTCGGCGGCGGATGCGAGTCGTACTGCTCGAGCGCGCGATCGAGCACCTCGCTCACCCGTTTTTGCCGCCGCTCGGCCGACGACGCCACCGCCGCCTCGTCGAGATAACGATAGATGTTGCGGCAGGGCCGGCCCGACTCGCGCAACAGCAGCGTCAGCTCGCCGGCCAAGCGATCGTAGTGCTCGCCGTTGGCGATGACGCCGGTGAGCGCGCGGCCGAAGGCGTCGCCGCCGTAGCCGATGGCCGCGGCCCGGTCGGCCAGCAGCTCGCGACGGCGCGATTGGCCGGCGCTGACGCGCAAATAGACCTTGAAGTAGAAGCGCAAGAACCAATAGACCGGGTTGACGAGCGCGGAGTAGCCGAGGCCGCTCATGCGCTGCAGGATGGAGACGAGCGTGCCGATCATGCGGCCGACGACGGGACCGAGGCGCGTCTCGCCGTGCGCGAAATGGCCGTATTCGTGCGCCAGAATCGACTTCAGCTCGCTCACGGTGAGGCCGCGCAGCGCGCCGTAGCCGAGCATGAGCACGCGCTCGCCGCGACCGAGCAGCACGCGCAACGTGCCGCCGGCCTCACGCACGCCGATGTTGGAGTCGCCCTCGAGCTGGACCCGATCGACCATGCGCGAGTGCGCCACGTCCGACACCTCGCGCAGCGCCGCGAACAGCCGCGGATGGTCGGCCGCGGTCAGCTGCCAGCCCGGCTCCTCTTTGCGCGACGTCAGGAACAGGCCGCGCACGATCGACCAGGCGCCGCCGAACGCCGCCACCACCGCGATGACGATGAGCTGCACCGGAATGCGCGGCAGCTGAAAGATGATGAACAAGAGGCCCGCGCCCACCGCCAGCGTCAGGATGATCATGAGCGGCACCGAGACGTAGAAGAGCAGCGTGCCCGCCCACATCACGAGATCGTAGAGTCGCTCCACGATCCACTCGCCCGTCTTCTGCTCGTTGCGTAAGAGGTGCACGTCGACGTCGGCGAGGCGGCCGATCTCCGCGCGCGACAACAGCGAGCCGACGATGAAGAAGCCGAGCAGCGCCACCGCCAAGAACAGCGCCGCGCCCAGCGGCACTTGCCACGCCAACGTCAAATAGGACGGCCCTTTCAGCTCCGCCTCCATCTTGTCGATCGTTTCGTCGTGCACGCCGAGCGCACGCACCGTGGCCAGCTCCTGCAGCGCGCGATCTTTGGCGCCCGCTTGCGCGAACGCCACGGCCAAGAGAAGGTGCGCCTGCGGATTCGTCGGCTCGGCCGCGACCGCGCTCTCCAAGTGACGTTGCGCGACCTCGTGATCGTCGCGCTGGAGCTCGAGCGTGGCGACGGTCATGAGCGCCATCGCCTGCTTCGGGTCGAGCGCCAGCGCTTGCCGCGCGTCGGTCTCGGCCTCGACCTTGCGATCGAGGTTCATGAGCACGCGGCTGCGCACCGCCAACACCGAAGGCTTGCGCTTGGCGTCGATGCCGAGCTCGAGCGCCTTGGTGAACGCGCGGTAGGCTTCGTCGTTCTTACCCGTCTGCGCCGCGATCAAGCCGAGCGCATTCCACACGCGCGGATTCTTCGGGACTGCCGTCGAGAGCTGCTCGGCCAGCGACTGCGCCGTCGTCAGATCGCCCTTCTCCATGAGCTCGAACACATGCTCGTAGACGACGTTTTGCGCTGGTGGAAACGCGAACGGATCTTGGCCTTCCGGATAAAGCGCCGGTGCCAGCGAGAGCGCGAAGATGAGCAGCCAGGACATGCGAGCCTCCGACGACGACGTCGCCCTCAGTCGCTGTAGACGATTTTCGAGCCCGGCGCTGTGAGCGCAACCACAGCCGCCCACGAATGTTCGCACTCGCCGGCCAATGCAGCGGCTGTCGTTAGCAGGATCGCGCGGTCTGTCTCGCGGAGGAGACGACGGAAACGAACGTCAGGTCAGTTGGTCGGGCAGGGCAGGCGGCTCGTGTTGAGCGCGACCTCGTCGATCCAGACGTCGACGGGAATGCCTTGCGGCGCCCACTCGACGCCGGAGTGGATCGTGTCATACGGCTCGTGCTTGAGCGGCGCGAAGTTGATCGCCGGCGTCGCCGCGCCGTTGATGTAGAGCGACACGTTGCCCGTGGCCGGCACGACGAGCTCGAGGCACGTCCACGCGCCCGTCGCCACCGACACCGACGACTCGTGATCGGCCGAGCCGCCGAGGCTGTCGGAGATGAACCACTTGCCGTCGGCCGCGCCGCCGACCTGATAGCCGTTGGACGTCGTGTCGGCGACACTGAAGATGCGCATCACTTCGCCGCGATTGTTGAGGTTCGCGGCCGGGTAGACGAACATGCGCATCGCCAGCGACGACTGCGGCGTCGTCAGCTTGTACTCGATCGTCGACCACGAGTCGGCGCCGGTGTTGTTGGCGGCCGCGTGCAGCGCGTGCGTGCCGTCGTGCTTCTGCGCCGTGCCCGTCGCCAGCGTCTGTCCGCCGTTGGCCGGCATCACGAACGTGTCGGTCCAGTCGCCCGCCGCGTTGATGGCGATGGTGTCATTCTCGAAGTCGTCGCAGAAGATCGTCCCCGCCGGGCAATAGTTGAAGACCACCGTCATGTCCGGCGGCGTCGTCGCCAAGTCGGGGCTCGGCTTCGTCATCGCCATGTCGACGACCGGCGGATTCACCGTCATCGCCATGTCCGTCGATCCCGTCGGCGCCGAGAGATCATCGCCCGGCGCCGCCGACAGATCGCGCGTGTCCGGCGACAGATCGAAGGTGACGCCGCTCAAATCGCCGCCGCCGACGGGTGGCGACTTCCAGCAGTGCTGGTCGGCCGCGCACGTATATCCCGATGGGCAGATGTTGGGCGCCGCGCCGCACAAGAGCACGCCGTCGGTGGGATCGATCTTGAGACAGCCGCCGAGCGCGCTCGCGCCTGCGAAGAGCAGCGCCAGCCGCGACAAGAGCCGATGGTCATCGAGCAGCGGAAGCATTCGCATCACGTAGGACATTCCTCTCGCTGGACCACCTTGTAAATATATCAGCGCGCGGGAATCGTGCTGTTGGAATCAGATCCGTATAATTAGTTTCTGCGATTACGTTTCCATATGTCGGCAGCAGGATATCGGTGTGGGATATGTCGCTGGAAGTGTCGTTGACACTGACGGCAAATCCGCTCTTTAGCGCGATTCGCCCGAGTTTATTGGCTTACGAATAAATGCGTTTTCAATTACGTTTAATAAACATCAATTGACGGCAGTGGTTCGCGAATGAGACAGTCTGCGCGAGTGGCAGGCGAACTGACAGTCAAGGGCGTTCCGTTCGGGCGCTACCGGCTGCTCGAGCGGCTGGGCGTCGGCGGTATGGCGATCGTCTATCGCGCCGTCGTCAACGGCCCCAAGAACTTCTCGCGCACGCTCGTCATCAAGCGCGTCATTCCGCATCTGGCGCACGATCCCAGCTTCGTCACGATGCTGGCCGCCGAAGCGCGGCTGGCCGGCCTCCTGCTCCATCCGAACATCGTGCAGGTGCACGAGTTCGGCGACGTCGACGGCGAATATTACCTGGCGATGGAGCTGGTCGACGGCTTCGATCTGAACACCATCTTGCGCCAAGCGCGGCAGCTGAACCACGCGCCGCCGCAAGGCCTGCTCTGCTACATGATGAGCGAGCTGGCGGGCGCGCTGGCCTATGCGCACGCGCTCGTCGACGAAGAGAATCAGCCGCTCGAGATCGTGCATCGCGACGTGACGCCCTCGAACGTCATGGTCACGCGCCACGGCAACATGAAGCTCGTCGACTTCGGCATCGCCAAAGCGTCGACGCACGCCCGCGAAGAGCGCACGCGCACCGGCACGCTCAAGGGCAAGCTCAGCTACATGTCGCCGGAGCAGATTCAGGGCCTTCCCGTCGACGGGCGCACCGATATCTTCGCGCTCGGGGTCGTCTTTTACGAGTGCCTGACGCTGCGTCGCCTGTTCAAGGCCGACACCGACGCGCAGACCATCCGCAACGTGTGCGACGTCGATATCTTGCGGCCGTCGATCTTGACGCCGGGCATCGACGCCGAGCTGGAGATGGTGGTCATGCGCATGCTGGCGCGTGACACGGCGGTTCGCTATCAGCACGCCGACGAGATCGTGGCCGCGCTGGCGCCGATCGCGCGTCGGCTCGGCGGCGGCGACGCGGCCGGCTTGCGGCAGTTCATGGAAGGGCTGCAGCTGCCGGTGCGCTCGACGGCCAAGCCGCTGTCGGCGTCGGACGCGTTCCTGAAGTCGATCCCCGAGCTCGAGCTGGAGCCGGACGGCTCGCAAGGCTCGCGCGCGTACATGAAGGGCGAGCTCGTCGAGAGCGCGGCGATCGTGTTGCCGCCGTCGGGCTGGCGCAAGCGGCTGCCGGTCATCGGCGGCGCGGTCGTGGGCGCCATCGCGGCCATGGCCATCCTGCTCGGACGCGGCGCGCTGCATTCGACGCCGGATCCGGTCGTCATCAACGTCGCTGCCGCCGGCGCGCCGGCGCATTCGGTGGCGTCGACGGCGTCGCTCGAATCCGCCGGCGCTGCCGTCGTCGGAAGCGGCGGCGGGCGCGGCGGCGTCCGGTCGGCTGGCGGCGCCGGCGACGGTGCGGCTGCGCGTCACCGGCACCGACGGCGCCGACGTGCTCGTCGACGGCGCGGTGTTGGGGCAGATTCCGCTCGACACCGAGCTGCCGCGTAAGCCGGGCGTGCGCTCGATCTTGGTGCGCAAGGCCGGCTTCGGTCGCTATAAGCGCGAAGTCGACGGCGATACCGAGGCGGTGTTGTCGGCGACGTTGCCGCGCGTCGCTGCCGCGCGACCGGTCGCGAAGAAGCCGAAGTCGGTCATCGCCGACCCGTTCGCCACGCCGTAACCGCCAGCCGCACCGCGCTGACCGACAATCCGCGGCAAACGGTGCCGCCTACGACGCGCGCGACAACGCTTACGACCCGCGCGACGAACGCTCACGAACGCTCACGAACGGCTGCGTTAGAAGCGGAAGCCGGAGACGGCGCCGACGGCGGTCGGCGCGAGTGACGGCGCGATCCACCAGGCGCTGCCGCTCGGCGCTTCCGGCGCGTGGCGAAAGCCGACGATCGTCGCGACGGCGCCGGCGACCACGATCGCGCCGCCGACGGCGACGAGCCCGATGCCCGCGGCCTGATCGGTCTGAAAGCGTGAGACCATGCTGTGGTTGTAGACGGTGCCGGGCGCGGGGTGGTTGAACGTGTCGTTGAGATTGCCGGCGTCGACGAGCAGCACGGCGCCGCCGGCGATCAACCCGGCGCCGACGACCATGCCGACGACGCCGGTCCAGCCGAGCGCGGGATGCGCCGGCCCGCGCCGCGGCGCGGTGTCATTCACCGGCGGCGGCGGCGGCGGCGCCTCGGGCGTGACCGGCGGCGCCGGCGCCGTGGTCGTTTCCGGCGGCGGCGTGGTCGGCGCTTGCAGCTGCTTGTGCCGCTGCGCGCTCGTCAGCAGATCCTCGGCTTCGCGGACGTGCACCGGATCGTTCGGATTGAGCGCCAGATACTGCTCGCAGGCTTTGATGGCGTCTTCGAAGCGATCGAGCGCGAAGTAGGAATGGCCCAGGTTGAGCAGGAACAGCGGCAGCTTCGACAGATCGTAGCCGCGCTGGAACTCGATGGCGGCGTCGGCGAAGCGGCCGAGCTCGTAGGCCTGCTTGCCGGCCTCGAAGTGCAGGCGCGCCAGCTTGTCTTGCGCCGCTTGCGTCGGTGCGGCCGCGGCCGTCGTCGGCGCGCCGGCCAGCGCCAGCACGAGCGATGCGATGCTTACGAGTGACGAATATTTGATCATATAAAGAATTCGCTCGCCACAGCATAACAGCGCCGTCGAATCCGCGTCAACGCCGCTATCGCCCGCGTGAACGCTCAGTGAGGCGCGGAATTACGCAGCTCGGCCAGCTGCTTGTCGGCGTTCTTCTGCAGCGCCGTCTTGACGGCGGCGGGCGTCTTCTGGTCGCGCGTCAGGCACTGTAGGCCGGCCTCGAACGTCGCGATCGCCTGCACGCGATCGCCCGCATGCTGGTAGGCCTCGGCCAAGCTGTCGTAGGTGTTCGTCGAGTCGGGATAGAGCGCGACGTTGATGCGCAAGAGCGCGATCGCCTGATCGTACGCCTGCGCGTACATGCGCTCGAGGCCCAGCCCGTTGAGGAAGTTTTCGTCGAGCGCCGGGCTCTTGGGCGTCGTGCGCTGCAGCGCCAGATACGCCTGCAGCGCGCGGTCGTAGTGGCCGGCGTCGAGCTCGAGAATGGGAATCTGCACGTCGTCGGCGAGCCGGCTGACCTTCGCGTGGGCGCCTTCGGGATGGCTGACCGCGATCGTCTGCGCGGCGTCGTCGACGGTCAAGCGCGTGCCGTCGTCGACGTCGACGAGGACATGATCGTCGATGGGCACGAGCTCGGACGCGGCGGTGAACGGGCGCTGCAGGGAAAGGCGCCCGTCGCGCACGACGATCGTGAACGGCCGCAGAATGCCGTTGGCGAAGCGGCCCGCGAGCTGCGCCAGACGCGCCGGCGGCAGCGCCTGGCGCACGATCGTTTTCGGCTGCTCTTCCCAGCCGTATTCGGCGGCGATGGTGCGCGCGATCTCCGGGAACAGGACGTGGCCGTTGTCGCTGTTGGCCATGATGACGACGCCGTAGCCGTGATCGAAGCTGGCGGAGGCGAACGACTGAAAGCCGGCGTCGGCGCCGTTGTGGCCGAACATGTGCCACGCCTGGTTGAGAAAGAGGCCGAGCCCGATGTCGGCGCCGGGCGCGATGGCGACGCGCGGCGTGGTCATCTGCGCGGCGATCGCCGCCGAAATCGGCGACGGACGGCCGGCGCGCGCCAGCTGCAGCGCGAGGAAGAAGCGCGCCAAGTCGCGCGGCGTCGTCCACAAGCCGGCGGCGGCCATCTCCGGGTAGACGTTGCGCTTGCCGTCGATGACGTGGCCCTCGGGGTCGTGGCCGGCGGCGGCGATGGCGGCGCGCGCCGGTGGCAGCGGCTGATCGTAGCTCGACGCATCCATGCCGAGCGGCGCCAGCACGTCGGCGCGCAAGATCGCTGGAAACGGCCGCTGCAAACGATCGATGAGCGCCTGCTGCATGATGGTGAAGCCGCCGCCCGAGTAGCGAAACTTCGTGCCCGGCGCGAGGTCGACGCGCACGGCCGGGCTGTTCGCGGGCGGCGCGCCGTCGAGGATCTGCGGCACGGTCGGCAGCGCCGCGCCCGCCGGATAGCCGCCGAAGCCGTGCACGGTCGTCCCGGCGCTATGGCTGAGCAGCTGGCCCAAGGTCACCGGCGTCTTGCGCGTCAGCGCGTTGTCGGGCAGCTTCCAGCTGATCAAGTAATCGTTGATGGGCGCGTCGAGCGACAAATTGCCGCGGGCGACTGCCAGCAACGCCGCCAGCGCCGCCACCGGCTTACTGATCGATCCCGCTTGAAAGAGGGTGTCGACAGTCGCGGGCGCGCCGGTTTGCGCGTCGGCTATGCCATACGCCTCGGCCCAATCGAGTCGATAGTCATTGAAGACGGCGATGCTGAGCGCGGGAATGCGCTCTTGTCGCATGCGGGTCGTAAGCGCGGTGCCGCGCGGCTCGCCGGCGACGAGCACGGCCGGCAACAGGCGGCCTTCGATGTGGGCGACATGCGGGCTCTTCCGTTCGGTCGCGCCATCGGCGGCGGGCAGCGCGCCGGAATGGAGGAGCGGCTTTTGGGCGACGTTCGCGCAGCCCGCGAGTGTCATGAGGCATAAGGGGAACGCGAGGCGCGAATGCATGGCGGCGACTGTAGCGCCGCCAGAATTCGCCGCAAACGGCTATGCCAGAGGATTGCGAGGCGCTGCGAGGATTACGACAGGCTTAGTGCGGGAAGGCGAACCGCTTAGTAGGCGAAGTAGCCGTTGCCGTTGTTGTTGGCGGGCAATGCGAAGGCCGTGAAGACCTTGCGACCGAGGAAGAAGTCGAAGCCCCAGGCGAACGTCGTCGGGTCGCCGCTGTCGCCGGCGACGTCGTTGAACGCGGTGAACGTGTCGTTCTGGAACACCGTATCGGCGTTGGCGACGGTGAAGTTGCTCGTCGGCAGCGCGCCGCCGACGCCGGCCATCTGACCCGAGAGGTTCAACACCGTCGCCGGGCAGAAGAGGCCGGCGTCATTGCCGTTCGGGTCGCACGCCGTAATCGACGCGTCGCTGAAGTACATGAGGCTCGTCCCCGAGTCGATGTAGCTGTACTGGGCCGTGGTGCCTTTATAGGTGGTCGTGAAGTAGGTGTCTTGGTCGACGGGGATGACGTTGGCGTTGCCGAGCGCGTTGTTGGTCTGCGTGCCGATGCCGAAGATGAGCACGCCCGGCAGGTTCGCGCCGCCCGCTTCCGACACGTCGGGGAACTGCAGGATGGCGCCGTTGTTGTCGACGGCGAACTTGCTCACCGGGTTGGGCACCTGGTTGGCGATCGGCACGGGGATATACGCGCAGGTCGTGCCCGTGCACGAGTAATAGAAGGTGTAGCTATTGGCCACCGCCGTCGCCGACGCGCAGTCGCTGCCGCAATCGGCGAGCCATTGGTTGATGCCGATGATGCCGTTGCCGCCGAAGGTGTCGACGGTGCCTTCGTTCGTACCGGTGCAGTTAGACGGGATGCTCGACTTCGGATAGGCCGGATCGCCGATGAGCTCCAGCGGGATGTTGGCCGCCGACTCGCCGCCGATCTTGACGTCGGCGTTGCGCACCGAGCCGAAGACGAAGCCGTCCTCGAACGAGAAGCACTCGGTGAGCGGCTTGGTGTCGCTGCCGGTCGCTTGCGGCAGCGTGAAGTCGGCCGGCAGCGCCGAGGCGATGATGCGCAGGCCGGTCGAGCCGGTGTCGACGGAGATGTGGTCGACGGTCGCGCACGTCGACGTGCCCGGGACGCAGACGGTGACGCTGATGAAGGGCACGTTGGCCGAGCCGGAGGAGAGGGTGCTGGGACCGTCGTCGACGATGACGGGCGCGACGTTGCTGCCGGTGATGCCGAGGCCGCCGTCACCTTCGTAGCCGCCGTCGGTGCCGAGCGTGGCGTTGCCGGGCGGCGGGCTCAAGTCGGGCGACGGCGCCGGGGCGCTCAAGTCGGGCGCGGGCGCGGCGACGCTCATGTCGTCCGCCGTCGTCGGGGGATTCTTGTGGCTGCCGCCGCAGCCGATGGCGGCGACGAGCGGAAGGACCATGAAATGGAAGTGGATGCGCGTCATTTTACTGTCCCACCTGCACGGCGAGGGTCGGATCGACGCCCGCCGGCACCAGCGACGGAACCCAGGCGCGGCCGCTGAAGAAGTTGTTGTGGCCGCTCGACTGCACGACGAGGTCTTGGCCGTTGAGCTGCACGTGATGGTGGCCGCCGCGACGACGACCCTGCGCCGGCGCGCTGAGCTGCGCGAAGTAGCTGCCGAGCAGCTCCGTCAGATCGGGCTTGCGCGGTCCGCGCCAGGTGACGGCGTAGACGTCGCCCTTGGCCGACAGGTACTCGTGCACGATCGTGCCCGACGCCAGCGTCAGATCATGCCGCTGGCCGTTGATCAGCGGCTGCACCGTGCGCTTGGCGCTCAAGTGCTGCTGGTTGGTGGTGATGGTGGCGACGGTGCCGCCCAACGTCGCGTGCGCGGCGCCGGGCAGGCACGCGAGCACGGCGCCGGCCAGGGCGCTCCCAATTCGAAGACGAGCTGTTCTCAAGGTCATGACCTCTATAGCGTGGCTCGCGTCGGCCGTTCGCGAGGTACCGGCGCGAGAATTTCGCCAGTCATACCAGTTTTCGCGCAGCTGTTGATCGCGCGTCGCAAACGGCGCTCGGAAACCTAGGTTCACCTAGTCGCGCCCGCGATTTCTCGTGTTGCCGGCCGGTTTCTCGCTCGTTGGCCTGAAGGCGATCTTCACGCTCCAGATCAGCCAGTTGCCGCATGATCGTTGACATTAAAAAAATACTTAACTAGACCTGTCTCGCCTTGCGCGCCGTTCCGCGCGCGCCGCTCGACGTTTCCAACGGACCGCTGAAGGAGCGAACGCCCATGAGGTCAACATGACGTCAACGACCGCTTCGGCTCTTGGGTTAAGTATTTTCTTAATCACCGGTGGCTGCTCGTCCGCGGGCGCGGCGTCGTCGTCGGGCGACGGCCTCGCTTGCCCGGCGGCGCTGGCGGCGCATCCGACGGGCGCGGCTTGGACCGCCGTCGCCGACGACGCGACCGCGATCGCCGCGACGTTTACGCTGACGATCGACCCGCAAAACCCGGCGCTGGCTTCGACGTGGCGGCAGCCGCAAGCGGCGCCCCTGACGATGACGGGCGGCAGCGACGCGCGCTTGCGGCTCGTCGGCGGCGTCAAGACGTTCGCGACGCACGCAAGCCGGCTCTATCTCGAGCTGTACCTCGTCAACGACGCGCCGCGCGGCCTCGCCGACGTCACGCTGCAGCCGGGCGCGCTGCCGGCGACGGCGACGGCGTTTTACGACTTGACCGTCGACCCGCTGAGCGCGCCGGTCACGGTGGCAGCGGGCGGCGCGTTGCCGGCGCTGACCGTCGGCGGCATCGGGCCCGAAGGCGTGTCGGCGCGCCTGCGCCTGGCCGTCGACGCCGACGGCTCGGGCGCGCCCATCACGCTCACGCTGACGCTGGCCGCGACCACGACGACGCGCGTGGCCACGACGAGCGCGCCGTTGGCCATCACGCCCGACGGCGCCGAAGTGTGGGCCGCGGTGCCCGACGCCGACCGCGTCTCGGTCGTCGCCAGCGCCGGCGACCTGCGCGTCGGAAGCATCGCCGTCGCCGGCCGGCCGTCATCGGTGGCGTTGACGCCCGACGGCCAATTGGCGCTGGTGGCCTGTCCGACGTGCAATCAGCTCGTCGTCATCGATCGCGCGACGCGAAAGACGGTGCAGATCTTCGGCGAAGACGAGGGCATCGGCCGCGAGCCGCGCCAGGTCGTCGTCTCGCCCGACGGCACGCACGCCTACGTCAGCGCTTACGTCGGCGATCTCGTGACCATCCTCGAGCGGCGCGGCGATCGCTTCCTCGTGACGGCGCAGGTGCCGCTCGGTCGTCGTCCGCTCGGCATGTCGCTGCCGCCCGACGGCCAGACGGTCTACGTCGCGCATTTCCTGCCGCACGGGCCCATCGAAGACAACGGCGGCTGGGTCAGCGTCGTCGATCCCGCGGCCGCCGCCGAAGTGACCACGGCCGAGCTGCGCGACGACGGCGACGTCACCGAAGCGACCTGCCTGACGATGGTCGCGGCCTTCGCCGGCGCCACCGGCGAGGACCTGTCGTTCGAGGCGACCCCGACGCAGCTGGCCGGCGTTTTCCTCGCGCCCGGCGGCGGCGAGGCGTGGGTGCCGGCCTTGCGCGTCGCCGGCTTTCCCATCCTCGAGGGCAACGTCGCGCCGCTCGGCCTCGAGTTCGCGACGCTCGGCGCCAACTCGCCGATGATGCTGTTCCCGCTCGACACGCGCAGCCCACGCGCCGCCGCCTTCCGTCGCAGCGCCGGCGTCATCGACATCACCGATCGCGCCGAGTCGTTTCTCGACTGCTATCCCGGCCTCGACGACGTGGAGGCCGTGCGCGCCGAAGCGGGCGCGAACGCCGGCGAGCAGCAGTACGCGGGCGTGACCATCCCGTCGCAGGCGACGATGCTGTCGGAGTCGGGCGCGGCGCGCTTCGTCGGCTGGACGCGCGGCGGCCGGCGCGCGCTCGTCTTGAGCTACCTCGCCGACGAGCTGCTCGTGCTCGACGCCGCCTCGCACTCGCCGACGACGCTGCGCCACTTCATGCTGCCGGGCTCGAATCCGACCGGCATCGTCGTCACGCCCGACGGCAAGAAGGGCTACGTCAGCTACGAGAACTCGCCGTTCTTGAGCGTGCTCGATCTGTCGGCGTATGCGCCCGACGCCGCGGGCGCGCTGCCGGAGCCGGCCATCGTGCCCTATCGGCTCGATCCGGGCGCGCCCGCCGGTCAAGGCGCGGCCATCATCACGTTCTTGATGCTCGTGCGCGGCATCGACGGCGTGCCCGAGCTGCCGCCGGTGAGCGCGACGGCGCAGGTGGCGCTGGTCGACAAAGACCCGATGGATCCGACGCTGCGCCGCGGGCGGATCCTGTTCACGTCGTCGAATCCCGACAAATATCCGACGTTGACCGGCAGCCGCGAAGCCGCGTGCGCCGCCTGCCATCCGAACGGCGGCAACGACGGCAGCGCCTGGTCGACGATGGAGGGCGAGCGGCGCACCATCGGCTTGTGGGGCGGCATCGGCACGCGCGGCTGGCTGCACGCGTCGGCCACGCACCGCAGCGCCGTCGACTTCGCGACGTCGATCGTCAAAGAGCGGCTCGGCGGCAGCGGCCTCGATCCCGGCGACGTCGACGCGCTGTCGCAGTATCTGGCGCGCGGCATTCCGACGCTGCAGCGGCCGGCGACGGACGCGACGCGGGTCGCGCGCGGCCAAGCGCTGTTCACGGCCAACTGCGTCAGCTGCCATCGCGGCGAGGACGGCGGCGGCGGCAACCGCGACCCGAACGATCCCTACGGCGGCGGTCTGGCGAGCGGACCGGCGCTCGCCGACGTCGGCAGCGCCAGCGACTGGGCGCACGTCACGCTCGGCGCCGCCTACACGAAGCTCTTCCCGCCGGCGGCGCGCGACACGTTCGACCTCTTGCGCGGCGACCGCGAGCTCGGCCCCAACGACCCGGTCGAGCAGACGCTCATGTTCGATCCGCGTCCCGAGCGCGCGCGCGGCGACCTGAAGCCGGCCACGCTCGTCGACGTGTGGGAGAACGGCTTTTACTTCCACGACGCGCGCTTCACCGACCTCGCCGACGTGGTGGCCTATTTCGACGGCCGATTCGGGCTCGGCCTCGGCTCCGACGATCAGCAGGCGATCGTCGAGTATTTGAAGTCCCGCTAAGGAGATCGCATGCGTCAGGTGGGTCTATTGATGTTGCTCGTCATCATTGGCTGCGGCGGCTCGTCCACGTCCGGCGGCGGTGGCACGACGACGTACGATCTGGCGACGACGAGCGGCACCGGCGGCAACGGCGGCGGGCACGACCTGGCGGCGACGGCCGACCTCGCGCTCGCCGGCTCGTCGGTGCTGATCGTCGTGCCGGCGAGCTTTACGGGCACGACGCGGCAGCTGCTCGTCGCCGCGTTCGATTCGCTGCCCGTGACCGGTCCGCCGGCGGGCATCCTCTACCAGGACAATCCGACGCTGACGGCGGGCCAGTCGCTGCGGCTGCCCATCGACGCGACCGGGTTGAGCGGCACGAAGCAGGTGCTGGCCGTGCTCTACATGCAGGGCGGCGGGCAGTTCTCGCCGGCGGCGGGCGTCGACTACGAGTCGCAAGCGGTGACGGCGACGTTCCCGGGCCAGCCGCCGCTCGACTTGGGCACGCTGACGCTGGCGCTGGTTCCGCCGGCCGACCTCGGGCCTTAGTCCTCGCCACCGCAACAGCCGGCGCGCCGTTGCCGCGGCGCGCCGGCTGGCGACGATCCGGCAGGCGCGTAAAAACGTGTATCGTTGGCGTCGACATGACCGATCGGCTGGACGCGATGCAGGCCTTCATCGTCGTCTGCGACTTGCACGGCTTCGCGGCGGCGTCGCGCAAGCTCGGGCTGTCGACGTCGGTGGTCACGCGGCTCGTCGCCGGCCTGGAAGAGCAGCTCGGCGTGCGCCTCCTGCAGCGCACGACGCGCAGCGTGAACCTGACCGACGCCGGCGTGCGCTTCCTCGAGCGCGCGCGCCGCATCGTGGCCGAGGTCGACGACGCCGTCCTGGCCGCGCAGGCCGAGCGCGACGAGCCGCGCGGCTGCCTCTTCGTCGCCGCGCCGCCGCTGTTCGGGCGCATGCACGTGCGGCCGATCTTGTCGCGCTATCTGGCGCAGTATCCCGGCGTCAGCGCCGAGCTGGTCTTGGCGCCGCAAAACGTCAACTTGATCGACGACGGGATCGACGTCGCCATTCGCATCGGCAACTTGGCCGACTCCAACTTGATCATGCGCTCCGTCGGGCGGACGCGGCAGATGTTGGCGGCGAGCCCGGCCTATCTGGCGCAGCACGGCACGCCGCGGCGGCCGAGCGAGCTCGTCGAGCATCGGCTGGTCGCCTTTCGCGGCCTGACGCCGCGGCGCGAGTGGCCCTTCGAGCACGACGGCGCGGCGCTCTCGGTCACCGTCGAGCCGCACTTCTTCTGCACGAGCGGCGACGCGGCCATCGAATACGCAATCGACGGCGGCGGCATCGTCGTCGCGCTGTCGTTTCAGATGGAGGCGGCGCGACGCGCGGGGCAGCTCGTCGAAGTCCTGCGCGAGTTCGCGCCGCCGCCGGTGGCGATTCAGGCGCTGTTTCCGACGTCGCGCTACCTGCCGAAGAAGGTGCGCGCCTTCTTGGAGCTCGTCGACGAAGCCGCCGCCGAATGGGACACGGCCTGACCGGTCAGCTCACGTCGCCGGCGTGATGCGCGAGCGTGCGGTTTCGTATCGACGGGGGGATTATGGCGCCGGCAGCAACAGTGTATGGCGCGCGGCGGCTATTCTCGGAGGCGTCACGACGCCCGACATTCTCCGCCATGAGTGAGAAAAAAGTAGTCGTCATCACCGGAGCATCTCAGGGCATCGGAGCGGGCTTGGTCGCCGGCTTCCGCGAGCGTGGCTATCGCGTCGTCGCGACGTCGCGAACCATCAAACCGTCAACGGATCCCAACCTGCTGACCGTCGCCGGCGACGTCGGTGACCCGCGCACCGCCGAGCGCGCCATCGGCGAAGGCTTGGCGCGCTTCGGCCGCATCGACACGCTCGTGAACAATGCCGGCATCTTCATCGCCAAGCCGTTCACCGAGTACACGCAGGCCGACTACGAGGCCTTCCTGAGCGTGAACACGGCCGGGTTCTTCCACATGACCCAGCGCGCGCTCGTGCCGATGGTCGCGCAAAAGAGCGGCCACGTCGTCAGCGTGTCGACGAGCCTCGTCGACCATGCGATCGCCGGCGTGCCGAGCGTGCTGGCCTCGCTGACGAAGGGCGGGCTCGACGCGGCCACCAAGTCGCTGGCCATCGAGTACGCCGCCCGCGGCGTGCGCGCCAACGCGGTGGCGCTCGGCATCGTCAAGACGCCGATGCACGCCGAGTCGTCGTACGCGGCGCTGGCCAAGCTGCATCCGCTCGGGCGCCTCGGCGAAATCAAGGATGTCGTCGACGCCATCCTCTATTTGGACACGGCCGGCTTCGTCACCGGCGAAATCCTGCACGTCGACGGCGGTCAGTCGGCGGGACATTAGGAGCGCGCGCCATGCCCGTCGTCACCATCCAAGTCACGCGCGAGGGCACGACACCCGGCGCCGATGGCGTCACCAGCGACGAGAAGGCGCGGCTCATCCAAGGCGTCAGCGAGCTGTTGCGCGACGTCCTCGGCAAGCCCGTCGAGTCGACCTTCGTCATCATCGACGAGGTCGCCCTCGAAAACTGGGGCTGGGGCGGCTTGCCGGTGGCCGAATATCGGCGCCGGCGCGCGGCCGCCAAACCATGAAGTCGCGCCTATTGATGACGCTGGAAGTGGCCGTCGTCGGGCCACAGCGCTTCGGTCCCGGGCCGCACGGGGCGCGCGTGACGGCGCCGATTACCGGCGGCACGTTCGAAGGGCCGCGGCTGCGCGGTAAAGTCGCGCCCGGCGCCGCCGCCGACTGGACGCTGCTGCGCGGCGACGGCGTCCTCGAGCTCGATCTGCGCTTGACGCTCGAGACCGACGACGGCGCGCTGATTCACATGACGTCGTTCGGCCTGCGGCACGGGCCGCCCGAGGTCATCGCGGCGCTCGGGCGCGGCGAGCTCGTCGATCCGGCGAGCTACTACTTCCGCACGGCGCCGCGCTTCGAGACGGCGGCGCCGAAGTACGCCTTCCTGAATCGGCTCGTCGCCGTCGCCAGCGGCGATCGACGCGCCGCCGGCCCCATCTACACCATCGACGAGATCCTCTAGTTTGCCGGCCACGCGCCGCCAAGTCTTGAAGCTCGTCGCTGCCACGGCGCTCGTCGGCCTGGCGGCGCCGCTTGCAGGCTGCGCGCGCGTGGCGCCGGCGCCCGTCTCGTCCTTGCCAAAGGATCATGCTGCCATGAACTTTCGACCGCTTCTGACCCTCCGGCTCACCACCGCGCCCGTGCAGGCGATCGGCGCCGTTCCGCACGGCGCGCGGCTGACGTTTCCCATCACCGGCGGCACGTTCGCCGGCGAACGGCTGCGCGGCAACGTGCTGCCCGGCGGCGGCGACTGGGCTACTTTGCGGCCCGACGGCGTCCTCGAGCTCGACC
The DNA here is from genome assembly GCA_963785725.1 of uncultured delta proteobacterium. Lineage (GTDB taxonomy): Bacteria > Myxococcota_A > Polyangia > Palsa-1104 > Palsa-1104 > JAQBQH01. The sequence goes on along the minus strand of CAWAWS010000020.1, from coordinate 79,102 downwards.
TGCGCATCACGCTCGAGACCGACGACGGCGCGCTCATCCACATGACCTTCGACGGCATTCGCCACGGGCCGCCCGAGGTCATCGCGGCGCTCGGTCGCGGCGAGGCGGTCGATCCGGCGCGCTACTACTTCCGCACCGTGCCGCGCTTCGAGACGGCGGCGCCGAAGTACGCGTTCCTCAATCGCATCGTCGCGGTCGGCGTCGGCGAGAACAGCCCGACGGGACCGGTGCACACGATCGAAGAGGTCTTGTAAGCGTCCTGGCGGTCGGCGCGATCGACGTTATGATCGCGCGACATGACGACTACGAACGGGGCGCAGCTGGCGCTGGGCTTGGCGGCGCTCGGTCGGCCCGGCTACATGACGCTCGGCCACGCCCGCGATCTCGACGGCAACTACGACATGGCGGCGATGGAGCGGCGCTGTCACGACGTGCTCGACGCCGCCTGGCAGGCGGGTGTGCGCTGGTTCGACGCCGCGCGATCGTACGGCGAGGCCGAGCGCTTCCTGGCGTCATGGCTGGCGGCGCGCGCGATCGCGCCGGGCGCGGTCACGGTGTCGTCGAAGTGGGGCTACACCTACGTCGCGAATTGGCAGGTGGTGGCGGCGCAGCACGAGATCAAGGATCATTCGCTGGCGACGCTGGAGCGCCAGATCGTCGAGTCGCAGGCGCTGCTCGGCCGCTATCTGTCGCTCTATCAGGTGCATTCGGCGACGCTGGAGAGCGGCGTCCTCGATGACGCGCGCGTCTTGGCGCGGCTGGGCGGCTTGCGCGACGGCGGCCTGCCCATCGGGCTGTCGGTGACGGGCGCGCGGCAGCGGGAGACGGTCGAGCGGGCGCTCGCCGTGCGCGTCGACGGGCGGCCGCTCTTCTCGGCGGTGCAGGCGACGTGGAATCTGCTCGAGCGCGCGGTGGAGCCGGCGTTGCGCGCGGCCAAGGCGGCGGGGCTGCGCGTCATCGTCAAGGAGCCGCTGGCGAACGGTCGGCTGGCGGCGACGAGCGCGCCGGCGCCGTTGGCGCAAGCGGCGGCGCGCCTGAACGTCGGGCCCGACGCCGTGGCGTTGGCGGCGGCGCTGGCGCAGCCGTTCGTCGACGTCGTGCTGTCGGGCGCGGTGACGACGGCGCAGCTGGCGGCGAACCTGCGCGCCCGCGCCGTCGACGGCGCAAAGGCGGCGACGGCGCTGGCGTCGCTGGTCGAGCCCGCCGACCGCTATTGGCGCGAGCGCAGCCAGCTGCCCTGGAACTAGTTGTCGTCGGCCTGCTTGGGGTGGTCGAGCCAGAAGAGGGCGGCGGTCGTCGTGCCCAATACGGCCGTGAGGCTCAGCGTCACGATCGTGGCCGCGCGGAACTGCTCGAGCCGCGCGCGATCGTTCGTGTACGTCGCCGTCTGTGCCAGCGTCAGGCTGCCATCGAGCCGCATCGTCTCCAGCTTGTCGGCGGCCGATTCCGCCTGTCCCCAGACGGCAGCGAACGGAATCGACAGGAGCGCCGACGCGCTGGCGAGGCCGAGCAGCCAGGGCACGGCGCGCCGCTGGCGCGTCGGCCGCAGGCGCGCCTGCAGCGCCACGCGATCGCCGCGGCTCAGCGTCAGCGACGACGACCACGGCACGCGCCCGTTGGCCAAGACGGTGACGGCGTGCGCGCCCTCGGTCAGCGGCAGCGTCGCGTGCGGCAGCCGTCCGGCGGCGTGTTGGTCGACGAGCAGCTGCGCGCCGCGCGGCCCGTACACGTCGACCAACGCCGGCAGCGGCACCAGGCGCGCCTCGCTCGTCACCAGCCGCCCGGCGACGGCTTGCACCTTCAGCTCCACCGGCGCATAGCCCGGCCCGGCGACGCGCGCGTGATGCTCGCCTTCGCCGACCTCGGCCAACAGCGGCGCCGGCGTCGCCGCGCGGCCGTCGAGCTCGACCGTCGCCGCTGACGCGTCGGCGAGGATCATGAGCTCGGTCTTGGCCGGGCTCGGCGCCGGCGGCGCGGGCGCACTGCCGACGCTGCCCGGATCGAGCCGCAACAAGAGCGGCGTCAGCTCGGCCAAGAGGCGCGTCGCTTCGTCGCGATTCTCCCCCGTCGGCGAGCCGATGAGGTAGTTGCGATAGGCGTCGACGGCGCGGCGCAGCTGCTCGAGCTGCTGATGCACGATGAACAGCCGGCGATAGGTCTGCCCCAAGTTCCACAAGAGGGCCGGCCGCGGCTCCTGCCCGTACGCCGCTTCGAACGACGCCGCCGCGACCTCGAGCCGCCCCGCCTCGTACGCTTGCCGGCCGGCGAGATAGAGGCGGCGCGCGTCCTCGACCGGCTGCGCCTCGCCCGCCGCCGCGCGGCCGAGTCCGGCAACGACGAGCAGCACGCTTATGATGATCGCCCTCATCATAACCTAGCGCGCAAATGGATCCTCGAGCCGAAACTGCGGATCGATCCTCGTCGGCTTCGTCGGCTTCGTATTCGATTTCGTATTCGGTTTCGCATTCGGCTTGGCGTCGGTTTTCGCTTTCGCCTTCGGCTTCGCCGGCATTGGCGCTGGCTTCGTCGCCGCGTCGCCTACGTCGCTGCTCGAAGCTGCCGCGACCGGCGACGCGGACGGCGACGCGCTGCCGCTCACCGGCGCCGTCGCGCCGGCGGCGAGATCGGCGGTCGACGGGACTTGCGCGACCGGCGGCGGCGGCGTCGCGGGCGCGACGGCCGCCGGCGCGGCGTGTCGCGCGCGCTGCACGACGAGGGCGCCGCCGCCGACGGCGACCGCCGCGCCCGCCGCGACGATCGCCCACGTCAGCGGCCTCCGTCGCGGCGGCGCCGGCGCGGTCGTCGGCGGCCCGCCGCCCGCGGCCGCGTCGAGCATGGCGGCGAATTCGCCGACGCTGGCCCAACGCGCGTCGGCTTGCTTGGCCAGCGCCCGCAGAAGGACGCGCATGAGGCCCGCCGGCAGATCGGCGATCGGCGGCGCCTCCGCCGAGACGATGCGCGACATCGTCACCAGAGGCGCCTCGGCGCTGCGGAACGGATGATTCCCCGCCAGCAGCTCGTACACGATGAGCGCCAGCGCGAACTGATCGGCGCGCGCATCGACGTGGCCGCTCTCGCCGCGCGCCTGCTCGGGCGACATGTAGCTGGGCGTGCCCATCGTGAGCGCGCTGCCGGTCAAGCCGTCCGACGAGCCGAGCAGCTTGGAGATGCCGAAGTCGAGCAGCTTCACCGTCGGCGTCGACGAGCCGGCCGGCGGATGGCACAAGAAGACGTTCTGCGGCTTCAGATCGCGATGGACGATGCCGCGCTCGTGCGCCGCGCTCAACGCCTCGGCCATCTGGCGCACCAGCGGCAACACCTGCGACAAGGGCAGCTTGCGATCGCGCAAGAGCCGCTGCGCCAGATCTTCGCCGTCGAGATACTCCATGACGAAGTAGGGGAAGCCGTCGATCTCGTTGAAGTCGATGACGCTGACGATGTTGGGATGCTTGAGCGCGGCCAAGAGCTCGGCCTCGCGGCGAAAGCGGCTCTTGGCCGTGCCGTCGCCGAGGTGCGCGTGCAGGACCTTGATGGCGACGCGTGTCGGCAGGCGCAGGTGCGTGGCGCGATAGACGACGCTCATGCCGCCGCGGCCGAGCTCGCCCTCGACGCGATAGCTCTCGGCGATCACCGTGCCCACGCCGATCATGAGGCGAGCATACCGGATTCGGCGCCGCTCATCGCCGCTTGACGTTGGCGATGATGGCGTGCGGCGTGCTGTCTTCGGTGAGCGCGATGACGTCGCTCAAGCCGTCGCCGTTGACGTCGACGGTGGCGATCTCGGTCAGCGACACCGGCAAGGTGCCGAACGTCGTGCCGTCGTCGATCATGACCACCTGGTTCGACTGCAGGAACGTGAAGTCGGGCTGCTGCTGAAACACGAGCTGACCGTCGCCCGAGCCGAAGTCGCCGTGCGTGGCCACGAGATCGAGGCGCCCGTCGAACGGCGGCGTGTCCATGACCAAGAAGTCGGCGCACAAGAGCGTGGTGTCGATGACCGTGGGCGGATCGACGATGGCGCTGTCGGCGCTCGCGTGGGCCCAGTGCAGCACGCGCACGCCGCAGCCGGTCGTGTTGCGCTCCTGCACGATCTCGGCGATGCCGTCGCCGTCGAGGTCGACGACGAGCTGGTTGGTCAGCGGGATGGCCGGCGGCAGCATCGTCACGGTCGCCGGCGAGTCGGCGGCGGCGCTCTCGGTCACGATCCACGGCGACGCCGCCACGCCGTCGACCAGCAGCGGCAGCGGCTGGTTGCGATCGAGCGTGAAGAAGCGCGCGCCGTTCGCCGGCAGCCCGAAGGGCGCTTCGACGGCGCCGGTGATGAGGCCGTGCGGGAAGCGGATGACGCGCCCGCCGTCTTGCATCTCGGTCGCCACCCACAAGTCGGGATCGCCGCCGACGAAGGCGACGTCGATGGCGGCGATGGGGTAGTTGAACGTGAAGGCGCCGTTGGCGTCGGCGATGCCTTTGGCGATCCCGGCGCGCGGAATATAGACGGCCAGCTGCCCGTCGAGCCCGACGCCGCCGGGCCACAGCGCGCCGCCGCCGAGCGCGACGCCGTTGGGCGCCTGCGGCGTCACCGCCACCGGCTCCAGCGCCGCGCGGTAATGGCCGAGCAGCACCTGAATCGTCCCCGGCGCCGTCTCTTGCTCGGCGATGACGTCGCCGATCGAGTCGCCGTTGATGTCGCCGATGAGCACGGTGTCGGTCGGCGACAGCGACGTGGCCAGCGCGGCGCAGCTGAAGTTGCCGGCGCTGTCGCCGCTGGCGAAGCAGACGGAGGCGCCGCTGCCCCACACGACGAAGTCGGAGACGCCGTCGCCGTTGAGGTCGCCGGCGGCCGAATTGGAGCCGCTGGCGGCGCCCGGCGGCGGCGCGTACGCGAGGAAGCCCGACGTGGGATCGAAGCCGCTGCCGCTGCCGCTGGTCTCGTTGTGCAGCACCGTGCCGGCGATGACGAGATCGTCGCGCGTGCCGTCGATCGTGAAGCGGCCGACGCCGATGGCGCCGTCGGCGATGGGCGCGCTGTTGCTGCTGGCGACATGCTGGACGGGCACGACGATGGGCGCGCCGAACGCGATCGCGCCGGTGCCGGCGGCCTGCAGCCACACGAGCTGCGCGTTGACGCCGCTGCCGAGCTGCTCGACGGACGCGACGACGTCGAGGCTGCCGTCGCCGTCGATGTCGGCCAGCGCCGGTCGCGTCTCCAAGGCCAGCGTCGACGGCGTCGGCAGCGCTTGCAGCGTCAGCTGGCCGGCGCTGCCGAAGCTGGCGACGCAGGTGTCGGTGCCGCTCAGCGCTACCAGCGTCGTCGGCTGCGGCACCGGGCTCGTGCGCACGACCCAGCGTCCGTCGCCGACGCAGGCGTCGGGCACCGGCACCGCCGTCAGCGGCAGCACCGGCGCGATGAGGTTGGTGCTCAGCGGATAGGCCACGAGCTGACGCGGGATCGTGTCGTCCTGCAGGAACAGCGCGACCGGCGTCGCCGGCGGCTGTACGGCGACGCCCACGAACAGCGGCTGCGCCGGCAGGCCGCTCGCCATCGACAGTCCGAGCTGCGGCAGCACCGTCGTCGGCAGCACCCACGGATCGAGCGTGCCGCTCTGCCACGTCGCCACCGTCACGCCTTGGGCGCCGAACGCCGCCAAGAGGGACGCGCCGCCGCCCGCGATCGCCAGCGCCGGCCACGGCGTCGTCGCCGGCGCAATGAGCGGCGCGCTGCCGCTGATGAGCGGCGTGAACTGCCCCAAGCCGTCGTTGTGATAGAAGCCGAGCAGCGACGGGCCGCGCACGACCAGGTCGGGCACGCCGTCGCCGTCGACGTCGCTGACGCCGAAGACGTTGCCGGCGGCGCCGCGCGCGCTCGTGATGGCGGGGCCGAGCGTGTAGTCGCCGGTCGGCTCGCGGCAGATGCGGTCGGTGCCGCAGGACCAGCCGGTCGGACAGGCGACGACCGAGCTGCAGACGAAGCGGCAGGCGCGCAAGGGGTCGGTCGGTGCGCCGCAGCCGGCCGAGCCGTTGTCGCAGTCTTCGCCGCGGCTCGGCTCGAGGACGTGGTTGCCGCACATGCCGAGCGCGACCTCGGGAAGGTCCTCGCAGCCGCCGGCGAGCAGCACGACGAAGAGCGGGATGAGCCGCGCGTTCATCGACGTGCGCGGGCGTCGCAGCCGGCGCCGCTCGCCAGCGCTGTCGGCACGCGCGCGATGTTGCCGATCGGTTCGAGCGTGCGCGAAGTCACGAATGGGCGAGGCGCCATCTGCCGCCACTATACTGCGCGGCCGCGCGTTCGTCGTCGTTCATGGCGGCGCCGGTGCGACGAGGCGCTGCTCGAGCTCGCGCAGGCGCTCGCGTGGCCCGCGCCGCGACGACCTCCGCCAGTCGCGCGCACTCCGGATCGCGCGGCGGCGGCATCGTCGGGCAGCGCGCCTCCAGCTCGGTCGCGGCTTCGAAGCGGCCGGCGAGGTCGGGCTCGTGCGCCAGCTGATGGAGCAGCATCGTCACCGACCCATCTCTTCCGCAGTCGCGCTCAGCGTCATGCCGACCTGGCCGCGAATGGTCCGCGGCTCGACCGCGAGCTGCAGATCATAAGGGCGCGCACGATATGGGCGCATGCGTTCATCGGCGCGCGCGTGGCCACATAAGACGACGATTGCGACCAGCGAGACCGCGCGCAGCATGAAGCGCAGACGATATCGTGTCAGCGCCTATTTGAGCTGCGCCTCTGCTCACTTCGCCGCGAAAAACAAGTGGTTGGCGAGCTGCATCGGCAGGCCTGCGCTCATTAACATCTGTTCACAACTTCTCACACAACTGCAAAACCGTGCCGGCGGTCGCGTTGCTACATCAGGGGTATGCATCGTCTCGGCTTCATCCTGCTGTTGATTCCGGCGTTGGCGCACGCCGAGCCCGAGCCCGTCCATGCTGCGCTCGTCGCGGAGATGACGCAGGTCGCGCCGGGCCAGCGCTTTCTGGCGGCGGTCGATCTGCAGATCGAGAAGGGCTGGCACGTCTATTGGAAAGACCCGGGTGAAGTCGGCACGGCGCCGCGCGTGACCTGGAGCGCGCATGACGACTTCGCGCCCGGCGAGCTCATGTGGCCGACGCCGGAGACGATCGCCGCCGGCGGCACCGTCAGCTACGGCTATCGCGACCAGGTGCGCCTGCCGTTTCGCGTCACCATCGGCGAATCGCCGTCGGCGACGGCGGTCGTGCTCGCGCCCGAGGTCAGCTGGCTGGCGTGCGGCGAGACGTGCGTCCCCGGCAAGGCCACGCTGCGCTTGGTGCTGCCAATTGGCGCTGAACCGGTGCCAAACGCCGCGCAGCAGCCGCGGTTCGCCGCGGTCGCCAAGCAGCTGCCGGCCGCGGCGAGCGCGCCGCCCGCGGCGACGAACGACACGCCCGCTGTCGCAGCCACGCCGGCGACGCCGCGCGCCAATGGATCGATATGGCTTCCGATCTTATTCGCGTTATTGGGCGGCCTCTTATTGAACCTCATGCCGTGCGTCTTCCCGATCCTCTCGATCAAGGCGTTGAGCGTCCTGCAAATGTCCGGCGAGCATCGTCGCGACGTCCGCAAGATGGGCTGGGCTTACACGCTCGGCATCCTCGTGTCGTTTTGGGCGCTCGTCGCCACTTTGGTCGCGTTGCGGCTCGGTGGCCGGCATATCGGCTGGGGATTTCAGCTGCAGTCGCCCCATTTCGTGTTCGTCCTGGCCTGCATTCTGTTCGTCTTCGGCCTCAATTTGCTGGGCGTCTTCGAAATCTACGGCGCCTTCGTCAGCGTCGGCGACGGCCTGACGCGCCGCTCGGGCTTGGCCGGTCCGTTCTTCACCGGCGTGCTCGCCACCGTCGTCGCCACGCCGTGCACGGCGCCGTTCATGGGCGCCGCCGTCGGCTTCGCGCTCAGCCAATCGCCGCTCATCGTCTTCGCCATCTTCACGGCGCTCGGCTTCGGCCTGGCGCTGCCTTACTTGCTCATCTGCTATCTGCCGGGATTGGGTCGCATCCTGCCCAAGCCGGGCGCGTGGATGGAGACGGTGAAGCACGTGATGGCGTTCCTCATCTTCGGCACGACGCTGTGGCTGGCCTGGGTCTTGAGCCTGCAATCATCATCGACCGGTCTACTATTATTGATGACCGCTTTCGTCGGCTTGGGCTTTACCGCGTGGCTCTATTCGCGCTTTGCGCGCACGGCGCCGATGGCGATCGTGTTGGGCCTGGCTGTCGTCACGTCGTCCAGCCTGGCGCTGACCAAGCCGCAGCTGTCGCCGACGCCCGTCGAGACCACGATTCAAAAGAGCGACGCGCTCATTTGGGAAGCCTATTCGCCGGAGAAGTTGGGGGCCTATCGCGCGCAAGGTCGTCCCGTCTTCGTCGACTTCACGGCCGCGTGGTGTGTGTCGTGTAAGGTCAACGAGACGGTCATCTTTCATTCCGACGAAGTGAAAAAGAAGCTCACCGAGTTGGGCTTCGTGCTGCTCAAAGCCGATTGGACCAATGAAGACCCGATGATTACGCAGGCGCTCAACGCCTTCGGTCGCAATGGCGTGCCTTTTTATGTCGTCTATCCGCGTGGCAAAGAGAGCGCGGCCATGCCGCTGCCCGAAGTGTTGAACGCCGGCGTCGTGCTCGGCGCGCTCGGAAAACTGGGCTAATCTAACGGCATGCCGCAAGCGAACGAGCGGAAGAAAGTCCTCATCATCGACGACGATCGCGAGCTGAATCAGCTGCTGGCGCGCTATTTGGCGAAGTTCGACTTCGAGGTCGTGTCGGCGACCAACGGCAAAGACGGGCTGGCGCTGTTGACGACGGAAGCGCCGGTGCTGGTCGTGCTCGACGTCATGTTGCCCGGCCAGAGTGGCTTCGAGATCTGTAAGCAGATCCGCGCCAACGCCGTACTGCCGATCATCATGTTGACGGCGCGCGGCGATTTGAGCGACCGCGTCGTCGGTCTGGAAATGGGCGCCGACGACTATATGCCGAAGCCTTTCGAGCCGCGTGAGCTGGTGGCGCGCATTCAGTCGGTCTTGCGGCGCACCGAAGACTATCCGCGCCGCAATAAACAGCGCCAACTCTATCGCTCCGCCGAATTGGAGGTCGATGTGGCCAAGGGCGCGGCGACGTTGGACGGCGAGCCGCTCGAATTGACCGTCACCGAGTTCGACATTCTCAGCTTGTTGATACGCAATCCCGGTCAAACGTTGTCGCGCGATCAGATCGTGGCGCAGCTGCGCGGTCACGAATGGAACAGCGTCGATCGCTCGGTCGACGTCTTGATTAGTCGCTTGAGGCATAAGCTCAAAGACGACCCCAAAGCGCCGCGCTATTTGAAGACGATGTGGGGCACCGGTTATCGCTTCATCGGCGAGGTGTCGCCTGAAGACTAAGCAGCCCAAGGCGTTCCTCGCGACCATTCGGCGTTCGATCTTCACCAAGCTCTTAGTGGTGTTCCTCGGCACCGGCTTATTGATCGTGCTGGCGATTTGGGCCATCGCCGCGCATTTTCTCAATGTCCACGATCGCGTCTGGGAGAGCCGCAATCGCAATCGCGAGCTCTATGCCGAGCTCGTCGCCGATCGCATCGGCACGCCGCCGAACTTGGAGGTCGCCAAAGCGATCGTCGCGCAAACGGGAATGGATCTGAAGATTCAAGGATCCGATTGCGACTTCGCGACGCAGCCGATCTCGCCCATCGAGCACCCCGACGCCGGCCATCGCTGCGTGTGGGAGCCGAGCGTCAAGGTCGTGAGCCGCGGCGGTCGCATCTTCGTCGAGCTGACGCGTCCCGGTTATACCTTCTTGTTCTCCTACGAAAACGACACCTTTCTCGACGAGCGGCCGGAGTGGTGGCCGATGCTCATCGGCGTCTTCTTGTTGGCGTTGACGCTGAATTACGTGGCCATTCGCTTCATTTTGAAGCCGCTGCAATGGCTGTCCGATGGCGTCAGCTTGGTGCACGCCGGGCAGCTCAACGTGCAGATTCGTACGGGAAATGACGATGAATTGGGCGATCTGACCAATTCATTTAATGATATGACGCGCGAGATTGCGCGTATGTTGAGCTCGCGCGAGCAGCTCTTATTGGACGTCAGTCACGAGCTGCGCTCGCCGATTACGCGGCTCAAAGTGGCGCTCGAGCTCGACGATGAGCTGTCCAAAGAGCAGGTCCACAAGAGCATTCGCGATCTCGAGATCATGATCGCCGAGCTATTGGAGTCGGCGCGGCTCGACGCGGCCAGCGGCGGATTGTCGCTGCAAGAGACCGGCGTCGACGCGCTGGTGCAGGAGGTGGCGGCCAAGCTCGCGGGCACGCGGCCGGGGGTGGTCGTGCAGTCGGTCAATCCGCAGCTCAAATTCTCGGTCGATCCGAAGCGCATCGAGATCGCGCTCAAGAATGTGCTGGAGAACGCGATTACGCATTCGCGGCATCAAGAGCGGCCGGTCGAGGTCAGCGTCGGCAGCGACGCGGAGAGCGGCGACGTCGTCATCGCCGTGCGCGACCATGGTCACGGCATTCCCGTGGGCGAGCGGACGGCGATATTCGAGCCGTTTTATCGGGTCGACAAATCGCGCGTGCGCGAGACCGGCGGGTACGGCTTGGGCTTGGCGTTATGCCGCAAGATCATGGCGGCGCATGGCGGCACCATCGAGGTCACCGACTCCGGCCCGCGCGGCACGACGTTTACATTCCGCTTCAAACGCCGCGTAAGTTGACGCGACAGGCATAGCGTCGCGTAAGCCATTGAGATGCTGTTCAGCGATAAGGTCCGCTGTCGCCTTCGCTGGCGCCGCGCTCCAAGCGCGAGACGCCGAGCCATAAGCGACGACGACGCGGGCGTTACATGCACAGGCCGATGCACTTGCACTGATGGTTGGTGCAGACGGCGTTGCCGCCGCCGCAGTCGCCGCAATCGACGCTCTGCCCGCAGGCGTTCGTGGCTTCGCCGCAGCCGTAGCTGGCGCAGGCGTTGACGGTCGTCGCGCAGCCGCAGGTGATCGTCGTCGCGGTGGCCGTGCCGCACGTGAACGTCGCGCCCGCCTTCGTCTGGCACGGCGCGCAGGCGCTCCAGCCCGAGCCGTCGGCGGCGCAGGTCTGCGAATCGGCCGCGTTGCCGTCGGCGCAGCAGCGCTGCGCGCCCGGCTGGCAGGAGACGCATTTGCCGGCGTTGCAATAGGGCGTCGCGCCGCCGCACGCGGTCGTCGTCGGCACGCCGCAGGCGCTGCAGCTGGTGACGCTGGTCGTCGAGCCGCAGGTGGTGGTGTTGGGCGTGCAGGTGCCGGTGCAGGCGCCGCTGCAGCACGCGTATTGGCACGAGCTGCCGACGATGTTGTTGCTGGTGCACGTCTGCAGCGTCGTGCCCACGCAGTTGGCCGCGTAATTGGTCGCGTTGCACGTGCCCGCGCAGACGCCGCCGCTGCACGTGCCGCTGCAGGTCATGTTGTCCATCCACGTGCCGGCGCTCGTGCACAGCTGCTGCTCGGTCGTCGAGCTGCACTGGGTCGTGCCCGGTTTGCAGACGCCGCAGACGCCGGCGCCGTTGCAGATGCCTTTGGCCGTCTCGGTGCACGCGGTGCCGGACGCGGTCGGCGTCAGCACTTGCGCGGCGCCGTTGCAGCTCGTCGTGTTGCAGCCGCCCGTCGGATCGAGCGGTACGTCGGTCGGATCGGGCACGGTCATCGTGTTGCCGGCGCCGTCGCACTGCAGCTCTTGGCAGTCGTTGGGCGTCTGCAGCGCCGGCGGCAGCGCCGTGCCGCTGTTGGTGGCGACGAGGCCACATTCACCTTTGACGCACTCCTGCTGGAAACACGAGGGCGCGGGCGGGCAGTCGGTCGGCAAGACGCAGGTGGCCGTGACCATGTCGCCGCCGCCCGAGCTCAGGTCGCCGCCGGCAGGCGCGCTGCCATCGTCGCTGTGGCCGTCGTGGAAGCAGGTGTTGCTCGCCGTCGCGCAGTAATAGCCGGACGGGCATTGGTGGCCGCCGGGCGAGCAAGAGAGCGCGCCGTCGAGCGGCGAGATCGCGAGGCAGCCCGTGGCCGACAACAAAAACGCGAGAAAACCAGCGCGAATCACTGCAGCACCCCCGCCAACGTCAGACCCACGGCGCCGTTACCGACGATCGGCGCCACCGCCAGCCGCTCCTGATGCGTCGCTTTGCGCCCTAAATAATAGGAGATCGCGCCCGCCACCGCCGCGCCCGCGCCGACGCCGAGCAGCACCGCGCCCGTCGCCTGCTCGGTGCGCAGCCGCGACGGCGCCGACGGATCGAACGCCGTGCCCTTCGACGGCTGGCTCTGTTGCGACTGCAGCGAGTAGGCGAGGCTGGTGACGACGGCGCCGCCGATGATGAGCGCGCCGCCGCCGGCCATGAGTCCGATGCCCGCGCGGCGCCGCTGCTTGCCGGCATTCCAGTCGATATACGACACGCGCTGCGGCGCCGGCGCCGTCGGCTCGGTCGTCGCGTGCAGGTCGGTCGGCGGCGCCGTGTCCGCCGGCGTGGCCTCTTCCGTGCGCTTCTGCTCGGCGACGAGCCGCTGCAGGTCGGCGATGCGCGTCTCCAGCTCGGCGCGATTCTTCGCCGCCGGATTACGCCGCAAGAACGACTTGTACGCGCCGATCGCCTTCGGATAATCGGCCGCCAAGCGATACGCCTGCCCGATATTGAAGAGCAGCGCCGGATCGTCCTTGGCCTCGTACGCCGCCTCGTACTCCTTCGCGGCTTCGGTATAGCGCTGCAAATCGAAGAGCCGGTTGCCCTTCTTGAAGTGCTGCCGCGCCGCCTCGACTTCGGGATCGTTGGCCGCCGCCGCGCGCCGCCGCCGGACCTTGCGCGTGCGCCGTTCCCGTCGTCGTCAACAAAGGGCCGCCGAGCAGCGCCGCAATCGACATTCGCACATAGATGTTTTTGGCGTTCATTCGAGTGATGCGCGTCTCTTCACTTTCCGCGCCATTCCGTCACATCGCGCGATATGGATCACAAGTGCCAAGAATCATTGGTGATTGAGGTTGCTCTCATTCGTATGCGACATTTTCGCGCGTAGCCCGGGAAGCAACATGAAAGCCGCGGAATACGCCGGCTGCTGTAGCTTCGAAGTGTTCGTAGACGGGCGCGAGGAGCCGCGCGGATGCGCGAAAGAGGCTGTTTGGCTGAAGTGGCCTCGCGCGATTCGACGTCCGCCGCCGCGCTGGCGGGTCGGCTATCCAGACGGAAGGCCGCGCGCGGCTACTTGCCGCTGCGAACGAGCTGCAGGGCGCGCTCGAGCACTTCGTCGCGACCGCTTTGTAGCCCCTTGATCGTCGCGTGCGCTTCGATGTCGGGATGCTAGCCCGACACGCTGCAGCTGGCGGCCGTCGGCGTGGCGCACCTCGTGGCCGGTGAAGCTCGTGCGCAAATTGCCGGGCATGACGAGCGCGGTCACGTCGCCGTTGGCGCCGGCCGTCTGACTGCCGATGAAGCGCGTGCCGGCGACCGCCTCGAAGATGAGCCGACCGCTTCATGAAATCGAGGCTACCGCGTCGGCGCGGCCGAAGGCGATACGGAACAGGCCAATCGAGCGATTGCGGCGATTGCGGTCACACCGATTGCAGTGCTTCGATCACTTCATTGGCATTGACCACGGTCGCTTGGCGCACGAAGACCTTCTCGGTCAGCACGCGGTGCACCTCGTCGTCGCCGTCGCCACAGCAGTCTTTGACGACGACGATGCGATAGTCGGCGTCGGAGCCGTGGCGCACGGTCGAGAGCACGACGCCGCTCGTGGAGATGCCGAGCAGCACGAGCGTCTCGATCCCCTGGGCGCGCAAAACGACCTCGAGATCGGTGCCGGCAAAGGCGCTGACGCGATGTTTGACGACGACGACCTCCTCGCCCTGCGGCGCCAGCGCGGGCACGATCTCGGGCGTCATCGTCTGAAAGCGACCGGTCTTGGCCACCGCCGCGAACGTGGCATTGCGCAGGTTGAGCTCGGGATAGCCCGCGCGAAAGCCTACGGCGACATAGATGATCGGCAGCTTCGCGCGACGCGCCGCCGCCACCACGCCCGCCGTTCGCTCGACGAGCGCCGGGCCTTTGTCGCCCAACATCGGCACGATCTCGCTTTGCATGTCCATCACCAACAAAGCCGTCTTGTTCGTCTCGAGCTTGAGCATCGTCACTCCTTTAGCTTTGCGCTTTGCGCGTCGTGGCCGTGTAATTTCCCGCGCGCACCTTGCCGAAATGGAGCGCCAGCTGCGTCCCGATCGCGAGCGACCCGGCGCAAAACAGGCCCCAGCCGAGATAGTCGTGCGCGGACGTGGGCGCGAACTTGGCCAACAGCGCCGCGCCCCCGACTAGATTGGAAAAGCCCCAATAGACATTCGAGAGCGGTGACGATTCGCCAATGCCGGGCGGTTTCGCGAAGGGCGATTGAAAGGGATGGCCGCTCAGCCCTTGCACGAAATGGGGAATCCCATTGGTAATCAATAGACCGCTCACGACTTGCAAGACATACGCGTACCAAGGCATCTGTTCTTCTCCTTTGACGAGTGGCTCGATCGTTCAGGTTTTCATCGGGCTGGGCCCATCGTTGTCAATCCGCGCGGTCTTCGGCGCGCGCCGGCGAATGAGCGCCAAGCCGCCGAAGAGCGCCGGCAGCGTCAGCGCGGCGCTGAAGATGAACGTGTTGGCAAAGGCGTGCGCCAGCGCGGCGTGCGACGCGGTCGGCCCGCCGGCGCGGGTGACGAAGCGCTGCAGCGCGACCGCCATCGCCGCCGTGCCGAGCGGCGCGCCCAGCCGCTGCACGATGTTCATGGCGGTCGTCGCGTTGGGGATTTCGTCGCGCGAGAGGCTGCGATAGGCCGCCGCCAGCGCCGGCGTCGCCGTCGCGCCCAGCCCGGCGCCGCGAACGAGCAGTGAAATACTCAAAAGAGCATATGAGCTTTGATCGGTGACGCTCATGAAGGCGAGCGTGCCGACGAGCATCGCCGCGACACCGATGAGGACGATCTTGCCGTTGTCGAAGCGGTCGGTGAGCTTGCCGATCTGCGGCAGCGTCAGCAGCATGCCGATCCCTTGCGGCGCCAGCAAGAGGCCGGCCCACAGCGGCGATTGCCCGCGCGCCTGCTGATAGTAAAGCGGCATGACCAGCTGCGCGCCGAAGCTGCCGAAGCTGGCGAAGAGATAGGTGACGAGCGCGGCGCTGATGGCGCGATGTCTAAACAAGCTGAGATCGAGCAGCGCCGTCTTCGGTCGTTTGCGCGCATAGGCGACGAAGCCGGCGACCAGCGCCAGCGCGGCGACGAGCGGCAGATAGACGCGCGGCGGTAAGCCTTTGGCGCGGCCGAACGCCGAGACGCCGTAGGTAAAGAGCGCGATCCCCGGCGACAAGAGGAGGAGGCCGCGGACGTCGAGCGCCGTGCGCGAGGCGGTCTCGCCCGTCGGTAAGCGGCGCTGCGCCAGCCAGGCGCCGACGACGCCGAAGGGAACGTTGAAGACGAAGAGCCAGCGCCACGTGAGCCGCTGCACGACCAGCCCGCCCAACACCGGGCCGAGCACGGGCGCGATGAGGACGGGGATCGACATGATGCTGACGGCGCGTCCCATCCGTTTCGGCCCGGCGATTTGCGCGACGAGCGTCTGCGTCAGCGGCGCCAACAGGCCGCCGACGGCGCCTTGCAGCACGCGAAAGGCGATGAGGCTCGACGCCGACCAGGCGGCGGCGCAGGCGAGCGACGTGACCGTGAAGCCGAGGAGACAGGCGACGTAGAGACGGCGCGAGCCCAAGCGCTCGACGGCCCAGCGAAACGACGGCAGCACGAGCGTCATCGACAAGAGGTAGCCGGTCACGATCCACTGCATCACCGGCAAAGGCGCGCGTAGATCGACCATCAGCTTGTCGATGGCCAGGTTGACCGTCGTCGAGCTCAGGTTGAGCAGGAAGGAGCCGACGCTGGCGACGAGCAGCACGCGCAAGAGCGCGCCTTCGATGGGCGCGACGTCGGCGTCGTCGCTGCGCGTGCCTTTGCCGACGTCGCCCGATGCCTGCGCGGCCGCTTTCGCGCCGCCGTCGCTCGGCGGGTCCGCGGCGGCGCTCGTGGCCGCGTCGTTCGTGGGCGCGGTCGGCGGAGCGTCGCGATGGGACGGCGGCTTCATCAGTAGACCCGTCCATGAATATAGTAGACGGGTATATCTTTGTCAACGGGCCGCCCGTTTGTTGCACGGTTGTTGCGCTTGCAGTAATTGGAAAGGATGGCTCGGCGGCGCGACCCCAATGAATTCATCGATCGGTTCAGCGCGCTCAAGCGCTGTCTGAGCGCGGTCGCGGCGCAGGCCTACGCGACGGCCGACATGGGCGCGACGCAGGCCAAGTTCTTGCGCCAGATCGGGCGGCAGAGCGGCATTTCGCAAGCCGAGCTGGCGCGCGCGACGAGCACCGACCCGACGCTGACCGGTCGCGTGTTGTCGGCGCTGGTGGCGCGTGGCCTCGTGCGACGCAAGCGCAGCGCCGAGGATCGGCGCGAATACGTGCTCGAGCTGGCGGCGCCGGGCAAGCGCGCGCAGGCGCGCGTCGAGAAGCTGCACGGACAGATCGCCGCACGCGTCGTGGCGGCGCTCGAAGATCGCGATGTCGATGACTTCGATCGGATCGTTCAGAAGGTCCTGGCGGCGTTCGCCACGCCCGTCGACTTCGGCTAAGCAGGCGGTCCGCCGCGCCCTTCGCGCACGCGGCGATCGATCGTTGGGCGGACGGCCGCGTGGCGAGTCGCGGGCATTCGGCAACAGCTGACGCCGCGCAGGCGATGACGCGCGAAGTGTTAGTGCGACGCCGGCTTTTGTGCGCGTAAGCGCGTCATGAGCGGGCTCCAGCGCGGATCGGCGTGCAGCGACTGCAAATCGCGATCGCCGGCCGCCAGCACCGCGTCGACGGGGCCGCGATCGAGCGCGTCCGACAATTGCGCGAACGCCCGGTCGACCTCGCCCGCTTGCGCATAACAGCAGGCGGCGTAGTAGGCGTGTTCGCTGTAATGCTCGACGTCGCGCTTGGCCAGCGCGCCCTGAATCTCGGCGCAGCGACGAAACTGCTTGCCCTCGACGGCGATCTTGGCCTCGATCTGCTGCGGTAAGAGTGGAATGCGCGCCGCTTGAATCGAGGACGGCTGGACGAACGCCGGCGGCGAATAGGTCGTCGTGCCGACCTCGAACGTGCCGTCGTAAGCGCCATCGGCCGTGCGGCCGAGCGTAATCCCGCGCGTCTTGCCCGTGCCGCCCGCGCTGCGGACGTTCGGCCCGCAATCGGTCGGCTGCGGGCCGAAGCAGGCCCACGCCGTTCCGACGCCGAAGCGCGCGTCGAGCGTCGTCAAGGCGGCGCCGCTCTCGACGAGATAGCCGGCCATGAACGTCTGCTTCAAGCGCAGCCCCGTTTTACGCGCATGTAAGTTGCCCGACAGCACGAGAAACGTCGCGCGCGGCTCGGCTTTGAAGGCGTTCTCCAAGACGGTCGCCATCGCCAAGTCGCGGTCCTTACCGGGATCGCCGTCGTACGCGATGACGCGCACGTCTGCGCCCTGTTGCCGCAGCTGCCGCAATGCCTCCAACAGCGCCAGCATGGCCTCGCTGCGCCGCCCGTCTTGAAACGTGCCGCTCCAAAAGTCGCTGTCTTCATGCAGTCGATCGCGGTCGATGGCGCGGCCGGGCGACGCGATGAAGGCATCGAGCCGCGCCTGCTCGGCGGCCGCGATCTCCAAGCCGACGCGCAGCGGCCCCATTTTCGCAGCCGCGCACGCCAGATCGGCGACGACGCGCGGAAGCTCGCGCGTGCCGTGGACCTCGCCGAGCAGCAGATGCGCGCCGGGCTGCAGTACCGCGGCGCTGCCCGCGACAATGGGACAGTCGCTCGCCGCCGCGCCGGCGTCGGCGGCGGCCAGGCTCATCATGAGGATCAAGACCAAGCGCAGACCAAACGGATGATGAGCGTTCATTGCAGAAGCTCCGGCGATACGAGCGCTGTCGAGGTCGGCGAACACTAAGCAGCACGGTCGGGATCGTCGAGCCCGCCAATGCACAGATATTTCGTATCGAGATAATCTTCGATGCCCTGATAAGAGCCTTCGCGGCCGACGCCCGATTGTTTTACGCCGCCGAAAGGCGCCACTTCCGTCGTAATCAGCCCCTCGTTGATGCCGACCATTCCATATTCGAGCGCCGACGAGACGCGAAACGCGCGGCCCAAATCGCGCGTGTAAAAGTAAGAAGCGAGGCCGTATTCGGTGTCATTGGCCATGGCGATCGCTTCGGCCTCGTCTTGGAAACGAAAGAGCGGCGCTATCGGCCCGAAGGTCTCTTCTTTGGCGATCGTCATCTGCGGCGTGGCGTCGATGAGCACCGTCGGCTCGAAGAAGGTCCCGCCGAGCGCGTGACGATGGCCGCCGCGAATGACCTTCGCGCCTTTGGCGAGCGCGTCGGATAAGTGCGCCTCTACTTTGACCACTGCCGCCGCATTGATGAGCGGCCCATTGTCGACGCCGTCTGCGAAGCCATTGCCGACCTTCAATGCACCGACTGCTTTCGATATCCGCTCGGCGAATTCGTCATAAATGCCGTCTTGAATGAGGAATCGATTGGTGCAGACGCAGGTTTGCCCCGAGTTTCGATATTTCGCGGCCACCGCGCCTTTGACGGCGCGCGCGATATCGGCGTCATCGAACACGATGAAGGGCGCGTTGCCGCCGAGCTCCATCGACACCTTCTTGACGCTGCCGGCGGCTTGCGCGAGCAGCAGCTTGCCGACCGCGGTCGATCCGGTGAACGTGATCTTCTTGACCAGCGGGCTCGACGTCAGCTCGCCGCCGATGGCGCGCGCGTCGCCGGTGACGACGTTGAAGACGCCCGCCGGAA
The DNA here is from genome assembly GCA_963785725.1 of uncultured delta proteobacterium. Classification (GTDB taxonomy): domain Bacteria; phylum Myxococcota_A; class Polyangia; order Palsa-1104; family Palsa-1104; genus JAQBQH01. The sequence goes on along the minus strand of CAWAWS010000020.1, from coordinate 60,233 downwards.
CGCCGGCGTCGGCGCACAACACGCTCCACGCCAGCGCCGAGAGCGGCGTCTGCGGCGCCGGCTTCAACACCATCGTACAGCCGGCGGCGAGCGCCGGACCGAGCTTGCGCGCGATCATCGACGACGGGAAGTTCCAGGGCGTAATCGCGCCCACGACGCCGACGGCTTCGCGCGTGACCAAGACGCGATGGTCGCGCCACGGCGACGGCACGACGTCGCCGTAGACGCGGCGCGCCTCCTCGGCGAACCACAAGACATAGGCCGCCGACATGCCAATCTCGCCGCGCGCCTCGGCCAGCGGCTTGCCTTGCTCCGACGTGAGTATGCGCGCCAAATCCTCGATGTTTTCCGTCACCAGCGACGACAGCTTGCGCATGATCGTCGCGCGCTCGGCGGCGGTCTTGGCGCGCCACGCGGGAAATGCCGCGTGCGCCGCGGCGATGGCGGCGCGCGCCTCGTCGGCGCCGGCGTCAGGCACCGACGCCAGCGTCGCGCCCGTCGCCGGGTCGATGACCGCCGCGCGCCGCTCGCTCTGCGTCCATGCGCCGCCGACATAGTTGGCCTCGACGAACAGCCGCGAATTCCTCAGCTCGATCATGCGTGCGCTCCGTTCTCGTTTGGCGCGATGCCCGCGCGTCACTGTAATCGATCGCCAAAAGGTAGGTGCGCATCGCCGCGAAACCACACGTCGGCCCGTAAACAGCGCGTGGACAACCGAGGAGTCGTCTCATCGTCGAGACAGAGCGTTCGGCAGCAGTTGCAGCCACTTACGCCGCGGCTCGGGCTGGATTGCTTCTGGCAATTGTATCCGGTCGTTCAACTTCGCCGCGCAAAAGGAGCGACTCGTGCTGCATCGCCGGCTGTTCACCGTCTTCGTCTGTCTGCTCGCCGGCGGCTGCGGCGGCGCCATCTCGGCCGGCGACAACTCGCGCGGCGGCAGCGGCGGCGGTCTCGGCAGCGGCGGGGGCGGCCGCGCGGCCGGCGGCTCGAGCGCGGCCGGCGGCGACGGCAGCGGCAGCGACGACGGCGGCAGCGCCGGTGGCAGCGACGGTGGCGCCGGCGGTGGCGCCGGCAGCGCGCCCGCCGGCTTCGTGCATCCCGGCGTGCTCGTCGACCAGGCGCAGCTCGACTTCGTCAAAGCGCAGATCGCGGCCAAGAAGGACCCATGGCTGTCGGCATACAACGCGGCCGTCGCCAGCTCGCTGGCGTCGCCGAGCTACACGCCGCATCCCATCGCCGACGTGCAGTGCGGCCCGGTGTCGAACCCCGATATCGGCTGCACCGACGAGAAGAATGACTCGGCGGCCGCGTATACGCACGCGCTCCTCTATTATTACGGCGGCGACGTCGCGCACGCGCAAAAAGCCGTGCAGATCATGAACGCGTGGGCCTCGACGATCACGAAGCACGATCTGTCCAATGCGCCGCTCGAGTCGGCGTGGGCCGGCTCGCTCTGGCCGCGCGCCGGCGAGATCATTCGCTACACCTATACGGGTTGGAGCAGCGACGACGCGACCACCTTTGGCAACATGCTCAAGAACGTCTATTTGCCCGAAGTCGTCAATGGCTCCAACTCCAATGGCAACTGGGAATTGGCAATGATCGAAGCGACGATGGGCATCGGCATCTATCTCGACGATCAATCGATCTTCGACGGCGCGGTGGCCATGTGGAAGAAGCGCGTGCCCGCTTATATCTACTTGACCAGCGACGGCGCCACGCCGGTGCCGCCGGAAACCGGCGATAAGAATTCGGCCTCGGCGTTGAACGGCTTTTGGTACAACGCGCCCGCTTATCTAAATGGAATGGCGCAAGAGACCTGCCGCGATTTGGGTCACGTGCAGTATGGCTTTGCCTCGATGACGAACGCGGCCGAGACGGCGCGTATTCAAGGCGTCGACCTGTATAGCCTCGAGAAGACGCGAATGGCCGCGGGCTATGAATTTCACGCGCAGTACATCAATGGAACGAAGGCGAATACGACCGCGGTCTGCGGCGTCGATTTGAATGCCGTGACCGCCGACGCAATGTGGGAGATTGGTTTCAACGCGCTGTCTAATCGACTGGGAATGGCGCTACCGCAAACGTCCAAGCTGATCGGTCAGATTCGCCCCACTTGGCAAGATCACATGATGGATTGGGAGACGCTGACGCACGCCGAAGTCGGCACCGTCGGGATTCAGTAGCCGCTCGTTTGTCTCTACCGTGAGACAATGTGCGACGAGTCGGTGCGTCACGCTACCGAGTGGCAATCGCAGGTTGGGCCGTCGTGTCGCGCCGAGCGTGGGCGGTGGTCGGACCAGTGGTTGGACGCGCGACTCAACATTTGTTGGCGCAGATCTTTTGACGATCGGCCTCGCGGACAGGCACACTCCACCGGCAAGTGCGTCTCTTTGCCTGGATTGCGCTGTTTTGCGTCGGTTGCGGCGGTGCCGAGCAGGCGCTCGTCGTCGACGTCGACAATGGTGAGAAGACGGCGCCGGCCGCGGTCACGGTCTCGGTCTTCAATGCTTACGGCTTGATGGGCCGCAGCAGCTTCGATCATCCGCACTTGCCCGGACGCTTGACGATCGCCGGCATGCCCGCGACTCCCCAGGCCGTTCGCGTCGCCGCCGCGGCCGCCGATCCGCTGCTGCTCGCCGGCGTGCGCTTCGATTATTTCCCGCTGACGAACGTGACGCAGACGCTGACTTTGCAGAGCGACACGCTCGACAGCGACGGCGACGGCGTGCCCGATATCGTCGACGATTGCCCGACGGTGCCCGATCCCGATCAGCAGAACAGCGACGGGCAGGGTGGCGGCGACGCGTGCTCGGGCGACGGAGGCGGCTTCGATTTGGCGCCGCCGCCGCCGGGCGATCAAAGCGTCGTGCCCGTCGAGCAGGATCTGAGCGTAATCACCGTGAAGCCGGGCGACGACTTGGCAACGACGTTGAATCCGCCGCCGCCGCAAGACATGGCGAAGGCGCCGATCGTGGTCGACATGGCCAAGTTCGTCGGCGTCGATCTGCTGACGCCGCCGAGCGACGATATGGCGAACATTCCAATTGTCGCCGACGGCTTCGAGAATGGCATTACGGGCGCGACTTGGACGACCTATCAAACGAATGGCTTCGTGAGCACTACGCCCAATTACATTCATCGCGGCAACTACTCGCTGCACGCCGAAGTGAATTCGATTTCGTCCGGCGGATCGGCGACGGGGCAAGTGGTGGAGACGATCGCCGTGCCGCTGCCCGATCTATATGTGCGCGTGTTTGCCTACGTGCTGTCGGGCTTCGACCCGGCCAGCGTCACCATCTTGACCGTCGAGCAGGCGGCGTCGCCGCATAAGGCGATCAACCTCAACCTCGTCGGCGGCTCATTCGCGACCACGAATAGCGTGTCGACGAGCACCACGACGACGACCGCGACGACGCCGACGATGCCGACCAATCAATGGGTCTGCCTCGAATGGCACATCCATAGCGCCACCGACGGCTTTGCCAAAGCCTACGTCAATGGCGCCGAAGTGAGCGCGTTGACGTTCGTGGAGCCGCTCGCGCCCAGCCCGGCCTTCAGCGCGGTCGGCATCGGCTTAGCGGGAACGGCGGCGTCGGCCGAGCACGACATTTATCTCGACGACTTCGCGGTCGACAAATATCCAATCGGCTGCACCAAGTAAACGCGCGTTTACTTAGCACGCTAACCGACCATCAATGGCCGGACGCGGTATTGATATCGGGATTCTCGAGGATATTCTTGGCGTATCCCTGTTTGGCGACGCGCAGCATGGCTTTGCCCACGCGCTCCGTCGTCGTGACGTGTTTCGGCACGAGCAGCTTGGCCAGCAGAATCACCGGCGCCAAGATGGGATAGAGAATGTTGTAGAGGCGCGTGCGCGACTTGATTCCGTGCAGCGCTTGAATCATGCCCGGACGAAAGACATAGACGGCCTTGAAGGGCAGCTCGAATAGCGCCTGCTCGGTCTTCTTTTTCACGCGCGCCCACATCGCTTTGCCGTCGGCGCCGGTGCCGGACACGAAGACGAAGGTCAGGCTCGGGCGCGCCAGCACTTTGGCGGCCGCCATCGTGTAATCGTAAGTGATGCGCGTGTAATCGGCTTCGGTCATGCCCGACGACGTGACGCCGAGGCACCAGAAGCAGGCGTCGCCGTCGAGCTGCACGGCGGAGAAGTCGGTGAAGTCGGCGTGCACGAGGACGCGCAGCTTGGCGTGCTCGAGCGGGCTCGGCGAGCGCAGCACGGCGGTGACCGCGGTGACGTCGGGGTCGAGCAGGCATTCGCGCAGCACGCCTTGCCCGACCATGCCGGTGGCGCCGAAGACGATGACTTTCATGCGCGAGAGCTTAACACGCGGATCGGACGGCGATGCGCGCGACTGTCATGATAAGCAGTCGCCGAGCTGAATTCGGCCGCGCGACAAAACGCCGCAGCTACGTGATCGGCGCGCCCAAGCAGGCGCCCGCTTCCAACATCAGATACTCCAAGATCTGCTCTTGCGGCGTCAGCGTCGTGCTCGTCGTCGCGCCCAGCGTGTGGTACGACGAGAACACGACGCGGCCGCAGGCGCTCATGGAGTCCGCCGGCACGTCGAACTTCACCGTCTGCGGATAGATGCCCGTCGTCGTCGTGTTGCTGATGTCGACCTGCGCGTTGGTCGCGTCCACTTCGTCCGCGCTCGTCATCGGCAGCGTCTGCACCACCGACCACTGCGTCAGGTAGCCCGTCAGCGAGATCGTGCTCTGCCCGTTGGTCAGCGCGCCCACCGCCGTCAGCCACTCGGCCAGCGTCGTGTCGTTGACGCGGCCCGCATAGGTCGCCGGCGACGATGCGCTGCCCACGCCGACGTTGGCGGCGTCGACGGTCGCGCCGCCCACGAAGCCGACGTCGTTGGGGAACGCCTGCGAGACGTAGTCGTAGGCGCGGTCGACGGCGAAGAGCCGGCCGCCTTTGGCCACCCAGGCCTGCAGATTGGCCACGATCGTCGCCTGATCGGCCGCCGACAGCGCCGCGAAGCGACCGACGGCGCAGGAGATGAACAGCATGTTGTATTGCGCGAGCTGCGTCGCGTCCTTGAGCAGCGCCGCCAGCTGCGGCGCGCTCGTGCCTTGCGCCGCCAGCCGCTTCTCGCACGAGCTCGTCGGCGTCGTCACCGGCGTCGCCTGATTCTCGAAGCAGTCGTAGCCGACCGTCGAGTCGAGCCCCATCGCCGTCAACACCACGTCGAGCGCGTCCTTCGAGCCCGTCGACACGGCGATCTTGGGGATGTCGTCGCCGGGCGCCGTCTTGCCCGGCAACACCGTATTGGGCGCGCCCACGGGATTGTCCTGGCACGGCGTCATCGTCAGCGTCGTCGCGCGACGAAAGCGCCCTTTGCTGATGGTGAACGGCAGCTGGCTCGCCTGCGCCACGCTCGAGACGTCGAGCGTGAAGGTGCCGTCGGCGTTCGTCGTCGTGTGGGCGGCGATCGAATCGACCGGCATGATGCACAAGTCGCAGCTGACGCCCGGCGGAAACGCGCCCGTCGCCGACGGCACGTAGACCAGCGCGTTGCTGATGGGATCGATGCCGTTGGGCGCTTTGACGACGCCGCTGATGGTCGTCACCTTGCCGTTACAGCTGGCGCCGAACGTGTTGCCGGCGCTGCCGCCGCCGCCGCTGCTGCCGGTGCCGCCGGCCGAACCGCCGCCGCCGGCCGAACCGCCGCCGCCCGCGCCGCTGGTCGAACCACCGCCGCCCCCGTTGCCGTGCGAAATCGGCGCCTGCGAAGGATTGCATCCGACCGAGAGCAGCAACACGACGATGGAGGCGCGCATGCCGGTGAATGGCCTCGTCGGTCCAAAACCTTCACGCGCCGTCATTCTTAATTATATCAATAAAAACGAATGGATACGGCACGCAGGAGCGGCGATGGGGAATGGCGACAGGCCCGGCGCGGTTATGATGGGGGCATGAGCTTCCTCGGGAACATTTTATGGTTCGTCTTTGGCGGCTTCATCACCTTCTTCCTCTACGTCATCGGCGGCCTCGTCTTGTGCCTCACGATCATCGGCATTCCGTTCGGCCTCGCCTTCATGCGCCTCGGCTTCGCGACGGCGGCGCCGTTCGGCAAGCAGCTCGTCGAACGCCCCGACGCCAACAGCCTCGGCCGCCTCGTCTTGAACATCTTGTGGATCGTGACGTTCGGCTGGACCATCGCGCTCAATCACCTCGTCTGGGCGCTCGTGTTCGGGCTGACCATCGTCGGCATTCCCTTCGCCGTGCAGCATCTGAAGCTGGTTCCGCTCGCGCTCATGCCGTTCGGCCGCGACCTGCAGTAAACGTCGCCGTCGGGCGCGCGCGCTCCGCGACGCTCACTTCCTAAAGACGCATCTGCACCGCGATCGTCGTCGTCGAGCGAGCAGGCGAAGACGCCGTCGCGGCCGCTGCTCACGTTTGTCGGCAGCCCGTGCGCTGCCGCACGCGCGCGCGACATCGGCGGACGGCGCTCCTCAACGCTGCGGGCGGGTCGCGCATGACGCCGGTCCGCTCGCGGCAGCTCAACTTCGACCAAAGGAACGCTCATGTTACGACGCTCGCTCCGCCTCTTCTCGTTCGCGGCCTTCGCCTGCGCGGTCGTCGCCTTGCACGCCGGCTCGGCCGCGGCGCAGACGATGTCCGCGTCCATCACGCTCGTCAACGACACGCAGAACACGTTCACCGGCATCACCGGCACCGTCAGCGGCGTCTGGGTCGGCAGCGGCAGCACGACGGCCAGCGGCGCGCCGGCCGGCGTCCTCGGACCCGGCCAGTCCATGGTCATCAACACGCAGTCGAACGGCGGCATCCTGCCCCAAGGCACGGGCGGCTCGGTGACCATCCCGCAAGTGGGAACGTTCAAGTGGTCGGTCCCGTGGGGCTGGGCGCACGGAACGGGTCAGGTGTGCAGCTCGAACGTCAGCACCGCCAGCGGCTTCACGGCGGCGACGCTCTCGGGCGGCCTCGCCGGCGCTGGGCAGGACGGCTGCGTCTTCTCGTTCGGCCTGACCAACGGCTCGCTCGCCAAAGCCACGAGCCAGCTCGTGAGCGGTCAGGCGCTCTCGCGCGGCGTCAGCGGCAACGACAGCATCACCTCGGGCCTCTTCACGCTCGAGCTCGGCGACGACGGCAACCTCGTCTTGTGGCAGACCATCCTCCTGTTCGGCCCGCATCCGATCGTCTCGCAAGTGGAGGTGTGGGCGTCGAACACCAACGATGCCGCGGTCGCCATCATGCAGGCGGACGGCGACTTCGTCCTCTACGACGTCTACGGCAACGCCGTCTGGTCGACGGGAACCGAAGGCCATCCCGGCGCCTATTTGACCGTCACCGGCACCGATCTCGTCGGCGACACGCACTACGTCGAAGTGCGCGCGCCGTCGGGCGCGCCGTTGTGGTGGGGCAAGTAGCGGCCGTCGCGGCGTCGCTGCCGGCGCGTCACCGGCGCGCCCGACTCGCGTGCGCGAGCGCGCCGAACGACTGCACTCGTATAGGGCGATAATTGCAGTGTCACTGTCAATGCGCCGCGACTAACACCTGCGGCAATTAGTCACAGCGTCCGCTTTCTGTAATCAATCCTCGCTTTCCCTCGCTGTTCGTAATCGATCCGATGTCAACGCGCGTTGACTTCCATTGCGCGCGCATCCTACCGAAACGCTAGCGGTTCGCGGCTCAACCGAAGCGCAATGAGAAGTGATAGACCGCGCATACCAATCGGGGAAATTGTCGCGGTGAATTCGACGCCGCCGCCTCGATTGGGAGCATTTGAACTCGGGCGGGGGAAATCCCATGAAACGTTTCGCGTTGGCATTGGCGCTTCTGGTCGGCACGGCAAACGTCGCGCAGGCGCAGAAAATCCTCGTTTACGGCCCGGGCGGCACGACCGCGACCTCGCACTTCCCGACCGGCGCCACCGTCACGACCGCGACGGCGGCGCAGTGGGCGGCGATGACGACCGCGCAGTTCGGCGCCTACGACGCGCTCTGGCTCGACGACAACAACTGCGCCACGACGCCGACCATCTTCGACACCGCCGCCGCCAACCGCGCCACGTGGGCCGCCGCCGTCACCGGCCGCATCCACATCAGCGGCGCCGACGCCGACTTCCACGCGCAGTTCCAGACCGTCGCCGCGACTTATATCGCCAACAGCGCCAAGTGGGTCGGCGGTCTCGGCAACAACGCCACCGGCGGCAAGACCGGCCTCTTCATCGAGCTCGGCTGCATCGCCGCCGTGCGCGCCGATCTGTTGTCGCCGTTCGGCGTCTTCAGCGGCGCCGCGCTGGCCGCCAACCCGACCGTCATCAACGCGCCGGCCAGCCCGCTATTAACCGGAATCAATACGGTGACGCAGCTGGCGCTGAGCAGCTTCGCCTACGAAGCCTTCGACACCTATCCGGCGCGCTTCTCGCCGCTCGTGTCGTCGGGAACGCGGGCGCTCGACCTCTACGCCGACGCGGCGCTCGTCATCTCGCCGACGACGGCGACGGTGGCGCCGCACACCGCGTTCACGTTCTTCTCGTCCGGCGGCACCAGCCCGTACACCTATTCGTTCGTCGCCAACCACTCGGGCGCCACGCTCAACGCGACGACCGGCGCCTACGTCGCCGGCGCCACCGGCAGCGTCAGCGACGTCGTGCAGGTCAGCGACGCCGCCGGCCACACCGCCAGCGCCACCATCAACGTCGGCAGCGCCATCGTCGTCCTGCCGGCGGCCCCGTCGGTGACGCCGCGCGCGCCCGTCATGTTCATGGCCTCGGGCGGCAGCGGCGTCGGCTTCACCTGGACGTTGCCGACGAACAACTCGGGCGGCTCCATCAGCGCGGCCGGCCTCTACTTCGCCGGCGACAAGGGCAGCGTCAGCGACGTCGTCCATGTCGTCGACAGCCTCGGCAACGTGGCGCAGGTGACGGTCACGGTCGGTCCGTCAATCAGCATCTCGCCGTCGCCGGCCGCGGCGTTCACCGGCGGCACCGTCGATTTCTCGGCGTCGGGCGGCAGCGGCACCGGCTACACGTGGACGCTGGCGACGAACGTGTCGGGCGCCACGATCAGCCAGACGAGCGGCGTCTACCTCGCGGGCAGCGTCGCCGGCGTCGACGTCGTCAAGGCCACCGACAGCCTCGGCGCCAGCACCACCGCCAAGGTCACCGTCAGCGCGCGGCCGCAGCCGGTCCTCTCGCCGCCGTCGGCCACGACGCCGCCGCGCGGCAACCAGCAGTTCACGACGACGGGCGGCACCGCGCCGTACGCCTATTCGATGGCCTCGGCGCCGTCGGGCGGCAGCATCAACGCCAGCGGCCTCTACGTCGCCGGGCCCTTCGGCGGTGTCACCGACGTCGTACAGGTCACCGATGCCGCGGGCTTGAGCGTCACGGCTCAGGTCCTGGTCGGTCCCGGTGTCAGCTTGTCGCCGCCGAGCGCCAGCATCTATCCGCACGGCACGGTCGCGTTCACGCCGTCGGGCGGCAGTGGCATCAACCTTCATTGCGCGTTCGGCAGCAACAACTCGGTCGGCACGCTCGACGGCACCGGCAGCTGCACCTATCACGCCGGCGGCACCGGCAGCGTCACCGACACCATCGTCGCCAGCGACAGCCTCGGCAACGTCGCCACCGCCAGCATCGCCGTCACCGCCGCGCTCGCCATGACGCCGCCGGGCGGCAGCACCTATCCGCACGGCACGCTCACGTTCACGCCGTCGGGCGGCAGCGGCGGCTACCAGTTCTCGCTCACCGGCTCGTCCGGCGGCAGCATCACCACGAGCGGCTTCTACACCGCCGGCGGCAACAGCGGCACCGACCTCGTCAAGCTCGTCGACTCGATCGGCGACAGCATCACCGCCACGGTCAGCGTCGGCCCGACGCTCACCGTCATGCCGTCGCCCGCTTCGACCTCGCCGCGCGGCACCATCATGTTCATGGCGTCGGGCGGCAGCAACGGCGGCTTCGGCTGGACGCTGCCGACCAACTTGTCCGGCGGCTCGATCGACCCGGTGACCGGCATCTACACCGCCGGCGCCACCGCCAGCGTCACCGACATCGTCCACGTCGTCGACAGCGCCGGCAACAGCCTCAACATCAACGTCAGCGTCGGGCCCGGCGTCACGATCTCGCCGCCGGCGCCGACGATCGCGCCGCACGGCACCATCGGCTTCGTGGCGCAGGGCGGCAGCAACAAGACGTTCACCTGGTCGGCCATCAACATCGCGTCGGGCGGCTCGATCGATCCGTCGACCGGCGTCTACCATGCGGGCGCCGGCTGCAACGTCACCGACACGATCGGCGTGCGCGACAGCCTCAACAACACGGCCGCCGCCAGCATCACGGTCAGCGCCTGCTTGGCCGTCTCGCCGACGGCCGCCAACACGTCGCCGCACGGCACCGTCGGCTTCGTGACCACCGGCGGCAGCGGCACCATCGCGAGCTGGGTCGTCACGACCAACAAGTCGGGCGCCACCATCAGCAGCAGCGGCGTCTACATCGCCGGCCTCACCGGCAACAGCGTCGACGTCGTCACCGCCACCGACTCGAACGGCAGCACGGCGACGGCCACGGTCACGGTCAGCGGGCCGCTCGTCATCACGCCGGCGACGGCCAGCACCGGACCGCGCGGCACGCAGGCGTTCGCCGCCAGCGGCGGCAGCGGCACCGGCTTTACGTGGACGTTGGCGCCGAACGGCTCGGGCGGCACCATCGACTCGCTCGGCAACTACACCGCCGGCACGACGCCCAATGTCACCGACGTCGTCAACGTCACCGACAGCGTCGGCAACACTGCGACGGCCAAGGTCACCGTCGGGGCCGCGCTCGCGATCGCCCCGCTCAAGCCGACGGTGGCGCCGCGCGGCACGCAGCCGTTCACGGCCTCGGGCGGCAACGCGCCGTACACGTGGGAGGTCACCGTCACGACCTCCGGCAGCACGATCAACGGCACGAGCGGCCTCTACACCGCCGGCACCACGCCCGGCGGCGTCGACACCGTCTGCGTCACCGACAAGACCGCCAGCAGCGCGTGCACCACCGTCACCATCGGCGCCGGCGTCACCGTCGCTCCGCCGACCGCGACCTTGCCGCCGCACGGCACGCAGCAGTTTACGGCGACGGGCGGCAGCGGCACCGGCTTCACCTTCGCCATCACCAGCAATAATTCGAACGGCACCATCTCGACGACGGGCGCGTACGTCGCCGGCCCGACCGGCAGCGCGACCGACACCATCACCGCCACCGACTCGTTCGGCAACACGGGCACGGCCACCGTCAACGTCACCGCCGCCGTCGCCATCAAGCCCAAGAAGGTCACGCTCTCGCCCGGTCAGCCGCAAACGTTCACGGCCTCGGGCGGCAACGGCAGCTTCAGCTTCGCCGTCACCACCAACAACTCGCACGCGACGATCAACGCCGGCAGCGGCGCTTACGTGGCCGGTCCGATCGGCGGCGTCGTCGACACCGTCACCGTCAGCGACTCGATCGGCGGCAGCGCCACGGCCAAAGTCACCGTCGGCGCCGCGCTGTCGATCACGCAGTCGAGCCCGCAGACGACGCCGCCGCGCGCGACCATCCCGTTCAGCGCGACCGGCGGCACGACGCCGTACACCTGGTCGCTGACCGGCGGCTCGGGCGGCACCATCAACGCCGGCACCGGCGTCTACACCGCGGGCGCCGTCGGCAACAGCACCGACGTCGTCACCGTCACCGACGCCTTCAACAACGTCGCCTCGGTCACGGTCGCGGTCACCGCCGGCGTCACCGTCACGCCGCCGACCGCCTCGACGCCGCCCGGCGGCCCGCAGGCGTTCACGGCGAGCGGCGGCAGCAACACCGGCTTCACCTGGTCGTTCCAGACCAACGCGTCGGGCGGCAAAGTCGACGGCAACGGCAACTACGTCGCCGGCCACACCGGCTCGGTCGCCGACGTCCTCGTCGCCACCGACTCGCTCGGCAACACCGGCACGGCCACGATCAACGTCGGCGTCGCCATCCTCGTCGCGCCCGGCCCCGAGACGGTTCCGCCCGACACGATGATCGACTTCATCGCCGCCGGCGGCTACGGCAGCGGCTACACGTGGACGCTCGTCGGGACCTCGGGCGGCGCCATCGGCGCGACCACCGGCGTCTACAAAGCCGGCACCACCGGCAACAGCAAAGACACCATCACCGTCAGCGATCCGCTCGGCAACCAGACCTCGGTCGTCATCACCATCGGCAGCGGCATCAGCATCACGCCGACGAGCGCGAACCCGATCGCGCCGCTCTCCAGCATCAGCTTCAGCGCCACCGGCGGCAGCGGCACGGGCTACACCTGGTCGCTCGCGGCCGGTCCGTCGGGCGGCAGCATCGGCTCGACGAGCGGCATCTACAAAGCCGGCACCATCGGCAGCGTCATCGACATCGTCAGCGTCAGCGACTCGCTCGGCAACGTCGCCACCACCAACGTCACCATCGGGCCGGCGGTCAGCATCACGCCGCCGACGAAGAGCCTGCCGCCGCTCGGCACCTTCACCTTTGCGGTCAGCGGCGGCAGCGGCAAGAGCTACGCCTGGTCGTTCGGCAGCAACAACTCGCACGGCACGCTCAACAGTGGTACCGGCGCGTACCAGGCCGGCATCATCGGCGACACCAGCGACGTCATCAACGTCGTCGACTCGCTCGGCAACGTCGCCAGCGCCACCGTCAGCGTCACGACCGGCATTCACGTCACGCCGCTCTCCGTCAACCTTCCGCCGCGCGGCACGCAGACCTTCGCGGCGACGGGCGGCTTCGGCAGCGGCTACAGCTTCACGTTCGGCACCAACGGCTCGGGCGGCAGCATCGGCGGCTCGAGCGGCAGCTACATGGCCGGCAACATCGGCAGCACGACCGACACGATCGTCGTCACCGATCCGCTCGGCAACATCGGCATGGCCAGCGTCACCGTCGGCGCGGTCGTCACCATCACGCCCGCGGCGCCGTCGACGAGCCCGCGCGGCACGCTCGACTTCCAGGCGACCGGTGGCAGCAACACCGGCTTCGTCTGGTCGGTCTCGGCCGGCCTCGGCACCGGCGGCTCGGGCGGCAAGATCGACGCCACCGGCCTCTACACGGCCGGCTCGATCGGACCGGCCAGCGACGTCGTCAGCGTGACCGATTCGCTCGGCAACATCGCCAGCGTCAGCGTCTCGGTCGGCGCCGGCGTCAGCATCAACCCCGCCAATCCGCACCTGCCGCCGCACGGCAACCAGCAGTTCATGGCCCAGGGCGGCACCGGCAGCGACTACACCTGGGTGCTGGCGAGCGCGCCGTCGGGCGGTGGCATCAACCCGTCGACCGGCGCCTACTTCGCCGGCCCCAACGGCAACACCACCGACGTCGTCGTCGCCACCGATCCCGTCGGCAACACGGCCACGACCAACGCCTTCATCACGGCCGGCTTGAGCATCACGCCGGCGAGCGCCAGCCTCTTCCCGCTCGGCAAGCAGACGTTCAGCGTCACCGGCGGCAGCGGCGGCGGCTACACCTGGTCGCTCACCGACAACGCGTCGCAAGGCAGCATCGACGCCAACCTCGGCACGTACGTCGCCGGTCCCATCGGCGGCGTCAGCGACACCGTCACGGTCATGGACTCGCTCGGCAACGAGCTGGACGCCGTCGTCACGGTCGGCCCGGCGCTGGCGTTCGTGCCCGCCGCCGCCATCTCGCCGCCGCGCGGCCACCTGCCGCTGCAAGCGCAAGGCGGCGCCGGCGGCAACGTCTACTCGTTCGCGCAGGTCGGTAGCGGCAGCGGCGCCAGCGTCAACCCGACGACCGGCGATTACGTCGCCGGCAGCATCGGCAGCACCACCGACGTCGTGCGCGTCACCGACGCCAACGGCGCCACGGCGCTGTTCACGGTCACCGTCGGGCCGGTGGTCAGCCTGTCGCCGGCCGCGCCCTCGTCGCCGCCGCGCGGCAGCCTGACGTTCACGGCCGTCGGCGGCAGCGGCGTCGGCTTCGTGTTCAGCATCGGCAACCATCCGTCGGGCGGCAGCATCGACGCCACCGGTCACTACACGGCCGGCGCCATCGGCAACGTCACCGACGTCGTCAACGTCATCGACTCGCTCGGCAACACCGCCAGCGTCAACGTCTCCGTCGGCAACGGCATCGGCATCAACCCGGCCGCGCCGTCGACGCCGCCGCTCGGCAGCTTGACGCTCATCGCTTCCGGCGGCAGCGGCGGCAATTACACCTGGAGCCTCGGCACCAACGCATCGGGCGGCAGCATCAACGCGACCAACGGCAGCTACCTCGCCGGCACGACGGGCAACGTCACCGACATCGTCAACGTCATCGACAACCTCGGCAACACCGCCAGCGTCAACGTCACCGTCACCGCCGGCGTCACCGCGACGCCGATGGTCGCCAACGTCGCGCCGCTCGGCGGCGCCACGTTCAGCGTCAGCGGCGGCAGCGGCACCGGCTACCACTGGCTCTTCATCACCAACAACTCGGGCGCGACGATCAACAAGCAGACCGGCGCTTACGTGGCCGGCTCGATCGGCGGCGTCACCGACTTCCTCGCCGTCGCCGATTCGCTCGGCAACCGCGCGACGCCGACGGTCGTCGTCGGTCCGATGCTGACGCTGACGCCGGCCGCGGCCGCCGCGCCGCCGCACGGCAGCGTGACGTTCACGGCGTCGGGCGGATTGGGCGGCTACGTCTTCAGCCTCGCCGCCAACGGCTCGGGCGGCAGCGTCGCGCAGAGCGGCCTCTACACCGCCGGCGGCATGGGCAACGCCACCGACCGCGTGCAGGTCGTCGACAGCAACGGCGCCATCGCCATCGCGCGGGTCTCGGTCGGCGCCGGCATCTCCATCGTGCCCAACGCGGCGACGGCCGTGGCCAAGGAATCGATCGCGTTCCTCGCCACCGGCGGCAGCGGCTCGGGCTACGTCTGGACGCTTTCGCCCAACAACTCGAAGGGCACCATCGACGCCTCGAGCGGCATCTACACCGCCGGCAAGAAGGTCAACGTCACCGACATCGTGCAGGTCACCGATCCGCTCGGCAACACGGCATCGGCCGACGTCGTCGTCGGCACCGGCGTCACCTTGGCGCCCGTCAACCCGACGGTGCCGCCGCGCGGCTCGATCGCCTTCCAATCGACCGGCGGCTCGGGCGCGTACAGCTGGCGCTTCGTCACCAACGCGTCGGGCGCCAGCGTCAACGCGAACGGCGGCTACACGGCCGGCCTCATCGGCAGCGTCAACGACGTCATCGAAGTCACCGACGCGGTCGGCGACGAAGCGTCGACCACCATCAGCGTCGGGCCGGCCATCAGCGTCACGCCGCTGAGCCCGATGGTCGCGAGCGGCCGCACCATCCACTTCCAAGTCGGCGGCGGCAGCGGCACCGGCTACGTGTGGTCCATCCTCACCGCCGGCAGCACGAGCACCATCGACCCGTCGAGCGGCACGTACATCGCTGGCACGAGCGGCACCACCGACACCGTGCAGGTCATCGACTCGCTCGGCAATACGGCGCTCGTCAGCGTCGGCATCAACGCCAACGCCAAGCCGGCCGCGAGCAAGCTGGCCCTCGCGCGTCACCAGCAGCAACAGCAGGCGCTGCTGGCGGCGCAGCAGGTCACGGCGGCTCGCGCCAACGCCGCCACGGCGGCGAAGGCGGCCGGCTGCCAGACCGGCGGTCCGGGCACGCCCAACGGCGGCTCGTTCACGCTCTTCGCGCTCGCCGCCGCTATCTTCATCCGCCGCCGCCGCGCGCTCCGCTAACGCCCGAGTGACTCAGCCGCGCGCTTTTCACGGCGCGGCTGAGTCAGCGGCTTCGTTCACCCTCCGCGCTAGCTCGCTTACGGCTGCTTGGACGTGC
Organism: uncultured delta proteobacterium; assembly: GCA_963785725.1. Taxonomy (GTDB): domain Bacteria; phylum Myxococcota_A; class Polyangia; order Palsa-1104; family Palsa-1104; genus JAQBQH01. The sequence goes on along the minus strand of CAWAWS010000020.1, from coordinate 44,370 downwards.
GCTGCTGCGCGAGCCGGGCGTCGATGCGGCGCACGTCTCGGCGTGGTCGGCGAATTCGCCCACGCGCCGTCAAGCTCGATTTCCGACGCGGGGTCAGGTTGCAGCCCGACCCAGTTGCTCATTTCCGGCGGAGGGCTACGATGTCGCAACCCATTGGGGAGGAGATGCCCATGACGATCAAAGGTGCAGTGGTTGCGGCAACGGTGGCGGGACTCTTTGCAGCGGGAGCTCCGCTGGTGGCGCACGCCAAAGGCGGCAAGTCGATGTGCTCGGGCGTCAACGAGTGCAAGGGCAAGAGCGCCTGTAAGTCGGCGTCGAACGACTGCAAAGGCAAGAACGACTGCAAGGGCAAGGGCGTCATGAAGATGTCCGAGAAGGATTGCACGGCCAAGGGCGGCACCGTCGCCGCCGCCGACGACAAGAAGTAAGCGTTCGCCACGTTTTATCGGGCCCCGCGGAGCTCTCCGCGGGGCCTTTTTCGTTTTGCGGCGCTCAGTGGCCGGCGGCGGGCGCGCCCAGATCGGACGGCGCCGCGCGCTTGGCCGGCTCGGTCGCTTTGGCCGGCTCGGTCGCTTTGGCCGGCTCGGTCGCTTTGGCCGGCTCGGCTTGGTGCGCGGCCTCGGCGGCTTTGCCGACGCCGGTCAGCCGTGGTTGGTGCTCGTCCACGGCCGCCTTGTTCGCGTCGAGCCGCGCCGTCGCCGCGTCCAGCTTGGCGGTCAGCGCGGCCAGCTGCGCTTGCGTCGCCGCCAGCTTGCCCGACACGTCGGCGACATGGCCGTCGACGAGGCGCAGCTGATCGCCGAGCTCGTGCAGCGCCGCCGGCACCGTCTTGAGCGTCGTCACCTGGGTCTCGAGGCTCGTGATGCCCCGGCCGAGCAGCTGCGTCTCCTCGCGCACCGCCTTCGTGCTCTCGTCGGTGCGCGCCGCGTAGTCACCGACGAGCCGGCCCTCCTGCGCCAGCGACTCGTTGATGCGCGCCATCAGCTGTCGCGCCTTCTTCTGCTCCTCGGGCGGCAGCTTGCCCACGAACGAGCGGATGTCACCCGCCGTCGACTCGATCTGCTGCAGGTTCTGCTTCTGCTCGGCCAAGATGCCCTCGGCCTCGTTGTTGCGCAGCGCGATGTGACAGAACTGCAAGAGCCCGAGCGCCCGTTCGCTGGCTCGCTTGTCACTGTCGAGATAGACGTAGAGCCCGCCCGCCAGCGCCAGCAAGCTCAACGTCAGCGCCACGATCGAGAAATAGCGCAGCGGATGCGATCGGTAACGCTCGAGCGCCAGCCGCAAGCGATCGTGCATGCCGTGCACCGGCTGGTCCTTCTTGCCGGCAAAGAGGAACAGCTTCTCGACGTGGCTTGCGCCCGCCAAGGCCACGATCAGCACCGTAATCAGCACGAACAGCGGCTGCCGCGCGAGGATGCGCTCGGTGATGCGCGCCTGCCGCGCGTCGACCTCGGCGCGCGTGGCGACGTGGCCGTCGATGAGGCATTGGCCGCTCGTGAACTCGACGCGGCCGGGGCCGTGACAGCCGCCGAACGTGACGGCGAGCAACAGCAAGAGGGCGCGGGCGCGGCTCATGAGCCGGTCGCTTTCAGCGTCGCCGCGTCGAGATAGGCGCGCATGGCGTGCGACTCGTCGAGGAATCCGACGATGGCGCCGGCGTCGTCGAGGACCGGCAATTCGCGCAAGCCCGAGCGCACGAGCTCGGCGCCGGCGGCCACGAGGCCTTGGTCGAGCGTCAGCGAAAACGGCGGCTGCATGAGGTCGGCGGCGACCAAGAAGCGCGCGGCGTGGCCTTCGCCGCTCAAGTAGCGCAGGACGTCGGCGGCGATGAGGCCGCGCAAGACGCCGGCGTCGTCGACGACGGGGTAGGCGTCTTGCGCGCTCATCGCGGCGATGGTAGCGGCGATCTCCGGCGCCGGCGTGGCCAGGCCGAAGCGCCGATGCGGCCGCTGCCGATCGACGACGTCGGCCACGCGCAGCGTCGAGACGCGCGGCAAGCGGTCGACGCGATGCGCCGGCGAGTCCTCTTTGGTCGGCACTTGCGCGCGATAGAGCGAGCGATTGCGCAGCGCCACGAACGCGATCCCTTCGGCCAACATGAGCGGTACCAACAAGTCGTAGCTCCCCGCCATTTCACTCACGAACACCAGCGAGCTCAGCGGCGCGTGCGCGATGCCGCCGTAGAACGCGCCCATGCCGACGAGCGCGAAGGCGCCGGGATCGATGCGCGGGTCGTGCAACACGAGCTGCGCCGCGCGACCGAAGGCGCCGCCGAACACGCCGCCGAGCACCAGCGACGGCGCGAAGTCGCCGGCCGAGCCGCCCGAGCCGATGGTGAGCGCGCTGGCGAGCATCTTGGCCGCGCACAAGATCAAGAGCAGCTCGACGCCGGACCAGCCGCCGGGCAGCCAGGCGCTGCCGACGATGGCCATCTGCGCCGCGCCGTACCCACCGCCGAGGATGCCGAGCCCTTGGCCGGGCACGCCGACGCGCGCGCCGAAGAGCAGGATCATCGGCACCGCGACGACGCCGAGCAGAAGACCGCCGCAGGCCGGCCGCAGCCACGTCGGGCCGGGCAGCCTGAGCGCCACGTGCTCGACGCGATGGAGCAGCGTCGCGAACACGGCCGCCAAGAACGCCACCGCCAGCGCCAACAGCGCGTACAGCGGCAGATGGGCGGCGATGAACGGATAGTGCGGCGCGCGCGCGAACAGCGTCGACTGGCCGTACATCGAGATGACGATCGAATAGGCCACGACGCTGGCGAGGACGGCGGGAATGAGCGCGTCGGACTCGAAGTCGTCGCGATAGAGCACTTCGACGGCGAGGAGCGCGGCGCCGAGCGGCGTGCGGAAGACGGCCGACATGCCGGCGGCGACGCCGGCGACCATGAGGATGCGGCGTTCGCGCGCCGGCACGCGCAGATAGCGGCCGAGCGTCGAGCCGATGGCGGCGCCGAGCTGCATCGTCGGGCCTTCGCGTCCGCCCGAGCCGCCCGAGCCGAGCGTGAAGATGGAGGCGGCCATCTTGACCCACAAGACGCGCCGGCGCACGACGCCGCCGGCGTGATGGAACGCGCGGATCATCTGGTCGCCGCCGCCGCCGCGCGTCTCGGGCGCGAAGCGGCTGACGAGCCCGCCGCACAGCGCGCCGACGGCCGGGATCAGCACGAGCAGCCACGGGCGAAAGACGTGATGACGCTCGGGACCGGCGGCGAAGGTTTCACCGCTGGCGCGCAGCATGACGTAGCCGGCGGCGTCTTCGAGCACGAGCTTCTGCGCGTATTCGAGCGCGGCGAAGAAGAGCGCGCCCACGAGGCCGGCGGCGGCGCCGACGAGCATGGCGTGCCACACGGTGCGGCCGAGCAGCTGCAGCTCGAGCGGCGCGCGCTCCGAGCGCCACAGCGCCGCCAAGCGAGCAAAACGACGCGGCAGCGGCCTGTTCGCTGGCGAAGGCATCGGCGGTGGCGCTACTTGGTCGCGCTGGGCGTGGCCGGCGTCGTGACGGCGGCGAGCGACGCGGGCAGCGCCGGCGTGAACAGCTCGGCCACTTGCGCCGCCGGCTCCGACGCTTTCGGCGCCAGGCGATCCGCGAGCTCGCCGACCGTCGTCGTCGCCGTGCGGCGCATCGCGACCGTGCGCTGCAGCGATCGCTCGAGGCGCGCCGCGCGATCGAACTCCGGCCGCGTCGCCGCCGCCGGCAAAGGCGCCGCGCGCGCGCTCATGAAGGCGACGGCGTCGCGGCGCAAGCCGTCGACCGCGCGCTCGACGCCGGCCTGCGCTTCGCCGTCGAGCTCGTCGCGGCGATAGGCGCGCAGGCGGCCGCCGTCGCCGAACCAGACGCGCCCCACGTTGCCGAAGCTGCCCGGCTGCCGCAGATCCTCGAAGGCGAACAGCGGCGTCGCGTGAAAGGGAAAGTCGCGCGGAAACAGCTCGTAGACGAGCGCGCCGTCGCTGCGCGGCTGCACCGAGGCGACGAGCGGCCCGAAGGGGAAGAACGGCGCCGCCGGCGACTCCATGAGCTGCCGCAACAGCCCCGCGCGCGCCGGCTCGTCGAGCGCCAGCGGCGTCTCCGCGTGGCTGCGCGGCGCGCGCTTGAGCGTGGTCATCAGATCGCGCAGCTGATCGATGCCGACGACGACGTTGAGCGCCGAGCCTTCGGTGTAGCCGGCGTGAAAGATGCCGACCAGCTCGAACTCGCCCGTCTTGTTCGAGACCGCGAGCACGGGCGATCCCGAGTTTCCCGCGGAGAGCAGCGCGTCGATGACGAAGTCGTCGTGATCCCAGTTGCGCTCGTCGTCGTGATCGAAGGCCGAGATCACCTTGCCTTCGTTGGTGGCGGCGAAGGCGCCCAGCGGAAAGCCGCGCACCTCGACGACGTTGCGATCGCGCAGCGCCGCCGAGCGGCCGAGCTTCCACGGCAGCACCGGCAAGGTCACCTTGGCGCGCACGATGGCCGCGTCGAGCTGCGGATCGCTCACGACGCGCGTCAAGGCAATGTCGTCGGCTTGGTAGCGATCGTTCTCGCTGTCGACCAGCTGCAGCGACTCGGACACGCGCTTGCAGCCGGCGGGCACGCCGTCGACGCGCACGCCGTCGCCGGTCACCGCCGGCCACTCGGCGACGTGCTCGTTGGTCATGAGCAGCGTCGTGGCGCCGTCCTGCTTGTAGGCGAAGGCGGTGCCGTGCGCGACGGCCTCCTTGCGCGTCTTTTGAACGCTGCCGTCACCGTCGTAGCTCAAGCATTCGTAGACGGCCTTGGTGCGCACGCAATACGAGTAGGTCTTCTGCTCGAGCTCGCGGGCGCGCGGCGCCAAGTGCGACAGATCGTCGGCATATTCGCTGGCGGAATAGAGCGGCTCGCCGTCGGCTCGGGCCGCCGAAGATGCCAGCAGCAGCAGCGTACCAGCCGAGACGGCGAGCCGCCGCGGGTTCACGGCCGCACCGAGCGCGTCCGTGCGCAAGCCCTCGATCCGCCGGCCGCGCTCACTAGTTGTGGCTCCGTTTCTTGCTCTTGCCGCCGGCGACGACCTGCGCGGCCAAGTCGGCGCGGCGATTTTGCGCCCAGCAGGCTTCGTCGTGCTCGCTGCACAGCGGCCGCTCTTCGCCGTAGCTGACCGTCTGCAGCTGCGAATCGGACGCGCCCAGCGACTTCAGGTAGCCGGCGACGGCGTGCGCGCGCCGATCGCCGAGCGACAAGTTGTACTCCTCGGTGCCGCGCTCGTCGGCGTTGCCTTGGATGGCGATGTGCAGCGCGTGGTCGGCCTTCATGCAGCGCGCGGCGCGATCGAGATCGTTGCGATCGGCGGCCGAGATGTCGCTGTCGTTGAACCCGAAGTGCACGCGCACCGACGTGCACGCCGACAAGTGCGAGGCCACGTCTTGGCACTGATTGTCGAGGCAGATCTGGTTGGCCGCGCAGTCGAGGTCGCGGTTGCAGCTGTTGGACGACGAAGCCGGCGCCTGCGCGACGGTGGGCGCGGCCGGCGCCGGCGCGACCGGCGCGGCGGCCGTCTTCGACTGCGACTGCTGATGTGCGCATCCGGCGGTAAGAGCGAGTAGGCAAAGCGGAGCTGCTGCAGCAAACGTACGCATGGGAACGCCTCCTTGGCGAGCAGGCGCAACTGCAGCTGCCGTTCCAGCCGTAGCCCTAGTCCGACGGGGACTTACGCTTGTTCACGTGGCGGTCAGTGGAAGGAAAACGAACAGCGCCGGCGACGCTGTCAACCGATCGCGCAGCCGCGGGCGCGTCCTACTCTTCGCCGAGGCGCTTGGCGAGCGTCTGGCGCGTGATGCCGAGGTGCTCGGCGGCGCGCAGCTTGTTGCCGCCGGTCAAGCTCAAGACGGCGCGCATGTAGCGGCGCTCGATCTCGTCGAGCGACGGCAGCGCCGTCGGGGTCTGCAGCGCGCCCGGGATCGGATCGAGCGCCGCCAGCACCAGCTCGGCCGGCAAATGCGCGGCTTCCAGCTGCGGCGCGTCGTTCATGAGCACGGCGCGCTGGATGACCGCCTTCAGCTCGCGGACGTTGCCGGGCCAGGACCAGCTCTCGAGCAGCCGCGCCGCTTCGTCGCTGACGCCGCGAAACGCCTTGCCGTAGCGCTGCGCGTGCTGGACGACGAAGTGCTGTGCCAGCGGCCGCACATCCTCGCGTCGCTGGCGTAAGGGCGGCAGCTGCAGCGTTATCGCCGCCAAGCGATAGTACAGATCGGCTCGAAAACGGCCGTCCTTGACCAGCTGCGCCAGCTCGCGGTTGGTGGCCGCGACGAGGCGCACGTCGACGGTGCGGCTGGCCGTGGCGCCGACGCGGCGAAAGCTGAACGACTCGAGGAACGTCAGGAGCTTGGCCTGCGCCTGCGCCGGCAGCTCGCCGATCTCGTCGAGGAAGAGCGTGCCGCCGTCGGCCACTTCGACGAGGCCGAGCTTGCGTTCGCGCGCGTCGGAGAAGGCGCCGCGCTCGTGGCCGAACAGCTCCGACTCCACCAAATTCTCGGGGATCGCGGCCGCGTTCAGCTCGACGAAGGGGCCGTTGGCGCGCGCCGAGGCGTAATGCAGCGCGCGGGCGACGAGCGCCTTGCCGCTGCCGGTCTCGCCGACGACGAGCACCACCGGCACCGGCTGCGGCGCCACCATGCTCACCTCGCGCTCGAGCGCCACCATCGCCGGCGCCGCGCCGGGCACGACGTCGGCGTCGAAGCGCGAGCGCTCGCGCCCGTCGAGATAGGCGACGCGCCGCTCGAGCGTCCCGGCGCGCAAGGCGTTGGCGCCCGTCGCCAAGAGCTCGTCGAGCTCGAACGGCTTGTTGACGAAGTCGTAGGCGCCGAGCTTCATGGCCGCGACGGCGTTCGACACCGTGCCGTGCGCGGTGATGACGACCACCTTCGTCTCCGGCGACTCGGCGACGATCCGCTTCAAGACCTCGGTGCCTTGGCCGTCGGGCAGCTTCAGGTCGAGGATGACGAGATCGAACTTCTTGCGCTGCAGCGCCAGCAGCGCCGACGCCACCGAATCGGCCGCTTCGGCTTGATGGCCCGACGCCGCGAACGCGCGCTCGAGCGACGTGCGAATCAGCCGCTCATCATCGACGACGAGGACTTGCGCCTTCACGCGGCCGCGTCCTCGTGCTCGGGCAGCCAGACGGCGAAGGTCATGCCCGGCTGGGCGCCGTTGTCGTGCACGTCGATGCGGCCGCCGTGCGCGAGCGCGATGTTCTGCGAGATGGCGAGGCCGAGGCCGTGGCCTTCGCGCTTGTCGGTGACGAAGGGCGCGAACAGCCGCGTCGCCACGGCCGGCGACAGGCCGCGGCCGCCGTCGACGACTTCGACGACGCGCCAGCCGCGTTCGGCGCGGGCGCGCACGCGCACGGCGTCGCCGCCGTCGGGCGTCGCCTGGCAGGCGTTGACCACGAGGTTGATGAGCAGCTGCGTCAGTAAGTCGGGATCGGCGGTCACGAGCGGCGCCGCGTCGAGGGCCGGCGTGACCGTCAGGTGGCGCGGCTCGGCTTCGCCGCGGGCGGCGGCGGCGACGCGCGGCCACAGCTCGGTCAGGGCCACGCGCTCCGGCCGCGGCGTCGCCGGGCAGGCGAAGTTCATGAGCCGCCGCGCCAGCTGCTCGACGCGGCGAATCTCGGCGTCGCAGGCCGCCACCGTCTCGGCCACGTCCGGCGCCGCGTTGGTGCGCTGCAGCAGCTGCAAGGCCGTCTTCACGCCCGTCAGCGGATTCAGGACCTCGTGCGCCACCGCCGTCGCCATCTCGCCGAGCGCCGACATCTTCTCCGCTTGCACGAGCCGCGCGCGCTGCTCCGCCAACGCCGTCGACGACGCTTCGATCGTCCGCGCCAGGTGCGTCACGTGCTCCGACAGGGCGCCGATCTCGTCGTCGGCGGTGATCTCGACGCGCGCGCCCGACGCCGCCGACTCGGCACGCAGCACCAAGTCGTACAGCGGCCGCGCCACGCGCCGCGCCAAGAGGTAGCCCGAGCCGAGCGCGCCGACGATGGCCAGCGTCACCAAGAGCGCCAGCGTCAGCTGCGCCCGCGCCCACACGTGGTCGGCCGCCTGCAGCCGCGCCGCCACTTCGTCACGACGGGCGCGAATGAGCGCGAGCGCCAATTCGCGCAGCTTCGGTCCGCGCTCGCTGGCGTCGACGAGCGCGCGCACGGCGGCGTCTTTGCGACCGGCGTCGAACTCGCCGATGGCGCGCGTGCGGTCGGCGTCGTAGCGGCCGTATTCGGTGACGAGGCTGCCGGTGATGAGAGCGAGCTCGGGCGTGGCGCCGGCGTTGCGTGTGACGGCGGCGATCCAGCGGTCGAACTCGGCGCGCGAGCGGCCCAGCTCGACGAGCCAGCGGCGATCGCCGGTCAAGAAGAACTCGGCCACGAACCCTTTTTGATAGAGCAGCGCTTGCAGCTGCGAGGCGTCCTCGAGCGCGTCCAGGTCGGCGCGCGCGGCGTCGGTGGCCGCGCGATGGCTGACGGCGACCGAGCGCACGGCCACGCCGCCGAGCACGAGCAGGAGCGCCGTCGTCACGAGCGACAGCACGCCGAAGATCGACTGCAGACGTCGTCGCCGCGGACCGGGCATGAGCGCAGACAGTATGGGCAGCTGGCGCGGCACCGGTCAAATGACGACAGCAAGCCTCGTGCCGCCAAAGCGCCGGGAAAAGGCCGATTCGGCGTGTAGAAAACGAACAGCGCCGGCGCCGGCGTCCGTTTTTCGTGCAGCGCGCCGCGGCAAAGGCGCCGGAAGTGGCCCCGCTCACGGCGCGCGGTTTCGCGCAGCCGTTGCACGCAAGGTCTTCCCGCCGTCGGGCTGGCGCTGCTAGATTCGCCCCGGGTCGTCAACCGGGGGTGGGTGATTCGTCTTTCGTGGTTGGTCTTGGTGGTGGCGTTGTCGAGCGCGGTCGCGTCTGCGCAGCCGCCGTCGGTCGCCGAGCAGGCGCGCGCGCTGTCCGACGAAGGGCTGGAGCATTTCCGGCAGAACGAGTACGCGCCGGCGATCGCCAGCTTTCAGCGGTCGTATGCGATGTCGCCGCTGCCGGCGCTGCTGTTCAACATCGCGCAGGCCTATCGGCTGGCCGGCGACTGCGACCATGCGCTGCAATATTACCGTCGCTATGCGGAGGCGGCGCCGACCGGCGGCAATCGCGACGCGCTCGACGGCCGCATTCGCGACATGGAGCGCTGCGCGCAGCCGGCGCCGGCGGTCGCGGTCGCGAGCTCGAACGTGGCGCCGGGCCTCGTGGCGCCGCGACCAGCCGCGGCGGCGGCCGCGTGGAGCGCGCCCGCGCCCGAGTCGCCGGCGTCGCGCGTGCGGCGCGCGCGGCAGCAGGAAGTGGGCGGGCTCGTCCTCGTCGGCGCGGGCGCGGCGGCGCTGGCGGCGGCGATCTACTTCACCGTCGACGGCGCGCACGCCCAAACGACGGTGCAGCAGGAGCTGGACGCGAACGGGCAGTGGCAGACGAGCGTGGAGCAGCAGACGGACGCGCGCGGACGGCGCGACAACATCGCGGCCGGCGTGCTCTTCGGCGTCGGCGGCGCGATGGCCGCGGGCGGCGTGATTTTGTACGGCGTCGGCCGTCAGAGCGAGCGCGGCGTGCGCGTCAGCGGCTTCGTGCAGCCGAGCGGCGGGATGGTGGCATGCGCCGCGTCGTTCTAGCGCTCGCGGGCGCGGTCGCGTTGTCGTCGAGCTGCTACCAGCCGACCTTCGCCGACTGCACCGTCTTGTGCGGCGCCGACGGGAGCTGCCCCGCCGGTCAACACTGCAGCAGCGGCGGCCAGTGCACGGCGCACGCGCAGGAGTGCCTGTGCCGGCCGCCGCCGCAGTTCGACTTCGAGCGCAGTGACGTCTACGTCGGCGGCGACCCCGCCGCCACCAGCGGCTCGGGCGCGGTTTGCCCGTACGCCACCATCACCGCCGCCGTCCAAGGCGTCACCGGCGGGTCCAACCCGGTGACCATCCACGTCTCGGCCGGCACGTACGACGTGGGCCACGGCGAGACCTTCCCCATCGTCGTCCGCGGCCCCATCAGCATCGTCGGCGCCGGCGCCGGCAACACCATCGTCAATGGCTTCGGCTACATCGCGCACCAGGTCGATCAAGGCGTCTTCAACAACAGCGAGATGAGCGACTGGCCGATTTCGGCGCCACCTTCCAAGTTGGCGATGTCGGCGCCAATGTGTCGCTCTCGGCCATGACGGTGACACGCGCGCAAACGCCCGGCGACATGAACGTCTTCTTCGGCGTCTTCTGCGATCGCGGCAACGCGCCCCAGTCCGGCACGGCGTTCGTGGCGCCCAACACCCGCTTGAGCGCGCTCGAGATTGGCCCCGGCTACCACACCGGCGTCGTCGTCACCAACTCGGCCACCAGCGGCTGCAACCTGTCGCTCACCGGCAGCACCATCAACGGCAACGGTCGCGGCGCCTGGGTGCTCGGCTGCGGCTTGTGGGGCATCAGCGACGCGCCGCTCGTCGCCGCCGTCATCGGCGACGGCACGCCCAACGGCGGCAACACGTTCAGCAACACTTACGGCAGCAGCGACGACACGCAGGACGCCGGCTACTGCCTCGACATGTTCGATTGCACGCAGTCGCTCATCATCCGCGGCAACACCTTCAGCAACGCCGGCCTCGGCGTCACCGCCGTCAACCGGCAGCAGCCCTTCGTCACGTTGACGATGGACGACAACCTCTTCGAGGCGCTGGAGACGTCGGGCGCTTCGTTCTCGCACGGCGTGCAGATCAACGAGCTGAACGGGAACACCTTCACGAACGCGGCCGGCTTTCTCATGACGGCGCAAGGCTACCCGTCGCTCGATCCGCAGCCGGCCGGCCTCGTGCTGCACGACCAAGTGAGCGTGATGAAGGCGCGCGACAATCAGTTCTTGGGCAACAACACCGGCGTCTTCATCGACGGCGACGGGTTGGGCGAGGGCGGTCGCACGATCGACTTCGGCACCGCCGACGACAACGGCAACAACGTCTTCCGCTGCAACTCGGGGATCGAGAACCCGTCCGGCTTCGACGTCTGGCTGCAGCTCGCCGGCGGCTCGGATCCCGTGCCGTTCGCGGGCAATCAGTGGGATCACGCGCCGCCGACGACGGGCTCGGCCAACGCCGCCGACGGCACCGACCTCGTCAATATGTCGACGACCCTGGCGGAAGTCGTGACCGCGCCCTACGCGCTGGCGACGGTCGCTTGTCCGCCGGGCCTGACGATGGACCATCGCCGCCGGCCGCGTTAGCTACAGCGTGACTTGGATGGTGCCGAGCGACTGACCGCCGACGTCGCCGCTGACCTTGAAGCCGTTGAGCGAGTATGAGCCCTGCACGTCGAAGTCGACGGTGGCGTTGATGTCGCCGGTCGACTGCAGCGCGCCCGTGAGCTCGACGTCACCGACGAGCGGCAGCTGCGACGAGAAGCTGCCGGTCTCGTGCAGCGAGCCGGAGAGCTTGATGCTGTGCTGCGGGTCGCTCCAGTCGTCGAGCGCGACCACCAAGCTCGACGTCGTCAGCGTGCCCTTGTGCGTCAGCGAGCCGTCGACGGTGCCGGTGCCGCTGCCGAAGAGGTTCGTCAGCGACGCCGTGACGGTGCCGCCGTTGGGATTGAGGTTCACCGACACCGTCTGGTTGTCGGCGGCGACGGTGCCCGTCAGCGCCAGGTTCATGACCTTGACGGCCGAGTCGTGGTCGACGCTGCTGCCGCAGCCGATCGCGGCCAGCGAGAGCGCCAAAATGCCACCAAGTTGCACGGGATGAATGAAGCTCGTCAGTCGATTCATGGGCGTCTCCTCGGCCGGCTCGTGCCGACGCGAGCGCGTTCCAGAGCAGGCCGCGTGCCAGCTGCAACGCCGCGACTTCACGGTCGCGCCGGCGGGCGTTCGGAGCGAAATTGCTCCGCGGGCGCAAATCGGCTCCGCCAGGCGCGATGCGGCCGCGCGTGCGAAGATAGTTGTCCCGAGCGGCGCGGGTCGTTCGTCGTCATGGCAGGAGGCTCGACATGGCCCAGTTCGTGTTCATGTATCGCCACGATGAAGTCGAAAAGCCGTCGCCGGCGCAGATGGAGCAGCGCCTGCAACGTTGGCTCGCCTGGTTCAAGCAGATGACGGACGAAGGGCGCATTCGTGACCGCGGCGTGCCGCTCGAGCGCGGCGGCAAGGTCGTGTCGGCGGCGCCCAAGCGCAACGTCACCGACGGGCCGTACGCCGAGAAGGATCTCGTCATCGGCTTCACGCTGGTCGAGGCCGACGATCTGACGCACGCCATCGCGCTCTCGCAGACGCATCCGCTCTTGCTCGACGGCGGGCTCATCGAGGTGCGGCCGGTGTTTCAGATGCTGCGGTCGTAAAATGGCCGAGCCGGAGCCGCTCGATCATCTGTTTCGGCGCGAGGCCGGGCGGATGGTGGCCGTTCTGGCGCGCGTCTTCGGCGTGCACAACTTGGCGCTCGCCGAGGACGTCGTGCAGGAGGCGCTGTGTCGCGCGCTCGAGGTCTGGAAGGTCGGCGGCGTGCCCGACAATCCGGCGGCGTGGCTGATGACGACGGCCAAGAACCGCGCGCTCGACGTGCTGCGCCGCGAACGGACGGCGCGTACGTTCGCGCCCGAGCTGACGCGCGCGCTCCTGAGCGAGCAGGAGGCGGAGCTCGAGCCGCGCGTCGACGCGCTGTTCGGCGCCCTGGCCATGCAAGACGATCAGCTGCGCATGATGTTCTCCTGCTGCCAGCCGCGCCTGCCGGAAGAGGCGCAGGTCGCGCTCGTCCTGCATATTCTCGGCGGCTTCAGCGTCGCCGAGGTCGCGGGCGCCTTCTTGAGCGGCGAGGAGGCCATCAAGAAGCGCATCACGCGCGCCAAGGCCGCGCTCGCCGGCTCGCAGCGGCTGTTCGAGCTCAGCGACGGCGACTTCGCGGCGCGCCTGTCGTCGGTGCAGCGCGCGCTCTATCTGCTCTTCAACGAGGGCTATCACGGCGCCTCGCCGCAGTCGGCCGTGCGTAAAGAGCTGTGCGACGAGGCGTTGCGGCTGGTGTCGCTTTTGTGCCGGCACGCGCTGACGGCCACGCCGACGACGTACGCGCTCGCGGCGCTCATGTGTCTGCACGCGGCGCGGCTGCCGGCGCGGGTCGACGAGCTCGGCGACCTGACGCTGCTCTCCGCGCAAGATCGTTCGCTGTGGGATCGCGAGCTCGTCGCCGCGGGCCTGCAGCTCATGGACTTGGCGACGAGCGGCGCCGAGCTGACCGCCTATCACGTCGAGGCGGCGATCGCGGCCGTGCACGCGTCGGCGGCGCGGCCCGAGGACACGCGCTGGACGACGATCGTCTCGCTCTACGACACGCTCATGCGCATTCGGCCGTCGCCGGTGGTCGCGCTCAACCGCGCGCTCGCCATCGCCGAGCGCGACGGACCCGAGCGCGGCCTGGCCGAGCTGCACGCCATCGTCGACTCCGAGCGCATGGCGGGCTACCCCTTCTACGCGGCGGCACTCGGCGAGCTCGAGCGCAAGCGCGGCCGCCTCGACGTCGCCGCCCGCCACTTCGCGATCGCGCTCGAGCTGGCCCGCAATCCGATGGAGCGGCGTTTCCTCGAGCGGCGCCTCTTGGCGTGCACGTCTTAGCTGCGTTTGCGGGCCGGCTCGGCGTAAGCGGCGCGCAGATGGTCGATGAGGGCGCGCACGCGCGCCGACCCGCGCTGCGCCGTGCGATAGAGCGCGTGGACGCTCACCGGCTCGGTGTGCCACGCCGGCAGCACGACGCGCAGGCTGCGCGCGCGCACCTCGTCGGTCACGAGCCAATCGGGCAAGAGCGCGACGCCGGCGCCCGCTTCCGCCAGCGCGCGCACGGCGTGCAGCGCGCTCGAGCGCACCATGACGTTGAGCCGCACGCGCGCCTCGCGTTCGCCGTCGGTCAACGACCAGCTGTCGGGCGCGTTGCCGAGCGGGTGCGTGAGCGCGTCGTGCTTCGCCAGCGCTTCGGGCGTCTTCGGCTCGCCCATCCGCTTCAGATAGCGCGGTGACGCCACCAAGATGCGGCGAAAGCCGAACAGCGGCTGGGCCACGACGTCGCTGCTCTCGGGCGGCGCGCCACCGACGCGAATGGCGACGTCCATGCCCTCCAGCGCCAGATCGATCAGCCGATCTTCCAGGCGCAAGTCGAGACGCAAGCCGCGATGTCGCTGCATGAGCGCGTGCAGATGCGGCACGAGACGCGCGAGACCGAACGTCACCGGCGCGTTGACGCGTAGAAAGCCGTCGATCGCGGCGCCGCGGCCGAGCGCCTGCGCGTCCTCGACCTCGCGCAGGATGCGCAGGCAGCGCTCGTAGTAGAGCCGGCCGGCCGCGGTGATCGCCATGCGCCGCGTCGAGCGGCGCAACAGGGAGACCTTCAGCTCCTCCTCGAGCGTGGCGATCTGGCGGCTGACGGCGGCGGCGGAGAGGCGCAGCTGCTTGGCGGCGCTCGAGAAGTTGCCGGCCTCGACGACGCGCACGAAGGTGCTCATTTTCTCGAGCAGGTCCATGAGCGGCAGCGTGGCCGATTCGTAACTTGAACGCAAAAGTGATCCTCGGCCGGGCCGGCTACCGCGGTGGCCGCGCCGCGCGTAGCTTCAGAAACACAAGGAGCGAGAACACATGGCCAAGGCATTCGAAGGCAAAGTCGTGGTGATTACGGGCGCCAACTCCGGGATCGGCGAGGCGGCGGCGCTGGCGTTCGCGGAGGCGGGCGCGCAGGTGTTCGGCATCGCGCGGCGCAAGGACGCGATCGACGCGGCGCGGGCGCGGCATCCGGCGCTGCGCTGGGTGCTGGCCGACGTCGTCGACGGCAAGGCGGTGGCCAAGGCGGTCGAGTCGATCGTGCGCGAGGCCGGGCGCATCGACGTGCTCGTCAACAACGCGGCCATCTTCGTGCTGGCGCCGCTCGAGCAGGTGACCGAGGAGCAGGTGCGCAGCCAGTTCGACATCAACGTGCTCGGGCCGACCTTGGTGACGCAGGCGGCGCTGCCGGCGCTCAAGGCGTCCAAAGGCAGCATCATCAACATCGGCAGCGCGGCCGGGCACAAGCCGGCGCCGGGCGCGGCGCACTACGGCGCGACGAAGGCGGCGCTCGAGTCGCTGACGCGCTCGTGGGCGCTGGAGCTGGCGCCGCACGGCGTCCGCGTCAACGCCATCGCGCCCGGCCCGACCGACACGCCGGTCTTCGGCAAGGCGGTCCCGGCGGAGATGGTGGGCGCGGTCAAAGAGGCGTTCGTCAAGCAGGTGCCGCTCGGTCGCATGGGCTCGACCGCCGAGGTGGCCCGCTGGATCGTCTCGATGGGCGACCCGACGGTGACGTGGCTGACGGGCCAAGTCCTGTCGATCGACGGCGGCATGAGCCTGACCTAGTTCAAAACCTCCGCAGCTGCGCGGGCGGGACCACGGTCGCGATCCGCCCGCTGGCCACGTCGTAGACGACGCCGGTGACGGTGAGCTGGGCCGGCAACCACGGGTTCGCCTTCAGCGCCGCGACGTCGATCTTGACCGACGCGTACGGATCGCCGATCGCCACCGCGTCGAGCTGCGCCGGCGTGATGCCGAAGTATTTCGTCAGCAGCTCGGGCGCGTCATGCAGCCGCGTGATGCCGCAGTCGGTGTGATGCAGCACGATGAGGTTCCAGCCGGCGCCGAGGTCGCCGCCGGCGGCCTTGGCCACCTTGCCGAGCATGGCCAGCGTCTCCAGCGTCGACGGCGTAATTCGGCCGCCGACGTTGCGAATGATGGCCGCCTCGCCCTGCTCGAGCCCGAGGACCAAGGCGGGGTCCACGCGCGGATCGGCGCAGCCGATGATCATCAGCTTCAGCGACGGCGTGATCTTCAACGCCGGCGACAAACGACTCCCGATAAACTCCGCGTTACGCTGCGTGAGCGTCTCCATGATGTTCATGTCTGGCCTCGTTTTCGTGGCGAAATGGTGTGGCTGTAGCGCTGCGTCAGTCGCGACGACGAGCCCCGTTGATGGCAAGGGTGGGGCCCGATGCGCGCCCCGCAAGCCTCGGCGAGCGGCCGCTTCCTGGCCGTCGGCGCCCAGCCGGCGCACGAATTCCCTCCCGCCAAACACTGCTCAACTGCGCGTCCGACCTGCCTGTCGGCGCGTGCGGCCAGGCCGCGCGAAATAGTTGTCCCGGCGCGGTCGGCTCGCCCGTCGTTGGGTGGAAGGAGGTCGACGATGTGCCCTGTATGCATCGCCTCGGCGGCGCTGGTCGCGGCCGGCGCCGGCTCGACGGGCGGGCTGACCGCGCTCGTCGCGCGCACGCTCGTGCGCCGCAAACGCGCCGTCGCCGCGCTTCCCGCGCCCAGCACCCGCGCAAGCCGCGCGCCCAACCGTCCAACGAGGAGCAAAGCCGATGAAGAATGATGGTCGCCTGGTGGTCGAGAATCATCGCGTCGTGTCGCACGAGGAGTGGCTCGCGGCGCGGCAGGCGCTCTTGGCGAAAGAGAAGGAGCTGACGCGGCTGCGCGACGAGCTCAGCGCGCTCAGGCGGGCGTTGCCGTGGGAGCGCGTGACGGCGGACTATCGCTTCACGACGGCGGAAGGGCAGGAGACGACGCTCGCGCAGCTGTTCGCCGGGCGCAGTCAGCTGGTCGTCTACCACGCCATGTTTCACCCGCACAAAGCGACGGCCAAGACCGCCTGGACGCAAGATGCCGCCTGCAAGATGTGCTCGTTTTGGATGGACCACTTCGACGGCATCACGTCGCACTTGGCCGCGCGCGACGTGACGATCATCGCCGCCTCGTCGGCGCCGGCCGACAAGATCGCCGCCTATCGCCAACGCATGGGCTGGCGCTTTCCCTGGATTTCGACGGCCGGCGGCCGCTTCGGCCACGACTTCAACGTCTCGTTCAGCGACGAGGAGGCGGCGCAGTCGAGCGGCGTCTACAATTATCAGCGCGGCGGCCACTTCACGAGCGTCGAGCTGCCGGGAATCAGCGTCTTTTACCGCGACGCCGCCGGCCACGTCTTCCACACCTACTCGACCTACGGCCGCGGGCTCGACATGCTCAACGGCGCCTACCACTACCTCGACCTCGTGCCCAAAGGGCGCGACGAGGGCGAAAACGGCAACGGCGTCAGCTGGGTGCGCCGCCATGACGAGTACGCCGCTGCGCGCTGAGCGCGAAATTTTGCCACGATCCGCTGTCGCTGCCTGATTCTTTGCCGCGTGCCCGTCGCTGAAGGGCGTGGCGGCGCGGCCGCCGGCTGGCGCGAAAGCTGCTTCGGCTAGAGGCGCCAGCGACGATGGTTGAATCGCCCGACAAAGCCACGTACAAATCGACCGCGGGCGCGACTGGCCGCCCGCTGACGCATGCCATCCATCGAGCTCTCGCCTACGAACGACTCGGGCCTCGAAGTTCGCGTCTCCGGCGAGTGGAATCTGCGCCTGGGGTTGCCCGCGCGCGAGGTGCGCGACGCGCTCGATCGCGCGCTGACGGCGACGCCGCCGCCGCGCCGGCTCGCCTTCGACACGCGCGCGTTGGCGGCCTGGGATTCGACGTTGGTGGCGTTCGTCGAGTCGGCCAAGCGCGCCGCCGAGCACGCCGGTGTCGCCGTCGACGTCGCCGGGCTGCCCGACGGCGTGCAGCGCCTGTTGACGCTGGCCGCCGCCGTGCGCGGCGCCGACGCTCGCCCGCCGGCGCCCTTGACTCCGTGGGTGGCGCGCCTCGGCATCGCCGGCGAGGGCGCGATCTCCGTCGTCCGCGAGTTCCTCTATTTCGTCGGCGAAGCGACGCTGTCGCTGGGCCGCTTCGTCGGCGGACGTGCCCGTTATCGCGCCATCGACCTCTTGACCGAGGTGCAGAGCGCCGGCGCCGAGGCGTTGGTCATCGTCACCGTCGTCAGCTTCCTGTTGGGCACGATCTTGGCCTTCGTCGGCGCCGTGACGCTCAAGCCCTTCGGCGCCTCGGTCTACGTCGCCAACGGGGTCGCCGTCGCCGTCGTGCGCGAGCTCGGCCCCATCATGACCGCCATCGTCATGGCCGGCCGCACCGGCTCGTCTTACGCCGCGCAGCTCGGCACCATGCAGGTCACGCAAGAGGTCGACGCGCTGACGACGATGGGGCTCAAGCCGTTCGACTTCCTCGTGTTGCCGCGCATGCTGGCGCTGGCGCTGATGATGCCGCTGCTCGGCGTCTACGCGGACTTCGTGGCCATCGTCGGCGGCGGCTTCGTCGCCGTCGGGCTGCCCGACGTCACCGTGCGCCAATACGTCCTGCAGACGCGCGGCGCGCTCACGCTGACGACGTTCTGGCTCGGCTTCATCAAGAGCGGCGCGTTCGGCGCGCTCGTCGCCATCGCCGGCTGCGCGCACGGCATGCGCGCCGGCAAGAGCGCCGCCGAGGTCGGCCTGGCGACGACGCGCGCCGTCGTCAGCGCCATCGTCGGCATCATCATCGTCGACGGCATCTTCGCCGTCCTCTTCTACTTGTTGGGCGTCTAATGAGCCAGCCGGCGCACATCACGGTCAAGGATCTGACGCTGAGCTACGGCGACACGATCATCATGCGCGACCTCAACTTCTCGGTGCCGCGGCGCTCGATCTTCTTCCTCATCGGCGGCAGCGGCTCGGGCAAGAGCACGCTGCTCAACACGATGCTCGGCCTGCGTCCCGTCGGTGGCGGCGCGATTTATTACGGCGAGCGCGACTTTACGACCGAGGACGAGGCGCAGCGCGAGGAGACCCTGCGGCGCTTCGGCGTGCTGTTTCAGGGCGGTGGCCTGTTCTCGTCGATGACGCTGGAGGAGAACGTGGCCCTGCCGCTCGGCGAGTTCACGACGCTGCCGCCGGCCGACATCTCCGAGATTGCGCGCCTCAAGCTGGCGCTCGTCGGTCTGCGCGGCTTCGAGCACTATTATCCCAGCGAAATTTCCGGCGGCATGCAGAAGCGCGCCGGCCTGGCGCGGGCGATGGCGCTCGATCCCGAGATCCTCTTCCTCGACGAGCCGTCGGCGGGGCTCGATCCCGTGACCTCGCGGCGGCTCGACGAGCTCATCGTGCAGCTGCGCGACAACTTGGGCGCCACCGTCGTCATCGTCTCGCACGAGCTGGCCAGCATCTTCGGCATCGGTGACGAATGCGTCTTCCTCGACGCCAGCCAGCACACGATGACGGCGCAAGGCCCGCCGCGACAGCTTCTGGCCCAACCACCCAACGCGCGGCTCGCCGAGTTCCTCAGCCGCGGTGAGGCGCGAAAACATGAGTAAGAAGCCGCCCAGCCCGACCGTCGTCGGCGCCTTCGTCATCTGCGGCCTCATCTTGATCGCCGTCGCCGTCGGCATCTGGGGCTCGGGCACGCTGTTCCAGAAGAAGTTCATCTTCGTCTGCTACTTCAAAGGCTCCGTCAACGGGCTCACCGTCGGCGCGCCGGTCAAATATCGCGGCGTCGACGTCGGCCAAGTCATCGACGTGCGCATCCGCTACGCGCAGAAGCCCGACGACACGCGCATCCCCGTCTTCGTCGAGATCTTCAGCCACCGCGCGCGCGAGCTCGGCGCCGAAGCCTCGGAGTTCAACAAAGTGTTGGTCGCGCGCGGCCTGCGCGCCCAGCTCGGCAGCCAGAGCCTGTTGACGGGTCAGCTCTACGTCTATCTCGACTATTTCCCGGAGTCGCCGGTCATGCTGTCGGAGCAAGGCGACGAATATCCGGAGCTGCCGACGGTCACGACGCCGCTCGACGAGGCCCGCGACGCGCTCGCCGCCTTGGTGACGCAGTTCAAGAACGCCGATCTGGCGCACTCGATCGCCGATACGCTGGAGACGGTGCGCCGGCTCGTCGGCAATCCCGGCCTGGCGCAGGCGCTCAGCGAGCTGCCGGCGACGGTCGCGGCGCTGCGCGCGTCGGTCGAGTCGCTGCACGCGCTGGCGGCCAATCCGTCGCTGGCGAAGGCGCTCGGCGAGCTGCCGGCGACCGTCAAGTCGGTGCACGACGCCGTCGCCGACATCGACACCAAGCTGACGCCGGTGGCCGCCGATCTGTCGACGACGGCCAAGACGGCGAGCGCGACCTTGACGGCGCTGCGCGGCACCGTCGCGCCCGACGGCAAGCTGGTCGGCGACTTCGACCGCGCCATCGTCAAGTTCGACCGCGCGGCGCAGGCCGTGCAAACGCTGGCCGAGTCGCTCGAGCGCAACCCGAGCTCGCTCATCTTCGGCAGGAAGCGCTGATGCGCCGCGCCTATCTGCTGTTGCTGCCGATGCTGCTGGGCGCCGGCTGCTCGTTCTTGAAGCCGAGCGTCGATCCGACGACCTATTACGTGCTGACGGCGACGGCGACGACGGCCGCGCCCAATCCGCAGCCGCGCGTCGTGGGCGTCGAGCCGGTGCACCTGCCGGAGTATCTCGATCGGTCGCAGCTGGTGACGCGCATCGGGCCCAACCAGCTGCGCATCTCCGACATCGAACGCTGGGCCGAGCCGCTCGGCGACGCGCTGACGAGCACGCTGCGGCAAGACTTGGCGGCGGCGCTGCCGGACGCGATGGTCGTCGTGCAGCCGGACGTCTCGCAGCACGTCGACGCCCAGGTCGTGGTCGAGGTCATGCGCTTCGAGCGCGTCGCCGACGACGCCGTCGAGCTGGCGGCGCGCTGGAAGCTGCGCGACGGCGGCGGCAACGTGCAGCTGGCGAGGGACGCGCGGATTCGACAGCAGACGACGGACGCCAAGGCGCCGGCGGCGGTGGCGGCGCTCAGCCAAGCGCTGGCGACGCTCGCCGCCGAGCTCGCCGCGGCGATCGGTCACCCGTAGCTGCCGATATTTTACAGGTCGCGCCCGCTGGCAGACGATCGCCGGCGACATTACGTCTTCCCCTTTCACGCCTCGCGGAGGCTTCATGCGCGTCTGGAAGATCGTCGCCTTCACCGTCGTCGCCGGCACCGTGCTGCCCATCGCGCTGCACCACCGCGTGCACGGGCTCTTCAACGGCTACCAAGCGATGCTGGCGTTTTTCCTGTGGCTCAACACGATCATCGCCTTCTGGGAGATCTGCCTCTTTTTCAGCATAGATCTCGTCGCCGATCGGCACGCGGAGATGGTGGAGACGTTCGCCGGTCGCGCCTTCGCGCGCTCGATCCACTTCATGTCGTCGACGGTGTCGCTGCGCGAGCTGTGGGCGCCGGCGTCGTGGACCGGCGTGTGGACGTCCTACGCCGGCTTCGACGAGTCCTACGCCAACAGGAGCTCGTTCGGCTTCTTCGTCGACGTCGGCAACGGCTTCACGACGCTCATTCCGTCGCTCCTGTTCTTGTACGGCATGACCTACGCGCCGCTGCCCGCGCGCGCGCTCGGCCTCATCGGGCTGCTCGCGTTCTACCAGATGTGGTACGGCACCATCGTCTATCTGGGCAGCTTCTTCTTCAACCGCCGCCACGTCGGCCATCCGCTGGCGCACCTGGCCATCATCGTCGGCCTGCTCAACGGGCTGTGGCTGACGTTTCCGCTGCTCGGCATGTACGCGTCGGTCGTCATGATCTACGACAACTCGTACGCGCTGTTCCTGCGCTGAGAAGGGCGCGAGCGCCGGTGGACGCGTGCGGCCCGTCATTCTGCGCGCTGGCAAAATCTGCTATGACGGCATGATGGGTACTTTGCGCTCCAGCGCTCGCGCTCTAACCGCCGTTTTCGGGCTCGCGTTCGTCGTCCTCGCCTTGTGTGGCTGCGCCGAGGTCGTCTTTCACCGCGCCGGCAGCCGACGCTACACGGCGCTGCCGCCCGACTGCCGCATTCGCCTCGTCGCCAACCCGCCCGAGTCGGGCTACGACGAGATCGGCCTGCTCGCCATCGACGGCCCGGCCGGCACGTTCCGCGATCCCGACGAATTCGTGAGGGCAGCGCGCGCGCAGGTGTGCCACGCCGGCGGCGAGCTCGTCGTCACGCAGATCAACGGCCTCGGCGCCATCGTGCGCGGCGTCGTCTTCCGGCGTCGTCCGGTCGAGCCCGCGGCCGAAGTAGAAGCGCAGGCCGACGGCGACTGTGACCCCATCTGCAGCCCCGGCTTCGCCTGCACCGACGGCAAGTGCCGGCCGCAGTGCAATCCCGCTTGCGAAGCGGGCGAGAGCTGCGGCCGCGACCGGCTGTGCCACGCGCGCGAGGACAAAGCCGCTGCGCCTGCGCAAGAGTGACCGGCCGGCGACCCGCGCTCGAGCGCTCGGCAGCGTCGACCAGGCGCGAATGAGATTGCGGCCGGTCGCCCATTTCGAGTAAGCAACAGCCACTCACATAGCGGCAGCGGGTGCCCGATTGCGGGCATAACAGGGAAGTCGGTGCGAAACCGACGCGGTCCCGCCACTGTAAGCAGGATGCAGCGCTCGAAACCACTCCGGCCACGTCGGGGGAAGGGAGCGACTGCGGGAGCGATGCTCCAGCCTGCGAGCCAGTAGACCTACCCGTCGCCATCGGCCTGTAGCTCCCCGAGGAGGGAGACCCGCCATGTCCGCACGGTCGTGTGCTTTTGTAGTGGTCATTTTCTCGTTCGCGCCGCGCCTGAGCTTCGCGCAGCCGACCCCGGATTCGCCCGCGCCGGTGGCGCCCGATTCGGCCGCGGCGACGGTCGCGCCACGGCTCCTCGAACGCGCCGAGCCCGTCTATCCCGAGCCGGCGCGCATCGCGGGCGTCGGCGCCGTCGTCGGGCTGCAGCTCGACGTCGCCGTCGACGGCCAGGTCAGCGACGTGCGCGTCGTGCGCCGCGCCGGCTTCGGCTTCGACGAGGCGGCGGTGGCGGCGGCGCGGCGCTATCGGTTCAGCCCGGCGCTCGTCGACGGCCAGCCGGCGGCGTCCACGGTCGAGCTCGAGCAGCGCTTCGCCGTGCACCCGCGCTTGACGGCCGAAGCCGTCGCTGCCGCGCCGCCGGCGGCGGCAGTCGCCGCGACGCCGCCCGCCGCCGCCACGCCGCCGCTGGCCGCCGAGGTCGTGGCCAAGGAGCGCGCTTATCAATCGAAGGTCGTCGCCAAAGCGCCGGCGCTGTCGGCCTCGGCCATGACGATCGCCAACGACGACTTCGACCTGCGCCCGCACACGTCGCCCAACGACGTCTTGCGCGTCGTGCCCGGCCTCTTGGCCACGCAGCATCAAGGCGGCGGCAAGGCCGATCAGCTGTTCCTGCGCGGCTTCGACGCCGATCACGGCAGCGACGTCGGCGTCTACGTCGACGGCGTGCCCATCAACTTGCCGTCGCACGCGCACGGCCAAGGCTTCGCCGATTTACACTGGCTCATCACCGAGACCATCGACCACATCGAGGTCGAGAAGGGCGACTACGACGCGCGCTACGGCGACTTCTCGACGGCCGGCACGCTCAACATCGTCACCCGCGAGCAGGTCGACCAATCCAGCGTGCAGTACACCGTCGGCGGCTTCCCGACGCTGAGCGGCAAAGTGGTCGAGCAAGGCCGCTTCGTCGGCATCTTGGCGCCGAAGCTGCCCGATTGGGCGTCCAAGCTGCATCCGTGGCTGGCCTTCGAGGTCGCTTACGACAATGGCGAGTTCACCGCGCCCGAGCACCTGACCCGCTACAACCTCTTCGGCAAGCTCGGCTACGACGTCAGCGACCACTTCAAGATCGGTCTGTTCGTCGAGGCCTACTCGTCGGGCTGGAACGGCTCGGGCCAAATTCCCGCGCACGACGTCGGTCGCATCGGTCAATACGGCTCCGAAGATCCGTCCGAAGGCGGCCAGACCGAGCGCCAAATGCTGACCCTCTTCGCGCACTATCACGACGGCGATTCCCGCTTCGATGCCACCGCTTATGTCACGCGGTATCGTTTGGCGCTGTTCAATGACTTTACGTTCTTTCTCAATGACCCCGTAAACGGCGACGAGATCGAGCAGGACGACGCGCGCGTCTATGCCGGTGCGCGACTGGCTTATCAGCTGCGTAAGCGCTGGCGCGGCATCGTATTTCGCACCTCGGCCGGTATCGATATGCGCTACGACGGCGCGCACGTCGATCGCTGGCACGACACCAGTCAAAACGGCGATTGGCGGCAACGAATCGGTCGTCTGCAGGATTCGGCGGGGATCGGCATCGACGCCTCCGACGACGACATGGATATCCTCAATGTCGCCGGCTTTATCGAGGAGGATGTCACGATCAACCGCTGGCTGCGCGTCATGGGCGGATTTCGTTTCGACGGCTTCGGCTTCGTCGTCAGCGACCAATCGCAAGTATTGGCGGCCAACGTGCCCAACTCGAGCGGCCAGCGACAGTTCGGCGTGCCGTCGCCGAAAGCGAGCGTCGTCTTTACGCCCATTCGCGACTTCGATCATGGCCTCGAGCTGTTCCTCAACTTCGGCGAAGGCTTTCATTCGAATATGGCGCCGGTCGCGTTAATGGACGGCAAAACGATCACCAATAGCGACGGCTCGACGTTCGTCTTGCACGCCATTCCGCGTTATTACGCCGGCGAAATCGGCGCGCGGGTGAGTCTGTGGAATCGCCTCGACGTCAATGCGATCGTGTGGGCCAGCTATATTCAAAACGAGACGCAGTTCGACGCCGATATCGCCTCGTTCGTGCCTTCCGCCGCCGGTGCGCCGCCTCGGCTTCGACTTCGATCTGCGGGCGCGCTTGACGAGCTGGCTCGACGCCGACTTCGATCTGGCGCAGGCGGCGGCGACGTCGGCGCCGTCGAGCGGGCGCGGCGGCGAGATCGCGCTGGCGCCCAAGCTCTATATGACCGGCGGCTTGACCGGTCGTTGGCGTCATGTACGCGGCGGATTGCGCTTTCGTTATCTGGGCGCGCGTCCCGTATTCGATGAAACGAGCCCCGAATATCAATATTTCACGGCCAAGACGTGGGATGGTCGGCCCAATCCCGACTACGATCCGTCGCGGGTCATCGCGCAGAGCTGGTTCATCGTCGATTTGTATGCCGCTTATCGTTGGCGCTTCGTGGAAGTGGGTTTGAGCGTTCAAAACCTATTGAATTCGACCTGGCGCGAATCGCAGCTCGGCAATCGCTCATGTACCTTCGATGAGACATATAATCCGGCCAATCCTTATTATGCCGGCTCGGGAAACAAGCTCAGCGACGGCACCTTCGCCAATCGCTGCGGCATCGGATTCGCGCAGGCCAATGGCGTCAATACGCGATCGGGGGTGGTCGACGTTCATTACACGCCCGGCGTTCCCTTCAATCCGCAATTGACGGTGCGCCTGTTCTTTGATTATCGTGAACTCGCGTTCGCAGTGCGCGTATTGCTCGATTACGTAGTCAATGATTCATGCCGTTTGAGCGCCGTCCTATTCGGCACGCAGCCTGCTTATGCGTCGCCGTTCGAGGTGACGATATGGGTTGGCCGGCGATTCGGCTTCATGTAGCGCGCGCGATAATCGGTTATGGGGTGATGCTGCAAGGCGTTCGTAGCGTGACTGCGCAGGAGGTCGCGCCGGCGCCGCCGCAGTATGACGCGCCTGCGCCGCCGCCGCAGTATTACGCGCCGGCGCCGCCGCAGTATTACGCGCCGGCGCCGCCGCTCGCGGTCGTCGATCCGGCGGAGCTGGAAGCGCGCGGACATCATAAGAAGCTCGTGGGCGCGCTGTTGATGGGCATTGGCGCGGGCTTGACCGTCGTCGGGCTCGGCTTCGCCATCGACGGCGCGGCGCATTCGCACTGCTCGGGGCATGAGGAGCACGCGACGTGCACGCCGTCGGCGGCGACGAGCGAGGCGGAGCTCGGCGACCTGGCCGCAGCGGCCGGGACGATCATGGCGATCGCCGGCATTCCCGTCTACGTCGTCGGCGGCGCGCAAGTGGCCAAGGCGCGCCGCTTGGCGGCGCTGTCGGTGCAGCCCGTGCTGTCGAACGGCGGCGGCGGCGCGGTCGCTCGCGTCAGCCTGCGCTTCTGAGCGTCGGCGCCGCTGCGCTGTCGTCAGAATTGCAGCTGTGATTCGCCGAGCGGGACGGCGTCGGGGCCGAAGCGGCGCTCGTGCAGCACGAGGTGGCCGTCGCTGCGGGCGTAGGCGAGGGTGCTGGCGCGCGTGCCGTAGGTGGCGCCGCGGATGAAGATGGGCGCCAGGCGCCGCTCGAGGTCGAGGCCGACGCCGGTGTTGGGCAGCTCGTCGTCGCCGGGCTGCTCGCTGTCGACGAGGAGGTCCAAGAGCGCGCCGTCGAGCGGCGCGCCGCTCGCCAACGTCGCGTTGAAGCGGGCGCGCAGGCGGCGCATTTTGGGCCACTCGTCGTCGGGCGAGCCGTTGCTGAAGGCGTGGACGCCGTCGGTAAGCGGGCGCGGCTGACCGTCGCTGCTCGAGACGAACCAGGCGGTCGCGTCGCCGACGACGAGGTTGAACGGGCCATAGTCCGCGCGCCGCGCGGCGATGGCGGCGACGTAGTCGGCGGCGGTGGCGTCGCCGGTGACGAAGTCGCCGACGAGCGCGCCGCGCGAACGCCGCGCCGGCGTGGCCGCGCCGGTGCGCACGTTGGTGACCGCGGCGAAGCGGCCGCTGCGGTGCAGCGCCAGCCACGAGCCGTCGGCTTGCAGGTCGCGTCCGCCGATGACGTCGGGCGCGTCGCGCCACGCGGCGGCGGGCGCGGTCGGGCGCGCGTGAAATTCGTCGCGGTTACCGAGCAGCAGCCACGGCTTATCGGCGACGCGGTGTAGCGCGAGCAACAAGAGGCACATGCGTCGCGCATTGTCGCACAGCTGCGAGCGCGGGATTGGCGCGCGAATCAGCGCTCGATGTAGCCCTTGTCGATCTTTTGCGCGATGAGCTCGGCGGCCGCGGCCTTCGCCGCCGCGGCATCGGCGAAGGACTTGGTCTTCTCTTGTCCCTTCGTGCCGATGCGGCCGAAGCGGACGATGTGCCCGTCGCCGGCCAGCGCGATCTCCCAGAACTTGCTCGCGCCACCTTCGACGAGCTCGAAGCGGCGCGCGCTGCCTGACGACGCTGGCGACGCGGTGGCCGCGGCCGCCGCCGGCGCAGCAGCGGCTTTGGGCGTCGCAGTCGGCGCCGCGGTGGCCGCTTGGGGCGCAGCGGCCGCCGTTTTGCGCGCGGGAAAGGCCACGTCGTCGCGAACACCGACGTACGACGGAAAGCGCGGCACGCCGCCGTCCGACAGCTCTTGATAGCGAAACGTGATGATGCTGTCGACGGGCGGCGGCGCGCTGCGCTCGGCGTCGGAGAAGCCGGTGCCGACGGAGAAGCGCGTGCCGTCGGCGAGCTCGACGACGAGCGCGCCCATGCGCCCTGTGTGGCGCCCTTCGCCGGCGACGTGGTCGATGACGCGCGCCTCGGCGTCGTGGAAGCGCTTGACCTTGAGCAGCGTCGACGAGCGGCCCACTTCGTAGCGCGACGCCGGCTGGCGCAGCATGAGCCCTTCGCCGCCGAGCGCCTCGACGCGCGCCAGCTCCGCCTGCAGATGCGCGCTGCCTTGGCAACGGACGTGCTCGTGGTGCTGCGCGTAAGGCGCGCGCTGGTCGGCCAATTGGCGCGCGCAAAAGGCCATTCGCTCCTCGAACGGCGCGTCCATCGCCGGCGCGTCGAAGACGACGAAGCACAGCTCTCGCCAGTGCTCGCTGGCGTCTTGGCGGCGCGCGATGCTGACGGTGCGCTGGAACTTCTTGCGGCCGCCCCACAGCTCGCCGTCGAGCGGCACGTCGGGCAGCCCGGCGGTGAACCAGCTGGGCGCGAGGTAGCGATTGCCGAGGCGCGAGACGAGCTGGCCCTGCGACCAATAGGCGCGCACGCCGTCGAGCTTCTCGCTCATCCACCAGCCGGTCAGGTCGATGCTCGGCTCCCAGACGTGCGCCAACAAGAGCGGCGGGGCGGTCGCTTCGGGCGCGCTGCCGTCGCCGGCAGCGGCTGCCGACGCCTTGGCGGCCGACGCGGCTTTGCGCGGCGCGGGCTTGCCGCAGCGCGCGTCCTCGGCCGCGTCGCCGCGCAGCTTGCGCAGGTGTTTGCAGCTGCGCCGTTCGATGGCGGTCGACTGATTGCGCCATGCCGGGCAGGTGCACGAGTAGACGCCGCCGCTGTTCTTGAGCTCGTAGGGCTTCGCGGCCGAGCCCTTCATTTCAGTCGCTTCGCCGTCCGCCAGGTCGCTCATCGTCACTTCATGCTCCGCGCGCCGATTCTAGCGGAGATGATGCCACGGCTCGCGGGCGCCCTTCGTGCACCGGCGCACGCGGCGTGCGGCGCGTCCCCGATGATTGCGCGGCGACGTGCCGAGTTGGCAGGAAGAGTGGGTGCCCACCATTGCAGCCAACGTCGACTTGCGCCAATCTGACGAGCCATGGTGCGCCACATCGTCATGGTTGCCTTCGACGACGCCCAGATGCTCGATATTTGCGGGCCGCTCGAGGTGTTCTCGTGCGCGGCCCGCCTGCTGACGGACGACGAGCGGCGCCGGCCGCTGCCGTATACCGTCGAGGTGGTCGCGGCGCGGCGCGGTCCGTTGCGCATGTCGTCGGGGCTCGAGCTCGTGGCGCAGCGGCGCTTCGGCGACGTGCGCGGCGGCGTCGACACGCTGATGGTCGCCGGCGGTCGCGGCGCGGCGGCGGCCGCCGCCGACGAAGCGCTCGTCGCCTGGCTGCGTCGCATGGCGCCGCGCGTGCGCCGCCTGGCCTCGGTTTGCACCGGCGCGTTGGTGTTGGCGCAGACCGGCCTCCTCGACGGCAAGCGCGCGACGACGCACTGGTCGGCGTGCGCGCAGCTGGCGGCGCGCTATCCGCAAATCACCGTCGACCCGGAGCCCATCTTCGTGCGCCAAGGCAAGGTGTACACGTCGGCGGGCGTGACGACGGGAATGGACCTGGCGTTGGCGCTCGTCGAGGAGGATCACGGCGCGCAGGTCGCGCGTGCGACGGCGCGGCAGCTCGTGCTGTTCTTGCAGCGGCCTGGCGGACAGTCGCAGTTCTCGGCGCAGCTCGAGGTGCAACTGGCCGATCGCGAGCCGCTGGCGGAGCTGACGGCGTGGATGGCCGACCATCTCGCGCACGACCTGTCGGTGGAGGCGCTGGCGCGACGGGCGGCGATGAGCCCGCGCAACTTCGCGCGCGTCTTCGGGCGCATGGTCGGCGCCACGCCGGCGCGCTTCGTCGAGCGGCTGCGCGTCGAGGCGGCGCGCCGGCGGCTCGTCGAGAGCGGCGACGGCGTCGACGCGGTCGCCGCCGACTGTGGCTTCGGCACGGCCGAGTCGATGCGCCGCGCGTTCCAGCGCACGCTGCGCGTGGCACCGAGCGACTACCGCGCGCGCTTCGCCGACCGCCGCGTCTGACCGCCGAGCCTGGCCACCCACATTGTCTTTGGCGTGGGTCTGTATCTCGCCGCGCTCGCGACCGCATGGCTGATTCCCGCGGCGCATTGAGCGTACGCGCGAGCTGGGCGTCAGTGGCGCAGTATCGCGATTGTCTCCGCCCGCGTCACTGTCGCCTTATGATAAGACCCGGCCTTGGCGGCGCGGGTGTCGCCGCTCGTCTCTTACCGGCAGCGAGGAGTCGTCATGAGTGAGAATTCGGCAGCGTCCGATTGGGCGGCCGCACGCGGCGAGCGCTGGCGCGCGCAGCTCGACGGCATGGAAGCGATGCTGACGCCCGTCGATGAGCCGCTCATCGCCGCGCTGCGGCTCGATGGCGCCTATCGAATCGCCGAGGTCGGCTGCGGAGGCGGCGGCGCGACGCGGGCCGTCGCGCGGCGGGCGCCGGCGGGAAGCGTCGTGCACGGCTTCGATATCGCGCCCGGCCTCGTCGAAGCGGCTCGCCGGCGCGTGCCGTCCGACGACCGCGCCCTCCGCTTCGACGTCGCCGACATGGCGAAAGCCGCGCCCGACGCGCCCTATGACCGCCTGTTCTCGCGCTTCGGCGTCATGTTCTTCGACGACGCGCCGGCCGCGTTCGCCAATCTGTCGCGCTGGCTCGCGCCGCGCGGTCGCTTCGCCTTCGCCGTTTGGGGCGCGGTGACGGAGAACCCGTGGATGACGACCGTGCGCGAGGTCGTCGCGGGAATCGTCGAGCTGCCGCAGCCTGACCCGACCGCGCCCGGGCCGTTTCGCTATGGGAATCCCGAGACGCTGCGCGTGTTGCTCGCGCACGCCGGTTTTACCGATCTCGACGTGACGCAGTGGCGCGGCGCGCTGCCGCTCGGCGGCGGCTTGTCGCCCGCTTCCGCCGCGCAGTTCGCGGTCGCGGCCTTCGCCGGCTTCGGCGAGCTGCTCGCCAAAGCCGGTGACGCCGCGCTCGCCGAAGCCCGTCAATCATTGACGGCCCGCTTCGCCCAGCATCAGAGCGAGGGCGCCGTTCGCCTGGACGCGTGCGTGCAGATCTTTACGGGCGCGCGACCTTGAGCTGACCGCTATTCGCGCATGATCGCGCTGGCGGCGGCCAACAGCGGGTCGTGCGCGCGGCTCGCCAAATGCGCGAACAGCACGCGCACCAACGTCGGCGTCTCGAACACCAGCTCGACCTCACCGCGCGCGACCGCGTCGTGCGCCGTGTCGGCGTGCAGCAGCCCGACGGCCGTGCCGCCGGCAATCAACGTGCGCGTCACCTGTTCGCGATCGACGCGAATGACGCGCTGGGGCCGAATGTGATGCGTCTCGAAGAGGCGCTCGGCGGCCCGACCGCAACAGGCGCTGGCGGTCGGATAGACCCAAGGCAGCTCGGCGAGCGCCGGCCAATCGAGCTGGCCGTCGGCGGTCAGGCTCATGCCGCGCGGCGTGCGCTCGAACAGCGTCAGCCCGAGCGCGTCCTCGATCGCCTTGACGTGCGCGCTGACTGCAGGCTGACTCACATGCAACCGCTCGGACGCGCGCGTAACGCTGCTTCGCGAGCCACGGTCACGAACGTCTTGAGCTGATGAATCTCCATGGCATCCCGGGTCTGCTTATGCAGGCGAAGCGCCGCGCGCGCGATCGGCGATCCACGTCCAGCCGTCGGCGATGAATTCGGCGGCGAGAATCATCACCAACGGCATGAGCTCGGCGACATAACGCTGCGTCGGACAAGGATGCGCAAAGCGCGCGTGCAAGATGCTGCGGAAGACGATCGGCAAGATGAGCGCAATCGCCAGTGAGCCGTCACGATAAGCCAGCCAAAGCGCGCCCGGAATGGCGGCGGCCAAGAGCAGCAATAAGAAGTCGTCATAGAGGTGACGTGAGGCCGGCAAGTGCAATAGCTGCGACCGCACCGGGAGCTCGTATTCGGGAATCGGCGTCCATAACGCCCACAGTCGCTTCGCCGGCAAGATCAGGTTCTGACGAATCGGATGGGCGTGCTCGCGAAACGTCGCCAGCTCGGTGAGCTCGCGGTCGACGGTCGGGCTCAGCTTTTCACTGTTGTAGCGCGTGATGATGGCGGTCAGTCGCGCGCGCTCTTCGGGCGAGTCGTACATTCGCGGCGTAATCAAGTTGGGATTGAGCGGGTCGATCGTGGCATTGTTCGCGACGCGCAGCAGCAGATACGACGTGCCCGGCTCACCGCCGGACCAGGTGCGCATCCACTTCATGATTCCATTGGGTAAAGGATCGCCATTTTGCGCGAGCCATTCAGTGCCTTCCCAATGGAGCGCGCCAAAGCGCACCAGGTTGCGCACCGGCCACGGCGAGAAGGTCAAGAGCGCCGCCAGCCCATAAGCGCTTAACAGCGATAAGCGCGCGCGCCACGTTCCCTTTAGACAATAGATGGCCACCAAGACTGCCGGCGCCGCCGTCAACGCGTCCACGCGCACCAATTGACCCAAGCCGGCGACGACGCCGGCCAGACAGGCCCAGCGCAGCGGTCGATCGTCGGCGCCAATGCGCAGGCCGAGCTCGATCTGGAGGACGAATAAGAACGTCGCCAATGATTCGGTCAAGCCATAGCAAGAGAGGAATACCAATGGCGGACAAATGGCGACCAAGACGTAAGCCAGCGCTTGCGTCAGCAGACGCGCGCGGCGGCGGCGCAAGACGAGGACGACGAGCAGTGCCGTGCCGACGTCGAGCAGCGCATTGGCCTGCGACGCCCGCACGAGGTGTGAATCGAGCGGCAGCGGCGCCTTGCGCACGGCGATGAGCGCGAGAAAGAACGGATACCCCGGCAGCCGCGACCAGGCGAGCGGCTGCGGCGTGGGGCCGTAGGCGTAGCGTCCTTGCGTCAACAGCTCTTGCGACAGGTGGTAATACTGATGGCCGTCGCCGGCCGGCGCGTACCAGCTGGAGACGACGGCGAGGCGGAGCACGATCGTCAATAAGACGCCCAAGACGACGGCGACGGTGGCGCGCGGACGAGTCAAGGGCGGGATGATAGCAACCGCCACCGCGGCCGTCCACGAAGCCAAGGCCGCGTGATGTACCGCATTCCAGCCGCAAGAGTCGCGCACGACCGCGGGGAATCGAGCGCCCGGTCTCGTCTCGATCTCTTGCTGTTTATATAAACATGTTTAGATCAAGAGGCCGGCGTTTGCCAGCTGACGTCTGCCAGCGCACCCGTTCGCGCGGGGCTGGGCGCGCGCGTGGCGCGTCACTTCGCCAGCGGCGTCTGCGCGAAGTCGTCTGCGTAGCCGGCGTCGTCGTCGGGACGCGCGATACGCGCCAGCGCCACCCGCAGTCGCCCCAGCTGCAGCGAGTCGAGCAGGGCGTCGCGCGCGGCGACGATGAGGCGATCGAGCTCGTCGTCGTGGCCGTCCAGCTGGCCGAGCTCGACGAGATAGCGCGCCAGATCGGCGGCCGTCGCGGGCACGGTGGCGGCGAGCCTGGCGGCGAGCTGCTCGTCGTGTGCGCGCAGCTCCTGCCGTTGATTGACGTCGCGCAACAGCTCGGCCGCGGTCTCGACGTCCTGCAGCAGCCGCGCGCCGTCGTCGACGGAGCCGCCGTCGCGGGCCCAGCCGATGACGCGCGTCTGCAGGCGCAACAGCAGCAGCCGATCGCTGGCGCGCACGACCGGGAACTCGTGCGCGCCGATGAGCGTGGCCAGCGCGCCGGCGGCGTGTTGCAGCGCCTGCGAGACGGCCGGCCGATCGCGACCCGTGCACGGCCGCAGACTGCGGCGGAACTTATTGAAGAGCCGGCGCACCGTCAAAGCCGCCGCGATCTCGTCGGCGAAAATGGCGGGCGCCGGCACGCGCGACTGACCCGAGGCGACGTTGGCGGCGTCGCGCAAGGCCCACAGCATGCGCCGGACGTGGCGCAGCCCGCTCTCGCAGGCCACCAGCAAGTCCTCGTAACCTTGATGCTCGACCAGCTGACGTCGCACGCCGCGCAGCTGCACGGCGGAGACGAAACAGACGTCGCCCACCTCCTGCCAGCCGGGCGTCTCGGCGCAGACCGCGTCGATGAGCGCGACCTTCTCGAGGAGCGCGCCCAGCCGATCGAGCAGCACCGTCGCCACTTCTTGCGACAGCGCGGCGGCGCTATGCGGAAACGTGAAGCTCCGCAGGTCGATGGCGCTCAGCTCGTCGCCGATGGCGTCAATTTGACTACATAGATCGAGAAGATACGGATGGGCGGGGCGCACGATGAACACGCCGTTGCCTAGAGCAATGCGCGTGCCGGAGTGGGAAGCGCGGCGGACGAGGGCGCGCGCGGCCTCAAGGAGCGCTAGTCGGCGAGCTGGCAGCCGAAGCCGGGCTCGTAGCGCGCCGTGGCCGACGACAGCAGCGTGCTCGTGTGCACGGCGTGGTCGCGCGGCTCGATGGTGACGATGCGCTGCGCCATGCTCTCCAGATCGCCGCGGCAGCTGTCGAGGCTGCGGCCGCTGACGAACAGGCAGGCGCAGGTCTGCTCGGCGGCGTAACCGGCGCCGATGACCGCCAGCCTGCGGAAATGCCGCCCGGCCACGACCGCGCCGGCGACGAGGAGGATGACGACCGCCATCACGATCCGTTTGCGCATGCCCGAGCACTATGCTCCTCTTGCGCTCGCCATGCGAGCCGCCGTCTTGAGCGCCCTCTTGTTCGCGTCGCTGCGGGTTTCGGCGGCGCCGCTCGTGCCCTTGCCGCCGCAGCCGGCCGACGTGCCCTGGCCGACGGAAGACTGGCCGACGGGGCCGCTGCCGGCGACGGTGAACGCGGCCGAGCTCGCGGCGGCGCTGCGGGCGACGACGCAACAGGCGCCGCCGCTCGGCGAGACGCGCGCCGTGGTCGTCGTGCAGCACGGCCGCATCGTCGCCGAGCAGTACGCGCCCGGCTATACGGCGGAGACGCGGCTGATTTCCTGGTCGATGGCGAAGTCGATCACGCAGGCGCTCCTCGGCATTGCCGTGCGCAACAAGCTCGTCGCCGACATCGATCGGCCGATGGGCAATCCGCGCTGGCCGGCGGACGATCCACGCGCGGCGGTCACGTGGCGGCAGTGGGAGAGCATGGTCGACGGGCAGAAGTACGACGAAATCGGCGCGCGCGAGCCCACGCGCAACGACGCGGCGCGCATGCTCTACGGCGAAGGCCGGCGCGACGTGGCCGCGTTCGCCGCCAGCTTGCCGTTGGCGCGCGCGCCGGGCAGCCATTGGAACTACAACTCGGCCGGCGTCAACCTCGTGTCCGATGCGCTGACGCGGCTGTTCGCGCCCGGCGCCACGGCGGTCGAGCGGCGGGCGAAGATGAGCGACGTGCTGACGCGCGAGCTCTTCGGGCCGCTCGGCATGAAGTCGGCGCAGCCGGAGTTCGACGCCGCCGGCACGTTCGTCGGCTCGGCGCTGGTGTACGCGACGGCGCGCGACTTCGCCCGCTTCGGCCTGCTCTACCTGCGCGACGGGATGTGGGACGGGCGGCGGATCTTGCCGGCGGGCTGGGTCGACTTCGCGCGCACGCGCGGACCGGCGCCCGACAGCGGCGTCTACGGCGCCGGCTTCTGGCTGACGCCGGGCGAGGGCGACTCGATGCGGCGCTATGCGCTCATGAAGCAGGCGCCGACCGACGCGTTCATGGCGCAGGGACACGAAGGGCAGCTCATCGTCATCGTGCCGTCCAAGGATCTGGTGGTCGTGCGCCTGGGCCTGCTCGACGACGGCAACTTCCCGGCGCTGGGGCGTTGGATGGAGCAGCTGATCGCGCTGTTTCCGTAGCGGCCGCCGCTGCAGCGTCGCCGAGCGGCGCCGGCCGGCCGACGGTCACTCGATCGTCGCCGAGACGGCGGCGGTCGGCATGGACGCCACCGCGGCGCCGGCCGGCGTCGCGGCGATGCGCCGGCGCAGCGCGTAGACCAGCGGCGCCGCGCCGATGAGCGCGCCGCCGATCCCAAAGACGCTGACGCCGCCGACGCGATCGTGCCGGCCCTGCCACAGCGCCAGCGCGATGAGCACCGTCGGCAGCACGCCCACGGCGACGGCACCGACGAGACCGCCGGGCACGCGAAAGCCGCGCGGCAGCTGCGGCTCGCGCAGCCTGAGCGCCACCAGCGCCACGAACTCCAAGACGAGACTGAGGCCGTAAAGCATGACGTCGAGCGCCACCAGCCGCTCGAAGCCGATGCGCAGCGCCGCCATGTACG
Source organism: uncultured delta proteobacterium (assembly GCA_963785725.1). Lineage (GTDB taxonomy): Bacteria > Myxococcota_A > Polyangia > Palsa-1104 > Palsa-1104 > JAQBQH01. The sequence continues at coordinate 8,959 of CAWAWS010000020.1, read as the reverse complement.
CCACGGCGCAGACGACGATCGCCACCGAGGGCGCGCCCGTGACCGCATGACGACGCGCCAGCGCCGCCGGCAACAAGCCGTCCTCGGCCAGCACCAGCGGCAGGCGCGCGTACGACATCATGAGCGCGTTGAGCATGCCGGCGGCGCACACGACGCCGCCGACGACGACGGCGATGCCGAGCGGACGTCCGCCCAGCGCCCGAGCCGCGCTCACCCACGAGCCGGTCGTCCAGCCGCGCGTGTCGACGCCGGCCCAGCCGAGCGCTGCCACCGGCAAGACGTAGGTCAACGCCACGAGCGCCACCGCCGCCAGCATCGCCAGCGGGTACGTGCGCTGCGGGCGCGCGACGTCGCCGGCGATCGTCGACGCGTTGTCCCAGCCCATGTAGTTCCACATCGCCACCAGCATGGCCGCGACGAAGCCGCCCGACGCCGGAGCCGCCGCGGGCGCGATGGCGCGGCTGGCCGAGAACGGCGCCAGCACGACGAGCAGCGCAAACGGCGCCAGTAAGAGGGCCGTCATCACCGCCGCGCCGCCGGCGACGGCGCCGGTGCCGCGCAGGTTCCACGCCGCGCAGGCGACGATGAGGAGGACGCCGAGCCCGGTGGCGCACGCGGGCGTCGCCAGCGCCGGCCACAGCCGGCCGAGATAGAGCGCGAACAGCGTCGGGTAAATCGCCATGTCGAACACGCTGGCGACCAGCGACAGCCAGGCCTCGACGAAGCCCCAGAACGGACCGAGCGCGCGGCGCACCCAGGCGTAGTAGCCGCCCTCTTCCGGCAGCGCGCCGGCGAGCTCGCCGACCATGAGCGCCGTCGGCAAGCTCCAGACAATCGGGACCAGGAGCAGCACCGCGATGGCGCGGCGGCAGCCCACTTGTCCCACCAGATCCTCTAGCCCGTAAGGCCCGCCAGCCACCATGAAGTAGGTCGCACCGACGAGCGGAAGAAACGTGATCTTCTTGCCAACGGACCCGAGGGTCTGCTTCATCCTTCCCACCTCCAATTTCGCAAGATGCGGATCGCGCGTCCGGAGATCAACGAAATAATGCGTCGAAGTTGCGCGCGATCACGATCGCGGCGGCGCTTTGGGCACGAAGCGTGTCTTCGAGTGCGGAAGGCGGTCGAGCTACGGCTCGGGCGTTGGATTGGCGGCGCGCAGCTTGGCCGGGTCGACGGTCGGCACGAGCGGCGTCGTCAGCTCGAGCGTCACGCTCTCGCCGGCGCGGCGAGCGGCGGCCCTAGCCACGTCGGCGCTGACCTCGTCGTCGCGCGTGGCCAGCCGCACGTGCACGCCGGCGACGGGCGCCGCGGCCGCAAACGCGCGCGCTTCGGCGGCCAAGAGCGGCTCGAGCCAGGCGCGCACGGCGTCGTCGCTGGCCGGACCAGCCGCGGCCGCGGGCGCGACGATCTGCCAGCGACCGTCGGCGCGGCGCAGCGACAGCGCGTCCACGTCGGCGGCGACGAGGTCATCGAGGCGCAACGGAAACAGCCGGCGCTGATACAGTGACGTCGCCGGCGCACGCAGGAGGTTGAGATCGGTCGTCGCGAAGCAGAGGCGGGCGCCGTCGCTGCGTAAGACCTCGGTCTCGGCGGGCGCGTTCGGGCAGGCGCCGCCGAGGCGCGCCTCGACGACGCCTTCGAGGGCCAGCGCGACGCCCGTCGCCGCCTGCGTCGCGTCTGCGCTGTCGTCGGCGAGCACGCGTTTGGCGCGGATGCGCACCAGCGACTGCACGAGCGCGTCGACTTTGGCGTCGTCGGCGCGCGTCTCGACCGGCGCCGTGACGCGCCAACCACGGTGCCGCGCCACCGCCCACGCGCCGAACGCCACGCGCGTAGCGTCGCCCGGCTCCGACAGCGTCAGACGCAGCGACCGCCACAGCGACGGATCGAGATCGGCGGTTTCGATGAGGCGATGGTCGGCCACGAGCGCGTCGTCCTCGTCGTCGCGCTGCACGTAGACGGCGCGCGCCGGCGCCTCGCCGCCGACGCGCAAGACGTGTCCGCCGACGGCGATGACGACGCGCGGCTGGTCGAGGCCGAGCTGCGCGCGCGTGGCCGCGTCGATATGCGCGACCCGCCGCTCGATCTGGCCGTACTCGAGCGCGCCCAGCAGCGCCTCCACGGCGGCGTCGTCGGCGCGGCGATGCGGCGTCGTCGTGTACCAGCCGCCCGCTTCGTGGCGCAGCGCCGTCGTGACGCCGCCGCGCGTGAGCGTCAGCTCCGTCGCGGCCGCGCGATCGAATCGCGGCAGCAGGCGTTCGCGATCGCGCGCGAGGTCGTCGCTGGCCGGACGACCGCGATCCCACATGAGCAGCGCCGCGACCACCGCCGCCACCGCCGACAACACGAGCAGCGTCGCCGGTGGGCGCTTCACGAGCGGCGAATCCAATAGATGCCGGCGCCGATGAGGAGCGCCAACAGCGGCAGCCCGAGCACGCACAGCCAAAAGATGCGGCGCAGCTGGCTGTCGTCGAGCGACAGGCGCAGCTGCTCGGGCGTGCGCGGCCCAATGGCGGCGACGGCGCGATTGGTCCCACGCGCTTCCAGCCACGCCAGCGACGACAACAGGAGCTCGCGGTTGAAGCCGACGATGACGCGGTTGGCGGCGATGTCGGACGAGCCGAGCACGACGAGCCGCGCGCCTTTGCCGGTGCCGTCGGTGCGCTCGGCGGCGACGGCGATGGCGAGCGGCCCTTTGACGTCGACGCCCGGATCGTACCGCAGCTCGGCTTCGGCGCGGAAGATGCCGAGGTTCGTCTCGCCCCAGCCGTCGTCGCTGGTGTGGATGATGGCGCTGGCGTCGACGCCGGGCTTGGGCGCGGGCTCGACTTGGCGCACGTCGCTCCACACGGTCTGATGATGCTGCAAATGGCGCGTAATCGGATGGTCGCTGTAGCCTTCGGTGACGGCGAACGCGACCGATGAGCCGCGCAGCCGCGGCTCATCGACGACGACGTCGTTGCGCACCGACGCGCCCCAACGATCGAGCAGATCCTCGACGCCGACGTCGACGAAGCGGGTCACGCGATCGTCGAAGGTGGGGCCGAGCAGCACCAACAAGCGGCCACCGCGCTCGAGCAGCTGCGCGAGCTCGTAGACATCGGGCTTGGGCAGCGGCTGCTCGGGTCCGGCCAGCACCGTCGCGTCGCAGTCGGCGGGCACGCCGCGATCGAGCGTGATGGCGCGCGGCGCCTGGTGGTCGCGCTTGAGCTCGGCCGCGAAATCGCCGTAATCGCCGGGCTGAAAGCCGTCGATGGCCGGCTCGCCGTGGCCGCTGATGAAGCAGACGTTGGGCGCCTTCTCGTCGGTGACGGCCAAGATGGCGCTGTCGAGCGCCTGCTCGCCTTTCCACTGCTTGAGCGGCGCCGGGCCGCCCGATTGCGCGGCCGCGGCGTAGTCGTAGTCGCCCAAGTCGTTGCGCGCGATGAACTTCGACTGCGTGCCCGCGGCGACGACGATGACGCCGTCGCGCATGTCGTCCTCGAAGATGCCGTACTTCTTGGCGACCGTCTTGGCGCGCTCGGGCTCGCGATCGATGTCGACATATTCGACGTGCAGGTGCGCCGACAGCCGTCGCGCCCGCTCGAGCAGCTCGTGGACGTCGCCATAGAGATCGTTCGCATACGTACCATTGGGCGCCATGAAGACGAGCACGTCGACGTCGCGTTTGAGCGTGCCGATGAGCTCGTTCGTCTTGTCCGACAGCGCAAAGGTGCGGCCGCGGGTCCAATCGCCGCGCAGCCAATGACGCGCCGACAAATAGTCGATCCCGATGACGATCAGTATCAATAGTGCCAGCTCGGCGGCGGCGCGACGGCCGGGCGACGCGGCGTGACCGAGCGCCAAGGCGCGCGCGGCCGCGAACAGGGCGACGACGATGATGCCGAGGTGATAGACGACATGGCGCGAATCGACGATGCCGCGCCCGAAGTCCTCCATGTGTTTGAACAGGTTTATGTAGTCGAGAATCGCCGCCCAATGTCCGTTGCGCACCAACGTGTCGCCTAAGACACCGACCAAAAGCAGCATCGATAGCGTGACAAAAGAGAGGACGGCGGCGAGGATCTGATTGCGCGTGACCGTCGAAAAGAAGAGGCCGAGCGCCAAAGCCGAGGACGAGACCAAGAACGTCCCGAGATAACCGGCGATGATTGGACCGGGATCGAGCGCGGAATCGGCCGGGCTATAGGCGGCCAAGATAGCGACATAGAGTAAAGTCGGTAGCCATAGAGCGACATAGAAACAGACACAAGCGAGATACTTACCGAGGATGATGCTGGGCGCGGCGACGGGCGCAGTCAGTAACGGCTCGAGCGTGTTGGAGCGGCGCTCCTCGGCGATGAGGCGCATCGTGAGGACGGCGGTGAGGAACATGACGAAGAGCCAAAAGAGGAAGGTGCCGCCGAAGAAATAGTGGAGGACGGCGCCGTGCATGGCTTGGGTTTGATTGAGGACGCTGACGAAGAGACTGAAGCTGTAACCTTCGACCACTAAGAATAGCGTCGCGACTAGATAGGAAATGGGCGAGAAGAAGTAGGCGGCGAGCTCGCGGCGGGCGATGACGAGGCTCTTCATGCGCGACCGGTCAGCGTCGCGAAGACGCGCTCGAGGCCGGCGGCGGCGGGGCGCAGCTCGCGTAATTCGCCGACGGCGAGGATGGCGCGGGCGAGCGGCTCGCGGACGTCGCGGTCGCTGCGGACGCGGTAGCGGTCGGCTTCGCCGTCGACGCTGACGACGCCGTCGACGGCGCGCATGGCGGCGACGAGCGCGTCGCGTTCGCCGCGGGCGACGACGTGCAGGTCGCGGTCGGCGTCGATGAGCGCGGCGGGCGCGCCCTCGGCGATGACGCGGCCGCGATCGAGGATGACGACGCGCGCGCAGACCGCCTCCACCTCGGGCAAGATGTGCGTCGACAGGATCACGGCGCGATCTTGGCCCAGCCGCGCGATGAGATCGAGTATGTCGCGGCGTTGGTTGGGATCGAGGCCGTCGGTGGGCTCGTCGAGGATGAGCACGTCGGGCGCGTGGAGCAGGGCGTCGGCGAGCCCGACGCGCTGGCGGTAGCCTTTGGACAGCTGTCCGATGACGCGGCGGCGTTCGGGCGCGATGGCGACGGAGGCGATGGCTTCGTCGATGCGGGCGCGGCGGATTTTCGCCGGCACGCCTTTGAGGGCCGCGCGATAGCCGAGGTATTCGTCGACGCGCATCTCGGGGTAGAGCGGCACCGATTCCGGCAAGTAGCCGAGGCGGGCGCGGGCGGCGAGCGGATCGTCGGCGACATCGACGTCACCGATGGTCACGCGACCGGACGTGGGCGCGAGGAAGCCGGTGCAGATGCGCATGGCGGTGGTTTTGCCGGCGCCGTTGGGGCCGAGAAAGCCGAGGACTTGGCCGGCGCGGGCTTCGAACGAGACGGCGTCGAGCGCGGTGACGCCGCCGGCGAAGCGCATGGTGAGGGCGGTGGCGCGGAGCACGCGGCGAATGTAGCAGGTGGCGGTGGCGGGGTGGTCGGCGGGCGAGGCGAAAGAGCTACTTGACGTGGCGGTGGCGCGAGGTTAGAAAAGGCGCGACGTTGTTTCGGGGCGTTAACTCAGCGGTAGAGTGCCATCCTCACACGGTGGAAGTCGCAGGTCCGAATCCTGCACGCCCCACAAGTACTTAGCGGCTCCAGGCTCCTCCGGAGCACCCCAATGAGCACCCAGGTCGCCCTTCGATCTGGGTGTTTTTGTTCCTGGCCTACCCTTTCGACAGATCGATATCCGATTTCCCGTCGCTGTCCGGAGCACCCGCAGCCTTTCGATCACGTTCGCGGCAGTCAATGCAGCGCTCCACCGTCCGCGGCAGCAGCCAGAATCCGGAGCACCCACGCTTCCGAGGAACGCCTGGCGGAAGCCGGCCAGCGAGATGACTTTCGCGAGGCTGTCGCGCTTCTCCTCCACGTCCACGGTCTCGTAGTGCTGCTTCATCTGCTCCGTCGCGTGACCCGAGATCGACCTCGTCACCACGCTCTCGACCCGCGCCCGGCGGCACAGGTCGTTGAACGTCCGCCGCATCGCGCGCGCCGTGATCGCCTTCTTCAGCTTGAGCGCTTCGCCCACGCTGTCGAATGGCTTGTCGAGGCAGCTCGCGGCGCGGAAGCCTCCCGTTTCCGACGGGAACAGCAGCTCCGAGTCGCGCATCGGCCCGATCGAGGCGTCGATGCGGTCCGCCTGCCACTTCAGGATCGACATCAGATCCTTCGGCAGCCCGATCTTCTGCAGCAGGTTGGTCTTGGTCGTGTTCATGACCTTCCCGGCCGTTTCCGATCGACGGACGAGCAGCGTGCCCTCCTCCCAGTTCACGTCCGGCGTCGCGCCCTTTCGACGGAGTGGCCGCATGTGAGACGGCCGAAGCCCCGTCGCGAATCCGAGCGCGACGAACGCAAAATGCTGCGGATAGAGGTCGCGCACCGCCGCCAGGAACTTCGGCATTTCGTCGGCGGTGAGCGAGTTCGGCTCCTCTTCGGTGTACGTGTGGTGCTCGGACGCATCGAGGTCTTTGACGTACGTGATCGGATTGCGCTCCAGCTCGTAATCCGCGCACGCCGCATTGATGATCACTCGCAGGTACTTGAGGAGATTGTTGACCGTCGCTGGAGCGTACTTGCCGCTGTGAACGAGCCGCCCCATCTTCGATTTCCACTCCTCGACGTCGAGCTTGGTGAGCTCGTCGACGCGATATTCGCCGAACGCCGGAATCAGGTGCTTCTCCAGCACGGTGCCCCAGACCTCGATCGACTTGCCGCTCTTGATCTCAGCCGACGCGAGCTTTCGCTCCAGTAACGAGGCTGCGAATTCGCTGAACCGCGGCAGCGTTCGAGCCTCTCGGCTCGCGCCCTGCCGGGTCTGCTGCAGCTCTTCGCGGAGGCGCGCCAGCGCCACGTCGGGGTCCTCCGTGTCGAGGTAGACCTTCTTCACTTCCTTGCGTCGACGCGTGCGGGGATCCATCGCCTTTCCCCGTACGAGAAAGCCTCCGTCCCTCCTTCTCCAGACGCCCGGTCGGATCGGGCGCTCGGCTATGTAGACGTTCCATTTCATGACCCACTTCTTGCTCATGCGTGCCCCTTGGTGGGGGCGTTCCCGCGCAGCCCAGGATTATATGCCCGGGCGCAGCCCCTCGCAGAAAGTGATTCAGGTCACTCCGGCTCCACATCATCGGGCCGACGCCGCCGCGCCGTCCGACAGCGGCCACGCGGCCTTGCATCTTGGCTTTGCGCAGGCCGGCGGTCGTCTTGAATCCGCAGTAGCTGGCGGCCTCTGACGTCGTCAGAAGGTCGCTGACCGGCAGAGCCGCAATGCGGTCGCCGTCCGGCAGCGGCTCCGTCCTGGGCTGGCGGGCGAGCCGCCGGAGGCGGTTTGCGGCGAGCTGACCCGCGAGCAGGGTCAGCCACGCGGCCAGGTCATCGCCGGCGAAGCCGCGCAGCCGACGCAAATCGTCCTCCAGCAACATGAGCCAGAAATCGCCCAGCACGTCGTCGACTTCATCCTCCGTGAGCACTCGCTCTTCGAGAACCGCCTCGTGGGCAGCCTGGCGCAAGCGCGGCTCGTGCAAAGCGACGAACTGCCGCCAAGCCCGCGCGTCTCGCGCGAGCACCGCCTGCATGAGCGTGGAGTCGTCAGCGCGCATGCGGGCTCGCGTGCGGCAACACGTGCGCCCGCAAGAAGGCGACGCCCTCCTCTGTCGAGATGCTGCGGAGCTGCTGCTCGACCTGCAGGATGACAAGCGCTGGTGATTTGCTGCGCAAGTCTTCGAGCGCGATCCGCTCCTCTGATGACAGCCGATTCAGACCGCTTCGACTTGGTCCTGAGTCGGTTCATTCGCTGGCGTCGTTGCCGTCGTCAGCGGCGTCGTTCCGTTTGGCTTCCGCTCGCGCCAGCGCCTCCTGCAGCTCATGTCGCGTGACCGCTTGGGTCGCCGTCGCGGCTGACGTCGAGCCGCGAACAGCGTCCAATCGGGCCGCAGTCGAGCCAGGATTTCCATGGCAAGCACGGAGGCGCCCGCAGCCGCGACTCCGGTCGCCAACTGTTGCGCGAGCCCGCGCGTGTGTCCGGCTATCGCGAGACCGCCGGCGAGCGCGCCGAGCGCCACCGCCTCTTTGCGGAGGCTCAGTCGCTCGGCTACGAAGCTGCAGCAGGCGCCGCCCAGGACCGCGCCCGCCATCGGCGCCAGCATGTCCATCAGCTCGCGTCGTGTGACTGCCTTCATCCGAGCACTTGGCCGTTCGTCGGAGAAGGCGTGGTCGCTTCAACGAAGTTCGAGCGAACCCACGCGGCAGTTTCGGCGACGGAGAGCCCTGCAACGTAGCGCATCATCCGTTCGAAGACATCATCGCTGAGTCGTTCGACCGCCTTCTTGATCGCCGTCCGCTCCGCTTCGCTCATCGTGTCGAGCGCCTGTTGCATCTTCTCGTTCGGCGTCGGTCCGGCTGGCACAGTCGGCGGAGCGGGCGTCCGCTCCGCGTCTCGATGGGCGCGGGCGCTGGTGCTGCCGGAACCGTCACAGCGGCCTGAGCGATCGGAATCGAAAGCCCCGCGCCGGCCTGCTGGGCCAGCGCCGCCGCAATCTCTTGCGGCGACTTGCCCGCAGCCCACATTCCGACCGCCGGCGCGAGCTGCGAGACCACAGAGACCCACCACGGCACTTCGGTCTGCGCAATGGGCTGATAGGCCTCCTCGTCCGCGTTGCGCTGCCTGTCGATCGCGCGCTGAATGCTCGTGTGCTGCTTGATCAGCGACACCGGATCGCCTGCGCCTGTAACGCGCTCGAACAGCGACACGACGAGCTGCATTTGCGAACGCTGGCTCTCGATCAGTGCCCGCTGCGCCTCGACCTGCGCGTTCATGAGCTCCCGCTCGCGCGCCGCCGAGGCACGCTCGCGCTCAAGCTGGGTGCGCTGCATGGCTTCCGTAGTGCGCGT
>CAWAWS010000019.1:0-196322 GCA_963785725.1 uncultured delta proteobacterium | reverse complement strand
TCATGTTCGCGTTCACGACCGACACGCTCGATCACGGGCTCGGCTACCAAAATGGACCGACGTACGAGCCGGCCGGCTATCAGGAGAACAATCGCGGCGCCGCCGTCACGCCCGACGGCCGCTTGTGGCTGGCGCGCCTGAATCAGAGCGGCAGCTTGGGCGGCCTCGTCAGCTGGGATCCGAAGACGACCAACTACACGACCATCCAGTATTATCCGCAGGTGCCGGTCGATCTCATCGACGTGCAGGCCGATGTCGATGGCACCTTGTGGATCGTGCAGCAATCGGGCGGGACGCTCTTGCGCTTCGATCCGGCGACCGGCCTCGTCACGACGTTCGCAGGTGTCAGCGGCGTCACACGCATTTCCATCGACTCGACGGTGACGCCGCGCGCCATTTATGCGTCGATGGCGACTGGCCTCGCGGTAATTCGTGCTAAATAACCAACCGATTGGCCGCTTCGAGCGTCCAATGATTAGGATTGTTTGGTGCGGCTTCCGGTTCCCGTCGTCTTCTCCATCGTCGCCCACGGGGCGCTGCTGCTGATAGCCTTGCGGCTACCGGCGCGTGAGCTGTCGCGCGTCGATCGCACCATCTCCGTCGAGATTCAGACCAAGCTGCCGCCAGCGCCGAAAGTGGAGCAGCTGACGACGCGCGAGACCAAGCCGACCGAGCGGCCGGCGCCGAAGCCGGAGAAGCTCAAAGTAGCGCCCGCGATCGCGCCCAAGCCGGAACCGCTGACGACGACGCAGCCGCAACCGCCGCAGCAGCAGGCCGAGCCGCAGCCGCAACCGCCGCAGCAGCAGTCGTCATCGCTGTCGATGCGGCAAGGGCCGATCGATCTGTCGGTGCATGGCCTGGGCGGCATTACGCTGCCCGGCGCCGCGGGCGGCAAAGGCGACGGCTCGGGCACGTTCGGCGGGCAAGCGCCGCGCAAGCCGTGGAAGCCGCGCGGCGACGCCGGCGATCCGCTGCTCGGCAAGCTCGCCGACGTCAAAGAGGACCGCTTTCCACTCACGCTCGAGGGTGACGGCTACCATTACAACGGTCCGTCGTTCTCGGCGCACATCGCGATGGACGGCCGGGTCAACTTCGACGAGCACACCATCCGCGACTTCAAGGGCTTGTCGGGCGGCTTCGACATCACCGACATCGCCATGCGCGCCAAGAAGCAGGATCCCTATCGCTACGAGAAAGAGCGCTTCATGGAGCTGACGGGCAAGCTGCGCGGCGAGCTGTCGGCGCGGGCGCAGCGCGATCGGCTGGAGGCGTCGTTGGCGTCGCTGCCGGCGCATCTCGAGAGCGTCTGGGGTGATACGACGCTGTCGGCGAAGGATCGGCGGCGCATTTTGTACCAGATGTGGCGCGAGGCGAGCGGCAACGACGTCGACCTCGGGCCGGCGGCGAAGAAGGCGCGGACGACGATCGAGGCGTTCGTGCGGGAGCGGCTGCCGGCGGGGACGACGGACGCGTTCAGCGACGAGGAGCTGCGCAAGGTGAACGGGCGGCCGGGGGTGCCGAAGTTCGATCCGTATAAGGCGGTCGACTAGCGCGACGGCCGGTCGGGATCGCGGGGGATTTCGGGGGTCGTAGCGGTCGCGGGGATTTCGGGCGTCGTTGCGGTCGCGGGGGATTTCGGGGGTCGTAGCGGTCGCGGGGGATTTCGGGCGTCGGTCGTGGCGGGCGCGCGGTGGTGTGGGTTGGGCGGATTGGCTGCGACGCAGCGGGCGGGCTGTGCCCGCGCGCGGCGCAGCTCCGTCGGAATCGGCCATCGGTCGAGCGCGCACGGGCATCGCGAGGCTTATCGCGGGCTCGGTCTCGAAGCGCCGCGTTCGCCCCCAAGCGCAACGTTGGACACGAGCGCCGATTCACGCGCAAGCACACGCGGTCGTGCGCGATGGTCGGTGATCGTGGCCGCTTGGCGCGTGGCCGAGCGTGCGCATAATCGGCGCATGGTGACGGTGACGAGCGAGGCCGAGCTGCTCGACTGCTTCCGGCGGATCGATCGGCGCGACGTCGAGCTGGCGCCCGATCTGAGGCTGCCGCTGCGCGTCTACGACGTCCTCGCGTGGACCGTCGGGCCGCGCGCGTTCCTGCTGTTCGCCGACGGCGCTGCTAAGCAGCCGCGCGGTCTCGTCTTCGCCCGCTGTTCCGGCGGCAGCGCCAGCATCATGGCCATGTGCCGCTGGTGTCACTCGGTGCGCGGGCAAGGCGCCATCAAGCTGATGAGCGTCAGCATCGACCGCGGCCACAGCGTCGGCGTTTACGTCTGCAGCGACCTCGGCTGCCTCGACCGCGCGCGCGAATTTCCGACCGCGCGCGGCGAGCGTCAGACGTTGCGCCGCATTCGCGCCTTCGCCGACCGCTGCCTCGGCTGATCGCGCGTCAGTCGACGCGGCAGATGACGCACTTCAAATAGCGGCCCTCGACGAAGGCGGGCGTCGTCGGGTGGTCGGCGGGCTGGCCGCGCACTTCGAGCAGCCGGAGCGGCCGGCGCGTCTTGTCGGCGGCGTCGCGCAAGGTGCCGATGAACGCGTCCATCGTGACGTGGCTGGAGCAGCTGGCCGCGACGAAGATGCCGCCTTCGTCGACGATGGCGAGCGCGCGCGCGTGCAGGTCGCGATAGGCGGTGAGCGCCTTCTGCAGCGCCTTTTCCGACGGCGCGAAGCTCGGCGGATTGGTGATGACGAGCCCGAAGGTCCGCCGCTGCGTGCGGGCGCGCTCGAGCCAGTCGAAGGCGTCTTCGGCGTCGAAGCCGTGCAGCGCCGGGTCGATGCCGTTGAGCGCGAAGTTGGCCGCGCGCGTCGACGAGCGCCGGCGCGGCGACGTCGACGGTCGTGACGCGATGGGCGCCGCGCGAGCGCGGCGTTGACGCTGAAGCCGCCGGTGTAGCCGAAGCAGTTGACGACGTCGACTCCGCCGGCGAAGCGCGCGAATGGCGCGGCGATTTTCGCGCTGATCGAGGAAGAAGCCGGTCTTTTGCCCCTTCATGACGTCGACCGTGAAGCGGACGTCGTGCTCGCGGATCTCGATGGGCGACGGTGGCTCGCCGCCGTGCAACGCCTCGCCGCGACCGCCGCGCGAGCGCTCGTAGACGTGGGTGATGCCGAGCGCGCGGCCGACGTCGACGATGGCGGCGACGATCCAGTCGCGCCAGACGCGCACGGCGTCACCGTCGAGGCGGAGGATGGCGACGGTGCCGTAGACGTCGATGACCACGCCGGGCAAAAAGTCGCCTTCGCCGTTGAGCCAGCGGAAGGCGGTGGTCGTCGCCGCGTCGATCGTGCCGCGGCGGGCGCGCAGGCCGAGGGCGATGCGACTGCGGATGAGTGCCGCATCGAGCGGCTGGCCGCGATCGAGCGTGACGACGCGGACGGCGATGGCGGATTTGGCGTCGTAGAGGCCACGCGCAACAAATTTGCCGTCGGCGCCGATAATGTCGACGGCGGAGCCTGTGCTCGGGCCGCCGACGGAGAACCCCCCGTTGTCCGATGGGTTAAGTCCGCGCGCGCCCGCCCGCAAGTCCCCACGCGCCGCGCCTTTCGCGCCAGTCGCCGCCGCACCCCGTCCCGCATCGGCGCCGCCGGCCGCACGACCACCCGCCGCGCGACCGCCGACCGCACGACCGCCCGCAGCCGCCGCAAACCGCGCGCCCGCCGCGCCTTTCGCGTCCGCGCCGCCGATCGCCAGCGCGTCCCGGTAGATCCACGGATGGCCCGCGCGAATACTCCGCTCCAACGGCTTCACCAGCCGAATCTGCACCGTCGCCGTTGTCGTCACGCGCGCATCATGCCATGTTCACGCGATGCCGATGCCGCTCGAGATCGTCGGTCTCCTTCGATCCACCATCACCTTCGTCTGGGACGACGAGCATAAAAGCGCCTACCCGGCCCGCGAGCTGCGCCTCGCCTGTCGCTGCGCGGAGTGCATCGAAGAGATGACCGGCAAGCCCCTGCTCGACCCGAAGCGCGTGCCCGACAGCGTGCGCGCCCGCGCCATGCGCGTCATCGGCAACTACGCCGTCAACATCGACTGGAGCGACGGTCACTCCACCGGCATCTACAACTTTCGCGCGCTCCGCGAAGGCTGCCCCTGCGAAGAATGCAGCAAAAAGCGCAGTGAATCGGGCAGCTCACCCGCGTAGTGCTACATTTACAGCCGTAACCGATGTCGAAACCGCTGCAAATTCGTCGTGGGCGCCATGAGCACCCTTTCTTGCCCACCACGATCGCGGAGGTGCACGCGCGCGGCTGGAAGCAGCTCGACATCATCATGATCAGCGGTGACGCCTACGTCGACCATCCGGCGTTCGGCCCACCGCTCATCGCGCGCTTTCTCGAAGGCCGCGGCTTCAAAGTCGGCATGATCGCGCAGCCCGATTGGCAATCGGCGGATCCGTTTCGCGTCCTCGGCAAGCCGCGCCTGTTCTTCGGCGTGAGCGCCGGCAACATGGACTCGATGCTCAACCGCTTGACGGCGCAGAAGAAGAATCGCCAGGAAGATCAATATTCTCCAGGCGGCGCGCGCGGCTTGCGTCCCGACCGCGCCACCATCGTCTACGCCAATCGCGCGCGCGAAGCCTATCCCGACGTGCCCATCGTCCTCGGCGGCATCGAGGCGTCGCTTACGTCGCATCGCCCACTACGACTATTGGTCCGACAACGTCCGCCGCTCGATCCTGCTCGACAGCAAAGCCGATCTGCTCGTGTTCGGCATGGGCGAGCGGCCGATCTGGGAGATCGCGCGCCGCCTCGACGCCGGCGAGCCGATTTCGGCGCTGCGCGACGTGCGCGGCACGGCCCATCCGATCTCGAAGGTCGACGCCGAAGCGATCTCGCAGTCGCCGTCGGAGCATGTCGGCGATGGTCGCCTGCTGATCCTGCCGTCGTTCGAAGACGTGCGCAGCGACAAGAAGAAGTACGCGCTGGCCTCGCGCACGCTGCACTACGAGACCAACCCGCACAACGCGCGGCCGCTGCTGCAGCGCGATCGCTTCGATCTCGGCGGCGTCTACTTCAACCCGCCGGCGCAGCCGCTCGACACGGCGACGATGGACGAGCTCTACGACTTGCCGTTCAATCGCGCGCCGCATCCGATGTACGCCGACGCGCCCGTGCCGGCGTTCGAGACGGTCAAGAATTCGCTCGTCATCATGCGCGGCTGCTTCGGCGGCTGCACGTTCTGCTCGATCACCGAGCACGAAGGCCGCGTCATCCAGAACCGCTCGGCCGATTCGCATCTTGCGCGAGCTGCGCACGATGCGTCGCCAAGGCGGCTGGAACGGCGTGCTCAGCGATCTCGGCGGCCCGACGGCGAACATGTACCAGATGAAGTGCGAGGACGAGAAGTTCGAGTCCAAGTGCCGCCGCTTGTCGTGCGTTCACCCCGGGATTTGCGAGCACTTGAAGACCGATCACGGCCCGCTCATCGACCTCATGAAAAAGGTGCGCGCCGAGCCGGGCGTCAAGCACGTGACGATCGCGTCGGGCGTGCGCACCGATCTCGTCGTCGACGGCGTGCGCGGCCAGGAATATCTCGAGGAGCTGACGAAGCATCACGTCGGCGGCCAATTGTCGGTCGCGCCCGAGCATGTCAGCGACGAGACGCTTGCGGCTCATGAAGAAGCCGGGCATCGAGAGCTACGATCGCTTCACCGACGCGTTCAAGTGCGCGTCCGAAGCCGCCGGCAAGGATCAATATCTCGATCCCGTATTTCATCAGCGGCCATCCGGGCTCGACGCTCGACGACATGATCGAGCAGGCGCTGTATCTGAAGCGCAAAGGCTATCGCCCGCGGCAGGTGCAGGACTTCATCCCGACGCCGATGTCGTTGGCGGCGACGATGTATCACACCGGCATCGATCCGCTGACGATGAAGCCTTGCTACACGGCCAAAGGCTTACGCGAGAAGCGCATGCAAAAGGCGCTGCTGCTCTATTGGGATCCCGAGCAGCACGAGCTGGTGCGCGAGGCGTTGACGTTGGCGAAGCGCACCGACTTGATCGGCACGCGGCCCGAATGCTTGGTGCCGCCGGAGCCGCGTCGGCGGCCGCCGGTGCATCAGCCGGGCTCGCGCCCGCGACGGAGGGCAGCGTCATGAAGCTGGCAATCGGCGACGGAGAGCTGAGCTACGACGCGCGCGGCAGCGGTCCGGCGCTGCTACTGTTGCACGCGTTTCCGCTCGATCGGCGCATGTGGTCCGAGGAGCTGGCGCGCTTCTCGGACGTGCGCCGTGTCATCACGGTCGATCTTGCGCGGCTTCGGCGATTCGCCGCTGTGGGGCCGGCCGACCGTCGACGACTTTGCCGACGACATCGCGCGGCTGCTCGACGGTCTCGGCATTCCCATGGCGTCGGTCGTCGGCCTGTCGATGGGCGGCTACGTGGCGTTGGCGTTGGCCGAGCGACACAAGGCGCGGCTGGCGTCGCTGATCTTGGCCGATACGCGCGCCGCCGCCGACTCCGACGTCGCGCGCGCCGCTCGCGACGCCACCATCGCCAACGTCAAAGGCCCGGTCGGCTTGGCGACGTTCCTCGACGGTGTGCCGTCCCGCCTGTTGTCGCCGCACGCCGACGACAGCTTGCGCATTCGCGTGCGCGACCTGTGCAGCGAGCGCGCCGAGACGATCGTGTCGGCGACGCGGATGCTGCGCGATCGCCCCGACCGTCTGGCGCTGCTGCAAAACATCGATTGTCCGACGCTGGTCGTGTGCGGTGGCGAGGACACGATCTCGCCGCCCGCCGAAATGCGCGCGCTGGCGCAGATCATCCCCGACGCCGAATATGTCGAGATCGCCGGCGCCGGCCATCTGTCGAACCTGGAAGCGCCCGACCGTTTCGATGACGCTCTCGTCCGCTTCCTGAACGCGCACGATCTGTAAAACCCGACAGCTGTCGATGGCTTACGGCTGATTGACGATCGTGCCGGAGCTCAGCCGCAGGTTGCGCCAGCTCGGCTGATAGGCGCAGCTCGTGCCCGCGTCGGACGCGGCTGCAGCCGACGAGCGCGCCGGCGAGCGTGACTTCGAGGCGGTCGGTGTCTTGCGCGATCAGCGTCGAGACCTGCTGCGCGTCGCCGTACGAGGTGAGCGTGAAGCCGGGCGCGCCAGCCGCAGCGTGCCCTGCGTGGCCGCCGTCGCCACTTGCACCGCGGGCACGCCGCCGAGCTGCGTGACGTAGACTTCGCTGCCGTCCGCTTGCCGCGCGCGCTCGACTTCGTAGACGGGAATGCCTTGCACCGTGTTCGGCTTGCGCACGCCGAGCACGAGATGCGACTCACCCGGCGGCGCGCTCGCGTTCAAGTCGTAGTCGACCTGCATGTCGAAGTCGCCGTCGAGGAAGAAGCGCGCGATCGGCCCCTCCGACGCCAAGCTCGCCAGCGACGGGGACGTGCTCGTCGTCGTCGTCGCCAGCGCCATGCCGAGCCCGCTCGACGTGGGCACGAAGCTGGCGCCGCCCGACGTGCTGCTGCCCCAGTTCCCGTTGACGAGCGTGTTGGCGAAGCCGTCGATGAGGCAGCCGCAGCTGCAGTCGAACGTCAGCAACGTCGCGTTCGCGCCCGGATAGCCGAGGAACGTTCGCGGACCGGCCGCGCAGCTCGGAAGATCGGCCGGCAGCGACGACAAATCCTCGCCGCCGAGCTGCGCGCTCATGTCGTCGCCGCCGGCGTGGGTCATCGCGGTCGTGTCGTCACCGCAGCCGACCAGCGACGCCAGGCACACGATCAGGAGGACGCGCATGCGGCGACGGTAGCAGACGGCCGTGCCGCGCGTAAGTCCTCCGCGCGCCGAGCGTTCGCGCTATTCGGCGGTCACGTCGGCGGCCGCGGCGAGGTAGACGGCGCCGTCGCTCAGCGTGGCCACGCCGTCGACGGCCCAGCAGGTGCCGGCGCAGCTGGCGTCGACGGTCGCCGTCGCGCCCGTCGGTGAACGCGCGATCTGCACGTCGATGGCCAGCGGCGCCGTCGCCACCGCGCCCAGCGGATAGAGCGTGCCGTCGTCGAGCTGCAGCGACCAGTGCAGCGTCAACGGCGCCGTCGCACGCAAGCCGAGCGCGTCATCGTCTGCTTGCACGACCTCGGCGCGCGCGGCGTCGGCCGTCAACGTGAGCGCGCGCAGCCGCAGCCCGCTCGGCGGCAGCGCCGACGCCGGCACGTCGATGTCGCCGAGCGGCAGCGTCAACGCGTCCAGCTCGGCGCCGCTCGCCGTCGTGTGCAGCCGCAGCGTCGGCTGCGCGATCGTCAACGTCACCGGCCGCGCACCCGCGAAACCGCCGGCGATCGTGAAGTCGACGCGGCTGTCGGTCGGCGCGCCGGCGACGATCGAGACGGGCGCGGCCAACGACCCCGCCGGCCAAGGCGCCGCTGGGTCGCCCGGTCGAACCTGCGCGCAGCCGAGCCACGAACATGACGCAACGCACACGAGCCCCAACAATGACTTCATGATCCCCTCCCCGCAAAAGGTGGGGCGATGTAGTCATCGCAACTTCATGCGTCAATGGGTGGGGCAGCGAATATTCGTAAGTCTAAGAAACACCTAGCAGTTTACCGAGGGCGCGGAGGTGAGCGCGCGCACTTTCGAGCTGCTCGGCCGCGCTCCGCAGCGCATCGCCGACGACTTGCACCGATTCCGACGGCGCCGTCAGCAGGCCCGACTCGTCATTGGCCGCGCGCAACGACGCGCGCAGCTCGGCCAACGAATCGCCGAGCGCGATGGCGGCATCGGCGAGCGCCGGATCGCTCTTGGGCGGCGGCGGCGACGAATGCAGCTGCACCGGCTCGGGCTGACCGGCGCGGACCCGACGCAGCTCCGACTGCAGCTGCTCGACTTGACGCTTCAGGCGCGCGGCTTCGGCGTCGTTGCCCGTGCTGGCCGTGGCGACGATGGCGGGCGCGGCCGCCGGCGACTGCGCGCGCAGCGACGACAGCTCGGCCTCGAGCTCGGCCACGCGCGCCCGCAGAAGCGGCGACTCGTCGTCGCGCGTCTCTTCGAGCGGCTGACCGCCGCGCAGACGACGCAGATCGGACTGCGCCTGATCGAGCTTGCGCTTGAGCAGCGCGGCTTCCTTCGTCAGCGCTTCGAGCTCGGCCACGCGCGCGTCGGCGGCGCGAATGCGCTCGGCCGCTTGCAGCACCGCCGACTCCGCCGTTTCCCGTCGCTGACGTTCGCTGCGCAGCTCCTCGGCGAAGCTGGCTTGCGCGCCTGTCGTCGCGCTCGGTGACGCGGCCGGACCGCGCAGGACGGCAGCGGCAACGTCGCCGCGCAGCGGCGGCGGCGGCAACGTCACCGGCAGCGCGGCCGGCGCCGGCACGGCGTACGCGGCCATCGCCGGACCGGTCGGCGCCGGCGGCGCGGACACGACAGCCGGCGGCGGCGCGCCGAATGCGGCCGGCGGTGGCGGCGCAGCCGGTGGCGGCGGCAAGTGCGGCAACCCAACCGGCGGCGTGACGCCCGAGCGCACCGGCGGATGCATGCCCGTCGATTGCGGCGCCATCGAGCCCGTCGCCGAAGGTCGCGACGTGTCGGGCATGAGGCGCAAGATCAAGCTGCCGCAAGTGACGGTGTCGCCGGGACGAAAGGGCGCCTTTTGGACTTTGTCGTTGCCGACATAGACGCCGTTGGACGAGCCCAAGTCCTCGATCCAATAGTTGCCGTCCCAGAAGATGCGGGCGTGACGGCGCGAGACCATGGCGTCTTGCGTCTGCACCTGACACTCGGTGGCCCGACCAATCAGCACGGCCTCGGAGCTGAGCTGCAAGACCTTATCCATGCCGTCCGAGTCGTGATAGATGAGCTTGGGCATCGACCTGCGGTGTGACGCTATCATGCGTAAGCACCTCATGCTAGAAGGGCCCGTGCCCACGCTGGTGGCTGCGGCTTATCCGCCCGAGCTCGCTGGTCTGTCGCAGCTTCTGGGTGCGGAGCTGACGAGTGGTCGCGTCGTCGCCCGCGCGCTCGGAGTCGGCCTCATCGAGGCGTCGGCGGGCGCGACGCAGGCGATCGCGGAGCTGAAGCCCGACCGCATCGTGCTCGTGGGGACGTGTGGCGTGCTGCCGGGCGTGACGTTGCCGATCGGCGCCGTCGTCGTGGCGCGGCGGGCGCGCTTGGTCGTGCGCGCGGTCGAGTACGTGCCGCCGATCATGCCGACGGAAGCTTACGGCGACGAGGAGCTGGCCACGCGCTTCGGCGGCGCGCTGGGCGCGATGACGGTCACGGTCGCCTGTCCCGTCGGTGTGACGGCGGACGACGGCGAATCCGAGCGCATCGCCGCGACGGGCGCCGAGGTCGAGCACCTCGAGTGCTTCGCCGTGCTGGCGGCGGCGGCGCGCGCGCTGATTCCGGCGACGGCGGTGCTCGCCATCGCCAACACCGTCGGCAGCAAGGGATCGGCCGAGTGGCGCGCCCATCGCGTGCAAGCCGAAGCGGCCGCCATGCAGGCGCTGGCGCGCGTGCTGCAGCTGAGCTTCTAGCCCGACAGCGTTGGACGCGGGAAATTACGGGGCGAACTGGACGTCGCCGATGAGCGCGGCGATGGCGCGGCGGCCGTCGACGCCGTAGTCGAGCGTGTCGCTGTTGGCGTAGAGCGCGAGGTATTCGTCGCATTGCGCGCGGGTCAGGCCACGATCGCCGGCCAGCTCGTCGAGCGCCTCTTCGCGATGCTCGAGCGCATAGGCGATCGACGCGCGCAGCATGGCCGAGGCGCGCGCGACGGCGTCGTCACCGAGGCCGCGACGAATGACATTGCCACCGAGCGGCAGCGGAAGATTCTGCGTCTGCTGCCAGAACTTGCCGAGATCGCACACGAGGTGAAAGCCGCGCTCGGCGTAGGTGAGGCGACCTTCGTGGATGAGCGCGCAGGCGTCGACGACACCGTCGGACAGCGCGGCGAACGCGCGCTCGAGCGGCGCCGACAAGACCTCGACCTGCACGGCCTTGGGCGCGGCCAGCGCGACCAAGCGCGCGCACGTCGTCGTCGCGCCCGGCGTGCCGATGCGCTTGCCGGCCAATTCTTCGACGGACATTGCACGCGGCGCAACGATCACCGGGCCATAGTTGCGTCCAACGGAACCGCCATGCGGCAAGAGCAGCCAGTTGGCGGCGAGCGCGGGCACGGCGGCGATGCTGACGGCGACGACGTCGTGCGTGCCTTCGGCGGCCCAGCGATTGAGCGTCGCGGTGTCGGCGCGGACGTGGCTGAGGCTGCCGAAACCGTAGTCGCGCGCGGCCATACGACCGCTCGCCAGCGGCCAAAACATGAAAGCGTCATCGAGGTCGGTCGAATAGGCCAGCGACAGGTTCACGAGTCGTCCTCCGGGTGAAACAGGCTCTTGATCGGTTGCGGATTGACCATCTGGCCGGCGGTGAGCATGAGGATGAGGCCCTCGCCGATGCGCGACAGCGTCACGAGCGAGGCCAAGCGGCCGTCGGCGAATTTGATGCGGCGTTTGCCCTCGGCGTCACTGCCGGCGCGCGCTTTGGCGAGCACTTTGCGCGCGGCTTCGAAGGCTTCGATGGCGGCGCGCACGTGCGCCAATTCGCGCTCGCGGAAGACGCGGGTCACCATCTTCCAGATGCTCGTCTCGGGCTCGTAATAGTCGCGCCGCTCGCCCGGCCGCCACGACTTCTTCACGACGCCCCACTGCTGCAAGTCGGCGAGCGCCATCGACACCGCTCCCGTCGACGCTTGCAGCCGCTCGCCGAGCTCGGCCGCGGACAGCGGCTCGGGCGAGAGGTACAAGATCGTCCACAGGCGGCCCATGGTCGCCTTGAAACCCCAGAACTGCATCAGGCCGCCGATCACCTCGGCGACGCGGAGCTCCGTGTCTCGGATGTTGTCGTCGTCGGTTGGCATGCGTTGGAAAGGATGACCGGTCGCGGGGCGCGACGCCCGAGCGCCGGCGCGAGCTTCTGCACGGCGCGTGCGAGCTCGGCGGTGTCGGCCGGGGTCAGCGCTTGCGGCCCGTCGGAGCGCGCGCGGCCGGGCTCGGCGTGGCACTCGACGATGAGCCCGTCGGCGCCGGCGGCGAGCGCGGCCAGCGCCAGCGGCTGCACGAGCGCGCGCGTGCCGGCCGCGTGCGACGGATCGGCGATCACGGGCAGCCCCGTGCGCAGACGTGCGAGCGCGAGGCCGCCCAAGTCGAGCGTGGCGCGCGTGCCTTGCTCGAAGGTGCGGATGCCGCGCTCGCACAAGATGACGCCGGGCGCGCCGCCGTCGAGCAAGTATTCGGCGGCGGCGAGCCATTCGTCGACGGTGGCGCCGAAGCCGCGCTTGAGGAGAATGGGCCGTCCGGCGCGGGCCGCCGCGCGCAAGAGCGCCGTCGACGCCATGGTGCGGGCGCCGATTTGGATCAGCTCGCAGCGCTCCGCGACGTGCGCGACCGACGCCTCCGACGTGGCTTCGCTGACGACGCCGAGGCCCGCTTCGTCGGCGACGCGGCGTAACAAATCGAGGCCGTCCTCGCCGAGCCCTTGGAACGCGTAGGGCGACGTGCGTGGCTTGTAGGCGCCGCCGCGCAGAAAACGCGCGCCGGCTTCACGCGCGGCGACGGCGGCGGTGGTCAAATCCTCTTCGCTCTCGACGGCGCAGGGGCCGAGCATGAGCGTCCACTCTTCGCCGCCGACGGCGACGGGGCCGAGCGGCGTGGCGACGGTGACCGGACCATGCGCGGCGGTGACGCGCGGCGACGGATCATCGGGCGAGAGTACGCTTTCGACGGCATCGAGCGCCGCCAGCCGCGCGATGACGGCGGCGTCGAACGGCGCGTGTGGCCCTGTGACTTCGATGGCGAGCCGATTGGGCCCGCGCACGCGACGGCAGCCGGCGCCGGCGCGCGCCAACGCCGCTTCGACGGCGCGCGACTCGGCCGGCGACGCACCTTCGCGCATGAGGATGATCATCGCAACGACTCCACGATCGTACACACGGCAAAGACGAGACTGACGTAGCCGTTCAAGTCGAAGAAGGCCTTGTCGATGCGCGACAGATCGTTCGGCTTCACCAGGCTCTGCTCGTAGACGAGCGTGCCGGCGATGGCGATGACGCCGATCCAGTAGACGGCGCCCAGATGCATGAGCGCGCCGAACGCGACCAGGCCGCTGACGGCGCCGAGGTGCAAGACGCGCGAAATCCACAGGGCGCGGGCGATTCCGAAGCGCGCGGGGATCGAGTTGAGCTTGTTCGTGCGGTCGAAGTCGGCGTCTTGCGTCGAGTAGATGATGTCGAAGCCGGCGACCCAGCAGGCGACGGCGAGGCTGAGCGCGAGCGGCGCCGGGCCGAAGCCGTTGGTGACCGCGATCCAGGCGCCGGCGGGCGCGCCGCCGAGCGCGACGCCGAGCCACAGGTGGGTCGCCCAGGTGAAGCGTTTGGCCAGCGAATAGCCGAGCAGGATGAAGAGCGCGATCGGCGACAAGATGAGCGGCCAGCGTCCGAGCAGCGCGGCGGCGGTGACGAAGACGATGCTGGCGCCGATGGCGAGCGCGACCGCGCCGGCGAACGAGACCTTGCCGCTCGGTAACTCGCGCTTGGCGGTGCGCGGGTTGGCGGCGTCGAAGCGGCGATCGGCGATGCGGTTGAACGCCATCGCGGCCGTGCGCGCGCCGGCGACGGCGACGATGATGCCGATGAGTCGCGTCAGCGAGAACGGCGCCGCGCCGTGCCGCCACGCCGTCGCCGCGGCGCCGATGGCGAACGGCAGCGCGAAGATCGTGTGCGGCAGCGCGACCAGGCGCGCGTACGAAGCCAGCGGACGGTCCATCTTCATTGCGCCGCCGGACGCGGGCGTGGTCGTGTTCATGCGACTCTCCGCGCCGGGGCGTCGGCGCCTTCGTGGGCGATCCATGCTTCGGGGTCGCGTAGGCCGCGCGCGTCGTCACCGACGGCGACGAGGCCCGGGCGTTGACCGACGGCGAGCGTGCCCAAGGCTGCGTCGCCGAACGCCGCCGCGCCGCCTTGGGTCGCCGCGCGCAAGAGCCACGCCGGCTCGACGCCGGCGCGCGCCAACGCTTGCACGTCGCCGAGGACGTCGAGCGTGGCGCAGGATGCGAGCGAGTCGGTGCCGAGCGCGACGCGCAGACCGGACGCGCGAATGGCGGCGACGTCGGGCAGACGCGCGCCGATGTGCTGGTTCGAGCGCGGGCACAAGACGGCAATGCAGTTGCGCTTGGCGGCCAGCTGCAGCGAAGCGGCATCGGCGACGGTCAAGTGCACGAGCAGCGTGCCTTCACCGAGCGCGCCCAGTGAATCGAGCCACGGGATCGGCCGCAGCCCCGGCGGCGCCGACTTGGGCGCGCCGCGCTCGCGCAGGAACTCCGCGAACGGGCCTTCACCGTCGACGAGAAACGCGGCTTCGGCCGGATCTTCTTCGACGTGAATCGACGCCACGCCACGCGTTCCGCTCAGCGCGCGTAGGGCTTCGGCGTTGCACGAGTAGGTGGCGTGCGCCGTGTCTTCCGCGAGGTTCCACGTCGGATCGGCGCCGCGCGGGCCGATGCGCTCGCGCAACATGCGCGGCGCGACGCCGGCGGCGGCCAGTTGCGGCGCCGAGCGGCCGTCGTTCGAGATGTCGACGGCGGCGACGGTGCCGCGCGCCGCCATCGCCTGCGCCGCCAAGGTCGCGGCTTCGTCGCCGGTCGCGCCTTCTGCCGTCGACTGCGCGCGCGTGGCCATGAGCCGGCGAATCCAGGGCACGAGACCGTCGCCGCCCGCGATCTTCAGATGCGACAGCTCGAGATGCAGATGCGCGTTCACGAGGCCAGGCATGAGCACGCCGCCGTGCTCGACCACAGCGCCGAGCGCCGCCAGCGACGCCAGCGGGCCGACGGCGGCGACACGATCGCCGTCCATCGCCACCGCCGCGTCGGGCAGCGGCGGCCCCGCAATCGGGACCACCCACGGCGCCGCATGGACGATCATCGCGAGCAGTCTCCTCGGCACAGCCTCGCAGCCTCGGCTCGCCTCACTATTTTCGGCTCGTCGATCATGGCGAGCAGTCTCCTCGGCACAGCCTCGCAGCCGCGGCTCGCCTCACTGCGTTCGGCTCGTCGATCATGGCGAGCAGTCTCCTCGGCACGGCCTCGGAGCCGCGGCTCGCCTCACTGCGTTCGGCTCGTCGATCACGTGGCCGTGCCTGTCAGGCGGCCGTAGCGCATGTCGCGGCGCACGGGCGTGAACCCCGCTTGCCGCACATGCCGCTCGATCGCCGCCGAGTCCATCTTGTAGACGGTGCCGGCCGCGGACACGACGTTCTCCTCGAACATGACCTGCCCGAAGTCGTCGGCGCCGAAGTGCAGCGCCGCTTGACCGACCGCCGCGCCCATCGTCGGCCACGACGCCTGCAGGTGCTGCACGTTGTCGAGCCCGAGCCGCGAAATCGCCAGCGTGCGCAGATAAGCATGCGCCGAGCCGTCACCGCCGGGCAGACGCGTATTTCCCGGCTGAAACGGCCAGCAGATGAACGCCGTGAAGCCGCCGGTCTCGTCCTGCAAGTCGCGAATCTTCAGGATGTGCTCGGCGCGCTCGGGCAAGGTCTCGCCGCACGCGAACATCATCGTCGACGACGAGCGCAAGCCGAGGCGATGACCGACGCGCATGACCTCGAGCCACTCCGCCGACGAGCACTTGAGCTTGGCGATCTTGTCGCGCACGCGATCGACGAGGATCTCCGCGCCGCCGCCGGGCAAGCTGTCGAGCCCCGCGGCCACGAGCCGGCGCAACACCGTCTCCAGCGTCAGGTTCTCCATGCGGCAGATGTAGAGGATCTCCTCGGGCGACAGCGCATGCAGCTTGATCGGGTAATTGGCCTTCAAGTGGCGGAACAGATCTTCGTACCACTCGATGCGCAGCGCCGGATTGAGCCCGCCTTGCAACAAGATCTGCACGCCGCCGGCCGCGACCGTCTCGTCGATCTTCTGGCCCATCTCCTCGCGCGACAGGACGTAGCCTTCGACGTCGTCGCCGGGATTGCGGAAGAAGGCGCAGAAGCGGCAGGCGGTGACGCAAATGTTCGTGTAGTTGATGTTGCGCTCGACGATGTAGCTGACGACCTTGTCGGGGTTGAGCGCGTGGCGGCGCTTGTCGGCGGCGGCGCCCAAGTCGATGAGGTCGGCGCGCTCGTGCAGCGCGGTGAGCTCGGCGGCCGAGAGGCGGATGCCGTCGCCGCCGCGGCTGACGATAGAGTGCACGTCGATCGTCTGCGGCGCGTCGCCGAAGCGGCGCAAGCTGGCGCGCGGCGTCAAGTTGGCGGCGTGGGCGCGCGCCAAGAATTCGTTGGCGCCGGCGACCATCTCGTCGTCGAGCGTGAAGGTGAGCTCGTGGGTCAGATAATGGCGCGCGCGTTCGGGCGTGACGCCGTGGCGGCCGGCGTCGGCGACGATCGCGTCGAGGTTTTGCATGCCGTGCGCGATCGATCGCTGCAGGAGCGCGACGACGTCGCCGTCGACGACTTCGGCGCGACCGGCCCACACGGCGAACACGAACGGCTTGCCGGTGAGCGCGCGCCACAGCTCGGCCAAGTCGTAAACGAACGCGAATTGCCGCGCGGCGACGGCTTGCAGCGCCGGATCGCCGATGATGACGGCGCCGCGCGTGCCGGCGACGCACTCGGGCAATTCCGCCGGCGGACGCGCTTCGAATTTCGGATCCAGGGCGAGCAGCGACGACGCCTTGCGACGCTCCTCGCGAACCAGCAGTCGCGCCAAGAGCACCGACGTGCGCGACGACTGATCGAGCGCGATCGTCGTCAGCTCGTGCGCGGGAACGTCGGACACGAGCAGCACCGAGCCGACCTTGTTGCGCGAGCCGATGCAGATGCCGGGCACGGCCACGAGATCGCCCTGCCGCGCGTAAGCCGCGAGCGGCAACAGCGCCAGGTCGCACTCGCGCTCGGCCAAGCGACGCGCGCCCTCCGCCGGCGAGCAGATCTGCACCTCGACGTGCTCGGGCGTCTCGTTCGTCAGCAGCCAATTGTGCGGCCGCGAATTCAAGAACGGCGCCGTGGCGATACGCAGCTTGTTCGACGCTTTCTTCACGCGACCACCTCCAACGAGCGGCGCTGCTTGACCGACAACACGGCATCGAGCGCCGCGCCTTCGGCGACGACGTTGTAAAGCGTGTCGCGCTCGACGGGAATGCGACCGGCCGAGCGAATGAGGCGCACCAGCTCCGACCGCGTCAGCGCGTCCGGCGTCTTCGAGCCCGCCATCTTGTAGATCTTCTCTTCCTCGACGGTGCCATCGACGTCGTCGGCGCCATACCAGAGCGCGATCTGCGCCGCCTTGACGCCGAGCATCGCCCAATAGGCCTTGATGTGGCTGATGTTGTCGAGCATGAGCCGCGCCACCGCGAACAGCCGCAGATCGTCGACGCCCGTCGGTCCGGGCAGCTTCTCGAGCGCGTTGTTCTCGTTGTGGAACGCGAGCGGGATGAACGTCTGAAACCCGCCCGTCTCGTCCTGCAACGCGCGCAGCCGAACCATATGATCGACGCGCTCCTCGACGGTCTCGATGTGGCCGTAGAGCAGCGTGCAGTTCGAGCGGCCGCCCATCCGATGCCACTCGCGGTGGATGGCCAGCCAGCCGTCGGCATCGACCTTGTCGCTGCAGATCTTGCGACGCACGCGATCGGCGAACACTTCCGCGCCGCCGCCGGGCAGCGAGTCGAGCCCCGCCGCTCTCAGCTTCTCGAGCACGTCGCGAATCGTCATGCCGTAGTGCTGCGCGTAATAATGGATCTCGACGGCGGTGAAGCCCTTGATGTGCAGCTGCGGGCGCTCTTTCTTGATCGCGCGCAGCAGCTCCTCGTAATACGAGAACGGCAAACCTGGGTGCAGCCCGTTGACGATGTGAATCTCCGTCATGTCGGCCGGTCGCGAGCGCACTTTGCCGACCGCTTCCTCGACGGACATCGTGTACGCGCCGGGCATGCCTTCCTGCAGTCGCGCGAACGAGCAGAAGTGGCAGTCGGCGACGCAGACGTTGGTCGCGTTCAAGTGCATGTTGACGTTGAAGTAGGTGCGATCGCCGTGGCGCTTTTGGCGCACGCGATTGGCCAGCTGGCCGAGCGCGCCGACGTCGTGCTCCTTCATCAAGCGCACGCCTTCGTCGAAGGTCAGCCGCGTGCCGGCGTCGACTTTGGCGCCGATCTCGTCGAGAAAAGTCATGGACGTCTCCGCGCGGGAAAGCGTCCCGCGGCTTGGATGAGCGATTCGACGAACGCCGGGCTGGGATTGCCGCCGTCTTCGGCCGGGCCGCCCAGCTGCGCCAGCTTGTAGCGCGCTTTGGGCGGCGCGAGCGGTCCGGCCATCTCGTCGGCGCCGAAGGTGAGCGCGAGCGCCGCGCCTTTGACATCGAGCGGACCATCCCAGCGCGCGCGAACCGCGAGGGCCGTGCCGATTCCGCGACGAATGGCGGCGGCGGCGCGATAACAATCGATGCCGGTCTCGCCGAACGCGAGGGCCGCGCGAATCGGCACGTTCGCGGCCACGGCGGCGACGAGCGCACGCACGGCTTCGTCGAGCTTCGCGGCGTTCGTGCCGTCGACGGCGACTTCGAGGAGCAGGCCGGTCTCGCGCGGCGCGTTGGCGAGGTCATGCGCCGGCCAGCGCAAGAGCGCCTTGCCACCGCCGGCCACGATCTGCCGCGCCACGGCCGCGTCGAGGACGATCCACTCGTCGACGTCGTCGTCTTCGGGCGCGTCCGACACGTCGGGCTTGAGCAGCTGCGAATGGATGAAGCTCGCCGGCGCCGACAGCGGCGTCAACACGGCGCGCGCAATCTCCGACAGCGATGACGAAGCGGAATCGGTCGCGAATTCGCTCATGGCGTTTGCTCCTCTCCCCAACGCGGACCGAGCCGAATCGGCAGGCCGAGCTGGTCCAGCACGCGCCCGACGACGGTATCGAGCACGTCCTCGACCGTCTGCGGGCGACCGTAAAACGAAGGCATCGCCGGCAGCACCAGCGCGCCGGCGCGCGTCACCGCGGCCATGTTCTCGAGGTGAATCAGCGACAACGGCGTGTCGCGCGCGACCAGGATCAGCTTGCGCCGCTCCTTCAGCATGACGTCGGCCGCGCGACCGATGAGATCCTCGGACACGCCATGCGCGATGCGGCCGAGCCCGGCCATCGAGCAGGGAATGACGACCATCGCGCCGAACCCGGCCGAGCCGCTGGCGAAGGGCGCGTTGAAGTCGCGCGAGTCCCACTTCTTGAACGGCAGCTCGCTGGTCGGCGTGCCCACTTCTTGCGCCCACACCATCTGCGCCGACTTCGAGAACACGACGTGCGTCTGCACTTTGTCGGCCGGCTGCGTCGCCAGCGTGTCGAGCAGCCGCCGCGCATAGGGCGCGCCCGACGCACCACCGACGGCGACGACGAGCTTCAGCATGACGCGACCACCATGCTGGCGATGCCCAAGGTCAAGTCTTCGCTCGAGGCGCTGGCAAAGCCGACCTCACGGCACATCTGCTCGACCTCGCCGCGGCCGGCAAAGCGCTCGATCGAATCGGCGAGGTAGCGGTAGGCCGCGCGATCGCCGGAGATGGCGCCGCCGACGAGCGGCAAGATCTGCTGGTTGTAGAGCGCCTGCACCGCGCGCGTGACGGTGCGGCGCGGGCGGAAGAAGTCGAGCACGACGAGCTTGCCGCCGGGCACGAGCAGACGGCGCATTTCGCGCAAGCCGGCGCGCGTGTCGTCGAGGTTGCGCAGGCCGAAGCCGCAGATGACGCCGGCGAAACCGCCGTCGCCGAAGGGCAGCGCCAGCGCGTCGGCGCGGACGACCGGCACGTGCACTTTGTCGCGGCCGTTCACGAGCATCTGGTGCGAGAAATCGGTGGCGATGACGCGCGCGCCGGCTTCGACCGCGAGCGACGCCAGATCGAGCGTGCCCGCGCAGACGTCGAGCACCGGCCGGCCGCGCACGTCGCCG
Source organism: uncultured delta proteobacterium (assembly GCA_963785725.1). Lineage (GTDB taxonomy): Bacteria > Myxococcota_A > Polyangia > Palsa-1104 > Palsa-1104 > JAQBQH01. The sequence goes on along the minus strand of CAWAWS010000019.1, from coordinate 176,404 downwards.
AGCGCGGCGATGGCGCGCCGCCGCCACGAGCGATCGATCCCCAGCGACAGCACGCGGTTCAGCGTGTCGTACGTCGGCGCGATGCCGTCGAACATCTTCATGACGTTCGCGCTCATCGCTGCCACTTCGCTTCCGTGATGCCGAGCTCGCTCCAGAAGCGGTCGACGCGCTGTTCCACGTCGGGGCTCATCGTCGCCACCTCCGGCCACGGCCCGCGGTCGTAGCCTTCCTCTTTCCACTTCGCCGTCGCGTCGATGCCCATCTTCCCGCCGAAACCGACGGTGCACGACGCGTGATCGAGGACGTCGTAGGGCCCGTCCGAGATCATGACGTCGCGCTTGGGATCGATGTTGTTGAGGACGCGCCAGCCGACGTTCGCCAGATCGTGAATATCGACGTCTTTATCGACGACGATGACGCACTTGGTGAACATGAGCTGACCCATGCCCCACAAGGCGTGCATGATCTTGCGCCCGTGATACGGGTACTGCTTGTCGATGGCGACGATGGCCATGTTGTGAAACACGCCTTCGACCGGCAGGTTGTAGTCGACGAGCTCGGGCAACATCATCTTCAAGAGCGGCAAGAACAGCCGCTCCGTCGCCTTGCCGAGCCACGCGTCTTCCATCGGCGGCTTGCCCACGACCGTCGCCGGGTAGATCGGATCCTTACGCCGCGTGACGCAGGTGACGTGAAACGCCGGGTATTGATCGCGCGGCGTGTAAAACCCCGTGTGATCGCCGAACGGCCCTTCGGTGATCGTCGCCTCGGCCGGATCGACGTAGCCTTCGAGGATGAAGTCGGCATCGGCCGGCACTTCGATCGGCTGCGTCTTGCACTTCACCGTCTCGACCGGCCGGCGGCGCAAGAAGCCGGCGAGCAAGAATTCGTCGATGCCGTCGGGCAAGGGCGCCGTCGCCGCATACGTCATCGCCGGATCGCCGCCGAGCACGACCGCGACCGGCACGCGCTCGCCGCGCGCTTTGTACTTCTGATAGTGGCGCATGCCGGTCTTGTGCGCCTGCCAGTGCATGCCGGTCGTGCGCTTGTCGAGGAGCTGCATGCGATACATGCCGCAGTTGCGCGTCCCCGTCTCCGGATCGTGCGTCAGCACGATCGGCAGCGTGATGAACGGCCCACCGTCATCGGGCCACGACGTCAAGATCGGCAGCTTCGTCAGATCGACGTCATGCTCGACCACTTCCTGACACGGCGCCGGACCGTCGTGGCTCGTCGGCAACGCGCCCGCGACGCGCGCCAGCTTGGGCAGCATCTTCAGCTTGTCCCACACGCTCGCGCCCATCTCGTGCGCCCCGAGCAGCTCGGCCAGCGCCTGGGAATGCTCCTCGAGCGCGTTGACGCCGAGCGCCAGCGCCATGCGATGCTTCGAGCCGTAAGCGTTGATGAGCAGCGGAAAGCTCGAGCCGCGAATGTTCTCGAACAGCAACGCCGGTCCGCCGCCGGGCAGCTTCATCGTGCGCGCCGCGATCTCGGCGACCTCCAAATTCGGGTCGCACAAGCGCTTGATGCGCACGAGCTCGCCTTCCGCCTCCAATTTCTCGACGAACGCGCGCAGCGACGAATAGCCGCCGCCGAACAGGGCCGCCGCCTTGGCGAACATCACGACACCCGCGCGCACAGCTCGTGCGCGATGTGGCGGAGCGCGTCGGACCAGATCGATCGCGGCAGCGACGCCAACGACTCGATCGCCGCTGCTGTTTCGCGCTGCGCGGCCGCGCGCGCACGCTGCGCGGCGCCGGTGCGCGCGATGGACTCGGCGACCTCGGCCGCTTCATCGAGATCGGCGGCCAGACAATGGGCCAAGCGCGCGCGCAGCTCCGGCTCGTGCTCGAGCGCGTACAACACCGGCAGCGTCAGCTTGCCCTCGCGCAGATCCGACAGCACCGACTTGCCGAGCGCACAGGGATCGCCCTCGACATCGAGCACGTCGTCGACGATTTGGAAGGCGCGACCGAGATGCAAGCCATACGCGCCCAAGGCTTCGACGAGCTGACCGGCGCCGGCCAAGCGCGCGCCGGCGCGCCCGCACCACGCGAACAGCGACGCCGTCTTGCCGTCGACGACCGACAAATAGCCGGCCGGATCGAGGTCGCTCTTGCCGCGATGCTGCAGCTGCAAGGCTTCGCCGTCGATCATGCTGCCGATGGCGCCGAGCAGCTCGCCGAGCGTGCCTTCGATGTTCGAGGCCGCCGTCAATTCGAGCGCGCGAATCAGCAGGAAATCGCCGCCCAACACCGACGCCGCGTTGCCCCACAAGACGCGCGCCGCCGGCAGACCGCGGCGCGTGCGGCCGTCGTCGAGCACGTCGTCGTGCAAGAGCGTCGCCGCGTGCACGAGCTCGGCCGCTTGCGCCAGCCGCGTCAAGGCCGTGCGCGTCTCGCCGGTCTCATGCGTGTTGACCTCATGGTCGGTGACGACGTGAACGCCCGCCTGCGCCGCCGCCGCGCGCGCCGCCAAGATGACCAAGAGCGGCCGCACGCGCTTGCCGCCGGCGCCGACGAGATGGCGCGCCGCGTGGCCGGCCAAGCCGGGACCGTCGCCCGCCAGCGACGGCAACGCTGCTTCGACGTCGGCGATGATGTCGCCCACGAGCAGCTTCAAGGCGCCCAATCGCGCCTGCGTGACCTCGGGCTCGGGCCCGCGGCCTGCCGCTTCGGCCAGTCGCTCGGTGGTTGCCGCCAGCTCGGCCTGTGCTCGCATAGACGCGCCTCTCGGAAGTTTCAATAACTTTTGAAACTTCATAACAGGTCCCGACTCTTTGTCAATCACGCGCCGCGGCATCGTCATTCACCAGCGACGCCGGTCGTGCTATCGATGCGGCGTGGCCACGCTGCGCGATGTTCGGGAGCCGTTCGAGGTCGTCTGCGCCGATGGTTGGACCTTACGCGGCGAGGTCGTCGTCGCCGCCAAGCCGCGGGCCGTCGCCGTCGTCAGCCACGCGATGATGGTCGACCGGCGCACGCTCGACAAGCCGCGCGGCGCCGGCTTCGTCGCGCATTTGGCGGTGCGCGGCATCGCCTGCGTCGTCGCCGATCTGCGCGGCCACGGTGGCTCCGGCCCGCGCGCCGGCGAAGGCGGCCGCTGGAGCTACGACGATCTCATCGAGCACGACGCGCCCGCGCTCATCACGTTCGCGCGCCAACGCTTCGCCGGGCTGCCGCTGGTCTGCGTCGGCCACAGCCTGTTCTCGCACGTCGCGCTCGGCCACGTGCTGCGCCACCCGAGCGCGCCCGTCGACGGCTTGGTGCTGCTCGCGTGCAGCGTGCCCAATCCTGACTGGGCGCGGCGGCCAATCGATCACGCCGCCAAGCGCGCGCTCATCGAGCTGATGGGGCTGACGACGCGCGCCGCCGGCCGCCTGCCGGTGCGGCGACTGGGCCTCGGCAGCGACGACGAAGCGGCCGGCTACGTGCGCGACTTCGTGCGCAACGCGCGGCGGCTCGGCTGGCATGCGCGCGACGGCTTCGACTACTTCGCGCAGCTGCCGCGGCTGCGCCAGCCGCTCCTGGCGATGGTCGGCGCCGGCGATCGCCTGCTGTCGCCGCCGGCCGACGCGCGCGGCTTCGTGGCGCCGGTCGCGCGCGCCGAGTTCCACGTCGTCGGCCGGCAGAGCGGCCTGGCGTTCGATCCCGGCCATATGGAGCTGGTGCTCGACGAACGCGTGCGTCCGGCGTGGAACGACGTGGCCGACTTCATCCTGCGACTGAAGTAGCTACTGGCTTGGAGCCGGCATCGGCTCGGCGATGAGCGAGGCGATCATGTCCGCCAGTCGCTCGAGGTCGAGGCCGATCGCGGCCAGCGGCTCGCCTCCCTTGCAACGATGCTCGACCTCGCGGCCCCAGACCGTCAGCTGGGGGAAACCGTAGGACAGCCCTGTACCGGACAGCCGGTGCGCTTCGCGCTGCAGCGTCGAGCGGTCTTCGGTGCGCTGTGCCAGCCGCATCGCATCCAGACGTGCCGGCAAGCCGGCGACGAACCCCGCCCGCAACCCCCGCATACGCTCTTCGAATGGAGCTAGCGTATCGTCCACGTGGTCGTCATAAGCCGGCCACTTTCGGGATCAAGGATCGGTCAAGCCTCGGGTGCCGGCTCCGCTGCGATCGCCTCGCCGCGCAGGAGTTTCGCGAGGGTGTCCTCGTCGATGACGCGAACGCCCTTCTTCTGCGCGTCCTTGAGCTTCGTCGCGCCCACATCACCGCCGGCGACGAGATAGGTGGTGCCCTTCTTGACGCTCTTGTCGAAGATGCCGCCGGCCGCCTCGATGTCGGACTGTACGTCGCTGCGCGGACGGGCCAACGTGCCGGTGACGCAGACGTGCAAGCCGGCGAGCGGTCCGGTGCGCTCGATCTTGGGCTCGAACGGCGAGACACCGCGCGCGATCAGCTTGGCCAAGAGCGCGCGATGGCGCTCATCGGCGAAGAAGTCGCTGACGGCGCGCGCCCGCTCGTCGCCGAAGCCGTGCAGCTTGACGAGCTCGGCTTGAATCTGCTCGCTCGAGGCCGCCATCAGCGTCGTCAGGTCGCCGAAATGGACCGCGATGTCGTGCGCCCACTTCTCGCCGATCTTGGGCATGCCGAGGCCGATCAGAAGGCGCGTCAACGTCGCCTTCTCCTTCGCCTGCGCGATCGCGGCCACGACGTTTTCGGCGCTCTTTTGCCCGATGCGCTCGAGCCCGAGCAGCTTCTCGGCCGTCAAATCGAACAGATCGGCGACGTCGCCGACGAGGCCTGAGTCGACGAGCTGCTGCACCAGCGACGGCCCGAGGTTCTCCAGGTTCATCGCGTCGCGCTTGCAGAAGAACTCGATGGCACGCGCGCGCTGCTCGGGACAGGCGAAGCTGTTGGTGCAGCGCAGCGCGACCTCACCCTCCTGCCGCGACAACGGCGCGCCGCACGACGGGCAGTTGGTCGGCTCGACCACCGGCTCGCGATCGGCGCCGCGCTCGACGACGGTGATGACGTACGGGATGATCTCGCCCGCTTTCTCCAGCAGCACGCGATCGCCGACGCCGAGGTCGAGCCGCCGCACCTGATTGTAGTTGAAGAACGAGGCGCGCTTGACGGTCGTGCCGGAGAGCTCGACCGGCTCGAAGTAGCCGAGCGGCGTGACCACGCCGGTGCGGCCCGACGTTGTGCTCGATCTTGAGCAGCTTCGACGTCGCCTGCTCGGCGGGAAACTTGTACGCGATGGCCCAGCGCGGCGCGCGATTGGTCGCGCCCAGGAGCCGTCGCTGCGTCACCGAGTCGACTTTGACGACCAGCCCGTCCGTCGCGTAGGGCAGCTTCGCCTTCACTTCGTGCAGGAAATGCGGCACGTAGGCGAGCAGCTCGGGCAGCGACGTCACGCGCTTGACGTCGGTCGACACCGGCAGGCCGAGCGACTTCATCCACGCGAGCAGCTCGAAGTGCGTGCGCACCTTGAGACTCGCCCACGACTTCGTAGGTGAACAGCTTCATCGGCCGCGCCGCCGCCATGCGCGGATCGAGCAGCTTGAGCGCGCCCGCCGTCGAGTTGCGCGGGTTCTTCCACGGCTCGTCGCCGGCTAGCGATGCGCTCGGCGTTGAGCTTGGCGAACTGCTCGCGCTCCATGTACACCTCGCCGCGCACGTCGACCGTGACCGGCTCGCGCGAGCAGCAGCGGCAGCGCGTGGATCGTGCGCAGGTTCGGTGTCACGTCTTCGCCGACCGAGCCGTCGCCGCGCGTCGCGCCCAGCTGAAACTTCCCGTCGACGATACTTGAGCTCGATGCTGACGCCGTCGATCTTCGGCTCGAGCACGTACGCCGGCTGCTCACCGTCGAGGCCTTTGACGACGCGCTCGTGAAACGCCGTCAGCTCCGCTTCGTCGTAGGTGTTGTCGAGCGACAGCATCGGCACTTTGCGCTCGATCTTGGGAAAGCCCGACGTCAAATCCGAGCCGACGCGCTGCGACGGCGACCAAGGCACGACCCACTCGGGATGCGCCGCCTCCAGCTCTTTCAGCCGCGCAAACAGCTGGTCGTATTCACCGTCGGCGATGCTGGGGCTGTTCTCGACGTAATAATGACGATCGTGCGCCTGAAGCTCGCGCGCCAGCGCTTCGTAATCGTCCTTGGAAGCCGCCGTCACAGGATCGGCTCCTCCGGCTCGTCGTCGTCGACGCCCTCTTCGTCGGTCGCGCGCTCCTGCTTTTCCAGCTCGGCGATGACGTCGAAGTCGCCCGTCACCAGCTCGACCTCGCCCGTCTGCCGATCGTCCTCGTCGAGCGCGTCGCGATCGAGCAGGAGGCGCGCCTCGGCCGCCAGCGCCTTACGCCCGCGCACGCAGCCGGCCTCGACGGTGACCGCGAACGGACGGCCGGCGAAATAGGTGTCGATGGCCGCCTTCAAGTGCCAGAAGACGTCCTGCATCTGCTGACCTTTGCCGGCGATCGCCTTCCACTCCGACAGCGGGCCGTATTCGATGAGCGGCGCGAAGAAGAACTCGCGGCTCGACTTGAAGAGCAGCGTGAAGCTGTCGTATTCCGTCTTCAGATCGACGAGCCCGGCGTCTTCCAGCCACGCTTCCAGCTGCTCGAGCGGCGGCTGTTGCGCCAGATATTCTTCGAGGCGATCGAGCGCGTCGCCGCGGTCGAGCTTGTGCAGCACCTCGCGAAACAGGTCGTAGAACTCGTTGAAGGTGCCGGCCAGCGGCATCGTCACGGCGACGCGACCGCCGGGCTTGGCGACGCGCACGAAGTCGCGCACGGCGCCTTCGGGATCCTCCATCTCGTCGAGCCCGGCGTTGCACACGACCAGATCGTAGACGTCGTCGGCGAACGTCAGCTTGGGCGTCGCCGCTTCGGAGCGGAAGAAGATGCGCTTGCCCGACAAGCGGCCGGCCTTGACGCGCGCTTCGTCGAGCATCGGCGACGAGGCGTCGATGGCGATGATGCGGCCTTCGGCGTCCATGCGGCGCAAGATCTCGAGCGCCGGATAGCCGGTGCCACAGCCGACGTCGAGCACCATCGCCTTCGGCGGCAGCGCCAGATCGCGCAGCAGCAGCCGGCCGAAGCGACGCGACCAGATCGGCAAGATCTCGGCGTCGTAGACCTTGGCGAGCTTGTCTTCTTTGTGCGACCGCTTCATTTTTTGGGCGGCTTCCACCCTTTGACCGGACCAGGGCGGCGATGCTCGCCCGGATATTTACCGCCGACGTATTTGACAGTCATCAAATATAGCGCCGACGACAGTCGATTGAGCGCCAACTTCGAGATCGGCGCGTTCGTCGGCCGCCGGAAAGGCCGTGTAGGCGGCGAGCTCGGCCTCACGCGCATAGGCGCGCGCCGTGTACAGCCGCGCCACGACCGGACCCTGGCGCACCGAGGGAAACATGAATGGCACGCCATATAATTCGGTGCGTGTGGTGCGAGTGCATAGCGGACCGCCGGCGCTTCCAATCCCGACCAGTTTCCACGCGGGTAGCGGCTTGCCGGTCACTTCGGCGCCGACCATGGCGCGGCACAGCTCCAGCGCTTCGCCCAATTCGCCGACGAGACCGCGCGCGCCGTCGGCGTCGGCGGCGCACTGCGCGCCGAGGATGAGCCCTTGCAGCGTGTCGAGCTTGCCGCGCAGCGGCAGCCGCGGATGCGACTTGTCGACGAGCGATTCGTCGTCGGCAGAGGTGCGTCAGATGCTCGGGCTTGTCGTACAGGCGCTCGCCCGTCGCCAGCACGCGATATCGGCCGGCGCCGAGCGGACCGCGCGGGCGCGCGCCCAGCTCTTCGCCGGCGGCGCGCGCGTCGCGCTCGGCGTCGATGCGGCGCCCGCGCGACATCGACGACGGCCGCGGCAAACGCGCGCGCCGCCGCCTCGCAGGCCGGCAGCTCGCCGACGAGATAGCCGCCGCCGAAGTTCGTCTCCGACGGCGGGCCGAACCACTTGGCGACGCGCACGTCGGCCGACTTTGACGCGCCGCGTCGAGCGCCGATCATCGACTCGAGCGGCGGCGCGATCAGATACGCCAGCGGCGCGCCGGGCGCGATGCCCGCCAGCTTCGACAGATAATGCCCGGTCGCGCGCACGACGTGCGGAAAGAACGCCAGCTTCTGCTGCTCGATCGGCCGCGTAGAACCACGCCTCGCGCTCCGAGGTCTGCGCGCAGGCGCCGAGCGCCGCCACGATTTCGTCGGGATCGCGCGCCGCATACACGCCCATCGCTTCGCCCGACAGCGGACCGGACGGATAGCTCGAGCCCGCGTAAAACGATCGCGCGTACACGACCTCGACGGGCGCGGCCTTCGTGCCCTCGTCGAGCGCGACGTACAAGGCGTCGTCGGACGTGCAGGTCAGCATGCCGACCGAGCGTAGGCCGTCGGGCAGCTTCCACTCGGCGGCGAGCTGCTCGTCGACGCGCGCGATCGTCCGCAGCGCCAGCACCTTGGGCACCAGCGGCGGCAGATCGATCAGGCCGAGCCCGCGCGGCGGCGCCGACTTTACGTCACTTTGACGCAAAGTAGCGGAACGGCCGTCCTTGCCGCGCGCGCTCACGATCGATTAGTTGCGCGGACCGCCGTCGCCGAAGCCGGCCGCCTGCAGCTGGCTGTTGGCGTCCCAGCCGGCCGGCGCGGGCTCGTTTTGCGACCACCACTGCGCGCCCGCTTGCACCCACTCCTTGCGCAGCTCGGCGTGCGGCTTCTCGAGATCGTCGGCGCCGAACTGCGTGCCGCAGCACGGGCAGATGCTGTACGTCGGTGAGCCGGTGACATCGAGCGGCGGCTCGACGAGCCCCGCGTAGCCGCACACCGGGCAAGTCCACTTGTTCGTCGCGCTCATGAGCGCCGTCCCCACGATTCGTCTCGCTCACAATACGACCCCCGATTTCCTGGCAGCGAGGATGCGCGTGCACGCCTCGGCGACGGCTTGCGCGGCTCGAGTTGGCTCGAGCCCGCGCGGATTGATGTTGGAGATCACCTCGCGATCGGCATCAGTGGCGCCGGTCGCGGGGCGATAGATGTAGTAGCTCGACAAGCGAATCGGCAAAGCCGAGGCCGGGCCGCTCGCCGCAGGTGAAGACGCAGGCTTCGGCGTCGACGAGGCGCGCGATCTCGTCCATGACCTTGACGCGCGAGCGGCGCACGAACACGGGCGTGCCGAGACGCAGCCCGCGCGCCTGCAGCGCCGCCGTGAGCGCGCCGTGGAACGCCTCCAGATGCGCGTTGATCGCCGCCGCCGACAGGCCGTCGCCGTAGCAGACCTGCACTTGCGGCTGCTTGACGCACTTTTCGGCCAGCTTCTGCTTGCCGTCGTCGGAGAGCGCGCGGCCGGCGTCGGGCCGCTCGAGGAAGATCCGCTTGTCGGGCGCTTTCGTCGTCAGCTCGACGAGCCCGAGCCGCGCGATCAGCTGGTCGTCGACCTCCGACATGACCGCGTCTTTGGCGGCGGCGTGATCGGCGCGAAAACGCAAGAGCGTGTTGGTGCGATAGCGCGTGCCGGCGCGACCGACGCCGATGCGCGCCGGCGTCGACGCCAACATCGCCGTCATCGCTTCGGCGTCGAAGGGCTCCAAATTGGCGCCGCGATCGACGGCCAACATGAGACCGCGCTCGCCGTCGTCGACGGGCGCAGCCGAGCCGAGCTGCGCCAAGGTCGCGCGCACCAGCCGCTCGACGCGACTCCGATCCAAGAGCGGCTCCATTGGGGCTGATCTATCACGAAGTTGCACCTTAGTCAGCGCCGAGTCGCGCGGCCGATGCCGTTCGGGAGGCAAGAGGTGAGACCGCCCACCGTCGCCGTGTTGCGCAAGGTCGAATAATAGAGCGTGATGCCGTTTTGCGGGTCGCTGCCATCGGTGGGAACGACCGAGCCGACGAGAAACGCCGTGATGTCGCCGTCCCAGCCGCCGCCGCCGATGGGCATCTGCGGGTTCGAGGGCGAGCGGATCCAGTAGAAGCCGTCGTCGGAGGTGGCGTAGCCGATGTGGATGGTCGAGCCGCACACATCGTTGGCCTTGTACTCGACGATGCTGGCGTAGCTGTACCACATCTTGAACACTGTGCCGTCGACGAGGACGCGCGGCGACAAGAGGACCGCTTCGCCGCCGAGCTCGCTCGTCAACAGCGGCGCCGGCTCGGGCGTGAAGTGCAGACCGTCGGACGAGCTGGCGCGACCGATGGTGACGCCGCTCGTGCCGGCCGAGCTGGCGCTGAAGAACATGAGCCACGCGGTCGGAAAGCCGCCGCCGTCGGCGGGCGTGGCGGCCGGATCGGCGATGACGGCCGGAAAGCTGACGCCTTTGTCGCAGTAGCCGCAATCGGTGGGCGCGAGGATGGGCAGGCCCGAGCTGCCGAGCGAAAAGGGGCTCAAGCCGTCGCTGGAAGTGGCCAAGCCGATGCTGCTGACGCCGTTCAAGAGCATGTCGCTGCCGGAGAAGGCCAAGTTGACGCTGGTCGACGTGTAGAACACCGACGGTGACTCGATCAGCTTGGCGTCGAACGCGGCGCCGCCGGCGGAGAAGAGCGAGGTCGCGGCCACGGGCGTGTAGGTGATGCCGTCGCTCGACTGCGCGGCGCCGAACATGTAGCTGCCGCCGCCGAGGCCGCCGAAGTACATGCGCCAGCCGCTGCTGGTCTCCTGCACGTCGGGCTGTGCGACGAGCGTGTCGGCGAACCCGTACGGCTGCGCCGCCGACGGCACGGGAACGACGGCGTCGGCCGCGCGCGCGAATTGCGCGGCGGTGACGGCCACTTTGTTGCTCGCGCCTTTGTTGTCGCCGAAGCGCGCGCTCACCGTCGCCGTTTGCGGCGGCAGGGTCTCGCGGTTCAACGTCACCATCGCGTCGGCTTGCCCGGCCTGCAGCGTCACCGTCGAGGTCGCGCCGGCGCCGGCGACGCGCACGTCGCCCCAGCTCGACGACAGCGTCACCGTGCCGGCGAACCCGGTGGCCGCGGTCTTGCCGTCGGCGGCGAGCGCTTGCACGTGCAGCGCGAACGGCTCGTGCTCGCCGACGCCGCCGTCGCCCACCGTGGCCGCGACGGTGAACGAGCAGGCCGCCTGGTCGTCGTGGTCGACGCACAAGCCGCACGTGCAATGCTGGCTCGACGGACAGGCGTCATCGGACGCGCAGCGATAGGAGCCGGCCGGCGGCGACGGCTGATAGCAGCCCACGAGCAAGATTGTAAACGCTAGCTGCAGACGCACTTAGAAGCGCCCCGTCAGCGACAAAGCGGCCGCTTGGGCGCGAATGTCGGCGCCAGCGACAGCTTGGGGGCCTCTTTGTCGATCTTGTGCCCGAGGACGTAGAGCCCGACGGCGCCGCCGGCACAGAGCGCGGCCACGCCGAAGCTGACGGCGGAGACGATGACGTCGGTCTGCCCGGTCGATTGCGCGACGCGCGCCGAGCCGTCGAACACCGGCGGCGCCGACGTGCTGCCGCCTTTGGTCACCGTGTCGGCCTCTTGCTTCGCCAGCACCGCGAAGGCGATGCCGCTGGCGAGCCCGGCCAACGCCAACACGCCCGCGCCATAGGCCGCATAACGCACGCCGCGTCCCGGCGGTGGCGGCGCCTCTTTGTAGATGACGATCGTCTTGAACACGACCTTCTCGGTCGATACCGGCGGCGGCGCCTGCGCGCCCGCGGCTTGCGCCTGCGCGCGTTCGCGCAGGTTGGCGATGCGCGTCGTCACCAGCCGGCGATCGGGCGCCGCCGGATTGCCGCCGAGGTAGCGTTCGTAGGCATGCGCCGCGGCCTCGTAGCGACCGAGCCGCTCGTAGCACTGCGCCAAGTTGTATTGCAGGTCCGGCAGCGGCTTGATGCCGTACGCCGTCTCCATCTCGCGCGCGGCGTCTTCGTAGCGCGCCTCGTCGTAATAGGCGATGCCCGCCTTCGAAGTGCACGCGGGCGCGCTCGGTCGGCGTGTCGTCTTGCGCGAGAGCGGGATGCGCGGCAGCGAACAGCGCCGCGAGGCAAACCACGAGGCGAGCCATCGCGCGATCATACCATGCGCGACGCGCTCACCGCGCGACGGGAGCGCTACTGCAAGCGCTCCCAGCCGGCGGCGAACTTGGGCTTCAGCGAGCTCTCGCCGATGATGACTTTGCTGTCGCTGGCCCAGAAGACCTTGAGGCCGGGCGCCAACGCGTCGCGCGGCACGGGCCAGCTCAGATCGCCCTGCGGATCGTCGTATTCGACGCACACGACGAGCTTGGGCGCGCCGTTGGCCTCGTCGACGATGGCGACGCCGTGGCCGTCCGAGCTCCACGACGGCTCGCCGTGCAAGCGGCTCAACCCGGTGCGCGGCCAGACGTTCTTGCCGTCGACGACGAGCGCCTGCTTGCCGGGCGCGCCGGTCAAGAAGGCGACGTGACGATGCTCGCGATCCCAAATGAACTCGGAGCCGGCGCGCGCGGCCAAGACCTCGCCGGTGTCGGCGTCGTGCACGACGTAGGTGCTCGACTTCTTGCCCGGCTCGGCCGGCGCCAAGTAGCCGAGGCGCCGGTTGTCGATCCAGCTCAGCTGATCGGGCGTTCCCGGGCGAAAGACGTTGAAGTCGTTGACGGGATCGCCCGCCAAGTTGCGCACCAACACGTGCGCCGACGCCGCCGCGCCTTTGCCCGCCGAAGCCTGCGCCTTGACGCGCACGTAAGCGAAGCGCTTGCCGTCGGGCGAGAAGACCATCTCGGCCTTGCGCACGTCGCCGAGCGACCACTCTTCGGAGCCGCGCCGCGCCCACGGCTCGTCGCCTTTGTAGAACAGCTCGACCTCGGGCGAACGCTCGCGCGCCACCACCGGCCGCGACGACGACGACGCCGCCGTCTTGATCTCGGGCACGCCCGCCGCGCAGCCGACGCCGACGATGATCGCGATGGTCGCGAAGGAGCGCTTCACCCGAATATGCTCGGGTCGCCGGCTTTCGCCGTCAGCTTCCCGTCCCTCATGATGCCCATCTCTTCGAGCCACGCCTCGTACTCTGGTGCAGGTCGAAGGCCAAGTAGCTGGCGCAGTGTCGCGTCGTCATGAAAGGAAGTGCTTTGGTAGTTGAGCATCACGTCGTCGCCCATGGGCAGTCCCATGAAGAAGTTGCATCCCGCCGACGCCAACAAGACTTCGAGATTCTCGAGGTCGTTCTGATCGGCGTCCGCGTGATTGGTGTAGCAGGCGTCGCAGCCCATGGGAATGCCATGTAGCTTGCCGCAGAAATGATCTTCCAGTCCGGCTCGCGTGATCTGTCTCGCGTCATATAGGTATTCGGGTCCGATGAAGCCGACGACCGTGTTGACGAGGAAGGGCGAGAAGTGGCGGGCCAAGCCGTAATTGCGCGCCTCGAGCGTCTGCTGATCGACACCGTGATGCGCGTCCGCCGAGAGAGCAGAGCCTTGCCCGGTCTCGAAGTACATGACGTTCGGCCCCGTCGCCTGGCCGAGCGTCTTCGTCATGTCCCACGCTTCTTGTAAAAGCGGCAACGTGACGCCAAACGAGGTCATTGCTTTCTCTGTTCCCGCGATCGACTGAAACATTAAATCGAGCTTGGCGCCGGCTTCGAGCGCCTTCATCTGCGTGGTCACGTGCGCCAAGCAGCAGTTCTGCGTGGGAATGCGCCATTCGCGAATGAACTGATGCGTGGCATCGAGGATCTTGCGCGTCTGCTCGGGATTGTCGGTCACCGGGTTGATGCCGAAGACCGCGTCGCCGACGCCGAAGCTGACGCCCTCTTTGAGCGACGCGAGGATGCCGTCGATGTCGTCCGACGGATGGTTCGGCTGCAAGCGCGAGCCGAGCCGACCTTGCAGCCCGAGCGTGTTGTTGCAGTGCACGACCACGCGAATCTTGCGCGCAGCGACGATGAGATCGAGGTTCGACATCAGCTTGGCGCAGGCCGCGATCATCTCCGACGTCAGCCCGCGCGACAGCCGCAACAGCTCGGGACCGGTCACTTGGTCGTCGATGACGTGCTCGCGCAGCTTGGCCACCGTCCAATGGCGCACCGACTCGAAGATCGGCAGATTCAGATCGTCCTGAATCAGCCGCGTCACGGCGTCGTCGTCATACGGCACGGCCGGATTGTCGCGCAGCTCCTGCAGCGTCACTTCCGACAGCACCAGCTTGGCCGCCACGCGCTCCGTCGCCGAAGCGGCCGCGACGCCGGCCAGCTTGTCGCCCGACTTCTCCTCGTTGGCCTTGGCCAGCACCTCTTTCAGATCCGCGAACCGAAAGGTGGTACCGCGCAAGGTGGCCGCGAGCTTCATCGTTCGCCACGCTAACACGATCTGCTATCGTCGCGAGCGTGCAGCGGCACGAAACAGCCGTCGGAATTCGCGCAAGCGGCCGACTGTCTCCCGTTCGCGAAACCGACGCCTCGTCATGAGCGCCGGCCGCCTCTTCGCGTTCCTCTTTTGCGCTTTCATGCTCGTCACTTCACGCGAGCCGCCGTGGGCCGACGCGCACGTCGTCTACGACACGACCCAATCGCTGGTCGAGCACGGCGCGCTCGACGTGCACTTGGAGAGCGGCCCGCCGTGGTTCTACGCCAAGCGCTTCGGCAAGAAATACGGCGTCTTTCCGCTCGGCAACGTCATCGCCATGGTGCCGAGCTACTTGACCTACAAGCTGTGCTCGCACATCCCCGGCCTGCCCGATCGCCCACTCTACGCGCTGGCCGCGCACGTGGCGCCGTCGCTGATGATGGCCGCCGCCTGCGTCCTCTTCTTCCTCATCGCCCGCCGCCGCGGCGCCTCCGACGGCTGGTCATGCGCCGGCGCGCTCACCTGCGCCTTCGCCACCTTGTGCTTCGTTTACGCGCGCTCGCCGTATTCGGAGGCGCTGCAGACGCTCGTGCTCATGTGGCTCGTCGAGCGCACGCTGGCGATGGGCGAGGCGCCGACGACGGCCGGCATCGGCTGGCTCGCCGTCGCCGCCGGCGTGCTCGAGAACTCCAAGCTCGTCAACGTCCTCTTCTTGCCCTTCGTCGCCTGGTTCGTCATCGATCGCGCCTATCGTCGCGGCGATCTCGACCGCGTGTGGCGCGCGTTGCCGCTGGCGCTGCTCGTCTTCGCCGAATTCACCGCCGTCGCCCTCTGGCACAACACCATCAAGACCGGCTCGTTGTGGGACTCGGGCTACCAGATCAAGAACGGCGTCTTCTCCGGCGATCTATTCGCCGGCCTCTACGGCTTGTTGTTGTCGACGGGAAAGAGCGCCTTTCTCTACTCGCCGCCGCTCGTCCTGGCCGTGCTCGGCGCGCCCGTCGCCTATCGCCGGCGCCGCGCCGAGACGCTCTTCATCGCCGCCATCATCGGCGTCAGCCTCGTCTTCAACGCCAAGTTCCGCCACTGGCACGCCGATTACTGCTGGGGTCCGCGCCACCTCACGGCCGTGACGCCGCTGGCGATGCTGCTGGCGTGGCCGTGGCTGCCCGAAGCCTTACAGCGCGGCAACGTGCGTCTGCGCAAGTGGGCGCTGGGCGTGCTGTTGGCGCTCGGCGTCTCGATGCAGCTGCTCGGCGCGTCGATCTATTGGGACCACTACATCCGCATCCTCATCGCCGTCAAAGATCAGACGGGCGCCGCCGGCTGGTACACCGAGCATCTGTCGCACGGCCACTACGTGCCGACGTTTTCGCCGCTGCGCGGTCAGGCGTGGCTGTTGTCGCACGTCCTCCGCAACGATCCCGACCTCGACGAAGACGCGCCCTGGAAGTCGGTCGTGCCCTATCCGGTGAACCTGTCCGACGGCTGGGCGCGCGCTCGCATCGACTGGTGGCCGCTCGAGTTCGCCGTCGACGGCAAGAGCCCGAAGTCGGCGGCGATCTTGTTGGCACTTTTTGTCACATTGACATTAAGTACCGGCCGCTGGGCGCTACGTTTCCCGCGGCGCGATCAAGAGCGGCAGCCCGGGACCCCCGCGTAAGGTCGCGCGAAACGGCGTGTCGCGCTCCATGCGATCGGCCATCGTCGGATCGATGACGCGCGACTTGTAGCCGAGCACCTCGACCAGATCGCCTTCGCGCAGGAGCCGCTCTTGCACGACGAGCGCCGGCACTTTCTTGCCTTTGCCGCGCCGTTTTTGCCGCTGCGCCAGCGTCTGCTCCATGAATTTCGGCAGCGGCAGCGACTCGAGGCGCGCCACCGCCGGATGCACGTCCGGCAACGACTTGCCCTTGCGATCGGGCGCTAGCAAGCGCGACTCGCCCGTCTCGATGACGATCGGCTCGCCGCCATCACCGACGAGCTGGAAGTCGACGCCCGCTTCGTAGACGACGCGCTCGGTCCGGCCGCTGAAGCCGAAGACGACGCGCCGCCACACCGCCGGCGAGGCGTCGATGAGCCCTTCCAAGTGATTTCGCCCGTTGTGCGCCGACATCAAGCGCACGCGCCCGACGACGTGCATCAGATCGCCGTCGGCTTGTTGCGGCAGTCGCGACGTCTCGACCGCGCCGCTGGCCAGCTTGCGCAAGCGCCCGCGCAACACGCGCCGCGCCGCCGCGTCTCCCGCGTAATAACCACCGGCCGCGATGGCGGCGAACCCCTTGCCGAAGACGGCGACGTGCATGTGCGGCAAGAAGATGAGCGCGCCGACGCCGCCGGCCAACGCCGTCCAAATCGAGCCGGCCACACCCCAACGAATGGCGCGATAGCGCGGCGGCAACCAATCGAGATCCTGGCTCAGCGGCAGCGTGCGTTCCATCGGCTGCCTATTGTAGCCGCGATTATGGCCGGCCGATGCCTTCGTACGTAAAGCCGAGCGCGCGCACTTCCGCCGGCTCCCAGACGTTGCGGCCGTCGAACAGATGCGGCGCGGCCATCGCCTCTTTGAGCCGCTTGAAGTTGGGGCGACGAAACTGATGCCACTCGGTCAAGAGCGCGAGCGCGTGCGCGTCTTTGGCCGCGTCGTAGTTATTGTCGAAGTAACGTAAACGATCGCCCATCAGCTTGTGGAAGCTCTCGTTGGCGACGGGATCGTGCGCGTGCACGACGGCGCCCGCGGCCAGGAGCCGCTCGATCACCGTCAGCGCCGGCGCCTCGCGCACGTCGTCGGTGCCGGGCTTGAACGCGAGCCCCCAGACGGCGATGATCTTGCCGTCGAGCGAACCGCCGAAGTGCTTGAAGATCTTGTCGGCGAGCAGACCTTTTTGCCGCTCGTTGACGCGATGGACCGACTCCAAGATCTCGAGCGGCCAGCCGTGCTCGCGCGCCGTGTGCATCGCCGCTTTGACGTCCTTCGGAAAACAGCTGCCGCCGTAGCCGACGCCGGGAAAGAGGAACTTGTTGCCGATGCGCGGGTCCATGCCCATGCCGCGACGCACGTTCTCGACGTCGGCGCCGACGCGCTCGCACCAGTTGGCGACGTCGTTCATGAACGAGATGCGCGTCGCCAAGTAGGAGTTGGACGCGTACTTCGTGAGCTCGGCCGAGACCGGATCCATCGCCAAGATGCGATCGTTGGTGCGCACGAACGGGCCGTACAAGTGGCGCATGACGTCGAGCGCGCGCGGATCGTCGCTGCCGATGATGACGCGATCGGGCTTCATGAAGTCGTTGACGGCGTCGCCCTCCTTCAAGAACTCGGGATTGGAGGCGACGGCGAACGGCTGCGTCGTGACGGCGGCGACGGCAGCTTTGATCTTGGCCGCGGTGCCGACGGGGACGGTGCTCTTGGTGACGATGACGGTGAAGCCGGTGATGGCGCGCCCGATGGCGGCCGCGGCGGCGAGCACCTGCGTCAGATCGGCCGAGCCGTCGTGCGCCGACGGCGTGCCGACGGCGATGATGACGACGTCCGCGCCCGGCACGGCGTTGCCGATCTCGGTGGTGAACGAGAGCCGCTTCTCGGCGACGTTGCGCACGACGAGCGGCTCCAAGCCGGGCTCGTAGATCGGCAGGAGGCCGCGCTCGAGCCGCGCCACTTTCTCGGCGTCGATGTCGACGCAGATGACGTCGTTGCCGAAGTCCGCGAAGCCGGCGCCGGCCACGAGGCCGACGTAGCCAGTCCCTAGAACCGCTAAGCGCATGGCGGCAGAGCGTAGCAGAGTGGTAGGATCTATTGGTGCGCATCGCGTCCCTCGACCGTGAGCAACTGCCCGCGGCGATTACTCTTCTGGCTCGCTCGTTACCGCGTGACAACATCGCCGTCGTCGCCGAGGAGAAGCTGTTCGGCGGCAACGGCGCGCGGCAAGGCGCGGCGCTCGGCGCCTTCGCTGAGGATGGCGTGCTCGTCGGCGTCGCCGCCACCGCCGGCCGCTGGCTGAAGCTCATCGCCGTCGACGAAGCGCAGCGCCGGCGCGGCATCGGCTCGGCGCTGCTCGACCACATTCAGCGTGAGCAGCCGACGGCGACCCTGCGCGTCGGCGACCACCCCGGCAATTACCTGTCGCCCGGCGTCGACGGCCGCTACGCCGACGCGCGCGCCTTCTTCGACGCGCGCGGCTTCCGCGAAGTGGGGATGGTCGAGAACATTCGCGCGCCCATGGACACGCTGCCGCCGATCACCGACGTCGCCGGCTATACTTTATGTCGAGTCGACGCAACCACGCGCGCGCTCGCGCTCGACTGGATCGGCCGCCGCTTCGCGCCGGTGTGGGCGCTCGAGGCCGGCCGCGCGCTCGACGGCCCGCGCCGCGCGCTGCACGTCGCGTTCCTCGACGGCGACTACGCGGCGCCCGTCGCCTTCGCCGCCGCCGACGGCAACAACCAAGGCCTCGGCTGGTTCGGCCCCGCCGGCACCGACGGCGCGCATCGCGGCAAGCGCCTCGGCGAGGCCTTACTCCTGCGCTGCCTTCACGACGTGCGCGGCCTGCCCGAAGCCGGCGTCATCGCCTGGATCGGCCCCAAAGAGTTCTATCGCAAGACCGTCGGCGCCGTCGAAGATCGCCGCTTCATCCAGCTCGAGCGGCCCGCCACATGACGCGCGCGCTCATCCTCGCCGCCGGCTTCGGCACACGACTAGGCGCGCTCAGCGACGAGCGCCCGAAGCCGCTCTTGCCCGTCTGCGACATTCCGCTCATTCGCTACGCCGTCGCGCTCCTGCGCGGCCACGGCATCGACGAGATCGCCGTCAACTTGCACCATCGCGGCGAGCTCATCCGCGCCGAGCTCGGCGACGGCTTCCACTACTCCGAAGAGGCGACGATCTTGGGCACCGGCGGCGGCATCGTGCAGCTGCAAGATTGGCTCACGCGCGGCGGCCAAGCGTCGTTCGTCGTCGTCAACGGCAAGATCGTGAGCGACATCGATATCGGCGCGACTTTACGTCATCATGACGCAACCAACGCCACGGCCACGATGGTCCTGCGCGAAGTGCCCGACGCCGAAAAATGGGGCGCGATTCACGTCGACGACAACGGCCGCGTCACGCGCATCGTCGGCCAAGGCGCAGTCGGCACGCACGCCTGCATGTTCACCGGCGTGCACGTCTTGTCGCCGCGGCTGGTCGATCGCTTGCCGCGCGCGGGCGAATCCGACTCGATCCGGCAGGCGTATATCCCGGCGCTGCTCGCCGGCGAACGCATCGAAGGCCTACGCTACCAAAGCTATTGGCACGAGCACTCGACGCCGCAGCGCTACCTGCAAGGCAACTGGAACCTCTTGTCCGGTGCCGCCACGTTGACGCATCCACCGGGCCCGATCGCGCGCATCGCGACGACGGCGCACGTCGAAGCCGGCGCGCAGCTGAGCGCGCGCGTCGTCGTCGGCGCGCGCAGCCGCGTGCACGCCGACGCGCGGCTCGACCGCGTCGTCGTCTGGCCCGACAGCGTCGTGCGCGGCGAGATCAGCGACGCCATCGTCACGCCCAAAGGCGTCTTCCCAGTTACGTCGGACTGACGCGAAGTCGCCGACTTATTGTCGAAGTGACAATAAGTCTTACAGCGCTTCGAGGCGCGCCAGACAGCAGGTGATGTTGTCTTGCCCGCCGTTGCGATTGGCCGCGTGAATGAGCCGCTCGCAGGCCGTGTCGAGGTCGGGCTCTTCGGAGATGATGTAGCTCAAGCCGGCGTCGTCGACCATGCCGGTCAAGCCGTCGCTGCACAGCAGGTAGACGTCGCCGAGCTTCGTCGGATCGCTGAGCAGGTCGACCTGCACCGACTCTTTCATGCCGAGCGCGCGCACGATGACGTTCTTGTGCGGGAACTTGCCGACGTCCTCCGACGACAGGCGCTTCATGCGGATGTAGTCGTTGAGCAGCGAGTGATCTTCGGTCAGCTGCGTCAGCTGCCCGTCGCGCAAGCGATAGACGCGCGAATCGCCGACATGGCCGATGAGCACTTTGTCGTCGAGGAACAGGCTGGCGACGATGGTCGTGCCCATGCCGTGGCAGCCCTCGTCGCGCTGCGCCTTGTCGAAGATGCGCAAGTTGGCCAGCTTGATGCCCGTCGACAAGCGGTTGGCGTCGTATTTGTCGGCGCCGTCGAGCTTGAAGGGCCAAGTCAGCTCGGCGTCCTCGGCCGTGTTGCGGAAGTGCTCGGCGACGGTGTCGACGGCCATCTTCGACGCCACTTCGCCCGACGCGTGGCCGCCCATGCCGTCGGCGACGATGACGAGCCGATCACCCTCGGGCAAGAAGAAGCTGTCCTCGTTGTGTGCGCGCTTCAAGCCGATGTTGGTCTCACCGGCGAAGCGAATGCGCATGGATCGCAGCGGAAATGACGAGCTCACGTTGGCCCGAAAGCGATCATACCACGTTCAATCGCAAAAAGCGCAGCTTCGGACCCGATCGCAGCGTCAGCACGCCATCTTGCACATAGGTGTCGCCGTCGATGATGTACTCGAGCTTCTCGTCCGACTCGAAGGTGACGACCTGCGCCACGCGATCGATGACTTTGTCGCGGCGCATCGGCTGTCCGGCCAAGATGCGCGGCAATTCGGCGACGAAGCCGGCGGCGTCGGTGTGGATGCCGAGCAGCGCGAAGGCGTCGCTGCGCTCGTTACAGCGGCGGAACGGCTTGAACCCGAGGCCGATCTGCTCGACGACGGCGGCGGCGACGGTGATGAAGTCCTCGCACGCCCAACGATCGCCGTCGGACACGACGCGGGCGCGAAAGCGCTTGTAGATGCGCTTGGCCAGCGCCGTGCGAAACATCGTCGAGCCGGCGGCGCGCGCGATCAATTGCGCGGCGGTCGTCGGCGACGGTTTTCCCGTCGCGTAATACTCGTGCAGGAAGTTGTAGATGATGCCGTTGCCGAAGATGAAGCCGTACTTGTCGCCGATCTGCAGGATCTCGCGCTCGAAGCTGGGAATCTCGTGCAATTTGCCGAGTCGCTGGCTCTCGGTCAGCTCGTAGGTCAGCGTCTTCGAGTCGCCGAAGATGCCGAACGAGCGCGCGATCGTGTTCATCGTCCCGCCGCGCAAGATGGCCACCGGCGGTAAAGGCGTGTCGCCGTAGGCTTTGATCATCGCCGTCAGCGTGTGATGCAGCGTCCCGTCGCCGCCCGAGATGCCGAGGACGTCGATGCGCTCTTTGTAGAACTCCTCGCAGACGCGATAGAGGTCGTCGAGCGACTTCGTGGCCTCGGCGACGCCGTGGCTGCCGATGAGATAGCCGAGCCGGCGCGCGCGCCCCGGGTCGCGCAAGTTCACGCGCGAGCGCGGGTTGGTGATGAGGCCGATGCCGGGCACGCGCGGATTGTAGATGGGACCTTGCGTCCGCGCCTCATTAGGCCTGTAGACAATTGACCTCGCGCATTGTTGCCTACCTTGGGTACGGATGTCTCCAGATGTCGCACCTCATGGCCGTAAGCATACGTAATCGTTTGGACGCGTCGTGGCATTGGCGCTGCAATCGGCTCGCGGCCGGGAGGGGACAACATGAACCGAGAGCTTCTGAAATATGCGCTGATGCTGTTTCTGACGTGGGCGATGTTCGGCTGCAGCGCCGGCGCGGGCGCGCCCAGCGAGCCACCGGCGTCGTCGCCGGATCTGGGGCCACCGGCGAGCGACGGCGGCATCACGATTCCGCCGGTGACGCAGCCGACGGCCGACTACGCCGGCATCTACGCGACGGTGACGCCGATCGACCTGACGCAAAACGGCGTGCTGCCGGGCGCGATCGGACCGTCGTTGGCCGCGCTGACCGAGCTGCACGACCATCCGGGCCAGGCGATCATCGCGCTCGTCTGCGCGGCCGACATTCCAACGCTGTCGAGCGCCATCAATGGGCTGCCGAGCTTCGTCAAAGATCTGTTGGCGAGCCTGCTCGACAAGCTGATCACCGACGAGCTGTACGCCAACGTGCCGGTGGCCGATCAGATCGCGTCGATCATCGCCGGCATCAGCCAGCTGGCGGATACGATGGCGATTCGGCAGACGCTGACGCTGCATACGCCGGACGCGAACGGCAACGTGAAGATCGATCAGCAACTATCGAGCATCGGTTTCACGCTGCTGAACCAGTCGTCGGTCGTGCTGCTCGACGCCAACGCGCAGCAGCTGGCGCAGGCGACGCTGACGGGCACGGTGACGCCGCACGCCAATGCGCCGGTCGCCGACGCCGATCTGACGCTGGCCGGCGGCAACATGACCTTGCCGCTCGGTCAGCTCATGTTGCAGGCGGCGAGCCCGCTCTTGTTCGCGCCGCTCGGCGCCACCGATTTGCAGAGCGCGCTGACGACGCTCGTGCCGTGCCACGCGGCGGCGCAGGCGATCTCCGACGGCATCGATGATCTGTTGCCGGCATCGACGATCGAAGCGGCCTGCACGGCGGCGCTCGACATCGTCGCCGCTGCCGTCACGACCGAGGTCGACAAGCTCGTCTTGACCAACGTCAGCGTCGACGACGGCGCGGCCAGCTTGCTCGACGTCTCGGTCGCGCGGCCGCAGATCGACTACCAGTCGGACACGATCGCCAACGGCAAATGGACGTGGCACTTCACCGTCGCCGGCCAGACCATCGCCGTGCCGTCTACGTTGGCCGCCGATCGCGTCGGAAATGCTCAATAATACTGACGCTGCCGTTCCGCATTGACCGTGTCGCGCGCTCGCTTCAGAATCGTGGACTGGCCATGGTGGAAGCCGATCCGATCGCGGCAGGGCTCCTCGTCGTTGCGGTGATGACCGCCGCGCTGTGGTACGTCGCATCGTCGAGGAAGCGGCCGTGAACGGCAACCTCGCCGACGAGCCGCTCCCGCATCTGTTGCAGCAGCTGTTCGGGCAGCAGGCGACGGGCGTGTTGCACATTCAAAATCGCGCCGGCCGTCATGACGTCTTCTTGCGCGGCGGCTATCCGGTCGCGGTGACGTTGCCGGGTTCCGCGGAATTACTCGGTAAAGTCCTGTTCGAGATGGGCATCATCGACGAGGCGACCTACAAGCGGACGCTCGCCGAGCCGCCCGCAGCCGGTCAGCGCTACGGCGACATGCTGCTGCAAAAGGGCATCGTCAACGAAGACCAGGTGCGGCTGGCGTTGAAGGCGCAAGTGCGGCGCAAGCTGCATCGCCTATTCTTCTTGAACGACGGGACCTTCGAGTATGTCGCCGGCGACCACGATCAAGGGCTGCAGAAGTCGGAGTCGCTGCGCATTCATCCGGCGCGCGCGGTCTATCACGGCGTGCGCAGCGCCTGGAACGCCGAGCGCCTGAAAGCGGCGCTGTTCCTGCTCGAGTCGCGCGCCATTCGCTGCACGGCGTCGCCCGAGGACATCGCGCGCTATGGCGTCGGCCCCGACGACGGCCGCGTCGCCGAGCTGCTGCGCAAGGGCTATTGGACGCTGCCCGATCTCGTCGAAGCCTCGGGCTTGCCGCAGCAGCCGGTGCACGCGCTGGTCTACGCGCTCTACATCACCGACGCGCTCGACGTCAAAGCGGCCTCGGAAGTGCCGCGACTGCGTCGGCGTTCGGAGACGCCGCTGCCGCCCAACGCCAACGCCGCGCCGACCGACGCATCGGGCGCGTTCCGCATGCCTTCGCAGGTTACGCCGCTGCCGGTGAAGTCGCACTCGCAAGTGGGCCCGCTGCCGACGGCCAACGATCCGTCGGGTATTTTGCGGCTGCCGACGGCCGGACAGTCGCCGCTGCAGCAGCTGGCACACGCGTCGTCGGGCGCGTCGCAGCCGCGACTGCGCGTGCCGACGCCGGCCAGCGTCACCGGCCTCGACCAAGGGCCGCCCGATTCCGAGAGCGTGCGCCGCCAGCTGATCGCCAAGGCCAACGTCGTCGAGACGCAAAACCTGTTCGAAGTGCTGGAGATTCCGCAAGCCGCGACGAAGGACGAGGTCAAGCAGGCCTATTTCGTCGCCGCCAAGCGCTACCATCCCGATCGGTTGCCGTCGCTGGGTCTGGAAGCGCTGCGCGGCGAGGTCGAGAAGATCTTCCGCCGCATCTCCGAGGCCTACGGCACGCTCTACGACGACGCGCGGCGCGAGGATTACAAGGCCTCGCTGGCGAAGCCGAGCGGTGACGACGCCGAAGCGCACGCCAAGGCCATGAAGATGCTCGAGGCGGAGATGGCCTTCCGTCGCGGCGAGATGCTGCTGAAGAAGAACGATTTTCTCGGCGCCATTCGCGAGCTCGAGCAGTCGGTGGCGCTGAATCCGACGGAAGGCGAGCACCTGGCGTTCCTGACGTGGGCGCGCGTCTGCGCCGGCCAGACGACGCACGCCGACGCCAAGCCGCTGTTCAGCCAGGCGCTCAAGCTGTCCCCGATGTGCGGGCGCGCGTATTACTACCTCGGCGTCTGCCTCAAAGAAGAGAAGGACATCGACCGCGCCTACAACATGTTCCGCAAAGCCAAGGATCTCGATCCGCGGCTGCTCGACGCCGAGCGCGAGATGCGCCTCATCAACATGCGGCGCGAGAAGGAAAAGGGCGGCGGCGGCTTCTTCGATCGCTTCCGCAAACCTTCGAAGTAGGCGCGCGGCGCGTACTTGGCGAGCTGGCCGCGCGATTTCGACGTCTACGAAGGGCGCATGGCGGGCGCGCGCATGATGGTCGCGATCGATCTCGCCGCGCGTGCGCACGCGCCGCTCGCGAGCCACCCGCTGCGACTGCA
This sequence comes from uncultured delta proteobacterium, assembly GCA_963785725.1. Lineage (GTDB taxonomy): Bacteria > Myxococcota_A > Polyangia > Palsa-1104 > Palsa-1104 > JAQBQH01. Next base: position 151,454 of record CAWAWS010000019.1, on the reverse strand, counting down.
GCTGCGCGTGGCGATGCTCGCGCCGCGTCCCGATGGGCTGCGCGACCAGAGCGATTACGGCAGGCAGCCGCCAAGCGCGTCGTAGATCGAGGTCGACGTGCCGGGCAGCGGACGGCGCAGCGGGGGAGTGGTGCCGGCGGCGGTCAGCGTCGACATGAACGTCGCGAGCGGAATGCCGGAGACGGGCAAATGGCAGGAGAACGTCTTGGCCGTCACCTTGATCGTGCCCGTCGCGGGCGTGATGACTTCGTAGCTGCCGGCGAAGACGTAGGCGCAATTCTTCATGAGCCCGCTGGCCGCATCGAAGCTGCAGCGCAAGCGAATCGGCTCCAAGTTCGAGTAGTCGCTGCCGCAGTAAGTGTCGCCGCAGATGTCGTCGAAGTTGCTCTGCAGCGTCGTGTAGATGCTGCGCCAGGCTGCGACTCGTCGCCGTTGGCGAGCGCGTCTTCGACGTCGCCGTAAACCGGCGCCGGCTTCGTCGCATCGGCGGAGAGCTGCGCCGACTCGTCTTGTGCGCTGTTGGCGGACGCGACGCTTTAGCCGCCGGCGACGGCCGCGAGCAGGAGAATGGTGACGTTGTAGGTTCGCATGGGCGCCGGGCTCAGCAAATCCCATGCGCAGCGTAACTATCGAGAACTAGTCAGATCGATCTGTCCAAAATCTGGACGGTGACGGATCGCCCTTCGTTGCGCCGCCGGGCGAGCGCCGGGAAGGCTCAGCCTTCTTCGCCGGACTCCGGCGCGTCGGCGTCGGCGCCTTCGGTGTCGGGGCCGACCTCGGTGTACCACTTCTCGATGACGCCGACGATCTGGCGCGCCTGCTTCTCCGACGAGATGTTGAAGCTGGACTGCTTGCGATAGACGCCGCCCGACTTCTTGAAGCGCACGATCGAGACCTTGGGCTGACCCCACTTCTCGCTCTTGCGATCGAGCTCCTGGTACAAGAACATGACCGTGGCCCAGGCGCCCTTGGTCAGGATTTCCTTCTTCATTTCCTTGCGGACGAGCTTGCCTTCGTCCTCGTAGTTGTAGCTGACTTCCTCAATCGTCTCAGCCATTTGAGCCTCGCGTGCAGAGGGCGCGGATCGACTCGCGATCGGCGTCGGAGAGCGCGACGAACTGGATACCCATGCCGGGAATCACGTCGTCGCCGGAGTCGCGGGCCACGCGCACCACTTTGCCGCGCGCCTGCACGGTCCGACCGTCGGGAAGCGCGAAGTCGAGCTGCAGCTCTTCGCCGACTTCGAACAGGAGATCGGAGCGAATGAAGGCGCCGCCGACCGACAAATCTTGGGTGTTGAACTCGATGTGCGCCTCGACCTTGTTGGCCGCGTCGCTGACGATGATGGGGAGCTCGAGCGGAGAGCGCTTGTGCTGGCGAAGGTTGCTGCGGCTCGCGCCCGGGCTCATCGACGATCGCTCAGGCCGCGACTCACGGCGAGACCTGAAGCGCGGCCGTGTCTTTGAGCGCGACGGTGAGCTCGCCGCGACCGGCGCCGGGCGCCGCCAACGGCCCGCGCGCCAGGCGCGACGCGGTGACCGTGAAGCTCGACAGCGCGCTCGCCGGCGGCAGCCCGTCGAAGTCGTCGTGCGGAACGCTGAAGAAGCCGTCGTCGCGGGCGCGGCAGCGAATGGCGCGCGTGCTCGTGCGCGACGTCCACTTGACCTCGATGAGCAGCGGCTCCGTCGACGGTTGCGCTTCGGTGGCCCAGCGTAGATCGAGATCGTCGCCATGACGCAAGATCAGCGTGCGCTCGACCAGCGACGGAAACGCACGCGGCGCGGTCACTTGCGCGGCGAACGCGCCCACTTCGGCGCCGCCTTCGCCGCTGACTTGATACGGCTGACCGAGGCCGAGCGACACCGGCGTCGCCGATTCGACGCCGTAGACGACGCCGGAGACGAACGGGACGAGCTCGGGATAATGACTCTGGCTCAGCGTGCCGCGATTGACCGGGCCGCGCACGTCGAGGCGACCGGCGTCGAGCAGCGCGACTTCGGCGGCCGGGCCGACGCCGTCGGCGGCGAGCGCATCGTCGAGCTCGGCGGTGCCGTCGGAAACCTTGCAACTATCGAGCGGAACCGCGTCGAAGTCGGCGAAACCGAGGATGGTCGGGACGCTCGCCGGATCGAACGCGCGATAACGGACGAAGCGCGCCTGCGCGTCGAACTGCACGTCGGACGCGGGCGTGCCGACCGTGTGCGTGTACGAGAGGCCGACCTTGACCATGCCGCGCGCGCTGTCGCCGGCGTCATGCACGCCGTCGCGGCCGGTGCAGCCGACAGCGCTGAACGACAGAAATGCGAAGGCAATGAAGGCCAAACGCCACATCGAAGCACCCATTATAATGGTCGCGCGTCGCTGGTTTCAAGTTCCCAAGGGTAGGGACTTCGGCTAGCATCTCGGTCCGATGTTCAGACCGGTGGGAAAACCGAGGGTTGCTGAGGAAATTGTCCAGCAGCTGCGCGGACTCATCCTACGCGGCGAGTACAAGGTCGGCGACAAGCTGCCGCCCGAGCGCAAGCTCGCCGAAGAGCTCGGCGTCAATCGCGCGTCGCTGCGCGAGGCCATCAAGTCCTTGGAGCACATGGGTTTGGTGAAGACCCGCCAAGGCGACGGCACGCGCGTGCTCGACTTCATGCAGACGGCGGGCGTCGAGCTAGTGTCGCACCTGATCTCGGGCGATGGGCTGCCCAACCTCGACGTCTTGACCGACATGCTCGACTTTCGCCGCTGGTTCGGTCGCGAAGTGGCGCGGCAAGCGGCGGAGCGCGCCGATGCCGACGATCTGAAGAAGCTGGAGTCGATCGCGGAGCAGGCGACCGATCCGCAGCTCGACTTGAACGAGCTGCTCAAGGTCGACTTCGAGTTTTACGTGGCGATGGCGCACGCGGGGCGAAATCGCGTCATGCAGCTGCTCATCAACACGATTCGGTCGGCGGTGTTGTCGTACGCGCCGTTTTTCGCGCAGTTCAATCCGCCGGGCCAGGCCGTGCGCAAGCATCACAAGGATCTGCTGAAGGCGATCAGCAGCAAAGAGGGCGAAGCGGCCTCCAAAATCGCCGACGCCTATCTGCGCAAGGGAACCGAGACGTTCCTGCAGACCGTTCGTCCCAGCGCCTGAGCTTCGCGAGCGGCCCAATCGCCGCGTTGTCGCTGCCGGCGTCAGGCGTTCGCGCCGTGGCACTTCTTGAATTTGGCGCCGGAGCCGCACAAGCAGGGATCGTTGCGGCCGGGTAATTTGGGCGTGATCCGCGCGAGATCGGTCGCGGGCGGGTACTTCGTCTTGCGGGCGGCGCGGCCGCGGGCCTCGGCGGGCGCGATGCGCGCGGCGTAGTCGGCGAGCCGCGCGTCGTCGAACACGTCGCGTTCGGCGGCTTCGAGCGCGCGCGCCAGCTGGCGATATTCGCGCGGATGATGATTCGAGTCCCAATGCGGCACCGGACGGCAGCCGCGCGGCGGCTCGACGATGGCGTTGCCGCCGACGAAGCCGTAGGTGCCGACGTCGCGCGCGCTGTAGACGGCGTAGTCGATGCCGAAGAGCGCCTTGGCGACGGGAGCGAGGCCGGTGAAGGCGCGCGCCTCGCCGACGTTGAAGCGGTGCAAGAACTCGGCTTCTTGGCCTTCGGGTAACTCGACCGGCACGCAATAGGGCGCGCCCCACGCGATGCCGTAGTTGGCTTGCGTCGGATCGCCTTCGAGCGCGTGGATGAGCTCGTGCACGGCGAAACCGACGAGGCGACGGTAGACGCAGGCGTCGTCGCGCATGGGGATGCCGCGATACTTGGGATCGTTCTCGCGCTGCGCGCGGCGATAGAGCCCGTCGGCGGCGAGATCGTAGATCGGCTGGTAATTCCAGCCGCGCAGGATGTCGTCGATGCGATAGAGCGCCTCGATGCCGCGCACGCGCTCCTCGAGCGTCAACGTCGCGAAGCAATCGCAGCGACACGGATGCGGATGCGTGAGCGCGTCGACGACCGTCTGCACGTTCAATCTCGCGGAATGGCGCGGATCGATTGCGGCTCGGTGGGGCAGTAGTGCTCGCACAAGCCGCAGCCGACGCACTTGAGCGGGTCGACTTGCAAGTGACCGACCTCGTCGAACGTCAGTGCGCCCACTTGCGGACAGTGGTCTTTGCAGGCCGTGCACGGCTGGCCTTGGTACGTCAGGCACGTCTTCGTATCGACGCGCGCGGTGCCCATCGTAACGTCGTGGTTGACGTAGGTCGGCAACAGCGCGCTCGACGGACAGACGTGCGTGCACTTCAAGCCGTCGCAGAGCACGCACGGCTGCTTGCGCGCGTCGATCGCCGGCGTGCCCGCGGCCGCGCCCCAATCGGCGCCGAGCGAAAAGATGGCGTCGGCAGGGCAGGCTTGGACGCACAAGTTGCAGTGCGCGCAGTGCTTGACCAGCAGCAGCTCCTGCAGCATTCCCGGCGGGCGCAGCGGCGGCGGCCGGCGAATCGGCACCGGCAGCGGCTCCGGCGGACGCACCGTCTTGGCCACCGTTTCCAGCGGTTTACGCCAGAACGTCAACAGATCTCGCCGGGATACGCCCTTCTTTTCGTCGTTGCTCATTGCGGCCGTGGGCCTTCATGATGACACCGACGATGCGCGACGACAACCTACGCTTGCCCAGCGCGGATGCAGCCGTGCCGCCATCGTGGATCTTCGGCATCACCGCCATGCCCTACGGAATCTCCGCCGGCTTCGTGGCCTCGACGATGCCGTTTTTCACGCGCAAAGCGGGCATCTCCGTCGAGAACATCGGCTGGTACGGCGCCGCGCTCTACATTCCGTCGGCGCTGGCGTTCTTGTACACGCCGCTCGTCGACATCGGACCGAAGCGCAAACATTGGCTCGTGCTCTTCGCGACGCTGAGCGCGATCTGCTTGTGCCTGGCGCTGACGATGCCGCTGCCGTCGCGCATCAACAGCTATGTCGGCCTCATCTTCGCCGCCAGCGTCATGTCCGGCCTCATCTCCAGCTGTAACGGCGGTCTCATCGCCACCTCGATTCCCGACGAAAAACGCGGCGCCACGGCGGGCTGGCTCAACCTCGGCAACTTGACCGGCGGCGCGCTCGGCGCCTGGCTGACGCTGTCGTTGGCCGAGCGCTGTCAGCCGCTCACCGTCGGTCTGGCGCTGGCGGCGATGATGATCTTGCCGTCGCTGGCGGTGCTGACGATCGTCGAGCCGGCGCATCCACGGCGCCGCGTCGCCGCGGTGTTCTTGTCGCTGTGGCGCGACGTGGCGCGCGTCGCCCGTTCGCGGCCGGGCTGGTCGGGCATGCTGTTCTGCATCTCGCCCGTCGGCACCGCGGCGCTGCTCAATTATTTCTCGGCGCTGGCCGTCGACTATCACGCGTCGGACGCGATGGCCGGCTTCATCAACGGCCCCGTCAACGGCCTCGTCACCGGCGCCGGCTCGCTCATCGGCGGCTACGTCTGCGATCGCGTCAACCGCCGCGCCATGTACCTCTTGTCCGGCTTTTTGACCGCGGTCTGCGGCGTCGCCATGATGCTCGCGCCACTGACGCCGCCGACCTACGGCATCGGTGTCAGCGCCTACTTGTTCGTCGCCGGCTTCTGCTACGCGTCGTTCTCGTCGGTCGTGCTCGAGTCCATCGGCACCGGCGGCGCCGCCGCGTCGACGCAGTATCAGCTCTTCGTCTCCGCCGGCAACACCGCCATCGCCTACGTCGGCCTCGTCGACACGCGCTTCCACCACTGGCGCGGCGCGCGCGGCCTGCTCGGCGTCGACGCCGCGCTCAACATCATCGGCATCGCCGCCTTGGCCATGCTCTTCCGCTTATTGCCGAAGGCGCCGGCGAATGCTGCCGCCTGACGTCGCCGAATTTCGCGCGCGATTCGCCGCGAAGTACATCTCGCCGCGCTACTCGGGACGCGCCCATTTCGCGTTCACGTCGATCGTTTCGCTATCGGTCATCGCCTATTCGATCACGCGCATTCGCGATCTTCACGCGCTCGAATTGCTGACCATTCCGCTGACGTTTCTGTTCGCGAATTACGTCGAATATCGCGGGCACAAAGGCGTCATGCACCATCGAATTCGCGGCTTTTCCATGGTCTTCGAGCGCCACACGCCGTCGCATCACAACTACTATCGCCACGACGCGATGGCCGCCGAATCGCCGCGCGACTATTACATGGTGCTGTTTCCGCCGGTCTTGATCGTCTTCTTCTTCGGCCTGTTCGCGCTGCCGGTGGGCGCGTTATTGGCGTGGCTGACGACGGCGAATATCGCGCGCTTGTTCGTGGCGACCGCGATTGGCTACTTCTTGACCTACGAATGGCTGCATTTCGCCTATCACCAGCCGCCCGACAGCTTCATCGGCCGCTTGTGGTTGGTGCGGACGTTGCGCGGTCATCACCGGACCCATCACGATCACGCGCACATGCAAAAGCACAACTTCAACATCACGTTCCCGATCTGCGACGCGCTCTTCGGCACGACCTATCGCGAGAAATAGCGACGGCCGGCGACGCCTTCGTCGCGAACGTGGTCGGGAATCGGTCGAACGAAAGGGCGGAGCGAGGCGGGATTACGAGAGCTTCGCGCGCGCGGCGAGCACTTCTTTGATCTTCGTTTCCAGCTCCGAGAAGTCGAACGGCTTGTCGACATAGGCATCGGCGCCGTACAGCGGCGACGTCATCTCGTTCACTTTCTCGCCGATCGCTGTCAGCATGACGATGCCGAGGTTGGCGAACTCGTCGTCGGAACGCAGCTCTTTCGCCACTTCCCAGCCGTTGCGGCCGGGCATCATGACGTCGAGCAGCACCAGGTCGGGATGATGTTTGCGGGCTAGATTGAGCGTTTGGTTGCCATCGACCGCCTCGAGCACCTCATAGCCTTTTTTCGACAAGCGAATCCCGAGCATGGTCAAGATCTCGGGATCGTCGTCGGCGATGAGGATCACAGCCTTCTTGCTGGACATTGCAACGACGCTAGCCGGCTGACTGAGGCCCGTCAAGACACAGATGTCAGACTGCACCGATGTGCGCCTGCGGACTTCCGCGTAGATCCGCTCGGCATCAGCCTTGCTTAGTAATCGAGGATAACTTGGAGGTTCCTCGTGCTTCGATTTGTGCGGATTGCTCTTCTGGTTTCGGTTTCGTTCGTCGCCGGCGCCACCATCGTCGGCTGCAGCGATGATACGACCAACACGAACGCCAACGACATGACGGCCAGCACCACCGGTGATTTGAGCCTGGCGAAGTCGACCGACATGGCGTCGCACGATCTCGCCGATCACGACTAACCGACGCTTGGCGCCGCTCTCGCGATCGCGGTAGATTGCGCGCCATGACTCGCTCGACCGACGCGCGCCGCGCACTTCCGGCACGAATTCACGCGTGAAGCTCAGTCGCGCGCTGGCGCTGGCGATCGTCGCCGGCGCGCTGTTTTACGTCGCGTTCGCCTGTTACAGCGGCCTTCCCGACGTCGTGCAGTCGTTGCGCACGTACGCCTGGTCGACGGCGGCGTGCGCGCTCGGCCTGGCCGCGTTCAACTATTTCCTGCGCTACCTCAAGTGGGAGCTGTATTTGCGGCGCCTCGGCGTGCGCATTCCCTTCGTCGATAGCCTGACGATCTTCCTCTCCGGCTTCTCGCTCACGGTGACGCCGGGCAAAGTCGGCGAAGTGCTGAAGTCGTATCTGCTGCGCGAGGCGCACGGCGTGCCGATGGCGCGCACGGCGCCGATTGTCGTCGCCGAGCGGCTGACCGATCTGGTCGCGCTGGCGCTGCTCGCGCTCGTCGGCGTCGGCGCGCTGGCCGGCGGCGAACGGCTGGCGTGGGTGGCGCTCGCGCTCGTCGGCGTCGCGGTGGCGGTCGTCGCGTCGGAGAAGCTGGCGCTGGCGGTGATTACGCTCGTCGGCGCCGTGCCGGTGGTCGGCAAGCTGGCGCCCAAGCTGCGCGAGTTCTACGCCGCGACGCGCACGCTGGTGGCGCCGGTGCCGCTGGTGCTGGCGACGCTGTTGTCGCTCGTGGCCTGGATGTCGGAGTGCCTGTCGTTCTGGATCGTGCTGCGCGGCTTTCCCGGCGTCATCGCGTCGATCAAACTGTGCACGTTCATCTACGCGACGATGACGATCGCCGGCGCGCTCTCGTTCTTGCCTGGCGGGCTAGGCGTTCAAGAGATCGGCATGGTCAAGCTGCTGATGGCGCAGGCGAGTGGGCTGACGAAAGCGACGGCGGCGGCGGCGACGTTCATTACGCGCATGTGCACGCTGTGGTTCGCCGTGATCATCGGCGCGCTCGCGCTCCTGTACGTGCAGCGACGGGCGCACGTCGACCTGTCGGCGCTGCAGCAAAACCGCGCCGCCGGCGAATGACGGACGACGAAGCCGACGCCTTCATCGCTCGACTACAACATGACGCCACCGCGCTGACGCTGGCTTGGCGCGAACGCTGGACGCAGCCGTGGCCCGGTCGCGCCGAGGCCTTACGCGCCGTCGCCCGTTCGCTCGGCCGGCGCGTGCCGCCGTCGGAGTACGTGCTGCCCGAGCACACGCTCGCGTGGCTGCTCGAACGCGCCGGCAAATTGCGCGGCAGGAAGGTGCCGTTGCGCGGCGCCGCCGGCCACAAAGGGCGCGTCGGCGACGGCATCGAGCGGCTGCTCGTCGGCAACAAAGTGCCGGGCATGACGGCCGACCATCCGGCGGCCGAGATCAAGAGCGTGCCCGTCGCCGGCGACGGCGTCGTCGAGCGCGTGAAGCTGGGCGTGCTGTCGCCGCGCTCGAACCCGCTCGACAAGTGCGATCGCATCTTGTTCATGTTCGTCGAGGCGCGCGGCGCCGACTTCTTCGTCGCCGGCCATCACGCGCACGCCTTCGACTACGACACGTGGGCGGCCATGTGGCGCGACGGCTGGATCGTCGAGACCGCCGCCGGCACGACGAAGCAGCCGGCGCGCGGCCTGTATCTCGTGCCGCGCTGGTTTCGCGCCATGGGCATCTGGCCGCCGGTTTAGCGTCGCTGCGTACGCGAGTTTGCGACGGACGCGGAGTTTGCTACCGTCCGCGGCGGAGGACGACATGAACTTCAGCTTCGTACACGAGTTCGACATCGATTCCGAGAGCTACTGGAAGCTGTTCCTGGCGCCCGATTTCAACAAGGATCTGTTCGGCGAGCTGAAGATGAAAGAGTACAAAGTCCTCAAGCAAGAGGACGACGGGAAGCACTTTCATCGCGAGCAGCAGTGTGAGCCGTCGACGCCCATCCCGTCGTTCCTGCAGTCGGTCGTGAAGTCGGCCGGCTACACCGAGATCGACGACATGGACTGGGGCACCAACAAGATGACGATCAAGATCGAGACCGGCATGTTCAAAGATCGCTTCAACATGCACGGCGATTACATCGTCACGCCGCTCGACGGTGGCAAGCGCTGCCGGCGCGAGTTCAAGGGCGAGGTCAAGGTGTCGATGCCGCTCATCGGCGGGCGCATCGAGAAGTTCATGATGGAGCAGCTGCGCGATTCCTACGACATCGCGGCGCGCGTCACCCGTCGCTGGATCGAGAAGCAGAAGTCACCGAACGCGTAGCCGGCACCTCCGTTGCATTTGATCCACGGACAAACAACGGAGGCTTCGAGATGAAAAAGCTGATCGGTATGGCGTTGGCGGGCGGGCTCTTGGTGGCGTGCGCGCATAACAACGGCGCGACGCAGACGCCGGGCGAAACGACGACGCCCATGAGTCAGCAAGGTGGCACGAGCGACAACAACGGCGGCGGCTCATCCATTGGCGGCGGTATGGGCAACCAGCAGGGCTCGTCGACGGGGCCGGACGGCATCGGCGGCAGCAACAGCGCGCAGCAGGGCTCCGACGAATCGAGCCCGATCACCCCGCCGCCCAACACCGAGACGGTCTCGCCGCCGAATCCATAACGAATCCGCCGTGTAGAAGATCGTCGCCGGCCGCCGCGTAAGAGGTAGATGCGGTTGCGACTATTCGTCCGCTCGTGGGGTTCATGCTAACCTCGCGCGACGGCATGGCGACGATCGACTTCGACTTTCAACGCTACGTGGAACGCCGTCGCGGCGCGCTGCAAGCGCAGGCGCGCGAAGGCGCGGCGTACGCATATGCGGGCGACCTGCGGCTGTTGCGCGCGCTCGATCGACTGGCGCCGGTGAAGCTGGCGCTGGAGGCGACCGAGCGGCTGTGGCGCTCGGCGGCGCGCGCGGAATTACTCGCGGGCGCGGTCAAGGTCACGCAAAAGCAGGAGCCGCGCGTGTTCGCGGCGGTGGCCAAGTGTGCCGAGCGGCTGCGCGTGCCGGCGCCGACGACGTATGTCGCGGCGGCCGATCGCACGCTGACGGCCGAGACGTTGGGTGCCGAGGATGACGCCTATCTCGTCTTGTCGGGCGCGCTCGTCGAAGATCTGAATGACGCCGAGCTCGTCGACGCGGTCGGACGGCAGCTCGGACGCATTCAAAACCAGCATGTCTTGCCGGCGACGGCGCTCTACTATTTGGAGCACTTCGCGGCCCGCTACGTTCGCTGGATCGTGTCGCCGGCGACAGCTGCGCTGCAAGCGTGGCAGCGGCGCGCGGTGGTGACGATCGATCGTGCCGGCCTTTTGTGCACGCGCGACCTCGATGTCTCGACGTCGGCGCTGACCAAGACCCACGCGTCGCCCGAGCGCATCGCGGCGCTGCACGCGTTCGCCGAGAGCGAATATTACCGCGCCATCATCGGTCAGCCCGGCGGCAACACGCCCGAAGCGTGCGACGCGCGCGTGGCCGATATTCTCAAGGGCAAAGGCGACGAACCCGACGATCTCGACGGAGTAGGGGCATGACCGCGATCGCCGGCGAGCACGCCGCCATCAAGCAGGAATTGTTGCGCGCGCTGCGTGAGATCTCGGCGCTGGCCGACGAAGTAGGCATGTCGTCGCTGGCGAACGATCTGAACAACACGCGCATCCCGAAGCTCGACGAAGAGCGGTTCGCGCTCGTCGTGCTCGGCGAGTTCAACCACGGCAAGTCGACGTTCGTGAACGCCTTGTGCGGCGCGGCGATCTTGCCGGCCGGAATCACGCCCACGACGGCGACGATCAACCATCTGACGTGGGCCGTGCAGCCGCGGGCGATGGCGCATCTGACCGACGGGACCACGCGCGAGGTCAACCCGCGTCAGCTCGGCGAGTGGGTGACGATCGAAGGCAAAGAGGCGTCGCACGTCAAGTTCGTCGAGGTCGGCTGGCCGGCCGAGATCTTGGAAGACAAGGTCACGCTCGTCGACACGCCGGGCGTCAACGACATCAACGAGCAGCGCGCCGAGATCACCTACGGTTACATTCCGCGCGCCGACGCCGTGCTCTTTTTGCTCGACGGCGCGCAAGTGCTCAAGCAATCGGAGCGCGCGTTCCTCGAGCAGCGAATCCTTAGGCGCTCCAAGGACAAGCTCATCTTCGTGCTCGGCAAGATCGATCTTTTGACGATGGACGAGCGGCAGGAAGCGCTCGATTATTGCCGCGAGAATCTGGCGCGCATCGTCGAGGAGCCGATCATCTTCCCGGTGTCGGCCAAGCGGCAGCTGTCGCACAACGAGGCCGATCGCGCGATGTCGGGCTTCGATCCGCTGCTGCGTCATCTCGGCCGCTATCTCGCCGACGAGCGCAGCCGCGTGCTCCTCGACAACGCCATCAACGACGGCATGCGGCTCGGCGGCTACTTGGCGTCGAACTTCGGCATCAAGCGGCGCTCGCTGCAGCTGGCGCTGACGGAGCTCGAGGAGCGCATCGGGCGCGTCCACACGCAGCTGCACTCGGCGCAGTCGCGCTTGAAGGTGCATCACGCCAAGATTCGCGCCGAAGCGGACGCCATCGAAGCGGGCGTGCGGCTCGATCTCGAGGAGTTCGTCAAAGAGTTCCTCGTGCGGCTGCCGCAGGAGATCGATCGCGCGGACGGCGAGGAGATCAAGCGCTTCTTGGGTCCGTTCATTCAGGACACGTGGAAGCTGTGGGCCGAGCAAGAGGGCGACAAAGTCGCGGCGCAGCTGGAGCGGCTGGCCGAAGAGATCATCGCGGTCACCAACGAAGACGTGGCGACGACGATGGCGACGCTGTCGCGCGAGCTCGGTCCCGCCGACACGAAGATCGATCTCGAGGTCGACTCGCTCAAGTACAACGTCGGCGTGTTTGCGCTCGGCGCCTTGGGGACGGGCATCTTCCTGTTCGTCAATACGCTCGTCGGCGGCCTGTTGACGCTGGCGGCGCCGATCTTGGCCGTCGTGTTCAAAGAGCGCATCGCCGGTGAGCTGAAGTCGCAGGCGAAGAAGAGCGCGCCCGAGGTCATCAACAAGGCGGCGGAGGCGGTGGCGCCGCGGTTCCAGCAGATCGTGGAAGACTTCGCGGCGCGGCTGAGCGACTTCGTGACGGCCGCCGGCGACGCGCTTCATCGCGGCATTTCCGAGGTCCTCGACCGCGCGCTGTCGGAGCGGCGCGCGCAAGGCGTCGACGTGAGCGTGCGTGAGTCGGAATTGGCGGCGCAGACCGCGCGGCTGACCTTGATCGAAGCGCGCTTGACCGCGCTACGCGACCAACTGTGGGCATCTTCGACCGAATCGACCGAATCGCCGAGCAGCTCGGCGACCTAATCGTCCCCGACGACGTTCGCGCCCATGTCGAATTGGGCGCGGCGTACTTGGATCGGGGCGATTTGGATTCCGCCGTGAGCGAGCTCGGACGCGCCGTCGAGCTGCGGCCCGATCATCCGCGCGCGTCCTATCTGCTCGGCGTGGCCTATGCGCGGCGCGGCGATCACGACGACGCGGTGGCCGCGCTCGAGCATGCGGCGACGGCGCGACGCGTGGGCGGCGATCGGCCCGGCTTTCCCGAGGCGTGGCTGGCGCTCGCCGACGTGCAGCGCCGCCGCGGCGACGACGACGCGGCCATCGACGCCTATCGCGCGGCGCTCGACTCCGGCGTGGGCGAGTCCGCCATGCGCGCCGAAATCTACCGCGGTATGGGCAGCGTCTATTTGCGTCAGCGCCGCTACGACAAAGCCGTACGCGAGCTGCGCAAGGCGGTCGCGGCCACGCCCGACGACGCCGAGACGCAAGGCTTGCTCGGCCGCGCGCTCTATTTGCGCGGCGACTACGACACGGCGCGCGTCTGCTTGGAGCGCGCGGCACAGGCGGCGCGGCCGGATCCGCTGGGCTTGGCGTCGCTCGGCGATCTGTTCGAGCGGCTGCAGCGACTGAACGACGCGCGCGATGCCTATCAGCGCGCCTTGTCGTCGCCGACGAGCGACGACGAAGTGCAGATCTCGGCGCGCTTGGGCCTGGCGCGCTTGGCGTTGGCGAGCGGCGACCCCGAGGCCGCGCGCGACCAAGCCATGCGCGCGCTGGAGCGCGATCCGGCGCGCCCCGACGTCTTGACGATGTTGGCGCGCGTCTACGCCGGCGCCGCGCAGTGGGACGACGCGCTGGCGGCGTACGATCGCGCGCTCGTCGGCGCCTCCGCCGGCGTCACGCCGCGCACGCCGCTGCTCCTGTTCGATCGGCGCGGGCTCATCGAGGAGGCGCTGCTGACGGCCTTGCGCGCGGGCGCGACGGCACGCGCGAGCAGCTACGCGGCCGCGCTGTTGGCCGACAATCCCGACCATCCCGACGCGCTGGCGGCTTCGGCGTTGGCGACGGCGGCGACGGGCGAGCTCGATCGCGCGCAGTCGCTCGTCGATCGCGCGCTGGCGATCTCCGACGGGCTCGAGGCGCGCTTGGCGGCGGCCGAGGTGGCGCTCTTGCGCGGTCAGCCGGCGCTGGCGGCGACGTCGCTGCGCCGCGCGGCGCAGATCGCGCCCGCCGATCCGCGGCCACGCGCGCGGCTCGCCGACGTCTACCGCGATCCGTCGTCGGCCACGCCACCGTCGCCGACCTCGAACGAGCTCTATCCGCTGTTGGTGCAGGCGCATCGGCTGTTCGCGCGCACGCGGGAGCTGGCCGAGCTGTCGCCGGAAGCCGGTCGGCTCGTCGAGGTGCTCGATCGCCCGCTGTTGGTGACGGTGATGGGCGAGTTCAACTCGGGCAAGTCGACGTTCGTGAACGCGCTCATCGGCGAAGAGATCGCGCCCATGGGCATCACCCCGACGACGGCGACGATCAACGTGCTCAAGTACGGCAGCGAGCGCAAAGGGCGCATCGTGCAGCTCGACGACTCGACGCGCGAGCTGGCCTGGGCCGACGTGCCGAAGTGGCTCAAGAAGCTCGATGCCGTCGAGGCGAAGAAGATCCGCGTCGTCGAAGTGCTGTATCCGCTGGAGGTGCTTCAGCGCGTCAACGTCGTCGATACGCCGGGCTTGAACTCGATTCATCCCGAGCACGAGGAGACGGCGCGCAAGTTCATCGCCGAAGCCGACGCGGTCTTGTGGCTGTTCACGGTCGATCAAGCGGCGAAGGCGACCGAAGGCGAAGCGCTGACGCGGATCAAAGCGGCGGGCAAGAAGATCTTGGGCGTGCTGAACAAGATCGATCGCTGCACGCCCGACGAGCTGCGCCAGATCATCGCGCACGTGCAAGCGGCGCTGGGCGACAACTTGGAGACGGTCGTGCCGTTCGCCGGGCGCGAGGCGCTGCAGGCGCGCAAGTCGGGCGACGCCGAGCAGCTGGCGGCGTCGAATTATCCGGCGCTGGCCGAGGCGCTGGAGGCGCGCTTTTTCTCGCGAGCGCGCGCCATCAAGCGCGAGGCGGCGACGGCGCGGTTGCGGCAGCTGCTCGGCGAGGCGCGCGGCCGCGGTCAGGCCGAGCTCGACCGCCGCACGCTCGAGCCGATCGCGGAGGCGGAGAGCGCCGTTCGCGCCGAGCAGCTGAAGTTCACGCGCGAGTTCATCGTGCACGAGCGGCGCCGGCTGAACGACGCCGCCGACGCGGTGTACGCGGCCTGTGCGCGCGAGGTGCTCGACTTCGTGCGGCCGCGGCGCTGGCCGTTCGGCTCGAACGAGGCGGCGCCGGCCGATCGCGACTTTCTGATTCAGCTGCTCGACGAGCGGCTGGGCGCGCTGCTCGCCGATGCCCGCGTGCGCGCCGAGGCCGAGGCCGAACGCGCCATCGCGCTCGTGCGGCCGCTGGTCGTGCAAGCCGGCGGCGAGGCGCGCTTCGACGCCGAGCTGTCCTTGCTCGGCGAGCAGGTCTTCGGTCGCTTTCGCGCCTTTGCGCGCGGTTGGCTGCGCGGCGGCCGCGTCGACGACTTCTTCACGCGCATCCTGCCCAAGCTCGACCTGTCGGAAGCGGCCATTCGGCGCGCCCTCGAGCGCGACGCGCCGTGGAGCGACGACGTGGCCGAGACCGAGCTGCGCGCGCCGCTGCGTGCCTGGGCCGAGCGTTTTTACGGCAGCTTGCTGGCGCGTTTGACCCGTTTGCGCGTGGCCGTGGAGATCGATCGGCTGGAGATCGAGGAGCGCGTCATGGCCCCTGTCGAACAGCTGACGAACGCGCTAGATTCGCTGACGTGACCGCGCCCTTCATTCACGACGAGCTGGTCCTCGGTGTCGACGAGGCCGGTCGCGGCCCGATTTTGGGCCCGATGGTCATGGCCTGCGTCGCGTTGCGCCCGCGCAAAGCCGCCGGTCTGACGCGCGCCGGCGTCACCGACTCGAAGGCGTTCTCGGGCGAGCGCGCGCACGAGGCGCGGCTGGCGTTCATCGCGCGCATCTTGGAGGCGGCCGATTACGTCGCGGTCGCCGTCGTCGACGTGGCCGAGATCGATCGCCGCTGCCGCGACAACGGGCTCAACCGGCTCGAGCAGGAGCGCGCGGCGCAGCTGATCGAGCGGGCACCGCCGGCGCGACGCATCGTGTGCGACGGCGAGCGGCTGTTTCGTCCGCTGCAAGCGCGCTGGCCGCACTTGGAGGCGCTCGACGGCGGCGAGCTCGAGCACGCGTCGGTCGCGGCCGCCTCGATCGTCGCCAAAGTCCGCCGCGATCAGCTGTGGGCCAAGATCTGCCGTCGCTACGCGCCCGACTTCGGCGAGGAGGTCGTCGGTGGCGGCGGCGGTTACTGCAACGCGCCGACGAAGGCGTTCCTGCGCGCCTACATCGAGCGGCACGGCGCGCTGCCGCCGGAGGCGCGCCGCTCGTGGCCGTGGGATTTCGCGCGCGATCTGCTGGGTGACGCGTTCGATCCGTGGCACGACGTGCCCGACGATCGCCGCCAGCTCGGTCTCTTCGATCTGCCGGCTACTTCTTCGCCGGCGTCACGGCCTGCACCGGCGTCGGCTGCGCCACGTCGGAAGGCGGCGACAGCGCGCGATCGGCGTTCGGCACCGACTTCTTAGCCGACTTCGGCTTCTCGCTGCGTCGCCCCGTCTGCACGTCGCCTTCCGCCTGCTGCACGAGCCCGTTGGTGACGCTCTTATCCGCCTTGAGCTCGTCGAGCTGCTGCTCGGCCGCCTGCTGCCGTCCCGTCGCCGTCAAGCAGCGCACGTAGTTCGCCCGCTCCTTCGGCGACATCCGCTGCGACCGGCGATCGAGCTCGGCGTACACCTTGACCGCGTCGTCGCAGCGATTGGCGCGCACCAGATCGTCGGCGCGCTGGTGTAAATCCTCGACCTGCGGCTGCGGAGCGGTCGCGGCCGGCGCCGACAGCGCGCTGGTGTAACCGCGGCTCCGCTGTTGCTGCTGGGCCCGCGCCGGCGCGCTGGCTTGCGGCGGCGGCGCGCTCGATTGCACCATCGCCATCGGCGGCGCCTGCGCCGCGGTCTGCGGCATCACGCTCGCCGGCTGCGGCGGCTGCGCGCGATAGCCTTTGTAGCCGTAAGCCGACGGCGTGCTCGACTGCGCCACGCTCTCCGACGGTGCCGGCGCCGAAGGCGGCGGTGGCGCGGCCGAGGCGGGCGCCGCCGTCACCGCGCGTTCGCGCTCGGGCTCGTTCGTCGCCGACGGTGCCGGCGCCGCGGCCTGATCGAGCGCGTGCTCCTCTTCCTTGGACAGCCGCGCCACGCTCGTCGCCGCCGGCTTGGCCGGCGCGTCCTTCGCCCGCCCGCCCACGAGGCTGCCGTCTTGGATCAACTTCATGTCATCGGAGTCCAGCGCAGCTTGCTTGCCCGCGCGCAGGCTCGGCTTGGCCACCGCCGCGCCGCCGCCACCCGACGTCGCGTTCTTCACCGCCAGCCCGCCGACTCCGCCCAGCGCTTCACCCTCGTCGCTCGGCCCCGCTTTACGATGCTTGGCCGACGGGGGCGCGCTCTTCTTGGCTTCCAACTTGTCTGCGATCGCGCCGCCATACGGCGCCTCCGCTTTCGCCGTCTTGGACGCGACGGCGTCATCACTGGCGGCGACCGGCTGCGCCAGCGGCGGGCTCGCGGGGACTGGAGCCGACACCGTCTCTACGGCCGTCGAGCTGCTCGTGGTCGGCATCGCGAAGTTGCCGCGGAGCGCGTTGATCGTGATGGCGCCGCCGACGATGACGAACATCGCCGCCGCCGCCCACGCCGGGTGCTGCACGATCTTGCGCGGGAACGCCAGCAGCTTGCCGCGGCTCGGCTTGCGCTGCGCGGCCGCATGCATCAGCTGCGCGTGCAGCGCGCCCGTCAAATTCGCGGTCGGCTCGACGTCGGGCATGAGCTTCGCCGTCGCCTGTCGCACCTTGCCGAACGACGCCGCCTCCGCCTGACAACGCGCGCACGTCGCCAGATGCTGCTCGAACGCGGCCTTTTGCGGCCCGTCGAGCATGTCGTAGACGTAGTCGAGCAGCTGCTCGCACGCCGCCGTCTGTGAAGTCGCTTCGCTCACTGTACAGCTCTCGCCAGATCTCGATATTCCTCGAGCGCTTCACGCAGCTTCTCGAGGGCATAGCGCATCCGGCTCTTCACCGTGTTTTCCGGGCAGCCGACCACCGCCGCGATCTCGTTGAACTGCAGGTCGGCCACTTCACGTAACAAGAATATCTCGCGCTGCTCGTCGGGCAACGCTTCGATCGCCGTGCGCATGCGAATCGCCAGCTCGCGGCTCTGCGCCTGCCGATCGACGCCGGCGCCCGAGTCGGGCACGAAGTCGATGAGCGCCGCCGAGCCGTCGTCGTCACCGACGGGCGCATCGAGCGACGCCGCCTTGCGGTGCTTGGCGCGGCGCGACGCGTCGACACACAAGTTGCGCGCGATCGTGTACAGCCAGGTGGTGAACTTGGCCTGCCGCTCGTAGGCATCGGCGCCCTTCACCAGACGCAGGAACGTCTCTTGCGTGACATCTTCGGCCTGCGCCGAGTCGCGCACGAAGCGCAGGATGAAGTTGTAGAGCGGCTTACGATGGCGCGTCACCAACAGCTCGAAGGCGCGGACGTCGCCGTCGCGATAACGCAGCATCAGCGACTCGTCCGCGTCGTCCCGCACCAGCTCCCCTCGGCGTCGCCAGACGTTCAACGATCGTAGCTGAAGCGAGGGCACGATTCAATCGAACGCACCGCACACCGCTTCGATCTACCGTTTATGGGCGATTCGCGCCTACTTTTGGCAGCGCTTGCAGAAAAACGTGGAACGACCCGCTTGCACGAGGCGTTTGACGGGCGCGCCGCAACGCGGGCACTTGCCGCCCTCGCGGCCGTAGACGGCGAGCGCGTGCTGGTTGCCGCCCGACGCGCCCTCGGCGTCGACGTAGTCGCTGAAGCTGGTGCCGCGATTGGCGATGCTGTCGGCGAGCACGGTGACGATCGACGCATGCAGCTTGGCCGCGCGCGCCGCGTTGACCGTGTGCGCGCGCCGCGTCGGCGACAACTCGGCGCGATGCAGCGCCTCGCAGACGTAGATGTTGCCGAGCCCGGCGACCGTCGACTGATCCATCAGGAACGCCTTCAAGTCGCGCTTCGAGGGCTTCAGCGCCGCCGCCAAATAGTCGATCGTGAACTCGGGCTCGAGCGGATCGACGCCGAGCACCGACAGCTCCGGCGACTTGGCGGCGTCGGCTTGCGCGTACGAGCGCAGGACGCCGAAGCGGCGCGGGTCGACGTAGCGCAGCTCGACCTTCCGGCCCAGCGTGAAGACGACGTGCGTGTGCGGCGCGCGCGGCTCGGCGGCGGGCGCGAACAGGAGGCGACCGCTCATGCCGAGATGGCCGAGCAGCACGTGCTGGTTCGACAGATCGATCAGCCAATATTTGCCGATGCGACGCACGGCCTCGACTTTGGCGCCGACGCAGACACGCTCGAGCGTCTTGCGATCGATCGGCTGGCGCAGCGGCAAGCCGCTCGTCTCGACGGCGTGGATGCGCTCGCCGACCAGCCGCGGCCTGAGCGTGCGCACGACCATCTCGACTTCGGGCAGCTCAGGCATGCAAGCCGTCCGTCACGCGCGCGAACTCCTCGACGCTCAAGGTCTCGCCCCGCCGCTGCCCGTCGATGCCGGCGGCCGCGAGCGCGCGATCGATCGCCGCCGTTTCGTAGGCCGCCGACAGCGCATTGCGCAGCGTCTTGCGCCGCTGGTTGAAGGCCGCGTGCACCACCTTCGAGAACCCCGCTTCGTCGACGACGACTTTGGTCGCGCCTTCGGGATAGAGCTCGATGCGCAACACCGCCGAGTCGACGCGCGGCGCCGGAATGAACGAGCCGGCGCGCACTTTACACACCTGACGCGGCTCGCCGTACAGCCGCACCATCACCGACAGCGCGCCATATTCCTTCGTCCCCGGCGGCGCGACGATGCGATCGACCATCTCTTTTTGCAGCATGACGACGATGCGCACGAGCGAGCGGCGCTGCTCGAACAGCCGAAACATGAGCGGCGTCGCGATGGCGTACGGCAAGTTGCCGACGACGATCGGCTTGCGGCCCGCGCGCGTCGCCACCGCGGCGTAGTCGAACAAGAGCGCGTCCGATTCGACGAGCTCGATGCGCGGGTGCGAGTCGAGCTCGCTGTGCAGCACGTGCAGCATGTCGCGCTCGCGCTCGACGGCGACGACGTGCGCCGCCGCGTCGGCCAGCCGCGCCGTCAGCGTGCCCAAGCCGGCGCCGATCTCGATCGCCCAATCCTCCGCCGTCAGCTTGCAGGCGTCGACGATGGCGGTGAACGCGCGCTCCTCGACGAGGAAGTTCTGGCTCCAGGCTTTTTTGGCGCGCAGATCGTACTTGGCGAGCAGCGCGCGGGCGTCGACGCTCATCGGCTCAACCGAGCGGCAGCGACGGCGTCGCGTTCAACGTCAGGTCGGCGCGTTCGCCGCGCACGAGCCGCCAATAGCCGGCGCCGGCGATCATGGCCGCGTTGTCGGTGCAGCGGCTCGGCGGCGGCACGAACAGCTCGACGCCGCGCTCGCCCGCCAGCTTCGCCAGCGCCACGCGCAGCCCGCGATTCGCGGCCACCCCGCCCGCCACTTGCAGCTGCTTCAGCTTGCGCTCGCTCAACGCCAGCTCCGTCTTGCCGATCAGCTGGTCCAAGATCGCCGCCTGAAAGCTCGCGCATAAATCGTTGAGCGCCTGCCCTTGCGGGATGCCCTGCTTCTGCAAGATCGTCTGCGCCGCCGTCTTCAAGCCACTAAAGCTAAAGTCGAGCCCGCGTCCGCGCATCGCCCGCGGCAGCTTATACGCCGTCGGATCGCCCGTCGCCGCCAGCTTGTCGACGATCGGCCCCGCCGGATAGCCGAGCCCGAGCATCTTGCCCACTTTGTCGAAGGCCTCGCCGGCAGCGTCATCACGCGTGGCGCCGATGAGCTCGTAGCTGCCGTGGTCATGCACGACGACGAGCTCGGAGTGGCCGCCGGACACGAGCAGCGCCAGATGCGGAAAACGCGGACCACGCGCTTCGTCGAGCCAGACCGCCGAGAGGTGGCCCTCCAAATGGTTCACGCCGACGAGCGGCAGCCCGCGCGCCCACGCCAGCGCCTTGGCCGCCTGCAGCGCGACCAGCAGCGCGCCGACGAGCCCGGGACCGCGCGTGACGGCGATGGCGTCGACGTCGTCGAGCGTCGCGCCCGCCGAAGCCAGCGCCGCGCGCACCACCGGGATCAGATTCGTGACGTGATGGCGCGACGCGATCTCGGGCACGACGCCACCCCACTCCGCGTGAATCGCCACTTGCGACGCCACCGAATCGCCGAGGACGCGCACGCCGTCGACGACGAGCGCAGCCGCCGTCTCGTCGCACGACGACTCCAAGCCGAGCACGCGCATTTACGTTTGGACCAGCGCCACGATTCAGCGCGGCATCGTGGCGAGGATCGAGCGAATCTCGCCGGCGTACTGACCTTTGGGCGCCAGCTTCAGATACTTTTCGTAGGCCGTCCGCGCGTCTTGGAGCTGCTCGCGCTGCTGATCGACGGCGCCGACGACGAGATAGGCGTCGGGATTCTCCGGATTGGCCGCGATCGCGCTCTCGGCCGCGGCCACCGCTTTGTCGAGGCTGCCGCGATCGAGGTTACAGTTGGCGAGCACGACCATCGCGTCGTCGCCCTTCGGGTTGAGCGCGATCGCGCGTTCGAGCGGCGCCATCGCCTTGCGCGCCTGGCCCTTGTCGTAGAGCGCGCGACCTTCGGCGAGGAGCGCGGCATATTCACTCTCGGCCGCCGGCTTCGTCGCGTCCTCCGGCTTGGTCGCGTCGCCGGCCTTCGGCAGCGCCGCTTCGCCGCTCGGCGCAACCGTCGCGCCACTCGGCGCAACCGTCGCGCCACTCGGCGCCGCCGCCGTCGCGCCGCTCGGCGCAACCGTCGCGCCGCTCGGCGCAACCGTCGCACCGCTCGGCGCTGCCGCCGTTTCACCGCTCGGCGCCACCGTCGCACCGCTCGGCGCAACCGTCGCACCAGTCGGCGACGGCGTCGTCGACTGCGCGGCAGTCGTCGTGGCAGTAGGCGTTACCGGCGTCGTCGACTTGCCCGTCGAGCCGATGAGCAGCACGACGCCCGCCGCCGCGACCAACGCCATCACGCCGCCCGCGATCAACAGGCCGCGACGCGGTGCCGGCTCGTCCTCGAAGTCCTCGTCGTCGACCAGCGCCGGTGCCGCCGGCGCGCGCACTTCCAGCGTCGCCGATGACGGCATCATCAGCCCCGACTGCCCTTCGTACGACGACGCCGCCGGCATCGGCATCGGCAGCGGCGTGCGCTGCACGTCGTCGTCGAACTCGCCGAAGCTGCCCGGTTGCGCCGGCCGCTCCGACGCCAAATCATCCGACAACACGACCGCCGGCGCCTGATCGACTTCCGGGCCCGACGACGTCGCCGTCGCCGTCTCGCCCGCGACCGGCTGCAAATTATCGTTGGGCGAGCCCGACGCCGGCGTGCGCGACTGCTTGCGCAGCGTGACGCGCGCGATCCGCTGCGGCTCGGGGAACGGCAAGACGACACCTTCGGGCGGAGTCGGCGTGCGCGGCTCGACGGCCATGTCGCCCGCGAGCTCCTCTTCCAAGCGCGCCGCTTCGGCGAGCAGCGGATCGATCAGCGCCGGCGTGGCCGGCGTCGCGTTCGCCGTCGGCTGCGTCGGCGCCGCTGCGCCGCGTCCCCGCCGCTCGATGCCCGGACCCATGCGCACCGACGTGCCGACGTCGAGGCCGTCGTCGTCATTCAGATCTTCGAACGAGCCGCCCCAACCATCGGGCGCGTCCTGCTTCTGCGCGTTCTCGACGGCCGTCTCTTCGGGCGCGACCGCCGCCGCCGTTTCCGACGGCGGATGCGGCTGCGGATCTTGCAGCCAACCCTCGAGATCGGGCTGCTCGCTCTCGCCATCCGTCGACGACGCGGCCGCTGCCGTCGCGTCGTAGATCAGCCCTTCGAAATAGAGCTTGGAGACGACATTGAGCGCTTCCAGATCGGAGAAGTCACAGTCGTCGACCACTTGCATGAGCGTGCGGCGGCCGTCGAACAGACGCAGGATGCCGTTGATCTCGTCGGGAATCTCGGCCAGCCGCTCGGCCAGCTCGCGATAGTCGACCTCGAACGTCGTATCGAGCGGCGGCAGCTGCTCGCACAAGCGGCCCCACTCGTCGACGCGGCGCATGCCTTCCATCAGCAAGCCTTGCGACGACAGCTCGATGACGTCTTTGCGCCGAACGTTCTTGAAGTCGACCTCGAAGTCGCCGTCGTTCCAAATCAGCAGCCGATACACCGCCGCTTCGCCGGTCAGCCGCCCGAGCTCGGCGTCGATGACCTTGCCGTTGCGGAAGTAGATGGCGCCGCGCTTGTTGTCGGGATGAACGAAGTGGATGACGCCCGTCTTGCGGCTGATCTCGATCGTCTGAATCAGGTCGACGACGGCCATGTCCGACAGCGCGCCGGCGAACTTGGTGCGCGACTCGCGCTTGGTGTCCTCGAACGATTGCCGCTGCTTTTTCTGCAGCAGAATCTTCACGCGCGTGACGATCTCTTTGATGTAGATGGGCTTGGTGAGGTAGTCCTCGACGCCCAACTCCAGGCCGCGGATCTTGTCCTCGACGTCACTCTGTCCCGTCAGAAAGATGAACGGGATCGGCGCCCAGTCGCTGTTCTGCTTCAGCCGCTCGACGAGCTCGAACCCGTCCATCTCCGGCATCTTCGTGTCGGAGATGATGAGATCGGGCGCCGCCGTTTCGACTTTGGCGAGCGCATCCGAGCCGTTGACCGCGGTGGTGACGTTGAAACCGGCCTTCTTCAGGCTGACTTCGAGAACGCGCAGACTCTTCGTATCGCCATCGACTAGGAGAAGGCTCTGCTTCGCCACGGACCCACCGCTCTCGGAAAAAGAGAGCTAAAGCCTAGATCGTAAGTGGGTGAATTGCTACTGAAGATCGAAGACGAAGTTGGCGACGAAACAAACCGAGACGGGCTGCGGCTTGTACGTCCACGACTTGATCGTGTTGACGATCGCCTCGTCGCCGCCGGGAATGCCGCTCAGCACGTTGACCGAGTAGACCTTGCCGTCCGTGTTGACGCAGACCTTACCCATGAAGCGCGCGTCGCCGGTGCCGCTGCGCTGGCTGCGGACGTTGGCGGGCAAGTGCGGATCGGCGTGTGACAGCTGCTGGCTGTCGAGTGTGCGCTGGTTCACGTTGCGCGGCTTTTGCGCCGGCATCGACGCGACCGCCGCCGGCGCGGTCGGCTTCGCGGACGCCGCGCCATCGACGGCGCGCGGCGCGCTCGTCGGCGTCGCCGCGGCTTGCGTCGGCGCGGGCGCGGCCGGCTTCGTCGCCGCAGCCTTGGCGGGCGCCGCCGCCGGCGCATCCGCCGCCTTCGCCGCGACGACCGGCTCGGACTTGGCCGGCGCCGCGCTCGGCTGCGCCGCCGTCGTGCCCGTCAACATCCGCGACGCGAGGCCGTTCTGCATCTGCGACTTGCCGCCTTCGAACGTGAACGAGCGCGTCCACAGCTCGCCTTCGCGCAGCACGATCTTCTGCGTCTCGCGAATGTTCGCCGCCGAGTTCAAGAGCACGACGGCATGCTTGCCGGCCGGCACCGCCAGGTCGATCACCGGCGTCGCGCCGTAAGGCACGCCGTCGACGAGCACTTCGCAGCGCGGCTCGGACGCGATCGTAATATGACCGTCGCCGGCCTTCGCCACCGGACGCGGACGAGCCGGCGCCATGTTCGGCGGCGTCGGCGCCGCCAGCGCCGCGACCGCGCCAGGGATCGGCGCGCCCGCCAACGGCACGGCCGGCGCAGTCGCCTTCGCCGCCGGCACCACCGGCGTCGCGACCGGCGCAGTCGGCTGGGCGGCGGCGACCTGCTGCTGCTGCTGCTGCTGCTGCTGCTGACGATTCGCTTCACCGTCGCGCAGCTTCGGCCGCGTCTGCCACCACACGACGCCACCGCCGAGCAGCATGAGCAGCATCGCGCCCGCGATACGCAGGCCGAGCCCGACGATGTGCTGGCGGCGCGCTTCGGCGAGCGGCGTCTGCATCGACGCCGAACGACGCGACGCCTCGCCGAGATACGACGACGACGCGCCGGTCACGCCGGTCATCGTGCCTTGCGACGTCGCCATCGTGGCCGCGTCGGTCGACTTGTGCGTCGCCAGCTCGTCGGCGTAGATGCGCTCCATATATTGCGAGAGCGGCACCGTACCCGTGACCAGCTGGTTGTCGCGACCGAACGCATCGAGATCGGAGTGCAGATCGCGCGCGGACTGATAGCGATCGTCGGGATTCTTCTGCAAGCAGCGCACGACGATCGCGTTCAAGAAGGCCGGATAGAACGGCAACAGATCGCGCGGCGACGGCACCGGGCCTTCGATGATCTTCTTGAGCGTGTCGAAGTCGGAGCGCTCGTGATAGAGGCGCTTGCCCGTCGTCAGCTCGAACAAGATGATGCCGGCGGCGAACACGTCGCTGCGGCGATCGACGCCACCGCCGCGGCACTGCTCGGGCGACATATAACCGATCTTGCCTTTGAGCGTGCCGGCGAGCGTCTCGACCTCGCGCGTGGCCGCTTTGGCGATACCGAAGTCGACGACCTTCACGCTGCCGTCGAAGCTGACGACGACGTTTTGCGGCGTGACGTCGCGGTGCACGATCTCGAGGCTGCGCCCTTCGAAGTCGCGCTTTTCGTGCGCGTAGTGCAGGCCGGCGCACGTCTGGGTCATGACGGAGACGACGTGCTCGAGCGGTGGCTTGGCGTAACCAAGCTTCGCACCCGCGCGCACGATCTCGATCAGGTTGTGCCCGCGCAGGTACTCCATCGCGATGAAGTACTCGTTGTCGACATGACCGACGTCGTAGATTTGCACGATGTTCGGATGGTCGAGCGTCGCGGCCACACGCGCCTCGTCGAGGAACATGCGGACGAACTCAGGATCTTGGGTGCGATGACCCAAAATTCTTTTGATGACGAGATACTTCTCGAATCCCTGGATCGACTTGGTCCGGGCGAGAAAGATCTCAGCCATGCCGCCCGCCGCGAGGCGAGAGACCAATTCGTACTTACCGAAGGAGACAGGTTGGAATGACATGGTGTGAACGCCTCATTGTAGCGTTGAGGTTGCACTCCCGTCAAGGCGACGCCGGCAAGAATCTTTAGTAGTCTTCATCACATACGTAATATCAACATTTCCGTATTGTTAAATACAGTTGTTACCCTAATTCTGGAAGCTTCCGTGCGAGAATTTCGCGCAAGCTGTCGAGCTCCGGCAGGCGCTTGAGCGAACGCGCTACGTAAGCGAGACTATTGGGAATATGCTTCAGGAACGAGGGATTCCCTTTGACGCGGTCGATGAAGACGAAGCGGCCGGAATCCTTGAGCTTCCGCTGCACGACCTGCAGATCGAACAGCCGGCCGAACGGCGCTGCGTCCATTCCTGCGCGGGCGACGAAGTGCGCGACCATCGAATCCAGCAGCTCCGGCGAAAGCGCCACGTAGCTGTCGCGTAAGAGTCCCACCAGATCGTAGACGCGCGGTCCGAGCAGCGCGTCTTGAAAGTCGATGACGCGCAGGCGCGGTCCGTCGGCTGCGTCCTGCACCATCAAGTTGCGGCTCTGATAGTCGCGATGGACGAACCCGCGCGGCTGCGCCGCCAGCTCCTCGGCAATCCGCGTGAAGACGCGCTCCACTTCCGCACGCTCGACGTCTGTGAGCTGATGACCTTGCGCTTCGAGGCCGTATTCGCGGAAGTGGTCGAGCTCCCACTTCAGCAGCTCATAGTCGAAGCCGCGCGTGAAGGCGATGCAGTGCGGATCGGGCCGCGCCAGCGCGTAGTCCTGCAACGCGACGAGCTGGTCGATCGCGAGCCGATAATATTGCGCGCGCACGTCATCGTTCGCGTTCAGCACGCGTGACTCGAACGTGATGTCGCCCAAGTCTTCGAGGTAGACGAGCCCAAGCGTCATGTCGTGGCGCAAGATCGCCGGCACCGAAGCGCCCGCTTGCGCGAGATAGCGCTGCACGTTGATGAACGGCAGCTCGGTCGGCGCCGCCGCTTTGCCCGCCTCTTCCGACTTCAGCGGATTGTCGCCCAGCTCCATGACCACGAGGCTCGGCACCCGACCGCCCGCCAACGTGATGCGATAGTAGCGGCGAATCGAGGCACCGCCCTCCAACGTCTCGAGGTGCGGATTGTGGCCGCCCGTGAGCTGTTGCGCGACAGGGAAGATGGCGCGCTCCAGCGCTTCGACGCTCATATGCGGCATCGCGCCGACTATAATGTCGCCCCGTGGACAAGGCAACGATTCGGCGGCTCGTGGATGGCGCGGCAACGCTTGGGGTTACGCTCGATGACACGCACGTGCGGCGCTTCGGCGAATATCTACAGCTGCTGCAGACTTGGAATCGCAAGATCAACCTGACGGCGATCACGGCCGACGCCGAAGTCGTCGAGCTGCACTTCCTCGACAGCCTAGCCGCGCTGCCGCTCGTTCGCGACTACCAGACGATGGTCGATGTCGGCTGTGGCGCCGGCTTTCCCGGTGCGGTGTTGGCGCTCGTCTTGCCGAATCTGCGCGTCACCTGCATCGATGGCGTGGCCAAGAAGATCGCCTTCCTGCAGACGTTGAAGCGCACCGTCGTCCCGAATTTGGATCCGAAGCACCTGCGCGACGACTGCTTGAAGGAGACGTTCGACGTGGCCGTTTCGCGCGCGACGTGGGATCCGCCAGTCTGGCTCGATCATGGTCAGCGCCTGGTCTCGCCCGGCGGTCGCTTGCTCGCGATGCAAACCGCCGACGCGCCGGTCTTGGAGGCGCCGCCTGGCTTCGAGCGCGAGCTGCCGGTCGAGTATCGGGTCGGCGGCGCCCATCGTCGGCTTCAGCCCTTCCGCCGCCCGTAAGTCGATGTTCCACGTGGAACAATCGCGGCCCGCTTGTGGGCTCAATGTTCCACGTGGAACCATTGTCAACCTGACCAGGCCGCTCGGTTGACGAATGTTCCACGTGGAACTATGCTGCCGCCGCTTGCCTTCCCCGCTCGATAGCATCCGCGCCGAGCTACACGACATTGACGCGCGCGGTCTGCGCCGTCACCTCCGACCGGTAGATGGCGCGCAGTCGGCCGAAATCACCCTCGCCGGCCGCACGGTCCTCAACTTCTCGTCCAACAACTACCTCGGGCTCGCGGACTCGCCGCTGCTGCGCGACGCCGCCAACCGCGCGATGGCCGAGCACGGCTTCGGCGCCGGCGCGTCGCGGCTGATCGTCGGCAACTTGAGCCCGCATCGCGCGCTCGAAACCCGCATCGCACAGTGGAAATCGACCGAGTCGGCCCTGCTCTTCAACTCCGGCTACCACGCCAACGTCGGGGTCGTCTCGGCGCTCGCCGGGCTCGAAGACGTCATCTTCTCGGACGCGCTCAACCACGCCAGCTTGATCGACGGCTGCCGACTGTCGCGCGCGAAGACGATCGTCTTCCCCCACCGCGACCTGGACGCGCTCGAAGCCGCGCTCGTCCGCGAGCCGGGCCGCCGGCGCCTCATTCTCAGCGACACCGTGTTCAGCATGGACGGCGACCGCGCCGACGTTCCGGCGCTGGTCGCACTCGCGCGCAAACATCAGGCGCTGCTGATCGTGGATGAAGCGCACGAAATCGGCGTCCGCGCCGACGATGTGCCCGTCGACCTGCGCATCGGCACGCTGGGAAAGGCGCTCGGATCATTCGGCGCCTACGCCGCCGGCGCGCGTCCGCTCATCGACTTGCTCATCCATCGCGCGCGCAGCTTCGTGTTCACGACCGCTCTGCCGGCGCCGGTCGTCGCCGCCTCGCACGCCGCGATCGACTGGCTGGCGACCGCCGACGGCCGCGCACGGTGCGCCCAGCTGGCCGAAAACTGTCGCTATTTTCATGACCGCCGGCCAGCGGCCATCAGCCACGGCGTCGCACCCGGCGCGCCTTCGCACATCGTGCCCATCCTCGTTCGCGACGGCGACCCGCGCCGAGCTGTCGCGGCCTGCGAGGCGCTGCTCGAACGCGGCATCTACGCACAAGCGATCCGCCCGCCGACCGTTCCCGCCGGCACGTCGAGACTGCGCTTCTCGATCATGGCTACGCATAGCCGCGCCCAACTCGATCGCGCGCTCGACGCACTCGCCGACCTGCAAGATCACTTCGCCTAAGCCGAGGCCGCCGATGAATCTCGCCGAAAAAGACCGCCGCTACGTCTGGCATCCGTTCACGCAAATGCGCGCCTGGAACGCCACCGAGCCGCTCATCATCGCTGCCGCCGAAGGCAACGAGCTGATCGACCTCGAAGGCCGCCGCTACCTCGACGGCGTATCGTCGCTTTGGGTCAACGTCCATGGCCACCGCCGCCGCGAGCTCGACGACGCCGTCCGCGCGCAGCTCGACTTGGTCGCGCATTCGACTTTGCTCGGCCTGGGCAACGTGCCGTCGATCGAGCTGGCCGAACGGCTCATTCGCGTCGCGCCGCCCGGTCTCACGCGCGTCTTCTACAGCGACTCCGGTTCGACGGCCGTCGAGATCGCGCTCAAGATCGCCTACCAATTCCAGGCGCAGCGCGGTCGGCCGGAGAAGCAAAAGTTCCTCGCGCTGACCGAGGCCTATCACGGCGACACGGTCGGCGCGGTCTCGGTCGGCGGCATCGACCTTTTCCACCAGATCTTTCATCCGCTGCTGTTCAACGTCTTGCGCGTCGCTCCATCGATCGAGCAGCTCGAGGCGACGCTGACTCGGCATGCGCACGAGCTGGCGGCGTTGATCGTCGAGCCGCTCGTACAGGGCGCGGCCGGTATGCTGCTGCAGCCGCCCGGATTCCTGCGCGCCGCCCGCGACCTGTGCCGCAAACACGACGTGCTCCTCATCTGCGACGAGGTCGCCACCGGCTTCGGCCGCACGGGGACCATGTTCGCCTGCGAGCAAGAAGGCGTGACGCCCGATCTCATGTGCCTCGCCAAAGGCATCTCGGGCGGTTACTTGCCGCTCGCGGCGACCCTCGCGACCGACGCGATTTACGACGCGTTTCTCGGCGAATATGCCCAGAAAATGACCTTCTTTCACGGGCATACCTACACCGGCAATCCGCTGGCGTGTGCGGCGGGAATCGCGTCGCTCGACATCTTCGAGAAGGAGCGCGTGCTCGATCAGCTGCAGCCGAAGATCGCGCGTCTGCAAGAGCGCTTGACGACGCAGCTCGAGCCGCTGCCGTTCGTGACCGAGATTCGGCAGCGCGGGCTCATGGTGGGCGTCGAGCTCGGGCCGTACGAATATGCCGATGCCATCGGCGCGCGCGTCTGCGCCGACCTGCGCCGCCGCGGCGTCATCTTGCGGCCGCTCGGCAACGTCATCGTCATGATGCCGCCGCTGTCGGTCAGCGAAGCCGAGATCGATCGCTTGGTCGGCGCCACGCGCGAGTCAATCGCAGCCGTTTGCGGCGCGGCCTAACGATGATCGGCATCTTCATTAGCGCGACCGACACCGGCGTCGGCAAGACGTTCGTCTCCTGCGCGCTCGTCCGCGCGGCCGTTCGTCGCGGCCTGCGCGTCGCGGTCATGAAGCCGTGCGAGACCGGCGACGGCGACGACGGCGAGCGACTCTTGCGCGCCACCGGCCGCGACCTCGATCCCGCGCTCGTTCGTCCCTATCGCTTTCACCTGCCGGCGTCGCCCGAAGTCGCCGCGCACGCCGAAGGCGCCGTCGTCGACGTCGATCGCATCGTCGCCGCCTACGACCGCCTGGCCGCCGACGCCGACCTCATCCTCGTCGAAGGTGCCGGCGGACTCTTGGTTCCGCTCGCGCCCGGCGTGCTGATGGCCGACCTCGCGGCGCGTCTCGCGTTGCCGCTCGTCATCGTCGCGCGACCGTCGTTGGGCACGGTGAATCACACGCTGCTGACGATCGAAGCCGCGCGCCATCGCCGGCTGCAAGTGGCCGGCGTGATCTTCTCGCGCGCCGTCGAAACCGCCGGCGCCGACGAGCCGACGAACCCGCACGCCATCGCGCACTATGGCAAGACGCACATCCTCGGCGCGCTGCCGCATGTCGCGCAGGAGACGACGCTGCAGTCAACGATCGATGAAGTCGCCGAGCGCTTTCTGCTCGTCGACGACATCTTCCGGCTGTGTCAGATCCAGCCGCGCAGCTTGTAGATCACGAGCGCCATCAGCTCGCGCGCCAGTCGCTTCGGCTTCGCCCGTTGCCCGCGAAACTCGAACGCGGTCGCGTCGACGCCGGCGCGGCGAAACGCCGCGATCGACCGCGGCCGGTGATAACGCTGCGTGACGATCAGCGCGTGCCGCAGCTGCCGCTTGCGCATCAGCGCCGCGCAGCGCACGGCGTTCTCGTGCGTCGTCGTCGCCGTCCGCTCGACGATCACGCGCTCGGCCGGCACGCCGAGCTCGATCGCGCGCGCCTTCATCTTCACCGCTTCGTGAACGCCGCTCATCATCAGCCACGGCGCGGCGCCGCGCTTCCAAGCGTCGACACCGGCGCGCACGCGCTCGGTCAGCGCCGGGCCGAGGTCGCCGTCGGGCGTCAACGCCGCGCCGAGCACGACGATGACATCGGGCTGCGACTCAGCGTTCACTTGCCGATGCAGAAGCGCGCGAAGATGGCGTCGAGCAGCTCGGCGTCGGCGGTCTCGCCGGTGACGCGGCCCATCGCGTCGAGCGCGCGGCGCGCTTCGTCGGCCGCGACTTCGACCGGCTCGCCCTCGCGCAGCAGCTTCGTCGCGCGCGCCAAGATCTCGGCGCCGTCGCGCAACGCTTCGGCCTGGCGCTCGCTGACGACGGTGATGCCCTCGTCGTCCGAGCCAGCGACGGCGTGCGCGATCGCCGCGCCCAGCTCGGTCACGCCCAGCGCCGAGGTCGCCGCGGTCGCGACGACCATCGCATCCGCCGGCAAGTCGTGCGGCTCACGTGAGACGTCGCGCTTGTTCCAGGCGATCAGCTTCGGCCCGACGATCGCATCCCAAATCCGCCGCTCGTCCTCGCCGAAACCGATCGTGCCGTCGACGACGAGCAGCACCAGATCCGCACGCGCCGCTCGCGCCCGACCGAGCGCCAAGCCGCGCGCCTCGATCGGCTCCGGCGCCGCGCGCTCACCGGCCGTATCGACGAGCGTCACGGCCACGCCCGCCAGCGACACTTCGACAGAGACTGTATCGCGTGTCGTGCCCGGCATTTCGTCGACGAGCGCGCGCTCTTCACCGGCGAGCGCGTTCAGCAGGCTCGACTTGCCGGCGTTGACGCGACCGACGAGCGCCACCTCCGCCGCGCGAAACAGCGCCGGCCGATGCGTCGCCGCCAGCGCTGCCATCTCACGTGAGATGCCGTCGAATCGCGCGGCGCTCGCCGCTTCAGGCGCAGCGTCGCCGGCGTCCTCGGGGAAATCGATGGCGCCTTCGAGCTCGGCCAACGCCGCGATCAAGCGCTGCCGCAGCTTCACGATCTGCGCCGCCAGCGCGCCTGCGCCCATCGCCTGCGCCGCCTTCAACGCCCGCTCCGACCGCGCGCCGATCAACACCGCCACCGACTCGGCGCGCGACAGATCGATCTTGCCCGCCTCGAACGCGCGGCGCGTGAACTCGCCCGGCTCGGCCATGCGCGCGCCCGCCGCCAACGCCGCCTCGAGCACGCGCTGCAACACGAGCTGTCCGCCGTGACCTTGCAGCTCGGCCACGTCCTCGCCGGTGTACGACTTCGGCGCGCGCATCACCACGGCGAGCACTTGATCGATGCGCTCTTCGGTGCGCGGATGATAGACGACGCCCAGCTGCAGCTTGTGCGTCTGCGGCTTCGACGGCCAAGGCCGCACGAGCTGTTCCACGATCTGCGCCGCGCGCGGACCGGACAGCCGCACGACGCCAATTCCGCCGCCGGTCGCCGTCGCGATGGCCGCGATCGTGTCGCGCGTGCTACTCGCCGCCACCGCTGCCGGTCGGGATCACGATCAGGTGGCGGTAGATGCCTTCGCCTTCCGAGCGTGTCGTCAACCCGGCCATGTCGGCCAAAGTGACGTGGATGATGCGGCGATCGGCGGCGCTCATCGGATCGGCCGCGACCGGCCGTCCCGTGCGCTTGGCCTTCTCGGCCAGCTTGTGCGCGAGCTCGACGAGCGCGTCGGCGCGGCGGCTGCGATAGCCTTCGGCGTCGACGGTCACGCCTTTGCCTTCGCCTTCACCATGCCGCTTGGACACGATCTTGTTGACCATGTACTGCAGCGAATCGAGCGTCTGCCCCTTCTTGCCGATGACGAGGCCGGTCTCCGGACCTTTGACCTCGAGGGTGATCCGCTCTTCGTTCTCGGTGGTCACGATTTCGTGCTCGATCCCCATCTTTTTGAGGATCTCGCCTAGGACGTTGGCTGCTTCTTCCATCAGGCCCTCGCCGGTTTGGTCATCGCCGGCTTGCTCGGCTGCGACGGCTTATCGCCGCGGTTCATCAAGAATTGCTGCACGAACGTCAGGACCGTATTGGTGAGAATGTAAATCGTCAAGCCCGACGGCAAGAAGATACTGAACGCCGTGAACATGACCGGCATGATGTACATCATCGTCCGCTGCTGCGGATCGGGCGACGCCGGCTGCGTCTTCTGCTGCAGGAACATGAGCGCGCCCGTCAAAACCGGCAGCACATAATAGGGATCCGCCGCCGTCAAGTCCTTGATCCAGCCCAAGAATCCCGAGCGATAGAGCTCCACCGAGTTGCCCAACATCGAGTACAGCGCGATGTAGATCGGCATCTGGATGAGCACCGGCAAGCAGCCGCCGAGCGGATTCACGCCGTGCTTCTTGTAGAGCTCCATCATGGCGACGTTCATGCCGTTCTTGTCGTCGCCGTAGCGCTCTTTGAGCTTGTCCATCTCCGGCTTGAGCTTCGCCATCGACTTCATGGACTTCATCGAGCGCTGCGTCGGATACCAGGTCAGCGCCTTCAGCAGAATCGTCAGGATGATGATCGCGAAGCCCCAGTTGGGGACGAGCGCGTGGATGCCTTTGAGCACGCCCAGCATCGGCCGCGCGACCGCCTCGGTCCAGCCGTAGTCGACCGCCTTGCCCATCTCGGCGTCTTCGCCACCAACGGTGACCGCGTCCAGCCGCGACAAGATCTTCGGCCCCATGAACAGCGACCACTGGTACGTGGCCTGTGCCTGCTTGGCGAGGACCTGCTTGTCGATCGTCATCGACGACGTGATGTTGCCGCCGGAGGTGCCGAAGCCTTCGCAGCGACGACCTTGATTGTCGAGCTTGAGCGCCGCCGCCATCACGAAGTACTGCTCACCGACGCCAATCCAGCGGACCTTGCCCGGCTCGCCGGGTTTGGTCCACTCGTCGATTCCTTTGCCCCAATTCGCGCCGCCCTCGGACTTCTTGAGCATCGCCTCGAGGTTGGCTTTCTTCAGCTTGCCGTCGACGAGGCAAAGCCCCTCGGTCTGGCTCACGCGACGCGAGAGGAAGCCGCCCGACTTCACGGACGGATCGTGCCAGCCGGAAATCGACAAACGCGGATAGTATTCGAGCGGCTTGTCGCCCTTGTTCGCAACCGTGACGGTGAGCCGCACCTCGTACGAATCGGGAACCGGCGTGTAGCGCTTCTCGATGCGAACGTCGCCCGAGGTCCAGCTGTAGACGACCGCGCCGTCGTTGCCGCGCGGCTCCTCGGTCCACACCGCGTCCTCGGGAACATCGAAGGATGCGGTCGCCGCTTTGCCGAAGCTCAACGCGAGCGGCAGAGTCGGCGCCGACGTCTTCACGAGGTCGATCGGCTCCGACATCTTGTTGCTCTTGCGCGGGTTGTCCTCCTTATATTGGGGATTCAGCAGCACCCAATGATTCGCCGCCGCGCCGTAGTTGTTGAACGTCGCGCGGTAGTAACCCGGCACTTCCAGCGTCGTCTCTTTGTATTCCGCCTTTGCGGGCGGCGTCGGCGGCGCGGCGTCGGCGGCCTTGCCGTCGGCAGCCTTCGCGTCGGCAGGCTTGGCGGCATCGACCTTCGCGGCCGCGGCTTTGCCGTCGCCGACCGGCGCCGGCGTCGCGGCTTTGGCCGGCGGCTCGGTCGCGGTTGCCGACTTCTCGAGCACACCGGCGACCGGCGGCGCGACGTTGGCCGCGTGCGGTTTGAACACGACCAACCAGACCGCGACCATTCCCATCGAAATGGTCGAGGCAATCAGGACACGTTTATCCATGAATCGAATCCGTTGGAACGGGCGGATCGTACCCGCCGGGGTGGAACGGGTGGCAGCGACCGAGACGACGGATCGCCATCCAACCGCCGCGCCATGGCCCGTAATGACGGACGGCCTCGGACGCATAAGCGGAGCACGTGGGGTAAAATCGGCAGCGCGCCCCAAAGAGCGCGAATATGGGCGAGAGCAGCCGTCGATACACGGCGAGCAGAGCCAGCAGCAATGCCGCAGCTAACGCGGAAAATGCTTTCGGCACAGCTTCTCCATTTCCCGCACCACCTGATCGTATTCGGTGTCGCTCGCGCTCTTTTTGGCCACGAACACGAGATCGATCCCGCTCGGGAACAACAACTTATGTCGCCTGAATGCTTCCCGCACACGACGTTTTACTCGGTTACGCACGACCGCGCCACCGAGCTTGCGCGAAGCTGTGATGCCCAGTCGCGGTGGACCGGCTTCACCCTGCGTCAACACGAACACGAGAAAGCTATCGGTGTGGAGCTTGCGTCCCGTCTGCTGAACTCGCAGATACTCGCTGCGCCGGCGAAGCCGCTCGCTTTTCGGGAAGCTTTCGAGCGTCAGTCGTTACTTCTTGGCGACGGTGACCGTCAACTTGCGGCGACCCTTGCGACGACGACGCTGGAGGGTCAAGCGGCCGCCTTTGGAGCTCATCCGCTTGCGGAAGCCGTGGGAGCGCTTGCGGCGCTTGTTATGGGGTTGGTAAGTGCGCTTCACGGTCCGTCTCCTAGTAAAAGAATGGCCGCGGAGCTATAGCAACCACCTCCGCGCGTGTCAAGATCGCTTGGAAGGGCGATCACTTCCGTCGTCACACCCGCCAAAGCTGCCGAGACTTTAACGCGACGCAACGCTGGATTCCAGCTTCGCGAACCCTCTGTTCCGCCGCTAATCCGTTACACGAAGCACGCAGATCGGTCGCAATCGAGGCGATCAGGCGGTTTTGCTCGAACGCGATCCGGCAAACCCGCGCCGGACGGGACTCAGCGCGCACGGCTGTGGAGAGCGACCGAATTCCGCTGAGGTTACCTACCGTTTGCATGTATGGCGGCCGCCGCGACGCCGTTTTTCCCGTTTTGGCCGGCCGCTGTCCTCAAATTTTTCTCAAGGATCAGCAGCAGATCGAAACGCCTCGGTTTTTGGGGATTGCCAACCAAAAACCTGCTTGATAAACGTTCGAGTCGCTTCACGCCGGGGAGGCAAACCGTGGGTACCTGCAGAGCGCAAAAACGCATCGACGACAGGATCCCGCAGTTGGCCGCTAGCTGATCACACATCAGCGTATTCGTTAAGTAAACCGTTTCAGCCTCACACCGAAACCAGAACGAAATTCCGACTTATCCACATTGTGGATAGGGCTGTGGGTAATTTCATGTCCGAAGACGAACAGGCGAGAGAGTCGACTGCGATGACAGGCCTGTGGGAAAGCGCGCTCAGCACGCTCGAAGGGCGCATCAAGCCGCACAACTTCGAGATGTGGCTGAAACCGATTCAGTGCAAAGCCGTCGAAGGCGCGACCATCACGTTGAGCGCACCTTCTAAGTGGATCAAAGAGTGGTTTCAGGACAACTACCAGTCGATCGTCCTGGACGCGCTCAAGGCGCAGAACAATCAGGACTACGAGATTCTGTTCGAGGTCCGCGAGGCCGAGCCGCATCCGCGCGTCGACCCGACGCCGGTGCCGATGACCGACGCGCCGCGCTCGGGGCCGATCGACATTCGCACGGGTGAAGCCCGCGAATCGCGTGGGGATTCGCCGTCGCCGGACCTGCTGTCGAAGTACACGTTCGATGCCTACGTCGTCGGCCCGTCGAATCAGCTGGCGCACGCGGCGTCGCGCGCCGTGGCCGAGATTCCTGCGCACAAGTACAACCCGCTCTTCTTATATGGCGGCGTCGGTCTCGGCAAAACGCACTTGGTGCACGCGATCGGCCATCGCATCCGCGAGAAGAACCCGACGTGGCGGATCTTGTACCTCAAGACCGAGACGTTCATGAACGAGTACATCAACTGCATCCGCAACGGTAAGATCGACGAATTCCGTCGTAAATACCGCGAGAAATGCGACGTGCTGTTGATGGACGACATTCAGTTCCTGGCCGGCAAGGACCGCACGCAGGACGAGTTCTTCCACACGTTCAACTCGCTGTTCGAGTCGCATCGGCAGATCGTGCTGACCGCGGACAAGTATCCGCACGAGATTCCCGATCTCGAAGAGCGGCTGCGTTCGCGCTTTCAGTCGGGATTGATCGCCGACATTCAGCCGCCGGAGCTGGAGACGCGCATCGCCATTCTGAAGAAGAAGGCGGACAACGACGGCATCGATCTGCCCGACGACGTCGCGATTTACCTGGCGACGAACATCAAGTCGAACGTGCGCGAGCTCGAAGGTCTGCTGATTCGTGTGGCGGCGTTCGCGGGCTTGCAGTCGCAGCCGATCACGATCGAGTTCGCCAAGGAGACGCTGAAGAACTTCCTGACCCAGGCGGCGCATTCGCTGACCGTCGAGGCGGTGCAGAAGGAAGTGGCGAACTACTTCAACGTCAAGCTGGCGGACTTGAAGTCGCCCAAGCGGCATCAGGCCATCGCGCGACCGCGGCAGATCGCGATGTATCTGGCGCGCAAGCTGTGCAAGTCGTCGTATCCCGACTTGGGGCAGCGCTTTGGCGGCAAGGATCACACGACGGTGCTGTCGGCGTGCCGGAAGATCGACGCGCTCGTGCAGAGTGACCCGAAGACGCGGCATACGGTCGAAGAGCTCGAGCGGCATCTGTCGCAGTAGGCGACGACGATCGGTTCGTAAGAACGATCGATTCCAGAGGATTCGGTCGAACGATTCCGGAGGACGGTGGGCTCGTCGTCATGCCCCCGACCTTCCCGCCCCAATTATCGCCAATCAGTCACAAAAGTTGCTTCTCGCGCCGACCTCACCCACGTTCTCGCCCGACCTCGCCGGACGCGCCTGCGCCGCCTTCTCAGCCACGATCGCCCCCGCGCGTGCTCGCGTCCGAAACGGGCGGCGAACGTCGTCCAGGCGCGCGGCAGAACGCTTGCGCGCGTCGTTGATTTTGTGTGCGCGCGCGCCGGGGGTGGTGATAGATTGCCCCCGGTTGTGTACAAGTCCGGGGATTGCGCTGTGGAGTGAGTGTGCGTAAGTGGCGCCTGTGTGCAACCGGGCACTTCGCAAAAAAGAACACACTTTTCGCACACAGCTGTTTCACGAGAGATGTCGTGGGGATCGATCGGTTATCCAAGTTCCCACAGGACATAATAGAGATACGGATCTTCATTGATCTTCTGAAGAACTACTCAGACGGAGAGCCAGAACGATGGAGTTCAAAATCGAGAAGGCGTCGCTGCTTCAGGGTCTCTACCTGGCGCAGGGAATCTCGGATCGCAAGAGCACGATGCCCATCCTCGCCAACGTCCTGTTGCGCACCGATGGCAAGGACAAGCTGCTCGTCGCGGCCACCGACCTGAACGTGACGGTCACCGCCGAGCTGCCCTGTCACGTGACGTCGGAAGGCGGGCTCACCGTCGGTGCCAAGCATCTGCATGACATCGTCAAGTCGCTGCCCAAGGACGAGCTGACGCTCAAGCGGACGGAGAATCAGTACGCGGAGATTCGCGCCGGCAAGGTCGACTACAAGGTCGTCGGCATGGCCGATCGCGACTTCCCGAAGCTGCCGAACCATCGCGAGGTCACGTTCTCGACGGTCGACGCGGCGACGTTGCGCGACATGATCGCCAAGACGTTCTTCAGCATCTCGACCGACGAGACGCGCTACCACTTGAACGGCGTGCTCTTCGAGAGCGACGGCGCGGTGGCGCGCATGGTGTCGACGGATGGTCACCGCCTGTCGAAGGTGGAGCGGCCGCTGGCCGACGGGCCCAAGCTGGCGGCGGGCATCATCATTCCGCGCAAAGGCTTGATGGAAGTGCGGCGCCAGCTGGAGTCGGCCGACGGCAAAGTCGAGCTCGGCATCCACAACGGCCACTTGTTCGTCCGCGCCGGCAACACGGCGCTGTCGGTCAAGCTCATCGACGCGCAGTTTCCGCCGTACGATCAGGTCATCCCGAAAGAGAACGACAAGATCGCCGTGGCGCCGCGGCTGGCGCTCTTGGAAGCCTTGAAGCGCATCAGCATCATGTCGTCGGACAAGACCTGGGGCATCAAGTTCTCGCTCGACAAGAACGAGCTCAAGGTCGCCAGCGACAACCCCGACTTGGGCGAGGCGCACGAAGCGCTCGACGTCGGCTACGACGGCACGGCCCTGACCATCGGCTTCAACGCCAAGTATTTCATCGAGCTCTTGGGCGAGATGGAGGGCGACGAAGTGAAGCTGGAGCTGAACGGCGAGCTCGATCCCGGGCTCGTGCGGCCGGCCGAGCAGGGCAAAGGCGCCAGCTACGTCGGCGTCGTCATGCCCATGCGCATCTGAAGTCGTCGCCTTCGCCCGCGTAATCGATGCGCATCCACGCGCTCGAAGCCCGTCAGTTCCGCAATCTCGAACAGGTCCTCATCGAGCCGCACGCGCGCTTCAACGTGCTGTGGGGCGATAACGGGCAGGGCAAGACGAACATCTTGGAGGCGATTTATCTGCTCGGCACGCTGCGCAGCTTTCGCGCTGCCAAGACCGAGGAGATGGTGCGCTTCGGCGCGCCCAAAGCGACGGTGCGCGCGCGGGTCGAGAAGCTGGAGACGCTACGGCTGCTCGAGGTCGCGCTCAGCCCCGGCCACAAGAGCGCGCGGGTCGACGGCAAAGGCGCGCGCGCGACCGATTACTTCGGCGGCTTCAACGTCGTCCTGTTTGCGCCCGAGGATCTGCGGCTGCCCAAAGGCTCACCCTCGGGGCGACGGCGATTCATCGATCGCGCCGTGTGGAACGCGCATCCGGCCTATCTCGGCGAGGCGCAGATTTATGATCGCGTCCTGAAGTCGCGCAATGCGGTCTTGCGTGACGGCGGCGCGCCCGATCTGCTCGAAGTCTACGACGCGCAGCTGGCGCGCGCGGCGGTGGCGATCGTCAATCGGCGGCGCGCGCTCGTCGACGAGCTGCGGCCGCGCGTGCAAGC
Source organism: uncultured delta proteobacterium (assembly GCA_963785725.1). Taxonomy (GTDB): domain Bacteria; phylum Myxococcota_A; class Polyangia; order Palsa-1104; family Palsa-1104; genus JAQBQH01. Next base: position 111,399 of record CAWAWS010000019.1, on the reverse strand, counting down.
GGCGTTCGAGCGCGTGACGCAAACCGGCCTTTCGCTGGCGATTGGCTACGCGACGCAAATGGACGGCGATATCGAGGCGACGTTATTGGCGCGATTATCGGCCGAGCGCCGCCGCGATATGGCGCGCGGCGCGACCTCGTCCGGTCCGCACGTCGACGACTTGGCGCTGCTTCTCGACGGAAAAGAGGCCAAATCCTACGCGTCGCAAGGCCAGCTGCGCGCGATCGTGCTGGCATTGAAAATCGCCGAAATCGAATTCTTGCGCGCGACTTTGGGGGACGCTCCGGTTTTATTGCTCGACGATGTTTCGTCGGAATTGGACCCCACGAGAAATGCGCAGCTGTTCGATTTTCTGCAATCGGTGCCGTGTCAGGCGTTCATCACGACGACCTCTCCGAGCCATGTCTTGCTCGCCCGAGAACGCCTTGACTTTCAAATAGTTGCAGGTGCTGTTAAGAGCTGATTCACCTTTACTCGCGCCCACCTCGATGCTAAACCATAGCACCCGCAAATGAGCACTCCTGAAATCGGCGATTCGATTAATCACACGGTTATTGGGGACGATTACAACGCCGACAAGATCCAGGTTTTGAAGGGTCTGGAAGCGGTTCGTAAACGACCCGGTATGTATATCGGCGATACCGATGACGGCACCGGCTTGCACCACATGGTGTACGAAGTCGTCGACAACGCCATCGACGAAGCGCTCGCCGGCCACTGCGACAAAGTCGACGTCACGATCCACTACGACAACTCGGTCACCGTCGAGGACAACGGTCGCGGCATGCCCGTCGACATGCATCCGACGGAGAAGCGGCCGGCGCCGGAAGTCATCATGACGGTGCTGCACGCCGGCGGAAAGTTCGACCACGGCAGCTACAAAGTGTCGGGCGGTCTGCACGGCGTCGGCGTCTCGGTCGTCAACGCGCTGTCGGAGTGGGTGAAGCTCGAGATTCGCAAGAACGGTAAGGTTTATTATCAGGAATATCGGACCGGCGATCCGGCGACGCAGTTCAAGCAGACCGGCGTCGTCGACCCGGCAGCGACGGGACGGACGTCGGGCACGAAGGTCACGTTCAAGCCCGATCCCACCGTCTTTCGCTTGACCGAGTTCAATTACGACACGTTGGCGCAGCGTATGCGCGAGCTGTCGTATCTGAACAACGGCGTCTCGATCTCGATCGTCGATGAGCGCAACGGCAAGCGCGAGGACTACAAGTTCGCCGGCGGCGTCGCCTCGTTCGTCGAGGATTTGAACAAGTCCAAGACGCTCATCCACGACAAGCCGATCCACTTCCGCGACGTCAAAGAGGGCATCGAAGCCGAGATCGCCGTGCAGTGGAACGACTCGTATTCGGAAAACATCTTTTGTTTTACGAACAACATAAAGAATAAAGACGGCGGCGCGCATCTGACCGGCTTCCGCCAGGCGTTGACGCGCACGATCAACGCCTACGGCGTGGCGTCGAAGCTGACGAAGGACGCCAAGGACGGCCTGTCGGGCAGCGATTTGTCCGAGGGTTTGACGGCGATCGTCAGCATCAAGCATCCCGATCCCAAGTTCTCGAACCAGCCGAAGGACAAGCTGGTGTCGTCGGAAGTGACGGGCATCGTCGCCGCGGTCGTCAACGATCGGCTGGCGAGCTGGCTCGAGGAGCATCCGAAGCAGGCCAAGGAGATCGTGGCCAAGGCGATGCTGGCGGCGCGGGCGCGCGAGGCGGCGCGTAAGGCGCGCGACCTCGTGCAGCGTAAAGGCGCGCTCGACTCCTCGTCGCTGCCGGGAAAATTGGCCGATTGCCGCGAGCGCGATCCGCGCAACGCCGAGCTCTTCATCGTCGAGGGTGACTCGGCAGGCGGCTCGGCCAAACAGGGGCGCGACTCGCAATATCAGGCGATTCTCCCGCTGCGCGGCAAGATCTTGAACGTCGAGAAGGCGCGGCTCGACAAGATGTTGTCGTCGGAGGCGATCGCGACCTTGATTACGGCGTTGGGGCTCGGCATCGGCGAGGACAAAGACGTCGCCAAGCTGCGCTATCACCGCATCGTCATCATGACCGACGCCGACGTCGACGGCAGCCACATCCGCACGCTGTTGTTGACGTTCTTTTATCGGCAGTATCCCGAGCTGATTCGCCGCGAGCTCGACGGCAACATTTTGCACCACCTGTTCATCGCGCAGCCGCCGCTGTTCAAGGTCAAGAAGGGCAAGCGCGAGCTGTACTTGAAGAACGAGCAGGCGCTCGAAGACTTCTTGCTCGAGAGCGCCACCGACGACGTCAAGCTGGTGATGGCGTCGGGCGAGCTCGAAGGCGAGCCGCTGCGCGCGCTGGCCAAAAAGACGCTGCGCTACGCGACGGTGCTCAAGCAAATCGAAAAGAAGTGCGACGAGCGGCTCGTCGACGGCTTGGTCAAGGAGTCGGGTTTGACCAAGGAGATGCTGAAGGATCAGGCGGCGACGACGGCGGCGCTGAAGAAGCTCGAGGCCTATTTCCGCGCGTCGACGCCGGATCTGACGGCGCTCGAGTTCACACTCAAGCCGGACGCGGAGCACGGCGGGTTCAAGATCGTGTGCCCGGCGCGCTACGGCGGCGCGCGCAAGAACACGGTCATCGACTTCGCGTTCCTCGATTCGCCGGAGTACGAGGAGCTGGCGCGCATCGGCGCCGAGTTCGCGCAGCACAAGGCGCCCTATTCGCTGCATCCGCGCGACTCGAAGGCCAAGAACGGCGAAGAGAAGCTGGTCGACCTCGATCGACTGGACAAGCTGGGCGCGCAGCTCGACGCGCTCGGCAAAAAAGGCCTACAGATCTCGCGCTACAAGGGGCTGGGCGAGATGAACGCCGAGCAGCTGTGGGACACGACGATGGATCCGACGCGGCGCACGCTGCTCGAGGTCCACGCCGACGACTTGAATGCGGCCGAGGCGATCTTCTCGAAGCTGATGGGCGAAGAGGTCGAGCCGCGCCGCGAATTCATCGAGCAGAACGCGCTCAGCGTGCGCAACCTCGACGTGTGAGGCGGCTCCTTTTGGCGCTGTTGCTGGCGGGCGGCTGCGCGTCGTCGCCGGGCAAGCACGCGGGCCCGACGACGTCGGCGCACGCGAGCGACCGGGCTGTGCGCAGCGCGGCCAATCGTCTGCAGGAGCAGGCGGCGGCCATCTTCGACGCGGCAGTGCATGACGACAAGGCGCGCCTGAAGTTGGCGGTCGACTGGTCGCGCTATCGCACGCTGGCGGCGTGGCTGCGCGCGCACGCCGATCACGAGCAGTCGACGGGCGAGCTGTCGCTGCTCGAGGCCGAGCCGGACGCGTCGGAGTCCTACGTCAATCACGCGGTCGGCGAGCTGCAGGCGCAGCTGGCCGACGCCGCCAAAGGGCCGACGCCGCCGCAGCCGCGACCAGGCGTGACGAACGCGCTCTTCGGCGAGCTCAAACGCGGCGCGCCGCAGACGAAATACCCGGCGTTGCCGCGCTTGTGGGAATTGACGACCGACGCCATCGGCAGCGCCGACGAAGTGACCTACGAAGGCGCGCGCCGCGTGACGCTGCTCTTCATCGGCGATCGCCTGGTCGGCGTCCTCGAGGCGCGCTGATGCAAGACGGCTGGGCAGCGCGCACGGCGGCTCGGCAGTTTCTCGACGCGCTCCTCGGTGATGCGAGCGCCGACGCGCTCAGGCCGAGCATCGATTGGCGCAACTTTCGCCTGATGCAGCTCATGCAGGCGACGACGTCCGTGCCGCCGGAGAATCGCGAGCCGCTCGTCGAGCGCGGGCTGACGACGCTGGCGGCCGTCGCCGATTCGCCGGTGCCCGAAGTCGAAGAGCGGGCGCTGCGTTCGTTGCGTTCGCTCATCGAGGTCTTGCTCGGGCGAGCCTGGCGCTTCGTCGAGAATTACGAGAATCCGCTGCTGGTCGGCCTGCGCGCGGGGCCGATCGCGTCGACGCCGCCGGCGATGCGCCGGTATCTCGACGAGCTGGCGACGCTGATGCGCATGGCGTCGGCGGTGACGATCTCGGCGCGCGAGGAAGAGGCCGGGCAAAAGCTGATGACGCTCATCTTCCTCGACGGCCGCTACTGCGGCTTCCTGCCCGGCACGCTGCCCGCCGTTCGCTGAGGTCGACTTTGCCGTCGACGACGTGCGCGCCGGCCGGCCGCTCGGACCGCTGCACGGGCGTGCCGATGACAATCAAGGACGTCTATCGCATCGCCGGCGTGGTGACGACGAGCCGGGTCGCGCGCTGTTCGCCTGGTATTTCCTCGATCGTCGGCTCGGTCCCGGCCCGCTGACGCGCTGGTTTCGCGAGGGGCTCCGCGCCAGCGACGGCGACTATGCCGCGGCCATGGACGCGCGCCGCCAGCTGCAAGCGCAGACCGACGCCTTCTTTGCCGCGCAACGACGCCTGGATTTCGCCCGTCTCACCCGGCGAAGCGATCGTCCGGCAACCCAACGGCCGCGACCTCGTCGTCGATGGCGCGAAGGTCCCGTATTCGACGTATCTCGGCAACGACCTGTGTCCGTCGGCGGTGCTGGGCACGCCGGCGCTGACCTTGCCGATCGGCGTCGGCGACTCGGGCCCGCCGATCGCCGTGCAAATTCACGGCGCGCGCAACCAAGACGTGGCGCTGCTACAGCTCGCCGAGCGTCATCTCGCGCGCTTCATCGATGTGCGCGTTCCGCCGAATTTCGCGGCGGACTAAGGATTACGTCGGTTCGGCGAGGGCGTGCTGAACGTCGTCGGCGGTGACGCGCTTGCCGTTGCCAAACAGGAGCAGCGCCCGCTCGACGACGATCTCGAGCTCGCGGAAGTTGCCCGGCCAGCGATGCTGACGCAGCGCCTCGATCGCGTCCTTCTCGATCAAGATCGCGTCCGCTTCGCCGTGCGCCTCGCCTTCGAGCTCGACGTTGGCCGCCAGACCGCGATCGAGCCGCACGCGATTGGCCATCCAGCGCGCCGCGCCCGGGACGTCTTCGGGCCGCTCGCGCAACGGCGGCAGCACCAAGTCGAGCCGCGCCAGCTTGTGATAGAGGTCGTGACGGAAGCGGCCCGCGGCCACTTCGCCCTTCAGATCGCCGTCGGTGATGACGATGACGTCGACTTCCGACCGGCGCTCGCGATCTTCGAACTCGCGATGATAACGGCCGTGCTTGACCAGCTCGAGCAGCCGCCGTTGCAGCGCCGGTGACAGACCGATGACTTCGTCGAGCACGAGCGTGCCGCCGTCGGCGTGCGCGACCGCGCCGTCGACGGGCCGCTCGCCCTTCAATTGCGGACCGGCGCCGAACAGCTCGGCCGCGACGACCTCTTCGGGCCGGCCCGCCGTCGACACGCTGACGAGCGGCGCGCCTTCGGTGTGCATCAGCTCGTGCAGCGTGTGCGCGAGCCCTTCCTTGCCCGTGCCCGGCTCGCCGCGCACGACGACGTTCGTGGCATACGGCCGCTCGCGCAGCCGCGTCAGCACGTCGAGAATGTAGCGCACCGACGGATGTTGCGACGCCAAGCGCGTGAGCCCCTCGATCGAGCTCTTGAAATGTCCGGCGGTAACCTCGCCCAGCGACGACCCCAGCGACGACGACTCGAGCTTCTTTTTACCCATCGTTGCTCTTCTATAGCCCGATTAGCGCGAGAAGCCGAGTAACTGATCCATCGTCTGCTGATCGGCGTCGGGGAAGGGATACTTGTCGAAGTCCGCCGACGAGACCCAGCGGAAATCGCGCACGCGCCGCGCATGCAGCGGCTTGCCCTCGGCCAACGTCGCCTGATAGAGCGCCAGCGCCACGCGATAGCCGTCGTATTCGTGCACCTTTTCGCCCAATTTGCGGCCGATCTTGGCGTCGGCGTCGAGGCGCTCGCGCAATTCGCGCTTGAGCGCGTCCTCGTCCTGCTCGTCGTCCTCGACTTTGCCGCCGGGAAACTCCCACTTGAGCGGCAGCAGCGCCGACTCGCGCCGCTGCGTAATCAGGTACAGCCCATCGTTTTCGACGACCGCCGCCACCACGCGAATGACCTTCTTGCCGACGACATCCTTCATCGCTCGCTCACTGTCTCCCTGCAAACGGCCCGAGCGACGCCGCTCCCGCTCGCTGTCGTCTGATCATCACGGCTTCCTGCCGAAAAGATAATAGAGAACGAACGCCAGCACTACCAGCGAGACCGTGAAGAGCGCGATCTTGACCCAGCTGAACGGCGCCTTGCCCACGACTTCGCCCGTCTGCCCGTTGACGAGGAAGCGATAAACTTGGTTGTTGTAACGATAGGCCGCGATCCACACCGGCAAGAGCACGTGCTTGAACGTAATGGCGCTGAAGCTGTTGTCGACGCGCAAGTTGCGCCGGGTGTCGCCGGGCACGTCCTTGCCGCAGCGGTTCTCCTGCTCGCGCTCCATCTTGCCTTGCGCGAAGCCGAAGCCGTTGGCGAGGTCGACCGCGTATTCTTCGGCGCGCCAACCGGCCAAGAATCCCGGCGAATAGGGCACGAGCTGCGCGGTGTCGAACGACGCGAAGCGATCGGCCAGCTCGCGCGGCAAGCCCATCGACGCGCACACGAGCACGTCGTCGTAGTCGTCGGCGCGATGACCCCAGGCGCGCTCCCAACGCGTGCGCTGCACTTCGCGCGTCTTTAGAACTTCTTCGCCGTTCTCTTTGACCGTGTATTCCTCGGTCTCGTAATAGTAGTAGCCCGCTTCTGCCTGCCACGAGGACTCGACGTGCGCGTCGTAGGTCCAGAACGGCACGTAGACGCCGTTGACCTCTTGCACCTTCGACATCGTCTTCAAGTCGTTGGGGCGGAACCACAGCTTGCCCAGCCAATCGCCGAAGGCTTGACCCGCGCGCTTCTTGTCGACGGCGAACGGCAACAGCGACTCGGGGCGAATCGAGTTCTGATTCTCGCCCTGCTCGAGCACTTTGTTGGAGCCGCAGAACGTGCAGTGCGTCGCGGTCACGCCGTCGGGAAAGACGACGTTGGCGCCGCACTCTTGGCACTTGCACGCGCGCGTCGCGCCGCCGGTGGCGAGGCCTTTGGGCGCCGCTTGCAGGCCTTGGAAGAAATCGTATTCGACGATCGTTCCAGTCCCGGTGGGGACTTCACGCGTGGCGCCGCAATGATCGCACTTGAGCTTGCCGCTGCCCGCGTCGAACTTCATCTCCGCGGCGCACTCGCTGCACGTGAAACGCTGCGATTTGACCGCTTTTTCCGCGTCGCCGGTGGCCATGGTTTCGCCTCGGTCGCCGTAGTATCATGCCTAGCCTGACCACAACGCAAGCACGGTAGGGGAGGAGCCCATGGGTCTGTTCGATTTCGTGAAGAAGGGCGCGCAAGAGATGTTCATCGCGCGACCGGACGAGGCCAAGGATCTCCTCGTCTACAAGTGGCCAGATCGGACGATCCCGATGAAGGCGCAGATCACCGTCGGCCAGGACGAGTGCGCGCTCTTCTACAAAGACGGGCAGTTCGTCGGTCGCCTCGACGCCGGCCGGCACACGCTCGAGACGCAGAACATCCCGTTCCTCTCGATCCTCATGGACAAGTTCACCGGCGGCAACGTGCTGATGGCCGAAGTCTGGTTCATCATGCTGCGCGAAGTCGGCGGGATGCAGTTCGGCGGCCGCATCGGCGACGTCGAGGATCCCAAGTCGGGCATGGCCATCGGCACGATGGTCCACGGCGACTTCTCGGTGCAGGTCGAAGATCCGATGAAGGTGATCGGCTTCTTCGGTCAGCGCAGCTGGTCCAGCGACGAGGAGTTCACCGGTTGGTTCAAGAATCAGCTGCTCAAGGTCATCCGCGATCGCATCGCCGAGATGATGGTCAAGCAGAACATCCCGCTGCTCAACGTCACCTCGGGCGCGTTCACCGAGGAGATCGAGCAGGTCGTCATCGAGGGATGTAAGCCGCATCTGTCGCCGTACGGCATGAAGGTCGTGCGGCTCGGCAACTTCGTCATCGCCATCAAGGACGAGGATGAGGTGCAGCTCAAGCAGCTGTACAAAGACGCGGCGCAGATTCGCATGGCGGGCGGCATGCAGGGCTTTCAGCAGCTCGCGGCCGGCAAGGCGATGATGGGCGCCGGCGAAGGCATGGCCAAAGGCGGCGGCGACGGCGGCGGCGGCAACCCGATGCTCGGCGGCGCCGGTCTCGGCATCGGCATGGGCATGGCGTCGATGTTCAATCAGGCCAATCAGCAGCCGCAACAACAGCCGCAGCAGCAGCCGCAAGCACCGACGGCGCCGGCGGGCGGCGTCGGCCAGGTCACCTGCGGCAAATGCGGCGCGAAGACGGCGCCGGGTAAATTCTGTGCCGAGTGCGGGCAGGCGTTGGCCGAGAAGAAGGCGTTCTGTGCCGAGTGCGGCAAGCCGATGAATCCCGGCGCCAAGTTCTGCGGCGAGTGCGGCGCCAAGACGGCCTAGCACTGCTGCTCGTGTCGGCGGTGGGCTGCGTGACCGCGCAGCCGCCGTCGGCGCATCCGCCGGCGCGGCTCATCGTTCACGTCGACACGATCCTCCCCGACAAGCTGCAGCAGTTCGCCGACGCCCGCCGCAGCTGGGTGGCCGCGCTGCGCCGGCGCGGGCTGAGCGATCGACGCGGCGATTACCTGCAGATCGGCGAGCACACGTTCTACTCCATCGAGCCGCTGGGGCCGTGGCGCGACCTCGATCGGCTCGGCGACGAGCGGCAAGCGGTCGCGCGCAAGATGGGCGCGCTCAGCGCCGAGTACGATCGCCTCAGCGACGAGGCGTTGACGTTTCCGCACACCACCGAGATCTGGCGCGCGTGGCCCGAGCTCGACTATGCGCCGCCGACGCAACGACGACCGCTGACCGATGTGCTGCAGCTGGTGATCGAGGACGTCGAGCCCAGCGCCGATTACGAGGCCGCCTGGCGTCCGATCGCGGCGGCGTTGACCGCGGCGCAGTATCCGATCGAGCGGCGCACCTACTTCGCGGCTTACGGCAGCGGGCGCGTCTGCAGCTTTTGGCTGGCGCCGAGCCGCGCCGTCGTCGCCACCGCGCCGCCGATCGAGCAGGTGCTGGCGACGCAGCTGGGGACGGCGCGCGCGGCCGAGCTGATGCGAGCGTGGCGCGCGGCGATCCGCCGCGTGCAGACGCTCGAGGTGGCCGTCGATCCGGCGATGACGGCGCGCTGACGTCGCGGCCTCGCGTGCGGCGCCAATGCGGCGACGCGCGCCATCCGATCGCGCTCGGCCACGTGGGCGCCGCGGAATTCTTCGCTTATGGCGCTATGCGTCATCGGAACTGCGCGCAATAAATACGAAATCAGCAAATGACGAGGTCGGGAGGCTTGCTTCGTCGCGTCCGCTGCGGCACCGTTCTGCGACCGAGGTGCACCGCATGAAGCGCGCGACGAGGCTGAGCGTGTTGATGGTTTGGGCGGCGGCGACGTCGGGATGTGGCGGCGACAATCGTACGAAGACGAACGTTCCCGTCGGTGACATGGCGCTGCCGCGACCGAGCGCCGCCGAGGTCGACATCGCGCGCAGCAACTGCTTTTACGGCGCGGGGCAGATGGCGGCGCAGACGCTGCCGATCGATCAGCCGGTCGGCAAAGACATCCCCATCAATCACATCGTGCTCTTGATGCAGGAGAATCGGTCGTTCGATCATTATTACTCGTCGTTTCCCGGCGTCGACGGCGCGTCGCCGTACATCACCAACAGCGACTCGAAGGGCGTGCCGGTGCAGCGGTATCACCTGACGAACAAGTGCGTGCCGGGCGGCTCGCACAGCTGGACCACCGAGCACGGCAACCTCGACAACGGCGCGCTCGACAAGTGGGTCATCGACAACAGCGACGATCACACCGTCATGGGCTTCTACGACGGCAGCGACTTGCCCTATTACTACGCGCTGGCGTCGGCGTTCGCGATCTCCGATCGGCATTTCTCGTCGGTGCTGGGGCCGACGTGGCCGAACCGCATGTTCTACTTCGCGGGAACTTCCTACGGCGTCACGGACAACACGTTCCCCAATAACGTCGACGCCAACGGCAATACGCTGCCCAATATTCTGAATCAGCTGCAGGCGGCGGGCGTCACGTGGCGGGTCTATGCGCAAGATCGCGCGACGACGCTCATCGTCGCCGTCAGCTCGTTCGTGCAGGACTCGGAGAACTTCGTCGACACCAGCACGTTCGCGGCCGACGCGGCGGCGGGCAACTTGGCCAGCGTCAGCATCGTCGAGGGCAGCGACGAGCTCGGCGGCGCCTCACCGGACGAAGATCCGCCGGCCGACTTCGAGGTCGGGCAGCAGTTCATGTCCGGCATCATCGGCGCCGTCATGAACGGCCCGCTGTGGAAGGACTCGGCGGTCTTCCTGACCTACGACGAGAACGGCGGCATGTACGATCACGTCGTGCCGCCGGCGGCGTGCGCGCCCGACAACTTCCCGCTCAACATCACGAGCAGCGTCGGTTTCACGCAGTATGGCTTCCGCGTGCCGCTGCTCGTCATCTCGCCGTACGCCAAGCACGGCTACATTTCGCACGAAGTGACCGACGGGACGAGCATCTTGCGCTTCGTGCAGTCGCGCTTCGACCTGCCGGCGATTACCCATCGCGACGCCAACGCGGCGCCGGCCTACGACATGTTCGACTTCGACCATCCCGACTTCACGGTGCCGACGCTGCCGACGCCGACGGTCGATCAGACGGCGCTGGCCGGCTGCACCGCCGCCTCGCCGCCGTCGAACTGAGCGCCGCGACCGCGGTCAGCCGACGTGCTGCTGCAGCGTCGGCAGCACGTCTTTGATGCCGGCGATGACGAACTCGACGGCGATCGCCGCCAAGATGAGACCCATGATGCGCATGACGACGTTCATGAACGTCTTCGACAGGTGCGTCTCGATCCAGCCGGCGCCGCGCAGCATCAGCCACGTCAACACCGCCGTCAGGAAGATCGAGCCGAACACGGGGATCGTATAGACCCACTGCTTGTGCCGCGACATCAGCACCATCACCGTCGCGATCGAGCCTGGCCCCGACAAGAGCGGAATCGCCAGCGGGATGATGGCGACGTCGGCCTTTTCGATGCCCTCTTGTTCCTCTTCCGGCGTCGAGCGCGTGCGTGATTGGCGCGCCTGCATCATGTCGAGCGCGACCATGAAGAGCAGCACGCCGCCGGCGATCTTGAAGGCGCCGAGTGTGATGCCGAAGAAGCGGAAGATGAGCGTGCCGGCGGCGGCGAACACCGTCAGCGTGATGCCGGCGGTGATGGCCGCGCGCGCCGCCGTGCCGCGCTTGTGCTGCGGCGTCTCGTTGCGCGTCATCGCCAGGAAGATCGGCAGCACCGCCAGCGGATCGACGACGAAGAAGATGGCCGAGAACGCGACCAGGCCGAATGTGAGGACGTCGCGCATCGCCGAGTGAGCGACGATTATAACATCAGTTTAACGCGGCATGACGTTCGCTTCCCGGCGCCGTCTCATACAGCGGCGCGACCGGCGCCGCGGCGACGCCGAGGCGCGACAGCAGCTGATTCCACGCCGACGGCGCCAAGAGCGCGTGGCCCGCGTCGCCGACGACGCTGTGCAGCCGCTCGAGCGCCTCGGGCAGCGCCGCGCGCGCCGTGACCGCGACCTGCCCGGCGACGCCGCCGTGGTTGGCGACGAGCACGGCCGTGCCCGGACGCAAGCCGCGCCAGCGCCGCGCCACCAGATCTTCGATGCGGCAGGGGCTGTCGTATTCGACGACGATGACGCCGAAGCCGGCGCGCGGCGACAGCTTGCAGGCCAGCGCCGCCTGCTGCCGCACGAGCGCGCTGTTGCGCGTCAGCAGCTGCCCCGGCTCGCTGTCGAGGAAGCGGCGCGGGTCGGGCGCGGCGGCGAGCATCTCGAGCGCCGCCAACATCTCGCGCGCCGGCTCGGGGCCGCGCGTCGCGCCGTCGAGCAGCTCGGCCACGTGCGTCAGCTCGGCGCGTGAATGACGGGCCAAGGCGCGCTCGACGAGCGCGTGCGGCGGCGCCACTTCCGCGACGGCCGCGGCCAGCCCGACGGCGGCGCACCAGGCGGCATCGGCCAGCGACGCCAACGTCTCGCCCAGCCGAAACGCGCGGGCGCTCAGCGGCTCACCCTCATTGGACGCGGGATCGTCGCAGAGCGTCAGCTGCGGGACCTCGGCGAGCAACGGCTGCGCGCTGCGACCGCCGACGACGACGAGCGCCGGCGCGCCCTGCAGCCACGTCCGCAGGGCCGGGCCCGACAGCGCTTCGCCCCAGCCGATGACGCTGACGCCGTCGAGCCGGATGGCGGCGCGCTGCATGGCCTTCAGAACGAGCGCGCCCGCGGCCAGCTCGGCCGCGCCACCGGCCACGACGACGTGCACGCCCGAGCCGGCGACCGCGCGCATGAAACCGCTGAATTCGACCTCGTCCCGACGTGGATTTTGCACGCCGCGCGGTTGTGCAAACGTCGTTCCCTACGTCACACGCGCGCTTACGAACCGCGATGGAGCCGACGTGTCCCGTGCGTGGAAGTCCGGTTCCGTCGTCGCCGCGGCGGCGGCAGCTGGCACGACGTTGGCATTGACGGGCGGCATGTCGAGCATTCGCGTCTTCACCATCGCGCAGCTACCGCCGGGCAAAGGCCGCGTCGTCGAAGTCGACGGCCGCCAGGTCACCGTCTACAACTGCGACGGTCGCTTCTACGCGACCTGCACGCGCCCGTCGCGACGCACGTCGCCCTTGCACGCCGACAGCAGCTATTGCGGCTCGCGCGGCTTGTCGTTCGATGTCTGGGCCGAAGACTCGCCGGCGAGCCTCGACGACGAATCGCGCTGTCAGATCAGCATCGACGGCGACGACATCGTCCTCGTCGTCCCGTAGCGGACGCTAGACGAGCGCGGTCGCCAATTCGCGCTTGATGCGCTCCTCGATCTTGCCCTTGACCGGCAAGAGCGCGAACGACAAGTCGAGCAGCACCGAGACGCTCTTCTCGGTCAGCGTGATCTTGCCGGTCACGCCCGTGCGCTTCAGCGAAGCCTCGCGATCCGACGTCCAATTGGCGTCGATGCCGTACTTCTCCGACAGTCGCGTGGCGATCTCCTCGAGCCGCTTCTTGACCTCGTCCAGCGGGAGCGAGTGCGCCTGTTCGATCGTCAGCTTGGCCATGGATCCTCCGTCGTCGCTCCATAGCATGTGCTAGCTTACGCGGTCGAGATGAACCTCACGAAGTTCGCCACTTGCGGCGGCTGTGCGGCCAAGGTCGCGCCGCTCGATCTGCGCGCGATCATGGGCGGTCTCGCGGCGCCGGGCCACCCGTCGCTGCTCGTCGGCACCGAGACGTCGGACGACGCCGGCGTGTTCGCGCTCGACGACCAGCAGGCGATCGTCGTCACCGCCGATTTCATCACGCCACCGACGGACGACGGCTTCTTGTACGGCCAAATCGCGGCCGCCAACGCCATCTCCGACGTCTACGCGATGGGCGGCAAGCCTTTGACGGCGCTCGCGTTATGCATGTTCCCGAAGGCGCTCGAGCCCGAGCAGGCGCACGCCGTCTTGGCCGGCGGGCTCGCCAAAGCGACCGAGGCCGGCGTCTTCATCGTCGGCGGCCACACCGTTCGCTGCGAGGAGCTGTTTTACGGCTTGTCGGTGACGGGCGTGGTCGCTCCCGATCGCGTCATCCGCAACATCGGCGCGCGTCCCGGCGACATCTTGATCCTGACGAAACCGCTCGGCTCGGGCCTCGTCATCAACGGCATGCGCAAAGGCGCGTTGACCGAAGACGAAGCGCGCCCGTCGCTGTTGCAGCTGGCGACGCTCAATCGCGCGGCCGGCGAAGCAGCGGCCGCGCTGTGGCCGGCGGTGCACGCGATGACCGACGTGACCGGCTTCGGCCTCGTCGGTCACGGCTTGGAAATGACCGCCGCGGGCAATCTCGCGCTGCACATCGATTTACCGTCGCTGCCACTTTATCCGCGCTTGCGCGACATGGTGGCCGCGGGCGTGACGACCGGCTCGACGAAGCCCAATCGCGCCAACGGCGCCGGTCGCATTCGCGGCATCGTCCCCGGCTTTTGGGACGAGCTGGTTCACGATCCGCAAACTTCCGGCGGGCTGCTCATGGCCGTCGACCCGGCGAAAGCCGACGAACTGCTGGCGCGTCTGCATGACGCCGGCGTAACCCACGCGGCGCGCATCGGTGAAGCGCGCGCCGCCAATGAATCTTACGTTCAATTTTTGCGAGGTGAATGAAGATGGCTCTCGTCTTCCGCGAGCTCCACAAGCCGAAGTCTCCCGAAGCGCTCAACGAGGAGTGGTTGCTCCTCGAAAACACCGGGCCCAACGTCGTCAACGCGCACGGCTGCACCGTCACCGTCGCCAAGAAGGCGACCGAGCGGCCGCATCCGATCGGCACGCTCGAGCCCGGGTTCATCTTGCAGCCGAACGAGAAGATCCGCCTCGTCACCGGCACGCCGTCGAAGAAGGCGCAAGGCGCGCCGCCCGACGACAAAGAGATCCGCAATTACCACCTGTTCCTGCGCGAGCCGGTGTTGACGAAGGCGGGCATCGTCGTGCGCCTCAGCATCAAGCAGCAGGAGCTGGCCAAGGCGACGTTCGTGCCGACGCAGAAGGACGGCCTCGCCGCCGAATAAGTGGCAGGCACGATCGACATCGAAGGCGCGCGCACGCACAACTTGAAGGACGTGCGCGTCGCCTTGCCGCGCGCGGCGCTGACGGTGATTACCGGCGTCAGCGGCTCGGGCAAGTCGTCGCTGGCGTTCGACACGCTGTATGCCGAGGGTCAGCGGCGCTATGTCGAGTCGATGTCGACTTATGCGCGGCAGTTTCTGGAGCGCATGCAGCGGCCGGACGTCGATCGCGTGGCCGGGCGTGCCGCCGTCGATCGCCATCGAGCAGCGCAACGGCGTGCGCAACGCGCGCTCGACCGTCGGCACGGTCACCGAGATCAGCGACTACTTGCGGCTCCTGTTCGCGCGCATCGGCGAGATCCATTGTCCGACGTGCGACACGTTGGCGGCGCGCGACACGGCGCAGGCGGCGGCCGATCGCGTGCTTCGCGCGAGGCCGACGGCCAGCGCATCCACGTCGTGGCGCGCACGTCGATCGGCGTGCCCGAGCTCTTGCGCAACGGCTATCACCGCCTGTTCGTCGACGGCAAAGTGGTCGAGCTCGAGGGCCACGCGACGACGGCGGCGCGCACGTTGCCGCTCTTGCTCGATCGTCTCAAGGTCACGCTCGAAGATCGGGCGCGCCTGGCCGACGCGCTCTACTCGGCCTTCGCGCTCGGCGGCGGCCGCGCCGAAGTGCACATCGAAGCCGGCGCCACGCTCAAGTTCGACGAAGGCTTCAGCTGCAGTCGAATGCGGCACGACCCTGCGCGCGCCCGAGCCGGCGCTTGTTCTCGTACAACTCGCCGCTCGGCGCCTGCGAGGCGTGCCAAGGCTTCGGCCGCGCCATCGGCATCGACCTCGACAAGGTCATCCCCGACGGCCGCAAGACGCTCGCCGAAGGCGCGATCGCGCTCTTTCAGACCAAGTCGAACCTCGAGTGCCAAGCAGATCTGGCCAAGCTCGCGCCCGAGCACAAAGTGCGGCTCGACGTGCCGTGGCAGGCGCTGTCGAAGCGCGAGCAGAAGTGGGTGCTCGACGGCGATCCCGGCTACAAGGCGGGGCAATGGCGCGAAGGCAAGTGGTACGGCGTGCGCGGGCTGTGGCGCTATCTCGAGTCCAAGAAGTACAAGATGCATGTGCGCGTGTTGTTGGCGCGCTATCGCGGCTACGATGAGTGTCGCCGATTGCCACGGCTCGCGGCTGCGGAAAGAGGCGCTGGCGGTGCGCGTCGCGGGTCGCACGATCGCCGAGCTGGAGTCGCTGCCGGTCGTCGAATTGCCGGCATTTTTCGACGAGCTGAAGCTGAACAAGCAGGCCAAAGCGACGGCAGCGCCGATTTTGCGCGAGCTCGAGTCGCGGCTGCGCTATCTCATCGAAGTCGGCGTCGGCTATTTGTCGCTCATTCGGCAAGCGCGCACGTTGTCGGGCGGCGAAGCGCAGCGCATCGCGCTGGCGTCGGCGTTGGGCGCGCGCTTGACGGGCACGCTGTATGTGCTCGACGAGCCGTCGGTGGGCTTGCATCCGCGCGACACCCATCGGCTGATCAAGGTGCTCGGCCAGCTGGTCGAGCGCGGCAACAGCGTCGTCGTCGTCGAGCACGACGCCGAGATCATGCGCGCGGCCGATTACATCGTCGACCTCGGGCCCGGCGCCGGCGCGCGCGGCGGCGAGGTGGTGTTCGCCGGCACCTACGACGAGCTCGTGCGCGATCGCGACGGCGGCAGCGCCACGGCGCAGTTCCTACGCGCGCGCGAGCGGCCGCATCAGCCGCTGACGGCGTCGCGCGATCGCCGACGAGCCGCGCTGGCTGACGATCGAAGGCGCCGCCGCGCACAACTTACGCGACGTCGACGTGCGCTTTCCCGTCGGCCGCTTCAGCGTCGTCACCGGCGTCAGCGGCTCGGGCAAGTCGTCGCTCGTCGTCGATGTCTTGCACGGCAATGCCCAGCGCGCGCGCGGCCAAACCGTCGACCGCTTGGGTCCGGTGCGCAAGCTCGATGGCCTCGACGCCTTCACCGACGTCGTGCTCGTCGACCAATCGCCGCTCGGCCGCTCGTCGCGCTCGAACCCGGCGACGTACTTGAAGGCGATGGACGAGCTGCGCCAGCGCTTCGCCAAGACCGCCGACGCGCAGCGGCTCGGCCTCACCGCCGGCGCCTTCTCGTTCAACGTCAGCGCCGAAAAGGG
This sequence comes from uncultured delta proteobacterium, assembly GCA_963785725.1. Lineage (GTDB taxonomy): Bacteria > Myxococcota_A > Polyangia > Palsa-1104 > Palsa-1104 > JAQBQH01. The sequence goes on along the minus strand of CAWAWS010000019.1, from coordinate 94,629 downwards.
CGGCGGCCGCTGCGAGACCTGCCAAGGCCACGGCACCGTCACGCTCGAGATGCACTTCTTGGCCGACGTGACGGTCTCGTGCGACGCCTGCGGCGGCAATCGCTTCACCGACAAAGTCTTGCAGGTCAAATGGCAGGGCCTGTCGATCCTCGAATGCTTGAGCCTCACCGTCGACGAGGCGTTGGAGCGCTTCGTGCTCGACGATAAATTGTGCGCGCGGCTGCGTCCGTTCGCCGAGGTCGGGCTCGGCTACTTGCAGCTCGGCCAGCCGACGGCGACGCTCTCGGGCGGCGAGTCGCAGCGCCTGAAGCTGGCGGCGCATCTCGTGCCCGGCGCCGGTCCGACGCTGTTCCTGCTCGACGAGCCGACGACCGGCTTGCACGGCCGCGACGTCGAAGTCCTGCTCGGCGCGCTCGGCCAATTGCTCGCCGCCGGCCACACCATCATCGCCATCGAGCACAACCTCGACTTCATCCGCCGCGCCGACTACTTGGTCGACATGGGCCCCGAAGGCGGCGCCGCCGGCGGCACGCTCGTCGTCGCCGGCACCGTCGACGAAGTCGCCGCCTGCCGCGCCTCGCACACCGGCCGCGCCCTCGCCGCCATGGCGAGATCCGAACGTAAACGGGGCTAACGAACGCCGTTCGTCGCTAGCGCGCGATGAGCCAGATGATGAGGACGAGCAGCAGCAGACCGGCCGTACCGAAGGCGTAGTAAATCGTCGGCTTCGGCCCTTGGTTCGGCGGATCTTCGACGACGGGTATGCCGCGCGGCTCGGTGACGGCGGTGTGCGACTGCGGCACCATCGCCCGCGTCTTGATGTCGTGCTCCGAGTCCCAGCTCTGCTCGAGCTCGCTCTCCTCCGCCAATATCGTGCGGTGCGACTCGTCCGCCAGCGCCGGCAAGAGATCGATCGACGTCCGCGAGTCGTCGACCGTGTAATTCGCCTGCGACTCCAGCGCCGCCGCCACCGCCACCGGCGACACCGCGCGCGCATGGGCGTCGCTGACGTCGAGCTCGCCGCGCTGCGCCTGTCCGACGAGCCGCTGCTGCTCCTCCTGCTCGTCGGCGAACGTCGCCTCCATGAACTTGCCGAGATCGGTCGGCGACGCGTGCAGCCCGAGCGTGCGCAGCGCGTGGTCGAGCGCCTCGTGCATCTCGTCGCAGCTGGCAAAGCGATCTTGCGGCTTCCGCTGCAGCGCTTTGACGATGACCGCCTCCAGCGCCGGCGCGATCTTGTAGTTCACCGCGCTCGGCGACGGCACATCCGCCTGCGTAATCGCCAAATAGGTGTCGTAGGTGCTGGCGCGCTTGAACAGCCGTCGCGACGTCGCCAGCTCGAAGAGCACGATGCCGAGCGTGAACACGTCCGAGCGGCGATCGAGCGGCGCGCCCAGACACTGCTCGGGCGACATATACGAGAACTTGCCCTTGACCATGCCCGTGCGCGTCTGGCTCACGCGCTCCGACGCCTTGGCGATGCCGAAATCGAGCACCTTGACCAAGCCTTCGAACGTGCAGATCAGGTTCTGCGGCGAGACGTCGCGATGGATGATGTCGAGCGGCTTGCCGTCGGGCAGCGTCTTCTCGTGCGCGTAGTGCAGCCCGACGCACGCCTGCATGACGATGCCGCCCGCCACCTCCAGCGGCACGTCGCCGAGCAGCTTGGTCGCGCGCTTGCCGAGCTGCGCCACCGACAGGCCGGGCACGTACTCCATGGCCATGAAGTAGCGGCCTTCGACCTGGCCCAGCTCCATGACCTGCACGATGTTGGAGTGCTGCAGCCGCGCGTTGATGCGCGCTTCGTCGAGGAACATCTCGACGAACTCCGCGTCGAGTGCCAGCTGATCGAGCAGCCGTTTGATGACGACCAGCTTCTCGAAGCCGGCCTCACCCGAGATTCGCGCCAGCCAAATCTCGGCCATACCACCCGTGGCCAGCAGCGCCAGCAGATCGTACTTGCCGAATCGCGCGGGCGCTGCCATTGCTGCCGGTCAGACTTCCATAATCTCGGCTTCTTTTTTGCTCACCAGCTCGTCGACAACGGCGATTCCTTTGTCGATCGCAGCTTGCACCTTCTTCGTGCCTTGCGTCTGCTCGTCCTCGGTGATGTCGCCGCCCGACTGGTATTCCTTGAGCATCTCGTTGGCGTCGCGGCGCTGATTGCGAATGGCGACGCGCGCGTCCTCGCCCATGCGCTTGACGACCTTGGTCAGATCGCGGCGCCGCTCCTCGGTCAGCGACGGAATCGGAATGCGCACCACTTCGCCGTCGCTGTTCGGATTGACGCCCAGCTCCGACTTGCGAATCGCGTCCTCGATCGCCGGGATGAGCTTCTTCTCCCACGGCTTGATCTGGATCAGCCGCGCGTCCGGCGTCGACACCGAGGCCACCTGGTTCAGCGGCGTCGGCGTGCCGTAATAGTCGACGCGCACGCCGTCGAGCAGCGCCAAGTTCGCGCGACCGGTGCGCACTTTGGCGAGCTCGCGCTTGAGCGAATCCTGCGCTTTGGCCAAGCCCGCTTCGAGGTCCTTCAAAATGTCGTTCACCATGGCCGATTCTCCTCGTCTGTGACCAGCGTGCCGATGGACTCGCCGGCGACGACGCGGCTGATGTTGCCGCGCGTATGCAGGTCGAAGACGACGATGGCGAGCTTGTTGTCGCGGCAGAGCGCCATCGCCGTCGAGTCCATGACCTTGAGGTTGCGCTGCAAGACTTCGAGGTAGGTGAGCCGATGAAAGCGCTTCGCGTCGGTGTGCTTCACCGGATCTTTGTCGTAAATGCCGTCGACCTTGGTGGCCTTGAGCAGCACCTCGGCGTGAATCTCCATCGCGCGCAGCGACGCCGCCGTATCGGTCGTGAAGTAGGGATTGCCGGTGCCGGCCGCGAAGATGACGACGCGCCCCTTCTCGAGGTGCCGCATCGCGCGCCGGCGAATATAGGGCTCACACAGCTCCTGCATCGCGATCGCCGACATGACGCGCGTGACGATCTCGCGCCGCTCGAGCGCATCCTGCAGCGCCAGCGAGTTCATGACCGTCGCCAGCATGCCCATGTAGTCGGCCGACGCGCGATCCATGCCATGCGCCGACGCCGCCAAGCCGCGGAAGATGTTGCCGCCGCCGATGACGATGGCGATCTCGGTGCCGCGCGCGCGCACCTCGCCGATTTCGGACGCGATCTGCTCGAGCACGGCCGGCTCGATGCCGAAGCCGGTGTCGCCCATGAGCGCTTCGCCGGACAGCTTGAGCAGGATTCGCTTGAAGCGCGGTGCGGGCTCTCCCATGAGGATGGGAGAGTATGGGATCAACGAGGGAATTTCCAGACGGGAATTAGTGCGAGGCGAGCAGAACGAGGCGAAATTACAGGCCGGCCTGCTTGGCGACTTCGGCGGCGAAGTCGTCCTTCTTCTTCTCGAGGCCCTCGCCGAGCTCCCAGCGCACGAAGCGGCGGATCTTGATGTTCTCGCCGATCTTGGCCACGAGCTCGTTCAAGAGCGCGCCGATCGTCTTCTTGCCTTCGGGATCGCGCACCCAGATCTGATCGAGCAGGCAGACGTCCTTCTTCCACTTGGCGATCTGGCCGTCGACGATCTTCGGGATCATCGCTTCCGGGATGACCTTGAGCTTCTCGCCCGGGACCTGCTTCGGGTTGCGCGCCGCTTCCAAGCGGATCTCGCGCTCCTTCTCGACGGCGACCGGATCGATGTCCGCTTCGGAGACGACCATCGGCGCCGGCGACGCGCCCGCGATGTGCATCGCGACGTCCTTGACGAAGCGCTGGAAGTCGTCGGTCTTGGCGACGAAGTCGGTCTCGCAGTTGACCTCGATCAGCACGCCGACGCGTCCGTTGTGGATGTACGACGTGACCGGCGCCTTCGGTCGCGATGCGGCCGGCCTTCTTGGCGGCGGCGGCGAGGCCCTTCTTGCGCAGGTATTCGCGCGGCCTTCTCGAGGTCGCCGTCGGTCTCCGTCGAGCGCCTTCTTGCAGTCGGACATGCCGGCGCCGGTGCGCTCGCGCAGCTCTTTGATCATCGTAGCGGTGATCTCGGCCATGGTGCTTACTCCTTACCCGCTTCGTCCGGCGAAACCGACGCTTCGGGCGCCGGACGCGTCGAGCCCGAGCGGCGCGACGCGATCTCGACCTTCGGGCCATCGCCGCCCGACGACACGCGGATCGTCTCCGGCTTCTGCTCTTCGTCCTGGTCGCGGCGCTCGTTGCGCGAGGCCGCGCGCTCCTTGCCGATGCGACCGCCGGTCGATGCGCGGCGTCGGCGATCTTGCCCGTGAACAGCTTGATGGCGCGGATGGCGTCGTCGTTGCCGGGGATGACGTAGTCGATGAGGTCCGGGATCGCAGTTGGTGTCGACGATGGCGACGATCGGAATCTCGAGCTTGCGCGCCTCGTCGACGGCGATGTGCTCCTTCTTCGGGTCGATGACGAACATCGCGCCGCGGCAGGCCGCCCATGTCCTTGATGCCGCCGAGCGTCTTCTCGAGCTTGACGCGCTCGCGCTCGAGGCCGAGCACTTCCTTCTTCGTCAGGCGCTCGAAGGTGCCGTCCTCGGCCATCTTCTCGATGCCGCGCAGGCGCTCGATCGAGCCCTTGACGGTCTTGAAGTTGGTGAGCGTGCCGCCCAGCCAGCGGTTGGTGACGTAGAACTGACCCGAGCGGCGCGCCTCTTCCTGGATGACGTCCTGCGCCTGCTTCTTGGTGCCGACGAACAGCACCGAGCTCGCCCTGCGACGACCGTGTCGACGATGAAGTTGTAGCGCCTTGCGGAACAGCTTGACGGTGTGCTGCAGGTCGATGATGTAGATGCCGTTGCGCGCGCCGAAGATGAACGGCTTCATCTTCGGGTTCCAGCGCTTGGTCTGGTGACCGAAGTGGACGCCGGCCTCGAGGAGCTGGCGCATCGTGATCGGGGGCTCGTTCAGAGCCGACTGCTGCTGCGTGCCTTCCATGGTTTTCTCCCGCGTCTTCCTCGGCAACCTTCAACGGCGGACGCAATCGCCTCCGGCTGCCTGTGTCGTTTGGTAACGGTCGCGTTCGCTTTTGGCGTCGGAGACCGCGGCGCCCAAACTTCGACGCCTTTGCCGCTTGTTTAGCGGCGGGACGATCTAACACGCAAATAGGCCAAGATCAAGGATGTGACGCTGGCCGAAAGGCGAGGGCTCGGCCTCCAGTCAGTCGGAAGCGGTCGAGCGGTCGGAGGTGCTGGTCGTCGTCGTCGCCTGCCTGCAGAACCAGATCTACGGCATTCTCGGGCAAACGCTACGACGCTCGCCACCTATTATTGGATGACGACGACAGAGATCGTCGTAAGGCGGCGTTGGAAAGCGCGACAGCTCGGTGAAGGTTCAACACCTCGATCACGACAAATCGGTTACTTGACCGCGGCCGCCTGCTTGCATAAGGTTCGCGCCCATGAGTCCGATCAACAAAAAAGCTGACATCAAGCCCGCCAAGGGAAAACTTGGCGTGCTGCTCCCCGGCATGGGAGCCGTGGCCACCACCTTCATCGCCGGCGTGGAATCCATCCGCCGCGGTCACGCCAAGCCGATCGGCTCGATGACCCAGATGGGCACCATCCGCCTCGGCAAGCGCACCGACAATCGCACGCCCAAGATCAGCGACTTCGTGCCGCTGGCCGGCCTCGACGATCTCGTCTTCGGCGGCTGGGACATCTTCGAGGACAGCGCCTACGAATCGGCGAAGCATGCCGGCGTGCTCACGAAGGAAGACCTCGACAAGGTCAAGCCGTTCATGGAGTCGATTCGTCCGATGCCGGGCGTGTTCGAGCCGAGCTACGTCAAGAAGCTGCACGGCACGTTCGTGAAGTCGGGCAAGTCGAAGATGCATATGGCCGAGCAGCTGATGGCCGACGTCGAGCGGTTCAAAGAGACGAACAATCTCGACCGCTGCGTCGCCGTTTGGTGCGGCTCGACCGAAGTCTATCGCGAGCCGTCGGAGGTGCACTCGACGCTGGCGAAGTTCGAGCAGGGCCTGCGCGACAGCCACGACAACATCGCGCCGTCGGCGATCTACGCTTACGCGCTGCTTGAAGTCGGGCGTTCCGTTCGCGAACGGCGCGCCCAACCTGTCGGTCGACTTCCCGGCGATTCAGGAGCTGGCGAAGCTGAAGAACCTGCCGATCTGCGGCAAGGACTTCAAGACCGGCCAGACGCTCATGAAGACGATCTTGGCGCCCGGCTTCAAGGCGCGCTATCTCGGCCTCGAAGGCTGGTACTCGACGAACATCCTCGGCAACCGCGACGGCGAAGTCCTCGACGATCCGGAGTCGTTCAAGTCGAAGGAAGTGTCGAAGCTGGGCGTGCTCGAGCACATCCTGCAGCCGCACCTGCATCCCGACCTCTATAAAGACTTCGCGCACGTGGTTCGCATCAATTACTACCCGCCGCGCGGCGACAACAAAGAGGGCTGGGACAACATCGATATCTTCGGCTGGCTCGGCTACAAGATGCAGATCAAGATCGACTTCCTGTGCCGCGATTCGATCTTGGCCGCTCCGATCGTGCTCGACCTCGCGCTGTTCATGGACCTCGCGAACCGCGCCGGCATGGGCGGAATTCAGGAGTGGCTCTCGTTCTTCTTCAAGAGCCCGATGACGCCGGAAGGTCTGTACCCGGAGCACGACCTGTTCATCCAGCTCATGAAGCTGAAGAACACGCTGCGCCACATCAGCGGCGAAGATCTCATCACCCACCTCGGCACCGAGTACTACGACTAATCGCAGCGCTTCGGTTTCCGTACGTTTTTCGCTTGGTCGCAGTCGCCGCCGTGCTCGGTCTCGGCGGCGGTTGCGGCAATAATCCCTTCACCGCCTGCAGCTTGGATCCGGACCTCACCGGTCAGTGGATCTTCACGCTCACGCCCATCGCCGACGGCGGCGCAACGACGGGCGACGTCATCGACGCGCAGCTGCAGCAGGTCAAGCGCTCGAGCGGCTTGGGCGCGCTCCTTTGGGGCACGCTGACGTCGGCCGACAAAGGCGCCTTCGACACCCTGACGATCCCGCAGCTGACGCACAACGACGGCGGTAAGACCGGCGGCGTCCTCGGCTGCGAGGTGCGCATCAACGTCCCCATCGACATGCCCGTCACCGACGATGACAACGACGACGACGGCCCGCTTCGGATTTCGCTTAGCGGAACCATCGTCGGTCAGGGTATGCTCGCCGGCGACCTGTCGACGATGATTCGCGTCGACGATCCGACGATGACCGAGGGGTCGTTCACATGGACGGGCGCACAACCTTAGCGGCGCTGCTCGCGGTGGGGGCCGCGACGATGGCGTGGGGCAAGCCGACGACGAAGTCGGCGACGGCGAAAGCGCCGACGACGCTGCATTTACGCGCGTTCGATCGGTCGCGACGCCTCTTGTTGGTGGAAGTGACGGGCTTGGCGAAGGCGCCGCCGTCGAACTATTTCACGATGACCGATGAGCGCGATCGTCACTATGTCGCGCAGTCGATCCACTGCGATGCGCCGGCAGCGACGGGGACGCGGGCGTGCGAGCTGGAGATTCCGTCCGGCTACGAGCGCCATCCGCTGAAGGCGCTCGAGCTGCATCTGCGCGGGCTGCACGGCCGCGTCATCGCCGCCAGCGCCGACGAGATCAAGGCTGCGTGGGCCGCGCCCGAAGGGGCCGCCGCTGCGGCCGGCGACGGCGCGCCGGCCGCGTCGCCGCCCGACATGGCGCGCTGAACGCCTACGGTCGCGTGCGGTTACGCGGCGACGACTTTCTTGCCCGCGACGCGCGCCGCCGCCTCGGCGATGTGGCGCACGCGCAGCGCCAGCCGGCTCGCGTCGAACTCGGGCGGCGCGCCGTCGCTCGACGACACGCGCACGCCCATCTCCATCAGCACCGGGTCGTGCATGCGATCGTCGGTGATGATGCGGGCGACGGCGCGCCGCTCGTGCCACGCGGCGACCTCCGTCGTGCCGCTCGTCTCCGGCGTCGACAGCTCGATGTGCAAGATGGCGCCGAACGGAATCGTCGCGCCGCGCACTTGAAACGCCTTGTCGTTGACGACGATGCGCGCCTTTTCCAGCAGCTCGAGGTCGTCGAGGAGGCGATCGCGATCGCTCATGGGCGCTGCTCCTTGAACCAGGCGCAAAAGCGCGCGATGCCCTCTTCGATCGGCACTTTCGGCGCGTAGCCGAGGTCGCGCGCCGCTTCGGTGACGTCGGCGTAGGTGATCGGCACGTCGCCCGGCTGATCGGGCTGGCGATCCAGAATCGCGGGGCGGCCGAGCTGCGCTTCCAGGAGCTCGATGAGCCGCGCCAGCGTCGTCGTGCGCGAGCCGCCCAAGTTGTAGACGCGATGCTGGCCGTTGCCGCAGTGATCGACGGAGCTGACGACGCCGTCGATGATGTCGTCGATGAACGTGTAGTCGCGCGCCGAGGAGCCGTCGCCGTAAAACGGCACCGGGCTGCCGCTCTGGATGAGGCGGGCGAACTTGTGGATGGCCATCTCCGGCCGTTGGCGCGGGCCGAAGACGGTGAAGAAGCGCAAGGCCGACGTGGCGATGCCGTAAAGATCGCTGTAGTTGCTGCAGAAGAGCTCGCCGGCGCGCTTGGACGCTGCGTACGGCGACGCCGGACGCACCGCCGGATCGCGCTCGCGGAACGGCACTTCGTTGTGCGCGCCGTACACCGACGACGACGACGCGAACGCGAAGCGGCGTACACCGTACGCGCGGCAAGCCTCGAGCAGGTTGAGCGTGCCTTCGATGTTGACGCGTTGGTAGCGCTTCGGCTGCTGCAGCGACGGGCGGACGCCGGCGAGCGCGCCCAAATGCACGATGGCGTCGAAGCGATGGCTTGAAAACAGCCGCTCGAGCAGCTCGACGTCGAGGATGTCGCCCTTGGTGAACTCGACGACGTCGGCCACTTGCGCCAGATTCGCCATGTGCAGCGACGCCGGATAGAGCGTCTCGTCGAAGTTATCGAGGCCGATGACGCGATCACCGCGCGCCGCCAGCCGCGCCGCGAGGTGCGAGCCGATGAAGCCAGCGACGCCGGTGATGAGCACGAGCATGCGTCGACGCTAGCGCTGCATGTCTTGCGCTTGCAAGCGGTTGATGATGCGCACGACGTCGCCGGTCACGGGCATCAGCCGCTCGGCGTGCGTCAAGGCTTCCAGCGCCATCGCGCCGTCGTGCTGTTGATGCATGGCCAAGAGCGCGTCGCGCAGCGAGGCTTGCAAGAGGCCGGCGAGCGGTGGCGCCAGGACCATGCCGTCGGGCGGAATGGCGTCGGTGACGTCGAGCACGCGCAGCGCGCGAGCGGTGGTCTCGCCGAGCGTCCGCCGCAGCTCGAGGTGGGCCATCAAGTGATCGGCGCCGGCGGCGTCGCTGATGTAGTGCGCGCACAGGTCGGCGTCGCCGGCGGCGACGGCCCGGCAGGCGCGCGCGACCGAGCCGTAATACTGCTCGGTCGCGAAGTCATAGCGCGGATCGATGCCGGCGCGGTGCAGGTGCAGCTGCGGGAACAGCGAGCCCGACGCGCTGTAGGGATCGGCCCAGGCGACGCGAATGCCGCGCAGATCGGCGACGCTGTCGTAGTCGCTCTCGGCGCGGACGAGGAGCGCGGCGCGGTAGGTCAAGGCGCCGGCGCGACGGCTGACACAGGCCAACGGCGCGCCTTTGGCGGCGGCGCGCGCGTGCACGAGCGGCGGCATCCAGGCGACGCTGATGGCGCCGACGAGGACGCCGTCGAGCAGTCGTTCGTAGTCGGGCGTGATGGCGACGGCGACGCGACGGCCGATGCGCTCGCCGAGCGCGGTGGCGAACAGCGCCGCGCTCTCGTCGAGGTCGCCGCCGGCATGGCTGCGGCTGAGGCCGAAGCGGAGGGTGCCCATCGTTGGCAAGTGTCTGCCGGAGAAGGCGGATCGTCAATCGGGCGCGGTGCGTAGAAAGAGTAGGAACTCGACGTTGCCGGCGGGACCGGTGATGGGGGATTCGATGACGCCGATGACGTCGCAGCCGAGCGCGCGGGCGCAGGCGGCGCATTTGTCGACGGCGGCCTGGCGCTTTTCGGGCTCGCGCACGACGCCGCCCTTGCCGACTTCGCCTTTGCCGACCTCGAACTGCGGCTTGACCAGCGCGATGATCGGCTTGCCGCCGCGGCCCGCCGCCTCGACGAGCTTGGGCAGGATGATCGTGAGCGAGATGAAGCTGACGTCACAGACGACGATGTCGGGCACGAACGGCAGGGTGGTGACGTCGAAGCTGCGGGCGTTGGTCTGCTCGATCGAGGTGACGCGCGGATCTTGGCGCAGCTTGTGCGCCAGCTGGTTGGTGCCGACGTCGAGGGCGACGACGGCGACGGCGCCGCGCTGCAAGAGGACGTCGGTGAAGCCGCCGGTCGAGGCGCCGACGTCGAGGCCGCGCAGGCCGTGCACGTCGAGGGCGAAGTGGTCGAGCGCGTGGACGAGCTTCAGGCCGCCGCGCGAGACGTAGGGCAAGGGGTCGCCCTTGAGGCGCACGGGTGCGGCGGCGTCGACGAGATCGCCGGGCTTGGCGACGGCATGGTCGCCGATGACGACCTGGCCGGCCAAGATGAGCGCTTGCGCGCGGTTGCGGCTGTCGGCGAGGCCGGCGTCGACGACGCGCTTGTCGGCGCGCTCGCGGCGCGGTTTGCCGTCGGCTGGCACGCGCCAGGGTATAGCCTTTTTTCGCTTGCGGTGGGGCGGGCTGTTTGTTAAGCATTCCGGCGAGTCGGGGGTGTAGCTCAGTTGGGAGAGCGCTAGAATCGCACTCTAGAGGCCAACGGTTCGATCCCGTTCACCTCCACCGAAACGCGAAGGGCTCCGCAGAGATGCGGGGCCCTTTGTGTTTGGGCTTGGCGTACCGGACGACATCCGCCCGTACCAACGTCATGTTCCGCAGGATCCTCGCGTCATCCTCGCCGTCTAGTCTAGAGGCCGAGAGCTCGATCTCCTTCAGCTGCACGGAATCTGTTCGCCACCGCTGGAACAGTCGCTCTCGCGGGACGATGAAGTCGCGCCATTCGGTCAGCACGAGGGCAGGCCCGTCCCGGCCGGGCCATAGGGCGAGCGCGTCAGCAGCGGATCGAATTACCTTGCCCTCTCAGCCCAGCCCGAACCTCCGGAAAATCCCATTGTAGAGGCCAACGGTTCGATCCCGTTCACCTCCTTCTTTAGTCATTCAAAACGGCTTCAGTGCGACCGCGTGCGAACGAAAACAACGTTGACTGCGGCAAGTTGCCGCATCATCCGTGTAAAATCGGGGAGTGGGTCGGTGCTTAGGCGGGACGTCTAACGCGCATTAGATCATTCGTCATGCCACCGGAAATCCGCGCTTTCTCATCAGCGCATTGGTGTCGACGTCGCGGCCGCGGAAGCGGCGGAATGCATCCTCCGGCGGCACCGAATTGCCGACGCTCATGATCTCGTCGTGCAGCCGCTTCGCCGTCGCCTTGTCGTAAAAGCTGCCCGCCGCCTCGAACGCCTCGGCCGCGTCCGCCGTCAACGTGTCGGCCCAAATATACGCGTAATAACCGGCCGAATACCCGTCGCCGGAGAAGATGTGCCCGAACTGCGTCGGCCGGTGGCGCATGACGATCTCCGACGGGCAGCCGATCTCCTTCATCGTCTGCTTCTCGAACGCCGTGGCGTCGATCGGCTTATCGGCGTTGGCCGTATGAATCTTCATGTCGTAGATCGCGGACACCAAATACTCGACGGTGCCGAAGCCCTGCGCGAAATGTTTCGAATGCTCGATCTTCGCCACCAATGCATCGGGGATCGGCGCATTGGTCTGGAAATGGTGCGCGAACTTCGTCAACACCTCTTTGGTCGGCAGCCAATGCTCGTTCAATTGACTGGGGAACTCGACGAAGTCGCGCTTCGTGTTCGTGCCCGCCAAGGTCGGGAAGCGCACGTCGGAGTTGAGCCCGTGCAGTGCGTGGCCGAACTCGTGGAACATCGTCACCGCGTCCTCCCACGAGATCAACACCGGTTCGCCCGGTTTGCCTTTGACGAAGTTGGCGTTATTCGACACCACCGGCGTAATGCCCGCCTTGAACTTCTCTTGCGTCCGATATTCGTTCATCCACGCGCCCGACTGCTTACCGTCACGCGCATAAGGATCGAAGTACCAAAGACCGACCCGCTTACCGTGACGCGTCACTTCATAGACGCTCATGTCCGCTTGATAAGTCGGTACGCCGCTGAGCAACTTGAAATCGAACCCGTAAAGCTGACCGGCGGCCCAAAACATGGCCTCGCGCATCTTGTCGAGCTGCAAATAAGGCTTCACTTCGTTCTGATCGAGATCGTACTTCGCTTTGCGCACCTTCTCCGAATAGAAGCGATAGTCCCAGGGCTCGATCTTGTGGCCCGCGTGCTCGGCGTCGGCGATCTGCTGCATGTCGGCCACTTCTTGCTTCACGCGCGCCGTCGCCGCCGGCCACACTTTCATCATCAGCGCCATCGCCGCGTCCGGCGTCTTCGCCATATTATCGTCGAGCGCCCAATGCGCGTGACTGGCAAAGCCGAGCAGCTTCGCCCGCTGCGCGCGCAACGTCAGAATTTCGGCAATGACCGGCTTATTGTCGTGCGCGCCCGCGTTGTCGCCGCGATTGATCCACAGTCGCCAACCCTTTTCGCGCAAATCGCGTCGTGTCGAATAGGTCAGAAATGGCTCCATCGAGGAGCGCGTATTGGTAATCAACCATTGACCATGCAGCCCTTTGCTCTCGGCCGCCGTCTTCGCCGACGCGCGTAAGGTGTCGGGTAATCCCGCCAAATCGGCTTCATTATGAAGTGGCAATGAATAGCCCTCTTCGTCGGCCAATTCGTTCTGCGAGAACTTCGTATAGAGCGAAGCCAGTCGCTCGTTGATCTGCTTGAGCTTCGCTTTATCGGTCGCGTTGAGATCGGCGCCATAACGCTGGAACCCGCGATACTGCACTTCGACGAGCCGTAGCTCGTCGGGCTTCAGCTTCGCCTTCGCGCGCCCGTCGTAAACCGCTTTGACGCGCTTGAAGAGCGCCTCGTTCTGCGTGATCTCGTCGTCGAACGCCGCCAAAATCGGCACCATCTCCGCTTCCAGCGCCTGCATCGGCTTGTCGTTCATCGTCGAGCGATAGATGCCGAAGATGCTCAAGACGCGCCCGTAAGGCCGCCCCGCGTCCTCGAACGCCAACGTCGTGTTGGCGAACGTCGGCGCTTCCGTGTTGGCGACAATCGCCGCGACCTCTTTCCGCTTGAGCTCCATTCCTTTTTCGATCGCCGGCTTGAAGCTCGCCGTCGTGATCAGGTCGAAGCGCGGGATCCCACCGTGCGGGCCCGTCCAAGGTGCGAGCAGCGGATCGTCGGTCATGGCGTGGCTCCCGGCGGCAAACACGCGCCGCCCGCGCAAGGTGTAGAGCGCCGCGGCGCTCGCCGTCAGATGCAGGAAGGTCCGTCTGAACATGGCGAGCAATGTAGCCGACTCGCCGTCGTCGATTGTTCGATTTCGCGTCGACACGGCGCGTCGCATTCGTCGCAATTTCGCCACGCTGTCATTCGAGCGCGCGCGAATGTGTCGCCTGAAGCACCAATTAAACAGCGCGGCTAATGATCGAAAAAGCCGCGCCACTACTAGCGAATATTGACTTCGAACGGAGTCGAACCTAGCTTTCGGCTGAGGAGTCGATCACCCGAGTGTCCACCTGCAGGAGACAGTTCGAGGCGCCTTCGACTTTGTTCGATCTGCGAACTAACGAGATTCGCAGCGCTTCATATGACGGTATGACGCTTGCTGAAGTCGCCTCGCAGCGGTTCGCCGCCGAGGAGGTCTTCATGCGCGCAGAAGCTCAAGTATCCACTCGTTGTGCGCTGCTTTTGGCGACGCTCGTCGGCGCCGGCTGTCAGGCGGGCGCGGCTTCGCAAGGCGAGCCCGGCGAAGCCGCGCCGCTGTCGACGGCGACGTATTCGGTCACGTTCAAGACGGCGCTCGCCGGGCAATACGTGTCGGCGGAGAACGGCGGCGGCGGCGTCGTCGACGCCAACCGCGCCGTCGCCAGCACGTGGGAGACGTTCACGCTCTACGACATCAACGGCGGCGCGCTCGTCAGCGGCGACTACGTCAATCTCGCGGCGTCGAACGGGCAGTTCGTCTCCGCGGAGAACGGCGGCGGCGGCGTGCTCGACGCCAACCGCACGACGCCGCTCGATTGGGAGACCTTCCGCATCAGCCTCATCAGCGGCTCGGGCACCATCACCAACGGCCAGCAAATTTCGCTGCAAACGAAGACGCTCGGCGACTATGTCTCGGCGTTGAACGGCGGCGGCAGCACGCTGGCGGCGACGGCGACGGTGGCGAGCGGCTGGGAAGCGTTCGCGATCGGCATCAACGGCGGCGGCGGCGCACCGACGGGCGGCAGCGTCGCCGAGTGGGAGACGACGGCCGACGGCGCGCTCGCGCTGACGGCGCAGCCGGCGATTCCGCTCGTCAGCGGCAATGGCGGCGGCAGCAACGTCATCACCGTCAACGCCGGCACGCAATATCAACAAATGACCGGCTTCGGCGCGTCGATGACCGATTCGTCGGCGTGGCTGTTCGCCGATCAAATGACGGCGGCGCAGCGTTCAGCGGCGATGACGGCGCTCTTCGATCCGACGCAAGGCATCGGCGTCAGCATCTTGCGCCAGCCGATGGGCACGAGCGATCTGGCGTGGAGCTTCTACTCTTACGACGACATCGCCGCCGGCACGACCGATCCGACGCTGGCGCAGTTTTCGATCGCGCGCGACCAGCCGTACATCATCCCGATGGTGCAACAAGCGTTGGCGACGAATCCGGCGCTCAAGGTGATGGCGACGCCGTGGTCGGCGCCGGCGTGGATGAAGACGAACGGCTCGCTCGAGAATACCGGCAGCCTCGTCGATCCCGGCTCTTACGATCCGTATGCGCAATATTTCGTGAAATTCATCCAACAATATGCGGCCGTCGGCATTCCCATTTGGGCGATCACGACGATCAACGAGCCGCTCATTCAGCCGGTCGGCTATCCGTCGATGAGCATGCAGTGGTGGGAGCAGTCGAACCTGATCCGCTATCACCTCGGGCCGGCGTTTGCTGCGGCCGGGATCACCACGAAGATCTTTTTGTTCGACCACAACTGGGACAACGAATCGTTCCCGCAGTCGATCCTCGCCGATAACGCGCAGGTTGGAACATATACGGGGGGAATTGCGTTTCATTGCTATTCCGGTGACCCGTCAGCCATGACCACGATGCATAACGCCTACCCCGACAAGGATATCTACGTCACCGAATGCTCGGGCGGCACGTGGAGCGGCTCGTTCGGCCAGAGCTTGGCCAACCAGTTCGATCAGCTCTACATCGGCTCGGCGCGCAACTGGGCCAAGTCGGTCGTGCGCTGGAATCTCGCCTTGAACGACGCGCACGGGCCGTTTCCGACGGGAAGCGGCGGCTGCACGACCTGCACCGGTCTCATCACCATTCATTCCGATGGCAGCTTCACCAAGGAGGTCGACTACTACGCCATGGGTCACGCCAGTCGCTTCATCGCGTCGGGCGCCTATCGCGTCGATTCCAACAGCTTCGGCTCAGGCAACGTAGAAGACGTCGCGTTCGTCAATCCGGATGGAACGCGCGTTCTGCTCGTGCTCAACGGCGCCAGCAGCCCGCAATCGTTCACGGTCGTCGACAGTGGCAGAACTTTCACGAGCTCGTTACCTGCCGGTGCCGTTGCGACGTTTACTTGGAAGTAACCAAACCACGGCACGTCTCACGCGGTGATGCTCCTCACCCGTGAAACCAAGGCCGCGGTCGTAACACTCCTCCTCGCCCGGTCGCTGATGCCCCTCAACGACTGAACGCGTCGCGGAAGTAGATGGACCACGCCCGCTCGGCCGATGCCCCCCTCATTGGCCGAGCGGGATCGCGGTTCTTGTGCAACGTCGGAAACTGGCCGAGGCTGTCGGCCATGAGAACGATCTTTGGCATTTTGCTCGTCGTCGCTCTCGCGGGAATCGGTCACGCCGATCCCAACGGGCCGGCGTCATCCGCCGCCGCGACTGCGCGTGAGCGTCCGACGGGAACCACGCCGTTTGCGGTCGACGTCTATCGCGCGCGCCGTGCCCATCTCATGTCGCTCCTGAAGAAGGGCGTCGCGGCGGTGCTGTCGGCGCCCGAAAAAGGCACGGAAGAAAAAGAGGAGAGCCTCGATTTCTTCTATTTGACCGGCCTGTGGGACGAGCCGGACGCGGCGCTCATGCTGATTCCGGAGAACCCGCCGGACGAGCGTGAGCAGCTGCTGCTGCCCCCGGCGCGGCCGGAAAGCGACCGCTGGAGCGGTTATCGCGCGATCTTGCCCAACCTCGCCGTCGAGCAGCGCATCGGCTTTCGTCACGTTCGGCCGTTCGGCGCGTTCGGCTACTTCTTGGCGATGGAAGCGCAGCAGCGAAAGCAGCTCGACTATTTGGGCGGCAACGTCGTCGGCTACGAAGGCGAAGTGCCGAAGATGCTCGATATTTACGGCAAAACCTCGGCGCGTCAGCTCGGCCTGAAGATCGAGGACATGCACCTGCTTCTCGGCAAAATGCGCATGGTCAAAGAGCCGCGCGAGCTCGAGAAGATTCAGCGCGCCACCGACATCACCGTCGCCGGCCACCTCGAGTCGTGGAAGCGCGTGCATCCCGGCATGCACGAGTGGGAGCTCAAGCAGATCGTCGAGGACACGTTTCGCAAGGGCGGCGCGCGGACGCTGTCGTATCCGTCGATCGTCGGCGGTGGCCCCGACGGCTGCGTGCTCCATTATCCCGACGACGATCGCGTGATCGAGGACGGCGAGCTGGTGCTCATCGACGCCGGCGCCGAGTACGATCACTACGCCACCGACGTGACGCGCACGTTCCCGGCCAACGGCCACTTCACGGCCGAGCAGCGCAGGATCTACGACACGGTGTTGGCGGCGCAGAACGCGGCGCTGGCCAAGGTGCGGCCCGGCGTCACCTGGGTCGAGCTGCAGCGCGCGGCCGAAAAAGTCATGATCGATGCCGGTTATTACGACTACTTCATCCACGGCGTCGGCCATCACGTCGGGCTCTACGTGCACGATCTCGGCAGCTGGGCGCAGCTCGAGCCGATCGCCGAGGGCAGCGTCATCACCGTCGAGCCGGGCATCTACATTCCCGAGAAGAAGCTCGGCATTCGCATCGAGGACACGATCTTGGTCACGAAAGCGGGCGCGAAATTGCTCTCGGGCGCCTTGCCGCGCACGGCCGACGAGATCGAGAAGGTCATGAAGGCGGCGAAGAAATAAACGGCGTCGCGCCGCGGTTCTTACGGTGTGAGCGCGACGGCGTCGAAGGCTGTGCCGCTGGCGTCTTTGGCGATGACCGTCGCGCTCGTGCCGTTGATCGAGAGGATGACGTAGTGCGGGACAGCGCGCGCCAGCACCGTCGTCGGCTGCGGGCTGCCGAGCGTGTCGACGGTGTCGCCGGCGCCGCCCGAGACGAAGTAGTTGAGCCCGTTGCTGACGCCGTGCTCGTAGATGTTGTCGTGGCCGCTCACGATGGCCTCGACTTTGTGGGCGCGAATGATGGGCACGATCGTCGCCAGCACCGACGCGTTGCCGCCCGAGGCGCCGCTCGACCAGGGCCCGACGTGCGTCACGACGTAGATGTGTTGCGCGCCCGCGGCTTCGGCTGCCGTCAGATCGGCGTCGAGCCACGCGGCCTGACCGGCGACCGCGGCGGTGGAATCGAGCAGCGCCAGGTGGACGACGCCGAGATCGACCGAGTAGGCGTGCGCCGCCGGCGTGGTGCCGTCGAGCGCGAACAGCTGCGAGAAGCGGTCGGCCAGCGGCGTCACGTCGCGCTCGCCGATGACGGGCACGATGGGCGCGTGCAAGAGCGCCGGCGCACCGACGGTGAAGAAGCCGTCCCAGTTGGCCTCGCTGCCCGACGCCACGAGATCGCCGGTGTGCACGATGAGGTCGGGCGATTCGGCCGCGAGCGCGCCCAAGATGGCGTTGGTCGACGTGGCCGAGCTGCGCGTGTCGCCGACGATGGCGACCTTGAGCGTGACGCCGCCGGCGGCCGCCGTGTGCATGTCGGCGACGGCCGGCTTGACCGCGGCCGCCAGCTGCTGGCAATCGTTGCGCCGCTGCACGTAGCGACCGAGCTGATCGTCGTCGCCGGTGTCGGACACCGAGTCCACGCCGACCGCCTGGCACTCGGCCGGCAGCGCGCTCGATTCGGCCGTCGACACATAAAACGAGTAGAAACGGCCGGGAACGAGCGACTCCACGTCGACGCCGTGGTGGACGCTCCAGCCGCCGTCGTAGCTTTCGCCGCCGGCCACCACGGCCCACGACGGCGCCGAACGATCGGTCTCCCACTGCAGCTGCACGCCCGTCGTCGACGGATGCACCGAGTAGGGCCCGTTGACGACTTTGACGTAGGCGCTGTCGTAGCCGTCATCGCGCCGCAAGATCGCGCCCAGCTCGAGCGACTGCTGCATCTGCGGCACCGCCAGCGCCAGCACGTTCTGCGTCGGCTGCAACAACGTCGGGAAAAGTCGCAGATCGAGCGTGTATTCGACGACCGTGCCCGTGGTGGGGGTCGTCGTCTTGGCCGTCGGATCGTCGGGATCGTCGGAGCTGGTCCAGTACAGGCCCTGCTCGCCGGCCGTCATCTGCTCCTTGCCGGGACCGACGTTGAGCCGCGCCTGCGAGCCGCTCGTCAGCCGAATGTCGAGCCAGCGATAGTCGGGAAGCGACGAGCCGATGTTGAACTCTTTGCGCAGACAGGCGCCGCTCTGCGGGACGCCGACGAGCGGCAGCTTTGCCGTCGACCAGCTGGTGTCGTCGAAGGTGCTGGCGTCGGCGCCGTCGGGACAAACGCTGGCGGAGAGAAGTCGCACTGAATCACCATCGGTGATCAGTGGCAGCGTGTCGCTCTTGCTGCATTGCCCAAACGAGACGGCTACGACGAGCGCGCCGAGTCGTCTGAGGGCGGACTGCACCATTAGACAACCTCTCTGGCCAGTGCGAACCTTAACGCGGTCGTACTGGTCAGTACAGCAGTTTTGTCACATTATTAGCCGTTTGCTGGCGAAAAGTTCGCCGAATGTTCACGCCGATCGTTACGGGCGGATCGTGTTGCCGCTCCATTGCGCGCTTGGTGTCGAAAGGGTCTGAGGGATGGATCAGGCCTCGATAGACTTTCTCTATCGAACCTACGGCGGCATGGTGCTGCGGCGAGCGTGTACCCTTTTGGGGGACGAGCACGCTGCCCAGGACATGGTGCAGGAGGTGTTCATGAAGGCGATCCAGGCCTTCCCGGGTTTCCGTGGCGAATCGGCGCTCACGACCTGGCTCTATCAAGTGACGACCAACCATTGCCTCAATAGCATTCGCGACGGAGCCCGGCGACGGCGCGCGCTCGCCCGCAAAATGCCCCTCGCCGAAGCGGAACGCGTGAGCTCGCAGGAAGATCGCATCGGCATCGAGCAGCTCTTGAGCCTCATTCCGCGCGAGCTGGCCGAGGTCGCTATCTATTACTACGTGGATCAAATGGGTCAGGAGGAGATCGCCGAGCTGCTCGGCATCTCCGAGCGCACGGTGCGCAACCGACTGAAGCAGTTTCGCGATACGGCGCGCGATCAGCTCGACATCGTGCCCGAGGAGGTCCTTGGGTGATCGACGAGCGGAACGGAGTGAAGCGAGCCGCAGCGCCGAGGCTGTGCCGAGGAGATTGCTCGTGAAAATCGACGAGCGGAACGGAGTGAAGCGAGCCGCAGCGCCGAGGCTGTGCCGAGGAGATTGCTCGCGATGATCGAGCCGATGAGCTTTGGAAGGCGGCGTCGTCCGCCCAGCTGTCTGTCCGATCTGACGCTCGACCGGATCGTCGCCGGCGCGCCGACCACCCGCGCCACCGTCGAGACGCACCTGGCGACGTGCGCGCTGTGCACGCAGCGGCTGGCCGAGCTGCGCCGGCTCAACGTGCGCGCCGCGCTGGTGCTGGCCGACGGACCGCGTAAGCTGCGCCGGCGCTTGTGGCGCCGAACGATTGTGCGCACGACGCAGACGTTCGCGGCCGCGGCGGCGATGTTGGCGCTCGTCGTGCTGCTGCCGATGTGGCGTAAGCCCGGCGGTCACGAGCGCACCAAAGGCCAGGCGCTGCCGCTGGAATTGTCGGTCGTGGCGCGGCAGGCGGATGGGCGCGTCGTCGAGCTCGCGCCGGGCGGCGTCGTGCATCCGGGCGACGCCGTGCGCTTCGTGCTCTCGACGGGCCAAGAGGGCGACGTCGTCGTGCTCGGCCTCGATGCCGCCGGCAAAGTCTCGGTCTATGTCGCCGACGGCGGTCGCGGGCTACACGTGCCGAGCGGCGTGCGCCAGCCGATGCCGGGCAGCATCGTGCTCGACGCCACGCCCGGCGCCGAGCGCGTCGTCGCGCTGTTGTGCCCGCGCGAGCAGTCGGTGGCCGACGCCGTCGACGCCGCGCGCGCCCGGCTCACCGAAGCGGCGCGCGATCCCCATCGCACCGGCGAGCTACACTTGCCCGGCTGCGCCGAGAGCGATTGGATGATGGAGAAGACGAGCGGACCATGACGCGTTTGCGGACGACGCGGGCGCGCATTCGGCAGTGGCTCGCCCTCCGTCGCGCCGCCAGGCGAGGGCGCGGGCCGGGCCGGCTCGCGCTGCTCGTCGTGCTCGCCGGCGTCGTCGCCGTCGCTTCGAACGCCGGCGCCGAGCCCAACCGCTTCGCCGTCGTCATCGGCAACAACCACGGCGACGCCGATGAGGTCGTCTTGCACTACGCCGAATCGGACGCGGCCCGCGTCGGCGGCGTGCTGCGCACGCTCGGCGGATTCCAGCCCGAAAACGTCATCTCGCTCGTCGATTCTGCGCGCCTCGGAGGTGCGGCGCGCGCTCATCGCCATCAACGCGCGCGTGCGTCAGCTGGGCGGCGATTCGCTCATGTTCGTCTATTATTCGGGCCACGCCGACGCCGGCGCGCTGCACCTCGACGGCTCCCACCTCGGCATCGACGAGCTGCGCGACCTCGTCACCGGCTCGTCGGCGACGGCGCGCGTGCTCGCGCTCGACGCCTGCCGCTCGGGCGCGATGACGCGCGTCAAAGGCGGCACGCCCGCCGCCGCCTTCGACATCGATCTGTCGTTTCCCATCGGCGCCACCGGCGTGGCCATGCTGTCGTCGAGCGCCGCCGGTGAGAGCTCGCAGGAATCGGACGCGCTCGGCGCTTCGTTCTTCACGCACGCGTTGGTCTCGGCGCTGCTCGGCGCCGGCGACACCAATCGTGACGGCGCCGTGACGCTCGGCGAAGCCTTCGCCTACGCCAAAGAGCGCACGCTGGCCACGACGTCGCGCACGCTGGCCGGCCCGCAGCACCCGACGTTTCGCCTCGACCTCGGCGGTCGCGAAGATTCGATTCTGACGCGCCCCGGCGCCGAGCATCGCGACGTCGGCACGCTGGCGTTCGCGCGAGCGGGCGTCTATAGCGTCCACAAGAGCAGCACCGACGGCCCGGTCGTCGCCGAGATCGCCGCCAGCGATGGCGGCGCGCGCATCGCGCTCGACGCCGGCCGCTACTTCGTTACGCGCCGCGACATCGACTATCTCGAGCAGGGCCGCTTCGACGTCAGCGCGCAGAAGGTCACCTTAGTAGAGCCGAAAGTAATGGCGCGAATCGACTATGCGCGCGTCGTCCGCAAAGGCGGCACCGAGCGCCGCCTCTCGGGCTCGCTGTTCGCCGACGGCGGCGCGCGCGGCGACATCGCCGGCCTCGGCACCGCGTGGCGCACCGAGCTCGGCGCGCGCGTCGATTTACGGCAGATTTCGCTCGAGTTTCGCCTCGGTTTCTCGAGCTCCACGCGGCAAAACACGCGCTGGACCATCGACACGCGCGAGCTCTCCGCCGCCGTCGATGCCATTCGCGCGTTCGACCTCGGACCGGTCACGCTCGACGCCGGGCTCGAGGTCGGCGTCGCCGCGTTCCTGCAAGCCTTTCACGACCCACCGTCGACGATCATGGCCGCGACGCCGAGCCGCAGCGCGCCAGCGCCGTTCGCGGGTGTCGTCGGGCAGCTCGAAGTGCCGCTCCCACACCGTTTGTATGTGCGACTGGAAGTGGCTGGGCTGACTTATTTCATGCGAACCACTGACGGAAACAAACAGTCCACCACGACCGCGGCCACCTATCAAACGGGGCTGGGATTAGGGGTCTATTTCTGAAAAAAACGATTGCCGCCTTTTTCGCGACATGGTGTCTAGTGTGCCGACAAAGATGAAGCAGCTCTTTCCGCAGCCCTTAGCGGTCACTGTCGCCGGCCTGTTCGTGGCCGGCTGCGGCGATCCGCTGGCGACGGGAGATTATGCGCCGCCGTACGTCACGCTCGACGGCAACGTCGCCTATTCGACACCCAATCCCACGACGACGCCGGTCAGCATCGTGGTCTTGTGGCAAAACGATCGCGACGGCGCCAGCAGCTATGCCGGCCAGCTCGGCGTCCTCGATAAGGATCTGACGACATTTACGCTCGGTCTCAATGCGCTGCCGCCGGCGCCGGCCATTCATTCGGTGGCGCCATTGAACGGCGCGGTTCCGGCGAGCGGGCTCGATCCGTCGACCCGTTACGCATTAGGGACGATTCTCGCGTTCGCCGACAATAACGGGAATGGTCAGCTCGACCTCGTCCCGAGCACCAATGAAAACTCCCCCGATCGCGTGTTGGGCGCGATTACAAATGTAGATCTCTTCTTCCTCGCCGCGGGCCATCCGGCCGATCCCAGCCTCTATCTCGACCTTTTCCCGTCGACGACCGGCTTCAGTCTCGTGCAGCGCCCGACGCTGAAGGCGCCCAGCTTCTTCGACTGCGGCCACTTCGACTCGGTCGGTCACTTCACCGACTTGTGCTTTCCCACAGCGACGGTAACTCCGGCAGCGGAGCTGCCTTTGAGCACCGCTGTAACGATGACGTTGAGCAGCGATGCAGTGACGCAACAAGAGCTGCAGAACTATGCCTGTGCGAGCTTTTGGGGCCTCTACGACTATCCCGACACTGTGCTCGCCACGGTCGACAACACCTGCGACGGCGGCGGCTGCCAGTTTTGTCGCGGCTACGATTGCCCGCTCGACGTGCCGCCGCCGGGGGTGCCTTTCACCTGCAACAGCGACGGGACGGCGTATGTCTACGAGCTATGCACGCCGGATCCGATGCGGTGCGGCACACGCTTTTGTCATTACGGTCATGGCGAGAAGTTGTTGACGACCGGCGCATCGCCAGTAGGATGGCCGTGCGCCTGACTCAGGGTTATGCCGATGACGAGCATATGATCGGTCTCTTGTAAAGGAGCCGATCGAAAAAAAGAACGCCGCGAACGCAAGCCAGGGGGCAAGTAGACGCGGTGTTGGAATGGCGAGTGCGCGGCCGATCGAGACGTCGATCGGAGAGCGGGGCGCGACGCGCGTCCGTGGCGGGGCAGCCACGGCGACGGGATTAGATTGCCTAAGGAGCGAGCATGCGAACGCAGTTCGGAAACATCCCACTAATGGCGCTGTTGGCGGCGTCGCTGACAGCGGGGTCGGGCTGCTCCGACCTGACGTTGGGGCAAACACCCCCTCCCAAAGGCGGTCCTAAGCTTACGCGCTTGACCATCCAGGACTACGCCTTCGTTGGCGGTCCGCCGGCGCAGCGCGCCGCCATCACCGACTTGCTCGACAACACCCCTCAGGTGGCTTGCGCCGTCAACAATCCGTGCGTGACCCAGTTCCTGATCGCGCAGACCTTTCCGGATCTCACCTGCCATTCGGACGGCTTCTGCGTCGACCCGCTCAAGGTACCGAGCACTGGCGTGCAGCTCAACGGCGACAACACCGCGATTCGCGTCGTCTTCAATAAGCAGCTCAATCCCAACATCGAGACGATCAAGGTCGACGCGAACGGCGCCCAGCTCCCGGGCCAGCAGATGTCGCTCAACCCGGGCATCCTCGAGCTCCTCAATCCGGATGGCACCAACTTCCCGATCACCGGATTTTGGGACAACGAGGGCGCGTCGACGTTTACGTCGGACGTCATCTGGATCCCGTTCGGCCCGGCGATCGTGACCAATCCCCTCGGTCCGCTGAATCCCAGCACGACCTATACGATTCGCCTGCATACCTCGCAGTTGAAGAGCGAACAGGGTGAGGCGGTCACGGACGCCAGCGGCGCGCCCCTCGGCGACCCGACCGATTTCAAGTTCACGACGGAGGATCTGACGCCGAACCTCGGCGGCGACGGCGACTACTCGGCCGCGGGCATGGCGACGATCGCGCCGAACGACGTCGTTCAGTATCCCTTCTGGGAGTCCGTGGACGAGACGACGGTGACGATCGATCCGTCGTCGACGAGCACCGCTGCCGGCTTCAATCCGGCCGCCATCGAAGCCTACGACGATCGTGGCGCGGATCCGACGATGTGCGCCGCGGCGCAGGATACGCTCACGCTCAACCTCGTTTACACCTCGGGCACTGGCGCTACGCGCGTGCCGGCCGATTGGCCGGCCGGCGATTACTCGATCGTGATCAACGCCAAGGGTTTGGGCGGCGCTGGTCCGGTCTTCACCTCGGACCCGATCGTCTTCACGGTCGCTGGTTCTGACACGACCGACCCGACGATGGATCCGATCGCGGTCGCGAACCACGTCACCCCGGAGCAGTGCAAATGAAAGCCTCCATTCTGAAGACCCGCCTGCTCGCCTGGGCGTTGCCCGCGCTCTTGGGGGTTCTGCTCATCCCCGCGACCGCGCACGCCGACGTAACCGGTAACATCGAGGGCGTCGTCACCGATCAAGCGACCGGCAAGAAGCTCGCCGGCGTCACCGTCACCGTCACCTCGCCGGCACTGCAGGGCGAGCAGACGGAGTTCACCGACGCGGGCGGCCACTACATCATCACCGAGCTGCCCCCCGGCGAGTACCTCGTTCGCTTCTACTTCTCGGACATCAACGTCGAGCGCCCCGGCATCTTCCTGCAGTCCGATAAGACGCTGCCGGTCAACATCACGTTCCCGACGCAGAAGGCGGAGGTCAAGACCTACCGCATCGTCGAGAAGGCGCCGACCGTCGACGTCGGCAACACGCAGCAGCAGACGACGGTCACGAGCGAGCTGATCCGCAACACGCCGGTTCAGGGTCGTACGTACGACGCGATCATGGCGATGGCGCCGGGCGCCGCCCAGGGTACCGGCGAAGCCGGCATCGGCAAGGGCGCCAGCATCAGCTTCTCGGGCGCGACCGGTCCCGAGAACAACTACCTCATCGACGGCGTCAACTCGACCAACCCGGCCTTCGGCCTCGTCGGTACGCAGCTGACCCTCGAGTTCGTCGGCGAGACGGAGCTCATCACCGGCGGTTACAACGCCGAGTACGGCCGCGCCACGGGCGGCGTCGTCAACGTCATCACGAAGTCGGGCTCGAACCAGTTCCACGGCGGTTTGTGGCTGTACGCCACGCCGTTCCAGCTCGAGCCGAAGATCGTCGGTCGCTCGGGCGAAGCCATCTACAGCCGCACGAAAGAGAAGTACGGCCTCGACTTCGGCTTCGACTTGGGTGGCCCGATCGTCAAGGACAAGGTCTGGTTCTACGTTGGTTTCGCGCCGACCTTCACCAGCTACGACACGGTTCGTTCGCTCCGCGAGCGCACCGACGCCGACATGCCGGCCGGCTCGACCACCCCGTACGGCGGTGACCTCGCGCCGATCACGTGCCCGGAGTACCTCGACAAGCGCCTCTGCACGTCGCCGGGCTACAACATGCAGAACCTCGGCAGCGCGTACGACACGCACTACTCGTACGACAAGCGCCTCTACAACTGGATCGCGAAGTTCAACTTCCAGCTCAACGCCAACAACAGCTTGAGCATCCAGTACATCGGCAGCCCGGCGACGACCGACGGCCTCCTCGGCACGTTGAACGGCTCGGCGGCGGCCGCGCTCGCGCACGTGTTCGACAACACGCACGACGCGCAGATCCACTTCGTGTCGAAGCTCCTCGATCGCCGCCTCCAGGTCGACGTCCTCGTCGGTTACCACTATGAAGACGCGCGCACGACGACGCCGCCGGCGGGTCAGAACTCGGCCGTCATCTACCAGGTCACCGAGCCGCTCGCCTACTTCGAGCCGAGCGTCACGCCTTGCGCGATCAACCCGGCGACGCCGAACTTCAACCCCTGCCCGGTCCTCAACTACCAGGACAACGGCTACGGCTACATCAATCACACGACCAACCAGCGCGTCTCGGCGGCGGCCTCGGCCACCTACTTCGCGCGCCTCGGTGGTACGCACGCGTTGAAGATCGGCGCCGACTTCGAAGACAACATCTACAAGGACCAGCGTGGTTACTCGGGCGGTCCGCTTTACACCATCACGCCCGACGATCCGGACCCGGAGATCTACCGCGAGTACGCGCACAAGATTAACGCGAACGGCGACAACGGCCCCGGTATGCTGTTGCCGGGCGGCCTCGCCCCGACGACGAGCACGCTCAACTACGGCGCCTACCTCCGCGATTCGTACAACGTCGGCTTCGTCCCCGGCTTGACGGTCAACGCCGGCGTCCGCTGGGAAGGTCAGCAGGCGCAGGACTCGACGGGCAAGACGTTCATCGGCATCTACGACAACTGGGCGCCGCGCGTCGGCGTCGTCTACGACTGGACGCGTAAGGGCCGGTCGAAGATCTTCGCCAGCTACGGCCGCTTCTACGAGTCGATCCCGCTCGACATCAACGACCGCGAGTTCGGCCAGGAAGGCCTCATCGCCAACTACTCGCTCGGCAACACCTGCGCCGGCTTCGTCCAGGGCGCGCGCCTCAACCCGGCGAGCTGCCCGCAGCCGATGGTCACCAACAACCGCATCTCGGGCGGCACCAACGGCATCGTGGCTCCCGACCTGAAGGGCCAGTTCTCGGAAGAAGTCGTCGCCGGCGTGCAGTACGACGTGGGTCTCGACATGGTCCTCGGCGCGACGTACATCCATCGCGACCTCGGCCGCATCATCGAGGACGTCTCGCCGGACGGCGGTAACACGTACCTCGTTGCCAACCCCGGCAGCGGCGTCGACGAAGGCGAAGTCAAGAAGCTCGAGAACAAGATCAGCGCCACGGCGCCGGATCCGTCGACCTGCAGCAGCATCGGTGGCCCGGGCTGCCCGCGCGCCAACCTTCAGCAGCAGCTCGCCGAGTACAAGAACGTCGGCTCGGGCTTCCCGAAGCCGGTTCGTAACTACGACGCCATGGTCCTCACGGCCCAGAAGCGCCTCTCGCACAACTTCCTGCTGTTGGCGTCGTACACGTACTCGCGCACGGTCGGTAACTACCCGGGCTTGTTCCAGGCCTCGAACGGCCAGCTCGACCCGAACATCTCGACGCAGTACGACTTGCGCGAGCTGCTCATCAACCGCAATGGTCCGCTGCCGAACGACCATCCGCACAACATCAAGGTCCAGGGCTCGTACTTCATTCCGTTCGGCGACAACACGGTCGTCCTCGGTCTCGCGTTCAACGGCTTGTCGGGTAGCCCGATCGAGGTCCTCGGCAGCCACGCCTTCTACGGCCCGGACGAGACCTACGTCCTGCCGCGTGGCTCGGGCGGTCGTACGCCCTTCACCACGCAGTTCGACCTGCATGCGCAGTATCGCCGCCAGATCTCGAAGATCTTCACCTTCGAGGCCTACGCGGACGTCTTCAACTTGTTCAACGAGCAGGCGGTTGCCACGGTCGACGAGCAGTACACGACCTCGGCGGTTCGCCCGATCATCGGCGGCACGATTGCCGACCTCGTGAACCTGAAGACGGTCAGCGGCAACGCGGTGACGCTCAACCCGAACTACGGTCGCGCGACGTCGTACCAGGCGCCGCTGTCGATGCGATTCGGCGTCCGTCTGTCGTTCTAATCAAAGGGGCGCAATGGGCCAGCTGCGACTGTCCTTCACGGCGATGCGAGCGTTGGATGTGCTCGCCCACCAGAAGAGCCTAACCGCAGCGGCCCAGGAGCTCAACGTCACTCCGAGCGCCGTCAGCCAGCTGATATCGACGCTGGAACGGCGCCTCGGGGTGGCTCTTGTCGAGCGCGGCAAGGCCCGGCTAACTCTCACCGATGCCGGAAAGCGCTACGCCAGAGCTCTTCACGCGGCCTTTCGCAAGATCGACCAAGCCACCGAGCGCCTCGCCAAAGAAATCCAGCTACAACCGCTTACGCCCCGTTAGCGCGTAACACTTTCACTCCACTCCGATACTCAGTCTCGCTCGCCCGACGTCGCGTTGGGCCGAGCGGTTCATGTTAATTTCGCGCGCATCTTCTAGGAGAATCGACATGCACAAGAGCCTGGTCACTGCTGGTTTGCTTCTCGCGGGCACGACGGCGCTGGCGGATCCGCCGAAGCCGGCCGACGCCGCCAATCCGCTGTCGCAGACCGTCACGCACAGCTACGAGCGCGTGAAGAAGTTCCTCATCGGCGCGGCGGCCGAGATGCCGGCCGACCAGTATGGCTTCAAGCCGACGCCGGACGTGCGCAGCTTCGGGCAGCTCATCGGCCACGTGGCCGACGCGCAGATGATGTTCTGTAGCCTGGCGAAGCACGACACGACCGCGAAGAAGCCGGACTTCGAGAAGACGGCGACGACGAAGGCGGCGCTGCAGAAGGCGCTCGCGGATGGCTTCGCTTACTGTGACGCGGTCTATGCGTCGACCACGGACGCGACCTTGACGCAGCCGGTGGAGATGTTCGGACAGAAGCTGACGCGCTTCGCGGCGCTCGATATCAATGTCGCGCACGACAACGAGCACTATGGAAACATCGTCACCTATTTGCGTCTGAAGAAGCTCGTTCCGCCGTCCAGCGCCAACCAGTAAGACCGTCCGCTTACCACTGCGGCGAAATGCCGCATCTCCGTCGCCACGCCACCCACTTTCACGTATGATCGGTGAGATCCGAGCCGGCGAGAGGGCGAATGGCCATCTATTGCGTCAGCGATTTGCACCTGCACGACGACGATCAGCCTTATCTGTTCACTACCGCCAAAGAGACCGTCTTGGCGGCGATGTGCGCGGAGATCCTGGCCGACGGCGATAGCCAGCTGGTGCTCGCCGGCGACTTCTTGGACCTGACGGGCATGAATCCACCCGACAAAGGGGTGCGCGACTTCTTCGCCAAGACGCTGCCGCCCGACCGCGTGGACGAGGCGGCGACGACCGCCAGCGTCGTACGCGACGCGGCGACCCGCGTCCGAGCGGTCGCCGCGCGCTTTGCGGCGGCGTTTGCGGCGCTCGGACGGCTGGCGCAGGCCGGACGGCTGGTGTTCATGCCGGGAAATCACGACTGGGAAGCCGGCTACGACGCGGGCGGCAAAGCGGCGTTCGCCGCGGCGCTGGGCGTGACCGAGGCGCAGCTCGCCGTCAAAGACGACTATTACGTCGACGGCATTTGGATCGGCGCGCACGGGCACGACTTCGATCCGTCGAATATGACGAGCGGCGGGGTGGTCAATCGCGGGCAGATCATCACGGCGGCGCTTTACCACGTGCTGATGCCGGCGCTGCGCATTCTCGGCATGCCGCAGGCGATGGTGGCGGCGATTCCGGCGGTGCGGCCGGAAGAGAACATCGTCGACGGCATCGAGGCGGTGCTGCGGCAGCAGGAGTCGGACGCGTGTCTGCGCGCGCTCGTGCAGCTGCTCTACGACAACGGTTACTTTCACGGCCTCGCGCGCGCAGAGGTGTGGACGGCGCTCCACCTCCTGCCCGGCGTGCTCTCGGCCAAGCGCGTGCGCGACAGCCTCGCCAATGACACCGATATGAAGGACGTCTTTCGGCAGTCGGTGGCCAGCCTGCTCGCCGGCAAGGATCAGCGTT
The DNA here is from genome assembly GCA_963785725.1 of uncultured delta proteobacterium. Classification (GTDB taxonomy): domain Bacteria; phylum Myxococcota_A; class Polyangia; order Palsa-1104; family Palsa-1104; genus JAQBQH01. The sequence continues at coordinate 64,713 of CAWAWS010000019.1, read as the reverse complement.
ATGCCGCGAAGAAAACGAAGCTGGTCGTGCTCGGCCATACCCACGAATTCGATTACGAGCTCGGCCGCTACGTCAATTTAGGGACCTGGATCGACCACGTGCCCGACTTGAGCGCGGCCTCGTTGGCGGCGCCCGACTATTCGCTGCCGCTCTTGCGCGTCGATGGCAGCTCGGTCGTCGTTCACGACCTGCGCGCGCTCATCGCGCAGCCCGGGCCGCTCGCCAACGCGCCGAAGATGGCCGCGTTCCAGGTGTCCTAATGCGCGGCTCGGGCGGTCGCTCATGAGCGCGCTCACGACCGTCACGCGCGCCGTCTTCGCCGTTCTCGCGCTCTTCGATTTGGCGCTCGGCGGCGCGCTCTTGATCGCCGGCGACAAGATCCTCGACACACTCGGCCTGGGACAATTTGCCGCACCTCGTTTCTTCATGATCTGCGTAGCATTATTCTTATTGCTCTACGTCTATGTGCAGTACATGGCCTATCGCGACCCGGTCGCCTATGGCACGTGCGTAACGATTACGCTGTTCATACGGCTGTCGTTCCCGGTCGGTTATGTCGCCGCCCTCGTCGCTTGGGGCGCGCCTTGGACGCTGATGCATACGCTATTGGCGATGGCTGCGGCCGGCGACTTGCTGACGAGCGCATTCCTCATCTTTGCGATGCGACGGCTGCAGATCGGCTTATGGCAAGGCGATCGCTTCCTGACGGCGGCGGCGCCCTCGCCGTGGCTCAGTCGAATCCTTTATGCGATCGCCGCCCTCGAGACCCTCTTCGGCTGCAATTGGGGATTCCTGGCGCACTTCTGGATGCGCCTGTTCGGCGTCCATTCGACGCTGGATCCGTTCTGGACCCGCGCCACCGGCATCTTCCTCGTCAATATGGGGCTCATTCAATTTCTGGGCGCCCGCGATCTCAACCGCTATCGCACCGCCGTCGTGACGAGCGGCCTCTTTCGCGCCTCATGGCCGCTGTTCTATTGGGCTTGGATCATTTGGCGCTGCGAAGGCAACCGGGCTTTCAAAGTCGCCATTGGCGTCTCGTCTTTCTATGACGCGGCCTTATGTGCGGCGATCTTCATTCTCCTGCGGCGCGCAGTCGCGGCCGGCATTCCCGCTAAGTCGACGGCTGCGTCAGCTTATGCTTGACGAACAGATCCCATAACGTCCCCACGAACGCGCGGCCAAAGCGCTCGATGGTATGCGCCTTCTCGACCGGGCTCGTCGTGCCCGACACCGTCATCGTGCTCATCAGCTTCAGCACATCGAGGAAATGGATGTGCATGATTCCTGTCGCCAACACTTTGCCTTGGCGGCTATGACCTTCGCGCACGACCGTATAGAGCGTCGTCGTCGACTTCCAGACGTCGAAGCGGCCGTGGTCCTTGATCTCTTTGAACCCGTCTAGAATGTAGGGCTTACCGTCTTGACCATAAAAGGGCAGCGCATAGAGCATTTTGCGCTCGTAGAAGTTCTCGGTCTCCACGAAGAGATTGAAGACGCCGTTGGTGACCGGAACTTTGCCGGGGCCGGTGAAGCCGTCGACGTGGATTTCACCGCTGGCGACGGCGGCGTGGGTCTTTTCGTCGAGGAATTCGTCGACGTTGGCCGCGTTCATCTTGAGGTTGAACTCGACATAACGATCGGCCTTCTGCCCCGCCTTTTCACCGCCGCCGAAGTCATCGGGAGGCGAATGATCGAGGTCGAGAAAGCCTTTCATTGTCTCGGCGAAGCTCAATCCGATCGTAGCAGTCGGTGACGGCATGGTCCCTCCCTCGGGAATCTTAATCTGAAATAGTGGGTCGACCAAAGGCTTGGCGGCGGCGCGCTCGGGCGCCGTGAACGTCGGCTTTCGCCGGCGGATGATCGTCTCGATGTTGCGCTCGGCGACCGCGGCGATGGTGTGCGACGGATTGACGCCGGTGGCGCCCGGTAATATGGCGCCGTCCAACACGAATAGGTCGGGATAGCCGTGCACTTCGCCGTTACCGTCGACGACGCCGCCGGCGGGCGCGTCCGACATCGTGCAGCCGCCGAGGTTGTGTACGGAAATGGGTAAGCTCAAGCGGCGCCAGAACGGATTGAACGCGACCTGTCCGCCGAATGTCGTCGCCAAGTCGGTCGCCAGCTGCTGCTCGGCGTCGTACAGAATGCGATTGGGATCGATATCCCATTCGACGTGCAATCGATTGCTATGTGGCTGTAAGCCGATGCGGCCGTTGGCGCGATCGCGGCCCATCGCCAAGAACAGCGCGGTGCGCTCGTGATCGGGATGGACGACGGCGCCGAGCTTATCGTGCGCGGCCTCTTTGAACGCCTGTACCAGCTCGTCTTTGAGCAGCAGCGCCGCTTCGCGCAGAAAGCCGCCGCGCGGATTGAGCAGTTGCATCACCGTAGCTAGCTCTTTGGGAAAGCCGCCCTCTTCGATGCTGAACCAAACTTTATTATCGCCGTCGCCGCGATCCCACACGAGCGCCGTCGTGATGGTCGGGCCCTGCGAAGGCGACCAGTCCTCGCCGAGATTGAAACCGAACGCCAATAAGTCGCCATTGCCGGAATAGCGTTGACCGAGCGCCTCGCTCAACTTCGGCAACGATCCGTATTGATCGCGGCAGCGCAGTAACAGCTCTGTCGAATTGACGGCACCGGCGCATACGAACACTTGGCGCGCTTCGACAAAAGCGTGCAATCCACCCGTGCCGTGATCGTAATAGTGGACGCGATAGCCGCCATTGCCGTCGATCGGCTCGATCTTGAATACTTCGCATTGCGTAATGGCCACGGCGCCAGCCTTTTCGGCGACGGCGAGATAATTCAGATCGAGCGTATTCTTCGCGCGTTTCGTGCAGCCAATGATGCACTCGCCGCAATGATCGCAACCCTTTTGCATGACGCCGTGAATGTTGACGACAGCTTTCCCGGCCGCCTCCATTCGCACGGCGAGGTTGGGATAGACGAACTGCTCATGACGCTCGAGCCGCTTGGCCGCGTCGCGCATGCGAATCGTCTTCGGCGGCAATCCGCCGGCCGCTTCGGTGATCGGCTTGATCTCGAGCATATGCGCGACGAGATCGTAATAGGGATCGAGCGTCGCGCGCGAATAGCCTGTCGGCCAGCCGCTCGCAAACACCGCCGGCACCGGCCGCAAATGCACGTTGGCATAGACGAGCGAGCCGCCGCCCCAACCGGACGCTTGCACGATCTGCATCTCGTTGACCGGCTTGGCGTCGACGAGACCTTGCTGCTCGGGCCAGATCCAGCCGCCGCCGAGCAGCGACTTCCAATCGCGCGGAAACTGATTCGCGCCGTCGTAACGCTTGCCGCGCTCGAGCACGGCCACGCCGACGCCCGCCTGCGCCAACCGACAAGCCGCGACGGCGCCGCCGAACCCCGAGCCGATTACCACCGCTTCGTAGCGAGGCTTCATCGCGCGTCCCACTAAACGCGTCCGCACACGCGTCCTGCGGTCACTGTATCAACTCGCGCGAAAATGCGCTTCAACGATCGCCACGCGCCACGAGCCACGCGATCGAGAGCCGCGACTTTTTGTCCGATCGCTGATCCCGCGTAACCGCAAGTGCGCGTTCGGCCGCGCGAGCTGATAAGGTGACGCGGGGCTCAATCCGCTATGGCCGTCTACATTACGACGCGGCTCTATCCGCGCAATCTGGCGCTCGTGGCGCTCGCCGCCGCCGGCGCGGTCGCCACCATGGCCGCCGAGCACGACCTCGGTCGCGTCGACCGGGCGTTCGCCGCCTTCGCGCTCGTCGTGCTCGTCGGCGCCATCGGCACGTCGCTGCGGCTGGTCACGCCGCGGCGCTGGCTCGCGCTCTTCGCCACCGCCGGCGGCTTCGGCCTGGCGACGCAATCGGTCGGCGTTCGCGTCGGCGCCTGGAGCTACCCGAGCGGCTACGGCTTCGTATTCTTCGCCTTCGGCTTCGGCAGCCTGACGATTTACGGCATCGCCACGCTCATCGCGCACGCGCTCGTGCCGCGTCAACTGCACCTCCCGTGGCTGGGCCCGCTCCTCGTTTGCATTCCCGCGTCCATCGTCGCTTACGGCGGTCGCGTCTATGTCAGTCACCTATCGTATGTCGCTTATTACGCGTTCTTAGTGCTGTTCGCGCTCCTCTATAGCCTGTTGGCGCGCACCCAAACCATCGCCGCCATCCTCATCGCCGGCGCGGCCTTCGGCGTCTTCGCCGAGACCTTGGGCGCGCATTCGACGCTGTGGCGCTTCGCGGGCGCGCTGCCGCCGTTCTGGCTCGTCTGCGGCTCGTGGCCGCTCGAGTCGCTCTTGCATGTCGGGCTCTCGGCGCTGCTCGCGCGCGCGCACTTCGATTTGCCGATGCTGCGCACGACCGAGCGGCCGATCTTCGCGCGTCATCCCGACCATCCGATGGTCCCGCGGCCGGAGAGCTCGCGCGTCATCATTCGCCGCAACAGCGACGACAAGCGCGCCTTGCTCGACAGCGCCATCGACGACAGCGGCTTCTTTGTGCGCCTCGAAGCCGCGCGCGTCGCCGGCGGCGAGCTCGCGCGCGACTTCAAAGTCGTCATCAAGCCCAACTTCATGTTCATGTATTCGAAGGCCGATCACAGCACCTTCACCGATCCGGAATTGGTCGAGCACTTGATCGATCGCATCGTCGCCCGCGGCTTCACCAACGTGACCGTCGTCGAAGCCCAGAGCTGCTATGGCAACGAATTCGAAGAGCGCGGCGTCGAGCACGTCGCGCAGTATGTCGGCTATCGCGCGTCGAACTATCGCGTCGTCGACTTGACGGCCGAGAAAGTGCCTTACACGTTCGCGCCGCCGCTCGGCGCGCACTCGGTCGGCCCGACGTGGCGCGACGCCGACTTTCGCATTTCGTTTGCCAAGAACAAGACGCACACCTGGGCCGTCTATACGCTGACGATTAAGAATATCTATGGTGCGTTGGCCGAGCAGAACAAGCTGCTCGAGTACCATAACAAGCGCGAAATATATGCGCCGACCATCGATATGCTCTTGGCATTTCCCGTGCATTTCGGCTTCATCGACGCCTTTTATTCCGCCGATGGACCCTTTGGCATCTTCGCCAGTCGCCATCCGAAACCGACAAAGACGATCCTCGCCGGCGCCAATCTATTGGCCGTCGATTGGGTGGGCGCGTCTTTGATGGGCGTGAATCCAATGGCCAGTCGCTATATGCAATTGGCCGTGCAGGCGTTCGGCGCGCCGGCGCCGATTCGCGACGGCGACGCCGCGCCTTACGCCGATTGGGTCAACGTGCCCGACGCGCTCATGACCGGCGTCGACGCGGTCGAGGAGCTGTACGGCTTCACCAACACCTTCTTCGCGCTCATGGACCGCATGGACGCGGTGTTTCCGCGCCGTCGTCACCGGCTCGGCTGGCGAATCGTGCGCGCGCTGCTCGAGCGGCTGCGCCAGCGGGTCATGGTCGTGCCGCTCGACGACGTCGGCAAGCCCGATAGACGGCTGCGCTGACCGACTCGCCGCCGCGCCCGAAGCGCCGTCAAATCCCGTGATCGCGCGAAGACGACCGTCGCCGCCGCGCGCGACGTCACAGACTTGTTACCGAACGGTCGTCCTGCGTCCGCCGCGCTGATCGGACAACAAGGCCTCCACTGCAACTGGGGACCGACATGTCGACTGCCTCGAATGCCGCCAATTTGCCCGCCGAAGCGCCCGCGCCGCATCATTCCCCGCTGCAGGCCAAGCTGTCCAAGGGACCAGGCCGCTACGCCATGATCGGCTTCTCGGTCGTGCTCGTCATCGGCGTGCTCTACGCCGCGTCGCAGCTCGTGCACGATCTGTCGTTCGTGCGCACGTCGTCGATCTTTCCCTTCCTCTTCTTGGGCATCGCGCTCGTCATCGCGCTCGGCTTCGAGTTCGTCAACGGCTTCCACGACACCGCCAACGCCGTCGCCACCGTCATCTACACGCACTCGCTCGATCCGCACATCGCCGTCGTGTGGTCGGGCATGTGGAACTTCATCGGCGTGCTCGTCTCGTCGGGCGCCGTCGCCTTCGGCATCATCTCGCTGTTGCCGGTCGAGCTCATCTTGCAGGTCGGCTCCGGCGCCGGCTTCGCCATGGTCTTCGCGCTCCTCACCGCCGCCATCATCTGGAACCTCGGCACCTGGTGGTTCGGCCTGCCGTCGTCGAGCTCGCACACGCTCATCGGCTCGATCATCGGCGTCGGCCTCGCCAACCAGCTGCTGTTGCCGCGCACCGGCGCTTCAGCGGCGTCGACTGGGCGCAGGCCGGCAACGTCGGCAAGTCGCTGCTCATCTCGCCGCTCGTCGGCTTCGTCTGCCGCCGGCCTGCTCGCTCATCGTCATGAAGAAGCTCGTGCCGCGACAAGCGCCTCTACGAAGCGCCCGAAGGCGCCGACGCCGCCGCCGTTCTGGATCCGCGGCCTGCTCCTCCTGACCTGCACCGGCGTCAGCTTCGCGCACGGCTCCAACGACGGACAGAAGGGCATGGGCCTCATCATGCTCATCCTCATCGGCACCGTGCCCACGGCCTACGCGCTGAACCACGCGGTCACGCCGCAGCATTCGCAGGACTTCGTCGCCGTCTCCGACGCAGGCCGCCGACGTCCTCGGCCACTACATCACGACGCCGACGGTGCCGACGCCGATCGACGAGGCGCGCCAGACGGTCACCGAGTACGTGCGCACGCGTCAGCTGGCGCCGGCGACGCTGCCGGCGCTGCGCGAGATGACGCGCGACATCGGCCGCCACATGGCGAGCTACAAGACGCTGCGCAACGTCCCGGCCGAGGGCACGCGCAACTTCCGCAACGACATGTACCTCGTCAGTCGAAGTCGCTGCGGCTGATGGAGAAGACGCATCAGCCGACGATCAGCGCCGAGGACGACGCCGTCCTCAAGAACTACAAGAAGCACCTCGACGAGGCGACCAAGTTCATCCCGCTGTGGGTCAAGGTCGCGGTCGCGATGGCGCTCGGTCTCGGCACGATGGTCGGCTGGAAGCGCATCGTCGTCACCGTCGGCGAGAAGATCGGCAAGGACCACCTGACCTACGCGCAGGGCGCCGCCGCCGAGATCACGGCCATGGTCACCATCGGCGCCGCCGACGACTTCGGGCTGCCGGTGAGCACGACGCACGTCCTGTCGTCGGGCGTCGCCGGCACGATGGCCGCCAACCGCTCCGGCCTGCAGTGGGGCACCGTGCGCAACTTGCTGATGGCGTGGGTGCTGACGCTGCCGGTCTCGATCCTGCTCGCCGGCTTCCTCTTCTGGGCGTTCTCGCACATCGGCGGCTGAGACCGCCGCACGGCTGAATCGTCGCATCCGCGCTGGCTCGATCTCCCAGTCCAACAACGCCTCGTCTCTCGGCCGTCGTCGCGGCGTGATATCGTGCGCGCTGCATGCGAGTGGGCGCAGCGACGGAAGAGGCGCGCAGCATCGTCACGCAAGGGCGGGCGCTGCTCGTGCACGCGCTGCGCGCCGGCTGGGAGCGCGGCCTCTTGCGCCGCGGCGTCGAGGACGGCCTCTTCGCCAACGCGCTCGGTGAGGCCGAGGTGCGCGCGCTCGCCGATTCGCTCGGGAACGAGCAGCTGTCGTTGCGGCCGCCGGCGCCGCGCGCGACGTCGCTGCCGCGGCTCGGGCCGCTGCTGGCGCAGATCGACGCGTCGGAAGTGGCGGGCGAGCTCTTGGTCATGCTCTTGGCGGTCGAGCTCGATGGCGTCAGCCGCGGCCTGGCCGGCTACTTGCGCGGCATCACCGGCGCCGCGTTGTCCGTCGACGCCTGCGCGCTGGCGCTCGGCGACGCGCGCGTGCCCGAGCTGCTCGATCAGCTGGCGCTGGGCGGTCCCTTGCGGCGCCACCGGCTGGTGGAGGTGACCGACAAGCCGAGCGAGCTGTCGGCGGCGGCGACCGTGCGCGCGGCGCCGCGGCTGCTGCGCTGGGTGCACGCGCCGCACGCCGTCGACGACGAAGTGGCGGCGTTCGCGCAGCTCGTGCCGGCGGGCGCAGAGTCGTCGTTGAGCCCGGCGATGGCGACGGCGCTCGCGCCCTATATCGACGAAGTGTGCGGCTTTCTGCGCAACCAGCGGCGCACGCACGCGACGAGCGATCTCGGTCCTGCGCGGCCCGCGCGGCGCCGGGCGCGCCGAGATCGCGCGCGAGGCCTGCCGCCTGCTCGGCATTCCGCTGCTCGTGGCGCCGGTGGCGTCGCTGGCCGGCTGGGCCGATCCGACGGCGGCGATGCAGGCGCTCCTGCGCGAAGAGGTGCTGCTCGACGGCCAAATCCTCCTCGACGGCGGTGAAGCGCTGGTGCAGACCGACGCGGCGACGCAGCAGCTGCGCGCGGTCATCGGCTCGTCGTTTCGCCCGCTCCTGATTTCGTCGTCGGGCGATGACTTGCCGCGGCTGTGGTCGACGCGCCGGCTCGTCGTGCGCGACGTGCCGATCCTGGCCGCCGACGACCGCGCCAAAGTCTGGCGCGAGCTCATCCCCGAGGTTCCCGCCGACGAGATCGCGTCGCTCTATCGCGTCGGCGCCGGCGCCATCGCGCGCATCGCCGACGGCGCCAAGCTACGCGCCGAGCTGCGCGCCGACGGCCGCTGCAGCATCGCCGACGTCGCGCAATCGGTGCGCTCGGAGTTCGCCACCGATCTCGGCTCGGTCGCCCAGCGCGTCGAAGTCAGCCAAGGCTGGGACGATCTCGTCGTGCCCGACGACATCGGCCGCACCATCGCCGAGCTCGTCGAGCAGCTGCGCCATCGCGCGCTCGTCCTCGGCCGCTGGGGCTTCCAGCGCAAGCTCGGCAAAGGCGTCGGCACCACCGCGCTCTTCTCGGGCGAGCCCGGCACCGGCAAGTCGATGGTCGCCGGCCTCATCGCCAAGACGCTCGGCCTCGAGCTCTATCAAATCGACCTGTCGCGCGTCATGTCGAAGTGGATCGGCGAGACCGAGAAGAACCTGGCCAAGGTCTTCGATGCGGCCGAGACGGGGCATGTCGTGCTGCTCTTCGACGAGGCCGATGCCTTGCTCGGCAAGCGCACGGCGGACGTCAAGTCGGCCAACGATCGCTACGCCAACCTCGAGACCAACTATATTTTGCAGCGCATCGAGCAGTTTCATGGCATCGCGATCTTGACGTCGAACCTGGAGAAGTCGATCGATCCGGCGTTGTCGCGGCGCTTGTCGTTCGAGCTGCGCTTTCCCTTTCCCGACGTCGAGCAGCGCACGGAGATTTGGCGGCGCATGCTGCCGGCCGAAGTGCCGCTCGCCGGCGCCATCGACTTCGCGATGTTCGCCGAGCGCTTCGAGATCGCGGGCGGCCACATTCGCAACGTCGTGCTGCGCGCGGCCTATCTGGCGGCGTCGGACGGCTCGTCGCTGACGGAGGCGCACCTCATGCGCGCGGCCGAGTACGAATATCGCGACCACGGCATGCTCGTGGCCAAGGGGCGGTTGAAGTCTTAGGAATTCTGCGGCGGGTGAAGCAACTTTTCGGCGCAGAGCGCGATAATGGGGAGGGCGGTCGGGGGAAATTCCGCCGGAGTCGAGCGGGAGCCCACCATCCTCCGGAATCGATCGTCGGCCCGCCGCTCAGTCGCTCGGCGCCCCGTCGCTGACACCGCCGTCCTGAACGCCGCCGCCGAGCAGATCGGGCGACACGTAGCAGTACCCCTCGAAGCAGACCGCGCCGACCGGGCATTGGCGGCCCATGTCGTCGGGGTTGCACTTGAGCGTGCCGTTCTTGAAGGTGACCGAGAAGCAGGAAATGACCGTCATCGTCAGCGCGAGCACGAGGCCGCAGCCGATCGCCGTCCACACGCGCGCGCTCACCATGCGAGCACGACCCCGCTGATGACCGCGCCGGCGCCGACGCCGAAGAGAATCCCGTCGGCCACTTGGAAGTCGACGCGCCGATTCTCCTGCTGCGGGTGATAGGTCATATTCGACGTCGCGTTCTTGTTGGCGTCATACGCGAGGCCGACGAACACCGTGCCCAAGCGCCAAGCACACGCCGCCGCCGATCAAGAGGCCGATGGACGCGGCGCGCTGGCGCGGATTGCGGCGCGCGATGGGCATGGCGTGCAGCTTCAGCTCGTCGTCGGCATGCGCGACGCCGCCGAAGCCGGCTAACGAGAGACACAACATCAACACGATCGCTGCTCGCACAGGGCTCGACCTCCGCAGTCGCACAATAAGTAAGCTCACATGGTTCCTTGGCCAGCGCAGCTTTCGACGCAGTCTTTCCACGCGCCGCACGCGCCGTCGTCGGTGATGCAGCCGGTGACCTGCGTCTGGCAGGCGCCGCCGTCGACGGACAGGCCGTCGATGCAGGCCAAGCACGGGCCGTTCGCGCCCACGCCGTCGCCGCAGACGGTCGTGTTGCACGCGTTGGCGCAGGGCGACCCGTTGTCGCAGGCGCAGCTCTCGGTGTTCGAGTCGAAGTCGAGCGCGCCCGATTGGTAGACGCCGCCGCAGCAGACGTAGCAGTCGGGCGCTTTGGTGCAATCGGGCGGCGCGACCGCTTGCAGATCGAAGGTTCCGCCGTCGAGGCCGCCGTCTTGGCCGGGCGGCGGTGGCAGCGGCGGTCGCGTGCAGGCCGCCAAGAGCAATACGACGCCGAGACAGATGATGCGCATTTCCGGCTGATCGCTACTACGGCTCCGTCGTCGCGGCAAGCGCCACGCGCAGGCGGCGTTTGCCGAATCACGCGACGAGCCGAGCGCATCAAAAGTTCCTTCAGCCAGAATCATGCCAGCGCGATCGGCTGCTGCGACGGTCGAGGCGCTGTTCGTCGGCCGATACAGGTGTCAGCCGCGAATACAGGTTCAGTGGGCGAGGCACGCGGAGCCCACCTGGGCGCAGTGGCTCATGGCGCACAGCTGGCACGCGAACGACGACGGATCGCGACAGGGCGCGGCGCCGCCGTCGCCGTCGGCGCACGCGGGCGCGACGCAGGCTTGCAGCCGATCGAAGAACGGCCGCGCCGTCGACGTCAGCCGCGCGATGCACGCGGCTTGGCAGGCGTGATCGTCGGCGCGGCAATGGCCGATGCAGCCTTGGATGGCCGCGCACGCCAGCGGCGCCGGCGCCATATCGACGACGGCAGCCGCCGTCGCGAGCGGTGGCGCCGAATTCTTGCACGCCCCGATCAGCAGCGCCGCGACCACGAGGCCACGCAGGTCGAGTCGCAGCGTGTGAACGCTCACGGCCACCATCGGTTACGGATGCTCGACGATGGCGTGGCGCACGGCGGCCAGCGGCGCCGTGTCGTCGAAGCGCACGTCGCGGCCGACGCGCTGCACGCCGAGCCGCCGCCACAGCGCCGGCAGATCGACGCGCCCCGGCTGCGTGCCCAGCCGCGCGTGCAGCTCCGTCAACACCGGCACACCGATGGCCGCGTCGCCGACCGACAGCGCCTGCGCGAGCGGCCAGGCGACGGCGATGCTGCCGCCGGCGTCGACGATGGCGCGCAGGGCGTCGCCGAGGCCGTGCTTGCCGTGCGTGCGCTCGCGGATCTCGACGTCGGCGACGAGGCAAAAGAGCGCGCCGCCCCAGTACGTGCGACCCCAGGTGTGCGTGCGGTCGAGCCCGCGATCGCCGGCCTCGGGCAGGCCCTGCGGCACGCCGGCGACGAGATCGCGCCAGATCGTCTGCGCGTCCAGATCGCCGAGCTGCGCGCGCGCCAGCGGCTCGACATAGGTCGCCAGCCCCTCCTCGAGCCACAGCTGCGAGCGTTCGAGCGTCGGGAAGGCCACGTGGATGAGCTCGTGCGCCGTCACCCACGAATGCTCCAGCTCCGCCTTGCCGACCCCGTCGCCGACGACGAGCTCGACGGTGGCGCCGCCGTTGCCGAGCGTATGGCCGTGCATGCCGTCGCCGGCGTCGGGCAAGACCAGCAGCAGCTGACGCGGCAGCGGCAAGCGACCGTAATAACGATGCACGGCCTGCGCGGCGTGGGCGACGGCGGCGGCGATGGTCGCGTCATCGACCTGCCGGTGCGCGGGCGCGAACGCCAAGTCGAGCCGATCGCTGCCCACGGTCAGCGTCTGCAGCGTCAGCGGGCCGAACGCCGAATAGGGCGCGTCCGACAGCGTCGTCACGTCGGCGCCATAGCCGTCGCCGTCGAGCGCGACGCCGCTGGCGAAGGCGAGCCCGGCCGGCATGTGCACGACGAAGTGGTAACGCCGCCCGCCGCGCGCGTGCAGCGGATGCAAGAGCCACGTCGGCGGCGTCGCCTGAATGACCGCGCCGTAATGCTGCGCCGTCTCCGACTCCAGCGCCGTGGCCGCCGCCTCCAGCCGAAAGCGATAGCGCACGTGACAGCCGTGCGCGCAGTCGAGGCGCCAGGCGTCGTCGTGGCGCGCGATCGTGCGCCAGCCCGCCGGCGTCTCCACCGCGACGTCGTCGACGAACGGCTCGGCGCCATCGTCGACGCTGAATTCGCCGCTGTCGCCGGCGTCGAAGCGCGCGTCGACCGTCAGCGTGCGCGCGCCGGCCTCGGCTTGCACGTCGTAGCGCCAGGCAGCCGGCGGCGCCGCCGACGCTGTGCCGGCGACGAGCCCGACGACCCCCATCGTCCACCACCCGCGCGCCGACATGCCGTCATCATGCGCGGCGAACGAGACCCGCGCAAACGCCGGCTTTAGTGTTCGCCATCGAGGCCGAGCAACGTCAGGTAGACACCCATGCGCAAGCGAATGTCGTGGCGCTTGGGATCGCGATTCTTCGCCAAGAGATCGTAGGTCTCTTGCAGTCGCTGCTTGAGGTCGAAGCCGAACGCCTTGCGCGGCACATGGTTCACGACGTGCAATTCGGCCGCGAAGCCGAGCGTCGCCAGCTGCGCGTCGGTCAGCGGCGTGTTCGACTTGCGCGCGAAGTCGTCGGCGTGGCCGAGCGCCTGCGTCGCCAGCTGCGCCGCGCCCGTCGTATCGCCGATGAAGCGCGCCAGCTCCGCCATCTGCGCTTCCGCCGTCGCCAGCGCGATCAAGTCGTCGTCGTAGCCGCGGCGTTTGGCGCGCGCTTGCAAGAGCGCATGGCGCGTCGCCAGCGTCTTGCGCGCGTTTTCGTAGCGTCCCATCGCGCGCTCGGCCTGACCGCGCAAGCCGTAACGCAGGAGATCGTAGGTCTCGCGCACATCCGCCGACGGCGTGTCGTTCCAGTCGAGCGCCTTGGCCTTGAGCGGATCGGCGAACGCGGCGTCGACCTGATCGAGATCGACGATCGCTTTGCCCGGCTCGCCCGCCGCCAGCGCCGACGCCGCGCGTGACAACGCCGCCACGATCGGGTTGCGCAGCTTGTCGTTGGGCGGCGGCGTGGGCGCCGGCGTCTTCTGCGCGCGATCGTACGCGGCGACGCCGCTCTTGCCGTCGCCGGCGGCCAGCGCATACAAGGCCGCGCGATCGAGCGCCAGCGGTAAAAAGCGCGCCAGCGCCGGCGTGGCATCGATGAGCGCCACGCCGCGCGCCGCTGCCTTGGCCGCGTCGGCTTCGCGACCGATGTGCAAGAGCGAGCGCGCGCGCCACAAGTCGTGACCGAGCGCGACGCGCGGATCGGCGAAGGGCAGCTTGTCGCGCTCGTCGAAGTGCTCGAGCGCGATGCGAAAGTTACCGACCGCGGCGTGCAACAGCGCCAGCTCTTCCAGCACCATCGCCCGATAACGCGCATTTTCGTGGGCCAAATCGAGCGCCAACAGGTAGTGCGTGTTCGCCTCTTCCGCCTGTCCGCGATTGCCGGTGCGCAGAAAGCCGAGGTGCAAGAGCGCGCCGTGCAGCGCTTGCACTTCACACTTTTGCGCCCAGGTCTTCTCGGCCGCTTGCACGTCCGCCGACGCCGTCTGCCAGGCTCGATCGAAGGCCACGCCGTCGAGCTCGGGCAGCTTGCGCAGGTCGAGATAGGCGCGCACGAAGTGGCCGAGCGGCGTCGCCGGCTGATAACGCTCGCGATAGAGCTGCTCGACGTCCCGCCCCGCCGCCAGCGACGCCTCGAGGTAGCCGATGTGCGACTCGAGCGACAGCGCCTCGGCCAAGACGGCGTCGAACTCGGCCGCGGCGTCGGCGTCTTTGCCGGCGGACAGCGCGGCGTAGGCGTAGTCCTGCACGACGTGACGGAAGAGCCGCTCGGCCCAATAGCGCTCGGCGTCGTCCTTGGGCACGTCGCGCACCCAGCGGCGCACCAGCTCGTACTCGAGGTCGTCGACGTCATTGTCCTCGGCGCGATGCACGACTTCGCCGACCAACAGGCGTCGCCGCGCCAGCGTCGGATTGCCGTCGTAGAGCTGCTTGACGCAGGCGCGCCCACGGTCGATCGTCGGCTTCGTCACCAAGTCGAGGCAGGGCCACAGCGCGTCGGCGAAGGCGCGCGCCGAGCCGGGCGTCGCGGCCGTCAGATCGCGCGCGGCGGCGGCTCGGGCGGCGTCCGGCGGCAGCTTACGCATGAGCGCGCGCGTGTAAATGCCGGCCAGCCGCAGCCGCTCCGACTCGGGCAAGAGCGGATGGTCGATGATGGGCACGAGCGCCGCCAGCTCGTCGGCGTCGCGGTCGAGCTCGCGATAGACGTATTCGATGCGCGCCGCCAGCAGCGCGATCAGAAAGCCGGGCGTCTTCGGCTCGACCACGGCCAGCTTCAGCTCGTCGACGGCGCCGCTCTTGTCGCCCAAGTGATCGTCGATCTCGCTGAGCAAGAGGTGACGCAAGAGGACCGCCGGCGCTTCGGTTGGCGCCATGGCGCGCGCGGCTTCGAGGCGGCTGCGCGCGTCGGTCAGATAGCGATGGCCGAGCTCGCCGCGATCGAAGCTGCGCAGCCCGCGCCGCTCGGCGATGAGCAGCTTCAAGAGCGGCGCCAGCGACGACAGTTGCGCGACGCCCAGCTGCTCCAAGGCCTCGACGTGATAGAGCGCCGCCTCGTACTCCGACAGCAGCAAGTGTTGGCGCACGGTGCCGAGCAGCAAGGTCGCGTGCATCGTCGGATCGCGCTCGGTCGACGCGCGGCGATGCAAGAGGAGCAGCCGCTCCCAGCGATCGCGCGCCGCTTGCGCCTCGTCGCGAATGCGCGCCGCGTCCCACGTCGACGGCACCATGCCGTCGAGCGGCAGCGTGTAGAGGTCGAGCGAGTCGCCGCGCGAGCAGGTCAGCACCAGCTTCTGCGGCGACGGCGCCGGATATTGGCAATTCCAGGCCGCCGTCGTCAGCTGCTCGGGCACGGCCTGGTTGAGCGCCGCCGGATCGCGCTCGTCGAAGGCGACACGAAAGAGCACGCCGTGATCGTCGCCGTCGAGCACGCCGTTTTGATCGGTGTCGTTGAGGAACTGCGTGAAATAGAGCCACTTGCCGTCGGCGGAGAAGGCTGGCTGCGAGGTGCCGCCGGGCAGCTGCAAGTGCACCTCGACGTCGCTGCCGCCACCGTCGAGCCGGCGCAAGACGAGCGCGCGCGCCGCCTGCGCCGCGAACGCCGGGCCCACCGACGTCGCCGCGCGCGTCAGCGGCACGAAGGCCATCCACTTGCCGTCGGGCGCGATGGCCGGGCCGTTGAGGTTGCGCGTGACGATGGGCGTGCGCACGAGCGCGCCGCCGTCGACGCGCACGCGCGACAGCTCCAGATCGCCCGAGCCGGCGCCGGGCGCGCGCGCCAAGAGCAGGAGCTCGTTCGCGCTCGCCCACGTCGCCTCCAGCGCGCCGCCGCCGGCCAGGCAGCGTCGCCCGAGCTTCGGCAGCTCGCGCACGCACAGTTGCCCGTCGGCTTCGTCGGCGAACGACACGTACAAGAGCCGCTTGCCGTCGGGGCTGACGCGCGGCCACGTCGTGTCGGCGCCCTCGTCGAAGAGCAACGTCGAGGCCGGCGCCGTCACATCCTGGTACCAAATCTGGCTCGTGGCGTTGCGATTGGAGACGAAATAGAGTCGCTTGCCGTCGGGCGACAGCGAGCCCAAGTAGTCATCGGCCAGCGACACCGTCAGCTTCTGCGGCTGGCGCAGCTCTTCCGCCGCCGCCGGCAGCGCCGACAGCGCGACCAACAGCGCCAGCGCCCCTTTCGCGCCGGAATTCAGCACTTTTTCGCTTCCCAGCCGCCGTCGTCGCGCTGCACTTGGCCGCCGCAGATGACGCCGTACGCATGCACCGCGCGCCAGGCCTGCCGCACCTCCAGCATCGAGCGCTGCGGACGCTGCCGACGCAGCCACTCCCAGATCTGCATGCGATCGCGGTTGGTCCGCTCGAGCAGCGAGCCCAAGTGCGGCACCTCTTTGACCGTGCAGCGATCGCGCGTCTCGACGAGCAGCCCGTCCTTGGCTTCACCGAGGCAGCTGATCTTGAGCAGCTGATCGATGCGCTCGGCGTCCGACGTCTCCGTCTCCTCGACGACCGGTCGCGGATGGCCGGCCGCCTCCAGCTGCTCGCGCGTCAGCGGCGCCGGCTTCGGCTGCGTGCCCGCGCGCTGCAGCTCGAACTCGAGGTGCGGAAAGTTGCCCGCCGCTTCCCGCTCGAGCGCCGTCGCGCGATCGAGGACGACGATGTCGGGCGCCTTGATGCAGCCCGTTCCCAGCGTAAAGCCCAGCGCCACCAGCACGAGCCGCTTCATGGATTGGAATTCTCCAGCGATAGGACCGGGCCCAAGTAGCGCTCGACGAGCGGGCCGGTCGCGATGCCTTTGACCTCGGCGACGGAGACCAGCCGCGCCAAGCCGCCGAACGCGACCGAGAAGCTGGCGAAGCCGTGATCGAACAGCAGATGCACGCGATCGGGATAGCCGAGCCCCAAGCGCCGTGCGCACCCGATTGGTGGCCGCGTCTTGATGATGCGGATCGTACTCGTCGAGCAGATCGAGCAGGTGATGGCGACCGATGCGCAAGATCTCGACGCGACCATCGACCGAGCGCTCCGCCAGCGACAGGTTGAGCGCCATGTTGCCGTCGAAGCGCTCCTTGGCGCCGCCGTGCGTGGACTCGATGCCGGTCATGCGCAGACGCAGCGAAGCCGTCGAATTGGGCCCGCGCCAGTCGATGAGGCTGGAGCCGGCGATGCGCCCTTTGCGCACGGCGGCGTCGAGCTGATCGATCGCCAGTTGGTTGCGCGAGACGCGCAGGTTGACGGCGATGTCGTCGACCTCGAGCCCGCCGACGCTGACGCTGACGATGTGCAGCGCGCCCGAGCTCGTCTGGAACGGGTGTTGATCGGCGAAGCGCAGCTGCGGGTAGGCGTTGGGCTCGCCGGCGGGGATGAACGTCGTCTCACCCTTGCGAATGACGAAATCCTCGACGAGCGGCACCATCCCGTCGAGATCGGCGATGCGAATGTGCTGTTGCGGCAGCTCGATGGTCGCGTGCGCCAGCTTCAGCGTCGACGTGGCGTGATAGCGGCGCAGATCGCCCGACGCCAGGTCGAGCTCGGCATCGAGCGTGCCTTTGCCGACGAAGCGCGTGGGCGCATCGCTGATCGCCGCCAGCTCCTGGCTGACGCCGATCTTCATACCGATGCTCGAGAAGCCGACGGGAGGCGCGGCGTTCATGGCCTGCTGGTGCGTCAGGCCGCGCGCCAAGAGGAGGCCGCCTTTGGCCGTCAGCGTCGTGCCGCCGTCTTTGTTGTGCAGCGTCAGCTCGTCGAGGTGCAGCGTGCCGTCGTCTTCGCGGCGGCCGTGCGTGGTCATGGTCACGTTGCCGATGCGGTAAAACGGCAGCCAATCCTGCGCCACCTTCGCCAGCTCCAGCTCGTGCGTCACTTCCACTTTGTCGACGAGCGGATCGCCGTCGGTCGAGAGCTGCACGTGATCGTGCATGCCGCCCACTTCGACGCGATGGCCGCGCGACAAGAGCGTCGCCGCCGTCATGCTGAGGTCGGCCTCGGCGCTGCGCGAATCGCCGGAGCCGACGGCGTGCGTCTTCAGCGTCAGCGCCGGCACCGTCAACTCCACGCCCGCCGCGTCGACATAATGGAAATTCTCGACGGTGAGCAGGAGCTCGTCGTCGCCACGCAGCGTCTCCAGCGGCTTTGGCGCCAGCACCGGCAGGCCGCGGCGATCGACGCCGGTGAACACGCCGCTCAGCTTGCCGTGGCTGGCGATCTTCGCGCGCACGTCCGACAGATCGAGCCAATGCTCGTCGGTGAGCGACTCCGGCAACAGCGGCGTCAGCGCCGCCAGGTGCGCCAAGTTGCCGTCGATCTTGTAGTCGATCGTGCGCGAGCGATGGTCGAAGCTGGCGGCGATCGCCAGCTGACCCGACGGCAGCGCCTGACCGTTGCCGTCGAGCGTCAGCGACAGCGTGCTGCGCGGCAGATCCCACGCCGCGTGCACGGCCAGCGTGCCGTCGCCGAGCGCCTCGTCTTCGAGCGCCAGCGTCTTGGGCGCGATCGTCAGCGCCAGCTGCTGCTTCTGCGCGTCGCCGTCGACATCGAGGGTCACGTCGAGCGTCGTCGCCGCCAGCGCCTGATCGGCGATGGTCACGCCCGGCTTGTCGACGTGCAGCGTCGTGTGCGCTTTTATGCGCGGCGCCAACAGCCGCTCCAATTTGCCGCTCGCCGCCAGCTGCAGCGACATGCGTGCGCCCGGCAGCTCCAGCGCCGCCGGCGCGAACGACGCCAGCAGCGCCGCCTTCTGCGCGTCGAGCGCGACCTTGAAGTCGACGCCGTCGCGCAGCTTCTTGACGTCGCCGTTGAAGGTCATCCCCGCCGCCGCCAGCTCGACGTGCGCGTCGGCCGTCGTGAACAAGGGCACGTCCCGGTCGAGCTTGATGTGCTCGACGCGCGCCTTCAGGTTCGCCGGCCCCGACGGCAACAGCGACGCGCCGTGCGCGCCTTCTATGACGAGTCGACCGATCGGCAGCTCGACGTCGACGCCCGTCGGCGCGCCGTCGACGACTTGCGCGTGCGCCGTCAACGCCACGTTGCCGGCGTGCGCCGTCAGGTTCGGCAGCGTGCCGTCGAGCGCGCCCAGCCCGACGCTCAGCGCCACCGACGCCGACGCTTTGGCCGGCGCCTTCGGATCGATGCGCAGCTCGCCGAGCCGGAGATCGATCGCGCCTTGGCTGGCGTGCACGCTCTGCCCGACGTTCGTCGCCGCCAGCGCGTCGAAGCGCGTGCGCAGCTCTACCTGACCGGGCGCCGCCGGCATCAGCGTCGCCTCCAGCGTCGTGTCCGCCTTCTGCAGCGTCACGTGCTCTTTGCCTTGCGCCAGCGAGAACACGCCTGCCGGCAGCTCCACATTCAGCTTGATGCCGCCGCCGGCGACGGGCTTGCCTTTGACGGTGAAGCGCAGCTCGTCCAATTCGACTCTGTCGTCGGGGCCGGCGCCGTAGCGGAAGTCGGCGGCGCGCCCGCTCAGATCGAGGTGGCCGCCTTCGTCGAGCTTGGGCACGGGCGTGAGCTCGAGCCCGCTGATGTCGTATTTCAGCGAGCCTTCGCGCAGCGCCAGCGGCAATCCCGACGGCACCATCCGCGCCAGCCGCGTCAGATCGAGCTTACCCTTGGCATCGACGACGCGCAGGCTGTTCGGCGCCATCACGACGTCGCCCTTCAACACGATCGCTTCCGCCGCCGCTTCCAAACTCTTGAGCGCCACTTCCAGCTTGTCGCCGTTGGCCTGCGCCTTGGCGTCGATCGAGAACAGCATGCCGTGCGCGGGCCAGGCCGGCGACAGCGACTGCCGATCGAGCGTCAGCTCGGCGCGCACCGTCGCCGACTTGGCGTCGATGTCGGCGTCGAGCCACAGCTTGCCCGCGCCTTCGCCGTGGATGAGGCCGTCATGGCGCGCGACGACGTCGATCGGATGGCCCTTGTCGCCGAGCCCGACGTCGACGTGGCGCGCCGCGCCTTGCCCCGTCGACTCGGTGCGCAGGTCGATGCCCGAGACGCGCGTCTTGGCCACCACCTGACCCGCTTTGGTCTGCAGCAAATTGATCGCGACGCGCTGAAACGACAAGCGCTCGAAGTCGGGCAGTGCCTGCACCGCCTGCACCAGCTGGTCGCCCGGCGTCGGCTCGTGCGCCGGCGGCGGCTTCGGGGGTCCGCTCGACAGCGCGTCCAGCGACGTGCGGCCGTGCTCGTCCATGACGATCGTGAGCTCGACGTCGTGCGCCGTCAGCCGCTTGAGCGTCGCGCCCGAGCCGAAGAGCGACCAGCCGAGCCGCAAGGTGCCCGCCTTGACCAGCAGCGGCGCCACCGACTGGAGCTCGGCCGGCGACGCGACCGTGATGTCGTGCAGGGAGAGCCCCGTAAACAGGTCCGCCTCGGCCGAGGCGTAGTCGAGCTCGAGGCCGCCTTGGCTGCGGACGAGGTTGCGCAGCCGCTGCTTGACGAGCCCGGTGTCGAGGTTACGCAGCGCCCACAACAGACCGATGACGATCAGGCACACGATGAGCACGAGGACGCCCACCGTGTGGCGCACGATTCGCCAGTGCCGGCGGTAACGTTTGGGGGCGGGCGCGTCCAAGCGGCCGCAGTCTCGCACGGCTCGCGGCCCCGATGCAGCTCTTACGTGAGCCGAACTTTGTTACGAATATCGCTGCTTAGCGCGAATGATCGTTGCCGGCGCAGTGGCGGCGCACGACTTCCAGGATCGCCGACAATTCGAGCGGCTTGCGCAGGAACTCGGCGACGCCGATCTTGGCGGCTTTCTCGTCGGTGGAGCCGTCGCCGGAGATGACGACGACGGGCACGTCGGCCAAGCGCGCGTCGCGGCTCTGCTGCTCGCGAAATTCCCAGCCGTTCAAGACCGGCATCATCAGATCGAGCAGGATCACGCAGGGCGGCGGGCCGCTCCTCAGCCGCTCCAGCGCTTCGCGACCGTTGGCCGCGCGGGCCACGCGATAGCCGCGCAGCTCGAGGATGTCGCCGATCGAGTCGCGAATGTCGGCGTCGTCATCGATGACGAGCACGCAGTCGGATTCAGTCAACGGCCACCTCCGCCATCAGCACTGCCACTTCCATCCGTAGATGTTAGCACGCGCGGTAAAACGAGGGTGAACGTGGCCCCGTGACCGACGCGGCTCGTGACCGTGAGCTGCCCGCGATGCGCCTCGACGATCTGGCGCGCGATGAAGAGGCCGAGCCCGAGGCCGCCGTAATGGCGCGCCGACACGCCGCGCTCGAAGCGGTCGAAGATGCGCGTCTGCGCCTCGGGCGCGATGCCGATGCCGTGGTCGGTCAGCGCCAGCGTCGCCGTGTCGGCGTCGGCGCGCACGCGCAATTCGAGCGGCTGCCCGGCGCCGAACTTCATGGCGTTGGTCAGCAAATTCGTCACCACTTGGTCGAGCCGCGCGGCGTCCCAACGTCCCGGCGCCGGCTGCAGATCGAGCGTCAGCGGGCAGCCGGCGATTTGCAGCTCGCGCTCCAGCCGCTGCGCCGTCGTGCGCGCCACCTGCGCCAGGTCGACGTCGTGCGGCTTCAAGTCGAAGCGGCCGGCGCGAATCCGCGAGATGTCGAGCAGCTCGTCGATGAGGCGGCTCAAATGCTGGCTCTGCCGCACCGACGTTTGCAGGCCGCGAATGACGACTTGGCGTGGCGCCGTCGCCAGCGATCCCTCTTCCGCCATCGACTCCAAGTTCTGCACCGACAGCCGCAGCGACGTCACCGGCGTGCGCAGCTCGTGCGACGCGATGGACAAGAACTCGTCGCGCGCGCGCAGCGCCTCTTCGGTGCGGCGAAAGAGGCGCGCGTTGTCGATGGCGATCCCGGCGCGACGACCAATCTCCTCCGCCAAGCGCGCGTCGGCCGCGTCGTACGGCGGCTGCGCCTCGTCGCGCGCGAAGCAGATGGCGCCGCCGGTGCGCCCGAGCACGACCAGCGGCACCACGATCATGCGCGCGCTCGCCTGCGCCTGCCCGAGCTGCATGACGCGCTGCACGGCCGTGACGTCGGCGGCGTCGGCCGGCAGCCGGCCTTCGGGATGCATGGCCACGCGCCTCGGCACGCTCTCGTCGTCGCTGAGCCAGACCGTCGTGCGCTGCGCGAAGCGCGGCGTGGCCATGCGCGCCGCCCGCTGCAGCGTGTCGTCGTAGTCGAGCGAGCTGGCCATGATGGCGCTCGCGGTCGCCAAGATCTCGAGCCGGCCCTGCGCGGCCTCGGCGGCGCGTCGCGCCAGCTGCTCGTGGTGCAGCAGCTCCAGAGCGCTCGCTCTGCGCGCGATTGCGCTCGGTGTTGTCGGAGATGAACGAGATGGTGCCGGTCACCTCGCCTTCGCCTTTGACGAGCGGCGCCGCCGACAAGCTGACCTCGATGGCGCTGCCATCCCGTCGCTGATACCAGGTCTCGAAGTTGAGCAGCACCTCGCCGTTGAGCACGCGCTCGACGTTGGCGGCCACTTCGTCGACGCGCTCCTTGGGAACCATCGGCATTGGTCGTCCCAGCGTCTCCTCTTGCAGGAAGCCGAAGGTGCTCTCGGCGGCGGGGTTCCACATGCGCACGTTGCTGTCGCGGCCGAGGGAGACGATGGGCAAAGGAGAGGCCTCGAATATGGCCTGCAGCGCGGCGTTGCTCTCGCGCAGCGCCTCCTCGGCGCGCTTGCGCTCGGTGATGTCCTCGAGGATGCCGACGCCGCCGACGACGCGGCCGAGCTCGTCGCGGATGGCGGCGAAGTCGGCGCGCACGGGCGTGACTTTGCCGGCGGTGGCCGAGCGGTAGTCGCCTTCGTAATGCGCGTGGCGACCGGAGAGCGCGACCTTGACGCAGTCGACGACGAACGAGTCGCGCAAGGTCGTCTGATCGAGCCCGATGAGCCGCCGCTTCGACGAGCCGATGACGCGCACGAACTGATCGTTGCAGGCGGTGATGACGCCGCGGCTGTCGAAGTGCCAGATGCCGAGCGGCGCGTACTCGAAGACGAGGCGATAGCGCGACTGGGCGCTGTCGGCGTCCTCGCGCGCGTCTTCGCCGAACGACTCCGGCCGTCGCTGCAGCGACAGCATGACGGTGCCGTCGCCGACGCTGGAGACGATACAGTCGACCTCGATCTCGACGCCGTCGCGGCGCACGGCCGGCAGGCGCACCGAGCGCTCGGGCGCCGTATGCGCCTGCTCGAGCAAGCGGTCGAGCAGCGAGCGTCCGTCGACCTCGGCGATGCGCGCCGGCGTCAGCGCCGCCAGCGGCTGACCGATGAGCAGCTCGCGCGGCCAAGCCAAGAGCTGCTCGGCGGCGAGATTGGCCCAGCGGACATGGCCGACGTCGTCGAGCGCGAGCGTGGGGATGGCCATCGCTTCGAGGAGCTGGAGCGCGTCGCCGTCGTCGAGCCGTGCCATCCCGGCTTTATTATACCGAACTATAAGCGCAGTCGGTAGCTACTCGACGACCCACGACACCGGCGCCGGCAACAAGCCGTCGACGAGGTGGTTGGGGTTGGTATCGCCCGTCTGTCCCAAGCGATTGTCGCCCCAGCAGTCGACCGTCGGCGAGGTGCCGGTGTCGAAGCTGCCGATGGCGCAGGCGTGACCGAGGCCGGTCGCGACGTACGTGCGCGCGACGTTCTTGATGGTGGGCGCGGGAATGCTCGTGTCGCTGCCGACGAACCCGAGCTGGTCGTCGGCGTTCGAGCCCCAACAAGAGACGCCGTTGAAGAAGCCGCCGCACGCGTAACCGCGGCCGACGGCGACGCTGCCGATCGTGTCGCAGTCGACCATGTTGATGAAGTCGTTGTTGCACACCGAGACCGGCGTGCCTGACTGCGCGGCCGACGAGCCGACGCCGAGCTGCCCGCTGCTGTTGTCGCCCCAACAATAGAGGCTCGCGGGCGAGTCGGTGCCGTCGAAGGCGCAGGTCGTGTTGCCGCCGGCGGCGAGCTGCGCGTTCTCGAACGGCAGCGAGACGACGCCGATGCCGTTGAGGGCGCTCGCGCCGAGCTGGCTGAACGTGTCGTCGCCGATGCAGCTGACCAAGGTCTGCGACAAGCCCGGCGTCGGCTGGCTCGCGACGCACAGATGCGCATCGCCGAGCGCCAGGCTCCGATAGGCGCCGCTCAGAAACGGCGAGACCTGGCTGACGCCGATGATGACGCCCGAGCCCTCGCCGAGCTCGCCGGCGTGGTTCATGCCCCAGCAATAGACCGTCTCCGTCTGCATGCCCGGGATTTGCACCAGCGCGCACGTGTGGTCGCTGGACGCCGCGGCCATGACCGCCGTGGCGATCATGGGAACGGAGACCGGCGTCGGATGCGGCTGTTGGTCGGCGAGGACGCCGAGCTGCCCCGATTGATTGCGGCCCCAGCAGACCATCCCGCCGACGCGCACGCCGCAGACGTGGTCATCGCCGGCGACGAGCGACGTGATGCCGTTCGTGTTCGGCACGGCGACCGGCAAGGCGCTCATGCCGCCGATGTTGTCGGGGCCGAGCACGCCATAGGCGTTCGAGCCCCAGCAGCGCACATTGTTGTTGGGGCCGAGGCTGACGCAGCTGAAGCCGATGCCGGCGACGACCTGGCCGAACCCCTGCGTCGGCGCGGCGCAGCCGACGTCGCCGCAGATGTTGTTGGCGCACGCCAACGAAAGACCCATCTTGGCGCAGCCGCCTCCGCTGCAGGTGCCGTTGGTGTAGGCCCGCCCGGCTTCGCACGTGGCGCACGACTGGTTGTCCGTGGCCGAGTAATCACACACGCCGTTCGTCGTGTTGCAGGTGCCGGCGCACGTGCCCGTGCCGCAGCCGCCGCAGCTGGAGGATCCGCTGCCCATGTCGTCCATATCGCTCGCGCCGGTGGCCGAGAGCGTGAGGTCGTGGCTCTGGCTCGGGCATCCCGCCGTGATCTGCAGCGCCCCGTAACCGAGGATCATCCCATTCTCGATCTCGATTGCTTGGACCATGAGCTGAAAGGAGGTCGTGCCTTTCGGGACCTCGATCTCGATGCTGTCCGACGATTGCCCAGGCGTGCGCGTTCGGAAGTAGGGGCTCCCGTTGCCGATCGACAGGGCGATCTTCAGCTGATCGGCAGGACGGACCGTGGGCGGATAGGTGAACGTCACCTTCACCCAGCCGTCCGCGCAGTCGTACGAGCTGCCGCCGCAGCTGGCCGTCGCGAGCGCGAGCGCGAGCGAGAGCGCACGCATCAATTGACCATGATCGGCTGCAGCATGTTCGACGACGACGAATGCTCGCTCAGCCCGACGCCGAGGCCGATCGCCAGCCCCGCCGCGCACAGCACGCCGACGACGACGACCGGCGTCACCCAGCGACGATGCGCGCCGTCTTTCGCCCGTGGCCTCGTCATCGTCAGCTCGTCATGCGGCGTTTGCGACGGCGCCGCCGAGTCGCCGACCTCGATCATGCCCTTCGGCAGGTTGGGATTGTGCTTCGGCAGCGCCGGCTGCTTCTGCTCCGGCTGCTTCTGCTGCTGCTTGCGCAGCTCGGCCGGGCTCCGCGGCGGCACCTCGCTGTCGACCTCGATCATGCCCTTGGGCGGCTGCGGGTTCGCTTTCGGCTGCACCGGCGCCTGCTGCTGCTGCACCGGCTTCGGCGGCTGACCGATGATGATCGGCTTCGGAATCGGCGGCAGCTTGCGCGGCGGCGCGTAGGGATCGAGCGGCTGCGCCGGATCGTCGTCGTCGTCGCGCGGCCCGACGTTGGCCGGCTTCGGCTTCGGCAGCTGCGCGTCGATCTGCGCCAGCGCCTCTTCCGCCGGCTTGCGCCGCCGCCCGACCGTCGCCTCGTCGAGATAGCGCTGATAGGCCGCGCGCGCCGCCTGCAGCGACGCCAGCGTCTCGTCCTCGCGCGCCAAACGCCACGTCGCCAAGGCCACGTCGTAGAGCAGCTCCGGCTTGCGATCGAGCTCGTAAGCGGCGGCGAACGAACGCCGCGCCTCTTCCCAATGCTGCAGATGAAACGCGCGCTCGCCCGCCTGATACAGCTGCTGTCCCGGCGTTTGCGGCGCCGCGAACGCGCCGTTGCCGAGCAGGACGAGCGCGAGCGCCAAGGCCGGCGTCTTCACGGCGCCTCCTTGTACGGATTCGACAGCTCGTCGTCTTCAGGCTTCGCGGGCTTCGTCGTCTTGGGCTGCGTCTTCGGCGGCGTTTTCGGCGGCGTCTTGACGTGCACGCGATCTTTGGCCGTGCGCGGCGGCTGCGTCTTCGGCAGCGCCGGCGTGTCCAGATTCGCCGGCTCCGCTTTCGCCGGCGTGCGCGTGTCGTGCGTCAGCGTCGTCGGCGGCGTTTGCGGCGGCGGCGGCAGCGGAATCGGCGCCGGTGGAACGATCTTCTCCGCCGGCTTCTGCGCTTGCGGCAGTGGCAGGCTCGGCTGCGGCGGCCGCTGCGCCCGCGCGCGCTGCCACACGATCGCGCCCGCGCCCAACGCCGCCGCCACGACGATCGCGCCGACGACGAGCGGCCAACGCCGCCGCTGCGGCGGCCCCTCGCGCAACGGCACGTACGGCCGCGTGTCCGGCACCTTCGCCAACGCCGCCACCAGCGCGTCCGCCATCTCGGCCACGTCGACGAAGCGGTCCGCCGGCTCCTTGGCCAACGCCCGCGCCAACACGTCGCGCACCTCCGGCTGCTGCTCCAACAGCGGCGGCGGATCCTTGTGCACGATCTTGTACAGCACCGTATACGGCGTATCGCCCTCGGCCACGAACGCCGCCTTGCCGCTCAGCGCCTCGTACACGATCGTCGCCAGCGAGAACTGATCGGCCTTGGCGTTGACGCTCTGCACGTCGCCGCGCGCCTGCTCCGGCGACATATAGCCCGGCGTCCCCAAGAGCAAGTCATCGCGCGTCTGCAACGAGCGCATGCCCACGATCTTGCTGATGCCGAAGTCGAGCACCTTGAAGCGCTCTTCGCCCTCTTCTCGACTGATGAACAAGTTGGCCGGCTTCAGATCGCGATGCACGACCTCGGCCGCGTGCGCCGCCGACAGCGCCTTGCCCACTTCGCGCACCAGCTGAATCAGCGTCGCCCGCGCCAACACCGGCTCGCGATCGAGCCGCTGGCGCAGCGACTCGCCGCTCAACAGCTCCATGACGATGTAGGGCTGCCCGTCGACCTCGTTGAAGTCGAACACCTCGACGATGTTGCGATGGCCGATCTGCGAGCAGATCTCGGCCTCGCGCCGAAAACGCTTCAGCGATTGGCCGTCCGTCGTTTGCATCAATACCTTGACGGCCACTCGGCGCGGCAGTCGCATGTGGGTCGCCGCAAAAACGCAACCCATCCCGCCCCGGCCGAGCTCCTCGTCGATGCGATAGGTATCGTGCAGGATGCTACCGACTGAAATCACGAATGAACCGAGCCTAACGGCCGCATCGGGCGCGGTCAACGGTAGCCCGTCCGCAGCGGCCGCCGCGCCGCTCGAAGTCACAGACGCGACGCCCCGGTGACGTTAGCGCGTTCCAGCGAGGCGACAGCTCCTGTCGCCCTGGGACACGGTTTTGTCGTCGAAAAAGCCACGACTGCAGCGCGAAGCGACGCGCGCCGCGTTGATCGCATTCGGCACGGCGCTCGCAATGGCCGCGACCCGACCTCGAATTGACGACGGTCAGGAGACTCCGATGAACACGAAGCTTGGTTGTCTGTTCGGTTTGATGATGATCGCCAGCGTTGGCGGCTGCGGCGGTGGCTCGACGACGACCTCCAACAACAACAACAACAACAACAACGCGACGTACACCTGCAACGCCAACTTGACGGCGAGCACGTCCACGTACGTCGTCAGCGGCTCGTCGCTGACGCTGACCACCGGCGGGCAGGCGGTGACGCTGACGCGCTTGTCCGCCGGCTCGTCGACCGCCGAGCCCATCTACGGCGGCTGGCAGCTGCCGTCGTCTGACTCCAACGTGCTCGACCTGACCGCGGTCGGCTCGCTCGACATCGAGCCCGGCAAGGTCACGGTCAGCACCATCTGCAGCGCGCTCGGCCACAATCCGACGACCGCCACGGCCACGTCGACGGCCACGATCACGGACACGACGCTCGTCATCCAGCAGAACGAGTCCGACACCGAGTCGTTCTAAGCCCGCGCTCGGGGCGCGCTTATTTCGTCGAAATAGCCCCACCGCTCGTGTTAGTCGCGTGTTCAGGAGATTCGCATGAACACGAAGCTGGGTTGCCTCTTTGCCTCGATCCTCGTCGCCGGTTGCGGCGGCAGCAGCGCGCAGCCGGTCATGTTCGATTGCGGCGCCGGCCTCAACGCCGCCACCTCCAGCTACACGGTCGCGGGCTCGACGCTGACGCTGGGCACGGCGCCGAACGACTTGGCGTTGACGCTGGTGTCGCCGGGCGCGACGAGCGATCTACCCATCTTCGGCGTGTGGGCGCAGGCCGCGGGCACCGACAGCGACGGCGTCACCAGCTCCGCGCAGTTCGACTTCGAGGCCACTTCGGTCAAGCTCACCGTGGCCTGCTCGGCGGCCGGCCGCCAGCCGGTGAGCCCGTCGGTCGTGTCGGCGGCGACGTATACGTCGACGGCCGTCACCATCGTGCAGACCGTCGACGACGACGTCACCTTCTGACCTCCGCGCGGCTCGCGTAGTATGCGGCCATGAGCGAGCACATCAGCGTCGAAAAACGGCAGCAGCTGCTGCTGATCGGCATCAATCGCCCGCAAAAACGCAACGCCTTCGACGTCGGCATGTACGAGGCCATCGGTCACGCCTACGCGCGGCTCGACGCCGACGACGACCTGCGCTGTGCCGTCCTCTTCGCGCACGGCGATCACTTCACGGGCGGGCTCGATCTGGCGCAGTGGACGCCGGTGTTCGCCGAGGGCGAGATGCCGGTGCCGGCGGGCGCCATCGATCCGCTCGGCCTGCGCGGCCCGACGCTGTCGAAGCCGGTGGTCTCGGCCATCCACGGCATCTGCTACACGATCGGCATCGAGCTCATGCTGGCGACCGACATTCGCGTCGCCGCGCGCGACGCGCGCTTCGGCCAGATCGAGGTCCGGCGCGGCATCTTTCCCGTCGGTGGCGCCACGATTCGCATGCCGCGCGAGATCGGCTGGGCCAACGCCATGCGCTGGCTTTTGACCGCCGACGAGCTCAGCGCCGAAGAGGCGCAGCGCGTCGGCCTCGTGCAAGACGTCGTCGACGCCGGCCAGGACACGGCGCGCGCCATCGAGATCGCCGAGCGCATCGCCGCGCAGGCGCCGCTCGGCGTGCGCGCGACCTTGGCCTCGTCGCGCCTGGCGCTCGCCGACGAAGCCGAAGCGGCGCGTCGCCTCTTGCCCGATCTGCAGCCGCTCTTGCGCAGCGAGGACGCCAAAGAGGGCCTGCAGTCGTTCCTCGAACGGCGCGCCGCGAAGTTTACCGGCCGCTAAGCGACGCCGGCGGCGCGCACTCCCCAAGCCCGCTGTCCCATGAAACAGTCCAAGCACATCATGTCATTACGGGTGATCCGCACGTACGCGCTCATCCAGCGCCTTATCGTTCGATAAGCTAGAAGCAGGAGCGGGACCAGCAATGACGCATCGAGACGCTTGATCGGTTGCCTACCAAATGGTAGACAAAAGGTGACCGATCGGTAGACACGATGGAGATGCGCGACAAGATCCTGGCTCACGCGACGCGGCTCTTCGCCGAGAAGGGCGCGGACGGCACGTCGCTGCAGGACATCGCCGACGCGGTGGGTGTGAAGAAGCCGTCGCTGCTCTATCACTTCCCGTCGAAGGAGGCGCTGCACGATCGCGTGCTCGAGCATCTCCTGTCGCGCTGGAACGAGGCCTTGCCGCGCCTCTTGAAAGCGGCCGCGCGTGAAGATCGCTTCGACGCGATCTTGGACGAGACCCTGCGCTTCTTCGCCGAGGATCGCGATCGCGCGCGACTGCTCTTGCGCGAAGCGCTCGATCGGCCGGCGCAGATGCGGCAGATGCTGGCCGTCCACGCCTCGCCGTGGCTCGGTGTCGTCGCCGAGTCGATCCAGAAGGCACAGGCGGACGGCTCGATGCGCGTCGACGTCGACGCCGCCGGCTACGTCCTGCAGGTCATCCAGCTCGTCATCGGCACCTTCGCGTTCGGTCCCATTTTGCAGGTGCTCTTGCCGCCGGCGACGGCTGCGCAGGCGCACCAACCGCTCGATCATCGGCTCTTAGCGGAGCTCAAACGCGTGGCGCGCGCCGCGCTCCTAAACCCGACCGCGCCGGTTCGCACGCGAACCCGCACGGCCCGCGCGAGGTGAACCATGGCCAACGACTTCTATCAGGACAATGACGATCTGCGCTTCTACGTCGAGAAATGGATCGACTGGGAGCCGCTCTACAGCTTGACCGAAGCCGAGGGCCGCGCGGAAGGCGCGCCCAAGTCGGCCGCCGAGGCGCTCGAGTTCTACAAGGAGACGCTCGGCCTCATCGGCGGCTTCGTGGCCGAGGAGATCGCGCCGCATGGCGCGCAGCTCGATCGCGAGGCGGTCGACTTCGTCGACGGCGAGGCGGTGTTCCCGAAGCGGCTGCAAGGCATCTTCGATCAGATCAAAGCGTTAGGGTTGCACGGGCTGTGCGTGCCGCGCGAGCTGGGCGGCATGAACGCGCCCGCGCTCGTCTACTACTTGGCGTCCGAGGTCTTCGCGCGCGGCGACGTCTCGGTCATGGCGCACCACGGCTTCCACGGCGGCATCGCGCTGGCCATGATCCTGTTCTCGACGCGCGAAGGCACCACCAAGATCGACCCGACCACCGGCAAGATCTTGGAGACGCGCTGGCAGTCGTACATCGAGGAGATCGCGCGCGGCGACGCGTGGGGCTGCATGGACATCACCGAGCCCGACGCCGGCAGCGACATGGCCGCCTTGCGCGCCCGCGGCGAGCAGGACGCCGACGGCAACTGGTTCGTCACCGGCACCAAGATCTTCATCACGTCGGGCCACGGCAAGTACCACTTCGTCATCGCGCGCACCGAGAGCGTCAAGGATCCGAACGATCCGTTCGCCGGTCTCGGCGGCCTGTCGATGTTCCTCGTGCCCACCTATTCCGAGGAGAACGGCAAGCGCGATCGCGTCGTCAAGATCGGGCGCATCGAAGAGAAGCTCGGGCATCACGCATCGGTCACGGCGTCGCTGGAGTTCGACCGCGCGCCGGCGCAGCTCGTCGGCAAGCGCGGCGAAGGCTTCCAGTACATGCTGACGCTCATGAACGGCGCGCGGCTCGGCGTCGGCTTCGAGTGCATCGGCCTCGGCGAAGCGGCCATTCGGCTGGCGCAGGCCTATGCCGTCGAGCGGCGCTCGATGGGCAAGTCGATCGATCAGCATGAGATGATCGCCGACTACTTCGAAGAGATGCGCACCGATGTCGCCGGCGTGCGCGCGTTGGCCGTGCACGGCGCGTTTCACGAGGAGCTGGCGCAAAAGAAGGAGCTGCAGCTCAAGTTCGCCGAGCTGTCCGAAGAGGCGCGCGCGCTCTTGAAGCGCGAGGTGGCGCGGCACAAGCGCCAGGCGCGTCGCGTGACGCCGCTCTTGAAGTACCTCGGCGCCGAGAAAGCGGTCGAGCTGTCGCGCCGCGCGGTGCAGATCCATGGCGGCGTCGGCTACACGAAAGACTACGGCGCCGAGAAGCTCTTGCGCGACGCGATGGTCATGCCGATCTACGAAGGCACGTCGCAAATCCAGGCGCTGATGGCGATGAAGGACACGCTCGGCGGCATCATCAAGAACCCGCAAAAGTTCGTGCGCAAAGGGGCGCAGGCGCGTTGGCGCACGGTGTCGACGCGCGATCCGCTCGAGCGCGGCGTGGCCCGGCTGCAGACGCTGTCGTTCCAAGCGCAGCAGCACCTCATGATGCGCACGGCCGGCGACAAGCTGAAGTCGGTGCAAGAGTTCCCGCTCGGCGAGTGGCCGCGCCGGTTCCTCAAGAACTGGAATCCCAAGCGCGACTTCGCCTACGCCATGCTGCACGCCGAGCGCCTCATCCGCATCTTGGCGGACGAAGCGATCGCCGACCTCTTGTGGGCGCAGGCCAAGAAGTTCCCCGAGCGCCGCGAGCTGCTCGAGCGCCACTTGGAGCGCGCCGAGCCGCGCGCCCGGTTCCTCGTCGACGAAATCACCAACACGGGCGACCGCCTGCTCAAGAAGCTCGGCCACGGCCAAGCGACCGCCGAGAAAGTCGAGAAGATCGCATGAGCGTTCCCCTCAAGTACGTGCGGTATCAAGGGCCGGTCTTGCGCGGCATGGGCGAGGCGGCGTTCGCGGCGTTCAAGCAGCGCGCCGGCTGGGCGACGCCGGGCGAGGTCATCGTGCCCGGCCCCGTGCACACCGTGACCGTGCCGCCGCGCGCGCCCGAGCTCATCGGCGCTTACGCGCGTCATGTCGGCGGCGATCCGTCGGCCTATCGCAAGATCGTGCCGGCGCATCTGTTTCCGCAGTGGACGTTCCCGCTCACCGGCAAGCTCGTCGAGGGGCTGAAGTATCCGATGCTGGCGGCGATGAACGGCGGCTGCAAGCTGACCATCGATCAGCCGCTGCCCGCCGGCGAGCCGCTGCAAGTGTCGGGGCAGCTCGTCTCCATCGACGACAACGGCAGCCGCGCCATCCTCGATCAAAAGATGATCACGGGAACGCGCAGCGCGCCCGACGCCATCACCGCGCACTTGTACGTCTTCATTCCGCTCGCCAAAAACGACAATGGCCAGGGCGACAAGAAGCCCAACGGCAAGCCCAAGGACAAGGCGCGCGTGCCGGTCGACGCGCGCGAGCTGGCCTATTGGAAGCTGTCGGCGG
Organism: uncultured delta proteobacterium; assembly: GCA_963785725.1. Classification (GTDB taxonomy): domain Bacteria; phylum Myxococcota_A; class Polyangia; order Palsa-1104; family Palsa-1104; genus JAQBQH01. The sequence goes on along the minus strand of CAWAWS010000019.1, from coordinate 32,120 downwards.
AGGCGGGCCTCGACTTCGCCAAGCTCACCGGCGACTTCAACCCCGTCCATTGGGTGCCGGCGTGGGCGCACGCCTTCGGCTTCAAGAGCACCATCTTGCACGGCTTCGGCACCATGGCGCGCGCGTTCGAAGGGCTTACGCGCACCAAGTTCGCCGGCGACGTCAACGCCATCCGCGAATTCGACGTGCGCTTCACGCGTCCGCTCGTGCTGCCGGCGCGCGTCGGCTTGTACGTGTCGGGCGAGCGCATTTGGGTCGGCGACGCGCCCGGCGGTCCGGCCTACCTCGAAGGCAGCTTCAAGACGCGCGAACGTTCGTAATCACCCGCATCGATAGTGAAGCGGTTACTTCAGTGTTCCGCTTGGAGGATTAGGCCATGAGCGATCTCTTACTCGAGCTTTCGAAGAATCCGCAGACGCGGAAGCTGATTCAGACGTTGGGCCTGCCGCTGCCGTTGCCGCAGGCGCTCGAGCGCGCCAAAGGTCCGGCCGAAGAGCGGCCGCTGCAAGGGCGCGCCGTCATCGTCGGTGCCGCGGCGCCGTCGCTGTTGACGCCGATCGTCGCCAAGACGCTGGCCGCGGCCGGCGCCGACCCCTGGCTGTTCGGGACGATCGACGGCAAAGCGTTCGCCGACGCCGGTGAAGCCTGGGGCCATCCGGCCAAGACGCTGACCGATGTCGCCAACGCGCCGTCGGCGGCCGCGCTGGTGTTCGACGGCACGACCATCGATTCTCCCGACAAGCTGCGCGCGCTCTACGACTTCTTTCATCCGCTCGTCGGCACCTTGCGCCGCTCGGGACGCGTGGTCGTGCTCGGTCGCGCGCCCGAAGACGTCGAAGGCGTAGCCGCGCAGACGGCGCAAGCGGGCCTCGAAGGCTTCGTGCGCAGCTTGGCCAAGGAGATCGGCCGCAAGGGCGCGACGGCGAATCTCTTGCGCGTCGATGCCGATGCGTCGGCGCGGCTCGTCGGGCCGCTGCGTTGGCTCTTGTCGGCGCGCTCGGCGTTCGTGACCGCGCAGCCGATGCGCGTCAGCCTGACCGCGGCGCCCGCGGGCGCGACCGAAGCGGAGACGCCGTGGGTGCGGCCGCTCGAAGGCAAGACGGCGCTCGTCACCGGCGCGGCGCGCGGCATCGGCGAAGCGACCGCGCGCCTGCTCGCGGCCGAAGGCGCGAAGGTGGTCGTGCCTCGATCGCCCGGCCGACGACGCGCCGACGAGCCAGGTCGCGCGCAGCATCGGCGGCAGCGTGCTCCTCGCCGACGTCGGCGATCGCGGACGCGCCGCAAGAAGATCGCGGCCGCGCTCAAGGAGCGGCACGGCGGCGTCGACGTGGTCGTGCACAACGCCGGCATCACGCGCGACAAGACGCTGGCGAAGATGAAGCCGGAGCTGTGGGACCAAGCGATCGCGGTCAACCTGGCGTCGGTGGCGCGCATCACCGACGAGCTGTCGAAGTCGGGCGTCTTGCGCGACGGCGGGCGCGTCGTCTGCCTGTCGTCGATCGCCGGTCTCGCCGGCAACGTCGGGCAGACGAACTACGCGGCGTCGAAGGCGGGCGTCGTCGGCTTCGTGCGCGCGCTGGCGCCGACGTTGGCGGCGCGCGGCATCACCGTCAACGCCATCGCGCCCGGCTTCATCGAGACGCGCCTGACGGCGGCGATTCCCGTCGCGATTCGCGAGGCCGGCCGGCGCTTGGCGGCGCTCGGTCAGGGCGGGCTGCCGCGAGGACGTCGGCGAGGCCATCACCTTCCTTGCGACGCCCGGCGCGCAGGGATTCACCGGGCAAGCATCCGCGTCTGCGGCGGCGCCCTCATCGGCGCGTAACAGGAGTCAGCGAACATGGCCAAGCAGAAGAGCAACAGCAATAGCGGCAACGGCAGCGCGAGCGCGTCCACTTCGCGGCGCGCGGTCGTCGTCGCCGGCGTGCGCACGCCGTTCGTCAAGGCGTTCGGCCCGCTCATGAAGGTCGACACCATCGCGCTCGGCGTCGCCGCCGTCGGAGCGCTGCTCGAGCGCAGCGGCATCGCGCGCAAAGAGATCGACGCCATCATTTGGGGCGGCGTCATCCTGCCGGGCGCGTCGCCCAACGTCGCGCGCGAGATCGCGCTCGACCTCAAGCTGCCCGCGTCGGTCGAAGGCATGACCGTCACGCGCGCCTGCGCCTCGGGCCTGCAGGCGATCACGACCGCCGCCGCCGCCATCGAGCGCGGCGACAGCGACGTCATCATCTGCGGCGGCTGCGACTCGACGAGCAACGCCGAGATCAAGCTGCCGCAGAAGGTCGTGCACGCGCTGGCGCCGCTGGCGCTCGGCAAGCCGACGCCGGCCGACTACCTCGGCGTCCTCGGGCAGATGTGGCCGCTGAACGAGATCCTGCCGACGCGTCCCAAGATCGCCGAGCGCACGACCGGCGAGGTCATGGGCGAGTCCGCCGACGACATGGCCGCCGCAACGAGATCGCGCGCGACGCGCAGGACGAGTTCGCCGTCCGCTCGCACCATCGCGCCGCCGCGGCCATCGCGTCCGGCCGCTTCGACGAGGAGGTCGCGGCCATCGACGCCCGGCGGCAAGTGGGTCCACGCCGACGGCCTCGTTCGCGCCGACACGTCCGTCGAGAAGCTCGCCAAGCTGCGCCCCGTCTTCCGCAAGGACGGCACGCGTCACCGCCGGCAACTCCAGCCCGCTCACCGACGGCGCCGCCGCGGTGCTGCTGATGAGCGAAGAGAAGGCCAAGGCGCTCGGCCTAAAGCCGCTCGCGGCGGTCAAGTGCTGGGCGTACGTCGGCGTCGACCCGGCCGACCAGCTGCTCATGGGCCCGGCGCTGGCGATGCCCAAGGCGCTCGAGCGCGCGGGCTTGAAGCTGTCGGACATCGATCTCGTCGACATGCACGAGGCCTTCGCGGCGCAGGTCCTGAGCGTCCTCAAGATGCTGGGCTCGAAGGCGTTCGCGCAGAGCCGCCTCGGTCGCGACGAGGCCGTCGGCGAAGTCGATCCGGCGCGCCTCAACGTCCACGGCGGCTCGCTGGCGCTCGGCCACCCCTTCGGCGCCACCGGCGCGCGCATGGTGACGACGATGGCCAACGAGCTCGCGGCCAGCGGCAAGTCGACGGCGCTGCTCGGCATCTGCGCCGCCGGCGGTCTCGGCGCCGCCGCGGTCCTCGAACGCGTGTAAGCCGGTCAGCGGCGCCGGCGCGGGTTGGCCCGCCCGGCGCGCACTTCGCCGTTCATAGACCCCTCTAGTTTTCCTCGTCACCTACGACTTCGTCGCGATTTCATTGATTCGCCGCGCGCTCCGGCTATAACTCGCGCGTGCCGGATGGTCTGGAAGAGCTGCGCAAACAGCTCGGAAGCTTTGGCGATCCGTTGACGCTCTTGGCCGGCGTGTTCGCGCACGCGCCGGTCGGCTTCCAAGTCTATCGCGCCGACGGCCGCAGCCTGCTCGTCAACGACGCCTTCCGCGAGATGTTCGGCTCCGAGCCGCCGCCCGAGTACAACGTGCTGCAAGACGACATCGCCCGCGCGCGTGGCGTCTTGCCGCTCATCGAGCGCGCCTTCGCCGGCGAGACCATCCGCACGCCGATGGTGTGGTACGACCCGCGCGAGCTGACGACGATCAAGGTCGCCGAGGGCCGTCGCCTCGCCATGACCTCGACGTTCTTTCCGCTCCCCGACGCCGACGGGCGCATCGCCCACATCGCCGTCATCTTCAAGGACGTGACCGCCGAGGTCGAGCGGCAGGAGATGCTGGAAGCGATCGTCGCGCAGTCGGGTGACGGCATCATCGTCGCCGACAGCGACTCGGTCGTACGCATCTTCAACCCGAGCGCCATCGAGCAGCACGGCGTCTCCAAGGCCGGCGTCGCCAAAGAAGACTGGGCCAGCACCTACGGGCTCTATCATCTCGACGGTCGGCCGCTGCAGTTCGCCGAGACGCCGCTGCATCGCGCGCTACTCGGCGAGCGCGTCACCGACGCGCGCTGGATGGTCCGCCGGCCCGACGGCCGCGAGCGCATCTTGTCGGGCACGGCCACGCCGCTGACCCATGTCGACGGCACGCCCGCCGGCGCCATGATCATCACCCGCGACGAGACCGATCGCCTGCGCCTGGAGGCCGAGCTGCGCCGGCGCGGCGAGGAGCGTGAGCGCGTCATGGGCGTGCTCGGTCACGACCTGCGCAATCCGCTGTCGGCGATCGCCATGGCCGCGCTCAGGCTCGTGCGTCATGGCCTGTCGCCGCTGCAGCAAGAGCTGGTCACGCTCGTGCAAGGCAGCGTCGCGCGCATGCGGCGGATGATCTCCGACCTGCTCGACTTCTCGCGGGTGCGTGCCGGTGGCGAGCTGCCGGTGGCGCGGCAGCCCAACGTCGCCTTGCGGTCGATCTGCGCCGACGTCGTGGCCGAGCTGGCGCTGGCGCATCCCGAGCGGCGAATCGTGGCCCATTTCGCGGGCGATGGCGTGGGCGCGTTCGATCCCGATCGCCTGGCGCAGGTGCTGTCGAACCTCATCGGCAACGCCGTCGAGCATGGCGGCCGCGAGACGCCGATCGAGGTGCGCCTCGGCGAGACCATCGATGCCGTCGAGCTGAGCGTCCACAACGGCGGCCGGCCCATCCTCGACAGCAGCGAGCGGGAGCGGCTGTTCGAGCCCTTCCGCCGCGGCGTCGAGGCGAGCGAAGGCGGCGTCGGCCTCGGCCTCTTCATCGTCGAGCACGTCGTGCGCGCGCACGGCGGCCGCGTCGAGCTCACCTCCAGCGCCGAAGCCGGCACGACGTTCCGCATCATCCTGCCGCGCCAGGCCTGATTCGCGAGTTGGTGACACCGACAATCGGCGTTATGAACGAGGCATGAGAGCCTTTCGTCAGGCCATCGAAGCGCGCGATCTCGCTGCCGTGGCGGCGCTGCTCGCGGACGACGTCGTGTTTCACAGCCCGGTGTCGCACAAGCCGCATCGCGGTCGCGATCAGGTGGGCTGGATCTTGGCCACGGTAGCGACGGTGTTCGAAGACTTCGCGTACATCGACGAGCTGGAGCATGGAGGCCACAGCGCGCTGCGCTTCACGGCGCACATCGGCGATCGTCAGCTCGAAGGCGTCGATCTCATCGAGCTCGACGCGGCCGGGAAGATCGCGAAGCTGACGGTGCTGGTGCGGCCGCTGTCGGGGCTTCAGGCGCTGGCGGAGGCGATGGCGGTGCGCTTCGCGTCGCGCGGCACGCCGTAAAAGTAGTAGCCGGCGCCGTCATGGCGGCCCCACGTCCAGACGAAGCGATCGCCGAACGGCGCGACCATCGCCTCCAACTCCTCGCGTTCGTAGGTGCGCATCGTGCTCACGAGGCCGTCCCAGATCGAGGCGGCGACGACGACCGGGCTGGCGAACGTCAGCAGCGCCTTTTGCAGCCGATTGCGCGTGCTCAAGAACGGGTTCATCGCCAGCGCCAACGAGCCGATCGGCACGAACGACGCGAAGCGCAAGGGGTTGCGATCCCACGCTTCGGCGATGAACACGCCCGCCGAGCCTTCGACGGCGTCGGCGAGAATGCCCCGCGCGAGCTCGGGCGGAAAGTGGTGGAAGGCGTTGATGAGCACGCGCGCTCGACCGGCGGCCACGCTCGCCGGAATGCGCGTCGCGTCGACCGGCTGGGCGACGAAGTGGATGTCGTGCGGCAAGTGAAAGCGCGCCTCTTCCCAGGCGTCGAGCTGCGGGTGCAGGTCGGTCAGCCAGAAGTGCGGCGGCGTGCGACCGGCGCGGCGAATCTCGTCGCACAGGATGCGCGCCGGACCGGCGGCGCCGGCGCAGACGTCGAGCACTTCGGTCACGCCCGCGGCGTCGACGAACGCCTCGAACGGCGCCACCAAACCTTCGAGCAGATGACCCCATTGCAGCGTGCGGCTCAGCGATTCGACGATGGTGTCGCGCAGCGCTTTGGGCGCCCAATCGACGTCATTGAACTCGAAGAGGTGTAAGCGAGGCAGCGTCATCATCCGAGCCTAGCGGATCGTCGCCCGTCGCGCTCTCTGTCGTCGCTGCTGCGGCGCGTCCGCGCGGCGCTGCCGTCGCTGCCGTGGTTACTCCGTCGCCGCCGCCGACGCTTCGGGCAGAGCGGCGGCGACGTCGCGGCGCGCGCGCATCGGGCTCATGCCGGGCAGGCCGCGATGAAACGGCCCCAGCTCGCTCTTGTCGCTCGCCAGCCGAAAGCAGGAGCTGGGCGCGTCGTCGAGACCCGGGCAGGCGACGAAGTCGAGCCGAACCAGCGCCGGCCACTGCGACCAGCTCGGCACGGCCACGCGCAGCTCCCCGTCGCTCGTTAGTTTACCGTCGAAGACGCGCGTGCGCACCGATTCGCCGGCGCAGGCCTCGCGCACCGTCAGCTGCAGCGTGCCGTCGGCGGCGAACGCGAAGCGATAGGACCGCTCGGCGCAATCCGACGTCGGCTGCTCGGCCGACCACACGCCATGCCGCTCGCTCAGCCAGGCCAGCGGCGTCTTGTCCGCGTTCGGCGTCGCCGGCGACAGCTGCAGGAGCTCGCGCGCACCCGGCAACGCCGAGACGAAGTCGAGATCGGGATCGCTCGCGCCTTTGTCGAGCTTGGACTTCGCCAGCGGATCCGCCGACGCCGCCAGCCAGCGCAGCTCGTCGATCGCCACCGCCGCTTCGCGCAGCCGCGACGACACGCAGGCTAAATTGTAGTGCGCCAACACGTAATCGGGATCGAGCGCCAGCGCGTCACGAAAGCGCATCGCCGCCCGCGGCAGCTGCCCGGCGTTGAAGTAGCGCCAGCCTTGCGTGTTGGCGGTCACCGCTCGTCGATGGGCCGCGGCCGATGCCGCCGGGTCCGCGTGCGCGACGATCCCGACGGACACGACAATCGCGGCAGCGAACGCGAACGTCTTCGGGAGGACCAACATGAAAACGTTATCGGTCAATGTCGGCAGAAGTTGCGTGGCGCACGCGCGTCCTGAGCAACCCCGCGAAACTCGTTACGAAGCTCGCGCCGAAGTCAGGCCCACAAGATCTGGTCGGCGGGCTCGTCGGGTAGCGGCGTCAGCCGTTGCGGCTGCGCGCCCGACCACACGACCTCGTACCGATCGTCGAGCAGCGCGCGCACGAGCTCGTCGTAGTGCTCGTCGGCGAGCCGGCGAAAGCCGGCCGCGTGGCCCAACGAAGCCAGCATCGCGCAGCGTCCCGCCCACCAGCGCCGTCTCGAGGTCATATTCGATTATCGGGTGCGCGCCGTAAAAGTTGCGTGCCGCCCAACTGAGCCTCGAATCAGCCGCCGCTCGTGCGGCGAATGAGCGGCGCCATGATCCAGCGCGGCAGCGCCGCCGTCACGCGCGCGACGAAGCCGAGGATCCACGGGAAACGCACCATGCGCGACTTGCGATCGATGCCGCGCTCGATGATCCGCGCCGCGCGCTCGACCGGCACCATGAACGGCATCGGCGCCAGGCCTTGCAGCTCGTCGGTGGCCGCGGTCTTGGTGAAGCCGGGATGCACGATCGTGACGGCCACGCCGCGGGCCCGCAACTCCAGATCGGCCGACTCCAAGAAGAAGCTGAGCCCTTTCTTGGAGGCGCCGTACGGTGCGCCGCGCGCGATCGGACAGTCGGCGCTGATGCTGGAGACGGCGACGAGATGGCCGCGACCGCGCGCCACCATCGGCTTCACGAACGGATAGATCGTCGCCACGCTGCCGATGAGGTTGGTGTGCAGCATGTCGCGGACATCGGCCCACGAGCACTCGGGCAGCGGGATGGCGCCGCGCTTGCCGGCCATGCCGGCGTTGGCGACGACGAGATCGAAGCCGCCGACCTCGCTGTCGAGCGCCGCCAGCTTCTCGACGGTGGTGTCGACGTCGGCGATGTCGAGCACGATGGCGTGCGCGCGACCGCCCGCGGCGTTGATGGCGTCGACCTCTTGCGTGAGCAGCTCGACGCGGCGCGCCGCCAGCCACACTTCGATGCCGCGCTTGGCCAGCCGCCGCGCCAGGTGCAAGCCGATTCCGCTCGAGGCGCCGGTGATGAGCGCGCGCTTGTAATCCATGCGCGCAGCATAATCACAACTGTCGCCGCGTCTCGCAGGAAACGGCGTCAAAACTCTTTCGGATCGCCCGCGCCGACGTCCCGCGAATGACGAGTAACTGCTTAATCTAACGGGGGATCGCCGCGATCGTGGCGGGCTGTCGTAGTCGAAATACGCTGGCGTGCGAACGCCGGTATGATGCGCGCATGATCGAACATGCCGCCAACCTGGCCATCGGGCGCGCCTGGCTCGCCGCGTTCAACGCGTACGACGTCGATGCGCTGGTCGCGCTCTACGCCGAGGACGCGACTCATACGTCGCCGAAGATTCGCGCGCTGCATCCCGACACCGGCGGCAAGCTCGTCGGCAAAGCGGCGCTGGCGGCGTGGTGGCGCGACGCCAATCGCCGTCTGCCCAACCTGCGCTACGAGCCGACCGCCATCGTCGCCGACGGCGAGCGCGTCATCATCGAATACATGCGCCATGCGCCCAACGAGCCGCCGATGCCGGTCGCCGAAGCCTTCGACGTCCGCGACGGCAAAATCGTCGCCTCACGCGTCTATCACGGCTGATTCGGGCCGCGATGATACTGAAGCGGTTACTTCAGTGTAGCTCGTTCGATTGGCGCGTGTCGTAGCCGGCAGGGCCGCCGATGCTGACCATCATGCCGCTGCGCACGGCGCCGACGCGACCGATGGGCGCCGAGCAGTTGAGCAGCGGCGGCAAGATGGCGCCCATGTCGGCGCTCGGCATGTTGGCGAGCTCACCGCGGCCGTTGACGACCGCCGGCACCCAGCCCACGGTGTTGAGCGCGGTCATCGGGCCCGAGAAGACGTCGCCGTCGCCGTGCAGGTCGAACTTGCGTTGGCCGGCGCGTCCTTTGATGCTGTTGCCGTCGACGTAGAGGTCGATTTCGCCGGTGCCGGTGCGCGCGCCGAGCGTCCCCGTGATGTGGCGGCCGGTGGCCGTGGGCGCGACCTCGACGTAGACGGTACGGCCCGTTCCCATGAAGCCGTTGAGGACCGTGGAATCGCCGCTCTTGCCGACCGAGTAGTCGATGTTGACGCCGCAGACGGAGCCGCTGATGCGGTGGCCTTCGTCGCTGACGTTATAGGGTTGGCCGGTGAAATGCTGCGTCGGCGCCTTGGCGACAGGCATCGTCGTGGCGCATCCGGCCAGGCTCAACAGGGCAAATAAGGTCAAACGCCGCATCACACACCTCCACTCGGTTACGGTCCGACGCGGGCGCTCCGTCATTTATTCTAGGCCGCGTCGAATATTCGGGCCCGATTGACGTTGCGTGACGGCGGGCGCTGATTTATCAACGGGCGTGGCCCGCGTCATCGATCCCGCCGAAGTTGCCGCCTCCTTTCGCGCCGAAATTCGCGCCGAAGTGGCGGCGCTGCCCGAGCCGCTCGTGTTGTGGGGCGTGCTCGCCGATGAACATCGCCCGTCGCGTACCTACGCGGAATATACGCGCAAAGGCTGCGATGACGTCGGCGTCCGCTTCGAGCTCAAGCAGGTGCGACGGCTCGACGTGGAGTCGGTCATTCGCGCGGCCAACGCCGACGCCGGCGTGCACGGCGTGCTCGTCTATTACCCGGTGTTCGGCACCGAGCACGACGCCTATTTGCGCGATCGCGTCGAGCCGGGCAAGGACATCGAAGGGCTGCATCCGTTCTGGGCGCGCTGCCTCTATGAAAATCGGCGCTTCTTGGACGACGCCAAGACCAAGAAGTCGATTCTGCCCTGTACGCCGCTGGCGATCATGAAGCTGCTCGACGTCGCGGGCGCGACGGTTCGAGGTGCCGAGCGGCCGCTCGAAGGGCGACGGGCCGTCGTCTTCAACCGCTCGGAAGTGGTCGGCCGGCCGCTGGCGAGCATGCTGGCCAACGACGGCGCTCACGTCACGTCGTTCGATGTCGACGGGCCGCTCGCGTTCACGCCGTCGGCGGCGGCCGGCGACGGCGCGCACGACGTCCGCGAGACGACGATCGATCGCGCGGCCGCGCTGGCCGACGCCGACATCGTCGTCACCGGCGTGCCGTCGCACGACTTCCCGCTCGTGCGCGGCGGCGAGCTCAAGCGCGGCGCCATCTGCCTCAACTTCTCGACCGCCAAGAACTTCGACGGCGACATCGACAGCGTCGCGGGCACGTTCATCCCGCGCGTCGGCCCGATGACGGTGACGATGGCGCTGCGCAACACCGTTCGCCTCTACCGCAACGTTCGCGGCTGACGCTAACGGCGCAGCTCGTCGAGGCGCGCGATCAGCGTGCGTTTGACGTCGCCGTCGGGCACATAGGGCAAGTTGATATCGACATTGTAGAGCACGGCCGTGAGCGCGCCGCGCAAGAGATCGGCGCCGGCTTTGACGTCGCTCTCGACCTCGGGCTTGATGCGCGCGGCGCCGTTCGCGGTCAACGTCAGGCACAGACGCATGGCGCTCGCGGCCTCCAGCGGCGCTTCGCAGGCGGCGACGGCGGCGCGACCGATCGCTTGCTTGCGCGCGGCTTTGGCGGCGTCGTCGGCGCGCGGCAGCTTGAGCGCGGCCATGAAGTCGGCGAACACGGCCACGTCCGCGTCCGCCGACGACGACAGCTGCGCCGACAGCGCGCGCAATTCGTCGAGCAGCCGATCTAATTCCGGCGAAGGGTTGGTCTTGCGCGTGATCTCGCCGGCCATGATGACGAGCCCGGCGCCGAGCGTCGCGCACACGCAGGCGACGGAGCCGCCGCCGGGCGTGGGCGCGGCCGAGGCCGTTTGGTCACGGAATTCGTCGAGCCGCAGCTGCCACAGCGTCATGCGCCGACGATAGCATCCTCGGTCGAATCAGGTGATGGGCGCGGTCGTGCACACGCCCGAGACGCAGAACATGCCGTTGCAGTCCGCGTTCGTGAGGCACGGCGAGTCGATCGTGATGGTGCCGCCGCCGCCGGCCGAGCCGCCGCCGCCCGCGTCGCCGCCGCCGCCGGCTTCGCCACCGCCCGAGCCGCCGCCGCCGGCGCTGCCGCCGTCGCACTTGCCGTGGCCGCTCGAGCCCGAGCCGCCGCCGTAGCCGTGATCCTTGTTGCAGTTGTTGTCGTCGCCGCTCGAGTTGCCGTCGGGCTCGCAGTGGTCGCCGCCGGAATACTTATGGCCGCAGTCGCAATCGGTCTCGCCCTCGTGCGAGCACTTGGCGTCGTCCTCCTCCTTGCAGCTGCCGGCCTTGCCGCTCTTCGACTCCGACTGGCTCGACGAATACTGATGGCCGCGCTCGTAGACCATGCCGAGATCGAGCGTCTCACCGTCGCCGAGCGTGGCCCAGCGCGACGCGCCCTTCTCGAGCGGCCAGTTGATGCGCGCCAGCGAGCTGTAGATGCCCTTGGTCTCGGTCGAGTTCGCCAACGACAAGCGATAGGAGACGTTCGACGGCAGCTTGAGCGCGAACTTGCCGTCCTGCGCGATCGACGCCACGAACACGCGCGAATCCGAGGCTTCGGCGAGCACGACCGGGTTGTCGAGCGCGAACGTGGTCGCCGTCAGCTGACCGGTGACCGTTCGTGTCGACGTGCCGGAACATCCGAGAGCGGCGAAAGCCGAAAAGGCAAAAGCGGCGACGAGCGAGCTGCGCATGGTTGAGACCCTCCGCATGCCGGCAACAGCAACCGTCGTGCCGCTGCGATCGCCGCGCCGTTCGGCAATTCGTGTGCAGCAGAATGTAAACAGCGCTTGTCGCCTGGGGGAGCGAGCCCCAACACGGGGCCGCCGCTCACCAAAGCCGCGCGCGAAGTCCTACTGGCGCGGGCGGATCGCGGAATCGCGCGGGGCATGGCTCTTGCTGAGGGCCTAATCAGCATGGCGCATCTGGAACTGCCCGCGAATCTCGTCACGACCGAGCAGCTCCAAGGTGACGCGTCGTCGCCGCTGACCGTGAACCTGCGCAAAGTGCGGGTCGAGGTCATCAACGGCCGCGATCGCGGCGCGTTCGCCGAGCTCGGCGATACGCCGCTCTTGATCGGCCGCGCGCCCGAAGCCGGCCTCATCCTGACCGACACGACCGTGAGCTGGATGCACCTCGAGCTGTCGCTGGGCTTGGGCGGCGTGCACCTGCGCAACTTGGGCTCGCGCAACGGCGTGCAAGTCGGCCCGGCGCTCGTCGAGGAGGCGCGCGTCGAGCCGGGCGCCTGCATCCTCGTCGGCCGCACGGTGTTGTCGCTGACGGCGACGGAGCAGGAGGCGCAGCTGCCGTACGCGGCGGTGCAGCGCATGGGCGGGCTCATCGGCCGCTCCTTGGCCATGAAGATGGTGTTCGGCCGCATGAAGCAGTTCGCCGCCGCCGATTCGCCCGTGCTCGTCGAAGGCCCGACCGGCACCGGCAAAGAGATGGTCGCGCGCGCGCTCCACGATCTATCGGCGCGCGGCGACAGCCCGTTCGAGATCGTCGATTGCGGCGCCATCCCGCGCCACTTGATGGAGGCCGAGCTGTTCGGCGTCGTCAAAGGCGCGTACACCGGCGCCGACGTCACGCGGCCCGGCATCTTCGAGCGCGCCGCCGGCGGCACCGTCGTGCTCGACGAGATCGCGGAGCTGCCGCTGGAATTGCAGCCCAAGCTGCTCGGCGTCATCGAGCGCGGCAGCTTGCGGCGGCTCGGCGAAGCGACGTCGCGCAAGGTGTCGGTGCGCGTCGTGGCCACGACCAATCGCGTGCTCGCGCGTGAAGTGCAAGCCGGTAGATTTCGTCAGGATCTGTTCTTCCGCTTGGGCGTCTTGCGCCTGCAAATTCCGCCGTTGCGCGAGCGTAAAGAAGATATCGCGCCGCTCGTCGAGCAGTTCTTGGAAGGCGCGACTGCGCTGCCGCCGGCGTGGCTGCGCGTGCTCGAAGAGCACGACTGGCCCGGCAACGTGCGCGAGCTCGTCGACCCGGCCGTCGACGAGCCGCCCCTCGGGTGGGGACACCCGCCGACCGACGCCTAGTCGGGATCACCCCTACCGCTCGACGGCCGGCCTCACCGGGGCGGCCCCTGCGGGACCCCGACCCCGGTGGTGCATCGCCGGATCAGCCGGTGGGCCGGGTAATGGTCCCCCAGGCCCCGATGGTTGGTGCACCGTTCGTCCCAGATGGCCATGTCGCCGGGTTGCCACCGCCACCGGACCTGATGGTTGGGGTCGTGCAGGCCGGCACGCAACAGGGCGAGGACGGCGTCACTCTCGGCGGTCGACATGCCGGCCACCCCTTTCACGTAGGCCCCACACATGAACAGGGCCCGGCGGCCGGTGACCGGATGGACCCGCACCAACGGGTGGCGAGCCCCGGCGAACTCGTCGGCCACCTTTTCGTAGATGCCCGGACCGAACTGGAGCTCCAGCTTGGCCTTCATGTCGGGCCCGGGGTGCAGATCCTGATCCAGCTGGTCCACCACCCGCCGCATCGGCTCGGACAGGGCCTCGTACACGGCGTAGAGGTTCAGCCACATGGTGTCTCCGCCCACCGGGGGGACATCCAGCATGGTGATGATCCCCACGTCCGGGGGCCTCGGCAGGAAGGCGGCGTCGGTATGCCACAGGTCGGCCTTGGGTGGGCTGTCCGGGCCGTCCTCGATCCACTCCAGGGCCACGTCCAACCCCCGGGCCCGGGTGGCTGGATAGACATTGGGCTCCCCGAACACCCGGGCCAACGCCAAGTGCTGCTCGTCGGTCAGGGGCTGATCCCGCAGGAACAGGACCAGGTACCGGGCCAGGGCCCGGCGCAGGTCGTCGGCCGCCCCCCTCTCCAGGGGTCGATCGACCTGGAGACCGGTGATCTCGGCGCCGATGGAGCCGGTCAGGGGGGTGAGAGTGAAGCTGGGGTACGTCTCTTCGTCTGCCACCACCACGCCGTCCGCTGCCGACGGGCCGTCTGTTGTCGCCTGACCGTCTGTGACCGCCTGACCGTTCGCCACCCCGCCACCCCTTGTCACCACACGGTCCGCCATCGGCGTGGTCATGGCGCACGGTACCGCCGATCCCGGAGGCAGACAAGCGTTAGTTTTTGCCGGTAGGACCGACACAGGGTGGACGAGGCCAAAAAGGCCAGCGCGATCGCAGGCCCTATTCGGTGGCGTGGGTCGAGCCGGGTTCGGCAGCGGGACCCGGGAGTCGGCGGTGACGACCACTGGGGCCGGCTCGGCCCAGGCTTCTCAGGCCGGCTGGTCCCAAGACCTTCGAGCCGGCCGGATCGAAGCGGTCAGGCCGGTTGCTTCTCCAAGACCTCGTCGCGCCACAGCAGGGCCACCACCCGACAGGAACTGCCGACGTCCAGCGACGTCTCTTCCCGGTGCAACCCGGCATGCCCCTTCGGCTGGTCGCAGTAGTAGGCCACCTCGGCCCGGATATGCACGCTTTCGCAACGTTCCACGGTGGAAATCGTACGTGGCCTGCTATTACCCGGTCCATGGCCCGACCCGGATCGGAAACGCTGTTCTTTTCGCGAACGAGTCCTCCCGGCGACACGACAGGGTCGAGCAGTGGACTGTCGCCCGACCACGGCGATGTCGGTACAGTCCGGTCGTGACTGGGGACCAGGCGGCGGGGCCGGGCGCCGGCGGGCCGGCTGGTCCTCCGGCCGGGTGAACCCTGACCGCCGGGAGGCGGCCCTGGCCCCCGTCCTGGTGCTGACGGCCCTCATCACTGCCGTCATCAGCTCACAGGGCGCCCCCCTCATCCCCAGCATCGCCGACCAGCTCCACGTCCCCCTGGACACCGCCCAGTGGTCCCTGACGGCCACCCTGCTGGTCGGGGCGGTGAGCGCGCCGATCATCGGCCGGCTGGGCGACGGGTCCCGCCGGCGGGAGACCCTCATGGCCGGCCTGGGCGCGGTGACGGTCGGCGGGGTGGTGGCCGCCCTGGCCCCCAACCTGGGCGTCCTGGTGGTCGGACGGGCCCTGCAGGGCATCGGATTGGCCCTGGTCCCCCTGACCATGGCGGCCGCCCGCGACCACCTGCCGCCGGCTCGCGTGGCCGGGACGATCGCCCTGCTGTCGGTGCGCGCGGCGGCCGGGGTCGGGGCCGGGTATCCGATCAGCGGGCTGATCGCCGACGGGTTCGGCCTATCCGGGGCGTTCTGGTTCAGTGCGGCCTTCGGGGGGGTCGCCCTCCTCTGCGTGGCCGTCGTCGTCCCCGCCAGCACCCCCCGGGCGTCGGCCGGTCTGGACCTGGTCGGGGCCGTGTTGCTCACCAGCGGGCTGGTGGCTCTCCTACTGGCGGTGGCCGAGGGAAACGCCTGGGGGTGGGGATCGGCGGCCATCCTCGGATTGATGGCCGGGGCGGTGGTCCTCCTGGTGGCCTGGGTCTATCAGCAGCTGCACGTCCGCGGACCGCTGATCGAGCTCCGCCTCCTCCGCCACCCGACGGTGCTGACCGCCGACTGCTGCGCCATGGTCCTGGGGGTGGCCATGTACCTCTACCTCTCGGAGGTCACCGAGTTCGTCCAGGTCCCGCGGGCCAACGGCTACGGGTTCTCGGCGTCGGTGGTGGTGGCCGGGCTCTGTCTGGTCCCCTTCTCTATCCTCAGCTTCTCGGCCAGCCGGGCCCTCCCCTGGCTGACGGCACGGGTCGGATTCCGGGCACTCCTTTCGATCGGTTCGCTGGTGGTGGCGGCCGGCGGGGCCTTCTTCGCCCTCTTCCACGGCTCCCTCTGGCAGGCCTTCGCCATGATGGCGCATCGTGGGAGCCGGCCTGGGCCTGACCTTCGCCGCCCTCCCCGGCCTGATCGTCGGGTCCATCCCCCGGGCCGAGACCGGGAGCGCCACCGGGTTCTACCAAGTGATCCGCTACGTGGGCTTCTCCCTCGGCAGTGCCCTCGCCGCGTCCATCCTGGGCGGGCACACCCCGGCCGGGCGGACCCAACCGACGGAGTCCGGCTACACCCTGGTCCTGTGGGCCGGGGTGGCCTTCTGCATCGCCGCCGCCGTCCTCACCTGGGTGCTCTCGAGGCGGAGCGAACCCTCGCCCATCACCGGGCGGCTGCCGGGCTCCCCCGTCACCACCGAGTAGACCCCTCCGAGACCGGCTCGGGAGAGTGGCTCCTGTGGCACCACGGCCCGGACACCAGACGCCCCGCCACCAACAGGTGACGGGGCGTCTGGCCCCGAGCATCGACCGCCTGCCGACGGTACCGGTATCGGTACTGCCGGTACTCGGTCGCTTCGATGCTGGGCGCTGCCGGTACTAGGCGCTGCCGGCGATGCCCACCACCGGGGAGTTCAGGGTCATGGACCCGGTCGACCCCCAGAAGAAGGCGTTCCCGTAGGTGAAGATTCCCCCGTCGGGAGGCCACCTCCCAGTACCCCTGCCCGTCCGGGGTGGCGGCCATCCCCACCACCGGCTTGTTCAGGGGCATCGCCGCCGTAGATCCGAGAAGGGGGCGCTCCGAAGGCGAACAGGCCGCCGTCGGAGGCCACCTCCCAGTAACCCCCGCCCTGTCGCGCGGCGGCGATCCCGACGATCGGCTTGTTCAGGGGCTTCCCCCCCATCGAGCCGTAGAATTTGGCGTCACCGAAGGCGAACATGCCGCCGTCGGAGGCCACCTCCCAGTACCCCTTCCCGTCCGGGCTGGCGGCGATGCCCACGATCGGCTTGTTCAGGGGCTTGCCACCCATGGACCCGTAGAACTGGGCGTCACCGAAGGCGAACATGCCGCCGTCGGTGGCCACCTCCCAGTAGCCCTTGCCGTCCGGGGTGGCCGCCATGCCGACCATCGGCTGGTTGCAGGGGCGGCCGCCCATGGACCCGTAGAACGGGCGTCGCTGAAAGCGAACATCCCGCCGTCGGAGGCCACCTCCCAGTAGCCCGCCGCTCATCGGGGTCGGCGGCGATGCCCACCACCGGCTTGTTCAGGGGCTTGCCACCCATGGACCCGTAAAATCTGGCGTCCCGAAGGCGAATCCAGTAATAGCGAAACCCAGCCTCCTGCACCATGGTGAGCAGTTCATCGTCGGTCATCGCATGTGTAGTTGCACTTACCGTCGCCGATGGGGCCGATTCGCGCAGCGATGAGGTCCGCGCGGTCACCCGATACGAGGCCGTCAGCGGAGGATTTCCCGTGTAATCGCAGAATCGGTTTATCCCCGGCCGCTGCACGCCGATGGGCCGGAACGCCTCCCCGCCCACCGAGCGATAGATCACATACTGTGCCAGTGACGGATCTTCGACCGGGCCCCAGGTAATATCCACGTGCCGTTCGTATCCCTTGGCCTGCACACGCAATGGGGCGGGTGGTGCAGGCTGTCCTGGGGGCAAGTCGTTCTCGATGCGGATGTCATCCAGCAATAGGGTGTGCCGCGCCGCATCGGCTCTGCCCTGGCCAAAAATCAAAGCGCTCACCTTATGCGGTTGAAAGGGATTCACTGAGGCAGTCGGGAAGGACGTGAGGGGAATTCCCACACGCACCCAACTGCGTGGCTTTATATCTCGCGTGTAAGCAGCCAGATCGAGCGGCCGGGTAAAATTACCTCCGGCATCGCGCAACGCCAGATGCGGAAGGTCAACGGCGCGGATGCCGTCCGCGGCATAGAACCAGAGAAAAAGCTTAGCTCCAGGAAAAAGCCGGGTCCGGTTACGCCATTCGTAAAGCTTTACCTCAGCGGACCAGCCTCCATCGGCGGCAGACTCCCACTGCAGTTTGAGAGCATTCGGGCCGCTGATGAAAGTCTCTCTTTCCACCGGAAGCTTCCCCTCGACGAGTGCAAGGGTGCTGGGGGGGCTTACTTTACCACTGCTGTAAAAGTAATTCTCCGGCGAGAGGCTGTTCTCGAAGAAAACCTGATCGGAGTAATTTTGGTCTGCGCGTGCGTGCGTGCCGGCGATGAGAAATGCCAGCAGGACCAACCATGCATTTGCAACCTTTCCTTTGAACTGGATCATCTAAGTAATTTTCGCTTCCATGCCGTGTCTGTGGAATGTGAGGAGGAGATGAGTCTGGCTTCCCAAGGCGCGCTTGATTGACAGCGCCCTAAACGGATGGTATCAAACTCAGCCGAGCGCAACCGATTGCGCACAGGTGAGTGGAACCGCCAATGAAGAGCGGACCATTCACTGCTGAAGAGTCACGAAGACGATGATCGGTTGACCAGATCGGATGAAGGCGCCCTCAGTGCGCCTGGGGGTCGCCGGAACGAAAGACAACTTGTCATTTTAGGAGAGCCAATATGCGCGCTATCGTTCGTTATCAGGAGAAGTTGCGTTCACCGCTCAACCGTCTGTCCTCTGTATTCCTCTTAGGCCTTGTCGCGCTGTGGTTGACCCCCGCGTTGTATGCCCAGTACCGCACCTCTATCCAGGGTGTGGTGACTGATTCTTCCGGCGCCGTAATTCCCGGCGCCACCCTGACCCTCACCAACAACGGAACCGGCGAAAAGCAGGTCCGGACCAGCGATGCCAGCGGGGTTTACAACTTCAATGCGTTGCCCGCCGATAAATTTAGCCTGGTTGTTACCAAAGACGGATTTCAGGAAAAGGATCTTCTTCAGCTGCAACTGATTCCAGAGCAGCCCAACGCAATCAATGTGCAGCTCGACGTTGGACCGGCAACTCAGACAGTGACCGTTGATGCCTCGACCGTGCCTGCAATTGATACAGAGACGGCCAACAATCAGCGAACCATTTCAGACAACGAAGTCCAACACATGCCGGTCTACGAACGCGATGTGACTAGCCTCATTCAGCTGGCGCCTGGTGTTCTGGCCGATGGGGCACAGCAAGGCGGAGGCGGGGGCTTCCAAGCTCCAGGTACACAAACCGGCGCCTCATCCAATGGCGGTGGTAACTTAGGACATTCGAGCAGTATTTTTGCCACAGAAAATGGTGCTTCCGCGAACGCCAACGGCGGCCAGTTTGATACCAATGGATACACCATCGACGGTATCAGCACGGCGAGCGCCGTTTGGGGCGGAGCGACCATCATCACTCCCAGTGAAGATTCGGTGGGTAACCTCAAAATCGTGACCAACGCCTACGATGCTGAAAACGGCCGCTTCTCAGGTGCGCTGACCGAAATCACATCGAAGAGCGGCACCAACGATCTCCACGGTAGCTTTTTCATCCAGATCACGCGCCCTGGTCTGAATGCGTATCAACGTTGGAACGGGCCCTCGTCGGTGCAGGCATTTGATTCGACGGGCGCCAGGCTTACCGCCGACCAGCGTGGCCTGCTGCGCGATGAAGATCGTTATAACCAGCTGGGCGGCAGCATCGGCGGACCCATCTGGAAGAACCGCATCTTTGCTTTCTTTGCCTACGAGGGACAAAGCCAGAGTGTGGCGACGACCAGTACGCAATGGTTCCCCACCACCGCTTTCGCGGCCCTGGCGCCGGCGAACAGCATCTCCTCCACTTACCTCAACTTCAAGGGGGCAGCGGTGGCTGGCACCGTCATCGCCTCCGCAACCTGCGCGGATGCGGGACTCAGCGAAGGCGTAAACTGCAGGACGGTCGCGGGTCAAGGCTTGAACATTGGTTCGCCAGTGGCTACCGGCCTGCACACGCAGGACCTGACCTACGTGAACAACAGCTCACCCGGCGTCGGCAGTGGACTCTCCGACGTCCCGGACATCGCCCAGTACAGCATAAAAAACCCGACCAGCAGCGATTTCAAACAGTACAGCGGGCGTCTCGACTCCGACGTGACCAGCAAGGACCATGCCAGCTTCGCGATCTACTGGGTTCCCGCAAGCACGACCACGCTCAACGGCGGCCTGGGTTATCAACTCTTCAATCACTCTCAGACCAACAATGCGTTTTCGGTTATCTGGAACCATACCTTCTCGTCCACTTTCCTGAATGAAGCGCGAGCCAACGCTGCGGGGTGGCGCTACAACGAGCTTGGTAGCAACCCTCAGGCCCCTTTCGGCCTGCCCCAGGCCCAGCTATATAACCCCACCGGCAATGGGCAGATTGGCAGTATCTCCATCGGCTCTCTCGGTGTGCCGGCGCCAGGCCATCTGGATCAATGGACCTACGGCTACAAGGACGTAGCCACCAAAGTATTACGCAACCAGACAATGAAATTTGGTTTCGACTTTACCCGGCTTTACTACCTGAATGATCCCATCGGGGCGCCGCTTTACACCTTTTACAATCTGTGGGACTTCCTGAATGACGCCCCTGAGGGAGAGACCGGTCCGTTTCAGGCCAAGACCGGTATTCCAGGCGGCTACCGCAACGATAACCGCGAGAATATGTACGGCATCTTTTTTCAAGACGATTGGAAGGCTCGACCCAATCTCACTTTGAGCGCCGGTCTCCGATATTCTTACTTCGGGCCGCTCACGGATAAATCCAACAACATGGGAGTACTCGCGTTCGGCGGAGGGTCGGATCTTTTGACCGGCATCACTATACGCTCGGGAATTTCGGCGTGGACAGCACAAAAGCTCAATTTCGGCCCTCAGATCGGTTTTAACTGGAGTCCGACTCACTCCAACGGCAAGGTGGTTTTCCGTGGTGGTTACGGCCTGAACTACAACCAGCAGCAGATCGCAACGGCCAACATTTACGATGGCAACCCTCCGGGAACCAGCTCTGTTCCGGGCACCAGCAAGAGTCCGACGCAGATCAATCCCAATATCCTCTACGCGATTTCGAGCAGCCCAACGGATATCATCGGTTTTCCGGCCAACCCAAACGCCATTTCGACGTTTAACTCTGCCGGCCTACCGGCAGCAGGCGGCGCAAACATCGGCGCCTTGCCTGGTCACATGCCTACCGAGTACACACATCACTACTCACTCGACATGGAGATGGATCTGGGCCACGCCTGGGTAGCGAATCTGGGCTATGTGGGCAGTTCCAGTCATCACACCTTGTACAACTACGACGCAAACGCTTTCGGAGACATTGTTGGAGCGCCACTGAATCCTCTGGTCAATAGCATCAATACCTTCGGCAGCCAGGGTAAGGCGAACAACAACATGATGCTCGCCGGGATCAAGCACCAGTTCTCCCATACCTTCTCAGCGGAAGCGCAGTATACCTGGGCCCACAGCATGGATACCAATTCGGGCCCATATTATCCGCGATCCTTATCTATACGATACCGAAGTACTCCTATGGACGATCGGACTTCGACATCAATCAGTCTTTCAAGGTTTTTGGTGTCTGGCAGCCGGTTATTTTTCACGGCAGCCATAACTGGGCAGAGAAGATCGCTGGCGGATGGTCACTCGGCGGCATCGCCACCTTCCACACCGGCTATGGGTGGACTCCGGTCTATACTGCGCCACACCAGATCTATTGCAATAGTTGCAACTACGGATTCCAGAACCTGCGCCCGACCTATCTCGGCGGAGCCGGCATCAGCACCAAAAACAACGCCTTCAAAACAGGAAACAATTTTCCAACCCCAGGGATGGCGAATACCGGCACGAATCAAAATGAGTTCCTGAATAACTATTTCGAGGTTCCGGACTACACGAATGCGATCGCGGATAACGCCGGACAATTTGCAACGAATTTCATCCCTCCGCCGGGAATTGACCGCAACTCCTTTCCCGGTCCCGACTATCGTGATGTGGATCTCAACATTGCTAAATCGTTCGGATTGCCCAGCATGCGGGTGATTGGTGAGGGGGCCAGGTTCGAAATCAAAGCCAACCTGATTAACGCCTTCAATTTATTGAACATCAACCCCAACGAGCTTTCGACCAATGTCGCAAACTCCAACCTCGGTCAGGCATCGGCCGCGCTGGGATCGAGAATTATCGACTTCCAGGCGCGGTTCAGCTTCTAGAGCAGTGCGAAGCGCGGCTTTTCCCTCAGGAAAAGCCGCGCCGGCCTGCACAAGTGCTACTGCTCCAAACTACCCAGGTAGCCGCTGTCTTCCCCCGAGAGCAAGACGGCTTTCGTAGGAGAAACAATATAGAAGATTCTCGTTATCCCGTCACCCGCCGTGACAACCGTCCTACCGTTCGAGCCCACGGTGTAGGTGCCAATCGTACCTCCGTTCGGCACCAGTCCCTTAGGCCCACTATTTTGGAAGGCCATCTCTACGTTGCCGCCTCCGTCAGCGGCAACTAAGATCACTTCATTGATCACAGATGGGCTGCTGAGCGCGAGGCTGCCGCCAAGGTAGCCCCCATGGAACGAGGCCTTATTAAAGCTTGTGCCGGTTTGCGGCTCCAAAATTCCGGAGCTCGCCGACGCATCCCCGCCCAGAACGAACGCCTGGTTATTGTCCAACAGATAAAGGAAAGCCGGAGTACCGGCTGACGTGAGGGTGACACGCCCGCTGGCCGCATCGACCGTGTACGTGCCGCTGAAACTCTGCGGTGTCAGCAACTGGCCCTTGTACTCGTCGTACGCGATGCCCAGGTTGCCATTTCCATCCCCCGATGCCAGGCCCAGGGTAACGTCGGGAAGAAGCGCCCCACTCAGTGCAGCTAACCCATCCAACTCCACCACGCCGGCGCCCTTCAGCGATGCCGCGCTAAACGTTCCCGTCTGTTGATCGATCAGGCCGCTGACCAACGGGATACTCGTCGACACCGTGTCAACTGAGACGGCCAATAATTCGTGCACAGACACCTGGTAAAAGCTGTAATTGTAACTGTTCCCGCTGAACTTGAACTGTAGCGTCCCGCGGAGATCGTTGAACGAGTACGTTCCGGTGAATGCGCCTTCACTGGTAACTACGCCATTGTCGTTCACGTCGCGGGCGAAGCCGGTGATATTGCCCGCCCCGTCCGCCGCGAACGAGCCGGCCATCGCGATCGGATTCTTGGACGAGTCGACGCCACTGAAGGAGAAAGCGTAATTGTTGATGATCGCCGACTCTTCACCTAAGTTCGCGCTCTTAAGGACGCCCGAACCCCGTGTGCCCGATCCAGTCTTGTCGTCAAACTCGATAATCCTGACGTCTGTGTCATTGCCCATCGTCGAGATGGACGGGGGTGCGGCCAGGGCAAAGGTCACCGTATCGCCGCTAGCCAGGACCAGAGTGAGCTGCCCCAATCCGTTGGCGCCGATCGTCACCGCTCCTCCGGGCATCAACTGCTGATTGGTCTTCGCTCCTCCCATGGCCGTATTTTCGTCATAGACTCCAACCCCCACCTTCTGACTCTGCAGCAGGAAGTTGCCATTGATGGCCATCGCCCCGCTGGGGCCTGTGCCGCTGAACGAGAACGAATAGCCCCCGTCGGGCAGCGACGATCCCGCCGCACCGATGGTTACGGAAACATTCTGAGAAATCGAAATGTTGTTGGCGTCCGTGACCTGGAGTTGAAAACTGTAATTCCCCGCGGTCGTTGGTGTTCCGGAAAGAGTACCGATGGAGCTAAGTGTCAGCCCCGGAGGTGGGGAAGTGTTCTCGATAAGCGACCAGCTATACGAGGGAACCCCTCCCGTAGCAGAGAACTGAACGTTATAGCTCGCCCCGGCTTGGCCGGTCGTCGTCGTCGGCATAACAATCGTCAGCGTCCCACCGCTAATCGCCAGTTTGAGGGGCGCACTGCTCGTCTGTGGAACGGTCTCCGAATCGGCAACGTTCACCGTGAAGCTGGCCAAGGCGGCCGTTGTGGGCGTTCCGGAGATTACGCCGGCGGAGCTTAACGATAATCCCGCCGGGAGATTGCTGCCACTGGCCACGGACCAGGTATACGTTCCCGAGCCGCCAGTTGCGGCCAGCGTCGCACTATAGGCAGTGTTGGTCGTGCCCTCGGTAAGTGTCGTGGTGGTGATGGTGATGGGCGTGGCCGGAGGCGTGCTTCCGCCTCCGCCACAACCCATCAGCCATTGAGAGAGTACCAATCCGCAGACAAAGCCCAGTGAGCGTAATCTCATCGCTACTCCTATCCTTCTATTCGCTGTTATGGATCGTTCTGCCAGGTAAAGCGCAGATAAGCGACGATTCGGATCATTGCAGCGAGAAAAAAGGTTTTTTCGGTTTCCTGGAGGTTTATTCGAGGAGTAGGAGATGCTCAATGCAGAAGGGTGGTGATTCTCAGTGTCTCTCGATCAGCCACGCATTACCGGCAACAATTGAATTTACAAAAGCAACCCGGTGTCCGTCGCGTGACGGAACTGCAAAACCAGCGATGTCTCCCAGAGAACGGAAGCTGCCATGGAGGTCCACGTAAAACAGGCGCTTTCCCACCGGCATATCCAGCACCACAAACCAGCCGCGCCCGCTGGCAGACCACGTTACATCATTGATATCAGTGAGCCCCGGAAGTACGACATCGCGTTCTCTTGAGGAAGTGGCGTCCGGCTGCAACTCGACCACCCGGACCCCCGCTGCGCGATAGTCCTGGATGGGAATTGCGACTTCCTGGCCATTGGGCGAGATGTCCCACACCCCCGTTACCGTGGGAAACCATTTCGTGCGCGCGAGTTCGCGGCCCTTACCTCGAAAGGGATCGAGTTCGTAGAACACATAAAACTCGTGGCCCACCGTAACTCTCAGGACGCACCGGCCAGTGGTGTCCAATGAACAACGAAATTCGTCCACAGGAAATCCATTGGGAACCGCTACCGCGGTTCCTCCTTCGACCGGAATACGCATCAGCGTATAGGCCTCCGACGCGCTCATTGGACGTGCGGCGTATAAAATCCAGCGGCCGTCTGGAGTAAGTTGCGGCAGCACCTCCATCAGGGGCGTGGCCGCCAGTGTCTTCGGGTTATGCCGATCGAAGTCCTGAATGAAAAGGTCCCAGGTGCCATTACGGATCGACTCGAAAATGACTCTGCGGCTGTCCGCCGTCCAGGCATGCGGATAGCTCGTCCGCTCATCCAGCGTCAGGCGGCGAATATTGGATATTCGCGGCGACGCTTCATCAAAGTCACCGACGAACACGGCATTTTGATCGGATCGTTTCAGGACCAACGCCACCTTGCCGTCCGCCGAGGCGCTCATCTCTGAGATGTGCGTTTCAAACTGATCGACCAGGTTCATCACCTTGTGCGGGTCGCCGGTGATGGCGCCCGTTGCCGGGTCCGTTTGCATCTCCCAGAGCTGGTCGAACTGCTCGGCAGGCTCCGTCGATGAGGCCAGGTAGCGCAAGAAGAGGATGCGGCCATCCGGCAATGCGGCAGCCGAACTCATCTCCACATCTGGAACTTTGATCGTCACTCTTCCTGTATCGACCTCAAGCGACTCGTAACTCCGGCTATAAAGCTGCTCCAATTCCTGGGTCTGGATTTGCTGCTTCTGCACCAAATGCAACCGTTGGAGTCCCAATCGTCTGCCATCCGGGGACCAGAACACGACCGAAAACATATCCTCATTGGGCGCGCGCATGATCTGCCTGGCATCGTGGCCTTGGGTTGCGATGATCCAAATCGCGGACCGGTCCTGGCTGACCATCGCAATGTGAGCGCCGTCGGGGGAAGGTGTCGCAGACCTGAAATGCTCGCTCACCAGCCGCGGCGGCTGCCCGGCAATGGAGGCGATCCAAACACTGGGGACATTCGTCGTGGTCGAGAATCCGCTCGCCACCAACCGGGTCCCGTCAGCGAACCAGGCTAGATGGTCGACAAGATAATCCGGGGGTGTGGAGAGTGGCTTGGTATCGCCGTTCTGGATGCTGCGAACAAAGATCCCATCGACATTAGCGTAGGCCGCCTGCTTGCCATCCGGAGAGATCGCCGCTGCGGTGGCCCGATTCTCCGGGATCAGCGTTGTCAGCTGGCGAAAGGTAGGAGCGTCGCGTGCGGCGCGAACCTGCTTCCAGCGCCACCCCGCCAGGCATGCCACGGCCAATAGTACGGCTGCCGCCGTCCACTTCCACACCGCGGGTACTGAACCCAGGAGGGTCTTGCGCGGCTGGCTTAATTCGCTCAGTGTCCGCACAACTTCCGTGGCGGTGGGACGTGCGGAAGGTTCCTTGACCAGCATGGCCCGAACCAGCGAATCCAGGCGCGCCGGCACACGAGGATTAAAGGAAGAAGGAGACGGGGCCTCCTTGGTGAGGATGCCTTGCGCGGTATCAAGGGGAGATATTGCTGGAAAAGCATGCCGCCCCGCGAGCAATTCGTAGAGGACCAAACCAAGGGAGAACACGTCGCTCGCCGGGCTCAAAGACTCTGCGCGCGCCTGTTCCGGAGACATATAGCGCAGCGTGCCCAGGACGGGGCTGGTGCCCAGCGCGATCGTTTCCGTTGTCACTTTACGGGCCAAACCGAAGTCAAGCAACTTCACGTAATCGTCGGGCCGCAGGAAGATGTTCTCGGGCTTGATGTCACCGTGAATCACGCCACCGGCATGGGCGGCGGCCAGGGCTTCGGCAATTTGCAGCCCGATGGCCAACACTTCAGGAATGGTCCTTGGCTGCCCGCAGGCCTCGCGTAGCGGTTTGCCCTCCACCAATTCCATGACCAAAGCAGTTGTCGATCCGGACTGCAACAGCTCGTGAATGGTCACGATGCCATGATGGTTCAATGCGGATGCGGCCTTGGCCTCGCGGGTGATCTGCTGCGGATCCAAACCCGCCAGTGTTTCAGAGGTTAGAAATTTCAGCGCGACCGATCGGTCCAGATCTGTGTCTTGTGCGGACCAGACTTCCCCCATGCCCCCACGACCGATCAGGGCCCCGGTTACATAGCGTCCCAGCCGTCGGCCAGGAACCATTCGGCTTGGCGGGGGTTCACCACGCAACGAACTGAACAGCGGCTCGCTTAAAAAACCCTCGGCGGCTTCATCCTCTCGCAGCAACTCTTCGACGGCCTTGCGGAGCATCGTATCCTCTCCACAGCCCGCATCGAGCACCATCACCCGCTCGCCGCCTGACTTTTCCCGGGCGGCATGAAACAGATCGAAGAGCCGATCCCAATCTTCCGATGTCATGCAAAGTTGCTAACCCGGCCCTCGGGACGCAGTTGCCCCTTCAGCCACGCTCTGGCGGCCACCCAGTCCCGCTTTATGGTGATCGGAGACACTTTCAGCACCTCCGCGGTTTCTTCCGTGGAGAGTCCGCCGAAGTAGCGCAACTCGACCACCTGCCGCTGACGCGAGCTCATCTTCTCCAGCCGGTCGAGAGCCACGTTGAGCGCCAACAGTTCCTCGGCCTGCTCCAGGGAGAAACCGGCATAATCTTCGGCTCCCGACAGGGACTGAATCTCCGATCCGCGTTTAAGCGCCTGCTTGCGGCGTGCGTGATCGATGAGGATTCGCTTCATCACAGACACGCTAACGCCTATGAAGTGAGCGCGATTTTGCCAGTCCCTCGCCTGGTCGCCCACCAGGCGCATGTACGCTTCGTTGACCAGGGCCGTGGGTTGGAGGGTGTGACCGGGCCGCTCATCTCGCAGTTGCAGCCGCGCCAGACGGCGCAGTTCATCGACCACCAGGGGGATCAGTTTATCGGCAGCCTGCGAATCGCCCGCTCTGATCTGTTGCAAGAGTGTTGTAACTTCCCCAATCGGTGGCTCTTGCACGGCCTGTCCTCATCCCTAGGCCACGGAGTATACCAAAAAAAGATCGCGAATTCTTGATCCTTTTTGTGCTCCGCTTGCGCTTTACCTTTGGGTGAGTTGTGGCCTCACGTACTAATCGCGAGACCAGCCCGACAGCATGAGCCGGCGTCGCAGCGAGCGCGACGTCCCGGACTCAACTTACGGCAATCGTCACCGTCTGCGGAGTATCCGGCACCGCGTGATGGGCCACATCGCGGAAGCCGGCACGGTTGCACATGGACTCGATCTCGCGCTGCGAATAGGCGTCACCGGTTGGTGTGGTGGTAAGCATGGTCATGGCGAACATACCCGCCCCCGGAGGCGTAACGCGATCATCGTTGACCGCCATCTCCGCGATCGCCATCTTCGCCCCCGGTTTCATGGCAGCGCGAATTTTCTCGAACAAACCAATATTGGTTGGAACATCAAAGTGGTGGATAAAGTTGGTGACCAGCACCGCATCATAACCGGAGCCGTAATCGGTAGCGAAAGCGCTGCCTTCGACCGCATGCCAGCGGTCCGCCACCCCAAACTTGACGGCATTCTCGTGGGCAACCGCTAACACATTCTTCCAATCCAGGGCGTGTATTTCTGCTGCCGGATTGTGTCGCGCTATGGTAACGCCGTACATCCCATGTCCTGCAGCGATATCGAGCACCTTCGCCGCGCCCGAGCCGGCCGCGTGCTGAGCCACCACCTCGGCAGATAGCATAGCGAGGGGCGCCATCCCACGCGCAAACTCCACCCATACCGGGTTATCGTCGCTTACCGAGCCTTCGGCTGGCAGGATCGTTCCACCTTTGCGCACCGCCCCCGTCACGCCTCCCAAGCCCTTCTCCATAAATGGATGGAAAAGGAATGACGCCATTCCACCCATGTAAGCCGGTGAGCCCTCGACCAAAAAGAGCTGTGAATCCGGGGTCAACCCGTAGCCGGACTCATCCTTGGTGAGGAACCCAATGATGGTGAGAAAGTCACAAAGCACGCGCATGCCCTTCGCCGAGGTATCGCACGCGGACCCAAGCGCCTCTGGCGTGCGCGCGCCTTTGGCGATCGCGGTGAAGAGCTTCAGTTCAATGCCGGCTCGCAGCGCGCTGGTTCGCTGGTGCGCCTGCAGCGTCTCGAAAACAAGCATCGGAGAAGGCGGTTGAGGAGTCATCGGCGAATTGTACACGGCCATGATGTCGAGTGGAATAACCGCGTTCACATTACCGTACGGTGACCCGCTTGGCCAAACGCACCGCCTCAGTTCGGAGCGATGAGTACAAGCTTTAGGAAATATGTGCGATAGCGGCTCGCGTCGCGCGTTAACAAGCTGTATCCGGCAATGGACGCGTGAGCACCGATGAAGAAGTCTGGAAGCGTAGATCGCTTCGTCCCTCCCCGTCGCCGGTAAACACGAAACGCCTTCCCCGCGAGGAAGGAGGCCTCATAAGGAATTGGTTCCCGGTCGATCATGGCCTTAGGAAGAGCCGCGTCTAGATCCTCGATTTGTGAATAGCGGATTGAGACCTCGGCATAGATGATGGGGTTGATTACCAGCCGCAAGGTTTCTGCGGCGTTCGCCAGGGCCTTCGCGGACCACGAGAACCACCGCGGATCCTCGGTCACGAGATCGAGCAGGACATTGCTGTCGATCAATACGGCCGTCATCTACTTGTCGCGGGTCAGCGACATGATCTCATCGGTGCTCAGCGCAACATCTCCACGTCCTCGCAAGTGTGCGATAAGCCGTGTGCCCCTGCCACCGTTCTTGCCGTTGGGGGCGCGGACGATCCGCACAGCATTGCCGTCGAATTCGAAATTGACCTCGGTGTGGGGAAGAAGACCCGCCTGCTCGCGAATTTCGGCGGGGATCGTCACTTGGCCTTTGGAAGTGATGCGCATCGATCGCTTCTCCTTACTCTTACATTTAACAGTAATACCGTTGTTCAAGCGACAAGAGTGAGTCGGGCGCTCCCAAAGCCGAAATCGAAGGTCGTCTCGGTTTGGCGGTCCCACAGTTGAACGCTGATGGTAATTGCTTTAAACCACTGCTGGACGCCTCTGCCCGATATGAGTGGCCTGTTCGAATGCGTAACCAAGCTGCAGTACACCCCAGTCGTCATGATGGCGGCCAACGATCTGCATACCGATCGGAAGCCCACTCGAAGAGAATGCGCAGGGAACTGACATCGCCGGATTTCCCGCCGCCGAAATGTAATAGGCGGACTTCATCCAAGCCAGATAATTTTCCATCTGAACGCCGGCAATTTCTGTCGGATAGTGTGTGTTCACATCAAACGGAAGCACTTGGTTCACCGGCAAAATAAAAAACTCATACTCCCCTTTGAACCCGCACAACCGCTGGTATAACGCAGTGCGTTTCGCCTCGATACGAGATAGGTAAGGGCCAGTGAGCTTCCGCCCCTCCTCCACATGCCAGTGAATGTATTGGTTGAGCTGATCGCCGTGCGTCGCCAGCAAATCTCCAAAGTTTAGTTCGATCGACCAGTGCCGCCACGCCAGGAAGGCCTCGTTGGCATCGGAAAATCCCACAACCCGCTTAGACCAGCGCCTGGCCTTGGGTCATTCCGACGACAACTCGGGAATTTGCCTTTTGCAGTCTGCGCTCTGGTGGCGAAGATCGGATCCATCGGCTTGAAGCGATTCGTCCTCCTTATTGCGATCGCCGTCGTGGCCGGCGCTGCCGCGATTGCGGCGGCGCGGCACGTCATTCCCGTCGACACCGTCAGCGAGGCGGTCAAGAGCGAAATCCGGGCGGTTACCGGCCTCGATCCGGTGCTGCGCGGCGCGGTCTCGATGTCGGTATTCCCGGCGCGGACGATGACATTTTCCGATGTCGCGCTCGGGGACCAGGGCGCCGGCGAACCCGCCGTCGCCGTCGAGGAATTGATCGCCAATCTGCGTTTTCTGCCGTTGCTCGCCGGCCGCATAGAAATCTCCGACATCACGCTGGTAAAGCCGCGCATCGCGGTAGTGATCGGTGCCGACGGCCACACCAACTGGTCGCCGCTGGTCGATACGCTGGCGCGCGCCCTGCAGCCGAATGCGGACCACACCGACCGGGTGCTGTCGTTTTCGGAAATCCGCATCAATGACGGCGTCATCGCGATCCGCGATCCCGCGCACGAACTGACCGAAACCCTGGAGGGCGTCGAGCTTTCGCTGGCCTGGCCTTCGATCGCCAAGAGCTTCGCCGCCACCGGCCATTTCGCCTGGCATGGCGAAACCGTCGAAGCGAGCCTCGGCATGGCGGATTTTCCCAAGGCGCTCGCCGGCCGCACGTCGGGTCTCAAGTTTCGCTTCAACGCCGCTCCGCTGAAGGCCGCGTTCGACGGCACCATGAGCTACGAGCCGAGCCTCAAGGTCGACGGCACGCTCGCCGCCGACGCCGCGTCCCTGCGCGCGGCGCTGCGCTGGACCGGCGACACCAACCTGCCGGAGGGAGGATTAGGGCGTTTCGCGCTCAAGGCCACGGCCGCGGTCAATGGCGGAACGATTGCGCTGTCCAACCTGAACGCCGAATTCGACGGCAACGTCGCCGAGGGCGTGGTCACCTATACCACCGCCGGACGCCGGCTGCTGCAGGGCACGCTCGCGGTCGAGAAGCTCGATCTCACCCCCTATGTTTCGACGATCCGGCTGGTCGCCGAAAACACCAGGGATTGGGACCGCAACCCCATCGCCCTCGACTGGTTCAGCGGATGGGACGCCGATCTGCGCCTGTCCGCGGCGAGGGTGCGCTTCGCCAATGCCCAACTCGGCCGTACCGCGATTGCAGCGACCATGCGGGCCGGCCGGCTGGCGGTCACGGTGGGCGAATCCCAATCCTTCGGCGGCCTGATCACCGGAAATATCGCGCTCGCCAAGACCGAGACCGGCGCCGATTTCAAGACGCAAATGCAATTCGCCGATATCGATCTCGAAAAGGTCATGACCGAACTGTTCAGGATTCGGCGGGTGGAAGGCACCGGCAATATTTCCCTGGAGATGGAAAGCACCGGCCCCAACGTCCAGGAACTGGCCCGCAACCTCAACGGCAGTGCGCAGATTTCCGCCAAGGACGGGGCGCTGACCGGCATGAATGTCGAGCAGTTGCTGCGCCGTCTTTCGCAGCGCCCGCTGTCGGGCAGCGGCGATTTCCGCAACGGCCGCACGCCGTTCGACAAGCTCAACATCGCGCTGCAGATCGTCCAGGGAACCGCGACCATCGATGACGTTCACCTGGACGGCCCGAACGTCAAGCTCGGGCTCACCGGCACCACCTCCATTCCCGCGCGCGAATTCGACCTCGCCGGCACCGCCGGCCTGATCAACGCGGCCGCCGATGCCAGCGTCGCCTTCGAGCTTCCCTTCGTCGTCCAAGGCCCCTGGGACGATCCGGTCATTTTGCCGGACGCCCTGACCCTGATCAAACGCTCCGGCGCCGGAGCGCCGTTGCTCGATGCGGTGCGCGACCGCAAAGCCCGCAACGGGCTCGGATTCGGCAATCCAGCGGTTGACAGGGCCGGCGCTGGATCGCGGTTCGCGCTGACCGCTCACCCGGCACGAGGCGCGGCGCCCTCGCGGTCCTTGCGATCAGGGACGCCGCCACCACGGCGATCGCGACCACGGCAATCAGGATCGTGCAGATCGCGTTGATCTCGGGTTTCACCCCGAGCCGCACTTCGGAATAGATGCGGATCGGCAGCGTCGTCGCGC